>NZ_QTQP01000019.1 GCF_003854275.1 Burkholderia sp. Bp8963
TCCGCGAACGCTAGTTGCTGCTCTTTGGAGTGCTTCGTTCTCGGCTGATCGGGCGACGTCGCGGCGCATTCAGTTCCCCGTCAAGCAATCAAGCACACTTGATTCCGGTTTATGCAGAGCATCCTTAACGGCCCTTGGCGCCAGTTAATCCTTGATCTATACGACCGCGCCTACCAAAAGGTATATCGAAACTGTTGAACGTCGGGGCACCATGTATCGACGTGGCACTCATCGACCGGCAGACTCAGTCGCAACGAAAATTTTCCATTATGAAAAAAAGAATCAACAAAACAACATTCCAAAATATCCATAAATAGGGATCGTTGCATTTACATGCACGGCCATCTATTATGGTAAAAGTACCTTCCCACATTTAACCCTTTCTGCCAGTCCTTCCCGATCAACCGCACTAGCGATACGATCGAGTTGAATTTCCGGGAGAATCTCCCATGGAGCTTCTGCACCTTGCGATTATCATTAGCACTATTATCGGAATTGCCAAAGGCATCCAACTATTCAACCGGCAATGCCGGCGCCGCTTCCGCTACAGTTTTTTCACTGCACAAGGATTCTGGCTTGCGTCCATCGGCATCAGTTTTCTTTGGTGGGGCTTTGTCGCGTGGGGCTCAGAATTTCTGCATCATGAACCGACGTCGGGTGGCCTGATTCTCATGACGATGGGACTTGCGGCGGTCATCTGCTTGATCTACAAAAACGTCCGGGACACGAACCTGCCGTATGGCGCGGCTGGATCGGCGCTCCAACTCGTACTGTTTTTTCCGGCGGGAATCTACATCTTCCCGTTTCTCGCAATGATCCTGCTGCTTCTGCTCTACGCGACATTTAAGGCCGGGCCAGCGTGGTTTATCAATCGTGAATGAACCCGACAGACCGAAACTGCAGCCTCGTTTCGCCTCAAAACCAGCAGTCTCCTCACCATCCGATCAAGGCCACCGCCAAATAGCCCTGCCGGGTCATCCACCCTGATCCAACTGTAGAAGATCAGCTTCCCACGTGGTGCAAAAGACGCTGCGCCACCGACCTTGTGCTGGATTTCCATATGCTCAAAATCCAGCCCCGCTGGTGCACTTGCCATCGGTCCACGGCGCGATAGTCATGGCCATCACGTCCTCTCGGCATCAACGCTCCAAGTCCGGCCTGGCGTCGTCTGAGCGATCTATTGCATCCGGCACGTTACGATCCGGCTGCTCGCGCCGCATGTCCTGCTCACGCCCCTGCACAGGCCGGTCTCGTTGCACGGGCATGGCCCCAACGAAGTACGCCATTTCAACGGCCATCGCACGATCCTCACGCGCACACGAGCTCGCCATCGCATGGGCCATCGCTCGCCAAGCTGTGAATACGCCGCCCTGCGCTACCCATCGAGCATCGCGCTGGGTGTCAGTGGGCAGCGGTTTCCAGTACCTCGGCGCTTCGCCCCGCGCGATCATATATGCGACGGCCGACTTCGGATAGCGCTGCGTCACGCCACGCGCACGCCGGGGCGTTGCATTGGCCTCGACACCGCGCTCACGCAGTTTCTGCGCAAAGCGCTCGCGCCAGCGCTGGAGATCCTTGTGGCGCGGATTCAGGCGACGAGCGTGCGGACCACGCACCTGCACGCTCAGATGCACGTGTGGGTGCGCTTCGTCCTCGTGCGCCGCAAAGACATATGCGCGGCCGTCGCCAAACTCGAGTGCCGCGAAGTCCCGCGCCGCATCGCGCACCGCCTGTCGGTCCGTTCCCGGCGGCATCGATAGCAGAATATTAAAGACCTCGCGTCGCGTGCTGGTCTCCGGGATGCCCCACCCGCCGAGTTGCCAGGCTTTCGTGAGATCGTGCAACGCATCCTTGCCGGCAATACGGTCGCCGTTCTGGTCTTCCAGTTCGATTCTGCCGTTACGGGAGATATAGCGCAGGTGCCGACGCACCGCACCCATGCCCTGCGCGCTGCCCGCTTTGTTGGTGATCTTGACCATGACCTCAGGGGTGCGCCTGAGCGTGCGGGCGAGCTGGGCACGCATGCGGGCGGCCTCGTCCCGAATACCGACACGGGAAAGCTGCGATGCGCGTGCATGCCGCAAGGGCTCCTGAAACAATCGATCGCCCCAATTCACGAGCATCGCGTCGATGTAGACTTTCGGATAAGGCATGTCAGCGGCTCCAACGATCGAGGTTTGCGCGAATGACGCCCGCCGTCGCACGCAGATGGTCATCAATCTGTCTTCGCATTTCTGCCCAATCGAGCGTCAGATCCCGACGCACGAGCGCCATCCCGTCGGCACGCACAACGTGAGCCAGCAAGCGGCGGATCTCGGCAAGCCGCTGATTAGATACGGACAGCGCATGCATCTCGTGCTCGCCCAACTGAGGCTCCCGTGTCAATTGCGCACGCACCAGCGACGCGATCCAGCGATTTCCGCTCAGACCCAACGCAGCAGCACGCTGTTCGACAGCGTTCAGTTCCGCGACGGTCAGTCGAATTTCGATGCGACTGCGCGGCTCCCCGACGACCGGCCTGGGCAAGCCCGAAGTGATCGCACCGGATTCCCCATGCGCATCGTCACGGATGGCGATCGCGACCAACTGGCGAACGCCCTCGCCGGAGGTCAAACCGCGGCGTGCGCACCAGTCGTCCCAGCGCAATCTGACTGGCCCGAGTTCGACACACAAACGCTCGCGCACCACCACGATTCACCTCAACGAGACGGGGAACTGGGTGATGGTTCGGCGGGCGCTCGGTCGATCTCTTGGGCCCACGTGCGTTCCGCAGCGGGACGCTTGCGACGCTCCCGGCCCGATGGCGCTTTCGGATCGAATATTTTCGGTGTCGGCACCGGAATGCCCTCTTGCTGGAACGCAACCAGCATGCGTTCAGCACGCTGCTGCACGCGGGCCACTGAGCGCTCACTGAAACCCTGCTCGCGCATGGCTGCCGCCAGCACGGCCAAATGCAATGTCCGTTCGATTTCCGAATCCTGCGCGTCACGCCGGCCATGTGGCTCCTGTTTCGTGACGTGCACAGCGTGCGAATCGGCGCAGCGGGCAATGCTATCCATCGAATTGTTGGGTTGTGGCGACGAGACGCAGGCTGTCCGGTCCCGCTGCACGACCTCCACCTGCCAGGTATTGCGATAACCGTCATTCTCCTCTTCGCCGATTACCCTTCCTTCATCATCCAGGATCGGCACCCGCGCGGTGACGAAGCGCTTGCCGAGATTTTCGAGCGTCACCTGCTGCCCGACTCCAGCATTCGCCTCACGCACCGCTCGCTCGAGATCCACACCCCACACCACCTGATCGGTTCCTGCCTCGTCGCGAAACACGACGTAATACGAGTCGCTGCGCGCCGGATTGTGTTGGTATGGGGCGCCACCGTGCTCACGCAGTTCGCCGGCATACCGTCGAGGGGCGTCGGTCTCGTCAATTGCGGCGCTCCCATTCGCTTCCGGGATAGGCGGTTCCGGTGCGGGCCCATGCACTGACGCGGATGGAGAAGTTCCGCTGACGGTCGCGCCTGCGTCGACGCGCGGCGCGCACGAGGCCCGAGCCCGATCGTCTGCGTGACCGCGTGCGCCTGCAGCATCGCTCGCCCTGACCTGCGCCGCGATCTCGATGCGATTATCCAGCCGTGCCTGCCGGGCATCCGCCAGACGGGCCAGGTCCGCGGCTTTCGGCTCGTAGCCATTCACCTCGATGCCGAGCAGCGTGCCCTGCAGCCACGCCTCGCTGCGAAATGCCTCGTGGCCCGATACGCGAATGCGCCGCCACGATTTCGCATGCACCATGTCAATCATCGACTCGACCACGTCCAGCCGGTTGTGCTCCGTGACGAGGTACGGCCCCAGATCCTCGAACGCAAGCTGATACGGCGCATCCTTCAGGAAATACTGATTGCCCGCGCGCAGATAGCGCTTGCGCACGCGTTCGGGCGGCTGGTCAAGCGGCGCACTTCCCCGGTCCACCTCGGCCGTTGTCCCGATCGGGGAGCGGGGATCGGCCTGCCGCGGTGTGGTGGCGTCGTCACGCATCGCCTGATCCCGCAATCTCGCCCGGGCCGCATCGAACTCGCGTCGGCGCTGGGCGGACACGGCGTCCATCGCGGCCGATTCCAGCCTGTCCCGACGAGCGTGCGACGGAGCCGAGCCGCCACTGCTGCCCAGCTCATCCTGTTCGATCACATTGACGGCCGGATCGGCCTCGTGAGCGGAAGTTCTCTGAGCCATGTCGCCACCTCGCATCCTCAAGTCCGGCTTTGCACGTGGGTACGACGCTGCCGTGCCCTATCGGTCAGGTGCCGAACCCGCTTCGCGCGATGCATCCTGCTGCCTGGATTTCTCCAGCTCAGCCGAGCGCGCCTCCCGGATACGTGTCCAGGATCTCGCCTGCAACTGGTCGAGCATTCCCTCCAGATTGGGGCTGAAATTCAGCTCACGTGCGGACTTCTTCAGCGAACCAACCGTGCGCTCCAGCTGGTCGCGCGCACGGTCCCACGGATAGACCTTTGCCAGCTGGCCGTCATAACCCACCTGCAACTCGGAACCGTTCAGTCGCGCGTTTTCGTCCATCCACTTCAGACGCTCGGACACAAACGTCATCTGATCCTTGCGGTGAAACACGACGCTGCGCGTCGAGACCTCCTGGATCAGGTAGTGTTCGGTGTTGAACACCTCACCGCGATACGGCCCGCCGCTCTCGCGTGGCGTGCCCATCCTCAGTGGCGAGCCGAAGCGGTGTTCCGCCAGCGCTCTGACCTCGCTCGGAACGTCACGCACGCCAAACAGGGGCTCGCCGACTGGCGGGCGCACCGACGCAGACCGCGGCGGATCAGCAACCGGCGGCGCCGCAGCCGGCGACACAGCGGGAGAATCCACCGATGGTTGCGCTGAGCCGGATGCATCGTCCGTTGCCGGCACATCCGGCGCGCCCGGTTTCGGTGTGCTGCGCTTCGAGGACCGGCGACCCGACATGCCGTCGTCGTCGGCCAGCAGCTTTTCATTGACGTTGCCCATTTTTCTGTCCTCCTCACGCTGATCCACCTCAATCACGGTCATGCCGGATACGGTGGAGACATCCGGTTGACTATCTGCCTTCACTACAGAACGGGCTACGGCGTGCAGGTGCTCGCCGACGGCATCAAAGCCCGATAACACCGCCATATCGCTGAAATCGTTCGGCACCTTTCCGTCAATACGCGCATCTGCGGCAAACCGTGGCCAGGCCAGTAACGCCTTCGCGCCTTGCGCGGCGCGCCGAGCCTGCGCCTCGCCATTGCCCAATTCGCCGAGTACCATCAGCTTTGCATCGGGATACCGTTCACGCAGGTTCTGCGCCACCAGACCCAGATTCCCGCTCGAGAGCGCCGCCACGGCGAACCAGTGCGTCGCGCGTGAGGCGGACAATGCCGTCGCCATGCCCTCAGCGATCAGGATCAGCGAAAATTCGTCGGCCGGAACCAGCATCGGCGGCGTCATCCAGTAGCCGCCCTTCTTCACGCCGCCGGCCAGAGACGATTTCCGCCCATGTTCGTCGATCAACTCCAGGGTCGAGATCGGTCCGCTCCAGACAGGCACGATCAGCACGCGCCCCGTCAGCGGCTCTTCCTCGCTGGCCGGTGTATAGCCAAGCAGCGCACGCAGCTCCAGTGCATCCAGCTCGCGTAGCGTACCCACCGGCTCAAGGTGCTTGCGCACGAGATACGGATGCGCTGGCCCGACCGGCCTCGCCCACTGCCAGATCGAGGTGGCCTCGCGGGCAACCGCCGCGTGGCGCGCCTGCCGCTGCGCTTCCTCGCGCGCTCGCTGCGCCAGCACCTCGGGAGACGGTGCGAGTGCGGCGCTCATTCGGTCCGGATAATTCGTTCGCGTCAGGTCAAAGCCATGCTGGCGCGCATGCCAGAACAGCGTGGCAAGCGTCTTGCTGCCCGACGCGCTGGCCGAGCGCCACGTGGTCCGGGCCGCGCGCTCGTTATAGTTGGCGGCCGTGCGGCTCCACGCGTCCCAGATTTCAAAGCCCTCGTCGCCGAAGCCCTGCTTGAGCGCGAACGCCATGTCGACCCAGGTCTCGTAGTCGTCAGCCGGAATCACGGCAAGCGCGGCACGCGCACGGTCCGCCTCATCCACGTAGGGTGTCGTCATTGCAGGGCTCCCGTGACTGGTGGACCACTTGCGGCAGCACGTCGCGGCGGCCGAACAAAATCAAGTTCCGCCACGTCAAGATCGTCCACGCTCAGGCGGCGTCTCGCCTGCACAACCTCGCTGGCCGGCACCCCCAGCAGCATGAAATGCCGTTCCACGTAGGCCACAGCTTCCGCCTCGCTGATGTCGGCAAGATTCGGCGGAAGCTCACGCGGATCCCACGCCTGCAGCACTTCCAGATACTCGGGCGGAAAATGGGTTAGCCCCACACCGTGCGGATCGACCTCCTCGGGATGCACATCGCGCAGCCGGCGCTCGACCACCGCGCAGAACTGGGGCAGGTCCATGACAGGCACGGATGGCGCGGCCACGACACGCGACGCAAACTCGGGATCGCGCCAATAGCAGATTTTGTCGGCCAGGATCGGCTTGGTGTTTTCGAGTACGATAATTTCCTTGTCGCGACCGAGTTCCTTCAGCTCCTGCGGCAGCAGCAGCGGTCGGCGCTGCTCCGATACGCTTTCGCTCGAGCCACCCCGGCCGCCGAAGAACGCATTGGAGCGGCTCACGCTGCGCGATTGGTCGGTGAACGTGCCGAGCATTTCCGAGTAGTCATTCGCATCCTTTTGCTCGCGCGGCGCGTAGAGGATTTGCATCGCGTGGTTCGTCATGAAGGTGCGCGCATCAGCGCGCCCGTAGACGGACTCGAGTTGCGCGATCGACTGGACGATCGACAGCAGGCGCAGGTTGTAGCCCGCCATATAGGCAACCGCGCGCGCGATGATGTGGATCTTCCCGATCGAAGTCATCTCGTCGAGCAGCACAAGGCACTGGAATTTCAGCGTCGGATCGGCTTCGGGCAACTGCTTGGTGTTCAGATTGACAAGCTGCGAGAACACGAGATTGACGAGCAGCGCCGCCTCCGTCAGATGGTCCGGCGTGATGCCGATATAAACCGACATGCGGCGTCGGCGCACATCGCGCAGATCGAAATCGTTCGCGCTCGTCGCTGCGTCGACGATCGGATTGGCCCAGATCGTGAGCGGCGCGTTGAACGTCGCGAGAATGCTCGCTAGCACCTTGTCGTCATTCGAGAGGAAACGGTTCAACGCGTCGACGCATTGCCCAGAGAGCAGGTCACGATGCTGGGTCAATGCGCGCTGCAGCCAGGTTTTGACGGGCATGCCATTGCCGGATGACTGCCTCAACACCTCGCCCATCGTGACCGGATAATCGGGAATGGATGTTCCCTCGCCGGCCCGGCGCGCATCACGCCATTCGCACAACAGCAGGACGATGCCGAGGAACAGGTTTCTCGCCTGGTCCTTCCAGAAATCGTCGTGGCCGCCTGGCGGATAGAGGGCGTAGCCGATCGCAAGGATGTCGCCCACCCGGAACACGCCATCCGAGATCGCCGACAGCGGGTTGTAGCGATGCGTGCGGCCGTCTTCGGCAAACGGGTTGAACAGGTACACATCCTGCCCGTGCGCTCGCCGGAAGCCCGCCGTGGCAGCATAGTTTTCTTGCTTGACGTCGAGCACCACGACCGAATCGGGGAAACTGAGCAGATTCGGAATCACGATGCCGACGCCTTTGCCCGAGCGGGCGGGCGCGGCCAGCAGCACGAACTGCTGACCGGCGAAGCGCAGGTAGCGCCCGCGCCATACGCCCACGACAATCGCGGGCGACGTATCGAGGTGCGTGTGCGTCGTCATAACAGCCCCGCCCGACGGATTTCCGCCTCGTTCGCAAAACGCGCGCTGCCATAGAGACGACGTCGGTTCGAGCTCGCCCATAGCGCATGCAGGCCAAAGACCGGGCCCCCAAAGGACAGGAGTACGCCCAAGAGCGCGGCACCCGCGAGCTTGCGCCCGACGCTCGGCATCGTCCCGTTCCGCCAGGCCAGCGCCGCGTCGAGCCAGCCCCACAGTCCCGCGTGCAGCGGATTGATCCGCAAGCTTGCATACAGGAAGAACGACGCGAGCCAGAGCGACGCTGCCAGTCCAGCCATCAGGCAAGCCAGCACGGCCAACGTCATTGCGGCCGTCCGAGTATGCTGAAGCAGAGGGGAAGACGGTTGCTTCATGACCGGTCCCTATACGAACGCAGTGCGCGCCTTGCGCACCGGATCGAACCACACTTGCGTCATGCTCCAACGCTTGCCAGTCTGCTCGCCCGCTGCATTAAAGACCGGGCGCGCGTCCATATGCGCCACGACATCGATGGTCAGGAACAGCAGGCGCTTGAGCGCGACATCGTCCCAGGCTGCGGCCTCGGGGTGTTCCTTCGCCATCAGCGCGAAGCGTTCGATCGCGACGCTCGCATTGGGCGCGTGGTAGCTCGTGATCGAACCCGCGTGCCCGGTCGTCAGGAGCTTCAGAAAGTCATAGGCCTCGGCACCGCGCAGCTCGGCGAGCAGCACCCGATCCGGACGCATGCGCATCGCGCTTGCGATCAGATCTGCGGGCGTCACGCGCGCCTGACCGTGCCCGCCCTTGCTGTATAACAAATGCACGCAGTTCTCGATGTGCCGCAGGAACAGTTCGCGGACATCCTCGATTGTCACGATCCGCTCGGTGGCTGGAATCGAGCGACATAGGGTTTTCATGAAACTGGTCTTGCCGGAACCCGTATTGCCGACGACCGCGATGTTAAGCCGCCCCGTGACCGCGCCCTTGAAAAAGGTGCCCCAGTCTCCGACTTCCAGGCACCGCACGAGCTTGCGGTCTTCAGCGCGCAACGCCGACAACCCTGCGTCGAGTCCATCCGGGCGTCGCCATACCGTATCGTCGAACAGTCCCTCGTCACGACATGCATCGAGGACCTTCTCTTGTGCGCACGGACGGCGGATCGTAACTGACACCGTTCGCGGCGGCACGACCGGCGGCACCACGATCTGGATGCGCGCATCGCCGGGCAGCAATGCCGATAGAACAGGATGCTGGGCCGATATTTCCTGATTGGTCAGCGTGGCCACCGCCACGGCGAACGACATCAGTCGGTCGAAATCAAGATCATGGCAATCGTGGCCGTGCCAGCCGAGTGCATTCTCGGTCAGCACACGCTGCGGCCGGTTGATCACCAGCTCCGTCACGTCGGGATCGTCGAGAAGCCGCGCAAACGGTCGCATCAGTTCGCGTACCGATGCGTCGTCGGGTAGCCGCGCCAGCACCGGGTCACGCAACGCATCCGACAGGTGTGCATGAGGCGTCATCGCGTGCCCTCCGGCTGCAGCGCATACACCGAACCAAAATCCAGATCACGCGCAATCACAATCGTGAACTCCGCGCCCTGGTTTTGCGTCAGCGTCGGCGGGATGTTGATCGTGCTGTCGAGAACGCGCGTGGCCATGTCGTTGCCCTGCTGCTGCGTGCTCTCGAACACCACCGGCCCGTTGGCGTTGCCGCCGCGCGTCGACAGATAGCCAATCGCGTCCTGGGTGATGCCGAGCAGCATCGCCGCACCGATACGCTGGCGCCAATGATTGTCCACATAGCCGTCGACGCCCATGCGGCCAAGCGCATCGGCCGCGGGCGAGTCGATCTCGACCGTGACACCGTGCGGCGTCTTGATACGGGCCGACAGCACGAACACCCGCTTCTGGCCCGGCGACAGATTCGAGCGATACTGGCTGCTGATCTGCGAGCCACGCTCGATCAGCACCACGCGGCCGTCGTCGGAATACACGCTCTTCGCCACCGTGCAGGTCGAGATGCCCGCCTCGGTCGAATCGAAGGCCGTATCGCCCACACAGTCGATCTTGGCCCCCTGCGCGAGCACCAGGCTCCGATTACCCAGCGTCCCGGCCTGCACGCGCGGTGTGACCGTTGGTGTTAGCGCCTGGGCGAGCGCGCCGCCCACCTGCCCCGGCCCTTGAGCGAATGTCCCCGCGCCGCTGGCTACGGCGGGTGCAAGCGATGACGCCGCGCCCGTCACCCCAACCGCCTCCGGTACGCCAGGCAGCCCACCCGCAGGCTCCTGTGCACCGCCCGTTGCGAGCAGCGGTGCATCGTAATAGCTGCGCGACGCCACAGCGCGCATGGTGCGAGCAGGTGCTGCGGCCACATCCGCGCCCGACGCTGGCGTGGGACGAACCGCGCCAGCACTCGCGGATAACGGGGCCGAAGCCGCACGACCCACCGACGACGCGGGCTGATCCGTGAAAACGCGGCCCTGGGAAGGCGTATCGGCCACCGAATCACGCCGTGCCTTCGCCTGGGCATCATGGCGCGCGAGAAAACCGTGCACGGTCCAGACGGCGCCGGCGCCGACAACCAGCACGATCACGATCGGTGTCAGCCACCAGGCGCGCGGGCGGGTACCACGGTATTGCCCCAGCGCTGGCATACCGCGATCCGCAGAACTGACCGATGCCCCCTCGTTCTGGTCGCGTCCAGGATGCAGGCCGGAGGCATCGTCGGGCTCGATCACATTGCGCGGGGTATCATCACTCATCGCCACGACTCCGCAAAATACGCTTCACCCCATTGACCGTCGTGCCGTCATGGGGCGGCACGCCGTCCATGTCGTACGCGTCGTTCCAGATTCCAACGACCTCGCCCGCGAGCCGAAGCACAAAACGCTTCGCGAGCTCGTGCACAACGATCGTGTCGCCTTCGATGTGTTTGTCGACCACACTTTCGGTGCCGTCGTCGGCCACGCGGAAAATCGCCGGCATGCGCCGGTTGTTCGGGATGCGCAGATAGGTAAAGCGCCCGTCGTCCCATGCCGCGCTCGGCGCGATGTCATCGGAGTTCGGCATGACCTGCATCGAGTACTGCACGTTGCGTACGGCAGGTGGCTGCGCCAAGCGCTTCGCGACCAGCGCGGCGTCCGAATCCGCGTGCACCTGTTTCGTCCGCTCGTCCGGATAGACGAAGCTCACGCGATACATCACGCGGGCATTGCCGAACTTCGCCTTGAGCGGCAGCACCACCAGATCGAAGCTGTAGCTGCGCCGGTCGGTGCGGATTTCGAGATTCGAGGCGTGCGCAGCAAGCTGCGGCTTCAGGTACACGTCGTGATCGCCCTTGTTCGCGACCACCTGCCAGCCGTCCCGGTCTCCGGGTGCCACGACCAGGATGTGCTCGTGCGGATCGAGCGCGATGTGTGTGGCAAAGCCGCGCTGCGCCTCGACGCGTACCACCTCGTCCGCGCGATAGATCACCTGGCGAACGCGCGAGTCGTCATGCCATCCGGGCAGATCGAACGCGTCGGCCATGCCCGAGAACAGCAGGCTCGCCAGCGCGATACCAAGGAGAAGCGCTTTCATGGTGTGCCTCCTACAGCTGCGGCGGACGCTGGCGGCGTATATTCCGCGTCCCGGCTATAGGCCGTGACCTTGAAGCCGAACGGGTTGGCAATCGCCACGCTCTCACGCGTGAACACGGGTGGCCGGTACGTATAGGCCAGCGTGATCACAAAGCGCTGGGTGGGCTCGGCATTGGCCTCGCCGTTCCTGAACGACGTGCGCTCGACATGCACGACCGCGTGGCCGGGTTCGTCGGGCGGCAGCGTGACCGAGACAATCCGCATGCGCCGCTCGATGCCCGGCCCCAACTGCCGGTCCAGCGCATCGGGGCCGCTATAGGTACCGCGATAATCGCGCGCAACGACCTCATCGCTCATGGCGAGCACGCTGTCGTAGTCCATCTGCAGCAGCCCCCAGTTGTAGCGCTCGCGGGCGCGCACGTAGGTCTCGACCCAGTGCTTGTCCTGGATCTCCTTCGTATGCACATGGCGGGCGTCGAGTACGTCGATCACCTGGGATTCGCCCGTCAGGCGATCGACCTCGATCGGCAAGGGCACCACGCGATAGAAGGGCACCATCACCGCAAGCGCCGTGGTGCTGAGCATGGTGACGCCGATCGCCGCATAGGCGACATGCCACGCACGTCGTTCGGAGCGCTCCTGCAGGTGAGTCAGCGACGCCTCGATGTCAAGCACGCGCCCATAGTCGTGCGACGCGCTCATGAACGGTCTCCGGCACCCAGGCACGCGCGCTCGGCCGGAGCACTTGGCGCATCAAGCGCAGGCGGCACGCGGTTGATCGGCATACGGTGCAGGCCGTCCGGCAATACGGGCAACGGCGGCCCGCTGCTGCACGCGCTCAGGCTCCAAGCGAGGCACCCAGCGAGGATCAGGGAAGTCGACACGGACATGGCGTGCTCCTCAGCGTCCGAACGACGCCGGCACCATCTGGTCCTGCAGCCGGTTGGTCTTGCCCGCCCGGCTCAGCACCAGTTCGCTCTGCTGCTCGGCCACAAGCTTGTCTTCGGTCTCGGCCAGCATCCGGAAAAGCTGCAGCTTGGTCATCTCGTTGCTGACCGCCGTGGTTTCGGTCTGGATACGCGCCTGCAATTCCGCGACACCCTTCGGATCCTGGGTCACGTCGATCTGCCGCATCAGGTACTGGATCTGGTCCAGTTCCTGCAGTTCGCTCTGGTACGCCTGCAGGCCGAATGCCTTGTCCTGATAGGGCTTGTTCAGTGCGCGCTGGCACACCTGCTGATCGATCCCGGTCTGGTCCTCGCAGTTGTAGATCTGGCTGGCCGAGCGCAACGCCTGCGCGCGGCCGGTCAGGCCCGCGTAGCCGCCCGTCTGGATCGCCGCATAGACGCTCTGCCAGTTCGACGGCAACGAGCTGGCGATAACCGGATTGTTCAGAAGCGCACCGAAGCCGCGCGTGCCGACCGTTGACTGATAGATCTGAATCTCCTGCTGCACTTGCTGCTTGAGCTGGCCGACCGTAGCAATCGCCTGCACGACGCTCTGCGCGTCATAGACCGGGATACCCTGTGCGTGAGCACCGGCGCACCATGCCGCCCACATCAATGCGGCACCCATCCGTCTGCTTCTTCCGCTCATGATCGTCACCTCCTCTTCAACTGACCTGTCGGCCCAGATTCGCGCGCGCGGCGCGCTGGTAAGCCGGCGCCGCACCGCCGCCCGATCCGCCAACTGAAGGCGTCCTGTCATGAATCTCGCCACCGGGACGTGGCCCCCGTCGGTTGCGGCTGGACGCCCGTCCGATCGCCGTTACAAGGCTTTGCGACGCGACGCCCGCCACGAATGCGCCAAAGCCGGACAACGTCGCGCCACCACACAGCCCTGCCGCGACGGCGGGCAACTGCCAGCCGACCATCGCGAGGAGCACGCCGGCCGCAAAGAGGCCAAACGCGGCGGGCACCGCTGCCGCGTCGTCTAAGGATGCGGAAATGGATTGCATCAAGGCCAACGCATTGCCGCCGGGTGAGCTGCCCGTCGCGTGAAACGACGCGAGATCGGCCGAAAATGCCGTGAGCGCGATACCGAGGAAGGCGGCAACGAGGACCTGCAGCAAGGCGTAATTGGCGATCTTCGCGGTCCACGCCTCGAAAAAGCGCGCGGTCGGGGCAAAAGCCGCGCAGGCTATAAAGATCGGCCCAAGCGCGAGCACGAGCTCGAGCAGCACCCGCGCCATCATGACCTCGAAGGCCAGGACAATCAGGAAGATCGCGCCGCCGAGCGCGGCAACCACGCCGCACAGGAAATCACCAACGGCGGCAGCCAGACCACTCGGGCTGATGCCCTCATGCGTCGCCCTAATGAAGTAGGCGTTCGCCACGAGATCGATCTGCTGGTCATAACAGTCGAGCGTCTGGTAGATGCTGGTCGCCGCTGCCTGCCCCGTCACGCTGACTCCGTTGACCGAGCCGCATCCTGGATTGCCGCCGCCCGTCGTGTCCGCTGCGTTCTGGATCGTCTGGGCAAGCCCCGACGTCGCGCCGTTGACAGCGGTCACGATCTGCTGCTGGTAGATGCCGGTGCTGAGCGCAAACGCGAGCGTGATTGCAACCTTGAGCCCTCGCCAAGCAAAGGCCGGCACCGCCTCGTGAGCTTCACCACGCACCACCGCCAGACCATAGGCAAGCACCCAGATCGTGACGGCGGTTGTCACGACAGGCACGATCGCCTCGGAAAGTGCCGACGACACGTTCGTGACATAGCTCGACATGCCGTTCTCGACGGTGCCGCCCAAGGCGGTAAAGAGGCCACTCATCGTGCACCTCCCGGCCCCGGCAATGGAGACTGACGCGCACTGATCTGGGCCGCCCGGCGCTTGGCAAGCTGGTCATGGAAGACGGGTAACCAGTCGTGAGGCGCGTCGCCGACTCGCGCACGGATCGTATCGAGCAGTTCCACGTTGTCGGTCGTGCCTGACAGCACGTCAAGCACGTCACCAAGACCCGCAAGATCGAGCCGGCCGATGGCCGAACGATGGCCCTGCTTGACGAGGAACAGGCGGCTGTTCTCGCCGAGGTTGCGCACGATATTGAATTCGGCCTCGGTCAGCTTGAAACCATGCACGTAGTCATCGTAGTCGGCACGCGGATTCGGCAGGAAGAAAAACGTCGCGCTTTGCTCGATCAACGCGCTCGCGATTTCACTGCGCAGCACATCGGCCGGTGACTGGGTATCGAAAATTCCGAGCCCGTTTTGCTTACGGATCGTCTTCTGCTTGTTCTTCGCAAAATCGGTGAACACTGGATCACCCAGGCGCTTCCAGAATTCGGTCATGACGTAGATGAAGCGGCGGCCGTCGATCAGGTTTTCGGTCCGATGCAGCAGATACATCGTGACGGGCGTCGACACCTCCGCGTCGTCGAGCAGCTCGGTATCATCGAAGCCGAACAGCGCCGCATCCGCCAGAACGATACGGTCGGTCGGGTTGTCGAGCACCCAGCCCAGACGCCCGCCTGCGCACCACTTGGCCAAGCGCGCATGCAGGCTGTTCTCGCCCACATTCGGCAGAAGCTGCCGGACCATCGACAGGCGCCGCAAAGGCTTGTCCATGCGCGCAACCTCACGCACCGCGCGCGAAATGTCGAGCTCATCGCGCGCGGAAAACGGCCCGCCGATGTCAACGAGCTTGCGCACGAGCCGCTCCCAGAAGTCGATCACCGACTCGCTCGGCGCCATCTGGAACGGATTTAACCCGGTCGGCTCACCACGGCGGAATACTGTATAGGTGCCGCCCATCGCGCGAATCGCGATCTCCGTGCCGCGGTCCTTGTCGAACAGCACCGCCGTGATGTCGTACTTCGTCGCCATCGCCAGCAAAAACAGTTCGAGTACTGTCTTGCCCGCGCCGGCCCGGCCGATGATCTGGGTGTTGGCAAGCGCCTTCTCGTCAAACGAGTCCTGCTTCTCCGGTGTCGCGTGGAAGTTCAGGTAGAGCGGCTGGCCGCTGGGGGTCTTGACGATCGTGATCGCCTCGCCCCACGGATTGCCTTCGCGCTTGCCGGTCGCGAAGTTGTGCAGGCTCGACAGGCCGCAGAAATTGCGCGACGTGAGCTTCACCTCGCGCGGCCGGTAGCGCCAGTTGCCCGGTAGCTGAGCAAACCAGGCCGCATCGGCAACGAGATCAATCAGTGCCGTCTGGAAGCCGGCATCGGCCAGTTGCGTGCGGGCTTTCGCAACGCTTTTGGACACCTCGTCCGGCGTGTCGCCGAGCACGGCGAGCGTGTAGTGGTATTCTCCAAGGACGAAATCGCCGTTGATCAGATCATCGAGCGCCCGATCGATCGCCTCGACCTGGGAGACTGCCACGTCCTCGCCTGCGATCAACTGGTTGCGCTGTCGCTCCAGCGCCTGCTTCGCAGTGGGCTTGTCGAGAATTGTGAAGCTCTGCGTTTCGATATACTCGAAGTCGCCGTACAACAGGCCATTGAGCATGCCCGGCTCGGTGTCTTCCGGGTAGTCCTTGATATCCAGCATTGCGGCGAAGCGGGTTGCCGCCGGCATGCGGATCTCGACCTTCTCGGCCCCGACGAAGATTCGCGCGCTCGGTAACGCTTCGCGAATCGCGCCGGCGGGCACCGGCTCACGCTCCCAGACCCCATTGACCAGATAGCCGAGCAGTTCCAATGCGCTCGAATAGCGGCGCGGGGTCGGCGTGAAAGGACTTTGCCGGGTATAGACGCCGAGTGCGACCGGATCGTAGGGCTTGAGACTCGATTCAACCTGAGCGGCCAGCTCCCCCATCACCTTCAGCGCGTCGAGCTGGTCGCGCCGGATATCATCGTGCGTGCGGCGTGCCGCTCGGCTGAAGACGCGACCGAGCCTGGTGCGCTTCGGCCGGTAGACCACCGTCAGGTACGGCTCGTTGGCCATCATCCGGTAGCCGGCAAAGCTCGCGTAGTAGCGTTTGGCCAGCTCCTCACAGAAGCGATTGCGGTACGGCGTCGAAAACTGATCCGATACCCGCCGGCGCAGGCGATGCGACCAAATCGAAACATGTCCGCCTGCGAGCCCGCGCACGAACTGGTTGAAGCCATCGTGCCGCGCGAGAATGTCGGCCGGATCCGCCGCCTCGAACGCGATGCCTGCGATTTTCCAGATCTGCAGGTAGTCGCCTTCGCGCGTTTTGATGACGTGGTCGGTAACGTGCGTCGAGTACGGGATGAAGCCCGCCAGCGGCACTTCCCGGTTGGCGACGCAAACCAGTTGCGGCTCGGCCGGCATGTCACGCCCTCCTCTTCAGGCGGATCGGCACGTAGGCGTGCGCGCCCCAGAAGCGGCGATTGCGCTGGCGCCGCGCCATGCGAATGCGTAGCGCGTACTGCGCAAGACGCTGGTCGTCGTACCGCGTATTCACCCGCATCGCGACGAACACGGGAATCATCAGCAAGAGCATCGAAACGCCCAGTGGCGGACTCGCGAGCAGCGCCCAGATGGCCGGAATCAGCATGCCACCGCCGATGGTCAGCAACGGCACGAGCGGCACGCCCCACAGCATCGCGGGACGCGTGCACCCCTTGAAGACGGGATCCTTGAGCGAATTCATGGTTCGGCGCTCCCGGATCAGCTCGTCGGAATCAGCATGCCGGCGATCACGGTCGCGCAGCCGACGAAGACTCCGCCGATGAACACGTTCGCGATGTCGCCGAAGCGGGCGTGCTGGAACATCATCCGGAAGCCCGCCCAGATGATGGCAATTGAGCAGATCACACCACCGACACCAAGCAGCGTCACCTGGATCGTGTTCAGCAGCGTACTCACCTGGGAAAGCTGCGCCCACGCCGGGGCCGCGAACATCAGAACCGAAGCAGCGATAGCGATTGCCCACGCCGCCTTCCGGTCAAGCATCAATCGTTCCGACCACGCACGGAATTTCCTATCCTTAAATCGTATTCCTAAATACATGATCGCCTCCTATTCTATCGATCGCACTCTGCTTTGAATAAAATGGTGGGTTAGAACACCACGGCACTGCCGTCCGGTTCGCGCGGCCGACCCGTCGTCGGTGATGTGGCAGTCACCCCGTCGCGCTCCGGTCCCAATGTCTGTCGAATCGCGGCTCGGGACTGCGGTGAGCGAGTCGGTATGGCGGGGCCGATCGGCACAACCGGGATCGGTGCGATCGCCGGCACCGTTGCCACCGTTGACGACGGCTCCATCGCCTTGTCCACGACGCGCTGTACGTAGCCCGTGCGGTAGCCGGTCGAAAAATCGCCGCTCGCATAGCACGACAGACTCGCGCGCAGCGCAGCCTGCACGTCAGACTGAGCGTTGGCCACGGTATGGAATTGCCTGCCTCGGGCCGCAGTGAAACAGCGTTGCAGAATCCCGGCACCTGCGGCCAGATTGCGACAGGGCTCGAATGCGTTCTCAGGCGTCAGGCCATAGGCTACCCAATTCGCGCGGTTCACCTGCGCGAGTCCGACACTGAAATTCCAGCCGAGCGCGTCCAGCGCGCGCGCGGTTGCCACGGCCTCGGCGGCACTCGACGGTTGCCGCAGCAGTCGGCCACGTACGACGCCGATCGCATAGGGATTGAATCCGGACTCGATGCGCACGATCGCCGCCATCGTGACTGGGGCGATCTGCGGCGCGCACTGTTGCGCAAGCGCCAAGAAGTCGAGCGGCATGATCAGTTCCCTCCGCCAAAGCGATCCCACTGCTGATTGATACGCTGCAGAACGTGCATGGCGGACTGCACAGGGCAATAGGGCACCTGCGTACTGCCTGCACCGTAAAATTCGGTGATCGTTGGCGCCTGTGCGCCGACGCCCCACCAGACACGCGTATAGCGCTGGTTGTCGATCACGACGTTGTTTGCGCCGCTTGCTCGACACGGCAGATCGCTCGGCTGCGGATCACGCCAGTCCAGCAAGTCCTCGCGGCAATCACCGCCGCTGGCCAGCGTGTTGGTTGTCGTCCCGCCTTGCGTGCCACCCGCACCAACATCGCATGTCGGAAAGGGATCACCGTGTCTTAACGCCGCCCACAACCTTTCGATCGGCGGCACGCATTCGGCATACTGCTCCGGCCCGCCCGGATTCGACAGACACAGCATGACCTGGCAACCCCAGTCGTCTGCCCGGGCCATTCCGGGCGCCATCAGCAGCATGCCGAGAACGGCGGCAAGCGGCACCAGACGGCACCCCGCCGTTTGCCGCCAGCCCGACGCCGACGCGCTGTTATGCATCGCACACCTCGGCCACACCTGACTGCGATGCCGATTCGCCCACGTGATCAAGGTGGCGAGCGAGCGTGTCGAAACACGCGCTCAGGGTGTGCCATTCGGTATGCACGGTTGAATCGACTCGAACCAGATCCGCAACTGATATTCCGCACGCTTGCGCCTGCGTGATGGCGTCGAGCCGAGGCAGGCGTAGATAGCCTGCCGACACTTGAGCATGTGGAACCAGCCATGTAGCCACGCTCGCTTCAATCCACTTGAGCTGTGCCTGTTGCCGGCGTGTCAGCTCGACGCAGTTGGGCACGATGCCGACAAAGCACAGCGATGGATTGAGCCGAGCACGTACACTACGCACCCCGTTGCTGCCATTGACGAATTCGGCCACCTGCCCAAGCGTGTCCGGCGACACCAGAATCGGACTCACCAATGCATCCACGAGTGCGGCCGCGCAAATGGCGCGTGGGTCGGGCCATGGCGGACTGTCGATCAGACCGACATCGAACGATGGCGCAACCTGCGAGAAGAGGTGTCGCAAGTTGGCGTAACAGCGCGCGCCGAGCGGATCATCGCGGCGCGCGATGCCCGCAATGGCATCCGCGGCGAGCACACCCATGCGCGGCGCAGCCGTATCAGGTAATGGGCTGCGTTGAATATCGTCCGATCCGCGCTTCATCCTGATCGCACACGGGCCTCGCGCGAGCGACATGGCACTGCATGCCGGCTCGGCCAAGTCGATCACCAACACCCGGTATCCGCGCACGAGGCGAAGATAATGGGCGAACTGGCACACCAGTGTCGTTCTGCCGGTACCACCATGGGCCGAAGCCACCAGAAGCGATTTCATGGCCGTCATTCCTCGGATGGGGCTCCGAGCATCGACGTCCCTGCGTGAAACAGTGAACTCGCGGCGCCAGGAAGGCTCACTGCAGGTTCAACGGGGAATCATGAAACCACGCCAGAAAGCGCAAAAGCCTGCGATTGCAGGCTTTTGCGTGAGCGTTGCGGCGCACCACGTGATCACACAGGCATCGATGCTGCGGGGCCGCTAACGCGTACTCGGTCGTGCTACGCACGTTGACCGGATCAGATTGTTGGCTTCACTGTAGGTCAGCCGTCGCGTCGAATCAAGTGTCGACATTCGTCAACAGGATGAACCGGAATCCTTGTCGGGCTGCGATGTTCCTGGCCGTTCCTAAAATCATTGGGTGCTCCATGTGCGCACGATCTTGACGATGACGGCGTCTTCGCGACGTGACTTCGGTTCACCCTGCCTTGGCGCGGGGTGAACCAAAAATCGCACGACATACGCTACGGGAACGTCACGGGTGACGCTCATCTTCTGCAAGAGTACGAGCAAGCGCAGAACGTGCCGCATGAAGTTCGAAATCGAAAAGGCGACCGGGATGGCGAGGAATCTTCAGCCGTCGGCACACCACTTCCCTGCCCGCGTGCCACAGGAAAACCATTCGCAAGATTTCCCGCTCCCGTGGCGCAAGCGTTCGCCACGCCCGTGTCACGCACTCGGCATCAACGCGATCGTACGCACCGCGGCTTGACTGCCCCCAATTGCGAAGACGCTCATCGAGCGACCACTGACGCTCATTACGCTTCACCGCCGCCTCCGTGCATTTCCGGCTCGCGCGCCTGGGAAGCGCGATAACGCGCGGGGTTTGCCAAGAACCGTTCGATATCGGCTGCCCGCCACCCGACCATCCGCCCGCCGAGCGGAATCGCGGGCGGAAAGGTTCCGTCCCGCATGCGCTTGTAGATCGTCGAGCGCGATAGGCCCGTGCGCTGCTCGACCTGCCGTCGGCGCAGGATCGTCAACGCTTCGTCACCATTCCATGACATGACTCGCCCTCCATACCCGGCACACACGTAGCCGGAACTCAGAGGCATTCAAGCAGCGAAAAAGATGCGTGGCCAAACCCGTCTTATCGACGGGACATCCCGTCGGGTCAGAGTGAGTTCGCGGCACAACCCGCAGGCAGCAGGGTCGTGGCCCGTCACACCCGGTCAATGGCTCGCCCTCGCGCTGACGCGACCTCGCCTTCGGTGGCCGACGCACGGCTCACCGAAAAGGCGGTGGGCTCATCTCAGGGGATTCTCACAGTCAGGAGGCGGCTTTACGTCACGACGCCGCGTTCAGCGGCGAAATGGGCGACGGGATCTGAGCGGCCATGAATCGCTCCAGGCGTTCCCACGCGGAGCAATACCGGTGCATCGGCACGGCCGCCAACTGTTCGTCGTGTAAGACCAGAATCTGCTCGATCATGGAGCGCTCGTGATCGAGCAACAGCCACGCGGCCCCGTGCTCTGCCCGTGCGATGCACGCTTCCAAGGCGGCCTCGGCCCGCTGGTACAGCGCCAGCGCCTCTCCCAACTCGCTCTCGCCACGCAGGTAAAACGCGAGATAGACCACCCGCAACAGACAACTGATCTGCGCTTCTCCCCCATGACCGGCCCGCACCACTGCCAGTGCCACGTGATTTTCGAGGGGGAGCGCATGGACTTTCTCGGTCGGTAAAGGCAGGAGTTCGACTGTCGTAAGCGGGTTGCGACCGGCGCGTCGGACTTTCGGCAAAACCATGGGCCATGAAGGGGCTGTGATGACGTCCAGACATGATAGCGCGAGCCTCACGTCAAGCCGAACGCATCTTCCCATCTGGAACCGCGCATGTGTCACGCCGTCAGTTCTTCGAAATTCACCCGGATCACCCGTTGTCCACGGCCCGTGACACGCGAATCCGTGGTCGCGTATTGTATCCATGCAGTCCCGCGGAAATGCATCGCTTCGCATCGTACACGGAACAATCACGGCTTACGCGGCCGCGGCCGGATGCCCAACCCGGCCGCTTTCTGCCTGAACGGCGGTTTGCCGCTCAAAACTTCATCCGTATCCCGGCGCCCACGCTGTTGCCTGAGGACACACGGGTAATCGTGTCGTAACGCCAGGCCGCATACACATCGGTCCGCTTCGAAAGCGGGTAGTCATAGCCCAGCGCGGCTGTCGACCAACGGACATGATCTCCTGCCGAGGGGCGTCGCTGCGTTCCGGCCCACGACACCAGTACGCTCCCGAGCCCCATTCGAACACTCATGCCGACCTGCACCGTGTCGTCCGTGACATGATTATTGTTGTCCACGCGTTCGTACTGCGCAAATAGCTTGATCGCGCGGAACCGATACGCACCACCGACCAACCAGGCAGTCTGTGTCGTCGCCCCGTTGAGAAACAAGGACGCCGTATGCAGACTCTGCACGGCGGCCGTCGCCGAAAACGGGCCCGCGAAGTACAGGACATTCGCGCTGTAGTTGGCCTGCCCCACATGACCGGCGACGCCGGCATTGCTGTAGAGCAGGCTTCCCGATAGGCCGCCTACCTCCGGCGTCTGGTACAGCACCGAGTCGTCAATCGCCGTGTCACTCTGTAGCGACGCGGCGCCCATGGCCGAGCCAAGGTAACTGTGCACGACGATCGGCGAGAAAACGAAGGAATTTCCGAACGGATTGAAGAGCAGGGTCGACACGAACAGCGGGGCAGTATTACGTCCGAGCGTCAGCTCGCCAAAATGACCACTCAGACCGACGAAGGCATTGCGCCCGAAAAACGACTCCCCGTTGAAGGAACCGACCTGACCGCCGTTCACGCGAAAGAAACTTTCCAGCGTGAACACGGCCTTCAAACCACCGCCCAGATCCTCGGAGCCGGACATTCCCCAATAGGACGTCGTCATGCCGCCCGACCCGACCTGCCAGGCATTGCCCGCTGCGCCAGCCGGATGCACCTCGCCCACAAAGGCATCGACGAGCCCGTAAAGCGATACCGATGATTGTGCGTGTGCCATCCCGGAGGCAATGCCTATTGCCAATGCCAACGTCAACCTCCATTTAGTATTCCAAAGAATTTTCTGCATTTCGTCTCCTTATCGTGAATATTTTTTTAACAGCGACGCCAGGTACCGCTTAATCCGGCCGCACCCGCGCCAGCGGTCGTCCGTGCTCCGCCAGCGCGATTGCCACGACGATCTCGTCCGGCGCGGGCGAATCCGCGACCGTCAGCGACACCGTGTCGAAGAGATCAAAGTTCCACATGTCCGCAGTCCCATGCAGCGGAATGTCGACGCACGCGCCGGGCGCCGCGCGCTTGGCAACCGACGGCATGATCGACGTCGCGCCGGGCAAGCCCGCACGCACTGCCTTGCCCAGCCGGGGATGCAGCAGCGCCGCGCCACACTCGAGCGGCACGGCCGTGCCCACGATCGCTGCCTTGCCGTAGCCCTGAATCACTGTCGGCATCACGTCCAGCGCCCACCTCGCACGCGCCGTCAATAGCGTTCCGAGCTCCGCACCGATGTCGTAGAGCGGCTCGAGTGCGGCGCCGTCCTGCAGGTCGTGAAGTCTCAGGACAGCCGCCGCGACCACCTGCCGGTGCAAAGGTTTGACTGACACACCGAGTTCCGCATGGCGTTCGACGAGATGAACGATGATCTTTTCAATCTGTGCGCTCATGACTGCGACTCCGCTTCGGCGCTCCGACGCTCCTTTGCTCGCCCCGGCGTCGGAAACGGCCCTCTCGCCGATTCATAGGCGCGCGCTGCGCGCAGCACCAGCGCGTCGGCACCATGTGGTCCAATGATCTGCAGCCCCGTCGGCATTCCGCCCGGTAACCCGCAAGGCACGCTCGCGGCCGGGAAACCGGTCTGATTGCACCAGGACGTCAGCGGTGGCGCGACGCGCAGCTCCTCTGGTAGGCCCGGCACGGGTGGCGGGCCGCAATGAAAGGTGGGGGTCACCAGCAGGTCGTAATGCTCGAAGAATTCGGTCATCGCGACGGTCAATGCGTGGCGCGCCCGCAGCGCATCGACGAAGGTCGATGTCGTCTCCCGTGCACCGCTCTGCGCCAGCGCCAGCACGTCCGGATCGAGTTGCGCTTGTGCGTCTTCGTCGAGTTGTTGGATCCGCTGAGCAAAAAACACCGACCATTGAATCGAATGCATGCGGCTCTTCAGATAGCCGTTAAGCGGCTCTACCTCCGTCTCGTCGACGTGCGCCCCCAGCGTTTCAATCAACCCGACGGCCTGCCTGACGCTGTTGGTAATAGCGGGGTCGACCCGCACGCCGGCCGGCGCCGGGCAGTACGCGACACGAAGCCCGGCAACGCCGTCGCCCAGTCCGACGCGCCAGTCTCGAAGGCAGGACGTGAGGGAGTCTGCCGTGCGCCGCGCTCGCGCGATCACGGTGAGCATCAGCGCCGCATCGCTCACGTTGCGGGCAATCGGTCCCAGTGTCGACAGGGACGGCCAGGTCCCTTCGGCGCCCGACGGCACCAGCCCGAACGACGGCTTGAAGCCCACCACGCCGCTCCAGCAAGCTGGAACACGGATTGAACCTCCACCGTCCGTTGCCAGCGACAGCGGCCCCATGCCGAGCGCGACGGCCACCGCCGAACCACCGCTACTGCCGCCCGATGTGACACGCCTGTCCCACGGATTTCGGGTAATACCCGTGAGCGGGCTGTCCGTCACGATCTTGTTGCCGAATTCCGACGTCGTGGTCTTGCCGAACAGGAGGGCACCGGCGCGCCGCAACCGCCCGACCGCGGGTGCATCGTCCTGCTCCAGACCAACCAAAGACGCCAGCGAGCCGTGCCGCGTCGGCAATCCCTGAACGGCCACCAGATCCTTGATCGAGACCGGTACACCGTCCAGCAACCCGCATGGCTCGTTTCGCCTCCAGCGCTGTTCCGACTTACGTGCGGCCGCCAGTGCGCCCTCTTCGTCGACGCAGCACAGACAGTTGAACTGTCGATTGAACTGCGTCACCTGATCCAGCACGGCAGCCATGACTTCGACCGGCGACAGCGCGCGACGCTGGAATGCCATAGTCAACTGACTGGCACTCGTCCATATTGCATCATCCATACGCATTCCTAATTAAATTGATAAAATTTCAACTCTCTCAGATTCCCCTCGTACCTCTATCCCTGACAAATCGGCTTGATGGGTCCCACCGAGTCTAGAAGAGCAAAGCTGTCGTCCGCTGATGCCCGGCCGATGCGCGTCAAACACTGCACGTGGCCGCCGTCCTGGCCCACGCCGGTTTTCCCGCGCGGCAAGGCAAGCGAAACGCCAGGCAGCGCCGCCTTGACCCGGTCGGCATCGACACTGCCCGCGATCCGGACCGCCTGCGCAAACAGGCGAATGCCCGAATAGGTGTTCTCGCCGTGCGGCATCACCACGGCATACGGCCCCAGCCGTGGATCGTGTGCATCCGCGTGACGTGCGGTATAACGGGCGAGAAAATCCCGGTTTTCGGGGCTGTCGATGCTCATGAAATACGAGGACACGCCGATGACGCCGGTCGAAGCCCCCGTGGTTGCAATCGACAGCGACTCGTGTGCAATATCGGTCACGAGTTGCGGCTTCATCGCGAACGACCGGTACTGCTTGACGAACGTCACGGGATCGTCGCCAATGCTGTGCCAGACAACCTGAGGCGACTGACCGGCGACCTGCTGAAGAACCGCCCCGTAGTCACGCGTCCCGAAAGGCAGCCAGTACACGCCGAGGAATCGCCCGCCGTGGCGCGTCACGGCTGCTTGCAGTTCGGGCACCAGCACCTTCCGGTTGCTGCCGATATCCGATACCACCGCGCAGACGTTGCGCCCGCCCTCGCGCATTAGCCACGCGACCAACGCATCCACCCGCTGGTTGGTGGCCAGACCGGTGGTGAAAAGCTGGGGATGGCAACGTCCCTCATCGAAATTTGGATAGACGATGAGCCGGCCCGCGACTCTCGCGGCCTGCAGCGCCGCTTCTCGCTCCGACGGCAACACCATGCCGGTGATCATCGCCACCTCGTCGCGCATGAAGAGCTGCTGCGCCTTCTGCAGTGTCACGGCCGTCGACATCTGCGTATCTTCGACGTGCAGTTCCAGTGGCCGGCCCAACAGTCCGCCCGCTGCGTTGATTTCGTCGACGGCCAGCGCCGCGCAGTTGCGGTTGGTTTCACCCACCCGCGTGAGCGGGCCGCTCAGCGGCGCGAGCAGTCCAATTTTGAGTGGCGTCGCAGCACGCACGAGCGACGGAGTGACAGACGCAGCCAGCGCGCTGGCCGCGCCCCAGAACATGGTTCGAGAAAAGTTGCGGCGAGTCAGGGTGGTTTTCATCGGAGTTCGTCCAGGTGGAAATTCGGTGCAGTGTCGCCGGCCGGCGACAGGTATTGGGCGAGCGGGTGTGTACCCATCTCGCCGCGTCGCGGCTCGACGGCCCCTGCGTGAACGAGTCGCCCATTCTTGAGTACGATGCACCGCTGTGCACTCTGCAGCACGAGATTGAGGTTCTGCTCGACCAGCAGCACGGCCAGTTGCGATCGGCGGCACAATGTAGGAATGACCTCGCCGATCAGTTCGACAAGATTCGGCTGCACGCCATCGGAGGGCTCGTCCAACAGCAGCAGCTTCGGTCGCCCGCACAAGGCACGCGCAATTGCCAGCACCTGCTGTTCGCCGCCCGAGAGCGTGCCGCCCTGCTGGGCAAGACGGGACTTCAGCACGGGAAAGTACTCGAACACTTCCTCCAGGATTGCTCCGCCGCCAGCAGCCTGCGTGCCCATCATGAGATTCTCACGCACGGTCAGTTTCGGGAAAATCCAGCGTCCCTGGGGAACCAGTCCGATGCCGCTGCGCGCGATCTGATGGGTGCGCAAGCCCGTGACGGGCTGCTCGAGAAAGCGTATTTGTCCATTTACGCGTGGCAGCAAGCCCATGATGGCCTTGACCAACGTCGTTTTGCCCGCGCCGTTGCATCCCAGCACCGCCACGACCTCGTTGGGCAGCACGTCGAGTTCGATCTGGTGAAGCACATCCACATCGCCATAGCCGCCGGATAATTGCTCAATTTGCAGCATGCGTCGCCCCCTGCCCCAGATAGATCCGCCGGATTTCCTCGTCCCGCGCGATATCGTCGTAAGCCCCCTGCCGCACGATCTGCCCGCGATGCATGACCCAGGTCTCGCATTGAAGCGCCTGCACAAAGCTCAGGTCGTGCTCGATGGCAAGCACCGCGCAGCGCTCACGCAGCCGGTGAATGAGACGCACCAGGCGCTGGGTGTCGTTAGCCGACAGTCCTGCGGCCGGCTCGTCCAGCAGCAGCAACGCGGGCTGGCACATCATCGCCATGCCGATTTCGAGCCACTGCCGTTCGCCGTGCGGCAAATTCATGGCTCTCAAATCCGCTTGGGACGACAGCCCGATTTCTTCGAGGACCGCATCAGGATCTGGCATCGGTGACGCCCGGTAAGACGCCACCCCCAGTCCCGCCACGACAAGGTTGTCCCGCACGCTCATCGCGAGGAAGGTGTTGGTCCCCTGAAATTTGCGCAACACGCCGCGCCGGCAAAACTGGTGCATCGGCCGGCCAGTTATCCGCTCGCCGGACAAATACAATTCCCCTGCCCCCGGCCGGATTGCGCCCGACAGCAAGCCAACCAATGTGCTCTTGCCAGCACCGTTCGGCCCGATCACACAGAGCAGGTCACGCGGCCCGATCGTCACGTCGACATCGTCGACCGCATGAATACCTCCAAATGCGCGTCGTAGCCGAATACCCTTCATGAGCGGCTCGTTCATCATCGCCCTCCTTCTGCATGGCGCGCGCGGTGCAAGGTCACCCGTGCCGTGCACATGCGAGCGAACCGGTGAACGTGTGCCGCCATACCGCGAATGCGCACACCGTTCGGCAGGAACAGGACGCAACCGAGGAATAGCGTTGCGAGTATCAGGGGCCACCACTCGGTACTGAAACTAGACACGGACTGTTTCAACAGCGTCAACGCAATGGCCACGAGCACGGGGCCGCCAAGCGTGCTCCTGCCACCTACGGCGACCCAGAGAATGACCTCGGTGGCCAGCACAGGCGAGAACACGTCTGGCGCCACGACACCCGAGCAGGCAGCCATCAGCGCTCCCGCGATGGCGGCGATCCCCGCCGATGCTACGAACACGCGCAACAAGTGCCACGATGTGTAGTACCCGCAGGCCTGCGCACGCCACTCGTTGGTCGCGATCGCGGAGAGGATCTTGCCGTATCGGCTGCGGCAGGTGAGCCACGTGATGAACAGGATCAGCAGGAGAACCGTCGTCACGGCGTACCAGGATTCCCTTGCACCGCTCAGGTCGAGCGTGTAGCCGGCAAGACGGAACGACAAACCCGGAATACCCAACATGCCGGTGTCGCCCCCGGTCACCGACTGCCAGCTAGTCGCCAGTTGCTGCGCAATGATCAGGATCGCCATGCTGATAATCGCGAAGAAGTGCAGCCTGACGCCCGCAAATAGCAGGAAGTACCCTAACACCGCCGCGACCGACGCCGCACATATCAGTCCGACAACCAGTCCGATGGCTGGCGTCTGCCCGAATTGCGTCGTAGCAACCGCGAAACCGTACGCACCCAGGCCAAAGAACGTGGTGTGTCCCAGCGTGAGGACACCGGCTCTGCCCCACAGCAAGTCGTAGCTGAGCCCGAGCAGCCCCATGATCAGCGCATCGCGCACTGTCGAGAGCGGATACGCTCCCAAGCAAAGCGGAAGGATCAATGCCGCCACTGCAATCGCGACCCACGTTGAGATCGGCGAAAAATCGTCGTGGCTGAGCGCGGGCTGGGATAGCATGAGGCGCATTTGAGCGAGATAGTGTCTGACCATGACTTAGCCTTTACCAAGAAGTTGATGGGCGGCGCTGAATCCGGGAACAAGACCTTGCGGCCTGAAACGGATCAGAACGATGGACAGGATCAACACCATGGCCGAGGCGAGCGAAGGATCGACACGGTAGCTGAGCAGCGTTTCCGCCGTGCCGACGAACGCACTACCGAGCAGGCTGCCGACGATCGAGCCGATGCCTCCCAGGACGATTACGAAAAATGCCTTGGCTAGATAGGCAACGCCGAGATGAGATTCCACGGAGACCATCGGGGCAACTAGCACGCCTGCCAGCGAGGCAAGCGCTGCGCCGCCACAAAAGGCCATTCGGTTCAGGCGCCGTGTATCGATGCCGACTGCCTCAGCCATCGCGGGGTGTTGAATGACTGCGCGCAGTTGCGTGCCAAAGCGCGTACGGGCGAAAATCAGCCAGCATCCCGCGGTCACGGTGAACGCCACGCCAATCACGAACAGTCGATACATCGGATAGCTGCCGCCGGGTACGGCAAGCGCTCCGTTGATTGGTGCATACACCAGCATCGGCTGCGTACCGAACACAAGCTCCAAAGCCTTTTGGACGATCAGGCTGACCGCGTAGGTCGCAAGCAACGTATCGAGGGGTCTTTCATAGAGCAGCCGGATGACAAGACGTTCCAGGCACCATCCGAGTATCGCGCCGACCACAGGCGCGACGAACAACGCGAACCAGAACGCCTGCGGTCCGCCTACCGACTGCGCAATCGCTAACGTATAGGCGCCGATCGTGACCCATTCGGCATGCGCGAGATTCACGATGTCCATCATGCCGAAAACAATGGCGAGCCCCAAAGCGATCAGCATTAAGAGGCAGACGTAACTCAATATATTTAGGATAACTACCATATAACCCTCACTAGCACACAGGAACCAAAGGGGCACGCCCCCCTCTCAACGTGGTACTGCAAACCCGCTCTCCGCAGCATCGACGTTCCGACTACCAGTGCAACGACCGATAGCCTCCGCCGACTCGACTCCCAGCATGGTTCGCACCTCAAAACTCACAACATATTGTTAATCATAGGACGAAATTTGTAGAATTCACAATTTATTGTGAATTTTAAGGCGAACGGTCCCCGATACTCGATTTGCCCAATCAAATCGAGTCTGCATGACCACGGAATCTTTTATCAAAGCACTCGGCAACGAGATCCGAACACGTCGCAAAAGAAAAAAGCTGACTCAGGTCGGTCTCGCTCTTCGTGCAAAGGTCCATCCCAATACTGTCTCGCTCATCGAGCGCGCCGAAACTGTTGCGGGACTCGATGCCTTGCTCGTTCTGGCAAACGCACTCGATACACCGCTGTCGCAAATAATCAAAGGCGCCGAAGATCGCATCAGCCTTCGCTGAGCCACTTTATTCCGGCGCTGCGCTTCCACGGAGCACTTGCGCTCTTGTAATGCTCCCCCGCAGCACAGCCTCAATTGCTGCGCCTGATGCACGTCCATAACATCCTCATCGGACTCCCTCAATTGAGCAGAAGCCAGCGGCCAAAGGCAGTTGGCCTCCACCGTCGCCTTCCATGGCGATAATTTATTATCATCAATCTACGAGCACATAGATCGCCTGTCAATGCGGGACGACACCGCGTTTACCCGGAATTCTGATGATCGTGGCAAGCAACCTCTCGCTTGACATGACCTACAATCACGCCTACCTTCTATTTATTATAATTAACTGGAGGCGACATGATCGACAATTTCTGCGAGCTGACGGCACGCGAACTCAGCACACTCTACGAAGCCGGCAGCGCGTCGCCGGTCGACGTCATGCACGGCGTACTCGAGCGCATCCAGTTGTTCGATCCCGCAGTCAACGCGTTCTGCCAGATTGCTGACACGGCACTTGATATGGCACGCGCATCGGAAGCCCGATGGCAGCGTGGTCTGCCGCTCAGCCCGCTCGACGGCGTCCCGATCAGCATCAAGGACAATGTTTCCATCGCCGGGGTGCCAACACGGCACGGCTCTCGCGCCACGACGCACGAAGCGGCCCAGCGAGACAGTCCTTGCGTTGCCAGATTGCGTGAAGCAGGCGCAATCTGCTTTGCCAAGACCACTCTGCCGGACTTCGCGCACAAAATCGTCACCGACAGTCCGCTCACCGGCACCACGCGAAATCCGTGGGATCTCACGCGGACACCCGGTGGGAGCAGCGGTGGCGCAGCGTCTGCAGTGGCGCTCGGGATGGGCCCCGCGGCCATCGGCACCGACGGCGGTGGATCCATTCGTATCCCCGCCGCATTCACGGGAATCTTCGGATTCAAACCCAGCTTCGGGCGCGTCCCGCATGCCCCACGCGGCCCATTCGGGTTGCTCAGTCATGCCGGGCCGATGACACGCTGTGTCGACGATGCAGCCCGTATCCTCACGATCATCAGCCGCCCGGACAGCCGTGATTGGTACGCCCTGCCGTTCGACGGCGGCGACTATGCACGCGGATTGCAATGCCAACCAGTCCCCGACGGCATCCGCATTGCCTGCAGCCCGACGCTCGGACTGCAGGTCCCCGTCGAATCGGAAATTCACGACGCTGTGATACGCGCCGCTGCGACCTTCCGCGAACTGGGCGCCCGGGTTGACGTTGCCGACCCGCCTGATATCGCCCGATGCAATGCCGTCCACACCACCCTCTGGCGCGCATTTTGCCGGCAGCTCGCGTCGGGCTTACCAAGCGGATTGGACGAGCTCGACCCATCGCTGCAGGCGTACGCTCAGGCAGGAGACGACGTATCGCGTGAGGCCTTGCTGGGCGCACTGATCGAACGAGGTGACCTGGGGGCCGCCGTCAATGCCTTTTTTGAGCAACATGACATCCTCATCTGCCCCGTGTATCCGCGCGTCGCCATGTCGCTCGGCGAACTAACGTCGAGCAACGAGCTGTTTCCTCATTTCACGGCATGGTGCAATCAGCTCGGGCTACCCGCCGCCAGTCTCTATGCCGGCATGACTGCGGCGCGCCTGCCCATCGGCATCCAGATTGTCGGCGGTCGCCACGCTGATGCATTGGTCTTGTGGACCAGTCATGTGCTCGAGCTCGCGTTCGGACGAGCGCCGTTTGCGGAAATGGTGCGCGCCCTATCCGCTTCCGTTGCCGGCGCAACACTCACCCGATAATGAGTCGGTCCAAGCGAGCCACGCCCGCTCGCTGCGACCGCGTGCCCAAGCCCCGGTTGCAGGATAGTCGCCAGCGGATTGAACAGCGATAGCGGGGCACTCGCGAGCCGACTGGACCCAAAATGCCGATAGATGTCCTGCGCTTGTGCGTCCTTCACATCGATCGCCAGACTCCTTCGGCATTCACGACGCGCCGCGGCCCGTGTTCAGATCCAGTTCGGAATCCAGTACCAGCTTCTGTTGCAATGCGGCGTGAACCTTGCGCAATTGCGCCTCAGCTTCCTCCATATGCGTCCCCATGAGTTGCTGGACCGCTTCGGCATCCCGGCGCCGCGCCGCCTCCAGAATCGCACGGTGCGCAGTGACGGTTCGCCGGCCAAACGCCTGGTAATCGGCTTGTGTCACGTTCCCGGCGACGATCACCAGTGAGTGAAGCATCTGATTGATGATCTGGCACAGGCAACGCAGAAACGCATTGGGATGCGCAGCCGCCAGCACGTCGTGGAAATGAATGTCCTCATGGCGCTGATCGAGCGCTTCCTCATGGTGCGCCACAAACGGCTCGCACACTGAAACGCTGCGTTCAAGTGCTGCAAAATCCGTATCGGTCAGATGGGCAACGGCACCTGCGGCCACCAGCGGTTCGAGTACGCGACGCACCGCGTAAATGTCCTCAAGCGACATGTTCTCGAAAAATAGATAGTTCTGAAGCGACTGGAATGCTCGGGCGATGGGCACGCGGGTAATCGTCGCCCCACCCTCGGGTCCCGTGCTCAGACTCACCAGCCCCTGCACCTCGAGTGCCTTGAGCGCATCGCGCATCGAGCCACGGCTGACGTTGAACATCTGCTGTAGCTCCGCCTCCTTGTTCAGGCGCTTCCCCGGTCGCAACTGCCCGTCGTTAATCCACCGCTTGATCTGCTCGGCGACCTGATCGCCGCGCTTGACCGCGCGGGACCCACGTTTGTCCGGCTGCACCTGCGGCATCTTTTCAGTTGTCTTCTTTCGCCCTGCCATATCCGTTACGTCCGTCGTTGGCCATTCATCGTTTCATCCCGGCGCCATTATCGGGCATCCACATCACACGCGGCCAGCAAACTGGCCCGTGCTGGCTACACCCTCCCCAGGTTCGGAGGTAGCAATGCCGACGGCGACACCCTACGCTCCAGTTCAAACGGCGCGTGCACGGCGTATCCAACGTTTCCGTGCAAGTCGATCATCCGGCGCAGGTGCGCGATGTTAGGGGAAATCCGTCATGTCCCAGTATGTGCAACCGTTGCGACAGCATCCGCGGCTCGCGTCCATCACCGCGCAGCTCGCCACCCACGGCCTACACCTCGATCGGCTCGCGGCTCGCATGCGCGCGCATGGCCCGAAAGCCGATCAGACCGGACATATCCCCGACGCAATCTGGGAACCGGATGACATCCGCGCACTAAACCTGAACCTCGTTCCTGCCACATATGGTGGCTGCCCCGATACTCAGTCGCTCGCGTCGCGCGTCGTGCTGATGGAGTACCTTGGTTACGCGGATGCTGGTCTTGCCCTGGCACTCCCGGGACCGGGTCTCGCGATGCCGCCGGTCCTTGCCCTCGCCAACAAGCAGCAACAGGCCCGTTTCTTCGAGCGATTTCACAGTCCAACGCCACGCTGGGGGGCATTTGCCATTACCGAACCCGACTGTGGATCCGATGCGACAGCCATGCGGACCACGGCACGCAAGACGGCGCACGGCTGGGTGCTGAACGGCACCAAGTGCTTCATTACGAACGGTGCCCGCGCCGACTGCGTAATCACGTTCGCCACGATCAGCCGACCCTCGGGCCGTTTCGGTATCCGTGCATTTCTCGTCGAGAGCAATACCCCTGGCTTCTCGGTCACCCGTATCGAACGTATGGCGGGCCTGCGGGTCAGCCAGCTTGCCGTGCTGGCCTACACCGACTGCGAGGTCCCGGACAGTGCGCTTCTGAGTCGCGGCGACGAAAGACCCCTCGACGACGCGTTCTCAGGCGCCCAGCAAGCGTGGGACTATTTCCGGCCACTGCTCTCCTCGATCATGATCGGCACATGTCGACGGGTACGCGACGACCTGGCCGCCTATTTCGACGCAGGCGGGCGACCCACCGACAGGCGTCAACGCACTGCCGATGTAGAGAAACGCCTTCTCGACATCGACCGGCAGATCACCGCTGCGCACCTGTTGTGCGACTACGCGGCCTGGAAAATCGATTGCGGCATCGCAACCTCCATGGACGCATCGATCACCAAGGCCTATGCCTCGCGCATCGCCGCTCGTGTCACCCACACGGCCCTTGAGCTTGTCGGCCTCGACGGTATCGCGACCTATCCCTCTCTCGAGCAGAGTTATCGCGACGCCAAGGCGTTCGACATCATGGAAGGCACCGGAGACCTGCAGCGGCTCATGATCGCCCGCGCCTTGCAGCGAGCGCGGTCTCTGCCATGGGAAATTCCTTCCGCTGAATCACTGCATCCCACGCCACCCCTCACATCCCGAGTCCTTTGATGTTCATACTGGAGATCGCTCATGGCCCCCAATCCCGCCCCGCAGCGCCCCGACGTTCCCGCCACCGTGAAGGCCTGCCTCCTATCTGTGCTCGGCAGCAACCTGAGCGCCGAGCTCGTCGTCGACGACACGAATCTGTTCGACGTCGGCGTTGATTCGATGAACATGACGGAGCTGCTGCTGCAGCTCGAGCAACGTTTCGGTTTCACGCTGGCTCCGGAGGAACTGTCGGCCGACCTCTTTCTTCGTTTCAGCAATCTGGTCGCGTTCGTCGAATCTCATGTCGCGTCCAACTGACCTCACGGGTATCGAGCCGCGCATCGTCGCGACAGCGCGCTACATCCCGTCCGCGCGCACCTCGCCAGACACATGTGTCGAACCGCACTCAGCCGTCCGGTGCGTGCGCGAAACTGTCATGCAGGCCGTCTATGCCGATACCCTCCGGTGGCGCGACAGTATCGCGCCACTCAGTGGCAACAGCCGCTTACTGTCCCAAGCCGGCTTCGCAACCACTGATCTCGTCGCCACCGAGTCCAGCCTGACGCTGTCGGACATGGCGCTCACCGCCGCCAGAACACTCATCGCAGCCTCGCCTCACGCAGAAGACGCTGTGGTGGATCAAATCATCGTGTGCGCCACCAGTTTCGAACACGACCTGGCGCTGTCCTGTGCTTGTCGTCTGCACAACGCCCTTGGATCGAATCGGCCTCCCTTCGCGATCGGGCAGCTTCATGGTGTATCGCTCGTGATGGCGTTGGAGACTGCCATGGCCATGATGGCCGCCGACACCCAATTGAGCACGATCCTGATCGCCGCGGCAGAGCGCTGGCGCGCGCCGTTTTCGCGCCGCGTCGGCGTGCTCACCGCGATGGGTGACGGAGCCGCTGCTTTGTTGATTGCACGGCGCCCCCGTCCAGGATGGCGCGTGCGCCATCTCACGATACGCACGCCATGCCCCCTTTTCTCGACTGCGATAGGAACCGAATACATCGACACAGCGACGCTCGCGAATGTCATTCACGAGACGTGCACGCGTGCTGAATTGCGACCCGCGGAAATCGACTGGATTGTGCCCGCTGCGATCAACGCAGCGCTGTCACACGAGGTCAACGCACGTTGCGGACTGCCGGCCGAACACGTCTGGAACGACGAAGACGCGCCCGGCTATCTCGGCGCCGCGGACATTCCCGCGCGTCTTGACGGCCTGCTTCGGTCGATCTCCCCCGCCAACAGACAGCGCGTGCTCGCCTGGTCGGCCGGCCTCCAAGGGCAGGCCGGCTGCGCCATCCTCGAATACTGCGGAGATGCGCCATGACTGCGTTGGTACAAGTGCCTTTGTTCTCGCTGTCCGACATCGAGTTCAGCCTGCCCGAGAGGACAGTCGATGTGCGTCGCTGGGCAGCGCGTTGCGACCTGCCGGATGCGCGCGCCCGTGCGCTGCTCGACAACGGCGTCGCGCAGTTCCACGACGCATGCGGTGAATCGCCGGTCGCGCTCGCCATTCGCGCCGTTTCCGCACTGCTGCGTCAAACCGGCACGACGCCCACGACGATCGACGCACTCGTATATACCCACACGATCCAGACCAGTGTGATCGCGCCGCCCGCCAGTACAGTCCAACAGATACAGTCCCACACGGGCCTGCATCGGGCATTGGCATTCTCGATTGCACAACAGCACTGTGTCTCGCCGATGGCGGCCATCCGCGTCTTGCTTGCACTCGCCACCCGGCACCCGCCCATCGAGCGAGCAATCATAGTCTGCTCCGATGTGATCGGCTCCGAATGCGATCGATTGCGTGCAATCCAGGACCTCGCCCTGCACAGCGACGGCGCCTGCGCAATGCTGCTCGAGCGGGACGGCCCTCGCAATGTCATTGCCGGTCTGCACCTGTACACAGATGGCCGCTTCTTCCGTGGCACCGACGACGACCTGCAGCCCGTGCCCGACGATCGCTACTACTGGTCCGCATTTTCCACTATGCGCACCGCCATTCGACAGGCCCGTATCACGGCCCGCGACGTCACTTCCGTGCTACCCCATCACGTCAATCTGCCCGGCTGGGCAAGACTGATGACGATGCTCGATGTCCCTCAGGAACGGCTTTTCACCGCGAATTTCGGACCCATCGGTCACGTCTTTGGCGCCGACCCGTTCATCAATTTCCACACCTGCCCCGATCGGGACGCCGGCGGTTGGTCCCTATTGTTCTCGTGTGGCCTGTCCGGCTGCTTCGGTGCCATGGTGATACGGCACTGACTGTCCGGCCGATCCCCTTCAACGCTCATCCTCACCCGATATCGCCATGAAAAACATCCTGGACCTTGTTCATGCCGCCACCCATCGGACTCCGGACGCTGAGGCTCTGGTATATGGGTCGGTGCGCCTCACCTATCAAGACCTGGTAAGCCGCACGCACGCCCTCGCGCGCATGCTGTCCTCGCTCGGCATCGTGCCTGGCGCGCGTATCGCGATCTTTCTGGACAAGCGGATAGAAACCGTCGTGTCAATGCTCGGCAGCGCCGCGGCCGGACAGGTGTTCGTCCCAGTCAATCCACTGCTCAAGCCCGACCAGGTTGCGCACGTTCTGCGCGACTGCGGTGCCGACTGCCTGATCACGACCGCGCTACGAGCACGCATGCTCGACGAAAATGGGCTGACAGGCGTTGCCCACACAATCATCGTGGACGATCCTGGTACGGCAGGCCAGCATCTGCGCAGCACGACGAACGTCCATAGCTGGCACGGGATCATGAGCACCGGCGAAGACAAAGGCATCGACGTGCATGGGCTGCACTCTCCGGCAGTTTCAGGTATCGATACAGATCTGGCCGCCATCCTCTACACGTCAGGCTCAACGGGCTTGCCCAAAGGTGTGATGCTCAGTCATCGCAACCTGCTCGAGGGGGCCTGGAGTGTCGCGCACTATCTTCGACACGTCGCCTCTGATCGTATCCTCGCCGTGCTGCCGCTCAGTTTTGATGCGGGCCTCAGCCAGCTTACCTCCGCTTGGTCAGTAGGCGCCACTGCCGTTCTCATCAACTATCTGAGCGCAAAAGACGTCATCGATGCGTGTGAGCGCGAACGCATCACGGCCATTACGGGCGTGCCGCCGCTATGGATGCAACTCGCCCGCGCCACGTGGCCCGAAGCGGCACGCCGAACACTGCGCTATTTCGCCAATACCGGTGGGCGGCTCCCGGTCCCGGTCCTGCAGCAACTGCGCGCACTGTTCCCGCAGGCATTGCCGTACTTGATGTATGGCCTGACCGAAGCCTTTCGCTCGACGTTCCTCGATCCCTCAGAGGTGGATCGCCGACCCGATTCGATCGGAAAAGCCGTGCCGAACGCCCGAATCCTCGTGGTACGTGCCGACGGCTCGCCGTGTGCGCCGGGAGAGACCGGCGAACTGGTGCATGTCGGGGCCTGCGTCACATCGGGTTACTGGAACGATGCCGCAAAAACAGCACTGCGCTATCGGCCGTCTCCCGAGGTCAGACCGGGCGGCGCGCCGCGGGACCTCGCCGTCTGGTCCGGCGATCTCGTACGGCGCGACGAGGAAGGATTTCTCTACTTCGTCGCACGCAACGATGCCCAAATCAAGAGTTCCGGGTATCGGATCAGTCCAGAAGAGATAGAGGAAACCGTGCACGGCAGCAATCTCGTTACGGAAGCGGTCGCCGTCGGCGTCCCGGATGACGCACTCGGCGAAGCGATCGTCCTGCTGGTCGTGCCCGCTCACGATTCGTTCGATTCTCAAACGCTACTGGCGTGGTGCACGCAGCAATTGCCGCGATACATGGTGCCGCATCACATCGTCGTGCGTCAGGCTATTCCACGTAACCCCAACGGGAAGTTCGACCGGGCTGCATTACGCGCCGCGTTCTGCAGTGCCGAAGCCGGACTCGAAGCGAGGCACCCATGAACCATCCGTTCAGTGAGCACAACGGCGCACTGGTAGTCGGCGGTGTCGATATCAACCGCCTCGCCGATCGAGCCGGACGCACGCCGTTCTTCGCCTATGACCGTGCGGTAATCGATGCTCGCGTACGCGTACTGCGCGAGGCGCTGCCGTTCGGCGTCCAGTTGCACTACTCGATCAAGGCCAACCCGATGCCCGCTGTCGTGCACCACCTCGCGGCACGGGTCGACGGGTTCGATGTGGCATCCGCGACCGAAATGGCGCTTGCCTTGGACACCGGAATGCCTGCCGACCGAATCGGCTTTGCGGGTCCGGGCAAGGATAGCGACGAGTTGCGTCGCGCTGTTGCAAGTGGCGTCAACATCCACGTCGAGTCTGTCACCCAACTGCAACTCGTCACGGCCCTGGGCTGGCAACTCGGTGTACAGCCCAACGTCGCGATTCGCATCAACCCGGACTTCCATGTGAATCACAGCGGCATGCGCATGGGCGGCGGATCAGCCCCGTTCGGCGTCGACGTCGAGCAAGTTCCCGCATTGCTGCGCGAACTCCACACACGCGACGTGGCCCTCGCGGGCTTTCATGTGTTCTGGGGGTCACAATGCCTGCACGCCCCAACCGTTATCCAGGCTCAGCGACAAAGCGCGGACATCGTGATGAAACTGGCTGCCGGCCTGCAAACGCCCCCGCGGTTCGTCAATCTGGGAGGTGGCTTCGGGATTCCCTATTTCGCGGGCGAAACGGTGCTTGATCTGGCTACCGTCGCCGAGGCCATGCGCGGCTGGCTGCCGCAATTCACGGAAAATCTGCCGGGGACCCAGATCATCATCGAACTGGGCCGATATCTGGTTGGAGAAGCGGGCATCTACGTATGCCGCGTCATCGACCGCAAGATATCCCGCGGAAAAACGTACCTCGTCACCGACGGCGGCCTGCACCATCATCTAGCCGCCTCGGGGAATTTCGGGCAAGTTCTGCGCCGTAACTTTCCCGTGGTGCTCGGCAATCGCTTAAGCGAAGCACCACAGGAGCGCAGCCACGTTGTCGGGTGTCTGTGCACACCACTCGACCGGATCGCAGACGACGTATCGCTTCCCGAAGCCCGCATCGGCGATCTCGTGGTCGTCCTGCAATCCGGCGCATACGGACGCTCGGCCAGTCCCAACGACTTCCTCGGTCACCCAGACGCGATCGAGATGCTCATCTGACAGCGCTTACTTTAGTGGAGGATCATGATGCACGCCTCTGAATCCCCCCAGCCGGACCCCGTGCCCACGTCGTGGGCATTGACCGACGATCAACGCAACCTCTGTGCTGCGAGCCAGCGCTTCGCTTGCGAGCGATTGGTCTCCTTGCTGTCGCAATCGCCTTCGGCAACGGTGTGGCAGGAAACCGTCAAGCAGGCCGCGGCACTCGATCTCGGGACGATGATCCTGCCCACGCAGTTGGGTGGCATGGCGATCAATCGCCACGACCTGTCTCTCATCATTGAGACACTCGCCGCCGGCCCCCTCGAGCTGGCGGCCGAGCTAACCCTAAGCGCGCCGGCGCTGATGACAATGTGCGCGCATCACGCGCTCGACTGGCTTCCCGCACGCAATATTCAGGACTATTTCGACGGCACAACGTCGATTGCCTTGAGCGTGCCGGATACCGACACCGCCTCGCTATGGCGGCTGCGCTCACAAGCACATACAAGCGGACTGACGCTATGGATCGACGCCAGTTGCCAGAAGCTCGTCCTCATCGAGCAGCCAACCGGTTCAAAGCCTTCACCATACACGTGCATCGCGCGGCTCGGCGCCCTCTGCCTTGAGCAGTTCAGTCTCGACGAGGCGCGAGCCGCTCCACCGCTTGCCACGCTCGAACTGCCCGACCGCCACGGCAATCCGCCCGTGCAGACGTGGCTCACGGAAGCCGGCCTCTACCTGTGTGCACTGCTAATCGGTGCGATGCAGCATAGCGTTCAATTCGCGCTCGACTACGGAACAACCCGACAAGCGTTCAGAAAACCGTTGGTCACGCATCAGCTCGTCGCTACACGACTGGCCGATATGCTGATCACCACCCACAGCAGCCACCTGTTTCTGCGATCCGTGGCAAACGCCCATCCAGCGGCCCCCGCATCGCTCATTCGTCAACTCATTCGGCACGTCGCCGCCGAATCCGTTGATCTCAGCCGCGAACTCGTCCAGTTCTGCGGCGGGCACGGCTATGTCGAAGGGTTTCCGCCGGCCGTGCGCTTCCAGACAAATCACTGGTTTGCGTGGCTGCTCATGCGAATCGACGCGGCGCTCGCGCCGTTCACGGCATCCGCGCAGCCGCAACGGCCGGACGGAGGCCATGCATGAGTGATTGCATCTCCACAAAACGCCCACGCCTACACGCGATGAACGAAACTTCAACCAGATACTGGCTGCGCGAACCGAATCACGACGACGTCCAGGATATCGCTGCCTGGCTCGCACAATCGGATATCAACCGATGGTTCGATTTCGGGCTCGGTCGACAGAGCTTGCCGGCACTCGCCGTGCACGCGATGCTGCACGCTGGGCGACATCGAATACGCGTCTTCGGCCCGGCCGGATACCGGACTCCAAGTGGTCTGGTCGCGGTGAGCGACGTCACGCACCGCTTCGCGACGGGGTCGTTCTGGGTACTGCGGGACAGGCATAGGCCTGCATACCCCAACATGACGTACGACGCTTCAAAGCACCTCCTTCGCGAAGCATTTGAATGCGATCGACTATCCTGCATCACGGCATGGGCGCTCCAGTGCAATGCCCCGTCCCAGCGCCTGCTTGCAAAACTCGGCTTTCGACTGATCGGGCTGCAGCGCGAGTGTCATCTCATCGAGGGTATGCGGGATGGCCGGCTTCTCTATGATTTGTTGCCGGACGACCTCGCCGTCGCGCCCAATACGCGGTGAACGCACCCGTGATCACGGCACTCGCCACCTACGTGCCGCCCGCGATCTCGCTGGACCGTTGGCGCAATATCGAAACCACGCTCAGCGCGGCGACACCGTCCGGCTGGGACGCGTGGGTCCGGTCATGGGGTCCGGAATTCGGCGCATTGGAACAAGTAGCTGTGGCGGCCACCGACTGCCATGCCGCCAGACAAGCAAAAGAATCTGGAGCATATCGGGTACCCGTCGAGCGAGAAGCCGATCAATCCGGGCTTGCAGCCCGGGTGGCGCAGACGATCTGCGAAGCGCGACGTTCAGACAGCGCACCCATCGACATCGTGATGTTCTGTCACAGCAGTCTCAATGAGCACGTCTCGACGACGACTGCAGGACGCCTGTGCGCGGTGGTCGGCACACCCTGCTTTCCCTTCTCCGTGTCCCAACAACAGGGCGCGTCGTTGTTTACCGCGCTGCAACTGGCCAGGGATCTCTTGATCGCGGAACCCGATATCCACGCCATCCTGATCGTTGCTGCGGAAAAATGGTGCCCGCCGTTTTCGCGCTGGATCGGTCACCACATGCTGCACGGTGACGCGGCCGGTGCCCTGCTGGTGGAGCGGCACACGGACACCGCCTGCGGACTCCAGGTGATCGACACGGCGACCCATGCGCTTCACCCATTTTCAGTTCAGCGCCCATACGCAGGTGCGGCGCTCGGGCTGTGTTGGGCACCGGCGCTACTGGCGATGGTTGATGACATGTTGGCGCGACAAGGTCTTCTTCCGGTCGATCTTTCAGCCGTGGTCGGACAGGACATCGATTTTCAATTGCACGACCTGCTATCTCGGCACCTCGGTTTCCAACCAACCGGACGCCATTGCCACGCGTACCTGGGCGCCACCGACTCCATCGTCCAACTGGCCGACAGGCTCCGCACAAGCGAACTGCTCCCGCACAGCCGACTGCTCCTGTGGGGAATCGGGCTCGGTGGCTATGTCGGCTGCGCGCTGCTCGCGCCCCGAGGCAAACCGTTGCTGCATCACGACATCGACACGCGTGTTGCGTCGTCATGACCATGCGATTCGGCATTGCGCATGTCGCCTACTACCTGCCCGATCGTATCAACGACGTTCGGCACTGGGGCCAGAAAACGGGACAGTCGGACGCGACCATGACGCGCCTCGAGCAAGCGGGTGTGCGACGTTTCCACGAAGCGGCAGGACAGACTGCGTTGTCGCTCGCGGCCAACGCAATAGAGACGCTGCTCGCCACTGCGACACTCGCACCCGACACGATCAATTGCCTCGTCTATGTCCACACGCTGCAAGGCAGCATCGCACCGCCACCGCTCTCCTTGCCGAAGCTCCTGTGCGAGCGGTTTGGCTTCGTGAACGCCGAGGCATTTTCGTTTGCCCAGCAACACTGCGCATCCTCACTCGGTGCCCTACGCGTCATTCGTGCAATGTTGATCGCCCGCCCTGCCATCAATAGGGTGTTGCTGGTCGGGGCCGATGTCATGCCGATCGACGCCGAACGACGAATCGGTGCGGCCGGGCTCCTGAGTGACGGTGCTTGCGCCGCGCTGATCGAACGCGATGCCGAAGTCAACCGCGTGCTCGCATTGGCAAGCCACTCAAGCGGAAACGGCTGGCGGGGGATGCTCGGAGAAGTAGAACCACGCTTTGCCGCCCAGTATTTTCTCGCAGCCCGGCGGCTGATCAAGCAGGCCGCCGACGAAGCACACGTGCCCTTGGCCGAGATCCAGCGCATTCTGCCGTCCCATCTAGATCTACCGGCATGGCACCGCATCATCAAATCCCTCGGGCTTGCGCCGACGTGCCTGTTTGCCAACAACTTTACCCGCATCGCACATGTCACCGTGAGCGATCCCTTCATCAATCTCGCCGATTGCGACGGCCTGATACCCGGCAAACCATTCCTGCTTTATGCACAAGGGGTGGGCGGATTTTCGGTGGCTGCCCTGCTGATGCGCTAGCCACGCATATCAATCGGGATTCGACGCCACTTCACGCACTCTGCCTGCGCAAGCACCACTCCTCGCGACAAAAGGTTCTTGCCATCAAAATCACTGGATCTCCCAATCAATAAATCCAGTATCAAACTATTACAATTAAACGGCTGGACTCCGTCACACAACAATTAAAATGATAACCTCGTGATTATGATGTGTTTCAGAGGCCCGACCGAAATGCGATCCATATCAGGCATCCCGTCTCCTCCTGGCATCATGTACTCCGCGTGTCATCCGGCAGGAGCGAGGTGGTGACGGTGCCCGCTCCCTTCCGATACCGCACGACTGGTTTATCATCGAAACCGCTACGCTCAAACAGGGAATTGGCGGTTCACTTGTTTCCTTTTCTCCTGCCATTCTCAAAGTCCACCAGCCTCCGGTCACTTTCCAACTTGTTTGGCAGCGTCGCACACTCGTTAGGCTTTCCTTGCTACGCGATCAGCAGAATATCCAGATCTCGCTCGCGCTCTACACCAAGAATATGCGTCGAAGTGATCTGCGCGCATTATCCCAATAATTGGGTAGAACATTACCAGCGGCATGACTACGGACTGATTGACCCTGTGCACCGCGCAGCTTTCAACTGTGCCTCACCTTATCGTTGGGGGGACATTTCCGGCTTGAACGACGTCGAGCGGCGTGTGCTTGGAGAAGCCCGCGATGCAGGATTGACGCATGGGCTCAGCGTGCCGATTCACGAGCCGGACGGCAACGTTCTGCTCTTCAACTTCTCCGGTCCGCGATCTCGCGTCAATGACCTCCGGAACGCACGGCTGGCCCATTTGACCGGCTCGCTCTTTCATTTCGAACTTCAGCGCCTCACTGCGATCCCCCAGCGTGAGCCGCCCCTTCGCCTTTCTTCCCGCCAACGGGAATGCCTTTTCTGGGTCGGCCAGGGGAAAACATCGTCGGAGATCAGCATCATCATGGGAATATCGCACCACACGGTTGACTACCACATTGCTGAAGCCATGAAGAGCCTGAACGTCAATAGTCGCACGCAGGCTGCTGTGTACGCCGCCGTGTACGGACTGATCCAGCACTGACTACGGCGCCAGCCAGTCGCCTCCCAAGCGTCGCCGCTACGAATCGTCTACTCGATCGCGGAGAGCGCCGGCCTACCCGTTTCCGTAAATTCGAACGTCTCAGATGCTGAATCGAGTTGCCTTGCGCCATTGCGCGCGGGCTTCGCCTGCTGCCAGGGTGTTGGCGTGCAATGCACCCATTGTCCCTCCCAAAGTAACCAGTTCCTCCCGTAGCGTCACGTTGCTAACGTGGCACTCTTCAATACACGAGGGGAACGCTCATGTTCGACATTGTCGCCGGCAGGCTGAATGATCTGCCATTCGAGATCCGCCACGAATTGGGTGCGTACCGGCATGAGGTGTTCGTGCGGCGACTTGGCTGGTCATTACCAAGCGCCAAGGAAAACACCACCGTCGAATGGGATCAATTCGATGGGGGAGACACAGTCCAGGTCGTTGCGCTCGACGTCCAGCGGCAGATTTGCGGTAGTGCTCGGCTGATATCCACCGTTGGCCGATATCCGCTTCAGTATTTGCTCCCAAAATCAGTCGATCTCGCACTACCAACTTCGCCAACGGTATGGGAACTCTCTCGGTTCGCAGGATCCATCGCCCATGGCCCATCAGCAAATGTGACGTCTGGCATGCAGTTATTTCCCTACGTACTCGCCATCGCGACGGTACTGGGTGCAACACGCATCATCGGCGTGGTTACACGAGCCATCGCACGGCTATATCGCCGGTTTGGTCTTGACATTCACTCTATCGGGCCCGACCATGGGACGTCCGCATTTCCGTTTCTAGTCTGCACAATTGAACTCACATCCCTGACGTTCACTGAACTCGGCTACGATCGCAACGAATTGCTGAATACGGTCATGTGGTTCGGGGCGCACGCATCAAAAACGCCACCCATGAGGGCGGACACAAAGACAATCCTGTCACCCAGTGCCCAGCATGTTTCGCGATTTCCCGTGTAATATGCCCGAACCCGAAGACACGAACAGGAGGCGGCCTCAAATCTGAAGTGCAACACTCTCGCCATCCGGTAATGTCCGCGAATGGCAAAGAGAACGTACCAACAACTGCAACCTGAAGAACGTATGCGAATCGATTTCTGGCGGGAGGAAGGCTTGAGCTTGCGGGCGATCGCCCGCAAGCTCAAGCGCGCGCCATCGACGCTCAGTCGCGAGTTGGCCCGCAATACTCAAACCAACGGTTTGTACTGCCCGCGCGTCGCGCAGGCATCTTGCGACGCGCGCCGACAGGCTGGACGGCCAGATCCGAAGCTCGCGCCAGATTCGATCCTTTGGGGCCTCGTGCGTCGCTTGCTTTGCGAACGTCAGTGGTCGCCGCAGGAAATCGCCGGTACTCTGAAGCGTGTCTTTCCCGACGACCCGAGCCTGCACGTGTCCCACGAAACGATTTACAACGCCATCTACGCCCAGCCTCGCGGCGAGTTGCGCCGCGAACTGATTGCCTGCCTGCGCCAGCACCGCAACAAACGCCTGCCGCGATCGCGCGGCACTGATCGGCGCGCGACGATTCCCGATATGATCAGCATCCACGTGCGTCCGCCCGAGATCGACGATCGCCTCATGCCGGGCCACTGGGAGGGCGACCTTATCAAGGGTGCCGAGAACAAATCGTCGGTGGCCGTGTTGGTCGAACGCATGAGCCGCGCCGTTCTGCTGGCGAAGATGCCCGACGCGACGGCCGCTTCGGCGCTGGCCGCGTTCACAACCAAGCTGCAATCGCTCGTCGAACCTCTGCGCCAGACGCTGACCTACGATCAAGGTCGCGAGATGGCGCGACACGCCGAACTGAGCGCCGCAACCAATGTGCGCGTCTATTTCTGCGATCCGCACAGCCCTTGGCAACGCGGCACCTGCGAAAACACCAACGGCCTGCTGCGACAGTACCTGCCAAAAGGCACTGATCTGTCCATCTACTCTCAAGATGACCTCGACGCCATTGCCGACAAACTCAACACCCGACCGCGCGCCACACTGAACTGGCGCACCCCTCTGGAAATCCTTGCCCAAGTCCTGGCTAACCCCACAGACCGGCTTCCCGTTCAGTAACCCGCGAGGTGTTGCACTTCGCCCTTGAAACCGCCGGACATTCTCAGCGAATTATTTTTGCACTACTGATGTCTTACTGATCACGGGAATCGTTTCCCCAACACGACCGGTCGATGATGGCGCATGTCCGCATCCTTCACCCAGTCCGGCCTGATTGCAGACGCATATGCCTGGCTGCTACGCGAGGCTTCACCGTTTGTCTGCGCGCTCAATCCCAGGCGCTCATCGATCGCATGCGCAACGGTCGAAGACTTTGGAAGGCGGTGACGATCACAATCTGCCCAGAACGCGACCATGGTGTCAAACAACACTGACAGTATCGCCGTCACGTAGGGCAATCTAACGGTCACGCCATTTCGCTGCGGGTCGCCTTCGATTCCATTGGGGAGATCGTCCGTCATATCAGTTGGCGTATTGATCCGCAGCGCGTCGAGTTCGCGCTGCAAGCGATCTTCGACGCAATAGTGCGCGACCGCTGAATTCGCCAGCACCTTCCTGAGTTCGGACAGCTTCCGATCTCTCAATTGAATGCATCTCGTGAGCCGACGGATTTCAGCTTCGGCCCGCTGTAGGCGTGCTTGCATAGCGTCGCAATCACACGACGGCGCCGAGCAAGTTTCTTCGACACTCGATTGCCATTCATCCATGGTGTGCCTCGCCGTGCACGCAGCGCATAGAACGCCACAAGAACCCCAACCAGAATGCGCGAGCCCCATCGTCCCGCGATATCTAGCGACATATTCCGTGAGATCGAATCGCAAGCACTCGGGACTCAAGAAACAGCAAGATGCCGACCCGGAACTTGCGCATACGTTATTTTGTTTCTCTCGGACCCAATGTCAACTATGAAACTTAGCAGGGTCGACCCAATTCGCAATCGCTAGATCGACCAACTCCCGATTCTTCCACAGCGTCTTGATAGCTCACGCATATCGACGTAACTTCAGTTCCCTTCGCTACAAGCCATCAGACATGCAACGCGGGATCTATCGATTAACTCGCTTAATATGCTCCTGATAGCTTTCCCACAGTTGCAATATCATGATATACCCCTTAATTAATTTCGCTTCGTTACAAGCCCACCCCAATTATCCGGCTTGGTTTTGGCTAACTGGTGCTCAATCACTTCGGGATTTTGATCCAGTCCTTCGTGCAGGATGGTACGAGCCATCGCACGAAAACCGCGGCCGGTTATCTCCGGTCACGTGTCATATCCAAGACGACGCAGTGATGCTTTGATTGCTGCTTCGCTCATCGGTCGGACGACGGAACGAACCCTGTGAAACACACAACGTCCACGCCCACGTAGGCCGTACACCCGCATTTTTCCGACACGGCGTTTCAGCTCGCCCGGCGATGTGCTACCCTGCACTTATCGTGTAACACATGAGAGCAACGCCATGAGCGAAGCAACCTTTACCTTCCGGGTCGATGAGACCCTCAAAGCCGAGTTTGCCACGGCCGCGAAGGCCCACGACCGCACCGGCGCGCAGCTCCTGCGCGACTTCATGCGCGACTACGTCAAGCAACAGCAGGAAGCGGCGGAACATGACGCCTGGCTGCGAGCCAAGGTCGAACGGTCGCGGGCCTCGGCCAACGCCGGTAATCTGGTGCCGGCCGCCGAAGTCGAGGCCAGGTTTGCAGCGCGTCGAACTGCAACACGTCGTCGGCTTGACGTGTCGAAGTGATGGAGTTGTTTTGGACGCCAGAGGCGATACAGGACCGCGAGGACATTTACGACTACATCGAGGCAGACAATCCAGCGGCCGCGCTGGACCTTGATGAGCTGTTCGAGGAAACAGCCGCGCTGCTGGTCGACCATCCGAATCTAGGCCGGCTTGGTCGCGTGCCCGGCACGCGCGAGCTGGTCACGCATCAGAATTATCTATTGATCTACGACGTGACCGGTGACCTGGTGCGCGTGCTGAACGTCGTACATGCGGCCCGGCAATGGCCCCCAGTACGGGGGTAACAATGCATTACCGTGAGGCACCGGCGCTGGCGCCCGACGCCGCGGCTGCCGAACCGCTGTTGGATGACGCCTTCCAGTCGGGTGCGTCGATCTGAATGCGGCCATAGTTCAAGTTGTTCAGCGCGCCTTGTGTGGCGCTCATCTTCGGCACGACGCCGTTGTCCGGCCGTACGGCATTTTCAGCCCCTGCCTCTTTCTCCGCGCTGTATGCCGCGCGATTCACGGTCTCGACGATTGTGCCGCCGCCACTGCCCGCCAAGAATCCGAGCCCGACTCCCGTGAGTGCGCCTTGAACAATGCCGCTTGCGGCACTCTCGCCTGTGCTACCCGGAGCGCATCCGGCCATCGTTGCCGCAACTACTGCCGGAATGATTGTCCTTGTAACCACGATATTCGCCCCTGGCCTCAGTATGTTTGTTCAAGGAAAATATAAGTAATGCATCCATCGTCGCCGGGAAGTGCTCTGAAGTTTATCTTCAAACCATTCTTCTTGTACACCATCCCTTGCCCGTACGAAGATTTTTCGATCTCATCGCTTCGGAGTGTGCCCCTCACCTTCTCAAGAGAAACGCATAACTTTGCAGGATTTATTTTCAGACTGGAATAGACTGCCACCAACCTTTCGAATGAGTACCTCTTAACATAATTAAACCGACATCCTCCGTCTCCAACCGAGGGTTCGCCCAAGCAATCTGGGATTGAGGAGTAAACAAATCTCCTTTAATACTCATCCTTATCAGTCTGCGGAGGTGGCAGAGCACACACAGATAACCCGGCAACATTATGAATGAGCTCGCCTCCTGAAAACTTAACTCCCAGCGCGTCTGCATAGGATTTTTCATTTACCAAATCATTCTCATCAGTGATCGTCTTCATTGCCAGCGTCAGATCATCTCGATCCGAGAATACTGATATTGCCGACGTCTCTGCAAAGCATTTTTCCGCGAAGGCATCAATCGCCAAAATCGAACCAGAATAAGCCAATATCATCACTATGATTTTTCTCATCATCACGTCCACTTGCGAGTTCCCTGAAGATAACTCATGAAGTGCAGTCTTTCCTGTATTTGTTAGTGCATCCCTGCAATTTACTGAATATGCCGGGTTCGTCGGAACCATGCTGCACAGAATATTGCGATCTTGCGGCGCATCTTCCTGAACCTTCTCAAGCCTGCGCAACGATGCCAGCTTACGTACACGCTCCGGCGTTGCACACCTGCGCGGCATCCACTCGTTCGATGCCACCCCATCGCACGGCACGGCAAGCATCGCCACTGCCACATCCCTCGCCCCAACACAAGCCCACCCACACCTGATAACAATTCGAGAATTCGTTGGTTCCCTTGAAAGTGCGCGGTCCGTATCGTTCAGCGATTCGTCAGACCAATCGACTACGGGGGTAACCACCACATGACATCGTTCAAGCGCCTCACCCTTCTCGCGCTGCCGGCCGCGCTCGCGGCCACCGGCGCGTACGCGCAGAGCAGCGTCACGCTATACGGCATCGTCGACGCGGGCATTGCGTACGTGCGCAACGCGCAGGACGCGAGCGGCGGCAATGCGAAGAACCTCGTCAAGTTCAGCAGCGGCAACCTGTCGGGCAGCCGCTGGGGACTGCGCGGCACGGAGGATCTCGGCGGCGGCCTCGCTGCGCTGTTCCAGCTCGAGAACGGCTTCAACGTCGGCACCGGCGCGCTCGGCCAGGGCGGACGCGAGTTCGGCCGCAAGGCGATCGTTGGCCTCACGCACAGCACATGGGGCACCGTGACGCTCGGCCGCCAGTACGATCCCGTCGTCGATCTCGTGCAGGGCCTCACCGCGGACAACTACTTCGGCGGCGTGTTCGCGACGCCCGGCGACCTCGACAACTACGACAACAGCCTGCGCGTGTCGAACTCGGTGAAATACACGAGCCCGCTGATCTCCGGCTTCCAGTTCGAAGCGCTGTACGGCCTGGGCGGCGTCGCGGGCGCGACGGGCAGCGGCCGCACGTACAGCTTCGGCCTGAGCTACGCGAACGGCCCGCTGTCGCTCGGCGCAGGCTACTTCTTCACGAACGGCGGCACGACGACGGCAAACGGCGTGCGCACGTGGACGAGCAGCTCCGACACGCTGTTCAACACCGTCATCAACCAGGGCTTCGCGAGCGCGAAGTCGATTCAGATCGTGCGCGTCGGCGGCCAGTACGTGCTCGGGCCGGCGACCTTCGGTCTCGCGTATTCGAACACGCAGTACGGTGCGGACACGCTGTCGGCGTTCAGCCAGACCGCGAAGTTCAACAACGGCTCGGCCTTCCTGAACTGGCAGTTCTCGCCGGCATTGCGCGCAGGCGTCGGCTACAACTACACGTCGCTGACGGGCCCGGCTTCCGCGCATTACAACCAGGTCAACGTTGGCGGCGATTACGCACTGTCGAAACGCACCGACGTCTATGCGCTGTTCGGCTATCAGAAGGCGAGCGGCCGCACGCTCAATTCGAGCGGCGCGATCGTGAAGGCCGCCGCGTCGGTCGGGTCGTACGGCGTGAACTCCGGCACGGACACGCAGCAACTCGCGATCGTCGGGATCCGGCACAAGTTCTGATCGCGGGTTCACGCAGCTTCGCGGCGCGCCCCCCGCGTTGCATACGGGCAGGCCCGCGGAGTATTCCGCGCCGCCTGCCCGCTCAGTTCGAATCCGCGAGATACGGCGTCGTGAAGATACGCGGCGGGAACGGCTGCACGCCGCTCTGCGGCGTGAAGCTGTAGCGCAGATAGATGGCCGCCACCCATTCGCGATACTGGTACGCGTTGCCGAACGACGCAGTCGCGCCGACCGCGAGCTGCGACGCAACCTGATACTCGCCGCGCGCGGCGAGCGAATACGCAACACCGGTCTTGCTGCGCGCGGGGTAGACGGCCCCCGGGTCGAGCTGCGCAGTCGGGAAGTTTTTGATATTCGTCACCGCATCGGCCTGCATGTCAGGATCGAGCGGGAAATAAGGCGCCTCGTTCTGCCGGTAATGCTGCACGCCGATCGAGCCGGTCAGATCGTAGGTGAACGCGCCAGCGCGGCCCGCATACTCGATCGGGATGTTCAGGATCACGTATTGCTGCGGGCTGAAATAGCCGCCCTGCCCGTACGTGAAATACGACTGATTCTGGCTGAAGCGCATCCACGTTGCATTCACGCCGACGGTAAGGGTCTGGTCGGCATCGCGAAACAGACGCGTATACGCGCCACCGCCGCCCTTGCCCGAAAAGTTGCGCTCGACGTGGTGGCCGTCGTAGTAATCGAATGAGCCGGCGACATAGAGGCCGCTCGTGCCGTCGTCCCAGCCCAGCGCGCCGCGCACCCCGCTACGCGTCACCCCGCCCCACTTGAGCCCCGAGCCCGAGTCGCGCGCGCCCGCGAACGACAGCAGGCTGTCGGTCACCGCGCGTCGCGTGACGGCCAGCGAATAGGATGCCCTGTCGGTCATCGCGCCGTCATAGCGCACGCCGCCGACCACGTTCTGGTACGGGAATCCGATCGGCGTTGCGCCGATGTCGGCCTTCAATTGCTTGCCTTCGTAGCCGACGGACAGGCCGACGCCACTCGCCGACTGCGAGCCCGGCGCGCCGTTCAAGCTCGCGGGCGTCAGCCCGGCGCCGTAACGGGCGCGTGTCGGCACGTCGGTGGCCGCCGGAGTGCCGGCGTCGAGCATGACGGGCGTCGCCGTCACGACCACGTGGCCATTGCCGGCCTTGATGCGGCCCTCGATCGGCGTCTCGATATCGGTCAGGCCCGACAGCCCGTCTTCGCCCGTGCGATTCCGGAACACGAGCCCGCCAGTCACCGTGCTCGCCTGATCGCGGTTCACCTGCGCGAGTTCGGCAGCAACGCCGAGCGTCTGCGCATTGGCGTCCGCATTCGCGCCGCGCTGCACGGGCCCGGCTGCGGCATAGCTCTGCGCGTAGCCCGCCGGCGGTTGCGGGATGTAGGGCTGCTGCGCGTAAGCTTGGCCATAACCGTCCGACGGATACGGTTGCTGCGGATACGAAGGTTGCGCACGCATCTGTCGCCCATAGCCCGGTTGACGAGCCATCGGCTGCGCATAGGCCGGTTGCTGATCATCTGCCTGCCATTCATAGGCCTGCCCGTATGCGGGCGGACGACCGGTCGGCTGCATATCGGATGAATTCGCGGACGAACTCTGGTACGAATTCGGGCCGCCACGCGCAACCCGGCTCGACCTTGCAGACCGCGCACGCGTTGCCGGAGCCAGTGCCGCCGAAGGCTGCGCAGCTCGCGCAGCGGGCGACATCGGCCACGGCGTCGACACGTACCCCGAATCGCCGCCGCCTGCTTCATCGCCCGGCACCACATACCCGGCAGGCGGCACCATCTGTTGCGCATCGGCTGCGGCCGGCAGATACCGTGCATATCGCCGCCCCGTCGCGGGGCCGCCCGCCTCCGCCGCACCGCCGGCCGCCTGGCCGTAACCGCTGGAATCGCTGAAATCACCGTCCGCCGCCAGCGCGGCCCCATACGGCACTGGCGCGCGCGATTGCGGCGCGACGGCGGGTGTCATGTAAGTCGCGGGTGGCGCAGGCGGCATCGAGTAAGGCACGATCGGAGCGGAAGAAGACGAAGAAGACGGGTTGGACCAAGAAGGCGTGCCCGGCAGCGGCACCATAGCGCCCGCATCGCCGGCGGAACGCACTGCATCGACCGAGGTCTTGCCTTCAAACGGATTGGTACCAGGCAACGGGTTCGCGCCGATCCGCTGCATCGCGGCTTCCCAGCCGCGCGGCACGTTCGAGCGCGCACTAGCGGTGCTGCGCACAGGCGGCGTGTTGCCAGCCACCAGCGAACGCTGCAGATACTGCGCGGCGAGCGACAACTGCCCCTCCGCGCGATACAGCCGGCCGATCGCCGCAAGCAGCGCCGGATCGTCCGGCGAGATCCTCAGCGCAGTGGCCGCGAACGCCTCGCCGTCGCGCCACGCCTTCGCGCCGCTCGCCGCGTAGATCGCGGCGATCAGCAAACCCGGATCGTCCGGCCGGCGGGCCAGCGCGATCCGATAGCACGTCAGCGCGTTCGCGGAGTCTCCGGCCGACGCATACAGGCGCGCGAGCGCGGCCTGCAGCTCCGGGCTGTCGGGCATCGCGGCGAGCCACGGCGCGATGACGGCATAGCCGCCGGCCAGGTCGCCACGCTGGCGCACCGCGTCGGCCTGACGCACGACGATCTCGAGGTTCAGCGCGTCGAAATCGCTTCGCTGCTGCGGCGTCAGCTGCATCGCGGCGAGGCGGCGCATCGCGTCGCCAAGCAGCGAATCCTGACGGCCGGCCAGCAGGATGCGCGCGTATTGCAGCAGCAAGCCCGCGTTGCCGGGCTCGCGGGCCAGCGCGCGTTGCACGAGCCCGAGCGCGCGCGACGTGTCGCCCGCCGCCAGATAGCCAGCGGACAACTGCACCGCCAGCGCTGGCGCTTCCTGCCCGATCGCTTCCGTTTCGCGCAACACGCCAATCGCCTGGGCGCGTTGACCATGCTGCGCCATCCGCGTCGCGAGCGCGACCTGCTGGCCGACCCAGAGTCGGTGTTGCAACGTCGTCATCGCGGCCGTGCGCTGCTCGGCGGGAACGCGTTCGAGCCGCTGCAGCCCGATCGACCAGTCATGCGTCTGCTCGGCGAGCAGCGCGCTCGCATAGAGCGCGTCGGGCATGTCGGGATGCTCGGCAAGCAGCCCGTCCATCATGCTGCGTGCCGAAGCGATCGCGCCCTGCCGCACGTACACGCGTGCCAGGTCGAGCCGCAGCCAAGGATCGTTCGGGGTGCCCGCGAGCGCATCCTCGAACAGGCTGCGCGCGGTGCCAAGGTCGCCGCGCGCGTCTGCCTCCCGCGCCTGCGCGGCCTCGGCGGTGCGGCGCAGCCGATCGAAGCCGCCAGCCTTGGCCTGCTGTTCGGCCGTCAATTGCTGCGCGAATTGCAACGCCTCGTCGCCGCGCCCCTGCGCGGCCAGCGCGCCGACGAGCCCGCGCAGCGCATCCGGGTGGTCCGACTGGCGACGCAGCGCCATCCGGTAGGCCTGCTCCGCACCACGCGGATCGCGGTTTGCGAGCAGCGCGTCGCCGAGCATCACCTGCGCGGTGACGTTCGACGGGTCCGCGAGGATCGCGCGCTCGAACAACGCCTTCGCTTTCGCGAAGTCGCCGTTGCTTTGCGCGCCGAGCGCCTCGCTCGTGTAGGTCCAGTACGTCGCGCTGTCGAGCGCCGAGCGCCAGCGCGCCGCATTCCCGCCCCGCGACGCGCGTTCGAGATCGCTGCGTGCCTGCGCAAAGCGCTCCTGCTTCAGTTCGACGATGCCGAGGCCGCCAAGCGCGTCGGTATTACCCGGCGACTTCTCCAGTATCGCGTTGAAGCGCGCGCGCGCCGTGTCGAGATCGCCGCGGTCGAGCGCGGCGAAGCCGTCCGCGATCTCGCGGCCGCGCACCTCGTTCGCCGCGTCCTGCTGACCGCGCTCGCGATCTGCCTCATCCTGCCGCACCATGCTGTCGTAGCGCGCCTTCACCGGAGGATCGTCGGGCACCACCTTCAGGTACGCAACGTAGCGCGCCTGATCCGACGGCCGTGCGGCGAGCCAGAGCAGCGCCTGCCGCCAGCTCTGCCGTGCCTGTGCGCCGACCTTGCCGTCAGCGGCCAGCTGCTCGAGCCGCGCGATACCGTCGCGGCGCGTCGCGTCGCGATAGGTCAGGTGCTGCGCATAGGCGAGCGCGTAGCGCGGATCCTCGGGATTGTCCCGCGCGAGCTGCTCGAGGCCGCGCCGGGCTTCGTTCCATCCGCTGGGCGTCGCCGCAAGCGCCTGGTAATACTCGAGCCGCAGCGCGGGCGACGACGGCGCGCCTTGCAGCGCCCGCTGATATTGCTGCGCGGCCGACGCGCTTTGCCCCATCTTCGCGAGGCGCCGCGCATCGTTGATCTCGTCGTTGCGCGGGCTCGACTCACCGAGGCGCTGGCCCAGCTCGTCGATCTGCGGAAAGCCCGGTGCCGTCTGGCGCAACTGCTCCAGATAACGTTTCGCACCCGCGTTGTCCTTGCGATCGGCGAGCACCATGCCCATCCCGAACAGCGCGTCCGGCTGGTTCGGATCGAGGCCCAGCACCTTCTTCCAGGCCTGGCCCGCGAGATCGCCGCGACCGTGCGCCTGCCAGTACTTGCCCTGGTCGATCAGCACCTTGAGCGGATCGGACCCCGCGGCGGCGGCCGGGTGCGGCAGCGCGAGCGCGAACAGCAGACTCGCGACGAGTGCATGCATGCCGCTTCCTGCGACACTGCGTGCCCTGCCGGCTACGCGCTTGCGTGACAGTCGAGCGCGCATGTCACTCCTTCAGCCGGCGCGCCGCCCGCGCGCGCAGCAAACGATAGAAAACCGCCGCCAGCACGAGCGCCGCCAGCACGCCCCCCAGCACGAGCGCCAGCGGGTGTGCCGACAGGATCCAGCGCAGGTATTCGATCGGCGGCAGCGCGCCGACGTGATACGGCGCGCCGTTCGACGTCACGCTGACCGTGCGGCCGTGAATCACGACCATCCCGCCCTGGATCGACGCCAGCATGTCGTCGTCGAGCAGCGCGCTGCCGAGGTCGTCGTCGGATTGGCCCGGCGCGCTGATCAGCGCAACCGCGCTGCGCGAACTGCGCAGCGGCGATTCGAAGCCGGCGATCAGCGCGCTGGCCTCGTCCGTGACGACGGACAGGCTCGCGCGCACGTGCGTCGGCTCGGCGCCCTGCGCGCCACGCCACCAGTCCTCGACCTTGAACACCAGATCGGTGAGCGCGAAGGTGCGGCCGGCGCCGTCGCCGGAGAACGGCATCTGCTTGTCCCAGCGCTTCAGAAGCGGCTGCGTGTCGGGCGCGCCGAGGATCAGCAGGTCCTTGGCGGCGAACGCGTCGACGCCTGCCGCATCCGTCACGCTCACCCCCGTCACCGGATAGCCGGTCGATGCGCCCATGCGGCCCATCACCAGCAGGTACAGGCTGTAGACCGACGGCGTCGGCTCGGCGGGGAGCACGACCGCCGTGTCCGACAAATCGGCCAGGCGCGTAAACGGGAAGCCGCTGTTCGCGAACGCCGCGAGATCGGGCAGCGTCATGTAATGCGGAAACGACGACACGTCGATCGTCGAATCCGGATCGATCGCGCCTTGCACGTTCTGCAGCAGCCGCCCCGTGCATTCGCCGGTATCCGGGATGTCGTAGAAGAAGTTCAGCCGCAGTTGCGCGCGCGGCGTGAGCATCAGCGGCGGCACATGGACGGTCACGCGATCGCTGCCGGTATTGTCGGTGCGGCCAGGCGACAGGTAGCGGCCGAGGCTCCACCAGGACGTGTCTCGCGCCGGGATCGGCAACTCCTTCAGGAACGTGTCGCCGACACTCAGATTGAGCGACGAGCGATCGACGCGCGGGCGCACCGTGTATCGATAGCGCAGGTCGATCGGCGCACCGCGCGTGTTCCACATAAACAGGTCGGGCGGCACGCGAAGGTTGATCCGCACCGCGCCCGCATCGTAGCCGGACACGGCGAGCGCGCGCTCGCCGACCAGCTCGCCGAAGCGCACCGGGCGAGACGACGACAGCCAGTTCGGCGCGTCGTACGGCACGCGCGGCGCGACGTTCGCGAGCCCGGTCACCGCGGCCCGCGTGCCAGCGAGCGCGGTGTTGCCCAGTGCCAGCGCGCTGGCGGCGGTCTTCAGTTCGGCGGGCGTCCGGCCGAGCACGAGCAGGATCTGGCCTTGCGCGGGCGCCTGCCGCTCCACCACGGCCAGCGCCGGACCATCGATGGCCGGCAGCACGACGCCGTCCGGATGATCGTCGGCGGTCGCGAACAGCACCGCGTTGCCGGACGGCGGCAGGCTGCCGGTGCGGGCCGGGAACAGCGCACCGCGGTAGGCCGCCAGCGCGCCGAACCACGACGCGGCGATGCCCGCCGCCTCGAGCGTCTCGCGCGGGGGCCGGCCCGCGAACACGAACGGCAGCTCGAGCCGCCGCGCGTCCCGCCGATCGAAGAATGGCGCGGGCAGCGCGCCGAGATCCGGGCGGGCATGCAGCGACGCATAAGTGAGATCGATCCGGCTCGCATTGCTCACGGTCGCCCACAGCGCCGAGTTGGCCGGATCCTCGCAGCGGCGCGTGTAATGCCCGATCAGCTGAAGGTTCAGATGGTTGTATTCGGTGATGAAGCGCGGATCGATCGGCACGTCGCGCGACAAGGTCATCCCTGCTTGCGCTTGCGGCAACGGCAGCGTCGCGGCCACCTCGCCATTGACGAGCACCTTGAGCTGGGACAGATCCGGCAACAGCGCGGGCGAATAGCTGTAGACGAGATGCAGCACGGCACCGGTGACGACCTCGTCGTCGCGAACCGCGAATGCGACGCCGTTCTGGCCGTCCGTGCCGCGCAACTGGAGCGGATCGCGCGCACCGAGATCGGCGAGCGTCAGCGCCTGGCGACGGCCGCCGGGCATCAGCGTGCCGGGGTTGGCCGTGGTCGGCGTACTCACCGCAAGCACGCGTTGCCCGCCGGCGGCCGGCGCCTTTTCCGCGAGCAGCGGCAGCCGCTCGGCGGCCGGGCCGAAGGCCGCGGCCGGCGACGGCGGCGGCACGTCGCCCGACGACGTCGCACCATCCGCCGAGCGCACGACGCCCGGCGACGCCGCTTCGGTTCCGCTTGCCCGCGCGACCTCGGCTACGCCGCCCTGCACGCTCGTCCACAGCGCAAACGTCAGCAGCATGCGCGGCAAGCGCACCCGCCACGCCGCATGGCGGACGAATGCGACACCCGCAAGTTGCGATGCGCGCGCGTCATCCTGCGCGCTGCCGCACTGTTGCGGCATCCCCGTTGTTCTATTGGCCATCACTTATTTTTCTGTCGTTACGCCGGCTGTATCGCCATTGCCGCGGCTCGTGCGCCGCTTGCCCCGTGTGCGCAGATCGGCCCACAGGCGCGAGACGAGTCCCACGAAGCCTTGCACGCCGACCTGCAGCACATGCAGGAACGCGCGCGTCGGCGAATCGGGGCGACGCCCGGCCGCCCAGTCGGTCCAGGCGTCCGCGCGCGCGAAGGTGGAACTGATGAGGTCGAACTCCTGCCGCTGCGACAGGTTCGCGAACCGCATGCCGACGTGCCCCGGCGCTGCGTACTCGATCGTTCCCGGAAACGCGTATTCGTCGACGCCGCGGAACAGCGACACGGTCACCTGGGCGCCAACCGGCACGTCGATGTCGGCGGGCACGGCCACGCCGATGCCGCCTTCCGAGTAGTCGCGCGTTTCGCATGACAGCGTGCGGCCGTTCGCGAAACGAAGCATCACCGGAATCGTCATCGCGACGCGATGCGCGACGCGCACCTGCCGGCGCTCGTTCGCCGCCGACACGGCGACGCCGAGAATCAGCACGTTGTAGCACGTCCACGCGAGGTTGAACGCGGTCGTCTGCACCACGCTGCGCACATGCCAGCTGAACCCGATGTGCGCGATGCCCGCCGCGAGCCCGATCACGTTCAGGACCAGCAGGATCAGGTAGGGCTTCGAGATGGCCCAGTCGAAATAGCCCTCGTCGATTCGCCCGCCCTTTGCCGTGACGTTGAACTTGCCGAGCTTCGGATTGATCAGCGCGAGCAGCGTCGGCAGCATGATGTACGACGCGAGCACCGACTCGTAGACCTCCGCCCAGAACGAATGCCTGAACCGGCTCTGCATCCTCGAGTTCGTGACGTTCGCGTGCAGCACGTGCGGCAGCGCGAACAGCGCGATCGACATCGCGGACGCCTGGATCACGTGTGCGCCGAAGAACAGGAACGACAGCGGTGCCGTCAGGAACACGAGCCGCGGGATGCCGTAGAAGAAATGCATCATCGCGTTCAGGTAGCACAGCCGCTGGCCGACGCTCAGGCCGCGGCCGAACAGCGGATTGTCGATCCGGAAGATCTGCGTCATCCCGCGCGCCCAGCGGATCCGCTGGCCGATGTGTCCCGTCAGGTTCTCGGTGGCGAGCCCGGCCGCCTGCGGAATCGCCAGATAGGCCGTCGTATAGCCGCGACGATGCAGCTTGAGCGCGGTATGCGCGTCTTCCGTCACCGTCTCGACCGCGATCCCGCCGATCTCCTCGACCATCGAGCGCCGCAGCAGCGCGCATGAGCCGCAGAAGAACGTCGCATTCCACAGATCGTTGCCGTCCTGGACCAGCCCGTAGAACAGCTCGCCCTCGTTCGGCACCTTCCGGAACGTGCCGAGGTTGCGCTCGAACGGGTCCGGCGAGAAGAAATGGTGCGGCGTCTGCAGCATCGACAGCTTCGGATCGCGAAGAAACCAGCCGAGGCCGATCTGCAGGAACGAGCGCGTCGGAATATGGTCGCAATCGAAGATCGCGAAGTATTCGCCGTCGGTGAGCTTCAGCGCCGCGTTGATATTGCCGGCTTTCGCATGGTGATTGTGCGTGCGAGTCGTCCAGTGCACGCCCACCGATTCGCAGAACGCCTCGAATTCAGGGCGACGTCCGTCGTCGAGCACGTGGATCGACAGCTTGTCGGCCGGATAGTCGAGCGCGAGCGCCGCATAGATGGTCGGCTTTACCACCGACAGCGGCTCGTTGTAGGTCGGGATGAACACGTCGACGGTCGGCCAGTCCGCACGCGACACGGGCATCGGCAGCGGCTTGCGCCCGAGCGGCCACGCGGTCTGGAAATAGCCGAGCACCAGCACCAGCGCCGAATACACCTCGGCCAGCACGAGCAGCGCACCCCACGCCGCATCGAGCGGATGCGACCACACGATCGTCTCGGTCAGGCGCCAGTAGATGTAGCGCCCGGACGCCGCAATCGACAGCACGATCATCACGAGGGTTGCGTAGTGTCCTTCGAAGCGCCGGATCATCAGCGCGAACGCGAAGCAGCAGGCCGCGAACACGAGTTGCTGGACATTGTCGAGCGGCACCGTGCAGACGAAGAACAGCGACACGAGCGCGAACGGCGTAAGCAGCAGCGCAACCGGCAGGCCCTGCCGCAGGTGCGAGTCGATGAACCGGTCGACGCGTGACGGTCGCATGGCATCCGCCCGCGCCGTCATGCAACGCTCCGCATCGTGCCGGGCGCGCCGATCGCGCGAGCAAGCCACGCCCCGCACGCATTCAGGTCGGCAGCGGCCTGCGAGCGTGAATCGTAGCGATTCACGGTAGTCTGGTGCGCGAGCGATTCGGCCACCCCTTCGTCTGCGTGGATCACCCCGCCGAAGCGCTCCGCACCGAGGCGATCGCGCAGCACGCGCAGCACGTCCCGGCCCAGATCGCGCGACTGATCGACCTGATTGATCACGTAGCCCTCGCCGTCGAAATCCGAACGTTGCGTCGCATACTCGTCGATCATCCGGCGCATCTGCGGAATCGCCGCATACGAAGCCGCATCGGCAAGCACGACCATCACCGCGAAATGCGCGGCCGTCAGCGCGGCGCGCATGTAGACCGAAGTGCCGGGCGGCGTGTCGACGATCACGATGGCGTCGTCATCGAGCCCGAGCGCCGCGAGCCCCTGCGTGAACCACGACGGGTTCCAGTCGAGCAGGCGCTCGAAGCGGCGCTGGTCCGCTTCGCTCACCACGCCGAACGGCAGCACGGTGATCCCGTCGACGATCGTGGCCGGCCAGCGCTGCTCGTTGAGCGCGGCGCACGCAAGCCCGTCGCTCGCCTCGAGCGGCACGCCGAAATGCAGCCGCAGCCCGTTCTGCGGATCGAGGTCCACAACGGCGACACGCCGCCGTCCCGCCGCGGCAATCACCGAGGCGAGGTTTGCAGCCAGCATGGTCTTGCCGACACCGCCCTTTGCGGAAACGATCGTGACGACCTTCATGAACGGCCTGCCCGCGCCGAAAACCACGAGGTTGCGTTCGTCGAGCCGCTGCTCGCTGCATCGCCACGCAGCCGATCGAACAGCCGGTCGAGCGGCACCGACGAGTCGGGCGCACGCGCCGCTTCCGCCGCCGGTTGACTGAACATCTTTTTCAGTAACCCGAAGGGTTCACCCGACGCATCGGCACTGGAAGCCGCGACTTGCGCCCCGGTGTCGGCAGGCATCTGTTCGGATTGAGTCGGCCGGGCGGGCGCACGCTGGGGCGCTTCGGCGCTGTCGCGCAACCGGTCGTCTTCGACCGTGAGCAGCCGATACCTCGACTGCCTCGGAAAGGTCGCCTCGGACACGGCAGCGTCGCGATCGCGTTCAGCTGACGGGTCCGTCACGCGCACGGTCGCCATGATGGCATTGCGCAGGCCCGGACCCTCGCCCGGCGCTGCGTAACCCGGTTGCTCGTCACGCGCGCTCTCGCCCGGATCGACGAGGCCGAGCAACGGCCAGCGCGCACGTGCCCGTTCGGCCTCCGCCTCGGCGCGGATTTCCTGATAATGTTCCGCGTCACCGCCAAAACGCCTGAACAGCGATTCGATATCCCGTGAGGTCGACATAGCGTGCCTTTTAGTTATGGGGCGAACTTCCGCCAATCAAACGCGCTCAGTCCTTCGCACGTGCGTTCCCGTGTGCCCTCTCACGTACCGTCTGACGTGCTGCCGTTTGACGTTCAATACGCAGCTCGATCCTGGAATCGTTTTCGGGAGAAGCCTCCTGGGCCACACGCAGGCCGGCCGCGCCCAACGTATCGAACCAGGCCTGGTAAGCCCCTTGCAGGAACGCAGGGGACCACTCCAGCGCACCATCGCCAAACGCACGCAGCGGCGCCGCGTAGTGCGTGATCCGCAGGAAATCGTGCTCGTCGACAAGCTCGACGTAACCCCATTGCGCTTCGCGCCACTGCGCATTCAATGCACTCGCGAGATCGTTCGTCGATTCGCAGTGCGGCAGCGGACGCGCTGCCGCGAACCGCGCACCGACGCGCGCCATCAACTGTCGCAACTCGTCGTGATCGAGCTGATCGGCAAATTCGGTTGCCAGTGCTTCCAGGAATCCACGCCATTGCGGCGACACTCGATGCTCGAGAAGATGCTCCAAAATACCTTGCATGGCAGGCGTACTCTCCCGTTGAGCGCCGAACGACACGGTAAGACAATCAAGCTGACGATGATCGGAGTGGACCGCATTGCGCTGCGGCGGGCGAGGCACTGTTAGCGTTTTCCCGAATCTTATCGAATCGGAATTTCCGAATGTCACCCGATATCTAGTCGAAAAACGCCAAACTGTTTGACGTGAGTCAAACAGTTGTCATTGATCAAGCGCGACGGGAGAAATTCGCCTATCGCAATCTGGCTGATTGCGAAGGCGATCGCGAGCATCAGTGCACCGTTCTATGCGGCAGACGCGAGACGTTCCCGCCAAAAATCGCCGTCAGCCCCAAATACCTTGCTTTGCCACTTGGTGCCGTCCCAGTAGACCGGGAACCAGCATGGGTTACCGGGCCATCGGCCTTCACACCACATCGGTTCCGCAGGCGGATTGGTGCACGGGAGCCACGTTCCTTCCCGGATAGGACGCTGTTGCAGATCGGCTATGTTCATGGTCTCGGCTCGCTCTAATTATGTTTCCACATGAACACTATCCTACCGTTATTTTTCAATTCCATTTCAATTAAGAAATAATATCTATATTGTTGTTTTTGTCTGACAAACGTGCATCCGGGCTTGCATCCCGATCCGGTTGTAGCGAATTTCCGGCGACGCGCGTTGCATTCTCATCGCATTGGCAGTTTCGTACAGGTGTTTGGCGGCAGCCGCAGTTCGGTGTGCCATAGAATCCACTCGACACCGCCATGCCTCAGGAACTATCCCAGATCCGGGGGCACCCCGATACGGCGGCTCTTGGCCCGGCACGAAGGTGTGCCGGGCTTTCTTTTTTGACAAGCCGGCATACCGAACGACGTATCGCGCACACCGTACGCCACTTCCGGCCGGCGCGGCTACATCGCAGTCCTATATAAGTAAATGCTACATGATGCCTGGCAATGCAGGCTGAAACCTACTTCAGCCGGCAGTCGCTGTAGTAGGCCGTAGCGGATTCAGGCGCGCCCGGGAACGGCCTCGGCACGCAATTCGCATACCACCTCTCTGCTGCTGGCCAGTTCTTCGATCTGGGCCAGCGTCAGTGCGGCAATCCACGATGCGGTCTTGTCAGAGATGCCCAACTGACGGATGGCCTCCTCGCGATCGATACGCAGCATCTGCTGCACGAGCCCGAGGTACGACAGATTGAATGATTCAATCGCGTCGAATATATCGTCCTGTTCGGCCATGATCGTTCCTGATCGGACAGCGGTTGTGTTCGGCCCATCACGCACGCGGGCGCGTATCCGCCGCGTGTCCGGAATTCGCAGTCGGCTTTTCATTATTAAACTGTACGTCATACGAATGCGCGCTCGCCGACAAAATCTAGACGATATTCGCCACTTCACGCCACTTCGCGCTGCATCCGCGACACGCGTGATCGGGCTGGCCCGCAAACGTTTCAACCCCCGTTCCGTCTATCCATTCCGATGACCCGACGTTACGCGCCACGCATGCCGCTCGACCGGCGCGGATACGAACCGACTGGCGGATTTGCACTAGATTCAGTCGCTGCCCTGTTTTCGAACGCCCCTAGGATTTCCCGAATTGCAGTCGGGCCGACTGTGCGACTGCTCTCGTGCCGCGCCGAACGATTCGGCGCACACGGACAGCCGCGCCGGATATCGACGTTGTCAGCCTTTCATTTCGAACAGATGGAACCCACCACTATGTTGAAAGTGACGAAAGCTGTATTTCCGGTCGCCGGCCTCGGCACCCGCTTCCTGCCGGCCACCAAGGCAAGCCCGAAGGAGATGCTGCCCGTCGTGGACAAGCCGTTGATCCAGTATGCGGTTGAGGAAGCGATCGAAGCGGGCATCACCGAGATGATCTTCGTGACGGGCCGCAGCAAGCGCGCGATCGAGGATCACTTCGACAAGTCGTACGAGATCGAGGCGGAGCTCGAGGCACGCGGCAAGGAGAAACTGCTGTCGCTCGTGCGCAGCATCAAGCCGAGCCACGTCGATTGCTTCTACGTGCGCCAGGCCGAAGCGCTGGGGCTCGGTCATGCGGTGATGTGCGCCGAGAAACTGGTGGGCGACCACCCGTTCGCGGTGATCCTCGCCGACGACCTGCTCGACGGTCCGACGCCGGTGCTGCGCCAGATGATCAACGTATTCAACCACTACCACGCGTCGGTGATCGGCGTCGAGGAAATCGCGCCGGAAGATTCGAAATCGTATGGCGTGATCGACGGCAAGCGCTGGGAGGACAACCTCTTCAAGCTGTCCGGGATCGTCGAGAAGCCCGAGCCGGCGAAGGCGCCGTCGAATTTCGGCGTGGTCGGCCGTTACGTGCTGAAACCGAAGATCTTCGAGCATCTGCGCGGGCTGAAGCCTGGCGCCGGTGGTGAATTGCAGCTGACCGACGCGATCCAGTCGCTGCTCTCCGACGAACAGGTGCTCGCGTACCGCTACGACGGCACGCGATACGACTGCGGCAGCAAGCTCGGGTACCTGAAGGCGACGGTCGAGTTCGCGCTGCGGCATCCGGAAGTCGCGGCGGACTTCGAGCAGTATCTGCTCACGCGCATGTCGGACCTGCTCGTCGCCTGACGACGAGCATGCATCCCGCCCCTGCACGAAGCGCGGCGCGTTGCCGCATTTTGCGCGCCGCGCATTTGACACGACCGTTTCGACCAGCGGGGATCCGGGATGTGGCTCGCCATCGGCAACCTCGGTGACGCGGCGCTGACGCTGCCGCTCGCCGCCGTCTGTTTCGTGTGGCTCACGCGCTCGCTGTACGGCTGGCGAATCGCACTGTCGTGGCTCATGCTGCTTGCCGCAGGCATGCTGATCGTCGGACTGACGAAGATTCTCTATGCCGGCTGCGGGCTGGAGATTCGGTCGATCAACTTCCGCGTGATCAGCGGTCACACGATGCTTGCCGCCACCGTCTGGCCGATGGCGTGCCTGCTGATGCTGCATGACGGGTGGAACGTTCGCACCGGCCCCGCGTTGCTGCCGGGGCTCGCGCTCGCGGCAACGATCGGCGTCGCGCGCTTGTGCAATGAAGCACATACGGTGTCCGAAGTGATTGCGGGCTGGATGCTCGGCGTGGCCGTGACCGTGCTGTTGCTGAAGCGGTGGAAGGACGCGCCGATTCTGCCGCCATGGCTGCGCCCGTTTGCGGCCGGCTCCGTGCTGGTGGTGTCCGGTATCGCTTACGGACACCACACGCCGATTCAGGAAGCTATCGAGATGTATTCGCCGATTGTCTGCAACCGATTTTTGTGAATCTAACGAGCACGAAAGCGTCCACGGCATCGGACGCGCCTGCGGTCAATCAAGGCGAATCGGGCATATTGACAATGCTCGAACCACTGACACACGATTATTATTTTACGATAATTCCATCAAATTCTCAAAAATCTCAGCAAGTCAAATAAAATTCACACACCAAATTTTGAATTTCACAGCCTGACATCCTGAAATATTAATAAATTCTTGTGGAGCACCAAGCCATGAAGGTTAGCGTAGCAGCATGTGGCCGATTTCACTTTCACAACTACGTTGAACGGCTTGACGAACTTGGAATCCTTGACACGTTTTACTACTCTCACAAAATACGCAATACTGCATTCTCGTTAGTGCGTGGCCGCGCCGTCAATATTTGGGCGAAAGAATATGCTGTGCGAGCGCATGCAAAACTCCTCAAGGGCCATTTTAGCGACCTGCTCTATCCGACATATCATGATCTTTGGCAACTCGGGGTTCGATTGAACTGGCGACCGACACCATTGTTGCACGTGATGGCACATGGCACATCACGACAAATCGTCGAAACCGCGAAGCGAGAGGGTTCGACTGTAATCGGTGAGGTTGTCAACACGCACCCAATCTATCGAGACAATATCCTAACCGACGAAGAGAATAAACGAGGACTCGAGAAAGAAGCAAGAATCAATCGCCAACAACGAAGATTGATTGAGGAACTAAAAATGTACGACTACGTACTCGCGCCGTCCGCGATCGTACGAGAATCGTTTATACAGCACGGCATCTCTCCAGACATAATCAAGGTGATCCCCTACGCCGCCAACGTGAAAAGATTTAAACCATTAGAGAAGGACAAAAAATCAAAAGATCGCTTCAACATAATTTGCGTTGGACAAGTAAGCATTCGAAAAGGCCAACTCTACCTACTCGAAGCAGTCAAGCAACTTAACGACAAGCGCTTACATGTCACGCTAATCGGCCAAATCGAGCCACGGATCGAATCTTTATTGACTCCCTATCGACATCTCTTCACGCATATTCCACGCGTCGACAACGCCCTACTAAACGAATACTATAACGCGGCCGATCTTTTCGTCCTGCCCTCCCTAGAGGAAGGCTTGGCGGTAGTGTTATGCGAAGCCTTAGCTACTGGACTACCCATTGTCGCCACTCGAGAATCCGGTGCTGCGGAAATTATCGATCATGACAGAAGTGGCAAGATTATCCACGCCGGCTCCGCAACCCAACTGGCCGATGCGATAAACGAGATGGTTAGCGATCCAGATAAAATCAATGAATTTTCGCGTCAGGCGACTCTCGCCGCCACCCATACTCACAATTGGAATCAATACGTCGATAAACTGCGCAGTGTCTACTCAAGTTGCCTGCGCTAGCCGTTGCAAGTGACAGGACGAGGGGCTTTCCGCTGCAGAGTCAGCTATTCCTTAATTTTTATCCTGTCTCGCGCCTTTAATTCGCGTCGGGAACACGACAGCCAGGCAGCCGATGAGCAGCACGACGGTGACGGTCGGACGCACCCAGTCTTTCGGCTGCTGCGCGGCGAGCCGGCGTGCACCGTCGCGGTCGGCCGCCTCAGCGGTGTAGATGTCCTTCTCGTAGGTGAGCTGCGCCTGCTGCGTCTGCGCGCTGATCTGCGCGAGCTGCGCCTGCTGCTCGAGTACGGCTTTCTGGAACTGCAGAGCGAGATTCGGATCGGCCTGCAGCGCGGCAAGTGCGGCATCCGGGGCCGACTGCCCGGTAACAGCCTGCGCAACGCCGACGACCTTCGTCGCCACGTCTTCGGCTTTCGAGCCGCCGAGCCAGCCGGCAATCATCGGCGCGAACTGAGCGAGCGCCATCGCGATAGGGATCAAGGGCATCATGCGGCTCCTGTCGTGAGATTTGCGGCGATCCTGCGCGCCCAGCCTTTGCCGAACGTCACCCACGTCGCCAGAGAGGTGAAATAGGTCAGGCGCAGCGCGTTCCAGCGCATCATGAAGCGCAGCGGGTCGACCGCCTTCACCGCGGCGATCGTCGCGGGCCCGAGCACGCCATCGACGCGCACACCGGCCGCGCCCTGCATCCAGATCACCGGATGGCCGCCGTTGTAATTCGCGTCGAACACTTGGAAGGCCACGCGCGGGTCGAACTCGTCGAGGTGTAGCGGATCCCAGTACAGCTTTTTCGCGATCTGCTTGGCCGTGTCACGCGGCAGGCCGCGCATCGCGCCGGTGTAGCCGGCCGCCCGCGCGACGCGCGCCGTGACGCCCCACATCGTCTCGCCGCCCGGGTCGCGCGGGTTGTTCGAGTAGCCGCCCTCGTTTCCGATCAGGGCGTCGAATGCATCGTCGAAGCTGCTCATGTCATTCCCTCCCGATGACTGCCTTCGCCTTCCGGCGAAGCAGGATTTCGATGTACTGCGACCCGACGATGCCGAGCGCGCTGCCAATGCCGAGCAGCGCGAGCGGATCGAGATTCGGGATCTGCAGCAGCGCGATGCCTGCCACCATCGAGGTAGCAGAACCCATCAGCGCGCGGCCGACGATCACGCGAAACGTGAGTTGCTCGCTGCTGACGAGTAGTTTGGCGATGCCGATGAGTGCGCCCATGATGATCAGCTCCAGAATCGTTTTTTCATGGTCTTGCATCAAATCTCCCTGGAAATGAAAAAGCCGCTCATAGGCGGCTTTCATGAAGCGAACCAGATCAGGCTACGTGACGGAAATACGAGCCCTTCGTACCCTGAACGCTGCCAGCCTCTAAGCCAGACTGGAATGCTTGCGCATTGGTGACCCATGTCGCGCCTGATGCGGCCGGCACGGTCGAGCCGTTGATAGACACCGCGTTCGAATTGCCATGTGCCGTATATGTGTTGTTCGACGCCGTCATCCGAACCGGTGAACGTGGCATGCTGCGCAGCAGTTCCATGGCGAATCTTCAGTACGTTGCTGGCGGTCATACGATCGCTCCCATATCGAAGGTTTGCAGCGGGGCGTCGGTGATCAACCCGAGGTCGGTGACGCCCGCCGTGAAGAGATTCGCAGCCGCCGCGCTTGACGCTGCGCTCGCAGCGCTGGCCGACGCTGCATCTGCCTTCGTCGATGCGGTCTCAGCCGCTGACGTGGCCGTTGACGAGCTTTCGGCCGCAGCAGTTTGGCTTGCGGCTGCCTGTGATGCGGCCTGTTCCGCGCTCGCCGCATCTTGCGACGCACCGGACGCCGCAGCCAGCAACGCAGCCGCGGTTGCATCGGAAGTCCCGAGGTTGAAAATCTGAGTTTTGGTGCCAACCGTTACGCTTATGCTGCCCATGAATCAGATCCCCTTCGTTGCGCTCGGGGCGAGATAGGCATCCCCGGCAAATGGCCGAACGCGGCGCCCGTCTGGCGACTTGAGAAACAGATCCCACGCACCCAGCCTCAGGGCGCGCTGCCCCTCGACTACATATTTGACTTGCGTGTAATCGACGCTGAGAGCATTCGAAAGCGCGGCGAAAATAGTCGCCGCGCCACCGCCATTCGCGCCGAGCGTGATGCCGTTCCCATTGCTGATCGAGATGAGCGGAGTTGGCGATCCGTAATCCGCTCGAATCTCGAGCTTCGCTGTCCACGTCGACAAGTCGGGATTGGTCCCGTCAGCATCTGCATGATGCCGCCGAGCGCCATCGACGCGCCGAGGCCGAAGAAAGCCGCAGATGCCCCCAACCACAATGCAGCATTCAGGCCGGGAATGAACGATGCCGCGATCAGTGCGGCGCCAAGGATGAACTCGAAGAAGCCGCCCTTTGCGCCGGAAATGATCGGCGCGATCCGGATGTCGTCGTCGCCGGCCGGACGGTGAATTTCGTCGATGCTCTGGTTGCGCCGACCGTTGAAAACCGCGAACGTCAGGCCGTTGTCCTTGGCGTTCATCATGAACTTCTCGAAGCCTGGCACGACGACGCAGAGCGCGCGCACTGCCTCGGCAGTCGACCTCACGGCGAGGCGATGGACGCGCCCGAACTTCGCGCCCAGCACGCCATAAAGGCGAATGGTTCTCAGCTTTTCAGACATGGCCCATCTCCTGCATATCTCAGCACCGTGCGCAGGCAGTGCGCCCACATTCCGCCCCACACCACGCGGCCGGACAGGCGCCCGTACATGTGATGCAGCATCATCCCGTCACCCAGATAGATGCCGGCATGATTCGGCACGCCGTTCTTGCTCCGGATTTCCATCAGCGGCACATCACCAACTTCAAGCGTCGCGTCTTGCCCGACGTCGACAAAGCCGGCCTTCCCGAATTTCTCGAGGTAGAGATTCGACCGGCCGTCTTCCCACCAGCCGTCCACGCGCTCGAAATCGGGCAGTTCGGCACCTCGCTCGAGCTTGTACCAGTCCCGAACGAGTGCGTAGCAGTCGAGCGCACCATGCGAGAACTCGCGGCCGATCAACGGTGCGACGTAACCGCTCGGGGCAAACTCGCACCAGTCCTCGACGCCGATCGAGCCGCCTGCCTGCACGCCGACCGATACGATCACCCACGCCGGAATTCCGCTGCGCTCGCACATCGCCTTGTCGGCCATACTCGGCCGCGCCGGCGCGCCCGGATGGGAGTGCACGAGCGCGATGATCTCGCCGCGGTCCTTGGCGTTCGCGTAGTCCTCGGGCGACAGCGCGAAATGCTCGGACGGCGTTGCCGCGACATTGCGGCATGCGACGTATGCCTCGGTCTCGCCATTTCCTGCAATGCAGGAGATTCGATCACGCCGCGCGCAACGAGGCGCTCGATCGTCACCTTCACGTTGTCATGGCGGGATTCGACAAGATCCGCAATCTCCCGGCTCGACATCGTCAGCACTGCAGGTTGCAGGATCGCGCCCATTTACTGCCCCTCCGCCATGCCTTCGATGCGACCGACCAGGCCGAGCAGCACTTGGAAGTGTTTCCACGTGCGATCCTTCACGCGCACCACCTCATGCGGCTCCACGCGGCCATCCTCGAACGTGCGGATGATCTCCTTGCCGATCTCGCCGTTCGTCTCCCACGTTTTGGCCATTAGCTCGACGATCTCGCCGTCCGAGCAGTTCTCCGGCGACGGGATCTTGACGAGGACGTAGCCGCGCTCGCGCGCCCATGCCTCGAGGATCCGGTCATCGTTTGTCTTTTCCGTCATGTCGACGGCGTTCTTGAGCGTCAGGTGGTGCGTGTCATTGTTTGTGTTCACCTTGTTGCGCAGAACCTGAGCCGACATCCCAACGCGCGGCGCGAGCGATTCGCAGCCGCCTTGGTAGTCGAGCGCAACCGAATGTGCCGCATCTAGGATGTTCACTAATAGCTCCAAAAAAACGTGTTTATTCGTGATGAGGACTACTACAGTGCAGTCACAGATGTTCAGGGAGATAAAAATGAAACGACCGCACTACCCGGCGGGAGCCGCTTGCGTCTATGCGGCGCCCGCCGTCACTTCTCTTTTGCTGCTGGCGGCGCTGCAACCGCTTTCAGTGCCTCAAACTGCGTCGTCAGGCTCTGTCGGACCTGATCCAGCTCCTGCGGGAAGCGCGCGCCTCGAATTGCAATCGCGCAAAGTGCCTCCCGGATCTGCTTCTGTTCTGCGGCGGTGACAGCCATGTCACGCTGCCTTGGCTTGCGGCACGTAATGCTTGATGAAGCCCTTCATCGGCAGCGGTCGAACCGGTTGATCGAAGAACACTCGCGTCGACAGCGTTTCCTCTGCACCCGGCGTGCCGAGATCGACGTAGAATGCTTTGGGGTTCTCTGCGGTGATTTGCGCGATCTCCCGGAGGCGCCGTTCTTCGTCCACTACATCTACGGCCCGGATCGCTGTACCGGACCGTGAACTCATACGGGTACGACTACGCGCTCGCGCGGCACGAGCGGATCGTCGAGTGGCTGAGGAGGCGGACCGAGCGCCGGAAATGAGAAAGCCGCCCGGACTCCCTTGGCGCATTGGATCCGGGGATAGGCATCAGCACGGCGTCGGATTCGGCCAACCTTTTGTCAAGTGGACACGGCCGCCCTCCGTATTCTGGCCAGTGATCCTAAGGTGGCATCCGGCCACCAATCCTGGCGAAAAGATGAATACAGAGAACACAACACGACGAAACGCGACCCTCGACTTGATACGGTCACTGGCCGCCGCCGAGGTCGCAATAGGCCACATGCGAAACCTCGTAATGTTCGATTTCGTTTCTGGCGGCTTCGCTGCGAAGGCCTTTTATCTGCTGACCGCATTTGGAAAGCAGGCCGTCATCGTATTCTTCGTGCTTTCTGGGTATTTGGTCGGAGGATCCGTTGTTAGAGACGTACGTCGCAATTCTTGGTCGTGGCAGAAATATTTGCTCGACCGATTCACTCGGCTGTGGATTGTATTGATTCCAGCCCTTCTTCTCACGCTGTTTTGGGATCACATCGGAATATCTATTGCCAATGGATCATTTTACAGAGGAACAGAGGGGAACTGGGTCACTCGCGTGGATATATCCGAAAATCTAGGATTTAATCAGCTTATCTGTAACGCTGCATTTTTGCAAACGCTCGCCTGCAACACATTTGGATCAAACGGCCCACTCTGGAGCCTTGCCAACGAATTTTGGTATTACATGTGGTTCCCGGTTTTCTATGTTGCCGCATCGAAGGCGAGGACGCCAAGGGGGATAGCACTCATCGTTCCTGCGATCGTCGCAATGGTTGCATTCGCGGGCCTACTTGAAGGATTCTCATATTGGCTGCTCGGCGTTGTTGCATACGAAATACGCCTGCGCGTATCCATCAAGAACGGCACACCATATATCATGGTGGCAACCGCAGCCTTGGTTATCTCTCTGGTTATCGGGAAAACCAGCTCATACGGCCACGCAATAACGGCAGCCGGATTTTTCCTCCTCCTGGTTGCAATTACTACAAGCGGCGCGCAGATTATCTCGCCGACCATATCGAAAATCGCGTCAGGATTTTCTGATATGTCGTACACGCTCTATTTGACACATCTTCCACTCACAATGTTCTTGGTTGCTGTTTTATTCGGCGAACGCGTTCCGCTTGGAACGACAGGCCTTATTCGGCTCGCGGCGATCGCTATAGGTTGCTTCGCATACTCGTACGCCGTTTACTATCTATTCGAAAGAAATACGACATCACTGCGAGCAATTCTCGCCCGCGGAGTATCTATCAACAGCAAAAAGGCTGGATGATGGAATCGGGGTGTCGATCGCGCCTCGCCGAGCCAACATCAATAGCTCGCGAGGCGCTGTCGCCCCATTCAATTTGCTGGTTTCGATGCCGTCGTGTCCGGCGTTACGCTGCCCTGTGAAACCGCGAACTGAGTGATCGCCTGCGTCTGCGTCGATGCCTCCTTCGTCATGCCGAAGTCGAAGTAGAAGCCAAGCGCGGTCTTCAGCTCGTTGAACAGGTAGCCGATCACGATGCCGCGCGTCCCGGCGGCGGTCGGGTCCTTCATGACCTGCTCGGCCCGGCCCTCGAGCATCAGGAAGCCACTCGTATTCAGATTGCAAATTGAGTGCCGACGAAGTGGACGGCATGCTCGAATCCATCTTTAGACTCAGCGTCAAGGACATGGCTACCTGCCCCACCTTGATCGTTCGCGGTTCCGATCTTACCAAGTCCACCGAACTAGGCCAAGTCGCACGCACCATAGACCAATCTGCAAGATCTGACGGCGCGGATAGGATAGATGCTCGCCATCGGACACATGGGCTCCTGGAGCGCTCCCCCATCTAGCGGTCAAGGTTACAACCGCGCGCTGCGATCGCGATTGAACACGGCAGACATTGCTGTTTCCGCAGACATGTACACCGAAATCGCCATCGAAAAATTGACCGAATTGCGCAGTTCGCAAACGAGATTTGGCGGCTTGCACCAACATTCTGTCTGTCTTTCGAGTCCCGCATTGCCGACAATGCGTTTGTTACGCAGTACATCATTTCTTCAATATCGTTCCGGGGCCGATGAAGATCCTAGTCTACGGCATCAACTACGCACCAGAGCTCACCGGCATTGGTAAATACTCGGCTGAGATGGCGGAATCGCTCGTCGCCAAAGGCCACGCGGTACGCGTCGTTTGCGCCCCGCCGTACTACCCGGAGTGGCGCATCGCCAAAGGATACTCAGGTCTGCGTTACGCAACCGACAGTCGGCGCGGCGTGGAGATGTGGCGCGCACCGCTATGGGTACCGAAGCGGCCGAAGGGTATCAAGCGCATCGCACACCTTGCAAGCTTCGCGATCTCGAGTTTTCCCGTCATGCTGCGCCACACGTTCTGGCGCCCCAACGTTGTAATCTGCGTCGCGCCAAGCTTGATGAATGCACCCGCGGGTTGGCTCGTCGCGCGACTGACCGGCGCTCACGCATGGATTCACATTCAGGACTATGAGGTTGACGCTGCATTCAGCCTCGGCATGCTCAAAGGTTCGCTCCTAAAGCGCACCGCGCTTGTGTTAGAGCGCTTCCTGTTGAAGCGCTTCGATACTGTCTCGACGATTTCAGCAAAGATGGTCGAGCACGCGCTGCGCAAGGGTATCGATCCACGGAAGGTGGTCCATTTCTCGAACTGGGCCGATACCAATTCGATCTATCCACTGACGCGGATCAGCGGCCTGCGCGCCTCCCTGAACATTCCGAATGAGGCGACCGTGATTCTCTATTCGGGAAACATGGGCGCGAAGCAGGGCCTCGAAGTGCTCGCAGCCGCTGCGAAGCAGCTCGCGTCACGCAGCGATTTGATCTTCGTATTCTGTGGCAATGGCCCAGCGCGCGACGAGCTAATCGCGTACTGCTGCGACATGAGAAACTGCCGCTTCATCGATCTTCAGCCGGTCGACAAGCTCAACGAGCTGCTGAACCTCGCGGACATTCACGTGCTGCCACAACGCGCGGACGCCGCGGATCTCGTGATGCCGTCCAAGCTGACTGGAATGTTTGCGAGCGGCCGCCCGGTGATCGCGATGGCGAACCCTGGTACCGAGTTGCACGATGCGGTGTCGCGACGTGGTGTCGTAATCCCGCCCGGCGACCCGAGCGCGCTCGCGTCAGCCCTCGATCGCCTAGCCGCCAATACGGCTGAGCGCGCGCGGCTCGGCAAAGCCGGGCGCGATTTCGCTCAAGCTGTGCTTTCACGCGATGCCGTTTTACGAGCATTCGAGGCCAAGCTGTGCTCGTTGCACACCGTACCATCAGATACCTAGCAGGCTTTTGAACTGCGCCTCGTCATGATGACCGGGAGCCGGCGCGAAAGGATTTCGTATGCGTTCTGTTGTGAGTTCGGCTGTCCCACACAAGATCACGTCTGTCGTAGTCTGTGTCAGCGCCACGTATCTTGACATGTGATCATGGTATGCAATCGAGCAGCCACTAGGCGCACGAGTGTTCGGCAAAGCCATGATTTTGACGTACGGATTTTTGAACCGTTTAAGCGCTTGATTGGCCAGCCACAGGACCGGTGCCAGCGAGTGATCAACTTGAACAAAGTCGTCCAACTTGACTATCGTGAGTTGCGGTTTCTGCATCTCGTCAATTTCGCGCGCCCCACTCGCCGCCATAGCTCACGAACACAAGGTCCCTACGGTACCACTCTTAGATCCATTTATACCTGGCCCAATTCCAGGTTGATTGTTGACGATCGCCTTACTTAACCTTGAGTTTTGCACAAATCACGTGAATTTTAAGTTCAATCGTAAAGCAGACATTTTACAGTAAATATACAAATGGCCAATCGCCCTTTAGTTTCTTTAATTGTTCTGGCAATATCCATATCCATAAGTGCATCAGCCAGCGCGCAGAGCGACTTAAATGGTAAGCAAGCGCGTCGTCAGTGGCGCAACTTGGCAACGCCAGCGGCAACGTTGATGTCATCGCAATTAGGAGCCACGCGAAGCGATGCGGAATGGGGAGGCGGCGCCGTTGGTCGCGCAAATAGTCAAGCTGCGTCGGGCGACCACCGGGCGCAAAAATCCAAAAAAACTCCCCAGACATCCATGATTCCGTTGTTCGGCGCACCGAAGGACTATGACGAGAGATACGAATCGAATCTCGGTGACGAACTCGGTGATAGTCGATCTTCTAACCAGGCGGAAGGCTACAGCCGCACGCCGGAAGAACGACTGCTGTCACCTGAATCCGCTACGCGTGCTGCGAGCGCCTCAACAGGTGCAACCGACGTTAATGGTCAGAGTATCAAGGGAGGGGGCGTAGCACACAGCAAGAAATTTGACGCAAATGCGGCTGCAACATCGTCTGCGTTGTACGATGCATCACAGTTCCGCTCATTCAACGGCGCACACGGTACAGATACTGGAAGCAGCGTTTACCGTTCACCTTGGTAAGCAAACTTAGTGCGTAGGCAAAAATGACTCCTCCGAACGTTAGGCATCCGACAGCAATTGATGCGACGACTAACTCGAGGAATCATTCGTGGATTTCGACTCTTGTCCACGCAGACAACCGAAACTGTGCAGCTACGCCTAAGGGCGTTCGACTACCCCACGCACTTTGCCGATCCCGCTGTCGCGAAGCTCGTCACGCCAGCAATCAAAGCCTGGTTCTCGGCAGCATGCTGGTGCCAATAATATTCTCATGATCCAATGCGTGATCGCCATAGACCCGCTTGGACACGCGACGCGAACCTGCCGCGAACGTGCAACGTTGGCATTGGTGACGACGCAGTCTCGGCAGCGGGCCACGCACTCAGTGGGTTTGGGACATTTTTTCGCCCGCCCCAACTGCCCGAGGGGAAAAACAATCGAGAACCACGCGCGAGTTGTCTATCCGGTACGGCGTGGAGTTTCGCCGGCAAGATCCTATGCGATCGACCCCGGACATCAGTTTGCTGCCGGTCGCGCAAGCGCGTCGGCAACTGATTCCGGATCCGCGGCCTGTATCGGCACGCAGTGCGTTCCAGAGAAATCCAGCTTAGATCGCAAACAGGGGCCCTCGAGCGCGGCCCTATCCTAAGGCCGGAAGCCTCTCGCCTTTGCTATTGACGATCGATGCTCACTGCTCATAGTCGATGACCGTGTGCCGACCTCCTATGTCCGTTCGTCACAGCAGTCGGAGTGAATAGGTTGGGTCCGGAGAAAACAGTCCCAAGCCTCTCCTTTTGAATCATTCTCTAAAGCGGTTCACATCCTAGCGAAGGTGACGCAGGCTGCGTATCGTCGAGTCGGGTAGAACGGGACCTATCCTGATCTAATTCATGCAGCTTCGTCGCTGATGATCGTGGTGCCTGATGCTCCGACTTCGCATGCGCAACGTTTATTACGTGCCGGAACTTGAATTCACTCGGAATCAAGATGATCAGCATCATGAAGAACACCGATGCGCCATTTCCGAGCGCAAGAAAATATCGTGCAACAATCGATTCTGCGAGAAAAAATATAACGATTGAAAGGATCATCAGATTGACGGTGCTACCCGTCGCCCTCGATGCCATGTATGCGCCCCGAAGAGACCGAAAAACCTGATACAGCCAGAGAGCCAGACCAATAACACCAATCTCCGCGGCGATCATAAGGTATCCGTTGTCGATTGCGTCGGTTAGCTTCGTAAGCCAAGTGCTCCGAAAACCCGCCCCCCACACAAAAGGCTCATTCGCCGTTCCAAACTGGTCGAGCACAACCTGCCACATTTGTGTACGACCAGACAATCCACTGTTAAGACCGCGCTGTGAATTTGAGAGGTCTAGCAGAACATCCATCCGCTCAAGAACGTTCGGGTAGAACAGAATTGTCGCAACGATGGCCGCTGTTGCCATAACGACGAGGCCAAGGGCTCCCTTCAATGTTTTCGACTTTTCATATGCGTACACGAGCACGCAAGCGCCAATCGCGGCGAACAGCCCCCCTCGAGACGAGGCGGCGACGCAAATGAGTGCACTCGCCACCATGCCAGCCCAGAGAATGATCTTTACAACAAACCGCTCGTCGCGCGCCTGCCAAAACATCGCCACTAGGTAGCAGCCTGCAATATGACCCATCAGGTTCGGGTGGGCACCAAATGGCCCCATATAGCGCGAAAGAATGTCTTTCCCAACACCGGTCACACTGAGTGATGTGGAGATATTCGCGTGGTCTATGGCTACGAAACCGAGCATCACGATTGCGCCAGACATGGCGAAGGACTTCGTTACATCTGCAATTTCAAGCGCTCCGGCACACGCAGCGATGGAAAGCCACGTCACCAAAAAGATGACCGCGAACACCGCACTCTGTGCGTCACTTTGAAACAGGGCTCCTACAAGACCAAAGCACGCGATCGCAACACCAATGATGACCGTGCGGCCCATCGCAGTATCAGCCTTGCTGGACCGTACGACCGTGAACAAAACGGCAAGCGCCGCGAGAATCGCCGAAGGCAGAACCAGCATTGCCTCGGCGATCGAGTTCTTCGTTCCATAGCAGGACCCGCCGATGAAAGCGATCAGCAAGGGAAGATGTATCTTCCCTTCAGATTGGGGGCGCAGTACATTCACAAGAGCCAAGCGGCCACCATTTCTTCTCAAAACAAGCATTTCGCACCCCTCGCGCGAATAGAATTCGGATGCAATTATGCGTCAGCCAGCCCAGCAAAGAACAGGCCCAACATCATTGTCCGACCACTACTACCCTTTGTCCGATGCGGTCAATATTGTTTTGTTGAAAAATGCGGAGATCGAATATGAGACGATTTAGAATAAAATTCAGCGTCATGCTTCTATTTTTCACAATTTTATGCCAGCACACGAACGCCCAAGCAAGTCAGAATAATTTACCGCCTGGTGCTATGGAGTTGGGATATACAAAACTAGTAATCGACGAGAACGTTTCCACAAAGGATATATCACCGGACGGAAACGGAAGATACAAATTCTATAACGGCAAATGGTACGCCAAGACCTTGCCGTCCATGGATCTCTACTCGGATCAAGACGGCATGCTTGCGATCACTCAAGGCGGAGATCTCGTGAGCGTCGCGAGAGATTTTTCGCTTGGGAGAATTCCTCTCCTTCCTGGGCGGGACGGATTCTATGTGGAGTTCGAAGCGAGGATGACGCGCGACGACCGCGACAACTGGCCTGCACTATGGCTTATGCCGATCGAGCATGACAAAAAAAAAACCGATCACTATCCTGGAGATCCGCCCGGATTTGAACGCTGGATGGAACTCGATGTGCACGAGGGCGGGAATGGTCCCGGCATTACCGGGACTGTTCACAACTGGCAAGGTGAATGGCCAAATTATGACGGGCGCCAGAACCACAACAACGTGTCTCGTCGCCGTGTCGATCCAACAAAATTCCATACGTATGGAGTCAGCTACGATCCGATTGCGAGGCATGTGACTTGGTGGGTCGATGGGGTCAAGGAAATGAGCGCCGGAGCGCCAGAAGTTCCCGAGATCGCTTCACGCCAGCATTTCTATCTCATCATGGGTGCCCAGACACACGGAAAGCGCGTGGAGTACACGATGATTGTTCGGCGGATCCGTGCATTCGTGCCGCAGTCGTCTCAGCTTCCTGCCGAGCGTTAGTAGGCCCTGTTCATATTTTCGCGAAGGGACCAAACGCACCGGCCATCATTGATGACCGCCGCGGCCAATGAATCAACGCTTCGCTCGCGAACCCGCCAACATACTGGCGGGTTCCGCCAATCCCATTCGACCTCCATGATTTCTATGTACGATCACCACGCTGAGTCAGCCAGTCTACGGGACGCTAACACTAGCCCTCAACAACGTGTGAGCTAACGACGGCGGATGCCAGCAAGAGCAGCGTGGCGTGAACATCGAGTCGCCGCTCGATGCGGATAGGCGGATTGCCATTTCCTGCGAACCTTGTATGTGCGCGCTCGATGACTCGGCGCTGCTTTCCCAACCGCTCTTCGCTATTCACACCATGGGAAGCAATTCAAGAATTAATGCCTCGTCGCTTCAGATATTATCGAAACAGCCGAAATAGCCCATCGTTGACGGCATGAATACCGAAATCAACAGCACCAGTGGCGTCCGAAATTCTTGTCCGACCTCTTTGTCAAGCGTTGCGGGATGGCTCGCTTAATAAGCGCCGCCCGATTGTGTTAGCGGTGTAAAAGACTCGGTTCTCGACTATCTTTACAGTTTACTGGGTGCTATCAAAACTGAGTACACGAACCGTGCTGAGATGACATCCCAAGTCCAATTTACGCAATTGTAAGCCATCACTTGTCAATGGTAATTAAACATGTCTAGTCGCCCCGTCTCGCCTATTGGATCAGAAATTACCGACGACACAATGGTCGGGCAAGACAAAAGTAGCTCGGATCGCTCCCCCCCGTATACCGAACAGTACTCGTATCAAGATTTGTCCAGGTTTCGCATGCCTATTGGCTTCCGTGGACGTCCTGCGTGGCTCGTTCAACTCTGGTGGCTTGTCGAAACTATTCTCTTTCGCCCGTCTCCGCAGATTTTGTACGGATGGCGACGAATGCTTCTTAGACTATTTGGAGCGCGTGTTGGGAAAGGAGTCATTGTCCGGCCAACCGCGCATATAACATATCCTTGGAAAGTTTCAATTGGGAATTTTTCATGGATAGGTGACCATGTAACACTGTATAGCCTTGGGCCGATCGAAATTGGCGAGCACTCGGTGCTATCACAGCATTCGTATATATGCGCGGGAGACCACGATTATCGGGCCATTGATTTTCCGATTCGTGGTCATCTAACAAGAATCGGAAATCAAGTGTGGCTTGCAAGCGGTGTCTTCGTCGCACCTGGTGCACAGATAGGCGATGGGTCCGTAGTCGGCGCCCGCAGCACAGTGACAGGCAATCTACCAAAAGGGATGGTGTGTATCGGCACACCAGCTCGTGCAGTGAGGCCTAGATTGTAATTCCGCGCTGCGTGATGTCCGGATCCTGCGTCTCCTTGGCGTTATGTCTACGTGGATTACTTCCGCGAGCCGTCTCGCATCGCCTCAATCTTTCACGCTCGATTGCCAAACGTCAGGTCACCAAATCGCCCTTGCGCTCGACTCGAGTATCCACGCCAACGTAGCCAGCACCACCAAACATTACCGCCCATTCGCACGCAACAGAGCATGGGTGTGTGAAACATTAGATACGTTGGCCACCGCACCCACCATACCGTGAACGAGGCCGAAATCGACGTCAACGCCAATGCCGGCCTTCATATCGAAATGCTACGCGCTCTTCTTCCTCATCTGGATCCCACAACGAGACGCCAACTTTGCTTAACAGCTTGCTAGTCGAGTCATGGCTCGACTAGTGGGCGTCGGATCTTCAATTGCAGGTCGCGTCCGGCAGATTCTCTATAGCCAAATCTGTACGCGCAAAGGCCCGCGCCGCAATGCAGTCATACTGCGCAAACTCTAGAGCGCCGCTCGGCCGGCCGCGCTACCGTTTCAGAACGGTAGGCCCGCAACTCGCGTTCGAGGCCAATCGGTAGTCAAACTCACTCGCCATCAGGCGGTATGACAACGACTGAGAACAAACCCGGTCGAGGAGCGACCGTCTCCTCGTCGACCAGGACGCGCCGTGACGCTGCGTCACGCTTCTACTGCCCAGAGACTCCGCTTCCTCAAGAGCGGTCTACCTCTCTATCCTCATAAGCTCGGCCCGAGAATTCTCGCCCATAAGGCGCTCGGCTACGTTACCGACGACAAACAAGCATAAGAAGTCGACGTTTTCTAAAAATCGAGGCTTTGTTCGAGACAAATCGATATTGGAAATATATCCTATAATACCAATAAGCATTTATCCAATTTCAGATCCGTCAATCGATAATAAAACTAGGCCTTTTGTCGATTCCCATCATCCAGCCATATACGTCCGCCATTTGTTCCGCAATTGCGTTCCAAGCAAATTTTTCTTCAGCAAGCGCTCTTCCGAGCTCACCCATTTCTCTGAGTTCCACCTCACCAACGCGGTAAATTTCCTCAATAAAATTGCGGAGCCCTTCAACTGAATTGCGAATTTCGAAGGCAGCGCCGCGCTCGACCCCAATTGATAAATTGCACTCGCGAGTGATCGCAACTGGTTTTCTGAAAGCCCAGGACTCTAGCGGCACCATTGGCAATCCTTCACTAAATGACGGCAAAATTACACAGTCACATGCCGCATAAGTTCTCGCCTTATCTATCCCAAACTGAGGCCCAATAAAATGGACGCCGTCCGCGCTCGCTCCTTCGTTCACCATACCGCGCAATTTAGAGATATAAGATTCACTCCCCCACCCTCCGACAATCAGGTTCCAACGGGTTTTAATAGAGCCATCTTTAACACACTCCTTCCACGCCGCGAGTAAATTCTCGACGCCTTTCTTCGGATGCAATCTGCCAAAATACAGCAATAAGTTCTTGGACGAGAACCCGTCTTGCCACCAGGAGGGCAGTCCAGGACTGTCAGTGTCAGGAATCACTACGCCGTTATGTACCACTGCAATCGGCTGCTTAAGTCCGGCTGCGCGAATCGCATCGGCCTCCTCGAAATTGAGAGCGTGAAAGCAAGCAGCTCGATTCAGATGATTTCGCTCGTAGGCACGCAATGCAATCCACTTCTTTAACCTAGAACGGTTGAGAATCCATGGATCGAGCATACCGTGCGGCGAAATAATGTAGGGTTTGCTTTGTCGCCGATGCCACGCAATAACATCGGCCGACGGATGCATCCAGATTCCGTGCGTATGAATAACATCCGCGTCGGCCGCCAATAGTGCCTCCCGCAACTGGGGAGAATAGCCGAGCATCGCGGGTCCGACTGGATCGCACGCTGTAACCTGAATGCCGCCCCACTGCGCAAGATCATCCTTAGTGTGAATGTCCCGCAGAGCAAACACGTGAGGTGTCACTCCAGCCCCCGGAAGTTCGAGCGCGAGCCCACGCATTGCGTCAAAAAGTCCGCCCCCCGAGCGAGAGGCCGATGCGGTGACAAATCCGACGCGATGGCTCGCACGACGTTCGAATTTCTTTTCAGGCGATAACTTCATACGGTCTCCCGCAGTAAGTCAGCAAATCTTGGGTATTGTTCCTTATAGCGTCGAACCGCCAAATCGACAGTCTCTCGTCCCTCGGAAGGGTCGTTGTAATCGGAAATCATTCTTTCCGCGACCAGCGGGACATCGAAGGTATCTATGTCGTGGACGCGCGAACTGAGTCCCAAATCAGTCATGATACCGCTCGTCTTTGGCAAGTACGAAAGCGCAACCAGCGGTAACCCCGCGAGCAGTCCAAAAATACATGAATGAAAACGGCTTCCTAGAAATACAGCAGCGCCCGCGATAATTCTTCTGACATCCGAGACTGGACGATCTTTTTGATCCAATATCACAAACCCCGGACAACGCGTCGCTATCTCACGCCCGACAGGCAAATCGGAAGCAACCTGATTCACGATGACGACTCGGACATCGAGCGTCTTATGCAAAATATTCAAAAGCTCGCACAGCTTCCGCACATACCTTTCCTTGGCTTCCGCCCGATCGTCTGCCAGGGGGAAAGCCCATTCAATCACCGAGACAGCGATATATCTCTCATGCGGACTGATTCCAAATTCCGAGGCAACCAACTCTCTAGCTGCAGGTTCCGCGTCATGCCAGAACGCCAAATCCCCAGTCCGGACCACTCGATTTTTCGACAGCGCCAGCGTCTCGACAGCGAAGTTGTAAGACTCACTTTCGCGCGCGCAGACAAGATTTGCTTTCGAAAGAATCTTTGACGCAAACCATTGGCCAACTCGCGATCTGATGGGGCCAACGCTTTGCGGGGCGAGGATGATCTTTGTCCCGAACTTCGCTGCCACCCAAATTTGAATCAAATTGGCATAATAAGAAGGGTTCGAGTCCTCAAGATAACCACCAGGGCAACTTATCAAGAGATCGGCCTCCCTGATTGCCCGGATTGCATTTCTCTGCTCACCAGGAATCAGCAAACCCAACAGCCATGGCTGCCCCAAAAAAACGTAGCCGATCGTGACGCCTTGGCGGACAACATTACAAATTCGTCTTCGCCACACGTTTTTTGACATGCAATTTCCGAGGCGCTCATGCCAGGTAACCCGCGGAAGATGAGCACGTTGCACAGATGGCTGATAGGCGATGCCACTGACTGAAGCACCCGGAAACGCATCATAGATTTCGTCAATACAGACTTCGATCAGTGCCGCGTCCCCTTTATTCACGGCGCCAAATACATTCGCAACGACTACATTACCAACTTTCATTTTGAAAGTCCTTTAGCGAAATTCAATACGTTTTCGGAAAACCGCTGCAAATTCCAATCACGGAGATTCCACGGATAACGACTTTTTATTTTTACGTAAATGTCGTCATCTAGTAACGTTCTTACACCCAGATCTATATCGGATTCCGTTCCATCCGTCACGAAACCGTTCTCGCCGTGCCTAACTAACTCGTGCGCGGCGCCACATCGATCCGTACACAGGACCGGAGTTCCGCACGCCAACGCCTCGTTCAAACACAGACCCCACTGGTCATAATCACTCAAGAGTATTAGAAAGCGCGCCAAAGATAAAAAAATTGGCATATCCCGATTAGGCACGAGCTGCTTGAATATCACCCAATCTGCGACGCCTTGTCGGTCGCAACGAGCACGCAAATCCTGCTCCAGCGCTCCAGAACCAATGACGACCAAGAAGATACCTTTTTCCCTCGCTTGCGAGCGAGCATACGCATCTATGACCCTATCAACACGTTTACGCGCGACCAGCCGCGACACGCAAACGATATATTTTTCCGGTAACTTCAATTGCGCTCGATATTCGATATCGCGCTGACGCGCGACCCCCGCTGCCTTCATAAAAGCATCGTTATCCACGACATCATAGCCGACACGTATATTTTCTGCGGGAATTCCGAGAAATTGGAAATAATGGCTCTGCCGCCGCCCGGCTACGATCGCACCATCATACATACGGGCAAGCAATGATTTGACAATCTCTCGACTCGGTCGACGCAATCCATCGTCGAATTTACTGTCAGCGCAAAATATGATTCGATTACGTCTTTTTATTAATCTATAAATCAACCCGACGATGGAATATGAAAAATTATACCCGATTGTCGCTATTAGATCTGGAGCTTCTCGTGATATTTCGCCGAGCAGTCGAGCCGTGAATTTCACGTACCCTTGCTGTCGCCCACCTCCTCCCAAATACCTCCATTTAATTCCAACCGCATCAATTGCCTCATTTTGATATTTGCGATGGAGATTATCTTCGGAGTTTCGATTCATGACCAACACACTGAGGCGGATATTCTCTCGCGATAGCCGATCCTCAAGGTCTTTCAGGCGAGCCGTATGATAGTCGCCAATACTACCTATTAAGAACAGTACCTTCATGCTTTTTCTCGCTGTACTCTTGAGATACTTCGTGCTCACCAAACAAGACCAGGAAGATATCGAGACCCAATAAGCAAATCGCGACAGACAAAATCCCACCATGCCGAACGGCAAATAACGAAAGCAAAATCACACCAATCGCAGCAATGAGATAAGCAAAGGCAAATCGCATATGCCGATTAATCGCGATAACGAATATGGATGTCGATTGCCACAGAGAATTTGCGATCATCGAGAGCAATAGCACATCAAATAGAGACGGATCAAATGCGACGTGCTTTCCGGTCCATGACTCGTAGAATCGCTCACCGAAAATGCTCATTCCAACTCCAATTGCCACCACCACAGCAATCGTCACAAGCGTCAATCGTTTCTTTATTCTTTTCACCTCCTCCATTCTCCCAGTGGCGTACATTTTTGACACCTCTGACCAAACCGAATTTGACAGCAAGTTCATCATTTGCACGGCCACACGTGTTAGGGTTCTCATTGTCGAAAACACCGCCACCTGCGCTGGCCCGAGCGCGGTCCCAATTACCCACAGAATTCCCTGAAAATTCAATCCATTACTCAACGGAAATCCCAAAAATGCCAGCGACGGAATCAAGGATTTTCTGATCCAAGTCCAATCGACTGTAATCGGAAATAACGTAGCCCAAGGACAGTATCGATTCTTTACAATCTGCTGCGCTAAAAATCCGACTATACGGGCAATGAACATTCCCATAGCTACGGCGACCGGTGTCTTGAACACCAAAAGCGCCACGATTCCAAACACCAAGGCCGCGAATCGAGTAACATTCAGTATCGAAATTGACAGCGCATAACAATTGGCGCTGCGCAATGCCGCCGTATGAGGCCCGTACATCACACTCAAACATACGTCGCATATAAGAATCAATGCAACGAGCCTCACCTCCTCCGACGTCATGTATGTGAACACTTGAAATCCCGCTCCAAACGCCCACCACGTGACTCCCGAGACGATAAATACAAATGTAACGAAAAGCGCAACGGTGACCGTTAGTGTTCGATAGATAATTTGAAGACGATCATAGTCTCCGACTGCGGCGCGCTGGTCCATCTCGTTTGCCGCGACAGTCGATAGCCCGAGATCGCTTAACGCCAAGTACGTAGGGATCGTCGAGATAAGAATCCATTCCCCGTATTTCGCTGCCCCCCAGACAGACAGAAATAGAGGAACCGATACCACTTGCGCGAAAACACTCACTGCCTGTCCGAGACCGTGAGCAAGAAATGCCTTGATTATGCGATGTGCTGTCATGGTGGGATCGTGCGTATGCCTGGAACTATCAGCTAGTCATACCGAAACTAGATATCAATGTCGCACTTTGAATTCTTTCTGAAATTCAAATTTTCAGCTTCCGAGCGCGCAGCCGCTATTGTTAACGAGGTTGCTAGTGAAAAACATTTCGTTCGGCATTTCGCCGACCTCATTAAATTTAAGTAACATTAATCGATTTCTTTCGCCGCGCTACCCTGAAGCGCTACACCACTCGAGCAATTCCGTCCAGACACCCGATAATTGCTGAGACCGTTACTGTCAAGACCGACGCCTACAAACACGTTTTCGCATTCAGACCACCGCCCCTTCAAGCTTGCTTCGGGGTTCGAATGCAGCAGCAGGTCGGTAGCGGTAAGCGGCTGCTGGCCGGTGCGGATGAAGTCCAAACACCTGACCATGGCATCCCGCCGAATGCCCAACGTCCCAGCGTCGAAGACGAAGCTCGTAGTCAGTGCCGCACAATGCGTTTGCCGTCCACGGTCCGTCGAGGCTGGCTGATCCATCTACTCAAGCTGCAGGATCAACGCATGGCTCTGTCCTATATCAGTCGGCGTTCCGAATTTGAAACAACCGTCAAGACCGCGGTCGTCTGGTCGATCGACTCCGGTAGGCGTGCCACAAGAAAGAATTTGTGCGTCGCGAGTGGGTGCGACAATCGTTGATACGCGAACACACCGATAGGACCACTCTCATCAAGTCGCATAATTGCGGCTTACTTTCTCTACCCGATCAAACTCGTTCGACCACTTGTGCTTCGCTACGCTGCAGAAAATCCAGGTATGTGGAGGCCAGCCCGTCGTCCAGACCTATCTTCGCGGTCCAGCCCAACGCGGCGAGTTTGCCCACATCGAGCAGTTTCTGCGGCGTGCCGTCCGGCTTCGTCGTATCGAATTCGATGCGTCCACCGAACCCGACGGCCTGCATCGCGGCTCGCGCCAGCTCCTCGATCGTCACGTCCGCGCCGCAGCCGACGTTGTACAGCCCCGAATCAATTCCCTTTTCCAGGATGAAGACGGTCGCATCGGCCATGTCGTCGACGTGCAGGAACTCGCGACGCACGCGGCCGGTGCCCCAGACCTGAAGGCTTTCCCGCCCTTCCAGCTTCGCCTCGTGCGCCTTGCGAATCAACGCTGGCAGCACATGACTGGACTTCAGATCGTAATTGTCGTTCGGACCGTAGAGGTTCGTCGGCATCAGCGACACGTACTTCGTTCCGTGCTGCCGGTTGTACGACTCACACAGCTTGATACCTGCGATCTTCGCGATCGCGTACGGCTCGTTCGTCTTCTCCAGCGGCCCGGTCAGCAGATACGCTTCCTTGATCGGCTGCGGGCACTCGCGCGGATAGATGCATGACGAACCGAGGAATACCAGGCGCTCGATGCCTGCCCGATAAGCTGCGTGAATCACGTTGGCTTCGATCATCAGGTTCAGGTACAGGAAATCGGCCGGATACGTATCATTGGCCAGAATCCCGCCCACCTTGGCGGCAGCGAGCACAACGACATCGATCGCGCTGTCGCGAAAGAACGCTTCCACGGCGGTCTGATCGGTCAGATCGAGCTCGGATCGGCCGCGCGTTACGACGTTGCGGTAACCCTTCGCTGCGAGATTGCGCTCGACTGCCGAACCGACCATTCCGCGGTGTCCCGCGACGAAAATTCGCGTGTCCTTGTCCATGGCGCTCACTCGTTGTATTCGAACGTCTTGAAACCTGCGAGCGTCACCAGCGCGTCGCGCTTCGCCACCTGATAGTCTGATCGCACCATCTCAGTGACAAGCGACTCGAACGACGTGGTCGGCTTCCAGCCCAGTTTCTCGTGCGCTTTGGTCGGATCACCCAACAACGTTTCAACTTCAGTCGGACGGAAGTAACGCGGATCGACGCGCACGATCACGGTGCCAGGCGCCACTTTCGCTTCCGAACCCTCGACCTTTTCGACGATACCGATCTCGTCGACGCCTTCGCCCTCGAATCGCACGGTAACGCCAAGCTCCGCAGCAGCCTGCTTGACGAAATCGCGCACGCTGTACTGCACGCCCGTCGCGATCACGAAGTCTTCCGGCTGCTCCTGTTGCAACATCAGCCACTGCATTTCGACGTAGTCGCGTGCGTGACCCCAGTCACGCAGCGCGGACAGATTGCCGAGGTACAGGCAATCCTGCAGGCCGGTTGCGATACGCGCGATCGCACGCGTGATCTTGCGCGTCACGAAGGTCTCGCCGCGCACCGGCGATTCGTGGTTGAACAAGATACCGTTGCACGCGTAAATACCGTACGCCTCGCGGTAGTTGACGGTGATCCAGTACGCGTACATTTTGGCAACCGCATACGGGCTGCGCGGATAGAACGGCGTGGTCTCCTTCTGCGGAATTTCCTGCACGAGACCGTAGAGCTCCGATGTCGACGCCTGGTAGAAACGCGTCTTCTTCTCGAGCCCGAGAATCCGGATCGCTTCGAGGATCCGCAGTGCGCCGATGCCGTCAGCGTTCGCCGTATATTCCGGTTCTTCGAACGAAACAGCAACGTGGCTCTGGGCGGCGAGGTTGTAGATCTCGTCGGGTTGTACGCGCTGGATGATGCGCACGAGGCTCGTCGAATCCGTCAAATCACCGTGGTGCAGCACGAAGCGCCGGTCGGAAACATGCGGGTCTTGATAGAGATGGTCAATTCGGTCGGTATTGAACAGTGAGGCACGGCGCTTGATACCGTGCACTTCGTAGCCCTTGTTCAGGAGCAGTTCTGCGAGATACGAGCCGTCCTGCCCCGTCACGCCGGTAATCAAAGCAACTTTTCGATTCATGGTTCGATACTCCAATTGGGACGTGCCGCACGTGTCGATGTCTCACACACAGTCCGCGATGTTGTTCACTCTGAAACACTTTCGTACCCGTAGTAACCGGAGTAGTAACTGCCGTAACCAAATCGGTGCCGCGGCACGTCAGTCAACAGCGCCCCCTTCAGCGCCACGCCACCACCGCGCAGGCGGTTCGAGCATTCGATGAGTTCCGCGCGCGGGTGCTGACCATGCCGTACCACGAGCAGCGTGGCGCCAGCATACCGACCGATAACCGTCGAGTCGGTCACCGCAAGGACCGGCGGGGTATCGACGATGACTAGGTCGTAGCGTCGCGATACTTCATCAAGGAGCGCCTTGAACCGGTCACTCATCAGCAACTCCGCCGGATTCGGCGGCAACGATCCCTTCGGGAGCAGGTCCACGCCTGTCACGACGTCACGCTGGAGCGCTTCGTCGAGATTGAAGCCCGTGATGACGTCCGAAAGTCCCGGCTGCTTTGACACTCCGAGATATGAGTGAACGTTGCCGCGCCGCATGTCCGCATCGATCAGCAGCACACGCGTACCGCCGCTGGCGAGCACGGCCGACAGGTTCACCGAAACGAACGACTTGCCGACGTCTGGACGGGGGCCGGTAATCACGATCACGTTGTTTGAAGCGTCGAGCAACGCAAACTGCAGCGCCGTGCGCAGGCTGCGGATTCCTTCGATAGCCAGGTCTTCTGACTCGAGCGACGCCAACACGTGCGGACCGGGTCGACCACGATCCATCGCCTGCTGCAGGTTGATCTGGGCCTGACTGTGCGGAATCGTTGCGTAGACCGGCAGGTCGATGACCTTTTCGATTTCGTCGCTGTGCTTCAAGCCGCCGAACAGCGCGTGCTTTGCGAACGCCGTCACCGTGCCGAGGATGAGCCCGAGAAATGCGGCCAGCGCGATGACGAGAGGTCGCTTTGGCTTCACCGGGTCGTCGGCCACCACTGCAAAGTCGACGACGCGAACGTTACCGACCTGACCTGCCTTGACAATACGCAGTTGCTGCGCACTGTCCAGCAAGTTCGTGTAGAGCTCCGTGTTTACGCGCACGTCGCGCAACAATCGCAATGCCGATTGCTCGGTGTCGGGCAGCGTCAGCACGCGCTTGTTCAGCAGATCCTGCTGCGTGTTAAGGGCTGCGATCTGGGCCGTCAACGCTGCGAGCGCCGGGTGCTCACCCGTGAAGCGTTGCGCCATTTCAACACGTTGCTGCTCCAGATCGACGAGCTTGGTTTTGCCCTCGACGATTTGCTGCAGCAACAGGCGGCTCTCTTCGGTCAGATCGACGGTGCCCTTCTGGTTGCGGAACGCGTTGTACCGGTCCTCGGATTGATCGAGCTGCTTGCGCAATTGCGGCAACTGCTGATCGAGGAATGCCAGTGTGTGCTCCGCCTCGGCAGACTTCCGGTCGATGTTCTGTTGCACATACGCGGATGCGAGCGTGTTGAGGATCTCGGCGGTCCGCGCACTATCGGCACCATCTAGCGAAACGCCGATCACGCCGGATTGCTTAGTTTTCTCGCCAATGACGAGATCGTCCTGCAGTCGCTTAATCGTCGCCTGCGTCGATGCGCGACTGAGCACGAATTCTGTATTCGGGCGGGCACGTAGGCGCGCCACCATCAGCTCCACCGGGCCGTACTGATCCATACCGCGGGCGATCTGGCCGACCGTTCCCTTCAGGACGACATCCCCCTCCGGGTCGACCAGTTCATAACTGCTTCCGTCGCGGGCGACCAGCTCGAAATTCGCATCGTAGCGTTCCTTCGGCACCTCGAACCGCGTGACTGCGATCTTCTCGCCGCCCCATGCGAAGCGCGTCATCCCGAACCACGGCGAAGCGAGTTCCTTGCTTCCGGCCAGGCGCGCCAGCATGGCGCCAACCGCAGGGAAATAGCGTGGCTGCGCCGATATGTCGAGGTGCAGCGCGTCGACCGTGTGACCAACCACGAGGCGCGAACGAATCAATTCGATCTCTGCGTCGGCGGTCTGCTTCGTATCGAAGATCGATGCGAGCTCGCCTAGCGCATTCTGGGCCGAGTTAGCGCTATCTTCGACCTGTATCATCACGTCCGCACGATAGGCCGGCCTCGCAACGAACGCGTAGACAGTCCCAAGCAGAAGCACGAACGCTGCAATAGCGGCAATAAGTTTCCAGCTCTCGGCGACGACGGCGACATAGTCGGACAGGTGAATCTCGTCACCATCCTGCATATCGATGATTCGGGATTTGTTTACGGATTCCATAGTTAATTCTTGATCCGATTCATTTTGTGGACCCAGCGTTCCATACTCTGGTCGATTTGATTCAGAGCCAATTCAAATACCGACCGCCCTCGCCGGTAGGGATCGATGACATCGATTTTTTCGAACTCACCAATACGGAACACCCGGCCTTTCGAAAACGGGTAGCCGGCTTCGATTCTCTTGCGCTGGCTCTGCGTCATCGTAAGAATGAGGTCCGCTGAACGCATGTACTGCAGGTTCAAGTCGACAGCAATGTGCTCTCCAAGGTCAATGCCGCGTTCGGCCATCAGTTCGATTGCCAGTGGGTCCGCGCCCCGCCCGGCGAGCGCCGCACATCCCGCGGATCTCACGCGCGTCAACGGCAACGCTTTTGCAAGCAGCGCTTGCGCCATCGGGCTCCGGCAGATGTTCCCTTCACACACGACGAGAATGTTGTCGATCATTTTGCCAACACTGCGCCGGTCAGCCCTGCGTTGATCGCAGGCAGCAGCAGGCTCAGCACGCGGCTGACGCGCACCAGCCCATTGCCGTCGACATATACGACATCCTTTGGCTGCAGCTCGAACTGGTTCGCTAGCACCATCGACACTGGCGAGCGGGCGTTGAGATGGAATACCTGGGGTTTCGCCTCAGTTGCGCCGCGAATCACATACATCTGGGCAGCATCCGCGCTAGCGCTGTTCACGCTGCCTGCCTGCGAAAGCGCGTCGCTCAGCGTGAGCCGCCCGTTTCTCAGCGGCAACGCGGTGATCGGCTTGTTGACTTCGCCCATGACGAAAGCGCCGTTGTCCTCACGCGAGACGATGCGCAGCAGGTCGCCGTTCCTCAGCAATATTTCCGAAGGATTTACATTTCGCCCGAGCATTTGCGTGAGGTCCAGCCTATACGACGTCCCGTTCCGCACTACGACCATCCGACTCTGGTCAGCTGTTGGGTTGAATCCGCCTGCGCGGTTGATCGCCTCGTTCAAAGTCATCGGTACGTCGTTGATCGGCACGACGCCGGGGGTGTGCACTTCCCCGTCCACGTAAACTTGCTTCGCACGGAACGAAGACACACGCACCGAGACCTGCGGCTTCACGAACACACGCTGCAACGCGGCCTGGACAGCACGCTGGGCCTGGTCGATGCGCATTCCAGCCACATGAACGTTGCCGGCATACGGCACCTGCACGTTGCCGTTGTCATCGATGACGAAACCCTGAACAGGGTCGTAGGGTCGCGAGTTCGTTGTTTGTTGCGTGCCCTGCGCCGCGGCAAGCTCCGGGTGGTCCCAGACAGTAATCTGCAGCACGTCGCCGACGCCGAGCGTGTACGGCTGCGGCTTTCCGATCAGCGCGCTAAACTGGGTTTCGTCAGCCTTCCGCCCTTCCTCGCGGATCTGCTGAATCAACGCCATGTTGATGTCAGTGATTGGAATCTGGAGTTCCTGCTGAGGAGTCTGCTCATCGCGGCTCGTCACCGGCAACGTTGCAGGTGTCGACATGCGCATGCCCGGTGCAACGCCACACGCTGACAGCAGCGTACTCATCGTTGCCCCAAGCACGATCCGGGCGCCATGACGGCGAACTGCCGCCGTCACGCTCTCGCGCCGTTCCAAAAGACACGTCATCAAATTTTCCCCGGTTTATGTTTAGTGATGCGAAAACTCACGGCTTCGAAGACCAATCAATAAGCGTTCGTATTCACAAACCCCTTCGCCACCGTCGCCAGCACGATCCGCATATCCAGCGCAAACGACCAGTTCCGCAGGTAATAAAGGTCGTACTCAACCCGCTTCTGCATCTTCTCGAGGCGGTCGGTCTCACCACGATACCCGTTCACCTGCGCCCACCCGGTAATGCCCGGCTTTATCCGATACCGATGGATGTATCCATCGACGACCTTCTGATACAGCCGATCATGCTCGATCGCATGCGGCCGCGGCCCGACAACCGACATCTCGCCGCGCAGTACATTCAGAAACTGCGGCAGCTCATCGAGACTCGTCCGCCTGAGGAAGCGCCCGACGCGGGTAATTCGGGAATCGGTCTTCGTCGCCTGCGTCACCACCCCGGCTTCCTCGACGTGCACTCGCATCGTCCGGAACTTGAGGATCTTGAACTCGCGCCCGTCCGCGCCCTTGCGGAACTGCTTGAAGAACACGGGCCCGCGCGACGACAGCTTCACCGCGATCGCGATCATCACCATCAACGGCATCAGCGACAGCAGCGCCATCGCGGCGAATAGCCGATCGAAGATTTCCTTCTGAAGCATCGCGTGGCGCGGCAGCGGCGACGCAACGAGGTTGATTGCCGGCGCGCCCACCAGATCGATCATCGCGCCATCGAACAACGCGACGCTGCGCACATCCGGAATGAAGCGGATATTCACGAGCTCATCGCCGAATTCATTGACGAAGCGCAGGATCGTCGCCTCCTCCGACAACGGCAGCGCCAGCCAGATCTCCTGCACGCCGCTGTCGCGTACATGCTTGGCAAACTTGTCGAAATTGGTGAACGTCGGCACTCCGGGATGCGCGGTCTCCACGACCGGACGCAGATCAAAGATCGCGTTTGCTCGGAATCCGCTTGCCGGGGAGTCATCCAGCTTCCGCACTACGTGATGGCAATGCTGTCCATAGCCGACCACCGCGACGCTGCGCAGGTTGAGGCCGGCTTGACGCACGCCCCTCAGCGCCAGATGCGTGGCGATGCGTGATGCAATCAGCGCGCCGCCCGTGATCGCGGTCCAGTACACGAACCACAACCGCGAGATCACATCCGCGCGATGCAGCGAGAACATCAGGATGATTCCGCACGCCTGCACGATGAGCCATGCGAGCGAGATGGTTCCGATTAGCCGCAACATCGAACGGCCGCGCCACGATTCGTACACGCCGAATGCCGGAAACAGCACGAGCGAAAACGCAATGCTGAACGTAATGACGGCGCTGTCGAAATGATTGTCGGCCACCGACAGGAAACGAAACTGCGAAGCCACGAGCGAACCCGCGACGATCAGCACGACATCGAGCAGACGTGCCAGCAACCCTTGTAGCCCGAGCATTTTTCAATCCTCCGTCTTGATCCGAGTCACGCAATTCACCGACGCTTCACCGACGCCCGTAGGTGTCATCGAAACGAACGATGTCGTCTTCGCCGAGATACGATCCCGATTGCACTTCAATGATTTCGAGCGGCAACTTGCCAGGGTTCTCGAGCCGGTGCGTAATGCCCAGCGGGATGAACGTCGACTGGTTCTCGCTGAGCATGAATTGCTCGTCGCCACGCGTCACGAGCGCGGTGCCGCTCACGACGATCCAATGCTCGGCACGATGGTGATGCAACTGCAGCGACAGGCGTCCGCCCGGTTGCACGACGATGCGCTTGACCTGGAACCGATCGCCTTGATCGATCGAGTCGTAGTAGCCCCACGGGCGTCGCACCTTCCTGTGCGAATCCGCTTCCGGCGCCTGCTGCGCACGTATGCGGCTGACGAGCCCCTTCACGTCCTGCACGCGCGACCGGTCCGCCACCAGCACTGCGTCGTCGGTTTCGACGACGACCACGTTGGTCACACCAACACACGCGACGAGACGCCCTTCCGAATGCGCGAAGCTCGACGTGGCGCCCTCGAACACCACCTTGCCGCGGCCGACGTTGCCGTCCGTATCCTTGTCGAGCGCTTCCCACACGGCGTCCCACGAGCCCAGATCAGACCAACCCGCGTCGAGCGGCACGACCACGCCTTCGGCCAGGCCCGCCTGGGAAGCGAGACGCTCCATCACTGCGTAGTCGATCGAATCCGACGGTGACTGCTGGAACGCATCGCTGTGAGGCCGGAAGAACGGACCATCGTCGGCGCCGTGCTGGTACGCCGCGACGCACGCGGCGTGCATGTCGGGGCGCAGCGCACGCAACGTGTCGAGCCAGACGCTCGCGCGCACGACAAAGATGCCGCTGTTCCACCAGTACAAGCCGGATTCGAGATATTGCTCAGCCAGCTCGGCAGCCGGTTTCTCGACGAATCGTTCGATGCGGTACGCGTCCGAGCCGAGCTCGTCGCCGAGGCGGATGTAGCCGAAGCCGGTGTCGGCTCGCGTCGGCGGCACGCCGAGCGTCGCGATCGCACCCCGCCTCGCATGTTCGATCGCAAGCACGAGCGCGCGATGAAATGCAGCGGTATCGGCAATCGCGTGGTCGGCAGGCATAGCGACGACAATTGCATCTTCGCCATCGGCGAACGCAGCCGCCGCAGCAAGTGTCAGCGCCGGTGCCGTGTCCCGGCGAGCCGGTTCGACGACGATGCGCGCGTCGATCCGGCTCGCACGCAGCTGCTCTGCCGTCACGAATCGATGCTCGTCGCCGCAGACGACGATCGGCGCCGCCAACGTGCTCGTATCGGACGAAAACCCTTTCATGCGCTGGACAGTCGCTTGCAGCAACGAATCGGTCCCGAGCACGCCAATCAGCTGCTTCGGATATTGCTCGCGCGACATCGGCCACAAGCGCGAGCCCGATCCGCCCGCGAGTACGACGGGGGCGACACGAACGCGCGCATTGACGGCGGCACCGGCAACCGGTGCGGCCGAATCAATGTCACCCTTCGCTGCTTCGATGGACTCCGACATGATCTGCACTCCTATTCGCTAAATCAACGATTCAAACGTTTTGCCGAGGTAATGCGAGCCCATCTTTCCGCCGAAACCCGTCCTACGACTCTTCCTCTTCCGTCGCGTGTGCTCGCGCACGCATCCGGTATTCGGACGGTGTCGCGTTCATGCGCTTGCGGAAAATCTTCGCAAGTCGATCACCGTTGCCCCACCCACATCGCCGCGCAATCGTGCCGATCGGCAGATCGGTTCCGGTCAGCAACTGCATCGTCCGCACCAGCCTGACCTCCCGAAGGAACTCGGACGGCGTCGTGCCGATTTCCTGCTTGAAGCAACGCAAAAAATTCCGTTCGCTCATCGCCGCGACACGCACTGCGTCGCTTACCGATATCGCTCTTTCACAGTTCTGCTGCAACCAGCGTGCCGTCGCCCGAGCCCGTTCCGCAGCCGTCGTCCTGCGCGTATCGGGCAGGTGCTCGATCGGCTCGGCTTCGCCATTCAATGCCAGGCGTGCTGCAATCCCGCGCGCCGCTTCGCTGCCGAGGTCACGCTCAACGAGCGCCAGCGCTGCCCTTGCCGGCGCCACTCTGTCATCCGCGCCAGGCGTCGCATCGATCGCGCCGCCCACGCTCCGCTTTGCCCGCGCCGCGTCGAGCAGCATCCTGCCCTCGCCGATTGTCTGGACGATGCCGGTTTGCGGCACGACGGTCCGCAACCAGTCGATCACCCGCGTGTCGCGCGCCGCGCGCCGCGCACCTTCTCCTCCGGCAACGAACAATGCATCGAATGCCCGCGCCGAACCTGCATCGCACGCATACGTCCAGACACTGATCGCCAACGACCATGCAACACTGCCACCTTCCGACGAATAGAAGCGAACGTCGTACAGCGGTCGACCATTCGAGCGTGGCGCGTAGATCTCGTTGGCCATCTCGAACACTTCAGTTACTACGCCTGCTGCTAGCAGCGAGAATCCGTCGAACACGACAACACCAATGTCCCGAGTCTCGCGCCGCCCTTTCTTTCCCGCACCGGCTACTACTCCGTCTTCCGAATAGTCGAGACTTGTTTGCCCCATAGAGTGCTCTCGGACGTTGAACCGTATCGCCATCTCGCGTTGGTGAAGGACATTGCTGTCCCGTTGCGTCGCATCATACCGAGACCGCCGAATGGCGAAATATGGCTGGCCGATTCGAACAGAAAGTCGTCCGATTAGTCTGCGGGATTTCCCGGACCGACCATACGCGACGCTTTCGCTCTCGCTCCATTCGATCGGACGACCAACGAAGCCGGCATAGAGGCGCGAGCAGTCGCATTGAACGTGGCCGACATACGTTGGTAATGGCGCCAGATGCCGCAGCGCTTTGATCCGCGCGCCACCGCTTGCTCATTTGCAAAGAATGCGAAGCGCGATGAGCGCACATGTCGGGCGCCTCGTTGGCGACTCGACTGGCCACGCGTTCGTTCGGGAAGATGGCCGGTTCGGCCAGATGTCTTGCACGCGTACGGCTAGCGTCGATCCGCCAAATGTCCGGTCGGCGAATGGTGCAAACGATGCGGCGCAGCAAATCGATGCGGTCGGTTGTCTGAGGATTCAGGGTTCGCGCGAGCCATGCGCGCCGGCCGGCCACGTCCCACGCTCATACTGCGTTGCGATCGCTTACGACAGCACTGCGCTCGCGATGAACGAGGCGATTCCCACCGGCAACGCCAGAATCGCGAGCAGCGCCATGCGCTTCAACGTCCGCGCACGTGCCGTCTCCTTCGTGCCGCGCGCGCGATGCGACTGGAGCTCAAGCAGCAGTAGCCCCTGGTTATGGCGTGCGCCCGCCCAGAGGCCAGAGGCGACGCTGGTGATCGCATAAACGGCGATCCATACGAAACAGATCCTCGAGAGAATCAGAAGTGCGGTGTTCATGTCGGTCGTGCTCCGCGTTGTCAGAAACACAGGCCACAACGAGCGGCGGCCAGATCAATCCCGCTAGCGTACATTGCATCGCAGCATGGTGGACATGACAACATTTCCGCTGAATCCGACAAGTAAATTACCGATTGATTCCTGTCAGTGTTCAAACGGATTATCGGTATCGCCACATATCACGTCGGCGCGATCACGCGCGGACGATTGCAGATAACGGACCGTCCATACGACGGACGCGCTTCACGACTGGATGGAGGTGCGATGTGACCGGCTTCGGATCGCCGGCTTGACGGAATGAACAGGCATTGCCCGACAGGCATATGCTCTGCAGTCCTTCTTGACTGCGTTGCCGACCGAAACCGAACGGAACGCGATGCAACGAGCCGAGCATCGAAACCAGCTACGCGGCTTCGTTCATGCTCGACCCGGACGGAATAAAAAGGCCTGCGCGCAAGGTTGCGCGCAGGCAAAGTTCCGAGGAGGTTCCGGGGATGATTCTTCTCCTCGAAAGGCCAGTTGAGAGCTTAGCGTCGCTGAATTCGCCGTGCGCACACATGGCGGACGCAACCACGATCATGGCCGATTGGAAATGCTTCCTTTCAGGAACGAATGCAAAACGTGCGACGCATCGGCACACGCACCTCACATCTGCTTCCCGCAATTGGCGGAATGCTTCGATGTTTTGGCTGACTAACTTCGTGACGGTACGCCATGATGGAACGCATATGTGCAGCGGCATGTGGCGTGACGTCAATCGAAGCATGGACGTCACGCATTCGGGCCACGTCATGCTCCGATCGCCGCTCGCCAGCACGCATTCGCTGAACCGTCCGGAGCCGATCGACCGACCATGCTGCCACTCGACACCTTCCTGCGCGTTATCGACGCGACGCCGCTCATCGCGATCGATCTGATCGTCCGGAACGACGAAGGTAGCTATCTGCTCGGTCACCGCGTGAATCGTCCTGCGCAGGGCTTCTGGTTCGTGCCCGGCGGACGCATCCGCAAGAATGAACGCCTCGACGACGCGTTTCGCCGCATCGCGCGCGACGAGCTCGGGCGAAGCGATCTCGCGCGGACCGACGCGGAACTCATCGGCGTGTACGAACACCTGTACGACGACAATTTCGGCGGCGAGCCGGGCGTGTCGACGCATTACGTGGTGCTGGGATACAAGCTGCGCGAAAAGGTCGATCTCGCGGCGCTGCCGAATGCGCAGCACACCGCCTATCGATGGGCAGCCGTCGACGAGATCGTCGTCGACCACTCCGTTCATCCGAACACGCAAGCGTATTTCAGCGCGGCATCATCATCAGAAGACTGATAGTTGCTCAAGCAACCGCCGAATAACAGGAGGAGACACATGCCGGCGCCCGGCACACTGCGCACACGGACCGTCAGGCCACGGATCGATCGATCCGGGTCGGGCATCGCACCGCGCGTGCCCGACCCCGCGATTCCGTCAGGAAATCGAACCGGTCATCCATTCCGGCGCGTTCGCGGCGGATCCATCCTCCGCCAGGGCGTACATGCCGTTGCGCGCGGCCGTGCGGTATTCGGTCGGCGACATCGACAGGTGCTGGCGGAACAGCTTTGCGAGCCGGTCGCCGCTGCCAAGGCCGGTGCGGCGTGCAACCTTGTCGGCAGGCAGATCCGTCTCGACGAGCATCGAGCACGCCTTCTCGAGCCGGACCCGCAAAACGAACTCGGTGGGCGTCACACCGATTTCGTTCTTGAAGCGCCGCAGGAAATTCCGCTCGCTCATCGCGGCGGCCTGGGCGGCGTCCGCGATCGAGATGCGGTTCGCGCTGTTGACGCGCAGATGATGCGCGGCAGCACGAATCAGCTCACTCGCCCGCGCCTCGCGCGGCCCGAACGCTGCACCCGTCAGCTTTCGGTTCGCGCCCGGCATCATGCTGCCGACGATTTCCTGTGCGATCTCGTAACCCATGTCGTGCGCGACGATCGACAGCGCTGCCGCGAGCATGCCTTCGTCCTCGTCACCGGACGCGTCGGATCGCTGAGTCGCACCGGGTGCGGCACTCGTCGTGGACGGCATCAACGGCGCCGTGCCCAGATCCTTCTGATTCAGACGGATTCGCGCCAGGAGCTTTCCGCCGCCACTCGCCCCCTTGACCACACGCGCACGCTGGTGCGCGCTGTGCAGCCAGGTCACCAACCGGTCGTCGTGTTCGCTCGCGTGATCTTCGCCACCAAGGACGAACATCGCGTGAACCGCACTCGCATCGAGCATGCGCGGCGCGTCCGTCCAGATCTGCACGCCGGACGACGAGCGAATCGGGCCCCCATGCGCGGAATACAGGCGCAGCTCGTAACGATCCGCGAATGCGGATTTGACGCGACTCAGCTGATTCGCGTGTTCGAATACCGCAGCCAGCTTGCCCATCTGCATAACGGAAAATCCGTCAAGCAGAAGCACGATTACGCTTTCCCGCTGACGGCCGACGCCCATCCCGCGACCACGGCTCACGTTCAACCCCGTTCTCGATATGTTCGACATTGATTGCATCATCTCTGCCTTTTAACGTTTTTTTACATTTTCTGCAGCGCATCATATTCGTCCAAATAGGTATCTGCCGTGTCGCCGTCTGATTTCGCCTTGCTGTTGACGGAATCAGTCAAGGACGTGACCCGGCACCAATTTTGTGAATTTCGTTATGAAACCGCACATTCGTCCTAATCGTGCACGCCAATCATTGATCTAGATCATTGATTTTCTTACTTCCAGTGACCCCAGACGTCACGCGCTCGCCCCGCACGATGCGACACGCATAATGTGTGCCAAGGTAGATCTGATAAGACGGCGACGGAATTGCCCACCGAATACGGAAGAAGTATGGAGAAACGCGCGGTAATTGTTCGTAACGTCGTAGGAATGCCCGCGTTAAGCGCTTCCTGAAGAGAGCCAATAGGGTGAATCGGACAGCGGACGCACGCGAGAGAATCTCATGCAACTGCGTCGCGTAATTTCATCAATGAAATCCTGTTTAGCGTTTGCGCGGATGCAAAAGCAGAGCGCCGCCACACTATTTGATATCGAGCCTTAAGCGTGAAGCATGTGCATTTGTCTGAGTAATAAATATGTAATATTCTGCTTTGGCAGGCCGTCGCTATAGCGGATAAAGCAGACACATCGCGCGCCAGCGATTCGATTATTTATCGGCGAATGCTCAGCCAGCGTTGATGCGCGGTGACGAACGCGATGAACTCAGACGGGAGTACGTGTTCTTTCGCCCCCGTTACTATCTTCACGCCCCGATAATTGGGGCTTTGGCCAGCCAGGCCCGGCATGATTCCCGCCCCCAGTCGCAGTCATGATCCGAATTGGTAAGGACCTCCCCGATCGCCAGATCGGCACCGTCGGGTGTCATCATGGCTGGCGCTACGCAACCTTCCGCGAAGGGGGATGTCATGGACAAGATTGCTCGTGTTGGCGTGGATCTGGCGAAGAACATCATGCAAATTCATGCGGTCGACAGCGTCGAGCATGTCGTCGTACGGAAAGCGATCACGCGCGAGCGATTCGTCAACTGGTTTGCGAATCTGGAACCGTGCCTGAACGCCATGGAAGCATGCAGCGGGGCGCACTACTGGGCACGCAAGCTGAGTGCGCTCGGACACGATGTGCGCCTGATTCCACCTCAGTTTGTTGCCCCGTACCGCAAAGGCGGCGTTCATGTAAAGAACGATGCACTCGATGCCGAAGCGATCTGCGAAGCGGCAAGCCGTCCCCATATGCGTTTCGTGCCGGTCAAATCACCTGCCCAGCAAAGCGTGCTGGTGCTGCACCGCATGCGAACCAGCTTCGTGGAGGAGCGCACTGCATTGATCAATCGGATGCGCGGATTGCTGGCCGAGTTCGGCGTGTTCCTGCCGCAAGGCACTGACTCGTTGCGCAAGCAGTTCGTCGAGCGCGTCGAGGACGGCAGCAACGAGCTGGCAGGGCCGGCGCGCCAGGCGTTAATGCATGGCTGGACGCAATGGCAGGCGCTGGACGAGCAAATTGCGTGGCTCGAAAGGCAGATCGCGGAACACGCCGCTCACGACCCGCAAGCCCAACGTTGCATGGGCGTTTGCGGCGTCGGCCGGCTCACGGCATCGGCAGCAGTAGCAACGGTGGTCGACGCGCGGCAATTCAAGAACGGCCGGCAGATGGCCGCATGGTTGGGCATCGTGCCCAAGCAGAACAGCAGCGGCGGCAAGTCGCGGCTTGGGCGCATCACAAAACAAGGGGACGCCTATCTGCGAACCCTGCTGTTTCAGGGCGCACGCTCCGCGGTCCTGACGGCCCACCGACGCAACGATCGGCTCTCGCGCTGGATCGTCCAGTTGCGGGCACGCGTGGGCTTTTACAAGACGCTGATCGCGGTAGCCAACAAGCACGCACGAATTCTGTGGGCCGTACTGGCCAAGGGCGAGCAATTCGATCCGTCTTACGCGCCCGTCCGCACGAGAATGGCGACCGATTCCTGAAGCCTCCCGCGAAAGCAGAAGGCTTGCAGTTCAGCATGAATTGACTTGGTAGTCGAAGACGCAACAGGTAAGGATAGCGACAGGTCAGACCGGCAGCAGGCGAACTCGAACACCCCTCAGGCGCTACATCGCATGTATTCGCCGTGATCCGGATGGAGTCCTGCTGCGCGGTTACTATCCGGGCCCGGGCAAAGGCAATTGCGTGCCCCACGAGGCCGTTTATAGGCGTGCAGTCTGTCCCGTTCGCCGGTCCTGTTGGTCTCCGCAACAGGCTAAGCAGGGGCTAAACGAATGAACCGCTAAACCACAGCTTGCAACAATGGGGAGGTCCTTATAGGGGGGTGTTGTCACCGGGCCTGGTGGGTGGCTGGTGATCGCTGATAGGGGTTTGGCCGGGATATCCCGACGCCGTCCGTAACGTGGATGCCGAGACTTGCCACCGTTGTTGCAGGCCAATCCGTTCACTCTGCTCATACTTCGATGCAAGACACTCAACAACATGGCGCCGTCGATGTCTTCGTCGGCGTCGATGTCGGTAAAGGCCACCATCACGCCGTTGCGCTCGATCGGAACGGCAAGCGTCTGTACAACAAGGCGCTACCCAACGACGAGGTCAAGCTGCGATCCCTCATCGCCGAACTCAAGACTCACGGTCGATTGCTGTTCGTCGTCGATCAACCCTCCACCATCGGGGCGCTTCCTGTAGCCATCGCCCGCGCCGAAGGCGTACTCGTCGCCTATCTGCCCGGACTGGCTATGCGCCGCATCGCTGATCTGCACGCCGGCGAAGCCAAGACCGATGCCCGAGACGCCGCGATCATCGCCGAAGCCGCTCGCTCGATGCCGCATACGCTGCGCTCGCTTCGCCTGGCCGACGAGCAACTCGCGGAGCTCACCATGCTCTGCGGCTTCGATGACGACCTCGCCGCTCAGGTCACGCAAACCAGCAACCGCATTCGCGGCCTGCTTACTCAGATCCATCCGGCGCTCGAGCGCGTTCTCGGACCGCGCCTTGACCATCCTGCCGTGCTCGATCTACTTGAGCGCTACCCGTCACCCGCCGCGCTTGCCACCACCAGCGAGAAGACGCTCGCCAACCGCCTGGTCAAGCTCGCACCGCGCATGGGCAAGAGCCTGGCGACTGAGATCGTTCAGGCACTTAGCGAACAAGCCGTGATCGTCCCCGGCACGCAGGCCGCCACCATCGTCATGCCTCGCTTGGCCCAGCAGCTCGCTGCTTTGCGTAAGCAACGCGACGAGGTCGCCGCCGAAGTTGAGCGACTGGTGCTTGCTCACCCTCTTTGGCCGGTCCTGACCAGCATGCCGGGAGTCGGCGTCAGGACCGCCGCCAGACTCCTGACCGAAGTTGCCCACAAAGCCTTCGCCTCGGCCGCCCATCTGGCAGCCTACGCAGGCCTCGCGCCAGTCACCCGACGCTCAGGCTCGTCGATCCGTGGCGAGCACCCATCCAGACGGGGCAACAAGGTGCTCAAGCGCGCCTTGTTCCTATCCGCCTTCGCGGCCTTACGGGACCCAGTCTCACGGGCCTATTACTCGCGCAAGATCCAGCAAGGCAAGCGTCATAACCAAGCGCTCATCGCACTGGCACGGCGACGCTGCGACGTCCTGTTCGCCATGCTGCGTGACGGCACCATTTACCAACCCAAGTCAGCCCCTAACGCTTGACGAAGGACATAGGGGCACCCCCCGCCCATCACCGACCATTGAATTGATCAGGATGACGATGTATTTTCGGATCATTTCGTCTATGTGCACGGGTAGCCGCAATCGCTGCCTGCGCTGAGCGCGCCGCGATCGGTCAGAGGGGGAAAGACTCGACGAAATCGATTTCAAACATTCTTGGTCGCCTTGACCAGGCACTCGGACAGCTTGTCGAAATGCCGTAACGCGGCCGGCGTGAGTTCGATCTGTTTGCGCCGAGCGTCTTCGGTATCGCTGAGCATGATCCACCCCTTTTCGCGCATCGACGTAATGCGCGCGTGAAGCGTGGCGGGCGACCCGAATTCGGCATGCGCGATCATTTCGCGCACGGACAGCCGTTCCTTGTTCTGCGTTGAGCGGGCGACAAACTCCAGGATGCGCTCCTCCAGCGGATCGAGCGAAGGAAGCGACGGCAGGCCGCGCAATGCTTCGGCGAGTTGCAGGAATCGAAGGTAGATGTCGGCAGGGCGTGTCATGGCGTTCGCTCCATGCTCCGCGATTTTCGCCGAGGTGGACCGCAGGCTATCATGCGAAATAGTGAATTCAGAACTGTCGCAATCTTACACCGATGCCGAGCTTTCGTTTGCCTTTCATATCGATCGTCGGCACGGCCGCCGCGTTCATCCTGTCGCTGTGGTTCAACGAAGCGATCTTCACGCACAGCGAATTCGTGCGCGGTGTGAACTGGGTCTACCTGCCGTCCGGCATCCGGCTGCTAAGCACGCTCCTGCTGGGCGGCTATGGCGCAATCGGCCTGCTGATCGCGAGCTGGCTGGTCGATTTCCTCTACTTCTTTCCGCATGACCCGGTGCGCTCGATTGTGGGCGGTATCCTCGCGACCGTCGCTCCCTATGCGGTCTATCGACTGGCGCTGGAACACTACGGCCTGCGCGCGTCGCTGACCAATCTCACGCCGAGGCGGTTGCTTCTCCTTGCGGTCGCCTACTCGATCGCGAATCCATCGCTTCACTGCATCTGGTTCGCATTGCAGGGCGACACACAGCGCATCGGAGAGCGGTTCTTCGCAATGGTGGTTGGCGATCTCAGCGGCGCATTGATCGTGCTTTACGCGGTCAAGGGCGTGCTGGCCTTGCTGCCGGCTGGCGCGACGAGCCAGGCGAGACGCGGCTAACCCTCAACTCAATCGATTCCGTGGTGCCGCACGTGCTGCACGTGCCGAATCGCGCTGATTCGCGCGGTACTCGGTCGGCGTGGTCGCAAGGTGGGCGCGAAACAACTTGGCCAGCTTCCCGCCGCCACCAATGCCGCTGCGATAAGCAATCTTGTCGACCGGCAGATCGGTATCGACGAGGAGCCGGCAGCACTTGTCGAGTCGTACGAACGTCAGGTAATGCGAAGGTGTGACACCCACCTCGCTCTTGAAGCGCCGCAGAAGATTTCGCTCGCTCATCGTCGCAATCCCGGCGGCTTCGTCGATTGCGATCGACCGGTGACCGTTCGCCGCGATCCAGCGTGCCGATGCCTGGATCGGTGCGCTTACACCGGCATTCTCGGACAGGCGAACGATCGATGTGAAAGGCGTGTCGACAGAGGGTGCGACAGCCACCTCGATCTGCTTCGCAATGGCGGCGCCCATATCCCTGTTGATCACATTCAGCGCAGCGTGAAACGGGCTTGCTGTGTCTGGGTACGGGCTCGCCGCGGAAAAGCCACGGGCGGCGTCAGAGCCGAGCGCCGCACGGATATGGCCACGCCCGGAACAACGAGGTTCGGTGGTCGGCTTCCGCGCAAGTGCCGTCGTGGTCGGAAATAAGGCAACGCGATGCGGGATCGCGTGATCGAGCCACTCAATGACGCGATCGTCGTGCAACCCGCCGCGCGCGCCTGCTCCGCCTAGAAGAAACAGTGCATGGAAGTCGTCCGGCTCGCGATGCGCATCGATTCCGTTGGTCCAGACGCACGCCGACGCGGTACTCGCGATCATGCCGCCGGACGCTGACAACAGGCAGACGTCGTAATGGATGGCCGTGCGCGCGCACGGGTCCGACAACGCATTCGCCGAGTTGAACACCTGCGCGACGGAAACCAGTTCGTCGAGTTCGAAGTGTGCGGAAAGCACGATGCCAATCGATTTCGATGCCCGACGACGATTCGCGACGGCGTACGGAACGCGGTCTTCCCGATCGATGGGGGATGCGAATCCTGAGCCTGATACTCCCGCGCGTTGCTGCTGCATCTGTTCATCCTGGTGAATCGTTATAAAAATAATAACGATAAGTGCGCTGGCTTGCAAGGCCAGCACGCGATCGGTGCTGCGCGAGCCAGGCCCGCAACGCCGCCCGGCCAATGCGCCCCGTCAGCGGATCGACATGAAGCGCGAACGCAAACAGCGCAACGCACCCACAGACCAGACCAATCAACAGAATCACCATGACCGAACTCCGTGCGTCGCGGCGTGCCCCGACGTCAGGAACCGGGCTTCGCCGCCCCTTCAGCATCCGGATTCGGCGTCAGGCGCAATCGCACGCGCAGCGGCTGGCGCATATCGGGCGGCGGCGGCTCCGTCAGCGGGCCGGCAGCAGTCAGCAGTTGCCGCAACGCGGCATCCGCGCTCGCGTTGCCGAGCGTCTCGAACTCAACGCGCGTGACCGTGCCGTCCGCGCCGATCCATGCGCGCACGACAATCGCCGGCGGCGGCGCGTCGGCCGTCGCGTGCACCACGCGATCCTCGAGATACGCGTGCAGCGAGTCGGCCGCGTCCCCGTCGGTCTCGAGCCACCCCTGGAACTGGCGCCCGACCAGTTGCGCGTAGCTGATCCACGCTTGCGGCACGTCGGCCGTTTGCGCGCTCGCCGGCGCGCCCGTGACAAGCGCCCACGCGACGACGAACGCCGCCGCCGCGCCACCTGCGCGATTCCTCTGGTTTCGCTGCTTCCGCTGCATGACGACCCTCGATTGCCTCACAGTCCGCGCGTCGCGCAATCCGTCGCCGCGCACGTAACCCTACATTGCCGCACTATTGCGCGCACTGTCCGCCATCTGCCATCTGCCATCCGCCATCCGCCGTCCCGCGTCCGACGATCACCCCAGTTCGACCGGCACGTACAGCCGCGCGCCGCCGCGCTGCACGAGCAGCGCGACCGTGCCATGCGCGCGGTCGATCTCGCCGGCCAGCGCACCGGCGGTCGCGACCGGCGCGCCGTTGACGGACAGCACCACGTCGCCGGCCATCAGCCCCGCGCGCGCGGCCTCGCCGCTCGCCTGCTCGATCACGAGGGCCTGGTTCACGCCGAGCTGCCGACGCTCCTGCTCGTTCGCCGGACGCAGCGCGAGCCCGATCCGCGCCAGCCCCTGCAGGTTGCCGTTCAACGCGGTGCCGCTGTCGAACGCGCCCACCGTTGCCTGCACATGCATCGCACGTCCCCCGCGCCACACGAGCAGCTCCACCGAGCGCCCGGGCCGCATGCCCGCGACACTGCCGAGCAGGTCCGCCGAATCCGCGACTGCGTTGCCGTCGATCGCACGCACGACGTCGCCGGCCTGCAGGCCGGCCTGCGCGCCGGGCCCGCCCGGTTCGACCATCGTGATCAGCGCGCCGTCCGGATTTGGCAGGCCGAACGAGCGCGCGAGCGCCTGGCTGACTTCCTGCACGGCGACGCCGAGCCGCCCGCGCGTGACCTTGCCGGTTCGCAGCAACTGGTCCTTCACGTCGAGCGCGAGATCGATCGGAATCGCGAACGCGAGCCCCTGATAGCCGCCGGTCTTCGTGTAGATCATCGAATTGATCGCGATCACGCGGCCGCTCAGGTCGAACAGCGGCCCACCCGAATTGCCGGGATTGATCGGCACGTCGGTCTGGATGAACGGGATGTAGCTCTCGCCCGGCAGTGAACGGGATTTCGCGCTGACGATGCCCTGCGTGACCGTGTTCGCGAACCCGTATGGCGAACCGATCGCCATCACCCAATCCCCGACCTCGGTGCGCGCGGGGTCGCCGGTCACGACAGTCGGCAGGTTGCGCGCGTCGATCCGGATCACCGCGACATCGGATACGGGATCGCTGCCGATCACCTGGCCCTTGAACTGCCGCTTGTCGGTGAGCTTCACGTCGACCGTGGCCGCGTCGCCTACCACATGCCGGTTCGTCAGGATGATGCCGTCCGCGCTGACGATGAACCCAGAGCCGAGGCTCACCTCCTCGCGGTTGCCGATCACGCGGCGCGCGAAGAATGGCGCGAGCGGATTGTCCGGCGAGATGCCCGGCGGAAGCTGAATGCCCATCTGCGTCACCTCGCGCGTGACGCTGATGTTGACGACCGCCGCGCCATACCGCTTCACGAGTGCCGCAAAGTTCGGCAGCGTCACCGACGCCCCCGCGCTCGCGGCCCCGCCTTGCGCCGGCTTGTCGGCTGCAGTGGCCGCTCCGCCCGCCGTGGCCATTGCAATTGCCGCGAGCATCGCGAGCGTCGCGGCCCCCCGCTTTCCGCCGCGCGCGCTCATCTCGGCGGCACGGCCACGGGCTGCGCCGGACGCTGCGGAATCACCGATTTGCCCCAGTTCGCGCCGAACCGGTTTTGCTCCGCCGACAAATTGAACGTGCCGAGCCGATTCGACGGCGCCTTCGCGAGACCTTCCGCCGCCGTCTGCGACGCGCCCGCCTCCGGTGTTGCCGCGGGCTTGAGCTGCGCGCTCAGGCAGTCGTACGACAGCGCACGCTTGCCGTCCACTTCCGCGTCGACGCAGACCGGCTTCGACACCGGCGCCGGCTGGCTGCCGGCCGCCGGCGGTTGACCGCCCTGCGCGTGCGCGACGCTCGCCAGCCACAGGCAGGCGAATGCCATGTGTCCCTTCCACTGTCCGGTCATGTCTCGCTCCTTTCGCGCTGATACCACCTCACACCGACTCACGCCGACTCACGCCAACTCAGGCCCGCTCATACCAGCTTATACCGCCGCAAACCGGTCACCGTGGTCACCATGACGACCCTGGTCAGGCCCAGTCGCGCATCGGTGCGCGGGCGACGAAACGAGCGAATGCCGCGTGATCGGACGGCGCGATATCCGGCATCGGCGCGGCGTCCAGTTGCGCCCACGCGTCGCGCACGCCGTCTACCGGCTGCCAGGCCTGCACCTGCGCGCCCGTCGGAAACAAAGTCGTCAGCGGCTCGCGGTAGTCGACCCGGAAAAGCCGTGGCGCGTCGGTGCCGGCCGTCCACAGATCCCCGACGTCCCGCACGCGCGCTTCGAACCAGAATCGCACCCAGCGCACCGCATCGCCGTCCGGCTCCGGATCGGTCGGCGCGCGCTCGTCCCGCACCCGGATGAAGCCGGCCAGCGCCAGCAGGACAGCCGCCAGGTCGTCGTCGCGCAGCGACGGGTACGACCACAGATCCTGCACGTCCGCGCACGCGAGCACGGTCGTGAACCGGCTCATCGTGAACGCCGGCCACACGCGCCGCACGAGCACGTAATGCCGCTCCCACTGCTCGACGAAGCGCGCGCGATGGCGCGCCGACACGCGCACGTCGCGCGCGCCCCGGACAGTCAGTTCGTCGGGCTGGTGGTGGTGGGTCGTCAGCGCGCACCGCTCCGACAGCCGCGTGCTGCGGTGTCGCACATAGCCCGGCATGCCGGGCATCGGCTCGAGCGCGCCGGCACAGAGCGGACAATCAGACGGCGGCTCGCCGGGCCCGGCCGGGAATGCACCAACCGCGGCACCAACCGCGGCGTCAACAACGGCGCCAGCAGCGGCATCGGCGCCGGCCGCGCGTGCCGAGCCGGCCGCCGCGGCACCGCGCGCGCGAGCGTCGGGCGCTCCGGCGTCCGGTACGGAACTCGTCAATGTCATGGAAGAGCCTATTGCGCAGTCGCGAGCGCCTTCCTCAGCGCGTCTTCGTTGATCGGCGCATTGCCGCCGAACTTCGCCAGAGACGCCTGCACGCCCTGCTGCGTACGCTGCGCACGCAGCGTCGCGCGCACCCGCTCCTTCACGTCCGCGAGCGGACGCAGCGCGGGGGCACGCACGTCGATCAGCTTCACCACATGAAAACCGGTCGGCGTCTGGATCGGCGCGGACACCTGGCCGGGCTTCAGTGCCTCGGCCGCCTGCCGCACGGCCGGCAGCAGCATCGGCTCGGGCACGAAGCCCATGTCGCCGCCGTTGGCGGCGCTCGCCTTGTCCTGCGAATTCGCTTTCGCGAGCGCGGCAAAATCGCCGTTGCGCGCGCGGCTCGCGAGGTCGGCGGCCTGCTTGCGCACCTTGTCGACGGTCGCCGCGTCCGCGTTCGGTGCGACGGCGAGATAGATCTGCGCGACGTGCAGCGCGCGCGGCGCGGTAAACGCGTCGCGATTCTGGTCGTACACGGCCTGGATCTGCGCATCGGACGGATAGTCGGCCGGCGGCGCGTTCACCGACGTGAGATAGCTGCGCACGATGATCTCGCGTCGCGCCTGCTCGATCGCCGCCTGCACGTCGGCCTGCTTGTCCCAGCCCTTCTGCTTCGCTTCGGCGAGCACGGCCTTCTGCGCAAGGGTCGCGCGCACGACCTGATCCATCGCGGCGGGATCGGCCGCGAGGCGCGTGCGCCCCTCCTCGCCGATCGACTTCAACAGCGTCGCGATATCGGATTGCGTGACCGACGCCTGCGCCGCGTTCGCGATCACGTCGTCCTGCGCGGCCGCGACGAGCGGCACGCTCAGCATCAGGCTGCCCACGATCATTGCAAGTTTCTTCACCGTCTTTCCCATTCCTGTCTGACTGCTGTTCTCAATCCCGGACGTCGCGCACCGGGCCCGACATCCGCCTCGTCCGCCTCGTCCGCCTCGTCCGCCTGCTGCTGCCGCCGTCACGGCGCGCTCGCGATGAGCACGCGCACGACCACCGGCTGCGTCATCCCGGACGGCGGCGGCACGCCGACCGGCCGGCCGACCAGCGCCGCGCACAGGTCCGCCGCGAATGCCGGATCGCCCGCCGGCGTGCTCTCGACCCGCTCGATCGCGCCATTGCCATCGAGCCAGGCCTTCAACCTCAGCGTGGGCGGCGGCGCGCCCTCGTCGGCGCCATGCGCCGCATCGCGCTCCAGATGCGCGCGAAGCCGGCATGCGGCCGCGTCGGCGCCATCGTCGAGCGCCGCCGTCAGGTGCTGCGCGACGCGCTGCGCATAGTCGACCCAGGCGGCCGGCGCGTCACGGGCGTCGACCTGCCCGGACTTCGTCCGCAGGTCGCCCGTCAGCAGCGCCCACAGCGCCGCGCCGATCCGCCCGAGTCCGCTCATCGCCCGGCCGTTTCCGTGCGTTCGGCGCCCGCGTCGCCTGCCACCGCGGCGGCGGCCTCACCGTCACCCGTCGCACCGGCGGCCGCTGCACGCGCGGCGGCTTCCTGCTCGGCCAGCGCCGGCCGGTTGCGCAGGTGCAGCAGGAATTCCTGCACCATGCGGTCCCACAGCTCGATCGTCGAGCGCAGATGACGGGTCGACACGCCGCCCGCGACGATCACGTCCATCTCGAGCGCGAGGAACGGCCCGTGGCTCGCGAGCCGCGCGAAGCGTTTCGTGCGATTCCAGTCGGCCACCAGTTGCGCGGGCAGATCGCCCTGCACCTGCAGCACGCAACCGAGCGTGTAGTCGAGGTAGCGCGCAGCGGCGGCATCCGCTTGCACGGCCCCGTGCTGCGGCGCCAGGGTCGGCGCGACATTGCCGAAGCGCACCGCGAAGCCGACGCCCTGGCTCGCGCTCATCAGTTGCACCGCGCCGTTCTGCTCGGTGGCGGTCACCCGGTAGCCGGCGCTGCGAAACACGTCCGCAAGCTGCTCGACGCCGACCGCATCGATCAGCGCATCCTGTGCCGGGCGCTCGCCCGACGCTTCCATCTTGCTGTCCTGCATGGCTCTCTCTTCCTTTTTTTTAACGAATCGATCGGATCATCCCGCGTGCACCGCGCCAATCACTGCGTGCCGGACGGTGCGGACGCCGCAGTTGCTGCTGCAGCAGCGGCTGCAGGCGCGTTCGCCGCGACCGCCGGGCGCGCTGCCGGGTCGTACTTGCCCGCATACAGCGCGTCCCCGTAGCGCTGCGCGAGATCGTCGTATTTCACGCGCGCGGCTCGCGCGAACGGCTGTCGCGACGCGAAGAACGTGCCGATCCCGACATGCTCGTACGCATCGAGAATCTCGTGACCCACGCGGTACAGTTCTGCATTGTGGGCCGCGCAGGTTTTCAGTTGCGTGTCACGCGCGCTGATTTCGGTCTGCATCTGCGTGTGCTGCGCATCGCGCGCACGCGACACCGTCAGCAAGTCCTCATAGGACGACTTGTATTTCGCGAGCGCCTGCGCATCCTGCTCCCGTGCGGACCGTTCCTGCGCAAGCGCGCGCTTGGCCGCCGCTTCGCCGCTCGATTCGCCTTTCGCTGCCGCGGCTTGCGCCTGTGCGGCCTTCAGCTGCGTGAGCGCGGCGTCGCGCTGCTGCTCGGCGGCCGTCTTCTCCGCCTGCAGCTGCGCCTGCGCGTCCTGCAGCTGACGCAATTCCTGCACGGTCGAGCGCAACTGGCTGCGCAGCTTGTCCTCGATGCTCTGCGCGCCGGCGGAGCCGGCGGCAGACAGCAGCGCGCCGGCGAGCGCCGCCGCGAGCAGTGCGTGTTGAGCTGTGTTCATGCGGCACTCCATCAGAAGCGGGCGTTGAGCTCGAGCTGCAGCACGTCGATCGACACCGGCGGGCCGTACACTTCCTTCGCGCTCAGGTATCGTGCCGACACCCACGCGTCGCGCGCAACCGCGTAGGCCGCGCCGATCACGTAGCCGCGCGCGTTGGTGCCGCCCAGGTGGAAGTCGGAGTCGTTGAACGCATCGAGCACGGCATCGGGCTGCAGGTACTTGTACGCGACCGAGAAATTCCACTGCCCCTTCGCACGCGGCTCGGGTTCGCCGAATGTCGCCTTCGCGAGGAAGCCGTTCGGGCCGCTGCGGTAGTCGGCACGCGTCGCGTTCACCGACGTCGACTCGTAGTTGTTGACCGGCAGCGACGCCGCGCTGAACGCCTTGTTGTCGTTGTACGCGAGGTTGCGCACGTATTCGCCGTCGAGTCGCAGCTTGAAGCGGTCGGCGACGACGGTATCCCACTGCGCCTTCAGGTCGAGCAGCCGGTAGTTGTATGCGAGACCGAACAGCTGCGGCTGCGGCGTGAGGCCCGGCGCAAGGTTCGGGTTCTGCACGATGTTGCGCAGCGCGATCAGCGTGTTGCCACCCTGCATGAAGGTCGGCGCCTCGTTGTCCGTGCTGCAGCTCGTCGCGCCGAGATACAGCGCGCACGGCGACGACAGCGTGCCGCGCATGTTCTGGAAGTCGTAGTAAGCGACCGAGCCCTTCAGGCGGTTCTTCGCGTCGATCTTCCAGTCCGCGCCGAACTGCGCGCCGAGCATCCACTTCGTGTCGCTGCCGGCCTTGTCGGTGCTGTTCGACGGGAAGTTCTCGCTCGTGTACTGGATCGGGAACACGCCGAGCGTGCCGAACAGCGTGACGTCCGGGGCCGCGGGCAGCGCATGGCGCAGGTTCACCGCGAGGCCGTCCATCATCAGGTCGTCGGAGAAGATCAGGTCCGACTTGAAAAACGGGTTGTCGAACCGGCCGGCGGTCAGGTTCAGCCAGGTCGTCGGCTTGTACGAGAAGTACGCCTTGTTCAGCCAGATGTTCTTCTTGCCCCAGCCGCCGCCAGCCGTGCCCGTGGTCGACACCGGGCCGTTGTCGTTGCCGCTCGCGAGCTGCAGGCCGGCCGTCAGTTCGTCGGACAGCACCGCCGTCACGCCGAGCCGCGCGCGATAGCGCAGCAGGTTGTTGCGGTTCTGCGTCGTGTTCTGCGTCGGCAGCTGCGTCGTGTTGGTGTTGCCGTTGACGTCGAAGCCGCCGCCCTGGTTGATCGCCGCGAAGTTCGTGATGTTGTTCGCGTTGCGGCTGCCGTAGAAGTGGTATTCGTCACGCACGCGCATGTCGCCGTCGAGCGTGATGCGCGACACCCAGTCCGGGAACGTGTTCGGCTGCGCCCAGTTCTCGGCCTTCGCCTGCGCGATCACTTCCTGCTTCACCTGGTCGCGAATCTGGTCGCGCACGACTTGCGGCACGTACGGCACCGACACGTCGCCCGGCTGCGTTGGCGCGTTGACGACCGCGGCCCCGCCGGCGACCGGCGCGCCGGATGCACGAGCGGCCTTGGCCTGCGCGGCTTCCGTGCGCGCTTCGCTGATCAGCCCGTTCGCGTTCTGCTGCGTGAGCACGCCGCGCTTGACCAGCAGGTTGATCAGGTTGATCACCACGCTTTCGGTCGGCGCGGCCTGGCCCGTGGCCGCCTGCGTCTCGAGCGACTGCGCATGGCCGGCGGACGCGCACGTCAGCCCGAGCGTCAGTACTGCCGCGCCGACGCGCGACAGTCGCAAGGGCATCGCACCGCTGCGGGGCACCCCACCCCGTCCGTTCATCTTCTGAATCATCAAAGCACTCCGAACAATGGCTGTTCTTTTCCGGCAGGATCCGTGCGTCGGACCTGCCCCATGACGTGTTCGCCGCTCATGCCCGCGCCATCACGCCGGCTTGCGGCCCTGCAACCTGACGAGCACCGGATACGCGGTCGCGGGCGGCGGCGCCTCGTCGACCCTGCCGAGCGACTCGACCGCCGCGATCACCGCCGCGTCGATCTTCGCGTCGCCGGTCGACTGCGCGATCGCCACCTTCGTGATGTGTCCCGACGGGTCCATCCACAGGTTCAGGCTGCCCGCAAAGCGCGCACCGCCCGCGTCCTGCACGCCCTTGTCCTGCTCGATCGCGCGCTGCAGCACATAGACCATGTATTGCGCGTAGCTCGCGTTGCCGAACCGGCCGCCGCCGCCGCTGCCGACCATCCCCGAGCCGTCGCCCGCGCCGATGTTGAAGCTGTCCGTGCCGGCCTGCGCGGGCGCGTTCATCGTCATCTGCTTCGGCTGGTTGTCCGACGGCTTCGGCGCCTCGGAAGGCTTCGGCGCGACGGTCGGCTTGTCGACCGGCGTCTTCACCTCCTCCTTCACCTTCTCGGGCGGCGGCTTCTGCTTGGGCGGCGGAGGCGGTGGCGGCAGCGGAATCACCGTCGTCACCTGCGGCGCGCTCGCACGCTTCACGCCCGTGGTATCGCTGGCGAAATGCCAGATCAGTGCCGCAATGCTCGCGAGCACGAGCGCGATCACGACCGGCTTCACGTAGCGGGCCGGGCCCTTGTCCGGCGGGCCGCCGTTGTAGGTCATTTCCATCGCCGGTCCCTAGCCGCCCTGTTTCGCCTTGCCCGTCACGAGGCCGACCTGCGACAGGTCGAGGCGCCGCAACAGGTCGAGCACGTCCATCACGCGCTGGTACTGCACGGCCGCATCGCCCTTCAGCACGATCGGAAACTCGGGATTGCTCGCCTTCTCGGTACGCAGCCGGCTCTCGAGTTCGTCCATCGTCACCGGATACGCATCGAGGAAGATCTGCCCCGAATCGGCGACCGTGATCGCCTTCGTCTTCGGTTTCGCGAGGCTCGCGGACGAGCTCGCCTTCGGCAGATCGACCTTGATACCCTGCACCGACGCGGTCGTCATGATGATGAAGATGATCAGCAGCACGTACGCGAGGTCGAGCATCGGCGTGATGTTGATGTCGTCGTACGGCTTGTCGTCGTCCTGAACCTGCATGGTGGTCTCCCCGCGTCCGTTCAGTCGGCCAGCACCGCGTGATCCGGCGCGCGATGCGCTTCGGCAAGGCGCGTAACGAATTCGTCGACGAACACCTGCATGTTCGCGGTCACGTTCTTGTTGCGGATCAGCAGGTAGTTGTAGCCAAACAGCGCCGGAATCGCGACGAACAGGCCCGTGACCGTCGCGAGCAGCGCGGCCGCGATACCCGGTGCGATCGCGTTCACGTTCACGTCGCCGGCCGCCGCGATCGCCGCGAACGTGATCATCACGCCAACCACCGTGCCGAGCAGGCCGAGGAACGGGCCGCCCGAGATCGCGATCGTCAGCAGCACCATCGACTTCGACAGCCGCTGGTTCTCGCGCACGAGCGTCGCATCCATCGATGCGCGGATCGCCTCGATCGACTCGCTCGTGATCACCGTGCGGCCGTTGCTGTCGACACGGCTGTGGATTTCATGCACGCCCGCGCGATACAGCCGATACAGCGACGATTGATACAGGCGGCGGCCCTCTTCGCTCTTCTCGTCGACATGCGCGAGGCCGACCAGGTGGCGGCCCGCCACTTCGCGAAAGCGCTGCACGAAGAACTGGTTGGCCTTGTCGACCGTGCCGACATAGCGCGCCTTCGTCCACATCACGACCCACGACACGGCCGCCATCGCGAGCAGGATCGTGATCACGACCCACGCGTCGACCGTCACCGACTGCACGATCACGCCGAAGTAGCCGAAGCCGAAGCCCGACTGCTTCTCGTCATTGCCGTACGCAACGAGCTTCGATTCCGAGCCCTGTGCGAGCGTGTCGACCGCAATCGCGGCCGGCGAGCGTGCGATCTTCGACAGCCGCAGCTCATCGAGTGCGCCCGCGTAGCCTGCAAAGCCTGCCGGCGCGCCGGCGACGTCCGCGCCGACTGCTGCCGCACCTGTGAGCGCCGGCAGCGTCGCGGCCACCTGCGCCACCTGCTTGCCGTTCGCGTAGACGGTCACGTTCTTGCCGTCGGCCGTCACCGCGATATACGTCCACTGGTTCGCGGCGACCGGCGCTGCGCCGCCGGGCGTGCGCACTGGTGTCGCGCCACCGTCGATCTGTGCAAACGGCACGCCGTTGTCGAGACCGATCAGCAGTGCATTGGCGCCATCGCGGCGGCTGTAGAGCAGCGTGTTCGGCGCGAGCGCCGACGGTTTCACCCACGCGCTGAACGTGAAGCTGCCGCCGGCGGCAACGTTCAGCGACGGGCTGGCCGGCAGGTTCAGCGCGGTGTTGCCGTCGAACTGCGCGCCCTTGCCGACGATGCCGTCCTCGATGGTCTTGAACGGTGCGTTCTGCGCGTTGTTGCCGTACGCGGTCGCGTCCTTCGGCGGCGCGCCTGCCGCGCTGTTGAAGTGATAGACGAGCGTGTAGTCCGCATCGAACGTCTCGGCCGGCTTGCCGCCGTCCGGCGCCTTCTTGTTGCCGTAGTACATCCAGATCGACTGCGCGGCGCCGGCCGGCAGTTGCGGGATGTCCACCCAGATCAGCGCGACGCCAAGCATCGCGTCGTACTGCTCGATGTGATAGTTGAGCGGGGTCTTGTCGTCGGCCGCGACGAAGCGGATGTCCGCGCCGTTATCGGCGAGGCCGTCGAACTGGAAGTTGCCCGAATGCAGGCGAATGAGCAGCGGCACGCGGCCGGCCGACTCCGTCAGGTTGGCACCCTTCGATCCGGCATCGATCGTGATCGCCTTCCGGTACGACCAGTCGCTCTGCCACCACGCGTTGGCAATGCCGGGCAGCACGCCCAGCAGCACCGCCATCAGTAAAAACAAGACTCGCTTCACGATCCACTCCCGGTTGGAACGATCCCGGCGCTTGGCGCGGGACCCGTCCGATCAAAAATCCGTCAGGTCAGAACCCCAGTCGCACGTAGAAATCGAACCTGGGGCTGTATTGCCTCGTATAGACACCGGCCTTCAGCGGCCAGCCGGCCTCGAAATCCGCGCTCGCATACTTGAAGAGCTGCAGGCGCGTGCCGACCCCGACGCTCAGCAGGTTGAAACTCGACGTCTGTTCCGGCAGCGGGCTCAGCAGCCACAGGTGCGCGGCATCGACGAACGCGTGGAAACGCCATTCGTTCACGCGGCCGCCGAGGTATTTCGCAAGCGACGGGCTCCTCAACTCGAGCGAGCCGATCACGCCGCTGTCGGCCGTGTCTTCCGCCTGCATGTAGCCGCGCACGCTGTTCATCCCGCCCGCGGCGAACTGCTCGCTCGACACGAGCGGCGAGTTCGAGATCTGCGCGCTCACGTGCGCGTTCGCCTGCATGTCGTTCTTGAAGCGCTGCGTGTGGTTCACGTCGAATTTCCCGTACACGAAATCCGGCGTCGCGTTGTAGCGCTTGTTGTCCCAGGCGCCCCAGTCGCTGCCGAGGCCGCGGATGTTCGTCGTCAGCGCTGCGGAGAACGACGTCTGCGACTGCTGCAGGCTCAACTGGCCGTTGTACGAGAACGTGACCGGCACGTAGGTGAGCGGCGCGGTGGACGTCTGCCCCGCGAGGCTCACGTTCTCGTCGTAATGCTTGCGATCGATCTCGACGCTCACCGAGTGCGCATACGTGTCCGACGACGGCAGCGCGTAGATCGCGGTGAAGCCATAGGTCGTGCCCTTGCCGAGCACGTTGGTGCCGCCCACCGATGCGACGTTGCTGTCCGAGTGCACGACGGTCGCCAGCAGGCTCCAGTGCGTGTCCTTCAGCGGCGCGAGATACGAGAACGAATAGACGCGCGCGTCGTTCGGATGCTGCGGCGCGAGCACGTAGGTGCCGGAAATCACATGGCCGAGCTGCCACAGGTTCGAATAGCTGAGGCTCGCGGTCGTGCGCAGCGTCGATGTGCCCGGGCTGTTGTCGTTGTTCAGTTCGAGCGAACCGTGCAGCGGACTGTGATCGTCGACCTTCAGGTCGACATCGACGGTCTGCGGCAGCGTGCCCGGCTTGAGCACCGGAATCACCTGACGGTCCGCCGAGCGGTTCAGGTCGGTGAGCTGCTGCTGCGCCTGGTTGAAATCCGGCACCGAGCCTTCCGCGAGCGCCGGCACCGCGTCGCGTATCTTCTGCGGCGAGTTGTACTGCGCGCCGTCGACGCGCAGCCGGCCCACCTTCGCTTCCACCACCTGCAGCAGGATCACGCCGTTCTTCACCTGCTGCTGCGGCAACTCGACGACGACCGACTGATAGCCGCGGTCCTGATACGCCTTCTGCAGCGCGTCGCGCGCCGCGTTCACGTCGGCGAGCGTGCGGCCCGGCCCTTCGAACGGATAGACGGCCTTCTCGATCTCGATCGCCGGCAGCGTGGTGTTGCCGCGCACGATGAACTCGTTGACGTCGAACGTGCGCGGTGTGCCTGGTGCACCCGGCGCGCCCGGTGTGGTCGGTGTGCCCTGCGCAGCCTTCGCGTCGGGCGCCGCGTCCTGCGCGCGCGCGCCCGGCGCGAGGCTCAGCCCCCCGACCAGCGCAACGCCGGCCAGGCACCGGCGTCGTCGTCGCCGCTGGTCGTGTGGTTTACGGTCTACTCTAGGCGGCATGCGCCATTCCCCTTTTTGTTCCGAATCCCGCTACGCATGCGAGGCCGCCGTCCGGCACGCCCCCGCTATCAAATCCGTGTTTCAGTTCGATGACCATCCATCAGTCATCCTTAACATATCGATCACACCTTGCTCCTCCGCGTCGCCTGCTTCGCCTGCTTCTCCTACTTCGTCAGCGATGCCCGTGCATTTCCGGGGCCGCGTCGCTATCGCGGCCGAACGCGTCGGTCGCGAACCGCAGCAGCGCATCGACGCACGCGTCGATTCCGCACCTTGCGGTGTCCAGCACCAGCCCGGCGTGAGCCGGCGGCTCGTATGGCGACGACACGCCCGTGAATTCCGGCAGTTCGCCGCGATAAGCCTTCGCGTACAGGCCCTTCGGATCGCGCGACGCGCAGACGTCGACAGACGCGCTCACGTACACCTCGCGGAACGCGTCGCCGATCGCCGCGCGCGCTTGCTCGCGCATCGCCGCAAGCGGCGAGATCATCGCGACGATCACGACAAAGCCGGCCTCGACGAACAGCGCCGCGACTTCGGCGGTCCGCCGCACGTTCTCGAACCGGTCGCGTTCCGAGAACCCCAGGTCGCGATTCAATCCGTTGCGCAGCCGGTCGCCGTCGAGCACCATCGTCGGCGTGCCGCGGCGGCGCAGGCACGCAGCGCTCGCCTGTGCGAGCGTCGTCTTGCCCGCGCCCGACAACCCGGTCAGCCACAGCACGCCGCCGCTCGTTGCGGCTTCGGCCAGCGCATTCACGCGCGCCGGCGACAGCGCCGCGCCGTCGTTGGTTACCCCGTCGTTGGATGCCCCGTCGTTAAATGCCCGATCTGCAGCACCTACCGACAAAGACGAAACCAGCGGGGAAAACCCGCAAGATTTGATGTTCATCGCGTGCTCAACGGTCGGCGGCTGCCGGTTCGTCAGCTTCGCGCGGACGCGTTTGCCAGAACCCGCCGTGCATTGTCACGATCGACGGCGTCGCGCTCCATTCACGCGGGCCGAGAATCTCGGCGCGCCGCACGTTCGGCAGCACCTGCACGTCGAACACCTCGTCGACGCCGTTGAAGAACTGCAGGATGCCGAGCACCTCGCCGCTGTGCGCGTCGAGCGCGGCGACACCCGCGACGAGCGCATCCTGCTCGCTCTCGATCGGCAGGCCCTGCGGCCCGCGCTTGTCGCGCAGCTTCGACAGGCCGACGAACAGCACGCCGCCGTATTCGGCAAGCCCGTGCGTGAAGCCCGGCAGCTTCGCGAGCACGCGCTTCGCGCCGGTCTGCGGATCGATCTGCAGCACGTGGCCGCGCCCGCCTTCGAGCACGTGCAGCCGGCCGCCGATCACGCGCGGCGAATGCGGCATCGACAGCCCCGATGCGACGATCCGGCCCGACGGCACCTCCATCACGATGCCGCCGCTGGCCATGACTTGGCGCCAGCCGAACGGCGTGTCGCTCTGGCCGAGCGCGGTCGCATAACGTACCTTGCCTTCGCTGAACGCCATCCCGTTCAGATGGCAGCGATCGTCGGGCGCCGTCGCGGTGACGAACGGCGGCTGCCAGATCGGCGTGAAATTGAAGTAACCGTCAATCACGCAGATACACGAGTAGCGCGTGTTGACCGCGAGCACCACCTGCTTGTCGAACGCCATGTCGTGCAGGTCGAGGTCGCCCGTGTAATAGGACAGACGCGGAACGAACATCGCGTCGTAGTAGTCGGGGCGGGTCGGGTAATGCGGCGCGAGCGTTGATACGTTCGCGAACACCATCAGCTCGTGAATCGTCGCGATCGCGAGCCGGTTGCCGGCGACCGCCATCCCCATCGAGCGCGGCAGCAGGCACGCGGACAGCGTCGGGATGCCGTTGTCGACGCCGACCAACGCGACGCCCGACGGACGGCGGCTGATCGCGAGCGAACACTTCAGCGCCTCGAGCACCTCCAGGAAGCGGCCCGTATCGCGCAGGTTGATGTACGGCTCGGCAACATCGTCGTGCACGGCCGGCTGCGCCGACGCCATGGCGTCCTCGATGTTCTCGATGTCCTGTCGTGCTGCGGATTCGCTCGCCGAGCGAGTGTTCTCGAACTGTTCCACGTCCATGCACCTGTTGATTGCGCGCCGCGTTGCGACGACGGTCGATCGGTCTTACTCGTGTCCCATCGCGGTTCGTTGCGTCTGCATCCGGGTGGCGTTGGGCGCCGAAGCGAACAAGCCCGATACAACCCTGGATACAGCTCACACCTACCTAGACGGAACGGCTTGCGGATTGCCGCACATTTTTTTGCAATTCGCCGCCGATCGGCCTGCTGCGCGGGTTCCGCACGCGTGCGGCGTACCCGTCGCGGAAAGCACGATCGCGACGCTTCGAAAGAGGAAATGCCAGTCAGGAAGGCAGCATCACGCCGGCTGCGTCACTGGCCAGCGACGCGACGTGTCGAGCATGGAACGAGACAGCGCGGCGTGCGCCCCGCGCATCGCGCGAACCGGACGCGCCGGCCTGGCCCTCGACAGGCGCGCGTCGATCATCGCGTCGTCACTCGACGTCTGTGATGCATGCGTCGCCCGCCAGTCGGCGGGCGGTGCAGGCCCGGACGCGTCGCGCCCTCTCACGCGCGCGCGCCGTCCCGCTGTCCAACATCGCCGTCGCGGCCCGTGCGCCGTCCGCCGGCACCGGGCAGGCGTTGAGCAGGAACCGGGTGCCATCCAGAGGCACAACCCGGAGGCACCACCCAGGCAACGGCAAAACTTACACATCCCGTACGACGATTCGCTCATCGTCAGCTTCGAACAGGTAACTTTTTATGACACGGAACCAAACTTTCATCCGGATCGGCCGGCGCGGCGCGAGCGCCGCCGCACGATTCCTGCGGCAAAGCGGCTGGCCGAACGTCTTAGTGAGTAACGAGGAAACCCACGGTGACACCATGTCGATCGCCACGATACTCAGGCGGTGGCTCACAGAGAAACTGACCGCCGTCCATGCGGCCACGGCCGGCGGGAGCTACGGCCGGCCGATACCGCACGCGCGCCCGCTACGCTGGCGCGCCCCCTGGCTGCGCTGGCAGCTGCTGTCGTGGGTCGCGCTGACGGTGCTCGCGCCGCCGTTCTGGTCGATCGGCACGCTGCTGCTGATCAACCCGGCGAGCGACCAGCCGTTCTTCTGGGGCGCCGCGATGGCGATCGTGCCGATCGCGAACGGCGTCGCGATCGTCGCCGCGAACCAGCATCATCACCGCGCGCCGTTCACCAGCCGCCGCGCGGTCGCCGCACACTGCTTCTGTGTCGGCATGGCGCTCGCGTGCGTGCTGTTCGCGCTGCTGCTGTGGCACGCGGACGCGATCGCCGGGCTGATCGGCCCGCTCGCGCTGTCGGCTGGCGGCACGCGCGACGCGTCGCTCGCCGGGTGGGTCGCGGCGCTCGTCGTGGGGTTCGGATTCGCGTCATCCGCGCATGCGAGCATGCTGCACGCGTGGCTGGCGTTCGAAGCGTGACGGCCATGCGCCTAATGTCACTCTCACGTCACCCTTAGGTCACCGTCGCGTTGCCCTCATGTAGCCGTCATGTAGCCCTAACGTAGCCGAAACCCGACCATGTGCCGACACGAACCTCTTCGCACGAAACGAGCATCGCGCGAGCGCGGCATCGCGCTCATCACGGTGCTGCTCGTCGTCGCGCTCGCCGCGGCGATTGCCGCGAGCGTGCTGTGGCGCCAGCAGGTCGCGACCCGCGACGTCGAGAACCAGCGTCTCGCGACGCAGACGATGTGGGCCGAGCGCGCCGCCGTCGAGTGGGCGCGTGCGCTGCTGCGCGCGCAGAGCGCGACGTCGAACGTCACGGTGGCGGGCCAGACATGGTCGGCGCCGGTCAGCGACGTGCAGCTCGGCGACTTCCTGCCGCCGGATGCCGCCGCGCTGAATGCGGAACTCGCGCGCGCGTGGATCTCCGGGCACGTCGAGGATGCGCAGGCGCGCTTTAACCTGACGAACCTCGTCGCGCGCATCGCGCCGGGCAAGCCGTGGCAGGCCAACGGGGAAGGCGTGCTCGCGTACCGCCGGCTGCTCGGCGAGCTGTCGCTGGATCCGGCACTCGTGCAGCGGACCGCCGACTACATGCTGCAGTCGCTGCGCGACGCAAACGGGCCGGGCGTCTGGCCGTTGCAGCTCGTGACGGTGGACGACCTCGCGCGGATTCCCGGCTACGACGCGCGCGCGATCGCGGCGCTCGCGCCGCTCGTGACGGTGCTGCCCGACCTGACGACCATCAATGTGAACACCGCCGCCGAGCCCGTGCTCGTCGCAGCGATTCCGACGCTATCGCGCAGCCAGGCGCAACGGCTCGTCGAGCGGCGCAACACCGCGTATTTCATCAGCACCGGCGACGTCGCGAACTACCTCGCGCCGCTGCAGGGTAATGCGACGCTGCCGGACGGCGCGCTCGCGGGCGTGAACAGCGGCTACTTTCTCGTTCATTGCCGGGTTCACTCGGCGCGCGTCAATGCGCGTATCGACACGCTGATCGCGCGCTACGGGATCGGCAACTTCGCGTGGACGTCGGTGATCTGGGTGCATCGGCTCGCGAGCTGATTGTGGCGCCCGTGCGCGGGCTGCCGCGCACGGGCGCTGCGGCGTTCTTCCCAAGCGGCGTTCATGCGAAGGGACGCTCTTGCGAACGGACGCTCTTACGAAGCGACGCTCACGCGAAGCGGCGCTCGTTCAGCGGGATCTCGCCGAGCACGGCTGTATGCGCGCGCTGCGCGGCGCCTTGCGCGGCCTTCGCATGGACAGCTCCCGCATGGGCGGCCCCCGTGTGGACAACTCCAGTGTGGGCCACCCCGGTGTCGACCGTCCCCGCATAATCCAGCGACAGCCGCCGCACGCTCGTCTCGCGCACTTCGCCGACCAGCCGGTTCCAGTCCTCGATCGACACCAGCAGCGCGATCGGCCGGTTGTACTTCGTGACCATCACGAGCGCCTCGCTCGCATGGCGCAGCGCCTTCGACGGATTGCTGCTGAAGTCGCGCGTCGCCATTGCGATCGTGCGCAGGCAGAACACGTTGGACGCCGCGTCGTCGCCTTCGTCTTGCAGTAGCCCGTCGACCGTCGCCGCGCGCAGCTGCGCCTGTGATTTCACCGTCAGCCGGTTCTCGCGGCGTTTGCGGCGCTCGCTGCGCGGATCGACGTGGCCCGCGAGCAGCCGCACGGCCTCGCCGAGCGCCGTCGCCGGCAGTTGGTCGTAGCGCCGCCACCAGGAGGGCGGCAGCGCGATCATCATCCCCGCGTACGCCGCGCGCACGCCGGCCGCGATATGCGACGGCAGTCGCTCGACTTCCCGCGCGTCGAGGTCAAGCGCCGCGCGGACGGCGTTGGCCATCACGCCGCACACGTTGTACGCGATCGCCGCGATCCCGCGCGCGAGCAGCGCCGCGCGCGGCGGCATGTTCACGAGCAGCCCGCCGCCGAGCGCCGCGTCGACGGGCAGCGGCAGCGCATCGCGCCAGCGCCGGCGCGCGAGCCGCATCACCTGCAGCGCGTCGAACTGCGCGGCGGGCGCGTTCGTCAGCACGCTTGCCGCCAATGCCGCGTCTGCCGCCGAGTCTGCCGCCACACCTGCGGCCCCCGCCGCTGCCGACTCGTCCGGCCGCCATTCGATGCGCCGGAACGTGCTCGCCGCGCCGCCGTCGCCATCGTCGGCCATCGCGACCGCTTGCTCGTACACGCGGCCGCCGTCGAGCGCCCCGCATTCGCGCGGCGCGTCGAGCGGCTGCCACGCAGGCGCGCAGCCGTGCTCGCGCACGATGAACGCGCCGCCACGGCGCGGCCAGCCGGACAGGATCGCTGCCGTGTTGAAGCGACCGTCGATGATCCACAGTTCGCCGGGCTGCACCGCTTCGAGCAGCGCGCAGACGAACGCGCGCTCGTGCGCGCGGCTCCGCTCGTACGGCACGAGGTCGACAATCATCCCGAGATCCGGATCGTAGACGGGCAGCGCGCCGCCGCCCGCCGACCCGCTGCCGCCGGAGCCGTGCGTGCAGCCGGCCGGCCCCGGCGCGCAGGCGAGGCCGGCCGGCAGGACGCCGCCGTCCAGCACGCGCAGCCGCCAGCCGGCGGCCGGGCCTTCGGTGCCGAGCGGCGCCGTCAGCGGCAGCAGCAGGTCGATGCTGTCCTTCACGAGCAGGCGCCCCCAGCCGGCGCGCAGCCGGCTCATCTGGTCGTGCAGCGCGGTGACCGCCGGCGCGAACTCGGGCGAGATCGCCACCGCCGTGGCCAGGCCACCGCCCGCCGGCCGCGTGCCGGCCGCGAGCGCGACGAGCGCGTCGACGACGCGTGCGAGCAGCGCTTCGCGGATCTGTTCGCCGTCGGGCTCGTCGTCGAGCTCGGCGGCCGCATCGAGCCACTCGTCATAGATCGCGCCCTGCATCACGAGCCGGGTCATGATCGCCATCGGGCTGTGTTCGACAAAGCGTTCCAACACCGTGCGTATCACCTGATCACCTCATCGTTGTGGATTGGGCGTCCGCTTGACGCGGCCGCCGCACTTGACGTGCTGCTTTCGGTGCCCGAGCATCGCAAGCGACCGGATCGCTGCGCGAGCCCGCAACGATCCACCCGCAACGCAAGCACAAGGCCCCGGCATGTACGTAGACCCCCGCGTGGCGCATGGCCGCGCCCGGTTCGACCTGAGCCGCTCGCCGCGCCTCGTCGCCGATGCGCGGCGCGCGGAGATCGGTGACGTGATCACGCGCGGCATCGACACCTACGCCGGCGAGCGCAGCCGCCGCAACCTGATGCGGCTGCTCGCGCGCCAGATCGCGCCGAAGCTCGCGCGGCTCGGGCTCGAGCCGTATGTCGGCGCGCTCGGCGCGCGCGAGGGGCTGTTCGTGAACTTCTCGACGATGAGCGCTGAGCACGGGCTGCGCGAATTCCAGCTGCAACTGACGGTGCCCGATCTCGTGCTGCGCAGCTTCGCGACGAGCGTGATCCGGCCGCACGCGGTCGCACGCTGCATGCAGCGCAATGGCGCGATGGCGCTCGCGGCGATCGAGCACGAGACCCGCGTCGCGTTCGTGCTCGCGCGGGTGGTGCGCTCGCTCGCGCTCGCCGAGCACTGGAAGCAGCTCGCGGTGCCGACCGCGCGCGGGCTGTTCGTCGGCGCGCTGACCACCGGCGACGACGTGTGCCTGAACACGTATTTCCGGCCGGGCGACAACGACCGGCCGTCGCGCTGGGCGGCGTTCTCGGCGCTGTTCGCCGGGATGCCGGACTGGAACCCGGCCCAGGTCCGGCAAGGCAGCGAGCTGTTGCAATGGATGGTCAACCATATCGTGGCGTTGCAGGAATCCGCATCGTTCGTCGAACGCTTTCCGTTTCTGCTGGAGCCGCACCGCAGCGCCGACGACCCGCTCGACGCCGCCTGGGCCGCCGCGCGTGCCAGCGCACGCGACGACGGCCCGACGTCGAACTGACCGCGCCGGTGTTGTACATACTTCCCGGCGTTCGCCGGCCCCTGCCACGCGCGTCGATCCGGAAGCCGGTATCGTCCGGCTTACGGTCTTCGCTGCACGGCCCTCGTAAACCAAGGTCGATGCGGGGATGCGTAACCCGCAGATTTTTTTTGGTGGGTGGTGGGCGGGGCGGTTGTGCGGCTTTGCGGCTTTGTCGCCCCGTCGCCGCCGGTCAGTGAACCAGTGGCATGCCGTCTAGCTCCGGCGCGCTATCCGGCTCCGATGCGCCTAGCATCCCGAGCATCGCCCACAGCCACATCACGTCGTAGACGGCCTCCGCATGCTCAACGCTCTGCGCGCACCAGCGCTCGAACGCGTCGAATTCGCGCGCGACCACCTCGCCGTTGCGCAGCCACAGCAGCCAGCGGATCGCGCCTTCGCGGATCGCTTCGTCCGCGTCCTGCACGTGCCGCCCCCGATCATCCGGTCTCGATATCGTCATTGTCACGTCACCGCCCGAAGCCCAATGCACCCGACCTCCCCGCGCGGGCGAGCCCGCGCGAGGCGCTTTGCCACACACGCCCCGGGGTCCGGCGACGCACCGCCCGGCCGCAATCACGCGACCGGGCTTTTGCCGGCCCTCATGGATCAAGTCGAATTGGATGCGGGTAACCCGCAGAGCGGCGGGCGGCGATCGGGGGAATCGGTGATACGGTCGGAGATGTCTTCGGTGGGAGGTGATGGCCAAGCCGCTGAGGCCAGCGCGGCGACACGCTTACGATAGAGCGACCTATTGGGACTTTTAACTGAAAGCACCATCGACGCTCGCGTACGGATTCGCCTCCTTGCGCCTGGCTGCCGGGTCGGTGTCGGACATGCCGATCTGCTCGCGCAATGGCACCGGACTGGTCTTTCCTGGCTTGGCGTCGGGCTTGATGTCCGCGAGCCCGCTCCCCCACGCGTTCAGCATGCCCTTTGCAACTTCGCGAAAGCTTGGGTGACTGCTCGCAAATTCTTTGACCTTCAGCGCGACGATATGCACAGCCCTCGTGATCCGCTCGCGCGCCTCGTCCATGTCTGCCTTGCTCAAGCCCAGCCGCGCGCCCCCAAATGCCGTCAGCATGCTGCCCGAAGCCCAAACACGTTTGCCCTGTAGTGCGAGCGCCGGCAAATGCGTCGCGTACTTCGGGTAGACCGTCCCACTTAGAACGTCATAGACCGGCGCCAGCCTAACGTCGTCGACGCTCGTGTAGATGAGCGCGAAATTCTTCAGGTGAGCATCCGCATTGCGAATTGCGTAGTTCAGCATGATCAGCGCGTAGAGACGCCGGGCATTGTCCTTTCGCGCCGCCCGCGGCACATAGGTGTTGGTAAGCTTGGCGAGATCCTCCAGCGACCCTTTGTACTTGTTGACCGCGTCGTTGGGTCTGAGCGCGCAGTAGTCTTCCACCGCCAGCATCAAGTGATCCGCCGTGCGGTCAAAGCGACGCACGGCGAGGACCTGCCCGTCGTCGGACAATCGTGCCTCGGGCACGTCAAGGCCGGCTTCGCGCGCGACTTCCAGGCACAGGTATTCGTTGATCGCAAGCCCCGGCAGATCGTCAAAGCCCGTCTTCAGTATGAACTCGTCTGTCCAGACCGTCGCCCAGTCGCCCGGACGAACGAGTACCTTTTGCATGACGCCCGATACCCCTTCCGCGACTCCGCCTTCAAGCATTCGCAGAAGGTTGTCGCGCGAGTCAGCTGACGCGAGCAATCCGGCCATGTCGGCTTTGCTGGTCGCGACCTCCGGCGTGGCCCCTCGCGGAATCACCTGAACGCGACCGATCGTGTTCGCACCGGTGAGTGCCAGCAGACCAAAGTCGTTTACATCAGCGTGCGGACCAAGGCGGCGGATCATCAGGTCCTTCTTGAAGCCTTCCGGCAGATTCATCTGGAAGAAGGGATGTAGCGTCTTCCAGGTGTACGACGCCGCCCGCACTGGCATAAGCAGGGAGACGAGGTCTGCCTGCGGAACGTCGGGCAGGTAGGTGAAGACGTACTGTCCGGCCTCCTCGGTTAGCGTGCCCACCTGCCGGCCGCTCACATAGACGTCCAGGGTTGCGCGCCTCATGGCTTGCTCTCAGTGGCCTTCAGACGCTGCAAGGCCTTCGTGCGTACGCGCTGGCGCATCGGCACATCCTCTGAGTCGGCGGGCTCACTCAGGACGTCATCGAGCGTGCGCTGATGACCCGGTCGTCGGGCGCTCAATTCCAACCCGACCGCGTCGAAAAGGCTGAGCATCTTGACCGCACCGATTTCAGGCAGCGTCCCCGTCTCGAACATGCTGATGCGGCCGCGCGTCACCCCGCTGATATCGGCAACTTGCTGTTGCGTCAGGTTGGCAGCCATGCGCGCACGGCGGAAGGCTTCCCCCAGTTCGGCGAGATTCATGCTCAATATCCAGTACATTATCGGGGACAACGTCGATAATGCAACGTATACGGAACACGAATCCGACGCAAATAACGTTCTATATCTAATACGTTAAGCTCGAAACATTCATTAATGTTCGATATGCAGTACGTTATATATATTACAATTTTCTAACAGCTTCGCTGGAGAATGCGGTAATCGGTGCAACACACCGGCGCAGACACATCGGCAGAGTCGGCGGGCACACTCGGAACGTCATCGAGAGTGCGCTGATTTACGAGTGCCTGGCAACCAGCCCGCGCGAGTGCGCGACCTTCTCCGAAATGTGCCTCCAGGTTGCTTTGCGAATGGGCATGTTGCGAGCTGCGATCGGGAAATGACTGGCGGCCTCGCATACCTGATCGATAACCGTCACGGCATCGACCTGTTTGAGTCCCGCCTTTGATGCCAAGTCGAGCAGGTGTGAGCCCTCGATCCGCATTGCCTCGCCGCAGACATCCATCTGGTGATAACCGGCGGGACCCTCGTTGAACGTAAGGTCGTATCCGGGAGCAACACTCCACATGCCGCTCCGTCGCATCAGGAACGACAGGTTCTTGGAGTGGTCGTCCCGGTTGTGAAACACTACGTTGAACACGCAGCGGCGGTACATCTCCAATACCTCGCGCTCGTCAGCTGCCAGCAGGCGGGTGAGACGGAGCACAGACAGGTAGTCGATCGTCGGCTGCCGAAAATCGGCGTGCGCCAGCCCGGAAACCGTATGCGCCGGCACCCGCATCCCGCCGGCGCGGTCGAAACGCTCGATGCCGAACGCGGTTAGATCCTCGCCGAGGGTGAAGAAGTGCGTGGCTGGCATTGGGATGCCCGCCCGGCGAGCCATGTCCGCATACACGTATTCGATCGCGCACACCTCCGCGTCCTCGCCTTGGCCCGGGAACTTCACAAGCCACGGCGTGCCCGGCGCATCGTCCGCCGTCGACGCGGCGCCACTGGCAAGATCGAAGGTCAGGCGAACCTTTGGACGGGCACCGTGCGGAGACCCGCCCATCAGCGCCAGTTCACGGAGCATATCCTCGCTGTTTCCCGCAAGGACGTGGCGCACACCATTGGCGATACGGAGCAGTTCGACGTCGTGCTTTTCGAGATGTTGAGCGGCCGGTGGCTCGAACGCTAACGCCCCCATCGCATCTTCACCGATGAAGGCCAGACGGTCTAGCGGCGAGACCGTGGCGATATTGATGCCATTCCTCCGGAAGAGACGATCCATCAGAAGCATGCCCCAGCCGTCCGGCAGCGCGTCGCTCACGAGGCCGGGCAGGCGATGCTGGTGCATCGGAAAATCGCCGTATGCGTCGCGCGACAGTTCCAGGTGGTAGGGCGACAGTTCGAGCCCGCGGGCCAGAGCCTCCGGCGTGTACTGGAACAGCAGTGTGCGGCCGTCGTCGGCCAGCAGCGCCAGTGGAAAGCGCTCGCCCCAGCCGTTGTATGTCACGGTGAGCTTTTTCATACTTCGTCCTTTTTGCGGCTGGCGCGGCGGCGCGAGCGGCTGGCAGTTTCCATCTGCTCGATGCTAACCGGTCGGGTCACGAACACCGGCTCGAGATGCTGAAGCAGTCCGAGCGTGCCGGCCACGCGTAACAGAACCTCGACGGTGACAAGACCATTCCGCTCGAGGTTGCGTAGGGCGCCAAGCGATACGCCCGCCCGCGCGGCCGTTTCCGCCTGCGACTGATTCAGCGACAGACGGCGCGTCCGGAGGCGTTGTCCGAGCTCGCCGGCGACTTCCTGAGGAGTTGCTAGCTTAAAAAGCATTCTGATGACCGTTACCAGCGAAAATCGTCGATAACTGTCATTATAGTGACTATTGTTGTACGTTCAATCGGCGGTGCGCCACAGCAACGCGTCGCCCGTCAGGCCACACTGGCTGGCTAGAGAGGCTGCGCTACAACAAGCTCTTCGACAGTGCCGCGGTCCCGGGATGACTGGCTCCGCTCGCGGGCAACAGCGGCACTGCCGCGCTATTCATGCAGAACCCCACCATAACCCCATTGGGCGGGGCGATCCGCTGCAGCTCGCCAAACATCAATTCTCCCGGCCTCAACACGTCGGCGTGACCGCGTATCGGCTCGACTCCGTCCTTCACCGATCTTGATTGGGTTCGGCACGACGCTGTTCCTGTTTTTTTCCCCGTTAGATCTCGATGACGAGATCGGTGCATTTCGCTAAATGCCTGTCGGCCGTCACCAGCCGAAAGGGCTCGTACAATGTTTGAGCGACGAGCGGCCGGTCGAAGACGCCGTGGTGCGCAACAAGGCAATCTACTTGGCCCAGTGCGTTCTGCCCGACGGCACGCGTGATATCCTGGGCTTGTGGATCGAAAGTACCGAAGGCGCCAAGTTCTGGATGAAGGTGTTCAACGAGCTGAAGACGCGGGGCGTCAACGACATCCTGATCGCCGTGACCGACGGCCTCAAAGGCATGCCCGAAGCGCCGGCGGTCATGTTTCCGGCCATCACGCTGCAGACCTGCGTCGTTCACCTGATCCGCAACGGCCTCGATTACGCGAGCTGGAAAGACCGCAGAGCGCTCGCTGTAGCGATTCGCGCGATCTACACCGCGCCCAGCGCGGAAGCGGTGCGGGCAAAACTCGATGCCTTTGCCGATGGAGAATGGGGGCAGACATTCCCCACGGTCAGCGCAGCGTGGCGCAACGTCTGGGATCGCGTGATTCCGTTTTTCGCGTTTCCGCCGGCGGCTCGCCAGGTTATATACACTACGAACGCCATCGAGAACATCAACTCGCAGTTGCGCAATATCATCAAAACCCGAGGCCACTTCCCGACCGACGAGGCCGCGACGAAGCTCATCTGGCTGGCCCTACGCAACATCACTGCCGATTGGTGCCGGGCAGCTCACAACTGGAAGACTGCTATGAACCAGTTCGCCATCCTCTACGAGGATCGATTCGCTCGATCATCCGTGTGAATCTCACCCCCCTTGAACACGGAAATCCTGACACCCCCGCACCTTGCGGCCCTTGATTTCCCATTCGTGGCCCGCGTGGCAATAGAACCGATAGGTGGCTTTTCTGCCCTGCGATACGTGGTCGAGACAGTCGAATCCCCAGCGATCCGACGCGGTTCGAATGCGCGGGCTGCGTCCGAGGATCACCCAATCGAGTCGCTCCCTGCAACATGTTCAACCCCTGACTGTTTACCAAGTCGTCACATGCCTGCAGGAAGCACTTGAGGATCGCGCCGACACACATGCTTCAGAAAGGATTCGCCGGAGGACTGGAACACCTCGTCGGGCCAGCACCCGCGCAACAACAGGGCGCATTGCGCGCCCGCACGATCTCACCAAATGTGCGGGAAGCCCCGGAGTTCAATCTGGGGTCGAGAGCACGGACGCCGCGGGCGTCCTTTAGGCCTTAGTGCGGCGATTGCTGGTCCTCAATGTACTTCCTCAAAATCTCGATTGGCGCTCCTCCGCACGACGCGGCGAAGTACGACGGCGACCATAGCACGCCACGGCGCTTGAGCCACGGGTGGAAATCGCCGAACTGCTGCCGCAGCATCCGGCTCGATACGCCCTTGAGCGACGCGACAAGTGTTGATACTGCGACCTTCGGTGGGTAGTTAACCAGCAAATGAACATGGTCGTGCTCGCCATTGAACTCCACGCGTTCGGCTTCGAAGTCTCGGCACACGTTGGCAAGAACTAATTGCATCGCTTCCAGGTGCTCTTTCTTGAACACGTTGCGCCGGTACTTCGTAACGAATATCAGGTGGACGTGCATGGCGAAGACACAATGCCTTCCATGCCTCAATTCGCTATCAATCTTGCGTGGCCTCCCCATTTTCCCTCTTGAGAGAGTTTCGAAGACCCAATATAGTTCGAGATATGGAAACCGTTAAGACCCTCAAGTTTCGAATCAGAGACAAGCACGCGAAAGCAATGCTTGCGATGGCGCGCGACGTGAATCAGGTCTGGAACTTCTGCAACGAGAC
>NZ_QTQP01000199.1 GCF_003854275.1 Burkholderia sp. Bp8963
AAGATGCCGCCTATCACCTGGCGGCAAGCAGTCAATCAGTTCGCCATTCTGTTCGGCGAGCGATTCACCGCCGCCATCAGCTGAGATTTTTTAACCGACCTCAGCACACAAGATTTCTGACACCTCCTACCACACCCGCCCGACGGCTTGGCGAAACTGCCCGATGCGCGTGCCGTTACGGGGCACCCCGAAGTAGCGCGTATGCCCGCTCACTACCGCTCGCAGGTAGCGTCCCTGTTCCGCGATGGTTTGGTGCATACGCCGGCGCAGTT
>NZ_QTQP01000200.1 GCF_003854275.1 Burkholderia sp. Bp8963
CTGCTTTGCAAGCAGGGGGTCGTCGGTTCGATCCCGTCTGCCTCCACCAATCACCAACGCTAAGGGCTTGGTTCAGACACTGAACCGAGAATTTTGCATTGGCGATTGAGCCAGTCAGAGTGATATGAGTAACACCATATCGGCTGTCGTTCTTTAACAATCTGGAAGAAGTAAGTAATTTGGATAGCGGAAGCGTCTTGAGATGGACGTGAAAACTATCCGGGTTGTGATTGTATCGATGTATCTCAAGATGATTCGAACTT
>NZ_QTQP01000201.1 GCF_003854275.1 Burkholderia sp. Bp8963
CTGCTTTGCAAGCAGGGGGTCGTCGGTTCGATCCCGTCTGCCTCCACCAATCACCAACGCTAAGGGCTTGGTTCAGACACTGAACCGAGAATTTTGCATTGGCGATTGAGCCAGTCAGAGTGATATGTGAAAACGTATCGGCTGTCGTTCTTTAACAATCTGGAAGAAGTAAGTAATTTGGATAGCGGAAGCGTCTTGAGATGAACGTGGAAACTATCCGGGTTGTGATTGTATCGATGTATCTCAAGATGATTCGAACTTC
>NZ_QTQP01000202.1 GCF_003854275.1 Burkholderia sp. Bp8963
GAATACTCATCTCGCCCACCTGTGTCGGTTTGCGGTACGGTCATCGTTAGACTGAAGCTTAGAGGCTTTTCTTGGAACCACTTCCAATTGCTTCGCTCCCTAAGGAGCTCGCGCCACACCCTTGAATCCTGCGCCCGGATTTGCCTAAGCGCCTTCTCCAATGCAGCGACCGGGACTTCCAACACCCGGACAACCTTCCGCGATCCGTCCCCCCATCGCATCTAACAATGGTGCAGGAATATTGACCTGCTTCCCAT
>NZ_QTQP01000203.1 GCF_003854275.1 Burkholderia sp. Bp8963
CGACACCGCTCACAAACCACGGAGCGTTCACACCCAGGGCGGCTTCGAACAGCTTGCTGTGCATCATTTACCTTCTTGTCTACAGGAAAAACGAGACGATACCACCCACTCGAAATTCAAAAGAGGCAAAAAAGTCCAGGCGATCTGGGGAGAACAAGAGGACGATTGATCAACGTCTCGGATCGCCTGTTATGTATATCGTTGATCCGCGAGGCGGCGCAGTCGGGTTGCCGCCTGGAGCAGGCTTGCGAAGA
>NZ_QTQP01000204.1 GCF_003854275.1 Burkholderia sp. Bp8963
AGACCAAACCGGATTCGGCCGACGCCTGATCGTGATCGCTCTCGCTATAATCCACTAACCGCGCAACACCACCTTCCAGACTGATCACGATCGCCGAAACGACTGATCACCATCACCGAAATCCGCACCGCATCATGAAGCGCGCCGGCGGTGGGTTCGATCCGGCCTACAACGGCCAGACGGCGATCGACGACGCGGCCCACATCATCGTGGCCGCTGAATTGGTCAACTGCGCGGCCGACGCGGGCGAACTG
>NZ_QTQP01000205.1 GCF_003854275.1 Burkholderia sp. Bp8963
TGGTGGGTCTGGTTGGATTCGAACCAACGACCCCCGCCTTATCAAGACGGTGCTCTAACCGACTGAGCTACAGACCCCTGAGTCTGTCTTTAAATTTACAGCCGATAAGCGTGAGCGCTCAATTGTTGCGAGAAGCTCTGGAAAGGAGGTGATCCAGCCGCACCTTCCGATACGGCTACCTTGTTACGACTTCACCCCAGTCATGAATCCTACCGTGGTGACCGTCCTCCTTGCGGTTAGACTAGCCACTTCT
>NZ_QTQP01000206.1 GCF_003854275.1 Burkholderia sp. Bp8963
ACGACGTGCTCGCGGCTACACGAACTTCGAAACTATGCGCACCGTGCTGTTCCTGATCGCAGGCAAGCTCGACTTCACTTCGATCAACCCGCATACCGCATAACCCATTCAGATTTCAAAAGAGCCACTTTTTTTCTGAGAACCAGCAGCGCCGCCGCTTCGGCCAGTGCCTTCTCCTTGCGCTGCAATTCCTTCTCGAGTTGCTTGATGCGTCGCTTGTCTTCTTTGGAATGTTGACGTTGCTCGCGCGCCT
>NZ_QTQP01000207.1 GCF_003854275.1 Burkholderia sp. Bp8963
CGATGACGACGACCAGAAGCCGCGCGGCCCGGATGGCAAGCCGAAGGGCGGTCGCTACAAACGGCCGTTCGGTGTGCCCGAGGACCGGACCCAGGACAACTTCACCGACCCCGATAGCCGCATCATGCGTATTCCGGCGATCGTGATCAGGGATTTCGGCGGATCATGATCGCTGATTCCGAACGATCGTGATCAGCCATTTCCGTCGAACGTGATCGCTGATCATGGGTTTCCGAAACGAGTGATCACGGA
>NZ_QTQP01000208.1 GCF_003854275.1 Burkholderia sp. Bp8963
TCTTCGCAAGCCTGCTCCAGGCGGCAACCCGACTGCGCCGCCTCGCGGATCAACGATATACATAACAGGCGATCCGAGACGTTGATCAATCGTCCTCTTGTTCTCCCCAGATCGCCTGGACTTTTTTTCTGAGAACCAGCAGCGCCGCCGCTTCGGCCAGTGCCTTCTCCTTGCGCTGCAATTCCTTCTCGAGTTGCTTGATGCGTCGCTTGTCTTCTTTGGAATGTTGACGTTGCTCGCGCGCCT
>NZ_QTQP01000020.1 GCF_003854275.1 Burkholderia sp. Bp8963
CAGGGCTTCAGGTAGCAGCAGCATTTGCTGCGGCTCATAGGGGAGGTAATTCGCGCTCATCTGCTCATAACGCGCCACCTCCCTTGCCCGATGACCAGGAATTGACTTCTGCCGCCCAGACTCCTAGGCGCTTTTGTTGCGTTTCAAAGCGCGCCGGCGTACCGAGGCGTAGTGTCGAGGCCGTTCTCTTTGGCCCACGCCAACACCTTTGCGCGAAGAGCAGCGAGATAGTCGAGTCCCATTTCTTCTAGCGGGAACGGTTCACTCTGGTCGCCGCGCACAAGCTCGTTCAGCAGGGACTGGACGAGTTCGCTCACTTTGGCATCTCCTGCAATGGCCAAGTATGCATTCAGAGGCTTGTCCTTGGATTCCTCGTCACCCCCGAGAAACCGCTCGAAGTCCGGGATGCTCACCCGATGTCTAACAGTCAAACCGGCGACCCGTGCTTCCAGGATGGCGTCGCGGATTTTCTTGTTTTCAGTCCACATGCCATTCTTGTCGCCATTGGACCTGAACGGTGGGTCACAGTCGTGCACGATGCCGAAGTCAATTTTGAAGTGCTTGAGGACTTTGACCAAGGGAACGAGGATTGCCTTACCGCGTGCCCGGATGACGGTTGCGCGGTCGATGAGCTCCTGCTGTTTCTCGACTATTGCAGCGATGAAGGCGGCATGCTCAGTATCGCCTTCGACGAGAATCGGGTAGGAGCCGAAAAACACTTCTGCAAAGCTGGGGTCGATATGTTGCAATGCTTGCAGACGCTGCTTCTCCTCACCTTCAAACGTAATCGAATCAGACCGATAGGTCATCGGGGCGATAGGGGCATCCGTGCCGTCGCCGGTACGCTCCAGTCTGACAATCGTCGTATGGTCCTCGAAAGGATTTACGAAGTACGGGGAGTGCGTCGTCATCAATACTTGCCAGTCCGGGCTGTCGGCAAGTCTGTATAGATGTCGCTGGGCCGCGCGTGCTGCCATGGGGTGAAGCGCATTCTCGGGTTCGTCGATGAGGAGTAGATAACCCGGCAATGACGGGTCCTCTGGACTTTCGGGTATGGGCGCGCCCGCAAGGTGAGCCTCCAGTTGCGCGGTAAGGCTTTCCACGCGTGCATCAATCTCCGCAACAGCTTCGGCGGTCAGCTTTTTTGTCTTCTTTTTGTTTTCTTCAGTAATCTCCTTCTCCAGCTTCTTCCGAAATTCCGCACGTATCTCCGACTCACGAGTCAGCTCGTTGTGGACTTGTAACATTGCCCAAAACAGCGCGCGCCGAGCCCCCGTCCCCTGCTGCGAGAGCGATGTATCGGCATTGCCGTCTGCTATGCGAAGGCCTGAGCCTCTCTTGACCAAGTCGTCCAGCTTGACCGAAAACGGCGCGGACGCGATGTTTAGGCGGACGCCGAGCGTTGGGAAGACATTTTTAAAACCTTCGGTGACCTGTTCGGCTATCTTGTTAAATCCAATCTCATGGACCGCGCTGAGGGCATCGATGTTGGTGGTAATGCTAGCAATTGCCTTCGAGAGGGCGGACTCGTTGTTCAATCGCTCCCTTTCCAGGCTGGTTATAAGAGGCGTCAGCGCAAGCGTAAGGAGCATCTCCTCGGTCTTCGCCGCGTCGTCAAGCGAGCCGATACGCAGCGGACGAGGCAGTCGAGCGGTAAATACGTTGTCGAGGCCCGCAGCGTTCTTGTCTGGGTCCCAATCGCCTTTTCCATCTGCGCCGGCAGTAGGGTTCCATGTCGTTCTAACTTTCTGATAGTTCGGATGAGCCCATTGCCACCGGCTTTTGACAATCCTCAATCCGCCGTCGTCAACCTTCCACTCAGGCGCGATGTTCCCGATGCCGTCAGGGATGTGAACTTCGAGTACGACCTCGGAGGGATGGTCATCGCTTGCGTGCAGATGCCTGTCGCGACTCGAATCAAATGAGAGCGACCCCTTGGCTAGTTCATACGAGCGAAGAATTGTTGATTTACCAGCGTTGTTTTTTCCAACGAGACAGACAACATTGTCGAGGGCGATTTCGACTGGCTCGTTTCCGATGCAACCTATATTGCGAACACTAATCCGGACTAGTTTTGACCGGTTCTCATGGACTGCCATTCGACTCCCCCAAAAGACGTTCTACTTCGCGTTAGGTGTCGATAATCTCCTTGATTTTGCTGCTCTTGTCAAAGGATTCGCGATAATCTCTAGTCTTCTCGCCACACTCAACGCGACGGGTTACGCGGTCGCAACCGAAGCACTCAGACAAGCACGGCACCACGGGATGCAGCAGGCGAATTAGGACACGTTGGAAATTTTAAGTGTGAAACATCGTGTCAAGCATAGCCTCGCAGGAATAGTCGCAAATAGTAACTGACGGCGTTGCGTGACGTTCAGCTTAAGGCCTCAGCCGCACGGCTTGCTTCTTCAATGCGTAAGTTGGCGTCAAGGTCGGCGTAACCCGGTGGTAACGTTTGCACCAATTGGCCCGGCAGCGAGGGTAGTTGGCGGTAGCAATTCGGCTACGATACCGCTTTGCGGAACGAATCAACTTTCGTCATCACTGAGAGCCAAGGTCAATCAAGGCAAGTATCTGTCGGGAGATTTTCCCCACCTACTTTTTGCTTTCGACGGTATTCTGACTGCTGTAGTAGCATGCTAGACCAAACATCATACGAGAACTGCGCTGCTTTAAGCGCGCTGCACGGAGGGGCAAGATGACACGCCTGAGGGGCCGAGCTATCAACTGTCTTTGCTGTGTAGGGCCAAGGGATTTGCTGGCAGCCAGCCAAACACCTAGTGTGGGCGAGGCTACCGCATCATGAGCGTCTACGACAGCATTCCTGACCGGTTACTCCTTCAATTGCATTCTGAGGGCTCGCCATGGCGGCATGATAGTTATTGCGCAGGTTTCGAGATAAGCCAATGGCGATGCTCTGCGCTCGCCGAGCACATTATTGAATGGCTCCCGGATTATGCGTTGAAGGAGGATGAGCTCAATGTAAATCACGGTAACATCTATGTTCGCCTGAAACAGGCGGCTGCACGAGTCTATTCTAGTAAAGACTACAACAAACGGGGAGAGCTTGGCGAAATTACGTTGCACGCTATCTGCCGTGACTTTTTCAAAACTATTCCACTCGCGCCACGTGTCTTCTACAAGACTGCTTCGAACGATGTTGTGAAATCGTTTGACATGGTACATGTCAGGTATACGGTCGACTCAACATTCGAAATCTGGCTTGGGGAATCGAAATTCTACAAAGATGGCAAGGCGGCAATTTCATCGGCTATCGAATCGGTTAAGGCGCACATTGATGCAGGTTTTTTGAAGCGAGAGAAATTTATCCTCGGCCCACAAGTTTCGAAAACGCTTCCGTACGCCGAACAAATTCGAAAATTATTCGCAAGCCAGACGTCGATTGATGCGCTGTTCCAAAACGCAGTTTTCCCTGTATGTATCGCATGTGACAGCGGGGCAGTGAAAGCATACAAGAGTCACACTGCGGAGTATATTGAAAGTGTATTCGGCGAATTGACAGAACTTCGCGAGAAGATGGAAGAATCTGGCCTCCCGGCTAAGATTAAGATGCATCTCATCTATGTTCCATTGGAATCGAAAGAGCGAATAGCGGACGCTTTCGATAAGCGGCTTAAGGCCTTGAACATCGAGGACTAGTCATGAAAATCTCAAGCGAACAATGGAATCAAATTTCATCGCTGCGCGGTAGCAAGTTGAAAGGTGTCGTCTTCGAGATTCTGCAAAGAGCTGCGAGTGCGATTCAGCTTGAGGAGGACGATGACCCGAATACGCTCGAGATTGTTCCGAGGCTCGCGAAGCTCATTGAGGACCGGCAGGAACTGGAATCGTATCGGGAGCCGCTCAGTGCGCTCGCCAGAGCGTCTGGGCTCTGGAACTACATCGACAAGAAGGCTGCGTCCGAGCCTGACGTTTTGTTAGCGGAATCGGTGACCGTACCAGAACTGGATGGCATCATTTTTCACCGAGAACAAATAGACGCGTTAAATGGGCTACTTGCCGGCCGAAATTTGATTCTGAGCGCGCCGACGAGCTTCGGTAAGAGCCTATTAATCGACGCACTCCTCGCAACCGGAAAATACTCCCGTGTCGCCATAGTACTTCCCACTATCGCTTTGCTCGATGAGTTTCGGCGACGCCTGCGTCGAAGATTCGACACTCGCTTTGCCGTTGTGATGCATCCGTCCGATGAGGCGTCAGACGATACACCAACAATCTTCCTTGGAACCCAAGAGCGTCTGATTCATCGAACTGACCTTGGCAAGTTAGACCTCACCGTCGTAGACGAGTTTTACAAACTTGACCCGAGCCGCAAAGATGACCGGAGCATCACACTCAATGCGGCGGTGTATAAGCTCCTCAAACGGTCTCGACAGTTCTTCTTCCTCGGCCCGAACATTGACGGTGTGCGATTCACCGAGGGGGTGAAATGGAAATTTGAGTTCTTGAGAACCAAATTCTCCACGGTCGCAGTCGATACCTACGACCTCCGAAACATTGACGATAAAGAGGAGCGACTGCTCGAGGAAATTGGCGATGATGGCAACTGGCCGGCACTAGTCTTTGTGTCCTCACCGGACCGCGCGAACAAGATAGCGAACCGCGCTGCAGAAAATATGGCCGTTTCCGACACGGCGACTGCCTTTGCCGCGTGGCTATCCGAAAACGTTGGAGCGAACTGGTCGCTCGTCTATACCGTCCGATTCGGCTTTGGTGTCCATCATGGACGGCTGCCAAGAGCAATCGCATCGCAGATGGTGCGACTCTTCAACGACGGTACATTGCCCGTTCTGTTTTGCACATCCACCCTCATCGAAGGCGTAAACACGGCGGCAAAGACTGTCTTGATATACGACAAGAACATTAATAGAGCTCCATACGACTTCTTCACTTACTCGAACATTCGTGGGCGTGCGGGTCGCCTTGGTCAACACCATGTTGGCAAAGTTTATCTATTCAATGAGGCACCAGAGCGCGAAGAAATGGAGGTATATCCGACGTTATTCGCCGATGAAGAGTCGGCGCCGTTGGACTACGTGGTGCAACTAGATGAACAGCCGCCACAGGAGAGCAGCGATAGCCGTGTTATCTCGATGCGCAATACTCTAGCCCTCGACTGGGCAGGACTGCGATTAGCTGCATCGTTAGGCTTAGATTCGGCTCAACGATTGAAAGCACGCGTCCAAGTTGCTCTTGATTCTGGTGCCTCGCTGTCTTGGGCCGCGATTCCTCGATACCGAGATATTAAGGCTGTTGTAGATGTACTCTGTAACGAGCGCTCGCCCGGCGAATTCGGCGCACGCACAGCTAAGGCGCTGACGTACTTTATTAACGCGTTGAGAATGGCTGGAAGCATGAAGAGCTTCTTGAATGAATACGACATGAAGTATCAAGGTATGGCCGAGAACTACGACAACGTTTTTCGCTTTCTTCGCGCTTGCGAATATGGTCTTCCGCAGTGGTTTTCACTAGTCGAAGCGTTTGTGAAGTCGGCCGGCTTTCCTGCTGATTATGGGCTATTCGTTCAAGCCTTGAGCCGATGGTTCCTCCCAGAGGAACTAAAAAACCTCGATGAGGAAGGGATACCTATTCAAATATCCGAGCGATTCCACGTTGGGGAAAGCAAGGCAGCACTTACAGACAGGCTTGCCGCGCTCGCTATGTCTGAATCCACCGAACTGACACCATTCGAACGCAGCTGGATTCTTTCCGCTTTGGAGATTAAGCCCGCGAATCTATAGTTAAATTTCGGCGGGTTTTGCACATGCTTATGAGATAAAGACTTGGCGACTCCAACATAGGCGTGGGCAGAGGCGTTTTTCTCGCCGGTTCGGACGCCACATAAGCGCACAAGCCATAAAGGTCGTATCCCGGTCTCTAGCATCAATCTCGCCTTAGTTTCCGTCGAGATTGCTGTACGACGTGTGGGTCAAGGAGCCGGACCACGGCTACACTCGCCAACGTTCGAGCTGAGCCGAAATTTGGACGACACTATAAGATGGTTCATCACGTGCCCATCCGGCTTCAGTGCGCGAGATGCCCGACCGGAGCGTAACCGATATACCTGGAAGAAGATGCGTTCCGTGGAGGTTCGCTTCTAGTGATTACTCTCGAAAGGAGGGTCGTGGGACCCGTAAATCAAAGCTATCAATTGAAAAGACCCATAAGTTTCTCAACTTATGGGTCCCAGATTCTCAGGTTATGCCTCTACCTACAGCAGGTGTCAGACGTCAATATTCCCCGCCCTCAACGCATTCGACTCGATAAACGCCCGTCGCGGCTCGACCTCATCCCCCATAAGGGTAGTAAAGATCCCATCCGCAGCAATCGCATCCTCGATCTGCACGCGCAGCAACCGCCGCACTGCCGGATCCATCGTCGTCTCCCACAGCTGCTCGGGGTTCATCTCCCCCAGCCCCTTATACCGCTGCTTCGACACATTCCGCTCAGCATCCGCCAGCAACCACTTCATAGCGCTCTTGAAGTCCCCCACAGCCATGCTGCGTTCCCCACGCTTGATGACCGCCCCAGCCCCAATCAGCCCCTTGAACGTATTCGCAGTAGTCACAAGCTGCTGATAATCCGCCGTGTGCTGGAATTCCTCATCGATAACAGAAACCCGCACATTCCCGTGATGCGCACGCTCAACCCGCAGCGACCGCAGCTCCCGCACCGGATCATACGAAGGCACAACCCGAACTTCGTTCTTGAGCGCTTCATTATGCAGCGCCGCATGAAGCGCCTTAGCCGAAACCTCGGTCGATTCTTCGTTGGAGAGATCGATCACAACCCCATCCATGATCGCCTCGAGCGCCGCCGGGTCATACAACCGGCTCAACCGCCCGATCACGCTCTGCGACATCAGATACGACCGGGCCAGCTCCCCAAGCGCGTCCCCTGAAATCGGCGTCGCGTTCTCGCCGGGCACCAGCTCCGACCCAAGCAGCGCCAACCGCAGCATATGCGCGTCCAGCTCGGTGTCATCCTTCAGATACCGCTCATCCTTACCGGCCTTGATCTTGTAAAGCGGCGGCTGCGCGATATACACAAACCCGCGCTCGATCATCTCCGGCATTTGCCGATAGAAGAACGTGAGCAGCAGCGTCCGGATGTGCGCACCGTCGACGTCCGCGTCGGTCATGATGATGATGCGGTGATAGCGGAGCTTGTCGAGGTTGTAATCGTCCTTGCCGATCCCGCAGCCGAGCGCGGTAACCAGCGTAACGATCTGCTCCGACGACAGCAGCTTGTCATACCGCGCCTTCTCGACGTTCAGCACCTTGCCGCGCAGCGGCAGGATCGCCTGGAACTTCCGATCACGCCCTTGCTTCGCCGAGCCACCTGCCGAGTCACCCTCGACGATATAGATTTCCGACTTCGCCGGATCCTTCTCCTGGCAGTCCGCGAGCTTGCCGGGTAGCCCAACGCCATCGAGCACGCCTTTACGCCGCGTCATCTCCCGCGCCTTCCGCGCAGCGTCCCGCGCGCGAGCCGCCTCTACGATCTTCCCGCAGATGATCTTCGCGTCGTTCGGCGTCTCGAGCAGGAACTCTTCCAGCGCCTTCGCCACAACGTCTTCCACCGGCGCCCGCACTTCGGAAGAAACCAGCTTGTCCTTGGTCTGCGAGCTGAACTTCGGCTCCGGCACCTTCACGGACAGCACGCACGAAAGCCCTTCGCGCATGTCATCGCCGGAAGTCTCGACCTTGGCCTTCTTCGCGATTTCGTTATCGGCGATGTACTTGTTGATGACGCGCGTCATCGCGGCCCGCAGGCCGGTGAGGTGCGTGCCGCCATCCCGCTGCGGGATGTTGTTCGTGAAGCACAGCACGTTCTCGTTGTAGCTGTCGTTCCACTGCATCGCGACTTCAACGCCGACGCCATCCTTCTCACCGTTGATGTGAAAGATGGTCGGATGCAGATTGGTCTTCGTCTTGTTGATGTACTCGACGAAGCCCTTCACGCCACCGGCGAACGCGAAATCGTCTTCCTTGCCGCTGCGCAGGTCGGTCAACCGAATCCGCACACCGTTATTGAGGAACGAAAGCTCCCGCATCCGCTTCGCAAGAATGTCGTAGTGGTACTCAACAGTCCCGAAAATCGTCGGATCGGCCATGAAGTGGACCTCAGTGCCGCGGTTCTCGGTATCGCCGATCACCTGCATCGGCGACACTTCCACGCCGTCCACCGTCTCGAGCACGCGGTTCTGCGCGACCCCACGGTGGAACTCCATGAAGTGCTTCTTGCCATTGCGCCGCACGGTCAGCCGCAACCAGCTCGACAGCGCGTTCACGCACGACACACCCACGCCGTGCAGACCACCCGACACCTTATAGCTGTTCTGGTCGAACTTGCCGCCAGCATGCAGCTCGGTCATCACAATTTCCGCAGCACTGCGCTTCGGCTCGTGCTTGTCGTTCATCTTCACGTCGGTCGGAATCCCGCGGCCGTTGTCGGTCACGGAAATCGAGTTGTCCGCATGAATCGTCACGTGAATATCGTTACAGTATCCGGCGAGCGCTTCGTCGATCGAGTTGTCGAGAACTTCGAAAACGAGGTGGTGCAGACCGGTGCCGTCCGACGTGTCGCCGATGTACATCCCGGGGCGCTTGCGCACCGCTTCCAGCCCTTCGAGGATCTGGATCGACGATGCGCCGTAGCTGCTGTTATCGGGCTGCGTATTGTGCTGTTCACTCATGGATATCTTCCGGTTCTGCAAGGCCGCTAAATCAACGGCGCGGTGCGTTTTCTCATGAAAACGCGGGGCTGCCCAGGTCGGGCCGCTCCAGTTTTCCTGACCCCTCCGGAGCACCGGCCCGGCGCGTGGAGGAGGGGTGGTTGATTCGCCATAAAAACGCCAAAGGGGCTTGCCGCCCCCTGGTGTGTGTCGTGTGTCGCGCGCGTCAGATGCGCATCGGCATCACGACATACTTGAACTCGTCGTTCTCGGGCACCGTGATCAGGGCGCTCGAGCTGGCGTCGCCGAGGCTCACCTGCACGGTGTCGACCTTCAGGTTCGCGAGCACGTCGAGCAGATACGTGACGTTGAAGCCGATGTCGACGGTGTCGCCCTGGTAGGCGATTTCCAGTTCTTCCTGCGCCTCTTCCTGGTCGGCGTTGGTCGACATGATCTTCAGCTGGCCCGGCGCGATGATGCAGCGCACGCCCTTGAACTTGTCCGACGTCAGGATCGCCGCGCGCTGCAGCGAACGCTGCAGTTCTTCACGGCCGATCTCGAACGTGTTCTTGTGCGCCTTCGGGATCACGCGCTGGAAGTCGGGGAACTTGCCCTCGACCAGCTTCGACACGAGCTCGACCTGGCCGAACGTGAACTTCGCCTGCGTTTGCGCGATGTCGATCGTGACGGTGTCGTCGATGTCCTCGAGCAGGCGCTGCAGTTCGAGGATGGTCTTGCGCGGGACGATCACTTCCTGGCGGCCGAACGTGCCACCCTCGATCTTCATCGACGAGAACGCAAGGCGGTGGCCGTCGGTGGCCACGGCCATCAGCTGGTCGCCGTCGACGACGAGCAGCATGCCGTTCAGGTAGTAGCGGATGTCCTGCTGCGCCATCGCGAAGTGCACCATGCCGAGCAGCTGGCGGAACGACTTCTGCGGGACGGTGAGGCTCGCGCCGAAATCCTTCGCGTGCGCGACGGTCGGGAACTCGTCGGCCGCGAGCGTCTGCAGTGCGAAGCGGCTCTTGCCCGACTGAACCGTCAGGCGCTTGTCGGCGAGCGACAGCGTCACCTGGCCGTCAGGCATCGCGCGCAGGATGTCGAGCAGCTTGCGGGCGGCAACGGTGGTCGCAACCTGGTCGTTGCCGACGCCGAAATCGGCGCGGGTCGTGATCTGCAGCTCCAGGTCGGTCGACAGGAACGAAACGTCCGCGCCGTTCTTGGTGATCAGCAAATTCGCGAGGATCGGCAACGTATGGCGGCGTTCGACGATGCCGCTGACCGTTTGCAGCGGCCTGAGGAGGGTGTCTCGTTCGGTCTTGACCAGTTGCATAGAGTTCCTTCGTTGAGATAACGGCCTGCAGCAGCCTCGCAACGCCCCGCCGGCCGGGCACATGGCCGGCCGCCATCGGAGCGGTCAAACCTATATTGTGCCTCAAAACCGAATCGCCCCCGTTAATTTGGGGCGGACGCCGAATTCTCAAGCGCAACCGCGCCCGATCACCCCTTCAGCGTCTGTTCCAGCACGTGCAACTCGTGGTTGAGTTGCGCATCCTTGCTGCGCTCGTCGGCGATCTTGCGCACCGCGTGCAGCACGGTGGTGTGATCGCGCCCGCCGAACAGCTCGCCGATTTCCGGCAGGCTCTTCTGCGTCAGCTCCTTCGCGAGGTACATCGCGATCTGCCGCGGCCGCGCGATGTTCGCCGGACGCTTCTTCGAATACATGTCGGCGACCTTGATGTTGTAGAAGTCGGCGACGGTCTTCTGGATGTTCTCGACCGAAATCTGCCGGTTCTGCACGGTCAGCAGGTCCTTCAGCGCTTCCTTGGTCAGCTCGATCGAGATCTCGCGGCCGTGGAACTTCGAATACGCGAGGATCTTGCGCAGCGCGCCTTCCAGTTCGCGCACGTTCGAGCGCAGGTGCTTCGCGACGAAGAACGCAACGTCCTCGGACAAATTCACGCCTTCCGACTGCGCCTTGCGCATCAGGATTGCGACCCGCATTTCCAGCTCGGGCGGCTCGATCGCGACGGTGAGGCCCGAGTCGAAGCGCGAGATCAGGCGGTCATCGATCCCCGAAATCTCCTTCGGGTACGTATCGCTGGTGATGATCACCTGCGCCTTGTTCGCGACCAGCGCCTCGAACGCGTAGAAGAATTCCTCTTGCGTGCGCGACTTGCCGGAGAAGAACTGAATATCGTCGATCAGCAGCAGGTCGAGCGAGTGGTAGTAGCGCTTGAAATCGTCGAACGCCTTGCGCTGGTACGCCTTCACGACATCCGACACGTATTGTTCCGCGTGGATGTAGCGGATCCGCGCGCCCGGCTTGTCCAGCAGCAGCTGGTTGCCGATCGCGTGGATCAGGTGGGTCTTGCCGAGGCCGACGCCGCCGTACAGGAACAGCGGGTTGTACGAGATGCCGGGGTTGTCCGCCACCTGGATCGCGGCGGCGCGCGCGAGCTGGTTCGCCTTACCGGTCACGAAGTTGTCGAACGTGAGCACAGGGTTCAGCTTCGAGCGCTCGTACATCGAATCGGCCTCGCCGGCAGCGGCAGGAGCCGCGCCATTGCCAGGCCGCCACGTGCGGCGGCCAGCGGCCGCTTCGTGCGCGGGCAGGCTCGGCAGGTCGATGTCGGCGTCATCGCCGTGCAGGTGCGCGGCGGCCTGTGCGCTCATCGGCGCGTCAATGCGGGCGGGGGCAACATTCGCAGCGGCGTTCGCGGCTAAATTCGCGGCAATCGCGGCCACAGCGGCGGCCGGGCCGCCGGCCGGGGCCAGCGGCGCGCGCGGCGCCACAGGCGCGGCGCTGGCTGCGCTGCGCATGCCGGCTTTCGGATCGAGGACGAACTGAACGTCGATCGGCGCGTGCCAGAAATCGCGGGCCAGATCGGAGATCCGGCCCGAGAACTGGCTCTTGACCCAATCCAGCTTGAAACGGTTCGGCGCGGCGATGGACAGCGTGTTCGCCGTCGCATCGAAGGCCACCGGGGCCAAGGGTTTGATCCACGTCACGTACTGCTGGGGCGTTAGCTCGCGCTCCAGCAGTGCGGAACAGTGTTGCCAGAAGTCGTTCATCAATTCACTGTCGTTTTTTGCGTGCACGACGGCTCGCCGTCGCCCTTGTCGCGGTTGCGCAACAAGGCCCGAAGCGGTCGTACGAGCGTGCTTCGGACGCCTGCGTCACAGTATCGGGTGGCAGGCGAGCGCCGAAGCGGCGTGCGGGATTCTTGGAAATAAGGCGAGATTCTACCCGCAAAAGTGGCCACAGCGGGAGTTATCCACAGGGTGTTGCTGTGGGTCGCGGGGCCGGATCGCGGTGTGCCGGCGCATCCGGGTAGCTTCTAAACTGTTGACCGTCAAGAGAAAAACGGTTTAAATAGCGGGTTCCGCGAAAACCAATCCTGCATTTCCGGCGATTGCGTTCGCCCGAAGGCCTCCTGTGTAAGGGCACGCGGTCCCCTGAATTTCGACATTCTCGAACAAGTGAGAGCATCATGAAACGTACTTACCAACCGTCCGTGACGCGCCGCAAGCGCACCCATGGCTTCCGTGTCCGCATGAAGACGGCAGGTGGCCGCAAGGTCATCAACGCTCGCCGCGCGAAGGGCCGCAAGCGCCTCGCGATCTAACGCGGGTTGCGCGCTGTGTCCGCCGTCCGCAGTACTGCGGAAGGTGCCGTCGAGCCGGGTGCGAATCCGTTGCAGACGAAAGCCACCTTTCCCAAAGCTGCGCGACTTCTGAAAACGGATGAATTTTCATCCGTTTTTCGTTTGCGCCCGTGGCGGCGCTCCGCGCACTTCGTGATTTACGGCAAGCCGACCGGCCAGCCCGCGCGTCTGGGGCTCGTGGTCGGCAAGAAGTATGCGCCGCGCGCAGTCACGCGCAACCTCGTGAAGCGGCTCGCACGCGATGCATTTCGCCTGCGCCGGGCCGAGTTCGCGGGTTACGACCTGCTGCTGCGCCAGCACACGCGCTTCGACAAGAAAGCGCTGCCGAGTGCGGCTTCCGCCCCGCTCGCGGCGATGTGCGCGGCCGAGATTCGCGAGCTGCTCGATCGGGCAGCCCGGGAGATCGTCCGCCGTGCGTCGAAGCCCGCGTCCGAGTGACGCACCCGCCCGCCGCGGCGGCGTTCGCGCCTGCGCGGCCGGCTTTGAAGCGGCGCTGAACGGCGTCGCCCTTGGTATGCAAACGGTTCTGATCGCGTTGCTGCGTTTCTACAAGGTTGCCGTGAGTCCGCTGCTCGGCAACCGTTGCCGTTTTTATCCTTCCTGTTCGGATTACGCGCGCGAAGCAATCCAGTATCATGGCGCCGCGCGCGGCGCGTATCTCGCCGTCAGGCGCGTGTGCCGATGTCACCCGTTTTCCGCGGGCGGCATCGACCTCGTTCCGCCGCCCACCTCCGACACACGCGCTCGCGGCCAGGCCGAAGCGCGGTCCCATCGACTCTGAGACAACGCATGGATATCAAACGCACCGTCCTATGGGTGATCTTCTTCATGTCAGCTGTCATGCTCTATGACAACTGGCAGCGGTCCCATGGACGCCCGTCGATGTTCTTCCCGAACACCACGCAGTCGGCACCCGCCGCCGCGGGCGGCGCATCCGGCACCGGCGCGACCGGCACCGGTACGACGACGGCCGGCGGCGTGCCCGCTGCTGCCGCAGACGGCACCGCACCCGCGACGACGGCACCGGCCGCACAGGCGCAGCTCGTGAAGTTCTCGACCGATGTGTACGACGGCGAGATCGACACGCGCGGCGGCACGCTCGCGAAGCTCGTGCTGAAGAAGCAGGGCGACGGCAAGCAGCCGGACCTGTACATCACGCTGTTCGACCACACGGCCGGCCACACGTATCTCGCGCGCACGGGCCTGCTCGGCGGCGACTTCCCGAACCACAACGACGTCTACACGCAGCTCAACGCGGGCTCGACGTCGCTGGCGGGCGACCAGAACGCGCTGAAGCTGTCGTTCGAATCGCCGGTGAAGGGTGGCGTGAAGGTCGTGAAGACGTATACGTTCACGCGCGGCAGCTACGTGATCGGCGTCGATACGAAGATCGACAACGTCGGCACCGCGCCGGTGTCGCCGACGGTCTACATGGAACTCGTGCGTGACAACACGGCGGTCGAGACGCCGATGTTCTCGCATACGTTCCTCGGGCCCGCGGTCTACACGGATGCGAAGCACTTCCAGAAGATCAACTTCACCGACCTCGACAAGAACAAGGCCGACTACGTGAACTCCGCCGACAACGGCTGGGTTGCGATGGTCCAGCACTACTTCGCGTCGGCGTGGATTCCGAAGCAGGGCGTGAAGCGTGACATCTACGCAGAGAAGTTCGATCCGACGCTGTACCGCGTCGGCGTGAAGCAGCCGGTCGGCGCAATCGCGCCGGGCCAGTCGGCCGACGTGTCGGCGCGCCTGTTCGCCGGTCCGGAAGAAGAGCGCATGCTGGAAGGCATCGCGCCGGGCCTCGAGCTCGTGAAGGACTACGGCTGGGTGACAATCATCGCGAAGCCGCTGTTCTGGCTGCTCGAGAAGATCCACGGCTTCGTCGGCAACTGGGGCTGGGCGATCGTGCTGCTGACGCTGCTGATCAAGGCGGTGTTCTTCCCGCTGTCGGCCGCGAGCTACAAGTCGATGGCGCGCATGAAGGAAATCACGCCGCGCATGCAGGCGCTGCGCGAACGCTTCAAGAGCGATCCGCAGAAGATGAACGCGGCGCTGATGGAGCTGTACAAGACGGAGAAGGTCAATCCGTTCGGCGGCTGCCTGCCGGTCGTGATCCAGATCCCGGTGTTCATCTCGCTGTACTGGGTGCTGCTCGCGTCGGTCGAAATGCGCGGTGCGCCGTGGATGCTGTGGATTACCGACCTGTCGCAGCGCGATCCGTTCTTCATCCTGCCGGTGCTGATGGCCGTGTCGATGTACGTGCAGACGAGTCTGAACCCGACGCCGCCGGACCCCGTCCAGGCGAAGATGATGAAGTTCATGCCGATCGCGTTCTCGGTGATGTTCTTCTTCTTCCCGGCGGGCCTCGTGCTGTACTACGTCGTGAACAACGTGCTGTCGATCGCACAACAGTACTACATCACGCGCAAGCTCGGCGGGGTCAAGAAGAAACCCGCCTGACGCTTGGCCGGTGCCGGGGCGGACGTTCTCCGCCCGCCCGCGCCGGTCGCGATGGTGAAAAAAAGCCGCATGGCCTTCGGGCTCTGCGGCTTTTTCATTGGTGCGGCGGGTTGGCTACATGCAGATTAGCCGCGTGCGGATTGGCGGATCGTGGCGCCGCCTATGCGATGCTCAGTGCTTCGACGAATCGCCGTAGAACTGCTCGATCAGTTCCTGCACCAGGTAGCGGTGATGCGGCGACAGCGCCTCGATCTTCGACGCGAGCTCGATCGTCTCGGGCGTCGGCGGATAGCGCTCGTCGCGCGGCAGCGGTTGCGGCGTCGAACGCGCCGAGGCATTCGGCGGCGGGCCGTAGTGCAGCCAGTGGAGATCGACGCGAAGCCAGTCCGCGAGCGTGCGCAGCTTGTCCGGCGTCGGGATCGTGCGTCCCGTCAGCCACTTGTGCGCGGTTTGCGGCGACACTGGCTGCTCGCCGTGATGGCGGAGATTGAAATGCAACGCCAGCTCCGTCGCGCCCGTGATTTTCTCAGGGCTGCGCAACAAGGCGAATTTCAGACGTTCGGTGAACGCCGCTTTTTCTTCGGGTGTCGGCATGGGGGAGATTGTGCAGTTCAGCCGACGCATGTCAGACAACCAATCGGGATAAACGTATCTCAATTGGATTCGTCCGAGGATAATCCATGGATTTGTCACGAATCGATGGGACTGTGCATCGGTCGGGCCGGGAGGGCGTACATGTACGAAGCCGCCCCAGCGCGCCCCGATCGATATAGGATTTATCTTATCGTACCCGGGATAAATTCGGCCATGTCCGAATCCCGCGCGGCGCGCGGTGACGGGCGCGCGGTCACGCTACAATGCCGGCGTCCCGATGCCTGCGCGGTTGCGCGGGTGTGCCGAATGACTGTCTGATTCTTCCGATTGCCATGCTTGCTACCGATTCCGATCCGATCGTCGCCATTGCCACCGCTGCCGGCCGGGGCGGGATCGGCGTCGTCCGCGTGTCGTTCGGGCGGGGCGGCGAGGCGGCGGCGCTGCCGCTGATCGAAGCGTTGTGCGGGCAGCGGCTTGCGCCGCGGCATGCGAGCTACGTGCCGTTCGTCGACGAACATGGCGCGCCGCTCGATCGCGGCATCGCGCTGTATTTTCCGGCGCCGCATTCGTATACGGGCGAGCATGTGCTCGAACTGCAGGGCCACGGCGGGCCGATCGTGATGCAGCTGCTGCTGCAGCGCTGCCTCGATGCGGGGCGCGGCTTCGGGCTGCGGCTCGCGGAGCCCGGCGAATTCACGCGGCGCGCGTTCCTGAACGACAAGCTCGATCTCGCGCAGGCCGAGGCGGTTGCCGACCTGATCGAGGCGAGCACCGAGGCGGCCGCACGCTCGGCCGGGCGCTCGCTCGACGGCGCGTTCTCGCGGCAGATCCACACGCTCGTCGACGACGTGATCACGCTGCGGATGCTGGTCGAGGCGACGCTCGACTTCCCGGAAGAGGAAATCGATTTTCTCGAGGCGGCGGATGCGCGCGGCAAGCTCGCGCGGATTCGCGAGCAGCTCGCGCACGTGCTCGGTGATGCGCGGCAGGGTGCGTTGCTGCGCGAAGGGCTGTCGGTGGTGCTCGCGGGGCAGCCGAACGTCGGCAAGTCGTCGCTGCTGAACGCGCTGGCGGGTGCCGAGCTCGCGATCGTCACGCCGATTGCCGGCACGACGCGCGACAAGGTCGCGCAGACGATCCAGGTCGAAGGGATTCCGCTGCACATCATCGATACCGCGGGCTTGCGCGAGACCGAGGACGAGGTCGAGCGGATCGGCATTGCGCGTACGTGGAGCGAGATCGAGCGCGCGGATGTCGTGCTGCATCTGCTCGATTCGCGCAGCGGGATGACGGCCGACGACGAAGCGATCGCCGGGCGTTTCCCGGCGGATGTGCCGGTCGTGCGCGTGCTGAACAAGACGGACCTGACGGGCGTGCCGGCGACGGTCGAGCATCCGGCGGCGGAGGGCGATCTCACCGAAGTGCATCTGTCGGCGAAGCGCGGGGACGGGATCGATCTGCTGCGCGCGGAGTTGCTGCGGATCGCCGGGTGGCAGGCCGGTGCGGAAGGCGTGTATCTGGCCCGCGAGCGGCACCTGATCGCATTGCGTGCGGCGCAGGAGCATCTCGCGCAGGCGGCCGATCACGCGGAACAGCGCGCGCAGTCGCTCGATCTGTTCGCGGAAGAACTGCGGCTTGCGCAGGATCAGCTCAATTCGATTACCGGGGAGTTCACTTCGGATGATCTGCTGGGGGTGATTTTCAGCAGGTTTTGCATCGGGAAGTGAGCGGCCGGCCGGCGCTGCCGAGTTTGCACGCGCTGCGCTGAGTGTCTGCGACAGCCATGGAGGTTCAGCACTTCGTGCTGTATGACTTCCGTCGCACTGCCATCACGCACGTGCACGAGATGGGACAGCCATCGTATGCCATCGAGAAGGCGCTGGCACACACGTTCCCGGCAAGAAGGGCGGATACAACCGTGCGGAGTACGCTGGGCAACGCCGCAAGCTGCTGGCGCTGTGGGCTGAGTTCGTGGACGCTCAGGTTGATGAGGGCCGTAAGGTCGTGATCGGGAGGTTTGGCGCGGTGGCGGGCTGAAGCAACCCTGTACAAAAAAACAGCGTCCAATCCTACAATATCTCCCATCGGCTGCCAATTCCCCGGTAGTGGCTCGCTTACGAGGGAGGCATAGGTGCAAAACAGCAAGCCGATTGAAGCGCTTCACCATCGGACTTTCGAGAGCATCAAGCAACTCGACGACAACTCCGAATTCTGGTTTGCGCGAGACCTCGCGCCACTGCTCGACTACCCGCAATGGCGCAACTTCCTGCCGGTGCTGGATAAAGCACGGGAGGCCTGCCGCCAAAGTGGGCTGCAGGTGGAAGACCATTTTGCGGACGTGCGCAAAATGGTCGGGATTGGTTCCGGCGCGCAACGCTCGATCGATGACGTGCGCCTGTCCCGCTACGCCTGCTATCTGGTCGTGCAGAACGGCGATCCCTCGAAACCCGTGATCGCCAACGGGCAAACTTACTTCGCGATGCAAACGCGCCGGCAGGAGCTGGCTGACGATGCCCAGTTTGCTCAACTCAACGAGGACGGAAAGCGCCTGGCGATCCGCAACGAGCTCATCACCCACAACAAGCATCTGGCAGCAGCTGCACAACAGGCCGGGCAATACGTGATCCCGGCCGAGCTGCGCAAAGTGTTCGATTTTCCGCACAGCGGCGTAGACGCATCGGGCCGGTTCGAATTGCGTGACGAACATCTCACGCTGCTGCGGGCGGCCGTCTGGTGGACGGTCGATGCCAACAGCATCGACGACGTGCTGGGGGAGGACGACTTGTGGCCGATGCCCATGATCGACGGCAAGCGCCCGTACGGGAACAGCAGTTACTTTCAGCTCGACATGGCCGACTTGCTAGGCGAACCGTATCGTCACGATCTGCGCGGCCATGCGGTCGATGATCCGGCAAAGGACGCACGCCTCGAGCATCTTCACCAGGAAACCCTCGCGGCGTTGCAGGTGTTTCTCGCTCATGCGGAGCCGGCCCACGCGCTTTGAACGATGACTCTGGTGTGTGACGCATGAAGCGGAGGGCGTAACGGGCAGCACGAATGTGCTGCATCGTTGCATGCGCGCGATGCTCGTTGCAAAAAAAAACGGGCGTCGCGGCGGCGAGTCAGTGAACGGTGTCGACGGCGATGCATTGCCGATATCACGCTATCCTGACCATCGCCTGCCCGCACCGGCACGTCAGCAACCCCGCCGGAACGTGCAACGTCAGCTACCGTCAATCCCAATCGCGATGATGATGGTGATGGTAATACCCGTCACCATAGTAACCGTCATAAGGCGCAACGATACAGCCGCTCAGCAACGCGGCGACGCCGACAATCAACAACAGGGTTTTCATGGCGCTCACCTGCTCAGGTTCAAGATGCGCCCAGCATATCGAGCGCCCCTGGCGGCGGCTGTAAGGAATCGTTTCTCAACCGTGCATTGCGTAACGGCGGATTATTCCAGTAAGCAAATTCGATCGAACGCGCGTATCAAACCGTCACTATGCGGTTGCGACCCGCATCTTTCGCGCGATACAGCGCGGCGTCGGCCGCTTCGATCAGGGCGTCCGGCATCGACAGTTCGTCGGGCGACGCTGTCGCGCAGCCGACGCTGACGGACACGCGCCCGGACGGCGCATGCGTCGGCAGGTTGAGCCGCAGCACCGCCTCGCGCGCTTCTTCCGCGACGAGCCGCGCACCGCGTGCGCCCGTGTTCGGCAGCACGATCGCAAACTCCTCGCCGCCGTAACGCGCGACGAGATCCGCGGGCCGGCGCACGACGCCCTTCAGCGCGTTCGCGACCGCGATCAGGCACGCATCGCCCTTCACATGGCCGAATGCGTCGTTGTACGCCTTGAAGTGATCGACGTCGACCATCAGCAGCGACAGCGGCTCGCCTTGCCGCCGCGCCTGCAGGAACAGCAGGTGGAAGTGATCGTTGAAGTGGCTGCGGTTGTAGACGCCCGTCAGGCCGTCGCGGGCGGATGAGCGGATCAGCGTTGCGTGCGCTTCGAAGAGGCGCTGATAGAGCATCGTCACTTCCCACGCGAGCACGCAGACGAGCACGCCGGGCGTGAACATGCTGAACACGCGCGCGAGATACCAGCCGAGCGTGAAGCGGTCCGTGCTCAGCAGGTTCAGCGTGGTGTCGGTGAGGCATGCGAGCACGGCGATTGCGAGCCACAGGTCGAGCGTCGTACGCAGCCGGCCTGTGAACAGCACGGCGGCGAGCGCGATCACGTTGAGCGCCCAGACGACGAGCGCGATCTGATTGACGGGGATCATGGCCGCCGCGCCCGGCGGACTGAACGCGGGCGGCAGCTGCACGTTCAGCGCGAGCATGCACAGCAGCGCGGCGGCGGCTGCGGGGCCGCCGACGAACGCGATCGTCCACCAGTGCGTGCGGTGCGCGCTGATCGGCGAGCGGACCATCCGCTTGCGCGCGAACAGCGCGAGCATCACGAAACACGGAAAACCGCCATGCCAGAAGATCCACATCCATGCGGCACTCTGCGGCAGCGCGCCGAACAGGCCATGCGGTGCGAAGACGCCGGGAAACGTCAGCAGCTGCAACGCGACGGCGAGCGCGGTGAAGGCATAGGCGCCGCCGAGCGCACCGAGCACCGGCTGGCGCGTGATGGTGAATTGCGCGCCGAGGAAGAACGCCGCGATGCTGGCGGTGGTAAATACGGTCAGCGCACACATCGGCAGGAACGGTTCGACCGTCGGCAGTGCGACATTCGCACGCGGCGCGGCGATGCCGAGCGCAAGCAGGATCACGAGCGCCGACAGCGCGCCGAACCAGAGCTGCCGGCGTGTGGTGTGCTGGATCAGGATGCCTTCCATGAGGTCTCCGAGGCACGCATTCGCAAGCGCCCGGCCGAGACGCCGGGCGATGTGTATCCCGGTCGCGCGCGACCGGTGCGGCCCGATCCTATCGCGTTATGGGTGCGCGCTCAAATGCCGAGCCCCGGGCCGTAGTTGCCGGCGACCCAGCGCGTGACCGCGTCGATGTCCGCGTAGTCCTGTTCGGGCAGCCCGTCCAGCATCGTCAGCACTTCGTTGCTTGCGCCCGCATCGCGCGCGGCGTCGACGATCGTATCCTTGTTCGCGGGATAGCGGACGGCCGCGAGCACGTCGGCGATCTGCAGATCGATCGTTTCGTGCGGGATATCCGGCTTCCGGGAGGATGAGGTGTTGTTCACGTCGGCGTCCATCGTTCAGTGTCCGCGCCGTACCCGGCGCCACGGATGCTTCCAGTCGATGTGTGGCGCGTTCTCGTCACGTGGATGCTGACGCCGGTGTTCCTGCCACAGTTCATCGGAAAACAGCACGGCCACGATCACGAGCGGCAGCACCAGAAACACACCGAGTATTACTTGCTCGATCACGATTGCCTCCTTGACGGTGGCAGGAACCCTGTTCCCATTCTAGGCTCTCAACCTCACCCACGTTCATTTTCTTGGCGCGCAGGCGGGGCGCAATCGGGGCGGTTCCCGACAGGGTCGCCCCGCGCCCCGCTGCGCGCGACGCGAAGACCCTTACGATGTCACTACAAAACGATACGAATGCGCTTGCGCTGAGGCCGCTCGAGCGCCAGGACCTGCGGTTCGTCCACGAACTGAACAACGACGCGATGATCATGCGCTACTGGTTCGAGGAGCCTTACGAAACCTTTGCCGAACTGTCGCAACTGTATGACCGTCACGTGCACGACCAGCGCGAGCGCCGCTTCGTCGCGGTCGACCCGCAACGCGAACTCGTCGGGCTCGTCGAACTGATCGAGCTCGACTACATCCACCGCCGCGGCGAATTCCAGATCATCATCGCGCCGCATTGCCAGGGCCGCGGCTATGCGGGGCAGGCGACGCGTCGCGCGATCGAATACGCGTTCAAGGTACTGAACCTGCGCAAGCTGTACCTGATCGTGGATACGTCCAATGCGGCAGCGATCCACATTTATGAAAAATGCGGGTTCCAGCACGAAGCGGAATTGATCGAGGAATTCTTCGGCAACGGTACGTATCACAACGCATACCGGATGTGCCTGTTCCAGCGCGATTATTTCGAGCGGCAGCGCGCGGACTGACGCATTTCGCGCAGCGTATTGGCGGCGGCGGGCGCCCGCCGCGAAATGCGGGTAAATGCCAGGTATTCGCGTACCTGGCATTTTTCTTGTTTTCGCTTAAAAGCGTGACGCATTGCAGTAAAGCCGGTGATGTTTCGGATGACTTTATGTGCGACGCATCAAATTCGTCCGGATATCGAAATGGATTATCCAAACCGTTCATCCAGCGTCGCGACGATTCGGTGAAAGCCTTGTGGCGCATGGCTTTGCGGCCGCCGTCGCGAGTTCGCGCGTGATGCGTCTGTTTTTACCATCCATGCGACGGCGCGCCGAAAGGTGCGTCGCGCAGGGTGCGACAATTCGCCGCTATTGCGATCGCACAACAAATGTGCTTGCTATCGCTTGCCGGTCTCCTAAATTGAAAAATGCGGGTTCACGATCACCTTTAAACGCATAGCTAACCCCAGCCCGGTGCCCGCGAGCACGGAGACAGAAAATGATGAAGCGAACCAATGTTTTTCTTGCGATCGTCGGCGCGTTTGCCGTGGTGTCCATCGCCCAGGCCGGCGGCGATTCGGCGGTGCAGCCGAAGCAGGAAATCCAGATGACGAAGAACGCATGGGGCTGTCTGTCGAAAGATAATCTGGATTCCGTACTGAATCACGAGCGTGACGGCCAGTCGCAGGCGAAGCAGCAATACTTCGACGACTACCGTTGCCTGTCGGTGCCGGAAGGCCAGCGGTTCCGCGTGGTGTCGGTCGAGCAGGGCGACGTGCAGTTCGTCAGCGCCGACAACAGCGACCAGCAAGGCCTGTGGACCGATTCCCGCTTCGTCAAGCAATAACGCAACAATCACGCAACAGCCACGCAACAGCCACACATTAACAACGCAATCACGCGCCGTCGCAGCGGCGCCACGCGTGCGCCGGCGCCGCCGGCGGCGCGAACCGAACACGGCCCGGCCGCATGCCGGGCCGTTCTGCTGTGCGTGTCATGCGTCGGACGCCGGGCTTTCGGTATCATCACGGCCCGACCTGAACCGATGCCCGCCCGGGCACTTCCCGCATGGCGCTCAAATCCACGATCTTCAAAGCCGAACTGCAAATCGCCGACATGGATCGGCATTACTACGCCGACCACTCACTGACGGTCGCGTGCCATCCGTCGGAAACCGACGAGCGGATGATGGTGCGCATCGCCGCGTTCGCGCTGTTCGCACACGAGCGGCTCGAGTTCTGCAAGGGGCTGTCGGACACCGACGAGCCCGATCTCTGGCAGAAGGACCTGACGGGCGCGATCGACGTGTGGATCGACGTCGGTCAGCCCGACGAGCGGCGCATCTCGAAAGCGGCGGGCCGCGCCGGGCAGGTGACGGTGATCGCGTACGGCGGCAAGACGTCGGATATCTGGTGGCAGGGCGTGCGCAGCAAGGTCGAGCGGCTGCGCAACGTGCAGGTGCTGTCGCTCGCCGACGGCGTCGCCACGGCGCTCGGGCGGCTTGCCGAGCGCACGATGCGCCTGCAGTGCACGGTGCAGGACGGCACCGCGTGGATCTCGAGCGCCGATCACGATCCGGTCGCCGTCGAATGGACCGTCATCAAGGCGCGCGCCGACGCATGATGCACGCGCTGGCACGCGCCGGCCGCGCTCACCGGATCTCGGCCGGCGGCCCCTTGAATTCCAGCATGTTTCCTTCGGGATCGAACAGGTAGATCGACGGGCCGTAGCCGCCGGCGCCGTAGCGCTCCTCGACGCCGCCAGGCCGCGCACCGTGTGCGCTCAGGTGCGCGGCGAGCGCATGCGGATCGAACGGCTCGACGCGCAGGCACAGATGATCGAGATTGCGCCCCGCGCCGGGCGGGCCGCTGTCGGGCCGGTCGATCTTGCCGCCGACGGCGAGCAGGTCGATCAGCGCATCGCCCGCGCGCAACTGCACGAGGCCGAGATCGGGCTGTTCCTTTTCCACGTGGCAGCCGACGGCGTCGCAGTAAAAGCGCGTCATCGTGGCCATGTCGGTCACGCGCAGCACGACGTGATCGATCGCGCGGATGGTCGGTTTCATGGACGAACGCTCCTTCGCAGGCAGGGTTCATCGAGTGTAGACCACGGTGCCGCCGGCGGCGCCCGCGCAAACACGGCAGGATCGACGGGCGAAAAAAAAGCCCGTTCACGTGGAACGGGCTTAATCCATATCAGGAGGAGACATGGAGGAGACAGTTCCAACTATACACACGGCGATGGTGCGTCGCAATATTATTTGTGTAAAAAAACGTCAGGACGGCGATTTGTCGCAGCCGCACTGCAACATGAATGTGGCGATGCGGTGAAAACCGGATTGCCGTCCGTCCGTTCGGACGTTTTTTTGATGTGCCCCCGATCACCCGGGGCGAATCACAGAGCAAGATTCAGGGCGCGACGGTGCGTGCGGCTGGCTAGAGTAGGCACCGTCTACACTGACAGTGCGAGGTTCCGATGAAAACCGCCTATCCGACCGACGACGCCCGCTGGAATGCCGTGACCGCCCGCGATCCGCATGCGGACGGCGCGTTCTTCTATGCAGTGCGCACGACCGGCGTGTTCTGCCGCCCGACCTGCGCGTCGCGCCTGCCGCGACGCGAACACGTCGCATTCTTCGACGATCCGACGGCCGCGCGCGCAGCCGGGTTCCGGCCCTGCAAGCGCTGCCAGCCCGAGGGGCTGCCGCGCGAACTCGACATCGTGAATCGCGCGTGCGCGGTGCTCGACGCGCATCCCGAGCGGCTCACGCTGCAGCAATTGAGCGATGCGGTCCACGTCAGCCCGTTCCACTTGCAGCGGCTGTTCAAGCGCGTGGTCGGCGTGTCGCCGCGCCAATACCAGGCCGCGCAGCGGGGCGCCGCGTTGCGGCAGGCGCTGCAAAGCGGGCAGCCGGTCACGCAGGCGGCCGTCGACGCGGGCTTCAATTCGCCGTCGCGGCTTTACGCGTCGGTGCCGCGCGAGCTGGGGATGGCGCCGTCCGCGTTCCGCCGGCATGGCGCCGGGCTGCGGATCGACTATGCGACCGCGCCGACGGCGCTCGGCACGGTGCTCGTCGCCGCGACGGCGCAGGGGATCTGCCGGATCGCGTTCGGCGACGATCCTGCGTCGCTCGTCGCCGCATTGACGGACGCGTTCGCGCGTGCCGAGCTGGTCGAGTCGCCGGCGCAACTCGCGCCGTTCGTCGCGCAAATCGGTGCGTATCTCGACGGCACGCGCCGCACCTTCGAGCTGCCGCTCGATATCGCGCCGACCGCGTTCCAGCAGCGCGTATGGGAAGCGCTGACCCACATTCCGTACGGCGAAACGCGCAGCTATTCCGAGATCGCCGAAGCGCTCGGCGCGCCGCGCGCGGTGCGGGCGGTCGCGTCGGCGTGCGCGTCGAATCCGGTCGCGCTCGCGATCCCGTGCCACCGGGTCGTGCAGAAGGGCGGCGCGCTCGCCGGCTATCGCTGGGGCGTGCGCCGCAAGGCGACGCTGCTTGCGGCCGAGGCGCGCCATGCGCACGATGACGAAACGACCGTTGCCATTGCGGAGGACAGCGCAGCTTGAGCATTACGAACACAACGAAAACGTCGGCCGGCGATGCCGCACCCGATGCCGCGCCAATAACGGCGCCGACGACCGCACCGACAACCGCTCAGCTCGAGCTGCGCTTCAAGGCGCCCTACGACTGGGCGCGCGTGCTGCGCTTCTTCAGCGGGCGCGCGATTCCCGGCGTCGAGCAGGTTGCGGACGGCGTGTATCGCCGGATCGTCGACCTGCATGGCGCACCGGGGCGGCTCACCGTCGAGCGGCATCCGCGCAGGCATTGCCTCGTCGCGACCGTCGACGGCCCGGCCGCGCGCCACGTCGACGACGCGTTCGCCGCGCGGCTCGCCTCGATGTTCGACCTGCGCGCGGACCCGGCCGCGATCGGCGGGGAACTCGCACGCGATCCCTGGTTCGTGCCGCTCGTCGCGGCCGCGCCGGGGCTGCGCGTGCCGGGCGCATGGTCGGGCTTCGAGCTCGCGGTGCGCGCGATCGTCGGCCAGCAGGTCAGCGTGAAGGCGGCGACGACGATCGTCGGGCGTCTCGTCGAGCGCGCGGGCGAGCGGGTCGTGCACGACGGCATACCCGCACAGGATGGTATGTCCGCACAGGACGGCGCGCCTGCGTGGCGCTTCCCGACGCCCGACGCGCTCGCCGCGTGCGACCTCGCACGGATCGGGATGCCCGGCAAGCGGGCGGCGGCGCTGACCGGGGTGGCGCGCGCGGTCGCGGCAGGCGACGTGCCGGTCGATCCCGCGCAGGCCGATCTGGCGACGCTGCGGCAGGCGTGGCTCGACCTGCCCGGGATTGGTCCGTGGACGGTCGAATACATCGCGATGCGCGCGTGGCGCGATCCGGACGCATGGCCCGCGTCGGATCTCGTGCTGATGCAGTCGATCGCCGCGCGCGATCCGTCGCTCGACCGGCTCGCGAGCCAGAAGCGCCGCACGGACGGCTGGCGTCCGTGGCGCGCGTATGCGGCGCTGCATTTGTGGAACGAGGTGGCCGACCGCGCAGGCGGCGCGCGCGGCGGGTGACGTGGCGCGGTGCAACCGTGCGCACCGTGTCGCGCATGTGCAAGCTGCCGCAAGCCGGCCCTCGATGCCATCGGACGTTCGCGCCGGCACCCGATCATGACCGTCGGGTTGCACCGTCCGCTGGCCGATGTGGTTCGTCATCCCGCAGACGAATGAATCCGCCTGCGCTACGCCGCAGCCTTTGAGCAGCCCGGTGGGACGTTGTCGCAGACGCTTCCGCTTCCGCGGGCGCCGTTGTTCCACCGGCCCCGCCGGCCCGCTGCGACGCGCCCGCCCGCGCCCGCGGCCGCCTCAAGCGCGTGTTCCGGCGAGATGTTAAAGTGCCCGCTACCAACGAAGCGACCAACAATCCAGCCGGCCGCGCGTGAGCATTCCACGCGCGCCGTGCCCGCACTTGCGCATCCATGTCGAACACCATGACCATCCGCCAGACCGATTTGCTGCTGGATCGCCTCGACGCGCTGAGCACCGGCCCGACGCGGCAGCATCTGCCCGACGGCCTGCGCGGCATCGAAAAGGAAAGCCTGCGCGTGACGCGCGACGGGATGATCGCGTTCACGCCGCATCCGCGCGCGCTCGGTTCGGCGCTCACGCATCCGTCGCTGACGACCGACTATTCGGAAGCGCTGGTCGAGCTGATCACCCCGGCCGAACGCGATGCGGCGCTCACGCTCGAACGCCTCGACGAGCTGCATCGCTACGTGTATGCGTCGCTCGGCGACGAGATGCTGTGGACCGACTCGATGCCGGGCCTGCTGCCCGCCGACGACGAGATTCCGATCGCCAACTACGGCACGTCGAACATCGGCCGCCTGAAGACCGTGTACCGGCGCGGCCTCGCCTATCGCTACGGCCGCACGATGCAGTGCATTGCCGGCATCCACTACAACTACTCGTTGCATGAAGAGGTGTGGCGGCGCCTGCACGCGGAAGAGGGCTCGACCGCGACGCTCGTCGACTACCAGTCCGAGCGCTATCTCGCGCAGATCCGCAACTTCCGCCGCACGAGCTGGCTGTTGATGTACCTGTTCGGCGCGTCGCCCGCACTCGACCTGAAATTCCTGCGCGGCCGGCCGCACACGCTCGACACGTTCGACGCCGACACGCTGTACCGGCCGTACGCGACGAGCCTGCGGATGAGCGATCTCGGCTACTCGAACACGACCGCGCAGGCGGCGCTGCAGGCCGACTACAACACGCTGTCGGGCTATCTCGACGCGCTGTCGAAGGCCGTGAGCGAGCCGTATCCGGCATACGAGGCGATCGGCACGCATCGCGACGGCGAGTGGATCCAGATCAACACGAACGTGCTGCAGATCGAGAACGAGTTCTACTCGACGATCCGGCCGAAGCGCGTCACGTATTCGGGCGAGCGTCCGCTGCATGCGCTCGCATCGCGCGGCGTGCAGTACATCGAAGTGCGCTGCCTCGACATCGATCCGTTCGAGCCGACCGGCATCGCGCTCGATACCGCGCGGTTTCTCGATGCGTATTTGCTCGTGTGCGCGCTCGATGCGAGCCCGCCGCTCGATTGCGACGCGTATCGCGAGGCGAACGCGAACTTCGGCAGCGTGACGATGGAAGGGCGCAAGCCGGGCCTGATGCTGTCGCGCGGCGGCAGCCCGGTCGCGCTGCAAGCGTGGGCAGACGAACTGATGGCGAAGATCGAAGCCGTCGGCCGCCGTCTCGACGAAATTCGCGGCGGCGACGAGCATGCGCGCGCGATCGCTGCGCAGCGCGAGAAGCTTGCCGATCCGGAGCGCACGCCGTCCGCGCGCGTGCTGCGCACGATGCGCGACAACCAACAGTCGTTCCTCGCGTTCGCGCGTGCGCAAAGCGATGCGCATGCCGCACATTTCCGCGCGCGGCCGCTCGCTGAAGCCGACCAGCGCACGGCGGAAACGCTCGCCGCACGGTCGCTCGCCGAGCAGGCCGAACTGGAAGCGAAGGAAGCCGGTTCGTTCGACGCGTTCGTCGCGGCCTATCGCGCGTACACGCTGAACCGCTTCAGCGTCTGACGACGGTGCACGCGGCCGCGCGCATCGGCGTGCGCGGAGTCACGGCCGATGTGGCCCGGTGCGGCCAGGCGTGGACCCCGCGCACCAGGCGCAGCAGGCGCCGCGTGCGCGGCGGGCGGCGCGGATGAAGGCCGCCGGCATCGCCCGGCGGTGTCACCGCCACCAAGTTGCCGATGCGGTTCATCGCGTGCCTGCGTCAGTGATGCGCGTAGGTATTGCGATCGATCGCGGGCAGTTGGCCCGGCTTCCCGGACTCCGCGGCAACGTTGTCGTTGCTGCCGTAACCGGTGGCGGCGTGCGCCTGAGCGACCTGCTTCACGATCGCCTGCATGTTCTGCGGATAGTCCGGGCTGCTGACGATGCCGGGCCGGTAGCCGGCGGCCTGCATGTCGGCCAGTTCCTGGCGGACCTCGGCGCGCGTCAACGGGTGTGATGCAGATTGCGCATGGGCTGCGACGGCCGTGCCGATCAGGACACAGGCCCAGGCCGCGCGAATCATCGTCTTCATTTTCGTACTCTCCGTAGGCGTTCCGGTGTCGCACCGTAGTCGGCACGAACGGAACCGATGCGCGCAGTCTAGGCTTCGGATGCCAAACGAAACATCCCGCTGCCGGAGAGGCACCTTTGTTCGCGGTGCAAGATTGCAGCGGTGCGTTGCCGGACGCGGCAGGACCGCGCTCGCCGTGTCTCGCAGCGATGTGCGGCGTCGTGCCTCCGTGTGCGTCCGTGTGCCTCGGTGTGCCTCCGTGTACCGCCGAGTACCGGCGTCGGCCTGCCTCGGGCTTGTCCCTCCTTGTAGAAGCGCTGCGCGCCTCCTAACCTTTTTAAGTGACCGATCCATAGGCGCGGCGGCGTCGTTGCGTGCGCAAGCGCCCGGGATTTTGCACAGGAGGCACGATGAGCCCCACCGCCGTTCTACCCGCCGGTATCGCATTCGCGCAGCCGCTGACGCCGGTCGGCAATTCCCTGTTGCTGTCATTCCTCGTCGCCGCGATCCCGATTGCGGTCGCGCTGATCGCGCTCGGCGTGCTGCGGCGTCCCGCATGGCAGGCATCGCTCGCCGGGCTGATCGCGGGCCTCGCGGTCGCGATCGGCGCGTGGGGCATGCCGGCCAGCCTCGCGTTCGACGCGGTCGCCGCCGGCATGGCGCTCGCGCTGATCCCCGTGATGTGGATCGTCTTCAACGCCTTGCTGCTGTACAACATTGCCGTGAAGTCGGGCCGCTTCGACCAGTTCCGGCAATGGATGCTCGACCACCTGCCCGACGACCGCCGCCTCGTGCTGCTCGTCGTCGCGTTCTCGTTCGGCTGCCTGCTCGAAGGGATCTCCGGATTCGGCACGCCGGTCGCGATCACGAGCGCGCTCTTGATCGCGCTCGGCTTCCCGGCGATCGAGGCGCTCACGTACACGCTGCTGTTCAACACCGCGCCGGTCGCGTTCGGCGCGCTCGGCGTGCCGATCACCGTGCTCGGCGCGGTCACGTCGCTGCCGCCCGCAACGCTTGGCGCGATGGTCGGCCGCCAACTGCCGTTCATCGCGCTGCTGTTGCCGTTCTACGTGATCGGCGTGTATGGCGGCACGCGGTCGATCGCACGGCTGTGGCCGGCCTTGCTCGTATCGGGCGGCAGCTTCGCGCTCGCGCAGTTCGTCACGTCGAACTTCCTCGGCTATCAGCTCACCGACGTGCTGTCGTCGCTCACCTCGCTGATCGTCACGATCGGCTTCCTGCAAGTGTGGAAACCGCAGCCCGACCCGCAGTTCGCGGTCGCGCGCGCGACCCCGGCGAGCGGCGAAAGCAGCGGCGGCGGACGTATCGGCTACGGCGGCTGGCTGCCGTGGATCGTCGTGTCGGTGGTCGTGATCGTCTGGGTGCACGCGAACATCGCGGCGGTCGGCGACGTGAAGATCCGTTGGCCGGGCCTGCACAACGCAGTGTTCGTCACGCTGTACCACAAGCCCTATGCGGCGATCTGGGACTTCCAGCCGCTCGGCACGGGCACCGCGATCCTGCTGTCCGCGATCGTCACCGCCGCGTGGACGCGCACCGGCGCCGGCGACTTCTTCGGCTGCGTCGCGAAGACCTGGCGGCAGACGCGCATCGCGATCGTCACGGTGATGATGATCGTCGGGCTCGCCTACCTGCTGAACTACTCGGGCATCAGCTATACGCTCGGCACGGGCGTCGCGTCGACGGGCGCGCTGTTCCCGCTGGTGTCCGCGTCGCTCGGCTGGATCGCGGTGTTCCTGTCCGGCAGCGACACGTCGGGCAACGCGCTGTTCGGCAACCTGCAGGTGGTCGCCGCGCGGCAGCTCGGCCTCGATCCGGTGCTGATGGCCGCGACCAACTCGTCGGGCGGCGTGATGGGCAAGATGATCTCGCCGCAGAACATCGCAACGGGCGTGTCGACGACGGACCTGAAGGGGCAGGAGGGCGTCGTGTTCGCGCGCACGTTCTGGCACAGCGTGATCCTTACGCTGCTGCTCGGCGTGCTCGTGGTTCTGCAGCAGCACGTGCTGACCTGGATGATCCCGGCACTGCCGAAGTAAGCGCCAGCGCACCTGAATGGCGTAAGCGGGCGCGCGCCTGAGCGGCGCGGGTGTCCCGCGCGCCGGCGCACGCGGCGGCAACGCCGGTCAGAGCTGGTCACGCCAACGCCGCAACGCCGGTCAGCGCCGCAGCGCCGCTCGGCGCCGCAGCACCGCTCAGCGCGCCATCACGCGGCGCGTGTTCTGTTCGGCGGCGACGGCCTCGCCGCGCGCCGGCACGATGCACGCGAGGAACGCGGCGATCGCGGGGCTGTTGCGGCGCGCCTTCAGGTAGTACACGTATTCGTCGATCGTCGTCGTGACGCCGCGCAGCGCGACGATCCGCAATTCCGGATGACGTTCGGCCTCGCCGAGCGGGAACAGGCTGCAGCCGACGCCGTGCAGGATCGCCTCGCGGATCGCTTCGCGGCTGCCGATCTCCGCGACGCACGCCGGTGCAGCGCCGGCCGCCGACAGGATCTCCTCGGTGCAGCGGCGCGTGACCGAGCCTTCCTCGCGGATCAGGAGCCGCACGTCGGCGAGCTGCGCCGCGTCGATTGCGTCGAAGCGCGCGAGCGGATGCGTGCGATGCACGACGAGCACGAGCGGATCGGTCGAGATCACCTGCCGGTCGAGCCCGTCCGCATCATTGCGCTGCGACGACACCGCGAGATCGATGCGGAATTCGTGCAGCGCCTGCAGCATTTCCTCGGAGTTGCCGATCCGGCACGTGAGCGCGATCGACGGATGCGCGTTCGAGAAGCGCCCGACGGCGTCCATGATGTAGTACGGCCCCGTCGCGCCGATGCGCAACTGGCCTTCGAACAGGCCGCCGACGTTGCGCAGCATGATGTCGACCTGCGCTTCGAGCGCGATCATCTTCTCGATCAGTGGCAGCAGCTCGATGCCGGTCTCGGTGATTTCGAGCCGGCGGCCGCTGCGATAGAACAGCTCGACGCCGTACACTTGCTCGACCTGCTTGATCTGCGCGGCGATGGTCGGCTGGCTCACGCCGAGATGCCGCGCCGCGCGCGTGATGCTGCCCTGCCTGACGGTCGCGTGGAACGCCTTCAGCTGATCGAACACGACTCCGCCTCATCCCTCTTCATGCGCGGCAGCGTAGCGCACCCATGTGTCGGCGCGGTGAAAGGCGCGTCGTGCGCGACTTCGAAAAAAAGCTGGGGATGACCACAAGAAACCTGCTGGAACCGGTCACGTCCGGGACACGCCGGTGCGGACTAATAACGGCAACGCACCGCCGCCGGCCCCGCTCAGCCGGTTGCTCGTTTCCATACCGACCCAACAGGATCCTCTCCATGTCTTCGACCAACAGACGCGATTTCCTGCGCCTTGCCGCCCAGTCGGCGGGCGCGATGGCCGCCTACGCAGGCTTCCCGCCCGCGATCCGCAAGGCGCTGGCGATGCCGGCCGCGTCGCGCACCGGCACGATCCAGGACGTCGAGCACGTCGTGATCTTCATGCAGGAAAACCGCTCGTTCGACCACTACTTCGGCGGGCTGCGCGGCGTGCGCGGCTTCGACGACCCGCGCCCGCACCTGCTGCCGAGTGGTGCGCCGGTGTGGCAGCAGCCGCCCGCGTCGGTGTTCACGAAGAACTATCATTCGCGCGGCCTCGATTCGTCCGCGCCGTACGTGCTGCCGTTCTACCTCGATCCGAAGCAGACGACCGAATTCCAGCCGGGCACCAACCACGGCTGGAGCAGCGGCCACCTGGCCTGGAACAACGGCCAGTGGAACCAGTGGGTGAACCAGAAGCAGGACGTGCTGACGATGGGTTACCTGAAGCGCCAGGACCTCACCTATCACTACGCGCTGGCCGACGCGTTCACGATCTGCGACGCGTATTTCTGCTCCGCGCACGCCGACACCGCGCCGAACCGCATCTACCTGTGGACCGGCACGATCGACTCGCGCAACGTGTACGGCACGCAGCCGAACGGCCCCGGCATCGGCGAGCGCAACAACGTCAACGGCTACACGTGGACGACCTACGCGGAGCGCCTCGAGAACGCGAACGTGAGCTGGAAGGTGTACCAGGGCGGCACGGGCATCCCGGGCGACCCGACCGACAACTACACCGACAACTCGCTGATGTTCTTCAAGCGCTTCCAGGTGAAGGAAGGCGCGAGCGGCCCGCTCGTCGACAAGGGTGCATCGAACCACACGCTCGCGGAGCTGAAGGCCGACGTGCAGGCGAACCGGCTGCCGCAGGTGTCGTGGATCGTCGCGCCGTACAAGTACAGCGAGCACCCGCAGGCGTCGCCGACCGACGGCGCGTTCTACATCAACATGGTGCTCGAAGCGCTGACGTCGAACCCGGACGTGTGGGCGAAGACCGTGTTCATCCTCAACTACGACGAGAACGACGGGCTGTTCGATCACGTCGTGCCGCCGGTGCCGCCCGTGACGAGCGGCGTGAACGGCCAGGGCGTCGTTTCGTCGAACCTGCTGGGCAATCTCGGCGACGAGCTGCTCGACCTCGGCAAATATCCGCACGAGATGAGCCCGCTCGTGCCGGGCGCGGACCCGGGCGGGATCCAGCCGATCGGCCTCGGGCCGCGCGTGCCGCTGATCATCATCTCGCCGTGGACGAAAGGCGGCTGGGTGTGCTCGGAGACGTTCGACCACACGTCGGTGCTGCGCTTCCTCGAAGCGCGCTTCGGCGTGAAGGAGCCGAACATCAGCGCATGGCGGCGCTCGATCTGCGGCGACCTGACGTCCGCGTTCGACTTCTCCGGCAAGCCCGACACGCGCACGGTGAGCTTCACGGTGCCGCAGCACCTCGCGACGGCCGGCCAGGCGTACCAGGTGCCCGCGCAGCAGACGATGCCGGCGCAGGAAGCCGGCACGCGTCCGGCGCGCGCGCTGCCGTACGAGGTCTTCGTGCACAGCCGCGTGAACAGCCATGACGGCAACGTGTGGCTCGACTTCGCGAACACGGGCGGCGCGGGCGCCGCGTTCTACGTGTACGATCGTCGCAATCCGTCGAGCCAGCCGCGCCGCTATGCGGTGTCCGCGGGCGACAAGATCGCCGACTGCTGGAACACGTCGGTCGCGCACGGCGACTATCACCTCGCGGTGTATGGCCCGAACGGCTACGTGTGCGAGTTCCAGGGCAACACGACGCTCGCGACGGACGGCCAGCACGCGAACCCGGACGCGAAGCTCGGCTACGACGTGCGCAACCGCCACGTGTACCTGCAGTTGCGCAACAGCGGCCGCGCGCCGTGCCGCGTGGTCGTCGACAACGCGTACAGCCATGCGCACGCGCGGTCGTACACGCTCGCGCCGGGCGAGCGCGTCGAGGATCACTTCGAGCTCAGCTCGAGCCACGGCTGGTACGACCTGAACATCGTCGCGACCACGACGGGCGGCGCCGGCGACGACAAGGTCGTGCGCCGCTTCGCCGGGCACGTCGAGACGGGCCGGCCGAGCCAGAGCGACCCGGGGCCGGTGAAGGGCTGAGCGGCGTGTGTCGCGATGCCGGCGGCACGCGTTTGCCGGCATCGCGGCCTCGGTCACGGTCTCCATCGAGATCCCACTCGGGATTGGCGTTTGGAGACTGAAAACTGTTGACAATGTGTCGGGCCGAAGGTATACAAGGATCATTCGCCGATCTGGCGCCCTCGTTTTCCACCGCAGCCCCGCTGCCTGCCCGACCATGACAGCCCCGAACGCGCTCAACGCCATCGAACTCCTGCAGAGCCAGTCGCTTGCGATGATCGTCCAGGACATGCTCGAGCGGGCGATCGTGTCCGGCGAATATGCGCCCGGCGAGAAACTCAACGAAGTCGACATCGCGACGAAGCTGAACGTGTCGCGCGGCCCCGTGCGCGAGGCGTTCCGCGCGCTCGAGCAGGCGGGCCTGCTGCGCAACGAGAAGAACCGCGGCGTGACGGTGCGCGTCGTGCCGCTGCGCGAAGCCGAGGAGATCTACGAAGTGCGCGCGATGCTCGACGAGTCGGTCGCGCGCGCGCTCGCGAAGCGCATCTCGCCCGACACGCTGAAGGTGCTGAAGGGCATCATCCAGTCGATGAAGGACGCCGCGAAGACGCATGACGTTACGCGCTATACCGAGCTCAACGTGCAGTTCCACGACGCGATGGTCGTCGGCGTCGGCAACACGCACCTGACCGATACCTACCGCCGGCTCGTGCGGCAGCTCGGGCTGCTGCGGCAGGCGGCGATCGAGGCCGAGCACGATGCGCTGTCGGTGTCGGCGGCCGAGCACGAGAAGATCGTGCAGGCGCTCGGTAACGGCGACGAGGAGAAGGCGGTCGCGCTCGTGCGCGAGCACGTCGCGCACGGCCTCGCACGGATGCGCCGCACGCACGAGCAGGGCCTGCCGGCAACCGGCAAGGCGGCTCGCGAGAAGACGGCGCGGGTGTGAGCGCCGCACGCATCGCGGGAACAGAACAAAGGGCGCTGCGAAGCGCCCTTTGTTCATGGTGCACGACTGACGCACCTACGCCTTGTCCGCCTTCCCCGCCGCGCTCGCGAGCTTCGACAGCCACGTATCGACGATCCACGGCTGCCGGTTTGCGTCCTCCGCGCGCTCCTTGCGACGGATCGCGTTGCGCACCACATGCGAGCCGACATAGCGCAACGGCTCCAGCGGGAAATGTCCGAGCGGGCCCTGCGTGAGCGGGCTGCGCGTCCACGCGTTGTCGAGATCGAGCACGAGCGACGACAGGATCTGCCCGCCCATGTAGGTCGGCCCCACGCCGTTGCCCGAATAGCCGAAGCCGTAGAACACGTTCGGTGCGCCGTCGAGGCGGCCGAAGAACGGAAAGCCCGTCACCGAGCGGTCCGACGGGCCGTTCCAGCTCGCGGTGATCGGCACGCCGGCGAGCGACGGGAAGAACGCGCGCAGGCTCTGCGTGAGCTGCGCCTCGTACGGCGAGCGCTGGTCGAACACCGGCGCGATGCGCCCGCGCCACGCGAACGTGTTGCCGCCCTTGCCGAGCATCAGCCGACCGTCCGGCGTGCTGCGGTAGTAGTACACGAAGATCCGCGAATCGAGCACCGACACACCGTCGGCGAGCCCCGTCTTCGCGAGCAGCTCCGGACACTTCTCGGTGATGACCATGTCGCTCGACACGACCGCGATCGTGCGCGCGAACTGCGGGAAGCGGCTCGCCATCCACGCGTTGATCGCGAACACGAGCTTGCCGGCGGTGACGCTGCCGGCCGGCGTGCGCACGACGACCTGCGGGCCCGGCGTGAAGTCGAGCATCGGCGTGCGCTCGTGGATCCGGATGCCCATCGCGAGCGCGACGCGGCGCAGCCCGCGCACGAGCTTGCCCGGATGCACGGTCGCGGCGATCGGCGAATACACGCCGTCGAGATTGCGCGCCGAGCCCGAGCGGCGCGCGACTTCGGCCGGCGGCAGCGGCTCGTAGCTGTGGATCCCGCACGCGGCGAGCGCGTCGAGCACCGGCGCGAGCGTGCCGACCTGCGCGGGCGACGTCGCCGTGTACAGCGTGCCGTCGAGCCGCAGCTCCGCGTCGATGCCGTGTGCGCGGCAGAACTCGGCGATGTGCTGCACCGCCGCCTCGGACGCCTTCACGAGCCGCACCGCCTCGGCCTCGCCGAACAGGCGCCGCAGCGTCAGGAATTTCGCGGACCACGTGAGCAGGCAGCCGCCGTTGCGGCCGCTCGCGCCCGCGCCGCACAGGTCGCCTTCGAGTATAACGATGTCGAGCGCGGGGTTCTGCTGCTTGGCCTGGATCGCCGTCCAGAGCCCCGTGAACCCGCCGCCGACGATGCAGACGTCGGCTTTCGCCGCACCTTGCAGCGCGGGGGCGAGATCGCCGTCGTTGAAGAGCGCTTGTTCGATCCAGAAGGGACGCATCACGTGTTTCGCTTGAATGGAAAAGCGGCCGTGTCGCGCACGGCCGGATCAACGGGAGGGCGGGCCGCGCATCGCAACCGATGCGCGGCCCGGCAGATCACGCCGCGGCTTCGGCGGACACCCGCCGCACGCCCATCACGCGCAGCGTGTCGGCGATCGCGGCGACGGCGCCCGGAATGCCCGCTTCGCCGAAATGCCCGATGCAGCCGATGCGGAACGTCTCGACCTCAGTCAGCTTGCCCGGATACAGAATGTAGCCGCGCTTTTTGACCTCCTGATAAAACGTCTTGAAGTCGTAGTTCGGATCGTCCGGCGCGTGGAACGTGACGATGATCGGCGCCTGCACCGACGCATCGAGGAACGGGCGGAAGCCGAGCGCCATCATCCCGTCGATCAGCGCGCGATAGTTGCGCACGTAGCGGCCGCCGCGCGCGGCGAGCCCGCCTTCGTCGAGGTACTGCGTGAGCGCGGCGTCGAGCGCGGCGACGACGTGCGTCGGCGGCGTGAAGCGCCATTGCGTCGTGCGCTGCATGTACGTCCACTGATCGTACAGGTCCATGCTCAGCGAATGGCTGTTGCCTTCGCAGCGTTCGAGCGTGCTGCGCTTCACGATCACGAAACCCATGCCCGGCACGCCCTCGAGACACTTGCCGGACGCCGCGATCACCGCGTCGAACGGTGTCGTGCGCGCGTCGATGTCGATCGCGCCGAACGAGCTCATTGCGTCGACGATCAGCCCGCGGCCATGCTTCGCGACGATCTTCGCGATCTCGTGCAGCGGATTCAGCACGCCGGTGCCCGTCTCGCAATGCACGAGCGCGACATGTGTGATGCCCGGGTCCGCGGCCAGCGCGCGATCGACGTCGGCCGGGTCGACGCGGCATGCCTCGGTGTAGTCGATCGTCGTCAGCGTGCGGCCGAGCACGCGGCAGATTTTCGCGATGCGCTGGCAGTACGCGCCGTTGTTCGGCACGAGCACGTGGCCGTTGCGCGGCACGAGCGTGCCGATTGCCGCTTCGACCGAGAACGTGCCGCTGCCCTGCAGCGGCACGCATTCATGTGTGCCTTCGCCGTGCACGATCTGCAGGATGCGTTCGCGCAGGCGCGCGGTGATCGCGTTGAAGTCGCTGTCCCACGACCCCCAGTCGCGCAGCATCGCTTCGCGCGTGCGGTCGGAAGTCGTCAGCGGGCCGGGGGTGAGCAGGATGGGCTGGGCGGCGAGCGTCATGGTGTCTCCTTGATGAAGTCGAAACGTCACGGGAATACGGTGGGGGATTCAGCGGCGATGCGGGTTGCGCCACGCCTGCGTGCGGCGCAACAGGCGGTGCGACACGCACGCGAACAGCAGACACGCGCACGACGAGGTCGCGAGCACGAGCGTCGCCATCGCGGCGGCCGGGCCGATCTGGCCGGCATCGTCGAGGTTCAGGATCGCGACCGACGCGGGCTGCGTGTCCGGCGAATAGAGGAACGCGACCGCCGAGACGGTCGTCATCCCGTTCACGAACAGGTAGCGCGCGATCAGCAGGATCGCGGGCAGGCACACGGGCACGGTCACGCGCAGGAAGGTCTTGTAGAACGGCACCTTCAGCGATGCCGACACCGCTTCGAACTCGCTGTCGATCTGGCGCAGTGCGGTGACCGCGGTCAGATGGCTCGACGAGTAGTAGTGGACGACGGTGACGATCGCGAGCAGCGCGAGCGACCCGTACAGCCCGTTCAGCGGATTGCCGGGCGCGTTGAACAGGAAGATGTAGCTGATGCCGAGCACGAGGCCCGGCACGCCCATCGGCAGGATCGCGCACAGGCTGATGAAGCCGCGCAGCCAGCGCGCGCCGCGGGTCTTCTCGATCAGGTAGGCGCTGCCGAACACGACGATCGTGCCGCCGATCGCGACCGTGGCCGCCATCCGCAGGCTGTTCTTGTACGCGTCGAAGATGCCGCCCGCGATCAGGCCCATCTCGTAGTGCTGCAGCCCGAGCCGCATCTGGTACGGCCAGAACTTGACGAACGACGCGAACACCGAGATCCCGACCACCGCGACGAAGAACGCGCACACGACGCCGCAGTACGCGAGCATCGCGAGATCGAAGCCGCGCGACGGCTTCGGCTGGTATGGCGTCGAGCGCGCGCCGAGCTGCGACTGCTGGCGGCGGCGGATGAAAAAGTCGATGCCGAACGCGATCAGCGCCGGGAACAGCAGCATCAGGCTCACGACCGCGCTGCGGTTGAAGTCCTGCAGGCCGATGATCAGCTTGTAGATGTCGGTCGACAGCACGTTGTACGAGCCACCGATCACGACCGGCACGCCGAAATCGTTGATGCACATCGTGAACGACACCATCGTCGCGCTGATCAGCCCGTATTTCGCGCCGGGCAGCGTGATCGTGAAGAACTTGCGTATGCGGCTCGTGCCCATCGCGTCGGCCGCTTCGTAGAGCCGGCCGTCGGCGAGCGACAGCGCGGTCACGAGGATCATCAGCACGTGCGGGAACGATGCGTACACCATGCTCGCGACGATGCCCGGCAGCCCGTAGATCGAATGGCCGTGCAGCAGCGGCTTCAGCAGCCCCGCGTTGCCGAACCAGTAGATGAACGACACGGCGGACAACAGCGTCGGCGCGAGCAGCGGCAGCAGCGCGATCGTACGCGCCGCGTTTTTCAGCGGCATGCACGAGCGCGTCAGCGCATACGCGAATGTGAACGCCATCGGCACGACGATCGACGTGACGAGCGCGCCGACCGTCAGCGAATGCAGCATTGAGCGCAGCACGCCGCTGTCTTCGAGATACTGCGCGAAGTTGTGCAGGCCGACGAAATGCCCGTCCGCGTCGACGAAGCATTTCTGCACGACGAGCGCGAGCGGCAGCAGCAGGAACAGCGACAGCAGCGCGGCCATCGTCAGCAATGCAAGCTGCGCGACGCGGTCGTGCCAGTGGGTCAACTGCCGCACGTCGGCAGGGGCAGGGGCGGGGGCGCCGCGGCGGCGCTCGGTCAGCACGGCACTCATTGCAGTCGCTCCTTGGCGGACGAGAACACGCAGACATGCTCGCGGTCGAGCGCGAGATCGATACGCGCGCCTTCGCGCAGGCCGGTGCGGTCGACTTCGTGGAACGACAGGTCGGCGACCATCTCCTGGCCGTCGAGCCCGTCGATCCGGAAGCTCACGCGGCAGAACGCGCCGAGGAACTCGAGCTTTTCGACGCGGCCGCTCAACAGGTTGTCCGGCGTATCGCCCGGCACGTGAATGCGGAGATCTTCCGGCCGCACGTAGACCGACACCGTCGAACCCTGCGCGGGACGCGCGTTGCCGCAGCGGTAGTCAAGCCCGATGCCGCCTGCGCGCAGCGTGCCGTCGTGCGTCACCTCGGCGGGTATCGTGTTGACCTTGCCGATGAAGTCGGCGACGAACGGCGACGCCGGCTGCCGGTAGATCTCGAGCGGCGTGCCGATCTGCTCGATCACGCCGTGGTTCATCACGACGATCCGGTCGGCCATCGACAGCGCTTCTTCCTGATCGTGCGTGACCATGATCGTCGTCACGCCGAGCCGCTGCTGCAGCGCGCGGATCTCCTGGCGCAGCCGCACGCGCACGCGCGCGTCGAGCGCGGACAGCGGCTCGTCAAGCAGCAGCAGGCCCGGCGACGTCGCAAGCGCACGGGCGAGCGCAATGCGCTGCTGCTGGCCGCCGGACAACTGGTTCGGATGCTTGCGGTGGCTGTCGGGCAGGCCGACGAGCGCGAGCAGCGTGTGCACGCGCTCGTGGATCGCGTCGCGCTTCATCCTGCGGTTCACGAGCCCGTACGCGACGTTGTCGTAGACGGTGAGGTTCGGAAACAGCGCGTACGACTGGAACACGATCCCGTAGTCGCGCTGCTGCGGCGGCAGCCGCGAGATGTCGCGGCCGTCCTGCATGATGTGGCCGGCGCTCTGCGATTCGAGCCCGGCGATGATCCGCAGCAGGGTGGTTTTCCCGCAGCCGGACGGCCCCAGGAAGCAGATCATTTCGCCTTTCATTACGCTCAGGTTGATGTCCCTGAGCACCTGCGTGTCGTTGTACCGCTTCTCGATGCGTTCTACGCTCAGATAAGGTGCCATGCGCGCCTCCACGCTGCGGGTGGCCCTGGGGCCGGGTTCGACGGTTGCAAGGTGATGCAAGGCGGCCTGCGTGGCCGCCTTGCCGCCGTTCGTGGCCTTACTGCTGCGCCTTCGCTCCGTAGCGCTTCTGCCAGGTATCGAGGATCGACTGGCGGTTCTTCGCGGACCACGTGAAGTCGTTCTTCACGAGCAGGTCCGCGTAGTTGTCGGGGATGCCGGACAGCTTCTTCGCGATGCCCGGATACGCAACGATTGCCCACCAGCGCGCGGTGATCGCGTTCGCGTCCTTGCTCGCCATGAAGTCGGCGAGCTTCTTCGCGGCATCGGGCTGCTTCGTGGTCTTCATGATCGCGGTCGCTTCCATGTCCCAGCCGAGCCCTTCCTTCGGGAAGATCAGGTCGATCGGCGCGCCCTGCGCCTGCAGCTCGTGGCCGCGGAACTCGAACGAGATGCCGATCGGGAATTCGCCGGTGCCGGCGAGCGTGCAAGGCTTCGAGCCCGAGTGCACGTATTGCGCGACGTTCTTGTCGAGTGCGTCCATGAACTTCCAGCCGCGGTCGTCGCCGAAGGTCTGCAGCCACGCGGTCACGTCGAGGTAGCCGGTGCCGGACGACACGGGGCTCGGCATCACGATCGCGCCCTTGTAGACCGGCTTCGTCAGGTCCTCCCACGACGTCGGCTTCGGAATGTTCTTCGCCTGCGCGGCGACGCGGTTGTAGCAGATCGTCGCGCCCCATACATCCATGCCGACCCAGTGCGGCGGCGTGTTCGCGTCGCTGTACTTGCGCGTGAGCTGGTCGAAGCCCTTCGGCGTGTACGGCATCAGCATCCCCTGCAGGTCGAGCAGCGTGAGGCTCGACGCGGCGAGGCCGAGCACGACGTCCGCACGCGGATTGTTCTTCTCGGCGAGCAGCTTCGCAGTGACCGAGCCGGTCGAGTCGCGCACCCAGCGAATCTCGATGTCCGGGTTCGCTTTCTCGAACGCGTCCTTGTAGGGCTTCATCGCCTCGTCCTCGAGCGCGGTGTAGACGAGCAGCGACGTCTTCGCGTGCGCCGCGTGCGCGACGCCGAGCGCGACCGTGGCGACCGTGGCGACCGACGCGACGAGCGCGCAACGGGCCGCACCCGCTGCCCACGTTTTGAAACGCTTGCTTACCGGCACTTCGTTCATCTTCAGACCCCTTGACTGTGGCGCCGCGGGACGCGGCGGATGAGTGGTGACCAGCCCTCTTTGCGCAACCGTGTTTTGCTTTCTGTTCTCTGCATGTTGTTGACAATCTACAAATCATCCATTTTAATGTCAAGCATGGAAAACACCCCCATCGGCGCGGCGCGGGCGCCGACGACTCAACCCCTCTTCGAACGAAAGGACTGAACGTCATGACTGAAACGCCTGTATCCGTGGAAGTGAACGGCCGCCGCTACAACTGGATGAGCCGGCCCGTGGTGGTCGTCTGCGTCGACGGCTGCGCCTATGAATATCTGGAGATGGCCGCCGAGGCCGGCGTCGCGCCGTTCCTGCGCACGCTGCTGAAGCCTGGCACCGCGTTGAAGGGCGAATGCGTGGTGCCGAGCTTCACGAACCCGAACAACCTGTCGATCGTGACAGGCGTGCCACCGTCGGTGCATGGGATAAGCGGCAATTACTTCTACGATCGCGACAGCGGCACCGAGGTGCTGATGAACGACCCGAAGTACCTCGTTGCGCCGACCGTGCTCGCGACGTTCGCCGAACAGGGCGCGCGCGTCGCGGTGGTGACCGCGAAGGACAAGCTGCGCCGCCTGCTCGGCAAGGGGCTGAACGGCATCTGCTTCTCATCGGAGAAGGCCGACGAGGCGACGATCGACGAGAACGGCATCGACAACGTGCTCGAGCTGGTCGGCAAGCCGGTGCCGAGCGTGTACAGCGCGGATCTGTCGGAGTTCGTGTTCGCCGCCGGCGTGCGCCTGCTCGAGACGCGCCCGATCGACCTGATGTACCTGTCGACCACCGACTACGTGCAGCACAAGTGCGCGCCCGGCACGCCCGGCGCGAACGCGTTCTACGAGATGATGGACCGCTACCTGAAGCGGCTCGACGAGCTCGGCGCAATCGTCGCGATCACGGCCGATCACGGGATGAACGACAAGCACGACGACGCAGGCGAGCCGAACGTGATCTACCTGCAGGAGCTGTTCGACGACTGGCTCGGCGAAGACGCGGCGCGCGTGATCCTGCCGATCACCGATCCGTACGTCGTGCACCACGGCGCGCTCGGTTCGTTCGCGACCGTCTACGTGCCCGATACCGCCGATATCGACGCGTTGCGCGCGCGGCTCGCGGCCGTCGACGGCATCGAGGTCGTGCTGACGCGCACCGAAGGCTGCGCACGCTTCGAGTTGCCGCCGGACCGGATGGGCGACCTGATCGTGATCTCGAAGCAGCACGTGGTGCTCGGCACGCGGTCCGTCAAGCACGACCTGTCGGGCCTCGACGTGCCGCTGCGCTCGCATGGCGGGATTTCCGAGCAGATCGTGCCGCTGATCTTCAGCAAGCCGGTCGCCGCCGACGTGACAGGCCGCGCGCGGCTGCGCAATTTCGACATCATCGATATCGCGCTCAATCATCTTCAGTGATGCGAACGAATCCGGAAGGAGGCTCATTCATGAACGCCATTGCAGCATCGACGAACGTCAGCGAGATCCGTCACGAGGCATTGCGGATCGACGGCGAACGGATCCATCGCGATGAAGTGATCGACGTGCGCAATCCGTATGACGGCTCGCTCGTCGGCACCGTGCCGAAGGCAACGCTCGACGACGTGCGGCGCGCATTCGCCGTGGCGCGTGCGTACCGGCCGACGCTGACGCGCCATGATCGCGCGGCGATCCTGCGTCGTGCAGCCGACATCGTGCGGGCGCGCACCGCGGAGATCGCGCGGCTGATCACCGCCGAAGCGGGGCTGTGCATCAAGGACTCGACGTACGAAGCGGGCCGCGTCGCCGACGTGCTGACGTTCGGCGCGGGCGAAGTGCTGAAGGACGACGGGCAGATCTTTTCATGCGATCTGACGCCGCACGGCAAGAAGCGCCGCGTGTACACGCAGCGCGAGCCGCTGCTCGGCGTGATTTCGGCGATCACGCCGTTCAACCATCCGATGAATCAGGTCGCGCACAAGGTCGTGCCGTCGGTCGCGACCAACAACCGGATCGTCGTGAAGCCGTCGGAGAAGGTGCCGCTGTCGTGCTACCTGTTCGCGGACATCCTGTACGAGGCGGGCCTGCCGCCGCAGATGCTGCAGGTCGTCACCGGCGACCCGAAGGAGATCGCCGACGAGCTGATCACGAACCCCGCGATCGACCTGATCACGTTCACGGGCGGCGTATCGATCGGCAAGTCGATCGCGTCACGCATGGGCTATCGGCGCGCGGTGCTCGAACTCGGCGGCAACGATCCGATCATCGTGATGGAAGACGCCGACCTCGACGAGGCGAGCACGCTCGCGGTATCGGGTTCGTACAAGAACTCCGGGCAGCGCTGCACCGCGATCAAGCGGATGCTCGTGCACGAGGCGGTGGCCGACCGCTTCACGGAGCTGGTGGTCGAGAAGACGCGCGCGTGGTCGTACGGCAATCCCGCCGATCCGTCGGTCGACATGGGCACGGTGATCGACGAGGCCGCCGCGCGGTTCTGCGAGCAGCAGGTGAACGATGCGATCGCGCGCGGCGCGCGGCTGCTGGTCGGCAACGTGCGCGACGGCGCGCTGTACTCGCCGACCGTCGTCGACCGCGTGACGCCGGACATGCCGCTCGTGAAGTACGAGACGTTCGGGCCGGTGTCGCCGATCATGCGCTTCAAGGACATCGACGAAGCGATCAGGATGTCGAACAGCACCGACTATGCGCTGTCGTCGTCGATCTGCACGAACCGCTTCGACACCATCACGCGCTTCATCACCGAGCTGGAAGTGGGCAGCGTGAACGTGCGCGAAGTGCCCGGCTATCGGCTCGAACTGACGCCGTTCGGCGGCGTGAAGGATTCGGGGCTTGGCTACAAGGAAGGCGTGCAGGAAGCGATGAAGAGCTTTACGAATACGAAGACGTATTCGCTGCCGTGGTAAGCGGTTAAGCGGGAGGGGACGCGAACGCGCCGGCTGTCAGGCCGGCGCGGTTCGTTGACGCGTGCGCCATATCAATCGTCGTCGTCGTGATGATGATGATGATGCCAGCCGCGATGCCAGCCACGGTCGTGCCATTCGCGGCGATCGCGGTAGCCGCCGTAATACGGTCCGTAGTAGACCGGTGCCGGCTGGTACACCACCGGCGGCGGCGGTTCGTAGTAGACCGGCGGCGGTGCCTCGATTACCGGTCCCGGCACACCGAGGTACACGCCGATGTCGGCATGCGCGAACGCGCTTGCCGACAGGCAGGCCGTCACGACGCCGAGGGCGCCGGACAACAGGATTCGCTTCATTTTCCTTCGCTCCGTTCGCGGCCGTACCGGCTCGCGAGCAATCAGTTCACCTTGGCTCCATGGTACGTAGCGCGTGCGCGGCGGGTGATACGGCGTTGTCGCTTTTGTAACGGGTGGTAACGGGTCGTCGTGGGGCGGTTCGAGACGGGCAAAGCGGACGTGTCGCGGTGCGTTTTCGTATGGAGAATCAGTAACTCCGATGGCGGAGCGCTCAACGGAAGGTATGGATAGTTGCGCGCAGATTCGCAGCTGCGTCGGAGCAGATCCCGAACCCGAATAGGCGGGTCATGAACTTCCAGGGGATACGGGTTGTCCGGGCGACGAAGAAGGTGGCGAGTCGATCACGATCGGAGCGGTTCCTGATGGAAGTCGCTCTGGGTGTTGCGAAGGGATCGCAACGCCTGCCGGACGTGCAAAAGGAAAAGGCCGGTCAGCTTGCGCTGACCGGCCTTTGGAATTCCTGGTGGGGCGTGAGTGACTCGAACACTCGACCTACGGATTAAGAGTCCGCTGCTCTACCAACTGAGCTAACGCCCCCAACAGAAAAGAAATTATGCACGGGTTTTTGGCGGCTGGCAAGTACTTTCTGCGAATTTCCCAAAAATATTTCGTCATCGACGTGCGGGGCGGTTGGAGGCGCAGCCGGGCATCGCAGTTTCCGTGCTCCCGGTATGATGACGTCCACGCTTGTTGCGCGGCGGTCGCGCAACATTTCCTGGATATTCGAAGATGGACGAAAATGCAGTCCGCGAATTGCTGGACCGGTTGCTGGCCCCGTGGGTCCGCTCGCTCGGTCTGGTGCCCGTATCGATCGCCGACGACGGCGTTACGTTGCGTTTGCCTTTTTCCGGTGAATTTCGCCACTCCGGCGGCGTGATCTGCGGCCAGGTGTTCACGGCCGCCGCCGATACCGCGATGGTGGTCGCGATCTCGTCCGTGCTCGGCGAGTTCCGGCCGATGACGACGGTGTCGCTGAACACGAACTTCATGCGCCCGGTGCGCAAGGGTGACGTGCTCGTCACCGCGCGCGTGCTGCGGATGGGCCGCAATCTGGTGTTCGGCGAGGTCGAACTGTTCGACGAAGACGGCAAGATGGCCGTTCACGCGACGTCGACGTACGCGCTCGTCGGCTGAGCGTCGCCGATGTTCGACCAGATCGTGTTTGCCGGCGGTGGCAACCGCTGCTGGTGGCAGGCGGGCTTCTGGGACGTCGCACAGCCCGCGCTTGCGTTGCGGCCACGCGTGATCACCGGCATCTCGGCCGGCGCCGCGACGGCCTGCATGCTGTATACGCGCGACGCCGCGTGGGTGATGCGTTATTACGAACAGGCGCTGCGTCACAACCGGAAGAACGCGTACTGGGGCAACCTGTTCGGCCGCGAGCCGGTGTTTCCGCATTACCGGATCTACCGGCAGGCGCTGCTCGACATCTACGGCGAGCCGTTCGCGAAACTCCATGACGCGCCCGAGATCCGCATCGGCGTGTCGCACGTGCCGCGCTGGCTTGGCGCGCGCAGCGCGGTCGCTGCGGGCCTCGTCGCGTACAACATCGAGAAGTACGTGCGCAAGACGCTGCACCCGACGCTTGGCCGCACGCTCGGGTTCCGGCCGGAATTCGTGCGCGCACAGGCATGCACGCGGGTCGAGGAGCTGGCCGACCTGATCCTGCAGTCGTCGTGCACGCCGCCGTTTACGCCGGTCTTGCGGCGTAACGGCCGGCCGGTGCTCGACGGCGGGATGGTCGACAACGTGCCGGTCGACGCGCTCGACGCGTCGCCGGGGCATGTGCTGGTGCTCGTCACCCGCTTGTACCCGCGTCCGCAGATGTTCACGGTCGCGCACGGCGACCAGCAGCGCCTGTACGTGCAGCCGTCGAGCAAGGTACCGATTTCGAGCTGGGACTACACGAGCCCGTCGCAGATGCGGCACGCGTACGATCTCGGCCGGCGCGACGGCGAGCATTTCCTCACCCGCGTCGCCGCGATGACGCGCGGGCCGGTTGGCTGACGCTGCGGCCCGGCTGACGCTGCGGCCGCAGCAGGCGCGGCCGGGAGGCGGTCAGCGCTTGCGGATCGGGGTCAGCGCTTCCGGGTTGGCGACGTTCGACATGTCGCCCTGGTCGAATGCGAGGATGTTCTTGAATGCCGCGCTGAAGTACAGCTCGTAGCTTTCCCGTTCGACGTAGCCGATGTGCGGCGTGCAGATCACGTTCTCCATCCGCAGCAGGCTGTAGCCCTGCAGGATCGGCTCGCTCTCGAACACGTCGATCGCGACCATCCCCGGCCGGTTGTGCGACAGCGCGTTGACGAGCGCATTCTCCTCGAGCAGTTCGGCACGGCTCGTGTTGACGAGCAGCGACGTCGGCTTCATCCGCATCAGGTCGTCCTGCTTGACGATCCCGCGCGTGTCGTCGTGCAGGCGCAGGTGCAGCGACAGCACGTCGCTCTGCTCGAACAGCGCCTCGCGGCTGTCGGCCGCGGTGTAGCCGTCCGCGCGCGCCGCCTCGAGCGAGTGCTCGCGGCCCCACACCAGCACGTTCATCCCGAACGCCTTGCCGTAGCCGGCGACGAGCCGGCCGATCTTTCCGTACCCCCAGATGCCGAGCGTCTGGCCGCGCAGCACCTGGCCGAGGCCGAAGTTCGGCGGCATTGCGGACGTCTTCAGGCCCGACTGCTGCCACGCGCCCTGTTTCAGGTTCGCGACGTACTGCGGAATCCGGCGCTGGGCGGCCATGATCAGCGCCCAGGTCAGCTCGGCGGGCGCGATCGGCGAACCCGACCCTTCGAGCACCGCGATGCCGCGATCGGTGCACGCTTCAAGATCGATGTGGGTCCCGATGCGACCGGTCTGGCTGATCATGCGCAAATGCGGCAGCTTCGAGAGCAGTTGCGACGAGATCGGCGTGCGTTCGCGAATCAGCACGAGCGCTTCGACTTCCGCCAGGCGGCTGGCGAGCTGCCCCAGGCCGCGTACCGTGTTGTTGAAGACCTTCACGTCGTGGTCGGCGAGCATCTGGAAGCAGTTCAGCTTGCGGACGGCGTCCTGGTAGTCGTCGAGGATGGCAATTTTCATGGTGAGCGGGAGTCGCGCGTTGAATCAGGGGCAGTGACGGCGCGTCGTGCATCGTCCCCGCCCGGCCGGGGCCGACATGATGCTATGTCGAACGGCCGCATGGTGTCTTTTTAACAGGTTGTTACGCCCCGCCGCAATTGGCGCCAGGCCTGCCCTGACGCAGGTCTTGCGCGGCCGGCCGCCGCCGCGATGCCGTGTCGCATCAAACACGTCCTTTCTGAATCCGCCACTTCATCGACGAGGTTCACCCAATTGTTGCTGATATAAGAACAATTAGGTCAATCATCCACGTATCCCGAGGAAGATTGACTGTTTTTTTCGGATATTGGGGGCTTGGTCAGCAACTCTGCACCAATTCCGCTGTCGTAGGAGAATTACGCATTTGCTAGATCTTTTTGAAGCAGTAACAGCGGCAGGAGTCGTTTATGGATCATTTGCAGTCGATGCGAGTGTTCGTCAAGGTTGCGGATCTCGGCAGTTTCGCGCGGGCCGCGAGTGCAATGGATATCTCCAACGCGGTTGCGACACGTCACGTCGCCGATCTGGAAGGCCGTCTCGGCACGCGCTTGCTCAATCGCACCACGCGCAGCCTCTCGCTGACGGAGTCCGGTCAGGTCTATCTGGAGCGCGCGCGCCAGATCCTCGATGAACTCGAGGATGTCGAGCAGATGGTCGTCGCGCGCAATCACGAGCCGGTCGGCACGCTGCGCATCGTCGCGCCGGTCGTGTTTGGCCTGCACAACCTCGCGCCCGTGCTGCAGTCCTACACGGAGAACTTCCCGAAAGTCGTGCCGGATCTGACGCTCGTCGACCGGCAGGTCGACCTCGTCGAGGAAGGCTTCGACGTCGGTATCGTGGTCACGCGCCAGATGCGCAGCGCAAGCATCGTCACGCGGCGGCTTACCACCGGCTGCATGACCGTCTGCGCGACGCCGAGCTATCTGGAAAAGCACGGCGTGCCGACCCATCCGGAGCAACTCGCTGAGCACCCGAGCCTGAGCCTGCCGACCGAATACTGGGGCGACGAGCGGGTGTTTACAGGGCCGGATGGCGAAGTGCGGGTGCGGCCGACCAACGTGATCGTCGCGAACAACACCGCGATGCTGCGCCAGTTCGCGCTGCTTGGCATGGGTGTCGCGATCCTGCCGAGCTATCTGATCGGCAGCGACATCGCGCGCGGCGCGCTCGTGCGGCTGTTGCCCGATTTCCGCCTGCCGCAGGTCGAGATCAATATCGCGTACCCGAGCCGGCGTCATTTGCCGGCCAAGGTGCGGACCTTCATCGACCACCTCGTCGAGTATTTCAGCCATTCGACCGATGCGATGATGGGCGAGCAATGGGCGGCGCAGGGCGTCGCGGTCGCGCCGATCGGTGTCGAGGCGCGCGCCGAGCAGCCTGAAGGGGCCGACCCGACGCTGTCGCCGCGCCTGCCGCGTTCGCCGCGCACGCGAGTTGCGGTACCGTCGCCGCTTTGATGCTGCGCGGCGCTGGGTGCTGATCGAACCACCGACCCACGCCGACACAATAGAAACGCGGATCAAGAACCATCTGCACAATAAAAAACGCGGATCGAGCAATCGATCCGCGTTTTTCTATGGCTGGCCCGGCGGCGCGCGCCGGGCTGGCGCATGCAGCCGTTACGAGCCGGTCTTGCGCGTCGTCGTCTTGCGCGCGGCGGTCTTGCGAGCCGGCGCCGGTTTCTCTTCTGCGCCTTCCGTCACCGTTTCCGCTTCCTTTGTCGAGGATTTCGCGGTCTTCTTCGCGGCAGCCGCCTTCGGCTCCTTCTTCTCGAATTCGAAGCCGATCTTGCCGTCCGGCTGCTTCACGAGATACGCCTTGAAGTTGCGGCCCGTACGCGACGACTTGAAGTTCGGCAGCAGGTCGGTGCGGCCGTCGGCAAGCAGCTTGCCCATCTGTTCGCGGGTGATTTCCTGCTGCAGGATCACCTTGCCCGAGCGGAAGTCGCAAGTCTTCGGGTTTGCAACCGAGTGCTCGCATACGTAGCTCATCCCGTGCTCGAACACGCGGCCCTTGCACTTCGGGCATGCGCCGACCGGCTCCTGTGCGGAGAAGTCCGGCGCTTCGCCTTCCTCGCCGCCCTGGTCCTGGCCGAAATCGAACTCGAGCTTGTAGTTCTTCGTCTCGTCGTCGAACGACAGCTTCAGGATCGCCGAGAACGGCCGCCCCATCTTGCTGCGGAAGCCGGACAGCGGGCCGATTTCCTTCTTCTGCAGCAGCTCCTCGACTTCCGCGATCTCGAACTGCCGGCTGCCCGGGATCTTCGAGATCGAGAATTCGCACTTCGTGCACGCGAAGCGGCGGTAGTTTTCCTTAACCTGGCCGCCGCAGTTCGGGCACGGCGTCTCGAGCGTCGCGTAATCGCCGGGGATCGTGTCGGAATCGTATTCCTTCGCGCGCTTGACGATCTGCTGCGTCATGCGGGCGATTTCCTGCATGAACGCGTCGCGCCCGAGGTTGCCGCGTTCCATCTGCGACAGCTTGTATTCCCATTCGCCGGTGAGTTCCGGCGCGGTCAGTTCCTTCACGCCGAGCCCGCGCAGCAGCGTCATCAGCTGGAATGCCTTCGCGGTCGGAATCAGCTCGCGGCCTTCGCGCACGAGGTATTTCTCGCCGAGCAGGCCTTCGATGATCGCCGCGCGCGTGGCCGGCGTGCCGAGCCCCTTCGCGGCCATCGCCTCGCGCAGCTCGTCGTCCTCGACCAGCTTGCCCGCGCCTTCCATCGCGGAGAGCAGCGTCGCTTCCGAGTAGCGAGCAGGCGGTTTCGTCACGAGCGCGACCGCGGCAATCTCGTCCGTCTTCACCTTCTCGTCCTTCTGCACCGGCACGAGGTTGGCGTCCGCGCCTTCGGCGTCGCGGCCGTACACCTGCAGCCAGCCCGGCTCGATGAGTACCTTGCCCTCGGTCTTGAAGTGATGGCCGACGACTTCGGTGATCCGCGTCGTGACGCGGTATTCCGCGGCCGGGAAGAACACGGCGAGGAAGCGCTTCACGACCATGTCGTACAGCTTCTGCTCGGGCTCGGACAGCGATTTCGGCGCCTGCAGCGTCGGGATGATTGCGAAGTGGTCGCTGATCTTCGAGTTGTCGAAGATCCGCTTGTTCGGCTTCACCCAGCCCTTGTCGAGCACCTGCTTCGCATGCGGCAGGTAGTTGTGGCTCTCCTTGAGCATCTCGAGCGTCGACTTGACCGTCGCAATGTAGTCTTCCGGCAGCGCGCGCGCGTCGGTACGCGGGTAGGTCAGCACCTTGTGCTTTTCATACAGCGCCTGCGCGAGGCCGAGCGTGTTCTTCGCGGAGAAGCCGAAGCGGCTGTTTGCCTCGCGCTGCAGGCTCGTCAGGTCGAACAGCAGCGGCGACAGCTGCGTCGACGGCTTCGATTCCTCGCTGACCGTGCCGACCTGGTCGCGGCAGGCCGCGACGATCGTTTCGGCGGCGGGCAGGCTCCAGAGGCGCGAGTCGCGCTTTTCCGGATCGAATTCGTCGCGCTTGAATTTCGGGTCGTACCACTTGCCTTCGTAGAAGCCGCCCGCGCATGCGAACGCCGCCTTCACTTCCCAGTAGTCGCGCGGGACGAAGCGGCGGATCTTCTCTTCGCGTTCGACGACGATCGACAGCGTTGGCGTCTGAACGCGACCGACGGTGGTCAGGAAGAAGCCGCCGCCCTTGCTGTTGAACGCGGTCATCGCACGGGTGCCGTTGATCCCGACGAGCCAGTCCGCTTCCGAGCGGCAGCGCGCGGCATCGGCGAGCGGCTGCATGTCCGAATCGCTGCGCAGGTGCGCGAAGCCGTCGCGGATTGCCTGCGGGGTCATCGACTGCAGCCACAGGCGCTGGACCGGCTGCTTCGCCTTCGCGTGCTGCACGATCAGGCGGAAGATCAGCTCGCCTTCGCGCCCCGCGTCACATGCGTTGATCAGCTGGTCGACGTCCTTGCGCTTCATCAGCTTGGTCAGCACCTTGAGGCGCGACTCGCTCTTCGCGATCGGGTTCAGGTCGAAATGCGGCGGAATGACGGGCAGGTGCGCGAAGCTCCACTTGCCGCGCTTGACCTCGTATTCCTCCGGGGCAGCGATTTCCAGCAGGTGGCCGACAGCGGACGACAGGACGTACTCGTCGCTCTCGTAGTATTCGTCATGCTTGGTAAAGCCACCCAAAGCGCGCGCGATGTCGTTCGCGACAGAAGGCTTTTCCGCAATGATCAGAGCTTTGGACATGACTGTGTGTGTTGGTAGACCGGGTGTGCCGGTTGTGGGTCCCTTTTACGACGGCTTTATAGCACACGGCGCCGTGACGGCGGCTCGGCGTGCAAAAAGCGGCTCATCATAGTGGGGGGCCGTGACGGCGGCAAGCGTGCGGCGCGGCGGGATGCGCTTTCGTGCGAAATACCGCTGCGCCGGCATACGGCTCAGGCCTCGACGTTCAGGATGTTGCGCAATTTCGGTGCATGCGGCACGCCTGGCAGCGCGGTCAGGTCGGACAGCATCCGGTCGACGATGGCCGCGTGCGGCAGCACCGTGCCGAAGAAGCGCGCGGCGTTGGCGTCCTCGATCAGGATCGTCGGGAAATTCTCGACGTCGAGATCGTCGAGCTGGTCGGCATGCGTTTCGATGTCGATCCACGCGAAGCACATGTCGGGATGCGTGTCGGCGAGCTGGTCGAAGGCTGTACGGTAGTCGCGGCACGTGCCGCACCATTCGGCGCACAGGCAGGCGACGAGCAGCGTATCGGGATGGCGCAGGCGCTCGGCGATACGATCCGCGTCGGTGTCGAGATTCAGCGCGGGCATGGGTTTCCTTGCAGGTCGGCGGGCGGCTCGGCCGCCCCTATGCGCGGGAATGTAGCACGCCGCGCGCGGGTGGGGTGGCCGCCGCGTCGAGCCGGGCGAAGCGGCCGCCCGGCACGCTGGCGACGCGGCCGGCCAGTTCGAGCGCGAGAAGCGCGCAGTGGAGGGCGTCGTCGGACAGGCCGGTGTGCTCGGCCAGCCACTCGTAGGTAACGGGGTCATACCCCAGTGCGGCGAGGACGAGTTGCTCGGTTTTGCCGCATAAGGCGGGCGTGGCGGACGGCCTGGTGCCGCCGTCTGCGGGGGAGTTTGTGTCGGTCACGGAGGCCAGGTTTGGCCCCGCATCGGCATCCGCACCAACACCGGCAGATGAACCGATGGCTGTCGCGGCATCCGTTTCCGCGTTGCCCGGTGCGCCGCGTGACCATTCGCTCAGCCCGTATTCGTCGAGAACGTCGTCAGGCGTCGCGGTGAGTTTCGCGCCGTCGCGGATCAGCGCGTGACATCCGTGCGCGAGCGGTGCATGGATCGAACCCGGCACCGCGAACACATCGCGCCCCATTTCGTTCGCGAGCCGCGCTGTAATCAGCGAGCCGGAGCGCGGCGCGGCCTCGACGACGAGCACGCCGCTCGCCAGCGCGGCGATCAGCCGGTTGCGTTGCGGAAAGTGCGATGCGCGGCCCGGCGTGCCGAGCGGCCATTCCGACACGATCGCGCCGTGTGCGGCGATTTCGTGCGCGAGCGCGCGATGCCGCGCGGGGTAGACGAGGTCGGCGCCGGTGCCGATCACCGCGATGGTGCCCGACCGTCCGTCCAGCCCGCCTCGGTGCGCAGCGCCGTCGATCCCGAGTGCGAGGCCGGAAATGATCGCGAGCCCCGCGTCGGCCAGCACGCGCGCGAAGTGCGTCGCGTCGGCGAGCCCCTGCGGCGTCGCGTGGCGGCTGCCGACGATCGCGATACTGCGCGCGTGCAGCAGCGCAACCCGGCCCTTTACATATAGCAGCGGCGGCGGATCGTGCAGGTCGAGGAGCCGCGGCGGGTAGGCCGGGTCGCCGAACGTGACGATGCGGTTGCCTGGCGCATCGAGCCACGCGAGCGTCGCGTCGGTGCGTGCGTCGAGATCGTCCCGCAGGCTGTCCCGCACCGCTTGCGCGGCCGCCGGGCTGCTCGCCGCGGCGAGCGCGTCGTCCGGTGCGTCGAGCAGCGCGGCCGGCGAGCCGAACGCATCGAGCAATACGCGCAGCACGGCGGGCCTCAGGCCGGGCGCGTCCGCGAGCCGCAGCCATGCGCGCAGTTCGGCGACGCTCAGCGCTTGCGGCGACATGAGAGCCCCTTGGAGCGCAGCGGCCAGCGGGCCGCGTGTCGCCATGTTAAAATTTTCATCATCCGAAATAACTCGAGAGGCCGCGCGCAGGCGTGCGGCCGGTTGCAGGAGGCGCGATCCGCGAGCGTTGATACGCCGTGTATCCGCCTCATCTTCTTTGCATCCTGGCGGCTGCGCCAGCTGGCCGGATGGCCGACGCGACGAGCCGCCCCACCGATTACCGAACCATGGCTTTGCTCAACATTCTTCATTACCCCGACAAGCGGCTGCACAAGGTCGCCAAGCCGGTCGACCAGGTCGACGACCGGATCCGCAAGCTCGTCGCCGACATGGCCGAGACCATGTATGCCGCGCCGGGCATCGGCCTTGCCGCGACGCAGGTCGACGTGCACGAGCGCGTGATCGTGATCGACATCTCCGAGGACAAGAGCGAACTGCGCGCCTTCATCAATCCCGAGCTCGTCTGGTCGAGCGACGCGAAGAAGATCTACGAGGAAGGGTGCCTGTCGGTACCGGGCGTCTACGACGAAGTCGAGCGTCCGGACCGCGTGCGTGTGCGCGCGCTCAATGAAAAGGGCGAGACGTTCGAGCTCGACTGCGAGGGCCTGCTGGCCGTATGCATCCAGCACGAGATGGATCACCTGATGGGCCGCGTGTTCGTCGAATACCTGTCGACGCTCAAGCAGAGCCGTATCAAGTCGAAGATGAAGAAACTCGAACGCGCGATGTGACGCGCGTTCGCCCTGCCTGATCCCGATCGTTGACATGACACATTCGTTGCGCGTCATTTTTGCCGGCACGCCGGAATTCGCCGCGGCCGCGCTCGCCGCGATCCACGCGGCCGGATTTCCGGTGCCGCTCGTCCTCACGCAGCCGGACCGCCCCGCCGGGCGCGGGATGAAGCTGCAGGCGAGCGCCGTGAAGTGCCATGCCGTCGAGCATGGGATGCCCGTCGCCCAGCCGCCGTCGCTGCGCCGCGCGGGCAAGTATCCGGCCGAGGCGGCGGAAGCGATCGAGCTGTTGCGCGCGACCCCGCACGACGTGATGGTGGTCGCCGCCTACGGCCTGCTGCTGCCGCAGGAGGTGCTCGACATTCCGCGCCACGGCTGCATCAACATCCACGCATCGTTGCTGCCGCGCTGGCGCGGCGCGGCGCCGATCCATCGCGCGATCGAGGCAGGCGATGCGGAGACGGGCGTCACGCTGATGCAGATGGATGCCGGGCTCGATACCGGCGCGATGCTGCACGAAGCGCGCGTGGCGATTGCGCCCGACGACACGACCGCGACGCTGCATGACAAGCTCGCCGCCGAAGGCGCGCGGCTCATCGTCGATGCACTGGTGCAACTCGAACGCACCGGCAGCCTGCCGTCGACGCCGCAGCCGGCCGCCGGCGTGACCTATGCGGAAAAGATCGGCAAGCACGAGGCCGTGCTCGACTGGCGCAAGCCCGCGGACGTGCTGGCGCGCCAGGTGCGCGCGTTCGACCCGTTTCCGGGCGGTGTCGCGACGCTCGACGGAGCGGCGCTCAAGCTGTGGGCGGCGGAACCCGTCGCGGCGCGCGGCGACGCGGTGCCCGGCACGATCGTCGACGCGGGGCAGGATGGCGTCGTCGTTGCATGCGGCACGGGCGCGCTGCGCGTGACCCAGCTGCAGAAGCCGGGCGGCAAGCGGCTGCCGGCACGCGAATTTCTGGCCGGCTCGCCGCTCGCCGCAGGCCAGCGGTTCACGCTTTCCGACGCGTCCTGAGCGCCATTTGACGCGGCCCGCCGCAGGTGCGCAATCGGCCGGACGGCCGAGTCGCGCCACACGGCGGGCGCGCGTAGAATTTCTGTGCGCTCCTCCGGTTCCGAGGTTTTCATGCTTGGCATTACCCATTTCGGCTTCTTCCTGCTGGCGGTTTTTCTGCTCAACGTCACGCCGGGGCCCGACACCGCGTATATCGTCGGCCGCAGCGTCGCGCAGGGGCGCGGCGCGGGGCTGATGTCCGCGCTCGGCATCTCCGCCGGCTGCTGCGTGCATGCGCTAGCGTGCGCGTTCGGCCTGACCGCGCTGCTGGCCGCGTCGGCCACGGCGTTCACGGTGATCAAGCTGGTGGGGGCCGCGTACCTGATCTATCTGGGCGTGCGGATGATCATCGCGAAGCAGGCTGCCGGGGCCGGCGCTGCACCGGCTGCGCCGGTCGTGGCCGCGAAGCCGCTGCGCCAGCTGTTCATGCAGGGCTTCTGGACGAACGTGCTGAATCCGAAGGTCGTGCTGTTCTTCGTGTCCTTCTTCCCGCAGTTCGTGTCGGCCGACAGCGCGCACAAGGCGCTGGCGTTCCTGACCCTCGGCGGGGTGTTCGTCGTGATGAGCACGCTCTGGAACAGCATGCTCGCGTGGGTCGCGGGCAGCGTGACGCGCCGTTTTTCCGGCAAGCCGGGCGTCAGGAAGTGGCTCGACCGGACGGTCGGCAGCGCGTTCGTCGGGCTGGGCCTCCGGCTTGCGGCGTCGCAGCGCTGAGATTGAATTTTTTCGATACGTACTCATCTAACAAACCGCTTACAATTTTTCGCCGTGCCCGGGTGAGGCAACCGGCGGGAGTCGCATTCGGATAAGGAGTCGACGTATGTTCAATTGGGTCAAAACGGCGATGCTGATGGCCGCGATCACGGCCCTGTTCATCGTGATCGGCGGCATGATCGGCGGATCGCGCGGTATGACGATCGCGCTGCTGTTCGCGCTCGGCATGAATTTCTTTTCTTACTGGTTCTCCGACAAGTTGGTGCTGCGCATGTACAACGCGCAGGAAGTCGACGAGAACACGGCGCCGCAGTTCTACCGGATGGTGCGCGAGCTGGCGACGCGCGCGAACCTGCCGATGCCGCGCGTCTACCTGATCAACGAAGACGCGCCGAACGCGTTCGCGACGGGCCGCAACCCCGAACACGCGGCCGTCGCGGCGACGACGGGCATCCTGCGCGTGCTGTCGGAGCGCGAGATGCGCGGCGTGATGGCGCACGAGCTCGCGCACGTGAAGCACCGTGACATCCTGATCTCGACGATCACCGCAACGATGGCGGGCGCGATCTCGGCACTCGCGAACTTCGCGATGTTCTTCGGCGGTCGCGACGAGAACGGCCGTCCGGCCAACCCGATCGCCGGCATCGCGGTCGCGCTGCTCGCGCCGATCGCGGGCGCGCTGATCCAGATGGCGATCTCGCGGGCGCGCGAATTCGAGGCCGATCGCGGTGGTGCGCAGATTTCCGGCGATCCGCAGGCGCTCGCGTCGGCGCTCGACAAGATCCACCGCTACGCGGCGGGCATTCCGTTCCCGGCGGCCGAGGAGCATCCGGCCACCGCGCAGATGATGATCATGAACCCGCTGCACGGCGGCGGCCTGCAGAACCTGTTCTCGACGCACCCGGCCACCGAGGAGCGCATCGCGCGCCTGATGGAAATGGCGCGGACGGGGCGCTTCGACTAAGTTCCCCCTGTCGTACCGTGCGTGGTCGTCACCGTCGCGCACGCTCGACCCACCCCGCATGCTTCGTGCTGCGGGGTGTTCTGTTTCTGCGTCTCGAAAAGAGGGGCGCATGGTCACACGCTACAATGCCCGGTTTGGGATCGCGGCGGCCGGGCCTTGCCTTGAGTGAGCCGTCAGCCGCGCCCCCCGCCGCTTGCCGACGCTTCGCTCCAATGACACGAACCCGCTCCTCCGCCAAATCATCGTCCAGCCGTCCGGCTCACCTGCCCGCGTTGCACGTCGCGCCCGATTCGCTCGGCTTTGCGCTCGACGCGGCGGCGCAGGCGGTCGACGCGGTGCGCCGCGGCACCGCGCTGCCGGGGGCGCTGGCGACGGTGTTCGCGGGCATGGCGTCCGGCGCGCAGGCGCTTGCGCGCGGCGCGACACAGGATGTCGCGTACCGGACGATGCGGCGCCTCGGCAGCGCCGACTGGCTGATCGGCCGACTCGTCAGCAAGGCGCCGCCCGCGCATATTCATGGCGTGCTCACCTGCGCGATCGCGCTGCTGCTCGACGATGCCGACACGGCCGCGTACCCGGCATTCACCGTCGTCGACCAGGCCGTGACCGCAATCGGCGCGCGCCGCGAGTTCGTGTTCGCCAAGGGGATGGTCAACGCGGTGTTGCGGCGCTTCCTGCGTGAACGCGCGACGCTCGTCGCGGCGATGCAGGACGATCCGGTCGCGCGCTGGAACTACCGTACATGGTGGGTCGACGCGGTGAAGGCCGCATGGTCCGACGACTGGCAGGCGATGCTTGCAGCCGGCGACCGTCCCGGCCCGCTCACGTTGCGCGTGAACGCACGCCGCGCGACGGTCGACGCGTACCTCGATACGCTGCGCACGCACGGGATCGACGCGGCCGCGATCGGCAAGCACGCGGTGCGGCTCGCGTCGGCGCTGCCGGTCGATCGCATCCCGGGCTTTGCCGACGGCGTCGTGTCGGTGCAGGACGCCGGCGCGCAGCTCGCTGCCGAGTGGCTCGGCGCGGCCGACGGGATGCGTGTGCTCGACGCGTGCGCGGCGCCCGGCGGCAAGACCGGGCACATACTCGAGCTTGCCGACGCGGAGGTCGTTGCGCTCGAAAGCGACGCGACCCGCGCAGCGCGCATCGGCGAGAATCTCGCGCGCCTGTCGCTCGTCGCGGACGTGCGTGTCGGCGATGCGGGCGCGCCCGGCGACTGGCACGACGGCCGGCCGTTCGACCGCATTCTCGCCGACGTGCCTTGCTCGGCATCCGGTATCGTGCGCCGTCATCCCGACATTCGCTGGCTGCGCCGTGCAGCCGACATCCCGGCGCTCGTCGCCGAGCAGCGCCGCATCCTGTCGGCGCTGTGGCCGCTCGTGAAGCCGGGCGGCGAACTGCTTTACGTCACGTGCTCGATCTTCCCGGAAGAAGGCGAGCAGCAGGCGCGCTGGTTTGAAGCGGCCTGTGAAGATGCGGTACGATTGGACGCGCCCGGCCAGCTGCTGCCGCGCGCCGTGCCGGGCGGAGCGCAGGACGGTTCGGCCGCGAGCGCACTCGACCCGACCACCGATCACGACGGATTTTTCTACGCGCGGTTTCAGAAACGGTGACGATCAAACGCCTTTTTCCACTCCGGCTCGCGACCGTGCTGATGGTCGCGCTGACGCTGTGCCTGGCCTTCGCGATGCCGGCACGCGCCGAATCGATCGCCGTGCAGCGTGCGTCGCTGCAAGCCGACGGCAGCGGCTGGAGCCTCGACGCCCGCTTCGACTTCGACCTGAACGCGAACCTCGAGGACGCCGTCAACAAGGGCATTCCGCTTTACTTCACGACCGACTTCGAGCTGAGCCGCGCGCGCTGGTACTGGTTCGACGAGCAGCCGGTGTCGGTGTCGCAGACGATCCGCCTGTCGTTCCAGCCGCTCACACGCGAATACCGCGTGTCGACGGGGGGGCTGCAACTCGGCTTCGCGACGCTGAAGGACGCGCTTGCGGTCGTCAAGCACATCACATCGTGGCACGTGATCGACCGCAACCAGGTGCACCAGGGCGAGACTTATACGGCCTCGGTGCGGATGCAGCTCGATACGGCGCTGATGCCGAAGCCGTTCCAGGTCGACGCGGTCAACAACCGCGACTGGGCGCTCGCGTCGGACTGGAAGCGCTTTACCTTCACGGTGGCCGAACGTGCTAAATAAAGTGCGCCGCGCGGCCAGCGGGAAGAGCCTCCTCGTTCGCGTGATCGTCTCGACCGTCGCGCTCACCGCGCTGCTGCTGCTCGTGCTGCTCGCCGCTGCAAGCGCGAACACCGAATTCTTCGACCGCTACTACTCGTGGCTGTACGCGACGAACATCGTCGTCGCGCTCGTGTTCCTGCTCGTCGTGCTCGGCCTGATCGGGATGATCGTCGTGCGCCTCAGGAAGGGCAAATTCGGCACGCGGCTGCTCGCGAAGCTCGCGGTGTTCTTCGCACTCGTCGGCGTGGTGCCGGGCGGCATCATCTACATCGTGTCGTACCAGTTCGTGTCGCGCAGCATCGAATCGTGGTTCGACGTGAACGTCGAGACTGCGCTGACCGCCGGCCTCAACCTCGGCCGCGGGATGCTCGACGCATCGCTGTCCGACCTGCAGACGAAAGCGCGGCTGATGTCCGACCAGCTCGCGAGCGCCGATACCAACACGAACGGCACGACGCTGACGCTGCTGCGCCTGCGCGACCAGTTCGGCGTGCAGGACGCGACGATCGTCGAGCCTGGCCGCAGCGGTTCGGGCGCGGCGCCCGACCTGCACATCGTCGCGCAGGCGTCAGGCAATTTCGCCGCGCTGATCCCCGATGACCTGCCGACCCCGCTGATGCTGAACCAGGCGCGCGAACGCGGCGTGTACGCGGCGATCGAGGGCGAGGTCGACGGCGATCCCCATGCGCACGGCGCGAAGGGCGCGCTGCGCTTGCGCGTCGTGCGGCCGATTCCCGATGCGACGATGTCGCTGCTGCAGCCGGCCGAACGCTTCCTGCAGCTCACGCAGCCGGTGCCGCCGACGCTCGCGCACAACGCGGACGCCGTGCAGCGCGCGTATCGCGAATACCAGGAGAAGTCGCTCGGCCGCACGGGCCTGCGCAAGATGTACATCGGCACGCTGACGCTCGCGCTGTTCCTCGCGACCTTCATCGCGATGATGCTCGCGCTCGCGCTCGGCCAGCAGCTCGCGCGGCCGCTGTTCCTGCTTGCGCAGGGAACGAAGGAGGTCACCGAAGGCGACTACACGCCGAAGCGCGAGATCAAGACGCGCGACGAGCTCGGCTTCCTCACGCAGTCGTTCAACGCGATGACGCGCCAGTTGTCCGAGGCGCGGCTCGCGGTCGAGAAGAACCGGGTCGCGCTCGAGCATTCGAAGACGTATCTCGAGAGCATCCTCGCGAACCTGACCGCGGGCGTGTTCGTGCTCGACCGCCAGTTCCGGCTGACGACCGCAAACCGCGGCGCCGAGCGGATTTTCCGGCAGCCGTTCAATTCGCTGATCGGCACGACGCTCGACCAGATCGGCGTCGTCGCGGAATTCGGCGCGATGGTGCGCAAGGCGTTCGCCGATCGCGAGGCGGCATCCGACGATGGCAGCGGCGATCGCGGCCACTGGCAGCAGCAGTTCGCGGTCGAAGTGCCGGGCGAAATCGATCCGCTGACGCTGCTCGTGCGCGGCACGCGTCTCGTGTCGACGGTGGACGGGCAAGCGGACGGGCAGGTGGACGATGCGCAGACGTCCGGCTATGTCGTCGTGTTCGACGACATCTCCGACGTGATCTCCGCGCAGCGCTCGGTTGCGTGGGGCGAAGTCGCGCGCCGGCTCGCGCACGAGATCAAGAACCCGCTGACGCCGATCCAGCTGTCGGCCGAGCGGCTGCAGATGAAGCTCACCGACAAGCTCGCGCCGTCCGACGCCGACGTGCTGAAGCGCGGCGCGACGATGATCGTCAACCAGGTCGCGGCGATGAAGCGGATGGTCGACGATTTCCGCGAATATGCGCGCACGCCGCCCGCGGTGCTCGCGAGCCTGCAGTTGAACGAACTGGTGAGCGAGGTGCTCGGGCTGTACGGCGTCGGCGAAGGCAAGAGCCCGATCGTCGTCGAGCTCGCGCCGCTGCCGGTGATTCGCGGCGACGCGACGCAGTTGCGTCAGGTGATCCACAACCTGCTGCAGAATGCGCAGGATTCGGTCGCTGAAGTCGCGCAACCGCGTGTGGTGATCGAAACCAAGACAGTAGAATATGGCGATCCCGACGCCGAGGGCAAAACGCGCGTCGCGGTCCGTCTTACCGTGTCCGACAACGGGCCCGGCTTTCCGGCGCGGATCCTGACCCGCGCGTTCGAGCCTTACGTGACGACGAAGGCGAAGGGCACGGGCCTCGGCTTGGCCACGGTCAAGAAAATCGTCGACGAGCACGGCGCGCGGATCGATCTGCGCAATCGCATGCACGGCGAGACCGTCGAGGGTGCGCAGGTGTCGATCCTGTTCCTGCAGCTGGCGAGCGATGCGCCGGACGCCGAGCATGGCGCGCGGGACGGGGCGGCCCCCGCAGGGACGGCCCCCGGACGGCCGGCCCCGGCAAAGACAAAAGCAAGTGTGCAGACAAAGGCAGCGTAAATGGCAACCATCCTGGTGGTAGATGATGAAATGGGCATCCGGGAATTGCTCTCGGAGATCCTCAGCGACGAAGGACATGTCGTCGAGGCGGCGGAGAACGCGCAGGCCGCGCGTGAGTACCGCCTCGATCAGGCGCCCGATCTCGTGCTGCTCGATATCTGGATGCCCGATACCGACGGCGTGACGTTGCTCAAGGAGTGGGCGGCGCAGGGTCTGCTGACGATGCCCGTGATCATGATGTCCGGGCACGCGACGATCGACACGGCCGTCGAGGCGACGAAGATCGGCGCGCTCGATTTCCTCGAGAAGCCCATCGCGTTGCAGAAACTTCTGAAGGCGGTCGAGCACGGGCTCGCGCGCGGCGCGGCGCCGGTGACCGTCAACGCGTCGTCGAAGCCGGCCACGGGGCCGGCATCGGTCGCGTCCGCGGCGGCGCTGCCGACGCTCGGCGACGACATGGCTACGGCGCTCGGTCTGTCCGGGCAGACGGCGGCGATTCCGTTCGACATCCCGTTGCGCGAGGCGCGCGATGCATTCGAGCGCGCGTACTTCGAGTATCACCTCGCACGCGAGAACGGCAGCATGACGCGCGTTGCCGAGAAGACGGGCCTCGAGCGCACGCACCTGTACCGCAAGCTCAAGCAGCTCGGTGTCGAACTCGGCAAGAAGCCGTCGGAAGGGGCCGTGTAATAAATTTCACGAAAACCCTTGCACAACCCTCGATGGCTGGATATACTTTCTCTTCTTCGTTGGCCCGGTAGCTCAGTTGGTAGAGCAGCGGATTGAAAATCCGCGTGTCGATGGTTCGATTCCGTCCCAGGCCACCAGAATTAGACGCCCAACCTCTCCAGGTTGGGCGTTTTCGTTTGTGGCGTGCATTTCGAGCCATGTGCAGTGTTTCCCGATTCGGCGCGCATCCCGTACTGGCATCGAATGGGTGCGGGCGCAACTTCAGCCAGTTGCCGATTGCGGAGAAATCGCGGTTTTCGAGGAGTGGACCTTGCATCGGGACTATTCGCGCGGCATCGGCCTGCACGCAACACTCGATGTGCGCTGTCTCAAGGTCGATGCAGTGAATGGCTTCATCGACCGGTTTCTCGCAATCGAGGCGGATTATCGCGATCCGGTTCCGCGATCGTGGCGGTATGAACAGGTGCCCTGCTGGGGGATCGAGTCGAACGCGCTGGTCGAGCCGTGGGGCTGGGCCGAGGCCGAAGCCAACGCGGGTCAGCCGGCTCCGTCCCACTGAATGTGGTAGAGTTGCGGGTTGGCAGGATCAACCCCAAGGATCGTCAGATTCTTGGGGTTTTTCGCTTGTGTCGGGTGTGGTGTGCCCGGCGGCATTTCGGATCGCGTGATAATATCCTTTGCCGTTCAACGAGTTAGCCGTTTCATGGCAGCGCGCGCCGAATTCCCGTCACGGTGCCTGGTGCCGATGCCGCGCGATGCGCAGTATAAGCGTCCCGTCGTCTTCGACGCGAGCGGCCCCGCCTATACTGGTCGAGCCGGTGCAGCCGGCCGCGTCGGGTCGCCAGGCGACAGCTGGTCGCCAGCGCGCAGCGCGACGCGAGCCTACACATTCACGGAGTATCACGGTGATTCGGACAGACGCTAAAGACGGCGCGCTCGTGTTGTTTTCCGGCGGGCAGGACTCGACCACGTGCGTGGCCTGGGCGCTCGAACGCTACCAGACGGTCGAGACGCTCGGCTTCGACTACGGCCAGCGTCATCGCGTCGAGCTGGAGTGTCGTGACGGCGTGCGCGAAGCGCTGAAGTACCAGTTCCCCGCGTGGGCGGACCGGCTCGGCGACGATCACATGATCGACCTGTCGGTGCTCGGCTCGATCAGCGATACGGCGATGACGCGCGCGATCGAGATCGAGACGTCGGCGAACGGGCTGCCGAACACGTTCGTGCCGGGCCGCAACCTGCTGTTCATGACGATCGCCGCGGCGATCGCCTACCGCCGCGGGCTGCGCGTGCTGGTCGGCGGGATGTGCGAAACCGACTTCTCCGGCTATCCGGACTGCCGCGACGACACGATGAAGGCGCTGCAGGTCGCGCTGAATCTCGGCATGGACACGCGCATCGTGCTCGAGACGCCGCTGATGTGGCTCGACAAGGCGCAGACCTGGCAGCTCGCCGAGCAGCTCGGCGGCCCGGCGCTCGTCGAGCTGATCCGCGTCGAGACGCATACGTGCTACGTCGGCGAGCGCGCCGAGCTGCACGACTGGGGTTTCGGCTGTGGCGAATGCCCGGCCTGCAAGCTGCGCAAGCGCGGCTACGAGGCCTACCTGAAGGGCGAGCGGGTGACCGAAGCGCCGCTGTGACGCGTGCGCGGCCACGGCGCACAATGGATGAACTGATCGACAACGCACGGCGCGAGCCGGACCAGGAACGATGACTTACGCGGTCAAGGAAATTTTCTACACGTTGCAGGGCGAGGGCGCGAACGCGGGCCGGCCGGCCGTGTTCTGCCGGTTCGCCGGCTGCAATCTGTGGTCGGGCCGCGAAGAAGACCGCGAGGAGGCCGTGTGCCGCTTCTGCGATACCGATTTCGTCGGCACCGACGGCGAGAACGGCGGCAAGTTCAAGGACGCCGAGGCACTCGCCGCGCAGGTCGCGAGCCTGTGGCCGGATGGCGAGGCGCACCGCTTCGTCGTCTGCACGGGCGGCGAGCCGATGCTGCAGCTCGACCAGCCGCTCGTCGACGCGCTGCACGGGCAAGGCTTCGAGATCGCGATCGAGACCAACGGTTCGCTGCCGGTGCTCGAGTCGATCGACTGGATCTGCGTGAGCCCGAAGGCCGACGCGCCGCTCGTGGTCACGAAGGGCAACGAGCTGAAGGTCGTGATCCCGCAGGACAACCAGCGGCTCGCCGACTACGCGAAGCTCGACTTCGACTATTACCTCGTCCAGCCGATGGACGGCCCGTCGCGCGATCTCAACACGAAGCTCGCGATCGACTGGTGCAAGCGCCATCCGCAGTGGCGGCTGTCGATGCAGACCCACAAATATCTGAACATTCCCTGAGCCACGGCTTTTGACATCGTGCTGATTACCCGAAAACTCGAATTCGACGCGGGCCACCGCATCCCCGATCACCGCAGCCAGTGCAGGAACCTGCACGGCCATCGCTACGTGCTCGAAATCACGCTGCGCGGCGATCTCGTCGATACCGAGGGGGCGCCCGACCGCGGCATGGTGATGGATTTCGCCGACGTGAAAGCGCTCGCGATGGAGCATCTGGTCAGCAAGTGGGATCATGCGTTTCTCGTCTATGCGCGCGACGAGGTCGTGCGCTCGTTCCTCGAGCAGATGGCCGACCACAAGACCGTCGTGATCGACCGGATCCCGACCGTCGAGAACCTCGCGGCGATCGCGTTCGACATCCTCGCGAATGTCTACGACGCGCACTACGGCATCAACCTGCGCCTCGAGCGCGTGCGCCTGTACGAAACCCCGAACTGCTGGGCCGACGTCGAGCGCGAGCCCGCCCGCTGACCTCGCCTTCCCGGCGGCCTCGCGGCCGCCCCGCGGCAGCCTCGCCGGCCGCCGCGCCGGCCCGCCACAGCGCACCGCAGCCGTAGTCCGCGCCGGCCCGCCACTGCATAGCGAGGCCGTAATCTGTTCCGACCCGGCCACCCATCCGTTCCCACATTCCGCGTGACGCCGCGCTATGATCGTTGCGTGGCTTCGCAAAACGCGCCCATGCGCGGGTCGCGTGGGTCGCGCTGTCAGATCGGCCGCCCACGGCCGACTGACGTTCGAGGGCCCGGTACGGCATCGCCGCCATATTTCGACTGCCCGGCGCCGCCCGGCGCGTCGCGCCCCGCCTGTTGCTTGTCCCTTTCGATTGCCGTTCCGTTCAGGAGGCCGTTTCGATGAGCACGCTCACCAATTCCCTCAAACAACGCCTGCACGACGGCAAAGACCCGCTATACGGCCTGTGGCTGACGCTCGCGAGTGACGCCGCCGCCGAAGCGCTCGCACATGCCGGCTACGACTGGCTCTGCATCGACATGGAGCACGCGCCGAACGACAGTCACGACGTCGCGTCGCAACTGCGGGCGCTCGCCGCGGCGCACCTGCCGAGCGAACCGGTCGTGCGCGTGCCGGCGCGCGAGCCGTGGCTCGTGAAGCGCGCGCTCGATGCGGGCGCGCGCACGCTGATGTTCCCGAGCATCGAGACCGTCGACGACGCGGCGCACGCGGTGCGGCTCACGCGCTATCCGTCGCCGGAATCGCCGGACGGGCTGCGCGGCGTCGCGGGGATGGTGCGGGCGGCGGCGTTCGGGATGCGGCGCGATTACCTGCAGACCGCGAACGCGCAGGTCGCGGTGATCGTGCAGATCGAATCGGCGCGCGGCGTCGACGACGTGGAGCGGATCGCCACGACGCCAGGCATCGACTGCCTGTTCGTCGGCCCGGCCGATCTGGCGGCGAGCCTCGGCCATCTCGGCGACATCCGGCATCCGGATGTCGAATCCGCGATGGCGCGCGTGCTTGCCGCGGGCCGGCAGGCGGGCGTCGCGGTCGGCATTTTCGCGGCGGACACGGCGACCGCGCGGCAGTATCGCGAGGCCGGCTACCGGATGATCTCGCTGTCCGCCGACGTGAGCTGGCTGCTGCGCGCGACGCGGCAGGCGTTGCAGGAGGTCAGGTCATGAACGGCATCGACGGTGCGTGTGGCGGGCCGCGCACGCACATACGCGCGCTGCGGGCAGGCACTGCGGCACTCGGCCTGTGGGCCGCCTGCTGCGCGGCAGGTGCGCAGGGTACGCAGAGCGCACAGAGCACACAGAGTACGCAGAATTCCCGCGCGAAGCCGGATCCGGCGCGCGAGACGCAGTCCGCGATCGCCGACTACAACGCGGGCAACTTCCGGGCCGCGCTCGTGCAGTTCCACGACGCGGCCGAGCGCGGCGACCGTCTGGCGGAATTCAATTACGCGATGATGCTGCTGACGGGCGAGGGCGTCACGGTGAACGTCGACGAGGGCTTGCGCTGGCTGCGCCGCGCAGCGGACGCGAACATGTCGCATGCGCAGTACGTATACGGCCGGATGCTCGACGACGGCGAGTTCGTCGCGCGCAATCCCGCCGAAGCGCATCGCTGGTTCCTGAAGGCGGCGCGGCAGGGCCACGTGCAGGCCGAACTGTCGCTCGCGAACCAGTTCCTCGACGGACGAGGGACGCCGCGCGACAACCGCCAGGCGTTCGTCTGGTACAAGCAGGCCGCGGACGCGGGCGAGCCGACCGCGCAGTACGTGACCGCATCGTTCTACGAACGCGGCGGCGACGGCGTCGAGCAGAACCTGAACATCGCGCGTGCGTATTACGCCGCCGCGGCCGCGCAGGGCGACGAGACGGCGGGACTCAAGTTCAAGGAACTTAGCGAACGCGTGAAGGCGCAGGGCCCGGCGAGCGGCGCCGGCGCGGCGCCGCCACAATAACAAAGCGGCGCACGAGGCGCCGCTGCGTTGATTTTCCGTGAGGATCAGCTCTTCATCAGCCGCCGCTGCCGGCCGACGCTCATGATCATCCCGATCGCGACGCCGAGCGTCGCGAGCGCGGTGCCGCCGTAGCTCATGAACGGCAGCGGCACGCCGACGACCGGCAGCACGCCGCTCACCATCCCGATGTTGACGAACGCATAGACGAAGAACGCGAGCGTGAGCGAACCGGCGAGCAGCCGGCCGAACAGCGTCGCGCCCTGCGCGGCGATGTACAGCCCGCGCGCGATCAGCGCCATGTACAGCGTTAGCAGCACGAGGCCGCCGGCAAGACCCCATTCCTCGGAGAACACCGCGAAGATGAAGTCGGTGTGCTTTTCCGGAATGAATTCGAGGTGCGCCTGCGTGCCCTTCAGGTAGCCCTTGCCGAGCGCGCCGCCCGAGCCGATCGCGATCACCGCCTGGATCGTGTGGAAGCCCTTGCCGAGCGGGTCGGACGTCGGGTCGAGCAGCGTGCAGACGCGGTGCTTCTGGTAGTCGTGCATCAGCGGCCACTGCACTTCCGGCTGGCAGATCCGTTCCTCGAACACCGCGATCGAGCCGACCGCGATCACGCCGGCGACCAGCACCGGCACGATCAGCTTGAACGACAGGCCCGCGAGATAGATCACGAAGAAGCCCGCCGCGAACACGAGCAGGCCGGTGCCGAGGTCCGGCTGTTTCGCGATCAGCCCGACCGGCACGAGCAGAATGCCGAACGCGGCGACGAAGTCGTACCAGCGCACGCCGCCTTCGCGCCGCTGGTAGTACCAGGCGAGCATCAGCGGCGTCGCGATCTTCAGGATCTCCGACGGCTGGATCACGACGCCGACGTTCAGCCAGCGCTTCGCGCCCTTCTTGGTCATCCCGAACAGCGCGACCGCGACCAATAGCGTGACGCCGAACGTATAGAGCGGGACCGCGAAGCGCATCAGCGTCGTCGGCGGGATGTTGGCGATCACCCACATCAGCACGAACGTCAGCAGGATGTTGCGCAACTGGTCCTCGACCCGGCCCGGCATGTCGATGCTCGCGCTGTACAGCGTGACGATGCCGACGCACATCAGCAGGAACACGATGAGGGCGAGCGGGCGGTCGAAGCCCGCGAACATCTGCTTGATCTTGTCGAGCCAGGCGCGCTTGTCGAATTGCATGCCTATCTCCGTTAATGAGCGGTGCCGGCGTCTGCCGCTTTCACGGCGGACGTCGCACGGTTGTCGTTGCGCGGCGCGGCGGCGAGCGGTTGCGCGCCGCCGGCCGGCTTGTGCGGCCGGTGCGGCATGCGCCGGAACGGCGGCATGCTCGCGGCGACCGGTGCCGCGGCGCTGGCCACGACAGGCGCGGAAACCTCGGCGGCATTCGCGCCCGATGCGGCGGGAACAGCCGGCGCCGAAGCGCCTGAAGCTGCCGACGCCGCATCCGCCGCGCTCGCCGCGGTCGGCACGACCGGCTGCGGCAGCGCCTTGAAGCCGGCCGCGACGGTGATGGCCCTGGCCGCATCGCCGATCACCGGCGCGTTGATCGGCTCGGTCGCCGACGCGGCGGCCGCGACGGCGGCCGCCTCGTTCTGCGGGTTCTGGCGCTCGACAAGGTAGTAGTCGAGCACGCGGCGCGCGATCGGGCCCGCGGACTGAGCGCCCCAGCCGCCGTTCTCGACGATCAGCGCGAGCGCGATCTTCGGCTGGTCGACGGGTGCGTACGCGATGAACAGCGCGTGGTCGCGCAGATGCTCGGCGAGCAGGTGGCCCTTGTAGTTGCCGCCCTGCAGCGAGAACACCTGCGCGGTACCGGTCTTGCCGGCGGCGAGATACCGCGCGCCCTGGAACACCTTGTACGCGGTGCCGGACGGGTTCTCGATCACGTTTTCCATCCCGCGCTTCACGACGTCGATGTCCGACTGCTTGAGCGGGATCACGTCGCTTTCCTTCGGCACCGTGAGGTGGCGCCCGCGCGAGATCGGATCCTCGACCTCCTTCACGAGGTGCGGCTTCATCACGACGCCGTTGTTCGCGAGCGTCGCGGTCGCGTGCGCGAGCTGCAGGATCGTGAACGAGTTGTAGCCCTGGCCGATCCCGAGGCTGATCGTCTCGCCGTCGAACCACTTCTGCTGCGCGGCCTTCTTGAAGGTCTTGCGCTTCCAGTCCGGCGACGGCAGGATCCCGCGCGCCTCGCCCTGGATGTCGATGCCGGTGATCTGGCCGAAGCCGAACGGCTTCATGAAGCTTGCGATCGCGTTCACGCCGAGGTCGCGCGCGAGCATGTAGAAGTAGGTGTCGTTCGACACCATGATCGCCTTGTTCATGTCGACGAAACCCTGGCCCGAACGCACGTCGTTGCGGAACGTATGGCCGCCGAACGTGAAGTAGCCGGGATCCTGGATGCCCCAGCCCGGCGTGCGCTTGCCGAGCGCCAGGCCCGCGAGCGCCATGAACGGCTTGTAGGTCGAGCCCGGCGGGTAGGTGCCGTGCAGCGGGCGGTTCAAGAGCGGCTTGTCGGCCGAGTTGTTCAGCTCGTCCCAGGTCTGCTGGTCGATGCCGTCGACGAACGAGTTCGGGTCGAAGCTCGGCGACGACACGAACGCGAGCACGTCGCCCGTCTTCGGCTCGATCGCGACGAGCGCGCCGCGCTTGCCGGCGAACGCCTGCTCGGCGACCTGCTGCAGCCCGATGTCGAGCGACAGCACGAGGTTGTTGCCGGGCGTCGCCTGCGTGCGCGACAGCGTGCGCACGGGCCGCCCGCCTGCCGTCACCTCGACTTCCTCGAAGCCGGTCAGGCCGTGCAGCTCGGTTTCATAGCTCTGCTCGACGCCGATCTTGCCGATGTAGTCGGTGCCCTTGTAGTTGTTCGCGTCGCGGCGCGGATCGTAATGTTCCTGATCGCTGTCGTTGTCGTCGCTCATCGCGTCGATCTTGTCCTGGTCGCGCTTCGAGATGCGGCCGATGTAGCCGATCACGTGCGCGGCGGTCGTGCCGAGCGGGTACTGGCGGAACAGCCGCGCGCGCACGTCGACGCCCGGGAAGCGGAAGCGCTGCGCGGTGAAGCGCGCGACTTCGTCGTCGGTGAGGCGGGTGCGGATCGGCAGGCTCTCGAAGTTCTTCGAGTCTTCCTGCAGCTTCTTGAAGCGGCGGCGGTCGCGCGCGTCGATCTGGACGATCGCGGACAGCTTGTCGATCGTGTTGTCGAGCGTATCGTCGAGCTTCGACGGCGTGATCTCGAGCGTGTACGCGGAGTAGTTCTTCGCGAGCACGACGCCGTTACGGTCGGTGATGATGCCGCGGTTCGGCACGATCGGCGCGACCGAAATACGGTTTTCCTCGGCCTGCAGTGCGTACTTGCCATGCTGAAACAGCTGCAGGTAGAAGAAGCGGCTCGCGAGCAGCCCGAAGCAGACGAACACGAACACGCCCGCCGCCGCGACGCGGAGGCGAAACTTCGAGAGCTGCTGTTGGGTGTCGTTGAATTCGGTCATGCGATTACTGTCGATCGGACCCGTGCGCGGCGAGCGTGCGCGGGCGTGGCGCCTGCCCGTGACGCGGCGCGTGGCGGGCGAACGGGCGGCGGGTGTTCAAGGCTCGGTCCTGGCGGCGCGGGCGCGGCTCAGATCGGGCGCGTGTCGTCCGGATCGACCGGACGGCGCTGCGGCATCAGCAGCAGGTGGCTCGCGACGGGCCACAGCGCGGCTTCGACGAAGCCGTCGACCAGGTAGCGCCAGCCGGGAAACGCGGCGCCCATCAGCAGGCGGATCACGAACGGCACGAGCTGCGCGGCGACGAGCAGCGGCGTTACATACAGCACCTGCACGCCGATCGGCATCCACAGCACGCGGCGGTGGATCGTGATCGCGCCGTACGACAGCAGCGTGTACGCGAGCGCATGCTCGCCGAGCAGGCCCGCATCGTGCACGTCCATCAGGATGCCGAGCGCGAACGCGACGCCCATCCCGACCTTGCGCGGCTGGTGAATGTTCCAGAACAGCAGCACGAGCGCGACGAAGTCGGGCACGCCGGGCAGGCGGCCCCACGGCATCAAATTCAGCAGGAACGCGGCGGCGAGGCTGAAGACGATGAAGTACGGGTTGACCGGCTGCAGGATGTATTGCGGGCGGTTCATCGCTGGGCTCCTGATTGCCCAGCCGCGGGCTTCGCGGGTGCGGCGGCGGGTTGGGCCGGCGCGTCATTCGCGGCGGGCGCCGGCTTTGCGCCCGGCTTCGCGTCAGGCTTTGCGTCAGGCTTCATAGCGGTCGGCTTTGCGCCTGCGTCGGCGGCCTTGTCAGCCGCCTTGTCGGTCGCTTTCGCGGCGGGCTTCGCGCCCTTCTTGCCGCCCTTCGCATTCTTGTCGGCGGCCGGGTCCGGCTCGGCCGGGCGCGGCGGAATGTCGTTCTGGTAATGCAGCACCAGCATCTGCCGCGCGCCCCGCACGGCCGCGACCGGCGCGCACGTTACGCGCGCAAACGCGGTGTCGGCGAGCTTGTCGACGCGCACGACCTTCGCGACCGGCAGGCCCGGCGGATAGACGCCGTCGAGGCCGCTCGTCACGAGCTCGTCGCCGGCGACGACGTCGGCGCTCGTCGGCACGAAGCGCAGGTCGAGCGAATCGCCCTTCGGCGTGCCGTAGATCACGCTGCGCAGGCCGGTGCGCAGCACCTGGACCGGAATCGCGAGATCACGGTCGGTGATCAGCGTGACTTCGGCCTGCAGCGGGAACACGCGCGTGACCTGGCCGACCACGCCGTCTTCGCTGACGACGGGCGCGCCGTGCTGGATGCCTTGTTGCGAACCGTGTCCGATCACGATCTTCTGCGTGAACGGGTCGCTCGTGTCGTACTGGATCTCGACGGGCGTCGCCTGCGTCGCGATGTGCTGGCGCAGTTCGAGCACCGCGCGCAGGTGCGTGTTCTCCTGCACGAGCACGGCGGCCTGGTTGGCCTGGGTCGACAGTTGCAGGTTGCGCGCGCGCAGCTGTTCGTTCTCGTGGCGCAGCGTCGCACCGGTCGCGGCGATGTCGGCCGCGCCCATGAACAGGTCGCGCGGCACGAGCGCCGCGCGCTGCAGCGGATACAGCACGGTGCCGAGCACCCCGCGGACGATCTCGAGCGTGTTGAAGCGCGCATCCGACACGAGCAGTGCGATCGCGACGGCGACGAAGAAGATGAGCCGCGCGAGCGCGGGAGGGCCTTGCTTGAAGAGGGGCGGCGGACTGTATTCCATGGTCGGCGCCGGGCGCGTGTGATCGGTTAAATGATGCTCAGACGCGCAAACGGCGCGGCGGTTCGATCTGAGCGAGCGAGCCGGCCACGCCGAAGGTGCGCCATATCGGGGAACTGCCTAGACGATCACTCGTACGAGAAGATGCTGCCCAGCTTGTCCATGCGCTCGAGTGCCATGCCCGAGCCGCGCACCACGCAGGTGAGCGGATCTTCGGCGACGAGCACCGGCAGGCCGGTTTCTTCCGCGAGCAGGCGGTCGAGGTCGCGCAGCAGCGCGCCGCCGCCCGTCAGCATCATCCCGCGTTCCGCGATGTCCGCGCCGAGTTCCGGCGGGGTCTGTTCGAGCGCGATCTTCACCGACGACACGATCTGGTTCAGCGGATCGGTCAGCGCTTCGAGGATTTCGTTGCTGGAGATCGTGAAGCTGCGCGGAATGCCTTCCGACAGGTTCCGGCCCTTCACTTCCATTTCCTTGACTTCGGAGCCCGGGAACGCGGAGCCGATTTCCTTCTTGATCGCCTCGGCGGTCTGTTCGCCGATCAGCATCCCGTAGTTGCGGCGGATGTAGTTGACGATCGCCTCGTCGAACTTGTCGCCGCCGACGCGCACCGAACCCTTGTAGACGATGCCGCCGAGCGAGATCACGCCGACTTCCGTCGTGCCGCCGCCGATGTCGACGACCATCGAGCCCGTCGCTTCCGACACCGGCAGGCCCGCGCCGATCGCGGCCGCCATCGGCTCCTCGATCAGGTAGACCTGCGACGCGCCGGCGCCGTGGGCGGCTTCCTTGATCGCGCGGCGCTCGACCTGGGTCGAGCCGCACGGCACGCAGATGATGATGCGCGGCGACGGCGAGAACATCCGCGACTCGTGGGCCGTCTTGATGAACTGCTTGATCATCTGCTCGGTGACGGTGAAGTCGGCGATCACGCCGTCCTTCATCGGGCGGATCGCCTCGATGTTGCCGGGCACCTTGCCGAGCATCTGCTTGGCTTCCTTGCCGACCGCCTGGATCGTCTTCTTGCCGTTGGGGCCGCCTTCCTGGCGGATCGACACGACGGACGGCTCATCGAGCACGATGCCTTTGCCGCGCATGTAGATCAGGGTGTTTGCGGTGCCGAGGTCGATCGCCAGATCGTTGGAGAAATAGCTGCGCAAAAAACCGAACATTCAGAATCCTGTTTCGCTCTGGGCCGGCCCTGCGTGGCGAGCAGCGCTTGAGGGCGGCAGCGGAAAAAATAACAGCCTCGGATCGTGGCGGAAGCGGCCGCCGCGGCGCTCGAAGCTGCGAGTGATATCTACCGGAGATCGCACGAAGCTCGCACGGCTTGCCGAAGCGGGGCGAAACGGTGCGGGAAAAGGCTGCCGGGTTGGGTCGAACGCGTAATGATACCTTATAATTTCGCGGTATTTGAATCGAAACGGGTGGTATTTTTGCCGCTTCGTCCCTGATTTCTGAGGGTGGCATCGCGCCCTCCAACCCCCGCCGCAGCACCGCTTTTTGCGTGCTGCGCCGCCTTGTTTTCCGGTGACCGCATGGCCCTGACCCTGACCGATGTGAAACGCATCGCGCACCTTGCGCGGCTCGAAATGGCCGACGCCGACGCCGAGCATATGCTTGGCCAGCTCAATGAATTCTTCGGCCTCGTCGAGCAGATGCAGGCAGTCGATACCGCCGGCATCGCGCCGCTCGCCCACCCGATCGAACAGATCCAGGAAGTCGCGCAGCGCCTGCGCGACGACGCCGTCACGGAAGCCGTGAACCGCGACGACAACCAGCGTCCGGCACCGGCCGTCCAGGATGGCCTGTACCTCGTGCCGAAGGTGATCGAGTAAGCGTTCGACTACAAGCGTGCGTGCCGCGTCGCGCGCACGCGCCCAAGAATTCCCAGGAAAACCACTCAATGCACGCAAAAAGCCTGACCGAACTGCGCGCCGCGCTCGCCGCCAAGGAATGCTCGGCCGTCGAGCTGGCCCAGCACTACCTGAAGCGGATCGACGCCGCGCAGCACCTGAATGCGTTCGTCCATGTCGACGCCGACCTCACGCTCGCGCAGGCGAAGGCCGCCGATGCCGAACTCGCGCGCGGCGCAGGCGGCGCGCTCACCGGCCTGCCGATCGCGCACAAGGACGTGTTCGTCACGCGCGGCTGGCGCTCGACCGCCGGCTCGAAGATGCTCGCGAACTACGCGAGCCCGTTCGACGCGACTGTGGTCGCCCGCCTGTCGGCGGCCGGCATGGTGACGCTCGGCAAGACCAACATGGACGAGTTCGCGATGGGCTCGTCGAACGAGAACTCCGCATTCGGCCCCGTGAAGAACCCGTGGGACACGAACGCGGTGCCGGGCGGCAGCTCGGGCGGCAGCTCGGCCGCCGTCGCCGCGCGCATCGCGCCGGCCGCGACCGGCACCGACACCGGCGGCTCGATCCGCCAGCCCGCATCGTTCGCCGGCGTGACGGGCATCAAGCCGACCTACGGCCGCGTGTCGCGCTACGGGATGATCGCGTTCGCGTCGTCGCTCGACCAGGGCGGCCCGATGGCCCAGAGCGCCGCCGACTGCGCGCTGCTGCTCAACGCGATGGCCGGCTTCGACGAGCGCGACTCGACGAGCCTCGAGCGCGACGACGAGGATTTCACGCGCCACCTCGGCCAGCCGTGGGCGCCGGGCAACGACGCGGCCAAGCCGCTCGCGGGCCTGCGCATCGGCCTGCCGAACGAATACTTCGGCGCCGGCCTCGCCGACGACGTGCGCGCGGCGATCGACGCGGCACTCAAGGAATATGAAGCGCTCGGCGCGACGCTCGTGCCCGTGTCGCTGCCGAAGACCGAGCTGTCGATCCCCGTTTATTACGTGATCGCGCCGGCCGAGGCATCGTCGAACCTGTCGCGTTTCGACGGCGTGCGCTACGGCCACCGCGCGGCCGAGTACCGCGACCTGCTCGACATGTACAAGAAGTCGCGCGCCGAGGGCTTCGGGCCCGAGGTGAAGCGCCGCATCCTGGTCGGCACGTATGTGCTGTCGCACGGTTATTACGACGCGTACTACCTGCAGGCGCAGAAGATCCGCCGCATCATCGCGCAGGATTTCCAGGAAGCGCTCAAGTCTTGCGACGTGATCATGGGCCCGGCGTCGCCGACGGTCGCATGGGATCTCGGCGCGAAGGGCGACGATCCGGTGCAGATGTATCTCGCGGATATCTACACGCTGTCGGTGAGCCTCGCGGGCCTGCCCGGCATGAGCGTGCCGTGCGGTTTCGGCGCGGGCGCGAACGCGCAGCGCCCGGTCGGCCTGCAGATCATCGGCAACTATTTCAACGAAGCCCGGATGCTGCAGGTCGCCGACGCGTTCCAGCGCGCGACCGACTGGCACAAGCAAGTTCCGGCTGGAGCGTAAGCATATGACTCAATGGGAAGTCGTTATCGGTCTCGAGACGCACGCGCAGCTGTCGACCGTCTCGAAGATTTTCTCCGGCGCGCCGACGCAGTTCGGCGCGGACCCGAACACGCAGGCCTGCCCGGTCGACCTGGCATTGCCGGGCGTGCTGCCGGTGCTGAACCGCGGCGCGGTCGAGCGCGCGATCCGCTTCGGCCTCGCGATCGGCTCGACCATCGCGTCGCGCAGCATCTTCGCGCGCAAGAACTACTTCTACCCGGATCTGCCGAAGGGCTATCAGATCAGCCAGTACGAGATTCCGGTCGTGCAGGGCGGCCAGATCACGATCCAGGTGCCCGCGAATGAAAAGGCCGGCAAGGACGCGTATTCGAAGACGATCAACCTGACCCGCGCGCATCTGGAAGAGGATGCGGGCAAGTCGCTGCACGAAGACTTCGCGGGCATGACGGGCATCGACCTGAACCGCGCGGGCACGCCGCTGCTCGAGATCGTCACCGAGCCGGAAATGCGCAGCGCGGCCGAGGCGGTCGCATACGCGAAGGCGCTGCACGGCCTCGTCGTGTGGCTCGGCATCTGCGACGGCAACATGCAGGAAGGCTCGTTCCGCTGCGACGCGAACGTGTCGGTGCGCCCGGTCGGCCAGGAGAAGTTCGGCACGCGTGCCGAGATCAAGAACCTGAACTCGTTCCGTTTCCTCGAAGAAGCGATCAACTACGAAGTGCGCCGCCAGATCGAACTGATCGAGGACGGCGGCGAAGTCGTGCAGGAAACCCGCCTGTACGACCCGGACAAGCGCGAGACGCGCTCGATGCGCAGCAAGGAAGACGCGCACGACTACCGCTACTTCCCCGATCCGGACCTGATGCCGCTCGTGATCGGCGCGGACTGGGTCGAGCGCGTGCAGGCCGGGATGCCCGAGCTGCCGGTCGCGATGCAGCAGCGCTTCGTCGAGCAGTACGGCGTGTCTGCCTATGACGCGGGCGTGCTGACGTCGAGCAAGGCGATGGCCGCGTACTTCGAGGCGGTGGTCGCGAAGGCAGGCGCTGCGAACGCGAAGATCGCCGCGAACTGGCTGATGGGCGACGTATCGTCGCAGCTGAACCGCGACGGCATCGAGATCGACGCGATCCCCGTGTCGGCCGCGCAGCTCGCGCTGGTGCTGCAGCGCATCGCCGACGGCACGATCTCGAACAAGATCGCGAAGGAAATCTTTGCGATGATCTGGGACGAGAAGGCGACCGACGAAGCCGCCGCCGACCGCATCATCGATTCGAAGGGCCTGAAGCAGATCTCCGACACCGGTGCGCTCGAAGCGATCATCGACGAGGTGCTCGCGGCGAACGCGAAGTCGGTCGAGGAATTCCGCGCGGGCAAGGAGAAGGCGTTCAATGCGCTGATCGGGCAGGCGATGAAGGCGACGAAGGGCAAGGCGAACCCGCAGCAGGTCAACGAACTGCTGAAGAAGAAGCTCGGATAAAACGGGCGCACGCCTGAACCGCGCTTGACGACGGGCCGCCGCCGAACCTGTTCGGGGCGGCCCGTTGCAACTGGTGCGCACGCCGCGTGCGCGCCGTCACACGGAGGAACGCATGGCGAAACAACCGTCGCTCGACGACTACCGGGTGCCGTACCACACGCGCGACAAGGACGCCGCGGCGTTCACGCTCGACGCGTTCGATCCGTCCGCGAAGCCGTTCTCGTCGGGTGCGAAGGAAACCGATCGCGAACGGCTGTCGTCGGTCTCGATGGCGCTCGACGTGCAGCAGGAACGGCTGCACACGCAGCAGAAGAGGCGCGTGCTGCTCGTGCTGCAGGGGATGGACACGAGCGGCAAGGACGGCACGGTGCGCGCGGTGTTCCGCGAGGTCGACCCGCTCGGCCTGCGCGTCGTGTCGTTCAAGGCGCCGACGCCGATCGAGACCGCGCGTGACTTCCTGTGGCGCGTGCATTTGCAGGTGCCGGCGGCCGGCGAGCTCGCGATCTTCAACCGCAGCCACTATGAAGACGTGCTCGTGCCGCGCGTGCTGGGCGGGATCGACGAGAAGGAATGCGAGCGCCGCTACCGGCAGATTCGCGACTTCGAGACGATGCTCGTCGAAAACGGCACGACGATCGTCAAGTGCTTCCTGCACATCTCGAAGGACGAGCAGCGCGACCGGCTGCAGGCGCGGGTCGACGATCCGGCCAAGCACTGGAAGTTCGACATCTCCGATCTCGATGCGCGCAAGCACTGGGATGCGTACCAGCTCGCGTACCGCGACGCGCTCGCCGCGACGTCGGCCGAGCATGCGCCGTGGTACGTGATTCCGGCGAACTCGAAGACGCACCGCAACGTGATGATCGCCGAGCTGCTGCTGCGCACGCTGACCGACATGAAGCTCGAATTCCCGCCGGCGAAGCCGGAGCTGGAAGGCGTGAAGATCCGCTAGGCGCGGCATGGCGCAGGATCGCGTGGTGTGGCCGGCGAGACGGCCGGCCACGCGCTACACGCGCTACGATATGAACCTGAGAACCCAGAACGGAAACCCGACATGATGCGTGTGATAACCGCCAACCTGAACGGCATCCGCTCCGCCGCGAAGAAAGGCTTCTTCGACTGGCTCGGCGAACAGAATGCCGATTGCGTGTGCGTGCAGGAGATCAAGGTATCGGCCGACGACCTGCCGGCCGAATTCGTCGAGCCGCACGGCTTCAAGAGCTATTTCCACCACGCCGAGAAGAAGGGCTACAGCGGCGCGGGCCTGTACAGCCGCCACGAACCCGATGACGTGATCATCGGTTTCGGCAGCAGCGAATTCGATTCGGAAGGGCGCTACGTCGAGGCGCGTTACGGCAAGCTGTCGGTCGTGTCGGTGTACGTGCCGTCCGGCTCGAGCGGCGACGAGCGCCAGCAGGCGAAGTACCGCTTCATGGACGAGTTCATGCCGCACCTCGCCGCGCTGAAGAAGAAGCGCGAAGTGATCCTGTGCGGCGACGTGAACATCGTCCACAAGGAAATCGACATCAAGAACTGGAAGAGCAACCAGAAGAACTCGGGCTGCCTGCCGGAAGAGCGCGCGTGGCTGACGAAGCTGTTCGACGACGTCGGCTATGTCGACGTGTTCCGCACGCTCGATCAGCGCCCCGAGCAGTACACATGGTGGAGCAATCGCGGCCAGGCGTATGCGAAGAACGTCGGGTGGCGGATCGATTACCAGATCGCGACGCCGGGCATCGCGAGCACCGCGAAGCAAACGTCGATCTTCCGCGACATCAAGTTCAGCGACCATGCGCCGCTGACGGTCGATTACGACTACAAGTAAGCAGGGCAAAGCAGGGTAAAGCAGGGCTGCAGGCAGAACGGGCCGCGAATATCGCGGCCCGTTCTGCTTTGCACGGCGGGAGCGTGCGCCGCCGTGCGTCGCGCTGCGCTCAGTGCTGCGGCTTGATCGACGCCATGTCGATCACGAACCGGTACTTCACGTCGCTCTTCAGCATCCGCTCGTAAGCGGCGTTGATCTGCTGCATCGGAATCGTTTCGATATCCGACGTGATCCCGTGCTCCGCGCAGAAATCGAGCATTTCCTGCGTCTCGGCGATCCCGCCGATCAGCGAGCCCGCGAGACGGCGGCGCTTGAAGATCAGGTTGAACACCTGCGGCGACGGATGGTCGTGCTCCGGCGCGCCCACGAGCGTCATCGTGCCGTCGCGCTTCAGCAGATGCAGGAACGGGTTCAGGTCGTGCTGCGCGGCAACCGTGTTCAGGATGAAGTCGAAGCTGTTCAGGTGCGCGTTCATCTGCGCTTCATCCTTCGAGATCACCACTTCATGCGCGCCGAGCCGCTTGCCGTCGTCGACTTTCGACGGCGACGTCGTGAACAGTACGACGTGCGCCCCCATCGCGCGCGCGAGCTTCACGCCCATATGGCCGAGGCCGCCGAGCCCGACGATGCCGACCTTCTTGCCGGGGCCGACGTTCCACTGGCGCAGCGGCGAATACGTGGTGATCCCCGCGCACAGCAGCGGCGCGGCGCCGGCCGGGTCGAGCGTGTCCGGCACACGCAGCACGAACGCCTCGTCGACGACGATCTGCGTCGAATAGCCGCCGTACGTGACGTCGCCGCTCACGCGGTCGCGGCCGTTGTAGGTGCCGACGAAGCCGTTCTCGCAATACTGCTCGAGCCGTTCCGCGCAGCTCGGGCAGGTGCGGCACGAATCGACGAGGCAGCCGACGCCGACCAGCTCGCCGACCTTGAAGCGCGACACCTGCGGGCCGGTCGCGCTCACGCGGCCGACGATCTCATGGCCGGGCACGACCGGATAGATCGTGTTCCGCCATTCGTTGCGGGCCTGATGGAGATCCGAGTGGCAGACGCCGCAATACAGGATCTCGATCTGCACGTCGAGGTCGCGCAGCGCGCGCGGCTGGAATTCGAACGGGGCGAGCGGCGACTGGGCGTCGGTCGCGGCAAAGGCATAGGTTGTGCTCATGCGGGGCTCCTGGTTCGGCAAAAAGTCAAAGCCGTCGCGCCATGTGGCGGCGCGGCGAGACAGGACGCCATCGTACGGAGCGCAGCATCGGCGCGAAATACCTGAAGGTCTCGAAGATTTGCCTATTTCTCTCGAAGTGCGGCCAACGACCCGCTAAAACAGCGCCTAAGTGCTACATTGCAAGCCTGTTTCTCTTGCCGGACCGGAGCGCGCCGATGAGTTTCCAGCCCCTTTTTGCCGACACGGGCGACCGCGTGCAGCGCCGCATGGTCGACCTGCTCGGACGCCTCGCGCCGAACGCAGGCATGACGCCGGCGGACGTCGAAGGCGTGCGCTTCATCCGCGCAAACCAGCCGGTGCCGTGCATGCCGGTGCTGTACGAGCCGAGCATCGTCGTCGTCTGCCAGGGCCGCAAGCACGGCTATCTCGGCGACCAGTCGTTCATCTACGACGCGCAGCAATATCTCGTGCTGTCGGTGCCGCTGCCGTTCGAATGCGAGACGTTCGCGAGCGCGTCGCAGTTCAGCGCCGCGCGACCTTGCGCCGCTGCGCGCTGATTCCCGCGTAGTCGGGCAGCGTGTCGACGCGCTTGGCCGTCGCCTTCGCATAGAGCGGCAACAGGTCCGGCAGGCGGTTCAGCAGGTCCTGGCGGCGCGCTGCGCTGTACGGATGCGCGTAGATGTAGCCGGTCGCCTTGTTCGCGCGTGTCGCGACCGCGAGCTTGTCCCACAGCGTGATCGCGGCACGCGGGTCGAAGCCGGCGCGCGCGGCGATGTCGCCGCCGATCACGTCGGCTTCGGTCTCGTCGGTTGGGTCGTAGCGCAGCGTCTGCAGGCGCTCGCCGAGGTTCAGCTGCTGCGGCAGCGGATCGCCGACACCGAACAGCGGCGGCAGCGACGCCGCGCGCAGCGACGTCTGCGACGGATCGCTGAAATTGCCGCGCGCATGCTCGCGCAATGCGTGCGCGATGCCGTGCGCGAGCAGCACGCCGAGCTCGTCGTCGTTCAGCCGGACGCGGTCGAGCATCCCTTCGTAGACGAGGATCTTGCCTCCCGGCAGGCACGACAGACGGATGTCGCGCGAGCGGATCGCGTTGACGTCCCACGACCACGTCTTGACCCGGTCATTCCATTTCACCGAATACGGCGCGAGCTTCGCGACGATCGCGCGCAGACGTTTCACGCGCGGCTGGTTCGCCGGGAGCAGCCGGTCGGCCTGCCCGGCGGCCAGCACGATCTGCGCGTATTCGCTCGCGGTCAGCTGCTCGAGCAGTTGCGACGGAATCAGCGTGCGGAACGCGATCGCGTTGCCGAAGCGGACTTGCTGCGGTGTCGGCGTGTACGCCTTCGCCGGTGCGGCCGCGCCCGTCGGCTGGGGTGGCTCGGCGGCGGCGGGCGGCGGCGGCAAGGCAGATGGCGTGGACGGCGTGGACGGCGTGGAGAGGGCCTGCGCGGGCGCGGCCGGCGGGTTCGGCGTGGTCGACGGGGCCGACGGGGCCGAGCCGGGCGCTACCGCGGCCGCCGTGTCGCCCGCGCGCGCGAGACCCGCGCCGAGCACCGCGGCGCCGATGCTCAGCGACGCGCCCAGATGCGCGAGGCGGCGCAGCCGTTCATTGCGCACGGGCAACCCCGTTGTCGCGTGCGTCGCCGTTCCACGGCGCGACCTTGAACAGCAGCAGCATGCCCGGAATGCCGAGCGCCGCGCACACCAGAAAATAGTTGAACCAGCCGAGGTCCGCGACGATGTAGCCGCTCGCGGCGGACGCGAGCGTACGCGGCACCGATGCGAGGCTCGTGAACAGCGCGAACTGCGTCGCGGTGTAGCGCGGGTCGGTGGTGCTCGCGATGTACGCGGTGAACGCGGCGAGCGTGAGGCCCGTCGAGAAGGTTTCGAAGCCGTAGACGGCGGCCATCAGCGCCGGCTGCGCGCCGGCCTTCGCGAGCCACGCGAAGCCGAGCGTGGACACGATCTGCAGGATGCCGAAGATCCACAGCCCGCGCGCGATGCCGATCTTCACGAGCCAGACGCCGCCGATGATGCCGCCCGCGAGGCTCGCCCAGAACGCGGTCGTCTTCGCGATCACGCCGATCTGCGTCTTGTTGAAACCGATGTCGAGGAAGAACGACGTGGACAGCGTGGTCGCCATCGTGTCGCCGAGCTTGAACAGGAAGATGAACGCGATCACGAGCAGCGCGCCGGCCCAGCCGTCGCGCAGGATGAATTCGCGGAACGGCAGGATCACCGCGTCGCGCAGGTTGCGCGGCGGCGTGCCGGCCACCTCCGGCTCGCGCACGAGCAGCGTCATCACGATGCCCGGCAGCATGAACGCGGCGGTGAACGCGAACACGCCGCTCCACGGCAGGTGGTCGGACAGGATCAGCGACAGCGAACCGGGGATCAGCGCGGCGATCTTGTACGCGTTCACATGCACCGCGTTGCCGAGGCCCTGCTCGGTGTCGCGCAGCAGTTCGCGGCGATACGCGTCGATCACGATGTCGGCGCTCGCGCCGAAGAACGCGACGAGCGTGGTGAGCGCGGCAACCGTCCAGATCGAGTCGCGCGGCGACACGACGCCGAGCGCGGCAATCGCACCCGCGACGAGGAGCTGCGTGAACAGCATCCAGCCGCGCCGGCGGCCCGGCCGCCAGCCGGGCAGGCGCGGCACGTAGCGGTCCATCAGCGGCGCCCACAGGAATTTCCACGTATAGGGAAACTGGATCAGCGCGAACAGGCCGATCGCCTTCAGGTCGACGCCCTCCGAGCGCAGCCAGGCCTGCACGAGATAGACGAGCGAGAAGAGGGGCAGACCCGACGTGAAGCCGAGAAACACGCAGATCAGCATGTGCGTGTTCAGGAAGGCTCGCCAGCCGGGGTGATCCTCGTGAGCGGTGAGTGCGGGCGCCTCGTGTGGCGTTTTTGACATGTACTGGAACAGGGTAGCGTTGACGTTATGGTGGCGGCGGCGCACGCAGTGGCGTGGGCGGCGCGGCATGGCGGCCGCCCGCGCGGCACGGGCCGGCTGCCTGGCGGCGCCTCACCCGGCCGGACCTGACCCGGCCGGACCGTTCGTCAACGGTCCCCCGGCTCAGCGGCGCTTGACGCGGTAGACAGCAAGACTACCACGCCAGTTCTCTCCCCATCGAATCGGCTGGCCTTCGTGCAGCACGATGCGGTCGAGAATCGTCACGCCGACCTCGGGCGCGAGCGCCTCGAAATCCTTGATCGTCAGCACCCGGACGTTCGGCGTGTTGTGCCACTGGTACGGCAGCGACTTCGACACCGGCATCCGGCCGCGCAGCACCGACAGCCGGTGCGCCCAGTAGCCGAAGTTCGGGAACGACACGATGCATTCGCGGCCAACCCGCGCCGTTTCGCGCAGGATCGCGGCGGTCTGGTGGATCGTCTGCAAAGTTTGCGACAGGATCGCGAAATCGAAGCTGTGGTCCTCGAACAGGCGCAGGCCGTCCTCGAGATTCTGCTGGATCACGTTGATGCCGTTCTTCGCGCTCGCGAGCACGCCCGCGTCGTTCAGCTCGATGCCGTAGCCGGTGACGTCCAGCTCCTTCATCAGCAGCGACAGCAGCGAGCCGTCGCCGCAGCCGAGGTCGAGCACGGTGGCGCGCGGTTCGACCCAGCGGGCGATCGCGCGGAAGTCCGCGCGCGCGGACAGGGAATTCAGCGCTTGCTGGTTCATACGCCCACCTCGTTGGCGATTCGTTCGTAATACGCGCGGATCAGGTTGTGGTAGCGCGCGTCGTCGAGCAGGAACGCGTCGTGGCCGTGCGGCGCATCGATCTCCGCGTAGCTCACCGTACGCTTGTTGTCGAGCAGCGCCTTCACGATCTCGCGCGAGCGTGCGGGCGCGAAGCGCCAGTCGGTCGAGAAGCTCGCGATCAGGTATTTCGCCTGCGTGTGCGCGAGCGCGGCCGTCAGGTTGCCGTCGAACGCCTTCGCCGGGTCGAAGTAGTCGAGCGCGCGCGTGATCAGCAGGTAGGTGTTCGCGTCGAAGTAGTCGGCGAACTTGTCGCCCTGGTAGCGCAGGTACGACTCGACCTCGAACTCGACGTCGAAGCTGAAGTTGTACGCGTCGAGCGCGCCGTCGGCGCGGCGCAGCGCGCGGCCGAATTTCTCGGCCATGTCGTCGTCGGACAGGTACGTGATGTGGCCGATCATCCGCGCGACGCGCAGGCCGCGCTTCGGCTTCACGCCGTGCGCGTAGTAGTCGCCGCCGTGGAAGTCCGGGTCGGACAGGATCGCCGAGCGCGCGACCTCGTTGAACGCGATGTTCTGCGCGGACAGCTTCGGCGTCGACGCGATGTCGATGCAGTGCGCGACGCGCTCCGGATACATCAGGCTCCACGCGAGCGCCTGCATGCCGCCGAGGCTGCCGCCCATCACCGCGGCGAAGCGCTCGATGCCGAACGCGTCGGCGACGCGCGCCTGCGCGTGCACCCAGTCCTCGACGGTGACGACCGGAAAGCGCGCACCGTATGGCTTGCCGGTCGACGGATCGATGCTCATCGGGCCGGTCGAGCCGAAGCACGAGCCGAAGTTGTTGATGCCGATCACGAAGAAGCGGTTGGTGTCGAGCGGCTTGCCCGGGCCGACCATGTTGTCCCACCAGCCGGTGCTGCGCGGATCGTCCGCGTAGACGCCGGCGACGTGATGCGACGCGTTGAGCGCGTGGCAGACGAGCACCGCGTTCGAGCGCGCGGCGTTGAGCTCGCCGTACGTCTCGACGACGAGCTGATAGTTGCCGATCACGCTGCCGCTTTGCAAGCGCAGCGGTTCGGCGAAATGCATGGTCTGTGGAGCGACGATGCCGATCGATTCCATTCGTTCCGCCTTATTCACTGGGCGGCTAAATGGTGTCGGCGATGCGCGGAGGCAAAGATGCGCGGCTGACGACCTCTTTAGCCGCATTTATAGTGAACCCGCCGGGACAAAGACAAATCAAGGCCCCGGCCGGTTCGCGCGCCCGCAATCGAGTCAGCAAATCGGCGCGCTTCCGACATGCCGCCAGGTGGCGGCAGTCGGCAGAGTATAGCGGAATTTCCGGGCGGGGCGGATTCGGCGGCATGCCGGCCCCGCACTTGAATCACGCTTGAACCGCGCCCGAATCGCCCATCACTGCAGGATCAGCCGCAAATGTGCGTCGGCCTGCTCGCCGGGCGGTTTCTGGAAACCGCTTTTCGTGAAGCGATGCCAGCGTCCGATCACGTAGCTGACGAGCAGGCTCGCGCGCGCGGCCGGATCGTAGTCGGCAGGCAGCGCCGCGACGGCGGCCGCGCCATCCGGCTGCGCGTTCGCTTCCATCCGCGCAACCCGCAGGCATTGCTTGAGCGTCGCCTCGATGCGGTCGAGCAACTGGTTCACGCGCTCGGCGAGGCGCTCGTGCTCGCCGACGAGCGCTTCGCCGGTCAGCACGCGGGTCATGCCGGGGTTCTTCGTGGCAAAGTTGAGCATCATCAGCGCGATCGCGCGGGCCTGCAGCACGCCGTTCGGCTCTTTCGCGACGATCTGGTTGACGAGGCCGAAGAAGGTCTCCTCGATGAACTCGATCAGCCCTTCGTACATCTTCGCCTTGCTCGCGAAGTGCCGGTACAGCGCGGCTTCCGACACGTCGAGCCGGGCCGCGAGCGCGGCCGTGGTGATCTTCTCGGGTTTCGGCGCCTCGAGCATCGTCGCGAGCGCCTGCAGGATGTGCACGCGGCGCTCGCCCGGTTTCGGGCGCACGCGGGTGCGGGTGGGTGTTGCCTGGTCGTCTGTTACCGCTTGGTCCTGCGGGTGAGTCGGCTGCATTTCTGTCGCCCCGATCGAGTGCCCAGTCGCAGCGATTTTAACGAACGAATGCGTTGGTCGACATAGTGCGGACGGCCGGTATTCGGCAGGTGGCCCGGCAGGTGGCCGGTGATCCACACGGTGCCGATGCCGAGGCGCTTGTAGCGCTTCAGGTGGCCGCGCGTATCCTCGACGAGGATCGCGTCGGCGAGCCGCGCGTTGGCGCTGCGCAGCGTGCGGCGCAGCATCGTGTGATCGGGTTTCGCGCGCCACGTGCGGCGGTCGCGCATGTGCTCGATCGCGATCACGCGCTCGAACAGCCGCTCGATTCGCAGCTCGCGCAGCACCGCGCGCGCGTAGTTTTCCGGCGCATTGGTCAGCACGAACTTGCGGCCGGGCAGCGCGGCGACGATCCGTGCGAGGCCGCGCTCGGCGCGCAGCATCGCGGGCAGGTCGGGGAACGTGTGGACGACGCGCAGGAAGTCGTGCGGATCGATCGGATGGTGGCGCGTGAGGCCGAGGAGCGCCGCGCCGTAGCGCTTCGTGTAGCCGTTGCGCAGGCGGTCGGCTTCGGCGCGCTCGACCTGGAGCGCGTCGATGATGTACTGCGTCATCGCGCGGTTGATCTCCGGGAAGATCGCGTGCGATGCGTGGTGAAGGGTATTGTCGAGATCGAACAGCCACACCGGCGCGCCGGCGCGGGGCCGGTTGCGCGATACGCGCCGGCGCCGCATGGCGGCCGGCAGGTCAGGGGTGGCGGTCTGGCGGCGGGTGCTCAATGCGAGCGGATCATCGTGCCGAACGGCTGCTCGGTCAGGATTTCCAGCAGCACCGAGTGCTCGATGCGGCCGTCGACGATGTGCACCGACTTCACGCCGCTCTTCGCGGCGTCGAGCGCCGACGAGATCTTCGGCAGCATGCCGCCGGAGATCGTGCCGTCCTCGAACAGCGCGTCGATCTCGCGCGCGGACAGGTCGGTCAGCAGGTTGCCGTCCTTGTCCATCACGCCGGGGATGTTGGTCATCATCAGCAGCTTCTCGGCGTTCAGCACCGTGGCGAGCTTGCCGGCGACGAGATCCGCGTTGATGTTGTACGAGAGGCCATCCTCGCCGAAGCCGATCGGCGAGATCACCGGGATGAACGCGTCGTCCTGCAGCGCCTTCACGACCGCCGGGTTGATCGCCTCGACCTCGCCGACCTGGCCGATGTCGACGTACTGGCCCGGATTGTCGCGGTCCGGCATCAGCAGCTTGCGCGCGTGGATCAGGCCGCCGTCCTTGCCCGTCAGGCCGACCGCGTGGCCGCCGAAGTGGTTGATCAGCATCACGATGTCCTGCTGCACTTCGCCACCCAGCACCCACTCGACGACTTCCATCGTTTCTTCGTCGGTGACGCGCATGCCCTGGATGAAGGTGCCCTGCTTGCCGATCTTCTTCAGCGCCGTGTCGATCTGCGGGCCGCCGCCGTGGACGATCACCGGGTTGATGCCGACCAGCTTCAGCAGGATCACGTCGCGCGCGAAGCCTTGCTTGAGCCGCTCTTCCGTCATCGCGTTGCCGCCGTATTTGATGACCACGGTCTTGCCGTGGTAGCGGCGGATGTACGGTAGCGCCTCCGCGAGGATTTCTGCTTTCAACGTGGGGGCGATCTGCGAGAGGTCGATGGGCTCGGACATGGCGGCGGCTCTGGCTGGGAACGGTTGAAACAGGGCGAATTGTACAGGAGTGGCGCAGCGCAGCATCGGGATTTTGGGCGCCATCGGCCAGTCGGCCGACATGCAAAATCCGGCCGCCGCGCTATGCTTGTCCCGTTGGGCGCCGCCGCGCCCGCCCTTGGCCGACGCCCGATGACCGTATCCGCCACCGATCGCCGTTCCGACCCGCGACGCGCGCGCTGCCCGCGCTGCGGGCGCGGTTTCGACTGCGGCGCGCACACGCAGCCATTCGACTGCTGGTGCGCGTCGATGCCCGGGCTGCCCGACGGCGCGCAGCCGGCGCTCGGCGCGCGCTGCCTGTGCCCGGAATGCCTCGCCGACGAGACGGCCCGGCGCGTCGCAGCGGGCGGCTGACCGGCAGCGCCGCGACGCCCCGGCAGGGCGCCGCGCGCATGCGGTCTGGCCCTCTGTTTGGGGCACCATCGGCTAAACGGGTAAACTGCGCGGATGCAACGAATCACCACCACCGGCCGGGTCAACCTGAGCCACCTGTTCTGGCTGCGCAATCTTGCGATCATTGGCCAGCTCGTGACGATCGGCGTCGTCCAGACCTATTTCGGCGTGCATCTGCCGTTACCGGCGATGCTGATGGTCATCGCGCTCGAAATCGTGTTCAACGCGCTGACCTGGGTGCGCGTACTGCGCGCGCGGCCCGAGACCAATTTCGAGCTGCTCGGCCAGCTGTGGGTCGACCTCGGCGCGCTGTCGGCGCTGCTGTTCCTGTCGGGCGGCACGACCAACCCGTTCGTGTCGCTGTACCTGCCGTCGCTCGCGATCGCGGCGGCGGTGCTGCCGTGGCACCTGATGATCTGGCTCGCGGCGTTCGCGGTCGCGTGCTACGCGTCGCTCGGCTTCGATTCGGTGCCGCTCAACATGGACAACCCGGCGAACCTGTTCGACTACTACCGCACCGGCATGTGGGCGAACTTCATGGTCAGCGTCGGGCTGATTGCATGGTTCGTCGCGCGCATGTCGAATGCGCTGCGCCAGCGCGACGCGGCGCTCGGCGAGGCGCAGCAACACCTGTTGCGCGACGAGCGGGCGGTCGCGCTCGGCGTGCAGGCCGCGACCGTCGCGCACGAGATGGGCACGCCGCTGTCGACGATCGCGATGCTGACCGAGGAATTGCGCGACGCCGCGCGCACCGACGCGGGGCTCGCGCGCTACGAGGCCGACCTGAAGGTGCTGGACGAGCAGATGTCGCTCTGCACGTCGGCGCTCGCGCGACTGCGCAGCCGCGCGAGTGCGCCGGCGAGCCGCCAGCCGGTGGACGACTGGCTCGACACGTTCGTCGAGCACTGGCGCCTGCGGCATCCGCACGTGCAGTTCGAACTGCTCGGCGCGCGGCCGGCGGGCGTCGCGCTCGACGATCCGGTCGCCGCGGGCCAGATCCTGACGATCCTGCTCGACAACGCCGCGCGCGCGAGCCCGCATCGCGTGACGCTCGCCGCGAAGGTCGTGCACGACCGCGCGGACGACGAAATCGAATTCGAAGTATGCGACGATGGCCCGGGCATCCCGGCCGCGTTGCGCGAATCGCTCGGCGCGATGCCGGTCGACAGCACGCAGGGCGGGCATGGCGTCGGGCTGTATCTTGCGTTCAGCGCGGCGGCTCGGCTCGGCGGCGTGGTCGAGCTGTCCGACGTGACGGCGCGTTCGGCGGGCCATGCGGCCGGGCGTCCGAACGGTGCACATGTCACGAATGGCACGAACGGCGCCGCCGCGGGTCGTCCCGCAGGGACTTCCTCCGGGCGAGGCACGCGGGCCGTGCTGCGCCTGCCGGTCGTGCGTCATGCGGCGTCGCCCGCCGCCACACCCAACACGTAGACGGAGAAACCACATGAGCGACAACAACTTCCTGGTGATCGACGATAACGAGGTGTTTGCGGGGACGCTCGCGCGCGGCCTCGAGCGCCGCGGCTATGCGGTCCAGCAGGCGCACGACAAGGACACGGCGCTCAAGCTCGCCGCCGGCGGCAAGTTCCAGTTCATCACCGTCGACCTGCATCTCGGCGAGGATTCGGGCCTGAGCCTGATCGCGCCGCTCTGCGACCTGCAGCCGGACGCGCGGATCCTCGTGCTGACGGGCTATGCGAGCATCGCGACCGCCGTGCAGGCGGTGAAGGACGGCGCGGACAATTACCTCGCGAAACCGGCGAACGTCGAATCGATCCTGGCCGCGCTGCAGACCAACGCGACCGAGGTGCAGGCGGACGAGGCGCTCGAGAATCCGGTCGTGCTGTCGGTCGACCGGCTCGAATGGGAGCACATCCAGCGCGTGCTCGCGGAAAACAACAACAACATCTCGGCGACCGCGCGCGCGCTGAACATGCACCGCCGCACGCTGCAGCGCAAGCTCGCGAAGAAGCCGGTGCGCCAGTAAGCCCGCGCCGCGTTGCTGAGGGACGGGGCGGCAAGGCGCCGCCCGCCCGCGCATGAAAAAACGGGCGGCCCCGCCGGAGCCGCCCGTGTTCCATTCGGACTGCGTACGCGTTACAGCACGTAGCGCGACAGATCCTCGTCCTGCGACACTTCGCCGAGCGCACGCTCGACGTACTTCGCGTCGATCGTCACGCGCTCGCCGGCGTGGTTGCCGGCCGCGAACGACACTTCCTCGAGCAGCTTCTCGATCACCGTATAAAGACGCCGCGCGCCGATGTTCTCGGTCTTCTCGTTGACCGCATAGGCGATCTCCGCAAGACGGCGGATCCCGTCGTCGGCGAACTCGAGCTGCACGTCCTCGGTCGCGAGGAGCGCCTGATACTGCTTGACGAGGCTCGCGTCGGTCGCGACGAGAATCGCCTCGAAATCCTTCACCGACAGCGAATCGAGCTCGACGCGGATCGGGAAGCGCCCCTGCAGTTCGGGAATCAGGTCGCTCGGCTTCGCGAGATGGAACGCGCCGCTCGCGATGAACAGGACGTGGTCGGTCTTCACCATCCCGTACTTCGTGTTGATCGTCGTGCCTTCGACGAGCGGCAGCAGGTCGCGCTGCACGCCCTGGCGCGACACTTCGCCGCCGCTGCCCTCGTTGTTGCGCGACGTGATCTTGTCGATCTCGTCGAGGAACACGATGCCGTTCTGCTCGACGTTCTGCACGGCCTTCGTCTTCACTTCCTCTTCGTTCAGCATCTTCGCCGCTTCCTCGTCGGTCAGCAGCTTCAGTGCTTCGCTGATCTTCACCTTGCGGCGCTGCTTCTTGCCGCTGCCGAGGTTCGAGAACATCGAGCGGATCTGCTCGGTCATCTCTTCCATCCCGGGCGGCGCCATGATGTCCATGCCGATCGTCGGCTGCTCGAGGTCGAGCTCGATTTCCTTGTCGTCGAGCTGGCCTTCGCGAAGGCGCTTGCGGAACGTCTGGCGCGTCGCGTTGTTGTCGTCGTTCGCGTGCTCGGCATTCGCGCCGAAGCCCACCGCGCGCGGCTGCGGCAGCAGGATGTCGAGGATGCGGTCCTCGGCCTGGTCGGTCGCCTTGCTGCGCACCTTGCGCATCTCGGCTTCGCGCGTCTGCTTGACCGAGATCTCGATCAGGTCGCGCACGATGCTGTCGACGTCGCGGCCGACGTAGCCGACTTCGGTGAACTTGGTCGCTTCGATCTTGATGAACGGCGCATCGGCGAGCTTGGCCAGACGCCGCGCGATCTCGGTCTTGCCGACGCCCGTCGGCCCGATCATCAGGATGTTCTTCGGCGTGATTTCCTGGCGCAGCGGATCGGCAACCTGCTGGCGGCGCCAGCGGTTGCGCAGCGCGACGGCGACCGCCTTCTTCGCGTTGTCCTGGCCGATGATGTGCTTGTCGAGTTCCGAGACGATCTCGGCAGGGGTCATGGTGCTCATGTTTCGTTCCTTACTCGATCGTTTCGATGACGCGGTTGTGGTTCGTATAGATGCACATGTCGCCGGCGATTTCGAGCGACTTCTCGACGATCTCGCGCGGCGACAGCGCCGTGTTCTCGGCGAGCGCGCGAGCCGCGGCCTGCGCGTACGCGCCGCCGGAGCCGATCGCGCAGATCCCGCCTTCCGGATCGAGCACGTCGCCGTTGCCGGTGATGACGAGCGTCGTGGTCGCGTCGGCCGTGATCAGCATCGCCTCGAGGCGGCGCAGCATCCGGTCGGTGCGCCAGTCCTTCGCGAGTTCGACGGCCGCGCGGGTCAGGTTGCCCTGGTGCTTCTCGAGCTTCGCCTCGAAGCGGTCGAGCAGCGAGAACGCATCGGCGGTGCCGCCCGCGAAGCCGACCAGCACCTGGTTGTTGTAGATCCGCCGCACTTTCCGCGCGCCACCCTTCATGACGATGTTGCCGAGCGTCACCTGGCCGTCGCCGCCGAGCGCGACCTTGTCGCCGCGCCGGACCGAAACGATGGTCGTGCCGTGAAATTGCTCCATCTGCGTTCCTTGAGAAAAACGGGGAAGAGGCGGCGGCGCGCTGCGCCGCCGCATGAATCGCGGTGCGCCGGGGAGCGGCCCGGCACGCATTGGATTCATTTTAGGGCGCGCGCCGGGATATCAAGAGGGAGGCGGGAGCGCTGCCGGAAAAACGGCAGGCGGCCTTCGAAAAACAAAAAGCGCGCGGGAGGCCGCGCGCTTTCGTGAAGCAGCGTGTCTGGGCGGAACGCCGGCTGCTCAGTCGCCGAACAGCTTCTGGCGCAGTTCGCGGCGCTCCTGCGCCTCGAGCGACAGCGTGGCGGTCGGCCGCGCAAGCAGGCGCGGAATGCCGATCGGTTCGCCGGTTTCCTCGCACCAGCCGTAATCACCGGATTCGATCCGGGCGAGCGACTGCTGAACCTTCTTGAGGAGCTTGCGCTCGCGGTCGCGCGTGCGCAGTTCGAGCGCGTGCTCTTCCTCGATCGTCGCGCGGTCGGCGGGATCGGGGACGATCACGGTTTCGCGCAGGTTCTCGGTCGTCTGGCCGGCGTTGTGGAGAATTTCCGACTGCAATTGTTCGAGCCGAGCTTTGAAGAAGGCGAGCTGATCCTCATTCATGTAATCCTTGTCGCTCATCTTCAGGATTTCGGCTTCGGTCAAGAGTTTCTTCGTCATCTGCTTGCTTCTTCAATGTGCGGCAAATCACGAGATATTGCCTGCACTTTGGGATTACCCGCAACTGCGCTTGCAATCATTTGCGATTTGCCGCTGCGGGGCCGAAAGCCTCTGGAAAACCGGTTCTCAAATACCAGGATAGGCCTGGCGTCGACGTGCGCGCGGCGAACCGGTGTGCTGCGCGGCAGGTCGCATCGGTCGCGGTCGGGTGGAGGACACGCGATCCGGCACGTTTGCGATTCCCGGGTTTTCGTTCTGCAAGAACCGGGCCTGTCATTGCCCGTGCTCCAGCGGGCACGTATTGTAACTGAATCGCAAGACTGCGCCGTATCGGGTCGATCCCCGTCGGCAGCGCCAATATCTTTAAAATATAACGCGCAAACCGCGAAAAAGCGATGACGCCAAAACCCTTGCCGGAGGCGGCGCTGCGCCGCCTCCGGTACCGTCAGGCGAGGCAGGCGTCGAGGCCGTCCGTGATCAGGTCCTGCGGCAGGTCGACGCCGATGAACACCATCTTGTTGGTCTTCTTCTCGATCGGCAGCCACTTCGCGGCGAGGTCGCTACCCATCATCTGGTGCACGCCCTGGAACACGACCTTGCGGTCGACGCCCTTCATGTACAGCACGCCCTTGTAGCGCAGCATCCGCTCGCCGTAGATCTGCAGGATCCCGCCGAGGAAATCCTCGAGCTTGTTCGGATCGAACGGGCGATCGTTGCGGTATACGAACGACTTGATCTTGTCGTCGTGGTGCGCGTGGTGGTGATGGCCGTGCGCGTGATCGTGGTCGTGATCGCAATGGCCGTGATCGTGGTCGCAATGCGCGTGGTCATGATCGTGGCCGTGATGCGCGTGCTCGTCTTCCGCGAGGAAGTCGGGATCGATCTCGAGCTTCGCGTTCAGGTTGAAGCCGCGCAGGTCGAAGATTTCCTTGATGTCCGCGTCGCCGAAGTTCACGACCTTGATCGCCGCCCGCGGGTTCATGTGCACGAGGCGATGCTTCAGATCGGCAACGGTCTGGTCGTCGACGAGATCCGATTTCGTGATGAACAGCCGATCGGCGAAGCCGACCTGGCGCTGCACGACTTCGTGCTCGTCGAGTTGCGCATCCGCGTGCTTCGCGTCGACGAGCGTGATGACTGCGTCGAGCAGGAAGTCGTCGGCGATCTCGCTGTCGATGAAGAACGTCTGCGCGACCGGGCCCGGGTTCGCGAGGCCGGTCGTCTCGATCACGATGCGGTCGAAGTCGAGCTTGCCGTCGCGCTTCTTCGCGGCCAGATCGCCGAGCGCGCGTGCGAGGTCGCCGCGAATCGTGCAGCAGATGCAGCCGTTGCTCATCTGGATGATCTGCTCGTTCGTATCCTGCACGAGGATCTCGTTGTCGATGTTCTCCTCGCCGAACTCGTTCTCGATCACGGCGATCTTCATGCCGTGCTGTTCGTTCAGGATGCGCTTGAGCAGCGTCGTCTTGCCGCTGCCGAGGAAGCCGGTGAGGATGGTGACGGGAGTGGCCATGTCGGTCGCCTGTGGTTCGTGAATCGGGGTCAAAACCAGGATGTGCGTCGCGCCCAGGTAGCCGGGCGCACAACCATTCATTGAAACATATCTGTCAAGCCCCCGCCCGTCGTCCGGACGACGGGCGGGCGTGCTGATCGTTCGCCGGGCAAAGAGGGGCCGGCGGACGGCTGCCCGCGAAGATCGGGGCGATCAGACGATTTGCAACAGCAGGCCCTTCAAATATTCGCCTTCCGGGAACGCGGACAGCAGCGGGTGATCGACGCCTGCGCCGAGCCGCTTCAGGATGCGCGCGTCGACCTTCGCGTCGGCGGCCGCGCCCGCGACGATCTTCTGGAACAGGTCCATGTCGATCGCACCCGAGCACGAGTAGGTGAACAGCAGGCCGCCCGGACGCAGCAGCTTGAAGCCGCTCAGGTTGATGTCCTTGTACGCGCGCGCGGCGCGGTCGACGCTGTCGCGGGTCGGCGCGAACTTCGGCGGGTCGAGCACGATCAGGTCGAAACGCTCGCCTTCGTCGACGAGGCGGCGCAGCGTCTTGAACGCATCGGCGTCGAGCCAGGTCGCGCGCGCCGGGTCGAAGCCGTTCGCGGTGACGTTCTGCTGCGCGAGCGCGAGCGCGTCGCCCGACGAATCGATCGACACGACGCGTTTCGCACCCCCCTTCAGCGCCGCGAGCGAGAAGCCGCCCGTGTAGCAGAAGCAGTTCAGCACGTCGCGCTCGTTCGCGTACTGCGTGACGAGCGCGCGGTTGTCGCGCTGGTCGATGTAGAAGCCGGTCTTGTGGCCGTTCGGCACGTCGACGTGGTAGCGCACGCCGTTCTCGTTCGCGATCAGCGTCGCGGGCGGCGCGTCGCCCGCGAGCACGCCGGTCGTCTGCTCGAGGCCTTCCTTGTCGCGGATCGATACGTCCGAGCGTTCGTACACGTTCGGGCAGCCGGTCGCGCCGGTGAGCGCCGCGACGATCGCGTCCTTCCACGCTTCGACGCCGGTCGCCATGAACTGGCAGACGAGCTGGCCGCGCGGCGATTCGCCGCCAGAGTCTTCGACGTAGTAATCGACGATCAGCCCCGGCAGCCCGTCCGCCTCGCCGAACACGAGCCGCACCGCGCCCGTGCCCGAGACCATCGTGTTGCGATGCGCAACCGCGCGCTGCACGCGCCGCTTGAAGAACGCGTGGTCGATCGGTTCGTTCTCGTCGAAGCTCCACACGCGCACGCGAATCTGCGATTGCGGGCTGTACGCGCCGCGCGCGAGGAAGCGGCCGTCGTGCGCACGCACGATGACGGTCGCGCCGGGTGCGGGCTTGCCGTCGACGCGGTCGATCGCGTTCGCGTAGATCCACGGATGACGGCGCAGCAGCGATTTGTCCTTCGACGGTTTGAGTGTGACGGTTTGCATGGCTTGATCGAAATGGGCCGCGTCCCGCGAGGACTTCGTCCGGTCATCGGGCGCGGCGGGTAAAAACGGAAAACGCGCGCGTCAGTCGCGCTTCTTCGCGCGCGGGTGCGCGCTGTCGTAAATTTTCGCGAGGTGCTGGAAGTCGAGCGACGTATACACCTGCGTCGCGGCGACGCTCGCGTGGCCGAGCAGCTCCTGCACCGCGCGCAGGTCGCCGCTCGACTGCAGCACGTGCGTCGCGAACGAGTGGCGCAGCACGTGCGGATGGACGTGCGCCGGAATGCCTGCAGAGAGCGCCGCGCGCTTCACGCGCTCGCGCACGACGCCCGGCGACATCCGGTTGCCGCGAACCGACAGGAACAGCGGATGCGGGTCGTGCTTCACGAACTCGCCACGCACCGCGAGCCATGCGTTCAGCGCATCGATCGCCTTGCGGCCGACCGGCACCTTGCGTTCCTTGTTGCCCTTGCCGAGCACGGTCACCTCGGCTTCGGCGAGGTCGAGCCAGCCGGCCGAGCGGTAGCCATCGGCCTCCGTGTACCTGACATCGAGCCCGATCAACTCGGCGAGGCGCAGGCCGGACGAGTAGAACAGCTCGAGGATCGCGTGGTCGCGGATGCCTTCGGTCGTGGCGGGCAGCGGCGCGTCCATCAGCGCCGATGCGTCGTCGACCGACAGCGCCTTCGGCAACGTCTTCGCGCGCTTCGGCGCGCGCACCGCGGCGACCGGGTTCGCGGGCAGCTCGACGCGCTGGGCGAGCCAGCGGTAGAACGCACGCCACGCGGACAGCCGGTGCGAGATCGAGCGCGCGGAGAGCCCGCCCGCATGCGCGCGGGCGACCGCGCCGCGCACGTCGGCCGCGGCCAGCGTCTCGAGCGGGCGGCCCGCGGCGAGCTTCTTCAGCTCGTCGAGTTCGTGCGTGTAAGCGCGCAGCGTGTGATCCGACAGCTTCCTGACGTGCTTCAGGTTCGACAGGTACGCGGCGATCGGATCGTCGGTCATGTGGTGCGGCGTGCGAATCAGTGCGGCAGCAGGCGCGTCAGCGCGGCGCTCGCGAGCGTCGCGATCTGCGCGAGGAAATCGGTCGCCATCCCGTCGTGGAAGCGGCGCGGGTCCGGCGAGCCGAGCACGAGCAGCCCGAACGCGGGTGCGTCAGGGGCGGCCAGCGGCGCGCGCAGCGCGAGCAGCGCGACCGACGTGGCCGAGCCGTCGCCGGACGGGGCCCCATCACCGCCGTCCGTCGCATTCGCGGACGCGGCAACCGCGGGCGCGAGCCACTGCGCGGCCTCGAAGCCCGTGTTCGCGCCGCAGTACGGCGTCGCGAGCCCGTTCGTGAACAGGCGCACCTCTTCGCCGACCTGGCGCGCGAAGTCGGCCTGCGAGTAGGTGTCGGCGACGTCCCACACGCGCAGCGCGGTCTGCGGCACGTCGAACACGTCGGCGAGGCCGTCGGCGATCGTGCGCGGCAGCGCGTACGGATCGCGCTCGGCGATTACGCGCGCGGTCCAGCGGCTGAATTTCGCGGACAGGCTGTCGTTCTCGTGGCCGTAGCGCACGAGTTCGGCAAGCCGGCGCTCGAGATGCTTGTTCTTGTCGCGCAGCATCTCCATCTGCCGTTCCTGCAGCGAGATTGCCGCCTTGCCGTGCGGGTTCGCGAGCCGGATCGTGGCGAGCAGTTCGGCGTGCCGCGCGAAGAATTCGGGGTTGGCGAGCAGGTAGTCGGCGACTTCGCGATCGTTCATTTGACGGGAGCGTTCAATCAGGACAAGGAAAGGGTCAGACGGCCAGGTCGATCTCGCCTTCGAAGACGGTTGCGGCGGGGCCCGCCATCATCATCGGCGCGGACTCGTCGCGTGCGCCGTCCCAGCTGATCGTCAGCGTGCCGCCGTGGGTGTGCACCGTGACAGGCGTTTCGAGCAGGCCGCGCCGGATGCCGGCCGCGACCGCCGCGCATGCGCCGGTGCCGCACGCGAGCGTCTCGCCCGCGCCGCGCTCGTAGACGCGCAGCTTCACCTCGTGGGGCGACACGATCTGCATGAAGCCGGCGTTGACCCGCTGCGGAAAGCGCACGTGACGTTCGATCAGCGGGCCTTCGGCGAGCACCGGATACGCTTCGGCGTCGTCGACCACCTGCACCGCGTGCGGGTTGCCCATCGACACGGTCGAGATCCAGCGCGTCTCGCCGTTCACGTCGAGCGGCCACAACGTGTCGCGGCCGTCCTGGCGGCCTTCGAGGCCCGCCGCGCCTGGACCGGCCGTGTCGAACGGCACGAGGTCCGGCGCGAACACGGGCGCGCCCATGTCGACGACGACCTCGCCGTTCTCCTGCATCGTCAGCGTGATCAGGCCCTTCATCACTTCGACGCGCACGCTGCGCTTGTCGGTCAGATGCCGGTCGACCACGAACTTGACGAAGCAGCGCGCGCCGTTGCCGCAGTGTTCGACCTCGCCGCCGTCGCAATTGAAGATCCGGTACTTGAAATCCGCGCCGTCGACGGTCGGTTTCTCGACGACCAGCAACTGGTCGGCGCCGATCCCGAAATGGCGGTTGGCGAGCGCGCGCACCTGCGCTTCGGTGAGCGGCGGCAGCGCGCGGGAGTAGCCGTCGAGCACGACGAAGTCGTTGCCGGCGCCGTGCATCTTGGTGAACGAAAGCTTCACTGGTCCCGGAATTCCATTGCAAATAGAGGGGGCTCAGCGCGGCGGGCGCGTCGCGGCGCGTTGCCGGGCGGGCGGGTTCGTCGTGCTGATCTCAACCGCGAATGATACATGCAGCCGTCACGGCCGTCCCGTGCGGACGGGGTGCGCGAGCGTGCGGGAAGTCCGGCGAAGGTGTCGCGCTGGCCGATCGGCCGGCTTGTGACGGCGTGTGCGCCGATCTTAGGCTGTTTGCACGCGTCGATTCGAAGCCGATTCCACGCCATTTGACAGTTCAACCAGGTGAGACGTATAGTGTGGCTATACGCTATACAGGCGAGGCCGACGGCCACCGCAACTCGAGTGTAGGAGGTCCATGATCAAGTCATGGCAGCACAAGGGACTGGAAGCGTTTTTTCTGAGCGGGAGCAAGGCGGGCATCCGGCCCGATCATGCGCCGAAGTTGCGGCGCCAGCTTGCCCGGCTCGACGTGGCGAGCACGCCGCTGGACATGAACGTGCCGGGCTGGCGCTTCCACCGGCTCGAGGGTGCGCTGGTCGGGTACTACGCGATCAGCGTGAACGGCAACTGGCGCTTGACGTTCCGGTTCGAAGGGCCCGACGCCGTGCTGGTCGACTACCAGGATTATCACTGAGGTCATTCAGACGCATGACACGCATCTTCAACCCGCCGCATCCGGGCGAAACGCTGCGCGACGACGTGCTGCCGGCGCTCGGCCTGACCGTCACCGAGGCTGCGGCGCAGCTTGGCGTGACGCGCGCGGCGCTATCCCGCGTGCTGAACGGCCACGCCGGTATTTCGCCGGAAATGGCGCTGCGCATCGAAGGGTGGCTCGGCGAGGAAAACGGCGGGCGCGCGGATCTGTGGCTCGCGCAGCAGGCTGCGTACGATCTCTGGCAAGCGCGCGCGAAGGGCATGCCGAAGGTGGTTCGGGCCCACGCGCGGACTTGATTCGCCGCGACAGGCGCCGCGGCCGGCGTACGCCGGCCAATGCGTGCTAGTACAGGCTCGGCTCGCCCGGCGGGCGGGTCTTGAAACGCTTGTGGACCCAATAATACTGCTCGGGCATCAGCGGAATCTGTTCCTCGAGGAATTCGTTCATCCGGCGTGCGTCGAGATCGTCGTCGCCGGTCGGGTAATCGGCCCACGGCTTGAACACCTTCAGCCGGTAACCCTTGTAGTTCGGCAGCACCTCGCCGATGAACGGCAGGACCTGCGCGTGGCCGACCTGTGCGAAGCGGCCGACGGCCGTCAGCGTGCAGGCCGGCACGCCGAAGAACGGTACGAAGGTCGAATTGCGCATCCCGTAGTCCATGTCGGCGCCGAGCATCACCGGCTTGCGGTCGCGCAGCCAGCGCAGCACCACGCGCGCACTGTCGGCCCGGCTTGCCAGCTCCGCGCCGAAGCGGCTGCGGCCGGCCCTGGCCGCAGCCTCGATCTCCGGGTTCTTCATCGGCGTGTACAGCGAACCGCAGGTGCGGCCGAGCGCCAGATTGATCGCCATCGAGCCGGCTTCGATACCGACGAAGTGGAAACCGAGCAGCAGGGTCGGCGGCATGTCGGGGTCGGTGAGATCGACCTGGCTGTCGACCGTGAACAGCTTGCGGTAGGTTTCTTCCGACGCAAACCACTGATAGCTGCGCTCGACGTAGCTGCGAATCGCATGGCGGAAATGCAGCCCGGCGACTTCCTCGCGGCGTGCGTCGCTCCAGTCGGGGAAGCAGAGCTTCAGATTGGTGTGTACGATGCGCTTTCGCCCGCTGGGGATCTGATAGAGCAACCAGCCGAGCCCGTCGCCGAACCGGGCGGTCAAGCCATAAGGCAGGCGCGCGAGCAGCTTCAGGAAGCCGATGGCGAGAGACGTGCCGAGGCGGCCTAGCATGCGGAACCTCCGTGGATCGGGCGAGCCGGCATGTGGCGAGCAGGGGTGAGGGGCAGCGAAAAATGCAGCACGGGCGGCACTCTGTGACAATTCTGGAAAGCCGCTATAATACGGGCTTCGCCGAGTTAACTGACAACTTGCGGGGCGAAGCCGGTTGGCGCGAAGCGCGCCGCCCCGGTACTGGTAATCCGCTAAAGCGTCGCCGCTTCAGGCTAACCGAAGCTGGCTACGTGAAACCAACCGTAACCAACAAGGAGCCTGAACAAAGTGGCTAACGATTATCTCTTCACGTCCGAATCCGTCTCCGAAGGCCATCCGGACAAGGTCGCGGACCAAATCTCGGACGCGATTCTCGACGCCATCCTCGAGCAGGACAAATATTCCCGCGTTGCGGCCGAAACGCTGTGCAACACGGGTCTCGTCGTGCTGGCCGGTGAAATCACCACGACGGCCAACATCGACTACATCCAGATCGCGCGCGACACGATCAAGCGCATCGGCTACGACAACACCGACTACGGCATCGACTACAAGGGCTGCGCGGTGCTCGTCGCGTACGACAAGCAGTCGCCGGACATCGCGCAGGGCGTCGACCGCGCGCACGACGACAACCTCGATCAGGGCGCGGGCGACCAGGGCCTGATGTTCGGTTACGCGTGCGACGAAACGCCGGAACTGATGCCGCTGCCGATCTATCTGTCGCACCGTCTCGTCGAGCGCCAGGCCAGCCTGCGCCGCGACGGCCGCCTGCCGTGGCTGCGTCCGGACGCGAAGTCGCAGGTGACGGTCCGCTACGTCGACGGCAAGCCGCACTCGATCGACACCGTCGTGCTGTCGACCCAGCACGCGCCGGACATCGAACTGTCCGCGCTGCGCGAGGCCGTGATCGAGGAAATCATCAAGCCGACGCTGCCGGCCGACCTGATCAAGGGCGACATCAAGTTCCTCGTGAACCCGACCGGCCGGTTCGTGATCGGCGGCCCGCAGGGCGACTGCGGCCTGACCGGCCGCAAGATCATCGTCGATACGTACGGCGGCGCTGCGCCGCACGGCGGCGGCGCGTTCTCGGGCAAGGATCCGTCGAAGGTCGACCGTTCGGCTGCCTATGCAGGCCGCTACGTCGCGAAGAACATCGTCGCGGCCGGCCTCGCGTCGCGCGCGCTGATCCAGGTGTCGTACGCGATCGGCGTCGCCGAGCCGACCTCGGTGATGGTCAACACGTTCGGCACGGGCCGCGTGTCGGACGCGACGATCACGCAACTCGTCCGCGAACACTTCGACCTGCGTCCGAAGGGCATCATCAAGATGCTCGACCTGCTGCGCCCGATCTACGAGAAGACGGCTGCCTACGGCCACTTCGGCCGCGAAGAGCCGGAATTCTCGTGGGAAGCGACCGACAAGGCGCTTGTGCTGGCCGAAGCGGCTGGCGTGGAGCCGGCAGTGCGCGTCGCGTAAGCGTTCGTCACACGAAACAAAAAACCCCGGCCATGCCGGGGTTTTTTATTGCCGCGCGTGCCGCCCATGGCAGCGCGCGGGCGTCGCGTAGCGGGCTTGCCCGCCGCGCGATCAGCGTGCCGCGAACGCGAACCAGCCATCGCTGGCCGCGAGCCGCCGCGGGCGGTTGATCCGGCGCTGCGGGCCGTTCGCGCGGCGCAGCGCGAGCGCGCGCAGCGACGACGGTTTCTGCAGCAGCGAGCGCAGGCCGGCGCGGCGTGCGAACGCCTGCGTGCTCACCATCGAGAAGAACGCGTGGAACCACGCGCGGATGCCGTCGAACCGGGCGTGCGGCTGTGTCTGCTCGGCGAGCGCCTGCGCACGTGCGCGGTGATGGCGCAGCGGGCGAAGGGGAGCGGACGGCACGACGCGCTTCGCAGCGCGGCTGAGACGGGAAGTCAGACGGAATGGCATGTGAACGATGCTTTGCTCGAAATGATGGCGCCCTTGGCGAGCGCACTGGTATGTAACGGCCTCGGATGGCGCAACGCATGGTACCCAATCTCGTTGCGCGCCGCGCCCGCCAGAACTGACAGGCCGCGACAGGCTACAGCGCTTTCGTGACGGGCAAAAGTCGCGGATAACCCTTGTGCGACAAGGCCTCGGTTATATACCGCCTGTCGCTGAGGCACGCGCGGCGGCGCACAGTTCCCTTGCGCAGGATCAAATCGCCGGCGTGCATTTCCCTGCGCACGACATTGGTGCTTCGCGCGCCATCCGGCGCCGTTTTACAATCGGAACATTCACAAAAAATACATCGAGCGTCCCATGTCTTCATTGCAGTCGGAATCGATTCGCGCGCAGGTTGCGGAACTGCGCGAACGCGGCTTCGTCATCGCCCGCGGCCTCGTCGGCGCGGACGAGTGCGCGGCACTGAAGCGCATTGCCGAGCGTCAGTTGCAGGAGGCGGCGCAGCCGATCGAGTTCGAGGCCGATCTGCGTTATCCGGGCGCGCCCGAGTCGAAGCATGCGCCCGGCGGCCACACGGTGCGGCGCCTGCTCGACGCGTATGAGCGCGATCCGGCATTCGCCGAGCGCGCGACAGCGCCGGAGATCAGCGCGTGGATGCGTGAATATTTCGGCGAACGGCCCGTGCTGTCGCGCGCGCATCACAACTGCATGATGACGAAGCATCCCGCGTACGGCAGCCTGACGGGCTGGCACCGGGATTTCCGCTACTGGGCGTTCGAGCGGGCCGACATGGTGTCGGCGTGGGTCGCGCTGGGGCCGGAAACCAACGAAAACGGTGCGCTGTGGCTGGTGCCGGGCTCGCATACCGCGGAATTCGGGCCGGAAGCGTTCGACGACGCGAAGTTCTTCCGCGGCGATCTCGCGGAGAACAGGAAGATGATCGATGCGGCGACGTGCCCGCCGCTGAACACGGGCGACGTCGTGTTCTTTCACTGCAACACGCTGCATTCGGCAGGCCAGAACCTGTCGGATCAGGTGAAGTTCTCGCTCGTGTTCACGTACCACGGCGAAAGCAACCGGCCGGTTCCGGGTACGCGTTCGGCGGCGAAGCCGGAAGTGCCGTTCTGACGCCGTTCAGTACCTGAGCGCCGCTTTCCGGCGGCTGCTGCAAGCCTGCATCGGCGGGGCCGCGGCGGCTGCCGAGACGCATCGACACATCGACACATCGACACATCGACCCGCCGGATAAGGTCAGCGCTTGCCGCCAGGCATCGAGAGGCCGATCAGGCCGATCAGCGATGCGACGCCGCCGCCGGCGATCAGCAGGATCGTCTTCGTGGCGGGCGAGCCGGTGAAGAAGCGCGACACATTGTCGTTGATCGAATGAAACGACTGGCCGCCGAAATACAGCAACACGACGCCGCCGACGAGCAGCGCAACCGAGATGACCCGGGACATACCAACCTCGCTGAAACGGTGAATCGAGACGCCGCAGTGTAGGCGAGCGTCGTGGCCGCGTCCATCGTCGAGCACGGGCGCGCCGCGTTCGCTACCATAACCGTCCTGCACTTCCTTCGCCGCCGGCACACCCCGAGTGCAACCGGCGCGCTCCATCGACGTCCTGACGGGAATACCCATGGCCTACGAAGCAGCTTCCGAACGTTACGCCGGCATGCAATACCGCACCTGCGGCAGATCCGGGCTCAAACTGCCCGCGCTGTCGCTCGGCCTGTGGCACAACTTCGGCGATACGACGCCGATTTCGACGCAGCGCGAGATCCTGCGCACCGCGTTCGATCTCGGCATCAACCACTTCGATCTCGCGAACAACTACGGGCCGCCGTACGGCAGCGCAGAAGCCAACTTCGGCCGGCTGCTCAGGGAGGATTTCAAGCCGTATCGCGACGAGCTGCTGATCTCGACGAAGGCCGGCTGGGACATGTGGCCGGGGCCGTACGGCAGCGGTGGCGGCTCGCGCAAGTACGTGCTCGCGAGCCTCGACCAGAGCCTGCAGCGGATGGGGCTCGACTACGTCGACATCTTCTATTCGCACCGCTTCGACGCGCATACGCCGCTCGAGGAAACGGCCGGCGCGCTCGCATCGGCCGTGCAGCAGGGCAAGGCGCTGTACATCGGCATCTCGTCGTATTCGGCCGCGAAGACGCGTGAAATGGCCAAGCTGCTCGCGGAGTACAAGGTGCCGCTGCTGATCCACCAGCCGTCGTACAACCTGCTGAACCGCTGGGTCGAGCACGAACTGCTCGACACGCTCGATGCGATCGGCACCGGCAGCATCGCGTTCACGCCGCTCGCGCAGGGCCTGCTGACGTCGAAATACCTGAACGGCGTGCCGGCCGACGCGCGCGTAAACAAGCCGGGCGGCGGTTCGCTGCAGGAAGGGCACCTGAGCGCGGACAATCTCGAGCAGGTGCGCCGGCTCGACGCAATCGCCGCGCAGCGCGGGCAGAGCCTCGCGCAGATGGCGCTGGCGTGGGTATTGCGCAACGGACGCGTGACGTCCGCGCTGATCGGCGCGAGCCGCGCGGAGCAGGTGCGCGAAAACGTCGGGGCGTTGCGCAACCTCGAATTCTCGGCCGAGGAGCTCGCCGAGATCGATCGTTACGCAACGGAAGGCGGCATCAATCTTTGGGAAAAGCCGTCCACCGATCAGGCGATCTGACCGGTATTCGATGCGGCGCGCGATACGGCCGCCGCATCGTGCCTGACGGCCGTTCCGCCGTTCTGCCGCTGCGCCGAAACGGCGCGCCGTGACGCGCCGCTAGATCAGCGCAGGCAGGCCTTCGACCAGCAGCAACGCGACGCCGACGCCGAGCATCGCGCCCAGCACGCGCAGCAGGTTGTGGCGGAAATTGGTCGCACACGGCACCGAACCGAGGAACAGTGCGCCGGCGAGCGCCATCGGAATCAGCAGGATGAAGTCACCGATCGTGAAATAGGTGGTCATGCGTGTCTCCCATGCCTTGGCATTTTCGTCTTGATCCGACCCGATTGTGGGAAGGGTGGTCAGTTCGAGTATAGATAACGCCGCATGCTTTTCGCTATCCGAACCATTAAAAAAGCAGCGGAAAACGCGACGAAACGCCGACATCGGTCGCGAGCAAGACGAAATCCTTGCACATTGCTTTCCCGCTGCTTTCGAGGTGGCCCGCCCGGTCAACTGCGCCCAGCGGGCGCGCGAAACACGAGCGCGAGCCCCGCGACGATCGCGCCGATGCCGGCGAGCGCGAGCGGCTCGGGACGGTTGCCGAGCCAGACGGCATCCATCAGCGCGGTGACGACGGGCACGAGATAGAACAGGCTCGTCACGTTGACGAGATCGCCGCGCTGCATCAGGCGATAGAACAGCAGCTGCGCGACGACCGAGATCACGATGCCGAGCCACAGGAGCGGCACCACGAACGCCCAGGTCGTCTCGAACGCGATCGGCCGGAACGGCAGGATCGCCGCGCATAGCGCGAGCCCGATCGCGTTCTGCAGCGGCAACACGTCGGCGGGCGCCGAGCGCACGCGTTTTTGCAGCAGCGCACCGGCCGTCAGCGCGACGAGCGCGGTGAGCGCGCAGGCGATGCCCGCGACCGGCATGGCCGAGCCGCCGGTGCCGCGGCAGACGATCAGCGCGAGCCCGGCGAGCGCGAGCCCGAGCCCCGCGACGCGTGCGGGCTGCCAGCGCCGCTCGACGATCGCGAGGGTGAGGATCGGCTGCACGCCGAGGATCGTCGCGAGGATGCCGGGCGCGATCCCGCGTTCGAGCGCGAGCAGATAGAAGATCGAATAACCCCCCATCATCAGCAGCCCGGTGACGGCCGCGATGCGCCGCTCACCGCACGCGGGCAGCCAGCGCCCGCGTGCGGCGGCCAGCGCGAGCAGCACGAGCGATGCAAGCGCGAAGCGCGCGGTGAGGAAGACGAATGCGGACGCATGCCGCAGACCGAGTTCGGCGAAGATCGCCCCGCTGCTCCAGAGCAGCACGAAGAGCGACGTCGCCCCATGCGCGGCGAGCGCGCGTTTGAACGAAACCATCTGAATCCACCTGTCGAACGAATAAGGACGTTCCATGCGCGCACGCACCGTGCCGTGCGTCACGACGCACGAATGGCACGCTGGCGAATGGAAGCGGAAAAAACGGAGCCGGCAGTCAGCCGGCGCACGCCGCCGGAGGAGGCGGCGCCGCGCCGACGAGCGGCGGATCGACAGGAGGAGGCGGTGCCGACGGATGCGCGCACGCCCGCAGCCGCGCGTCGAGCGGCGGCCGGGACATCGAAACGGGGTGCGTGAGCAAAGGCATCGTCACGGAATGCGGTTGAATGCGAACGAGCGTTAAAGGTAACGCAGGAACGGTTGTCGTGGCAACCGGCGCGAACGCATCATGCGTGGCCCGTGCGCTCGCGGCCGCGCAGCCACAGCGTTGCGGTCAGGCCGGCGGCGAGCAGCGCGGCAACGAGGCCCGCGACGCCCGGCCAGCCGCTCGCGCTCCAGAAGCGGCCGCCGAGCGATCCGACAATGCTCGAGCCGAGATAGTACGAGAGCAGATACAGCGCGGCGGCCTGGCCCTTGCCTTGCGTCGCGAGGCGGCCGACCCAGCCGCTTGCGATCGAATGGCCGGCGAAGAACCCGAACGTCACGCACGCGATGCCGAGTGCGATCGCGGCGACCGGATGAAGCAGCGTCAGCGCGACGCCCGCCAGCATGATGCAGATGCTGGCGATCAGCACGCGGCCGCGGCCGAGCGCATCGGCCATGCGACCGGACCACGGCGACGCGACGACGCCGGCCAGGTAGACGACGAAGATCGCGCCGATCGTCGCCTGGTTCATCGAATACGGCGGCGCGAGCAGCCGGTAGCCGATGTAGTTGTACAGCGTGACGAAGCCGCCCATCAGGAGGAAGCCGAGCGCGAACAGTACCGGCAATTCTCGGCGGCCGGCGAGGTGTCGCGCGAGCGCCGCGCGATGCTGCGCGAAGCCGAGGCCGCGGCTCGGCGTGAAGTGGCGCGACGGCGGCAGCAGCGCACGGAACGCGAGCGCCGACGCGAGCCCGAGCACGCCGATCGTGCCGACCGCGATGCGCCACGTGAACAGGTCGGCGAGCACGCCGGCGATCACGCGTCCGGCCATTCCGCCGAGTGCGTTGCCACCGACATAAAGGCCCATCGCGAGGCCGAGTCCGTCCGGATGCACTTCCTCGGCGAGATAGGCCATGCCGACCGCCGGCACGCCGCCGAGCGCGAGCCCGGTGAGCGTGCGCAGCACGAGCATCTGGTGCCAGTGCGGCGCGCACGCGGCGACGATCGTGAGCAGCGACGCAAGCGCCAGCGATGCGGTCATCAGCCGGTGGCGGCTCAGTCCTTCGGACACGACGCCCGCGACGAACACGGCGAGCGCGAGCGCGGCGGTCGAGAACGACAGCGCGAGGCTGCTCTGCGCGGGGCTTACGCCGAACGTATTCGAGAATTCCGGCAACAGCGGCTGCACGTAGTACAGCAGCGAGAACGTCGCGTAGCCCGCGAACAGCAGCGCGAGGCTCGCACGCCAGTAGTTGCGCGAACCGCGCTCGAGATAGATGCCGGAAGTGGGGGCAATGTCGGGGGTAACTTCGGGGGCCATTGAGGGGGCCATTGAGGGGGCGATTGAGGGGGCAACTGCGGGCGGGGTGGGCGATGTCGTGCCGGAACGAACGGTCACGCAAAATCTCCAGGCAACACGGCAAAAGGCCAACGATACGCCGGTTGCGGAAATCGCGTGCGCCGAAGCCGGTCGGCCCGGTTCGGCGGACGGTCACATTCGACAGGGTATGATGGGGGTGTCGCCCGTGCAACTGCGCGGGCGGCGCAGTGGTTGATTGGAGACATTCGACGAATTCGCGGCACTTTACCCGCTTCTTCTTCTTTTCGCGCTTCGATAAACCGGGAACAATGGGATACGCGCGGCCGCCAGGCAGGCGGCGCGCGTGTCGTGCATTTGCCGGCCGTGCTGCTTGGCCGGGTTTCAAGAATCAAGAGTGGGGAAACATCATGCATGTCGGGTCGATTGTCTGCACTACCCATATCGCGGTGCCGAAGGGCGCACGCGGCATCGTCCAGCGCATCCTGGGCGACATGGCGATGGTGACCTGGTACGCGGGGGTACCGGGCGAGTCGAAGGAACTCAACACCGAGCCGTTCTTTCTCGAGGACCTGATCGACACCGGCGAATCCGTATTGCCGGCTGGCGCGGCGCTGCATTGAGCGCTCGTCTTTCGGCCCGGCTGGCGGCACAATGCGGGGCATGAACGAAGTCACCTCCGCTGCAGCCTCCCCGGCCGGGCCGCCGTTTGCCGGCCTCACGCCCGAATGCGTGCTCGATGCGCTCGACAGCGTGCTGATGCCGGCCGGTCTGCGTACCGACGGGCGCCTGCTCGCCCTCAACAGCTACGAAAACCGCGTCTACCAGGTCGGCATCGAAGACGGCCCGCCGATCGTCGCGAAGTTCTATCGTCCCGCACGCTGGTCGGACGATGCGATCCTCGAAGAACACGCATTCGTCGCCGAACTCGTCGCGTGCGAGATTCCGGCGGTGCCCGCGCGCGCGTTCGACGGCCGCACGCTGCATGCGTACGACGGCTTCCGCTTCTCGATCTTCGAGCGCCGCGGCGGCCGCGCGCCCGATCTCGACCGCAGCGACACGCTCGAATGGCTCGGCCGCTTCATCGGCCGCATCCACGCCGTCGGCGCGACCGAGCCGTACACGGCCCGGCCCGTGCTCGACATCCGCACGTTCGGCTACGAGCCGCGCGACTACCTGCTCGCGCACGATTTCATTCCGGACGACGTACGGCCTGCATATGAGGCAGCGGTCACGCTCGCGCTCGAAGGCGTCGAGGCCGCGTTCGAACGCGCGGGCGAGATCCGCCTGCTGCGCGCGCACGGCGACTGCCATCCGAGCAACGTGCTGTGGACCGATGCGGGGCCGCACTTCGTCGATTTCGACGACAGCCGGATGGCGCCCGCGATCCAGGATCTGTGGCTGTTGCTGCCCGGCGATCGCGCGGGCGCGTCGCGTGCGCTCGCGGACTTGCTCGCCGGTTACGAGGATTTCTGCGAATTCGAGCCGCGCGAGCTGCACCTGATCGAAGCGCTGCGCACGCTGCGGCTGATTCACTACGCGGCCTGGCTCGCACGGCGCTGGAACGATCCCGCGTTTCCCGCCGCGTTCCCGTGGTTCAACACCCATCGTTACTGGGAAGCGCGCGTGCTCGAGTTGCGCGAGCAGATCGGCGCGATGCAGGAAGGGCCGCTCTGGCCCGTGTGACGGATGCGCGCCGGCGCGGCCGTGCGCCGGCAGACGTCCGCAAAGCGGGCACGCGGCCCGCTTTGCCCCGCATCAGAACTTCAGCATCAGCTTGATCAGCGCGGCGAAGCGCTTGCCGTACGGCGGCGCGAGCAGGTTGCGCGCATTGAGGCGCGCCTGCGTCAGCACCGGCTTCATCTTCGAGAACGTCACGAAGCCGTCGTGGCCGTGATACGCGCCCATCCCGCTCGCGCCGACGCCGCCGAACGGCAGGCTGCCGCACGCGATGTGCATCAGCGTCTCGTTGACCGACACGCCGCCCGACACGGTCTCGCGCATCACGCGATCGACCGTGCCGCCGTCTTCGTCGAACAGGTAGAGCGCGAGCGGCCGCGGTCGCGCATTCACGTACGCGATCGCCTCGTCGAGCCGTTCGTACGGCACGAGCGGCAGCAACGGCCCGAAGATCTCTTCCTGCATCAGCTGCGATCCCGCGTTCACGTGCGTGACCGCGCACGGCACGAAGCGGCGCGACGCGGGATCGGACGACGCGTCGGCAAGCGGATACAGCTGCGCGCCGGCCGCCTGCGCGTCGCTTGCAAGCTGCTGCAACCGCGCGAAATGGCGGTCGGACACGATCGTCGTGTAGTCGGCGTTGTGCGCGAAATCCGGATACATCTTCGCGAGCCGCACCCGCGCGCGCTCGATGAACGCGCCTTCCATGCCGCGCGGCAGCAGCACGTAGTCGGGCGCGATGCAGGTCTGGCCCGCGTTCAGCGTCTTGCCCGCGACGATCGCGTCGACCGCCGCGTCGAAGCGCGCATTCGGCCCGACGATCGCGGGCGACTTGCCGCCGAGTTCGAGCGTGACGGGCGTGAGGTTGTCGGCCGCCGCGCGCATCACGTGCCGGCCGACCTGCGTCGAACCGGTAAACAGCAGATGGTCGAACGGCAGCGTGCTGAACGCGGCGCCGATTTCCGCATCGCCGTTCACGACCGCGACGTGATCGCGCGAGAAAGTGTTCGCGATCAGTTGCTCGAACAGCGCGGACGTGCGCGGCGTCAGTTCGGACATCTTGACGATCGCGCGGTTGCCGGCCGCGAGTGCGCAGATCAGCGGGCCGGCCGCGAGCAGCACCGGATAGTTCCACGGCACGACGATCCCGACCACGCCGAGTGGCTGCGGAATCACCTGCGCGCGCGCGGGATGCATCCACTTGTTCATCGGCTTGCGGATCGGCTTCATCCAGCGCTTGCCGTGCTTCAGCGCGTCGTCGATCTCTTCCTTCGCCATCCAGATTTCCGACAGCAGCACCTCTTGCTTCGCGCGATGGCCGAAGTCCGCGCTGATCGCGTCGGCGAGCGCGTCGGCGTTGTCGATCAGCATCGTGCGCAGCGCGCGCAGGTGCTTCGCGCGCGCTTCCCAGTCGGGATACGGCGCGCGCAGGTAGGCGGCGCGCTGCTCGTTCAGCAACGACGTCAGGGCGGCAAGTTCAGGCAGATCGTTCTTCATGGCGTCTTCTCCGGTTGAGCGTGGCGCATCGGCCAGCAATCAGGCCGCAAGCGCCCGCTCGACGAGCGCGGCTTGGCGGTTCGGGTTGGGCGGCGTGCCGCCGTTCGAGGCGGCATCCTGTATGGCGTGGGGCAAGGCGGTGGTCATGGCGTCGCGCGGGATCGCGTCGCCCGTCGAGTCGCCCGTCGCATCGGCCGTCGCGTGCCGGTCACATCCGGGCGTCGCATCCGCGCGACGGTTTACGCACACGAAAACGTCGCGGGAAGCGGCGCGCGATGCGCGGTCGCGCCGTGATGGGGTGCACGAAACGATCACGCGAAACGGCGCGGCGGACCGCGCCGCATGCACGGGCACGCTGCATTGCCGGACGCTTGCGGCCGCGACAGGCGCGATCGGCGGCCAGCCGGAAGATGCCGCCGGCATGCGTTCCAAACGCGCGGGGGCGGCCCGCGCCGTTCGATTGCCGCGCGTCGCGCGCGTCGCTGCGCGTGTGCGCGCACAGGCTGTCGTTTGAAACAAAATGCGGGGCAAGGACGAGGTGGCCGGAAAACCCGGTCGGCACACGGCCTGCAGAACGTGTCGCTGCATCAGTGTCTCTCCCATTTCGCGACAGATCGGCTTCTGGCGGCCGGCTGCGTCGCGCCAAGCGAATCCACGCATCTTAAATTTAGTTCACGCGCACGTTTAGAGGAATCGCTCTCGAATCGGCGCGCCGCGCGCGCGGCAGCCATTCCTACAATGCGCGAACACTAGAAGACAGAAGACGTGACTCGGGCCGCGCGGCAGCGCCGGGCGCCCTTCATGACATGAAGGAGACATGCATGCAATACGACTACATCATCGTCGGGGCGGGATCCGGCGGCGCGAGTCTCGCGGGCCGGCTCGCCGACGCGTGCCCCGACGCGACCATCGCGCTGATCGAGGCGGGTTCGCACACGGAGCGCAACCTGCTCGTCAACATGCCGGTCGGCATTGCGGCGCTCGTGCCGTTCAGGCTCGGCACCAACTACGGCTACGAGACCGTGCCGCAGCCGGGCCTCGGCGGCCGCCGCGGCTACCAGCCGCGCGGGCGCGGGATGGGCGGCTCGAGTGCGATCAACGCGATGATCTACACGCGCGGCCATCCGCGCGACTACGACGAATGGGCGGAACTCGGCGCGACAGGCTGGGGCTGGCAGGACGTGCTGCCGTACTTCCGGCGCGCGGAAGGCAATCAGCGCGGCGCGAATGCGTGGCATGGCGCGGACGGTCCGCTCACGGTGTCCGATCTGCGCTTTCGCAATCCGTTCTCCGAACGATTCATCCAGGCCGCGCACGCAGCCGGCTATCCGCTCAACGACGATTTCAACGGCGCGACGCAGGAAGGCGTCGGCTTCTACCAGGTCACGCATCGCGACGGCTCGCGCTGCAGTGTCGCGCGCGCGTACATCTACGGCCGCAACCGGCCGAACCTGCATGTGATGACCGATGCGACGGTGCTGCGCGTCGGCTTCGACGGCAAGCGCGCGATCGGCGTCGTGGTGTCGCGCAACGGGCGCGTCGAGACGCTCGGCGCGCGCGCGGAAGTGATCGTGTCGGGCGGCGCGTTCAATTCGCCGCAACTGCTGATGTGCTCGGGCATCGGCCCGGCCGAGCAGCTGCGCCGGCACGGGATCGCGGTCGTGCAGGACGCGCCGGACGTCGGCACGAACCTGATCGACCATATCGACTTCATCATCAACACGCGCGTGAATTCGTCGGAGCTGGTCGGCGTCTGCGTGCGCGGGATCGCGAAGATGACGCCCGCGCTCGCGCGCTACTTCTCGAGCCGCACCGGGATGATGACGAGCAACGTCGCGGAGGCGGGCGGCTTCATCAAGAGCGACCCGTCGCTCGACCGGCCGGACCTGCAGCTGCATTTCTGCACGGCGCTCGTCGACGATCACAACCGCAAGATGCACTGGGGCTTCGGCTATTCGCTGCACGTGTGCGCGCTGCGGCCGTTCAGCCGCGGCACGGTGACGCTCGCGAGCGGCGACACGCGCGATGCGCCGTTGATCGATCCGCGCTTCTTCAGCGATGCGCGCGATCTCGACCTGCTCGTGCGCGGCGCGCACGCGATGCGGCGGATCCTGTCGCAGGCGCCGCTCGCGTCGCAGGGCGGGCGCGAGCTGTACACGCGGGCGGACCAGTCGGAAGCCGAGCTGCGCGCGACGATCGTTCAGCATGCCGACACGATCTATCACCCGGTCGGCACCTGCCGGATGGGCACGGATGCGCGCGCGATCGTCGATCCGCAGTTGCGCGTGCGGGGCGTCGAAGGGCTGCGCGTGGTGGATGCGTCAGTGATGCCGACGCTGGTCGGCGGGAACACGAATGCGCCGTCGGTGATGATCGGCGAGCGTGCGGCGGACTTCATCGTTGCCGCACGCAAGGCCGGCTCGCCGCGCGGCGAGACGGCCTCGGTGCACGGCCGCTGAGCGGCGCCGATGCTCAGGCAAACGTATCGACGAGGCCGACGCGGCTCACGGTCGCGCCAGCCGCAGCGGATGGCGCGCCGTCGAGCGGTGCTGCGCCGGCTGACGGTGCGGCGCTGCCGCGCCGCGACGATTGTCCGCCGGCGAACGCCTGCTGCGGGTTCTGCTGCTGCTGCTGCGAGGCGAAGCCGCCGTCGCTGACGGTTGCGCTGCCGAGGCCGAGGCCACCCGCTTCCATCGCGTCGCGCAGCTTCGGCAGCGCGGCTTCGACCGCCTCGCGCACCTGCGCGTGCTGCGACACGAACAGCGCGTGCGCATGATTGTCCGCGACCCGCAGCACGACCTGCAGCGGGCCGAGATCCGGCGGATTGAGCGTCAGCTCGGCGCTCTGCTGGTGCGCATTCGACAGGAACACGACCTTCTGGCTCAACGCGTCCGTCCAGTCCGCGGTGCCGACGTGCGGCGCAAGCACGTTCGCGTTCGCGGCGGCGACGTTGGCCGCCGCCGGCGTCGTCTGCAGCGCGGGCTGGGACGCGGCCGTCGCGGCGGCGAGCGCGGCGCGGGCCGGATCGACGCCATCCTGCGTGGCCGCGAGCGCATGCGCCGCGCCGGCTCCCGTATCGGATCTGGCCGCCGCGTCGGCCTGCAGTGCCTGCGCGGCGGGCGTCTGCGTCTGCCCCGGCGTCGCCGCGAGCGTGCCCTTCGCGTCGGCAAGCGTCTTGTCGAACGTCGGCATCTTCGGCGTGAGCGGCGCGGCGGTGGTGGCCGCAGTCTGCTGCGGTGCCGCGGCGCCGGCGGTGGCCGGCAGCGCGACGCCGCTCGCACCGCCGGTGAGTTTCTCGAGCGCCGCATGCAGCGCGTCGCGGCTCGTCGTCGGCTCGGCATGGCCCGCTGCCGACGCCGCGTCGCTCGTGCGCGCGAGCATGTCGGCCGACGGTGCGTTGGTCGTCGACGTCGTGGACGACGTGGACATTGAGGATGCCGTGCCGTCGGGGCGCGCCTGCAATTGCGCCTGCAATTGCGCCTGTATGGCAGCTGCGGCGGCGAGCGCGGCCGCGTCCGGATTGGTGGCGGCGGTCTTGTCGTCAGACGAGTCGGATGATTTCGTGCCGTCAGCGGCCTGCGACGTCGCGTCGTCGGCTGCATGCCGCAGCGATGCGGCAACCGGCGAGCCGGACGCACCGGACGCATCCGTGGCGGCTGCCGCCGCGCGCTGCGTCGCGACGCTTTGCTGCAGCGTTCGCGCGAACGGCACCGGCGCGGCGCTGTTCGACGCAGACGCAGACGCAGACGCCGAAGCCGACGCAGACGCAGACGCAGACGCAGACGCAGACGCATCGGTCGCGTCCGTCTTGCGGGCGCCCTTGAAGGCGGAAGCGGCGGTATCGATCAGCGTACCGAGCATGGACAAGGAAGGCATGGCGTTCTCTCGTGCGAATCGTACAAATCGTGCGAATGCGGTGGGCGGTTACGTCGACCTGGCCGCGTCGGCCCGCATCCGCAGCACCTTTGCGGCATGCTCGTCGGCCTCGCGCTGTTCGCGCTTCGCGGCGCGCGTTGCTTCTTGCGCGACGCCGCGCGCCTGCAGGATCTCGTACGACCCGACGGTGCGTTTCTGCTGCTGCCAGTGCGGGCGCGCCTCGTCGATGCGCGCGTCGGCGGCGGCCAGTGCGCGGCGCTGCTGCGCGATCGCCGAGTCGAGCGTGTCGAGGAACGCCTGGAAATTCCGCCAGTTGCCGGCGGGCATCCCGTGCTGCGCGGATTGCGCGAAGCGCGTGTGGTATTCGTCGCGGTAGCGCAGCAGTGCGTCGAGCTGCTCGGCGGCCGCGGTGCGGTCGCGCTGCGCGTGCCCGAGCTGCCGGGTCGCCTCGTCGAGGTTTTCCTGCGCGCGGTCGAGCAGGATCTGCAAAGGAAAGCCTTGGGCCATCAGCGTCAGCCTCCGTGGGAATCGAACAGCGCATCGAGCCCGGCGAGGCTCGATGCGAACGGCGCGCATTCGCGGAAGCCCTGCTGCAGGAACGCTTCGATGCGCGGATAGAGCGCGATCGCGCGGTCGAGCTGCGCGTCGCGGCCCGGCGCATACGCGCCGACCGCGATCAGGTCGCGGTTGCGCTGGTAGCGCGACAGCATCTGCTTGAACTGGCGCACGCGATCGAGATGCGGCTCGTCGATCAGCGCGGTCATCGCGCGGCTGATCGACGCCTCGATGTCGATCGCCGGATAGTGGCCGGCTTCCGCGAGCGCACGCGACAGCACGATATGGCCGTCGAGGATCGCGCGCGCCGAATCGGCGATCGGATCCTGCTGGTCGTCGCCTTCCGTCAGCACCGTGTAGAACGCAGTGATCGAGCCGCCGCCTTCCGGCCCGTTGCCGGTGCGCTCGACGAGTGCGGGCAGCTTCGCGAACACCGACGGCGGATAGCCCTTGGTCGCGGGCGGCTCGCCGATCGCGAGTGCGATCTCGCGCTGCGCCATCGCGTAGCGGGTCAGCGAATCCATCAGCAGCAGCACGTGCTTGCCCTGGTCGCGGAAATATTCGGCGAGCGACGTCGCGTACGCGGCGCCCTGCATCCGCAGCAGCGGCGACACGTCGGCCGGCGCCGCGACCACGACCGAGCGCGCAAGGCCGTCCTCGCCGAGGATCTGCTCGATGAATTCCTTCACTTCACGGCCCCGCTCGCCGATCAGCCCGATCACGATCACCTCGGCGCTCGTGTAGCGCGCCATCGTGCCGAGCAGCACCGACTTGCCGACGCCGGAGCCCGCGAACAGGCCCATCCGCTGGCCACGGCCGACGGTGAGCAGCGCATTGATCGCGCGCACGCCGACGTCGAGCACATGATGGATCGGCTCGCGCTCGAGCGGGTTGATCGACGGCGCGGACAACGGCGCGTCGACCTTCGATGCCAGCGGGCCGAGGTTGTCGAGCGGCCGGCCCGATGCGTCGACGACGCGCCCGAGCATGTTCCAGCCGACCGGCAGCCGCTTCGCGCCCGCGAGCGGGTCGGCGACCGGCGCGGTTTCGCGCGGCCACACGCGCGCGCCGGGCAGCACGCCCGCGACGTCGGTGGTCGGCATCAGGAACAGGCGGTCGCCGGAGAAGCCGACGACTTCCGCTTCCGCATGCGGCAGCGTGCTGCCGGGCGGCAGCTCGATCGTGCATTCGGCGCCGACCGACAGGCGCAGCCCGATCGTCTCGAGCACGAGGCCCGCCGCGCGGGTCAGGCGGCCGCACGGACGCAGCGGCAACGCGCGGTGGCTGCGCGCGGACAGCGCGTTCAGGTGCGAGCGCCAGTGCGCGAGATGCGGATTGTGCGGCGCGCGCGGCGCGTCGGGGGCGGCCTGCGGCGTCGTGTCGTGCGCGGCTTCCGGGCCGAACGACGCGAGCGCGAGTTCGCGCTCGAGCGGCGTCATCCCGTCGCGCGCGAACGCTTCGGGCGTGCGCGTCACCATGCGCTCACCTTGCCGATCGCGGCGGCGACGCGTTGCCAGCGGGTCGGCAGCGTCGCGTCGACTTCGCCCGTCGCCGCGTGCGCGCGGCAGCCGCCGCGCTCGATCGCCGCATCGGTGCGCACGCTCCAGCCGAGCGCGTCGAGCTCTTCCTGCAGGTAAGCCTCGACCACCGGCAGGTCGGCCGGATGCACAGCGAGGGTCGGCGCGCCGGACAGCGCGGGCTCGGCCGCGAGCACGTCGCGCACCGCGGCGACGAGCGCCGCGGGATCGTGCTTCACGTGCTGGCGCACGACCTGCTGCGCGATGTCGAGCGCGAGCTGTGCGACGTCCGACGCGAGATCGTGTTCGGCGGCGCCGAGCGCCTCGCGAAACGACGTCGCGAGCGCCGCAAGCTGCGCGGCCTGCGCGCGCGCTTCGGCCTGGCCGGCTTCGAAACCCTGCTGATAGCCCTGCTCGCGGCCGGCCTGGTAGCCGTGCGCCTGTCCTTCGACGTGGCCGGCCGTCAGGCCTTCCGCATGCGCGGCGTCGCGCACGCGCTGCAGTTCCGCGGCGAGCTCGGCGGCGGCCGCGGCCGCTTCGTCGTGCGGCAGCGGGGGCGGCGGCGGAGGCGGCGGATCGAACGACGCCATCTCCCAGCGCTGGTACGCGGTCATGTCGCGCACGCGTTCGCTCGCCCGATCAGACATAGGCGTCTTCCGCCTTGCCGCCTAGCACGATCTGGCCGTTCTCGGCGAGGTTGCGCACGATCTGCAGGATGCGGCGCTGCTGCGTCTCGACTTCGGACACGCGCACCGGGCCGCGCGCGTCGAGATCCTCGGCGAGCAGTTCGGCCGCGCGCTGCGACATGTTCGCGAGGAATTTCTGGCGCAGCGCGGGCGGCGCGCCTTTCAGCGCGATGATCAGCGTCTCCGACTCGACTTCCTTGAGCACCATCTGGATCGCGCGGTCCTCGAGGTCGAGCAGGTTCTCGAACACGAACATCTGGTCGACGATCTTCTGCGCGAGCTCCGGATCGTACTGGCGCACGCTCTCGAGCACGCCTTCCTCGTGGATGCTCGTCATGAAGTTCAGGATCTCGGCCGCGGTGCGGATGCCGCCCATCGGCGCGCGCTTCAGGTTGTCGCTGCCGGACAGCAGGCCCGTCAGCACGTCGTCGAGCTCGCGCAGCGCGGCCGGCTGGATGCCGTCGAGCGTCGCGATCCGCAGCATCACGTCGTTGCGCAGCCGCTCGGTGAAGCACGACGTGATCTCGGACGCCTGGTCGCGGTCGAGATGCACGAGGATCGTCGCGATGATCTGCGGATGCTCGTTCTTGATCAGCTCGGCCACCGCGCCCGAGTCCATCCACTTGAGCCCTTCGATGCCGCTCGTGTCGCTGCCCTGCAGGATCCGGTCGATCAGCACGCCGGCCTTGTCCTCGCCGAGCGCCTTCGTCAGCACCGAGCGGATGTATTCGTTCGAATCGAGCGACAGCGCGGTGTGCTGCTCGGCTTCCTTCGCGAACTCCTGCAGCACTTCCTCGACCTGCTCGCGCGTCACGTTGCGCAGCGCGGCCATCGCCACGCCGATCTTCTGCACCTCGCGCGGCGCGAGGAACCTGAATACCTGCGCGGCTTCTTCTTCGCCGATCGACATCAGCAGCAGCGCGCTCTTGGTCAAGCCTTCAGCGTTCATCGGACACCCAGTTTTTCACGACGGTTGCGACGATCTTCGGATCCTGGCGCGCAATCGTGCGCGCATATTCGAGGTTGCGTTCGTAGCGGTTCTTGTCGCTTTCGAAGCCGAGCAGCAGCGCGTCTTCCTCTTCGGTTTCCTTGTCCGGCGCGGGCAGGCCGTCGAGCGCGACCGGATCCTCCGGCGACGGCAGCGCGGGCGCGACCGGCTCGGGCGGCGGGAACGCGCGGCGCATCGCCGGGCGCACGAACATGAAGTAGAGCGCCGCGGCCGCCGCTGCGATGCCAAGCCACTTCGCGGCTTCCTTCGCCATCTCGATCACGTCCGGCTGGCGCCACCACGGCAGGTCGGCGTACGGGTCGGATGCGGTCGAGAACGTGCTGTTGACGACATTGACCGAATCGCCGCGTTTCGCGTCGTAGCCCATCGCGTCCTTCACGAGCTGCTCGACCTGCGCGAGCTTCGCGGGCGGCAGCGGCTGCATCGTCACGTGGCCCTTCGCGTCGGCGACCGGCTGGTAGTTGACGACGACCGCGACCGACAGCCGCTTCACGCTGCCCATCGGCTGCTCGACGTGGCGGATCGTCTTGTCGAGCTCGTAGTTGGTCGTCGAATCCTTGCGGTCGCTGACCGGCGTCGCCTGCGGCCCGTTCTGGCCGTTGCCCGCGACGATCGGCGCGGAGGCCGGCTGCGGCGGCGTGTTCGACAGCGCGCCCGGCACGCCCGACGCGCCGCCCTGCGCGAGCTCGGTCGCGGTGCTGGTCTGCTGGCTGCGGATCGACGCCTGCTGCGGCGTGCCGTTCGGGCCGTAGCTTTCGGACGTCTGCTCAAGCTTCGAGAAGTCGACGTCGGCGCTCACCTGCGAACGCGCGTTGCCGGCGCCGAAGATCGGCGCGAGGATCGCGTCGATGCGCTTCTGCGTGTTGCGCTCGACCTGCTGCACATACTTGAGCTGGCTCGCGTCGAGGCCGGTCGCGGACGCGGTCTGGGTCAGCAGGTTGCCGTCCTGGTCGACGATCGTCACGTTCTTCGCGGGCATGTCGGGCACGCCGGACGACACCATCCGCGTGATCGCCTGCACCTGGCCTTCGTCGAGCACGCGGCCCGGGTAGAGGTCGACGAACACCGACGCGCTCGGCGCTTCCTTGTCGCGCACGAACACCGACGGCTTCGGGATCGCGAGATGCACGCGCGCGCCGCGCACCGCGTTGATCGATTCGATCGTGCGCTGCAGCTCGCCTTCGAGCGCGCGCTGGTAGTTGACCTGCTCGGCGAACTGGCTGATGCCGAATTTCTGGTTGTCCATCAGCTCGAAGCCGACCGAGCCGCCTTTCGGCAGCCCCATCGCCGCGAGCTTCAGGCGCGTCTCGTGGACCTGGTTCGCCGGCACGAGGATCGCGCCGCCGGCGTCGGCGAACTTGTAGGGAACGTTTGCCTGCTGGAGCGCAGCAATGATCGCGCCACCGTCGCGGTCCGACAGGTTGCTGTACAGCACGCGGTAGTCGGGCGTGCGGCTCCACAGCACGAGCGCGACGATCACCGCGACCGCGAACGCGACGGCGATCATGAACGGCAGCTTCGGGTTGCCCTTCATCCGCGCGATGCCGGGAATCCGTTCCGCGAAGCCGCCGAACCCGAAGTCCGCGCCGGCGCCGCCCGTGCCCGGCAGCGCCGCGGCAGCGGCGGCGCCGGCCGCGGGGCTGGCGAGGCCCGTGCGGGCGTCGGGATTGATCAGCGAATTGGCCTGCGAATCCATGCGTCGAGGTTCTCCGGAGCGGGGCGACTGACCCGCTCGGGCGAGCGGGCGGACAATGACACGATGCGATTATCGGGACGCCACGCGCGATCCGATCGCCCGAAAAGAGCGGGGTTTCCCCCGTAGTTTCGCGGCTTTGCCGCACCGCGCGCTGCTAAGCTTTGTCGCAATCCGGCATGGCGGCCGCGCGGCGTGATGCGCGCGGGCAGCCGGCCCCGGCCCGTACGGGCCCTTTATCTGGAGACGGCATGACTGCGAACGTCAGCGGAATCGGTTCGGTGTTGCAACAGATGCAGGCGATGGCCGCACAGGCGTCGGGCGGCGCCGCGAGCCCGACGGCGGCGCTCGCGGGCTCGGGTGCGGCGACGGCCAGCACGTTCGCCAGCGCGATGAAGGCGTCGCTCGACAAGATCAGCGGCGACCAGCAGAAGTCGGTTGGCGAGGCGCAGGCGTTCGAGGTCGGCGCGTCGAACATCTCGCTGAACGACGTGATGGTCGACATGCAGAAGGCCAACATCGGCTTCCAGTTCGGGCTGCAGGTCCGCAACAAGCTCGTGAGCGCGTACAACGAGGTCATGCAGATGTCGGTGTGATGGGGCGCCGTCTAAAGCTTTTAGTTTCTGTTCCGATAACTCCGGGAGAAGGCCGCACCGTGCGCGACACGGATGCGGACTCCCCGTATACAAAGCAAAGCATCAACAAGGAGAAGCGCATGTTTTCCCCAGGACACGCTGGAGCCAGTGCTTACGCGCGTGTCGGCGTCGAGACCGGGGTGATGGGCGCATCCCCGCATCGCCTGGTCGCGATGCTGTACCAGGGCGCACGACAGGCCGTCGCGCTTGCGCGCATGCATCTGCAGCAGGGCAACGTCCCCGCGCGCGGCGAAGCGATCGGCAAGGCGATCCGCATCGTCGAGAGCGGCCTGCAGGCGGCGCTGAACCGGGACGCGGGCGGCGAGATCGCCGAGCGCCTCGATGCGCTGTACGGCTATATCAACCGGCGTCTGCTGGAGGCGAACGCGCAGGCAAGCGACGCGATGCTGGTCGAAGTCGACGGGCTGCTCGCGACGCTCGAGGAAGCCTGGACCGGCATCGGCCCGGAAGTCGCGCGGATGGCCGCGCAACAGGCCGCACAACAGGCAGCGGAAGCATCACGATGAACCGCAAGGCGGAGTACCTCGCGCGCTATGAGGCGATCGCGGCCGTGTCCGGGCGCATGCTGCGCGCGGCGCGCGGCGCCGACTGGGCCGAACTGTCGGCGCTGCAGCAGGAGTACCAGCAGCTCGTCGACGGGTTGAAGGACGCCGGGCCCGGTCTCGCGCTCGACGAGTCCGAGCTCCGCCACAAGCTCGACCTGATTCGCGGGATCCTCGCCGACGACGCGGCGATCCGCGACCTCGCGTGCCCGGAAGTCGCGCGGCTGTCCGCGCTGTTCGAGACGCGGCGCTCGACCAAGGTGCTGACGGATCTGTACCGCGCGCGCGGCTGACCGTGCAGCGCGCAGGCTTGGGACGTCCGGCGTCGCGCGGCGCGCCGTGCCGGACGCCGTTTCAGCGATTTGCATCGATGTCGCAGAGGTGAGCAGGCCCCGATCATGACCGGTATCGACACCGTAGCCGCCGCGCTGCTGGCGAGCCGCATCGACAGCCTGCTGTCCGACGTCGTGGCGCCGCCCGCCGGCGGCGGCGCGGCGCCGCAGGTCGGCACGCCGGCGGCCGGCGCGTCGCCTTCGGCTGCGCCGGCCGCACCCGCGGCCAGCGCACCGCAGGCGTCCGTGCAGACGGCGCTGTCCGAAGTCGGGCTCGCGCTCGACGCGATCTCGCGCTTCGGCGGCGATGCGACGCCGGCCGTTGTCGGGCGGCTGCCGCTGCTCGCCGATCCGTCGATCCTGCTTACCGATCCCGAGCAGCCGGCCGGCATGCGTCCGGCCGCAGCGCAGGATGCGCCGCGCACGGCGGCGCTGCAGTCCGATCAGCCGATGTTCGCCACGACGCTGCGCACTGCGCTTGCGCAGGCAGTCGGCGAAAGCGGCCTGTTCTACGAATCCCATCTCGCTCAATGGCTTGCCGGCCAGCGGCCGCTGGCCGCGCTGCTGCGCGAGCCGCAGGCGCGCCTGCCGCTGGCGGCGTCCGCCGGCGCGGCCGAGGCGACCGGTGCGACCGAGACGACCGAGACGACCGAGACGACCGAGGCGACCGACGATGCGCTCGACGCGCTGCTCGACCCGCGCTTGCCGCTGCCGTCGGCGGCAGCCCGGCCGGCCGCGCCTGCTTCAACCGCATCGGCGGCTGGCGTGCCGCCGCGCGCGGCCGCTCGCGGTTTGCTGTCCGCCGATGCGCTGCCGGCACGGCTGTCCGGCGCGGCGGATCCGCTCCAGGACACCGCCGATTCCGCCTTGACGCCCGGCTGGACGCCAGCGCGCGCCGCGCTGGCCGGTGCGGCGCCGGACCCTCAGGCAGCCGCGCAGGCGAGCGTGCATCCCGCCGCAGTGCCGCTCGTGCGCCAGCAGCTCGACGTGCTCGCGACCGACCAGTTCCGCTGGATCGGCGAAGCCTGGCCGGGCGCGCGGCTCGACTGGACGATCGAACCCGACCGGTCGGGCGGGCAGGCGGCACGAGGTGGCAACTCGGGCGATTCGGGCGACGCCGGCGACGGTAGCGCGTGGCGCACGCGCCTGACGCTGACGCTGCCGTCGCTCGGCACTGTCGATGCGGAGCTCGTGCTGAACGGCGAGCAGCTCGTCGCGCGGCTGCGCGCGAACCACGCGGGCGCCGAGCGTCTGACGCGGCACGAAGCCGCGTTCCGGCAGCGGCTCGAAGCATCGGGGCTGCAGCTCGGCGGGCTGTCGATCCGCGCGGTCGACGGCACGCCGGACGGTTTCGACGCACTCGCCGCGCAGGCGGCGGCCAGCGCCTATGCGCGCAGCGCCCGCGGTGCGGAGGCCGGCATGCCCCGCGACGCCGAGCCCGGCGACGGTGCCCCGCATTGAGCGCGCCGTCCCGCAAGCGCGCGGCCGCGCTCGTCTACGACGCGAAAGGCGGGGACGCCGCGCCGCGCGTGATCGCGAAGGGCTACGGCGCGGTGGCCGACATGATCGTCGCGCGCGCCCGCGACGTGGGGCTTTACGTGCATACGGCGCCGGAGATGGTGTCGCTGCTGATGCAGGTCGATCTGGACGACCGGATTCCGCCGCAGCTCTATCAGGCGGTTGCCGACCTGCTCGCGTGGCTGTACGCGCTCGAGCGTACCGACGGCGACCCGGCCGACACCAAGCCGCGCTTTCCGCTGCCGCCGGTGCGCTGACGCGCGCGGGTCCGCTGGATCGTCATCTGCCCCGCGCGGATTGAGCCCCGCAGCGATTTGTGTAATGATATCCATTCTCATTTTCATGCCCGACGGGCGGCGCGCGATCCGAGCGTGCCGCCCATTGTTTTGAACGAATGGAAACCTACGCGTGAACGCGCCCGAAACGATCGACACGCCGCGCGCCGGCGTCACCGTGCTGCGCCCGGCGGCACGCCCGCTGAGCGACGACGAACTGGCTGCGCGCCGCCAGCGCTCGCGCCGCGCGACCTTCATCAAGTGGCTGCGCAAGGTGCACGGCTGGGTGGGGCTGTGGGGCGCGGTGCTCGGGCTGCTGTTCGGCGTGACGGGCGTGCTGCTCAACCATCGCGCGCCGCCGCTTGCGATCCGGACCGGCGAGCCGCAGGTCGAGCAGTTGCAGCTCGCGCTGCCGGATCCGGTGCCCGCTACGCCCGCCGCGATGACGAAATGGCTCGCCCGCGAGCTGCAGTTCGACGGCCGACCGGGCCGCATGCGCAAGGAGCCGGCGCAGCCCGTCGCATGGGGCGACAAGCGCGTGATGCAGCCCGAGCACTGGCAGTTCGGGCTGTTCGGGCCGCACCAGAACCTGCAGGCCGAATACTGGGTCGGCAACGGCTACGTGTCGGTGAAGCGCACCAGCAACTCGTTCCTCGCGACGCTGAACAGCCTGCACCGCGGCGTCGGCATGAACCTCGGCTGGGTGCTGCTGATGGATACGATCGCCGGCTCGCTGATCCTGCTGTCGCTGACGGGCGTCCTGCTGTGGACCGAGCTGAACAAGCGCCGCACGGTGGGTGTCATGCTGGTGGCCGGCTCGGTCGCCGCGGCGCTCGCGGCGGGCCTCGCCTAGCGCACGTTATCGGTGATGCTGCGCCGGCACCCGCTGCCGGAAGAGGCGGGCGTCAGATGCCGCAGGCTTCGCCGCCGCGCGCGGCGATCTCGCGCGCGGCCTTCGCGCCTTCGACCTGCAGGATCGTCGGCAGCGACACGTGGTTTTTCGCCGCCGTGACCTCGGCGAGGATCGAGATCGCGATTTCCGGCGGTGTGCGGCTGCCGATGTAGATCCCGGCCGGTCCGTGCAGCCGCGCGAGCTCCGCTTCGTTCAGGTCGAATTCGCGCAGCCGCTCGCGCCGCGCCGCGTTGTTGCGCCGCGAGCCGAGCGCGCCGACATAGAACGCCGGCGTCTTCAGCGCTTCCATCAGCGCGAGATCGTCGAGCTTCGGATCGTGCGTGAGCGCGATCACTGCAGAGCGTGCATCGAGCTTCATCTCGAGCACTGTATCGTCGGGCATCGTGCGCACGACGCGCGTGCCCGGCACGTCCCACGCATCCGTGTATTCTTCGCGCGGATCGCACACCGTCACCTGGTAGTCGAGCCCGGCCGCGATCTGGCACAGGTAGCGCGACAGCTGCCCTGCGCCGATCACGAGCATCCGGTAGCGCGGGCCGTGGATCGTCACGAGGCGCTCGCCGTCGAACGCGACGCCGTCGGCCGCCTGCGCGGGCGACAGCGACGCGCGGCCGGTCGCGAGCGTCATCGTGCGCGTGACGAGGCGGCCGGCCTCGACCTCCGAGCACAGCGCGGCGATGCCGCTGTCGCGCGTGAGCGGTTCCAGCACGAGCTGGATCGTGCCGCCGCACGGCAGCCCGAAGCGGTGTGCTTCTTCAGCCGTCACGCCGTATTTCACGGCTTCCGGGCGCGCGTCGGCCGCGATGCCGCTCGCATGCACGCGGGCGATCAGGTCGTCCTCGATGCAGCCGCCGGACACCGAGCCGACGACGAGCCCGTCGTCGCGCACCGCGAGCATCGCGCCTTCGGGGCGCGGCGACGAGCCCCACGTCTTTACGACCGTCACGAGCAGCACGCGGCGGCCTTCGTCGATCCAGCGCGCGCTGGATTTCAGTACATCGAGATCGACGCTTTCCATCATTTGTGTCCTGTTGCCGGACGGCCCTGCCGTTGCGGACCGTCGTTCGATGGCGGGATTATGAACCGCGCGGCGCGAGCGTGCAGGCGGCGACGTGGGGCGCCGGGCGAATCCGGAGGAATGGGCAAAACTTCTGGACGATCGGATAACGCCCGTTCGCGAGCGTCGCGCAGCGGAGCGTAATGGACTGCGGGGACTACGGAGGTTACGGCGTGCACTGCGGGGCGCGCATGCGCACAGCAGCAGCCGATTCCGGTGGGGAGGGAGTGTGCCGCGCGCAGGGCCGGCATCCGGCCCTGCGCAGCGCCGCACCGTTGCGCGCGGCATGCGCGCGCAACGGCGGGCTTCAGTGCACGTCGTGACCGTGCGCGAGCTTCGAATGCCGGCGCGAATACGCGAAGTAGATCACGAGGCCGATCACGAGCCACACGCCGAACGCGACCCACGTGACGGGCGCCAGGTTCAGCATCAGGAACAGGCACGAAGCGACCGCGAGGATCGGCACGACCGGCACGCCGGGGCAGCGGAACGCGCGCGGCAGGTCCGGATGCGTGCGGCGCAGCACGAGCACCGCGATCGACACCATCGAGAACGCGGCGAGCGTGCCGATGTTGATCAGCTCGGCGAGCACGTTGAGCGGCACGAGCGCGGCGATCAGGCCGAAGAACAGGCCGACGAGCCAGGTCGTCAGGAACGGCGTCGCGTAGCGCGGATGCACGCGCGACAGCGTTGCCGGCAGCAGGCCGTCGCGCGACATCGCGAAGACGATGCGGGTCTGGCCGTAGCTCATCACGAGGATCACGGTCAGCATGCCGAGCACGGCGCCGAGGTCGATGAAGCCCGCGACCCACTTCTCGCCGGCGATCTGCAGCGCGTACGAGATCGGGTGCGAGACGCCCGCGTACTGCGCGGCCGGCACGATGCCCGTCGCGACCGCTGCGACCGCGACATACAGGAACGCGCAGACGGCGAGCGACGCAATGATGCCGATCGGCAGGTCGCGCTTCGGGTTTTTCACTTCCTCGGCCGCCGACGACACCGCGTCGAAGCCGATGAACGCGAAGAACATCACGGCCGCCGCGCCGAACACGCCGTTCCAGCCGTGCGGCATGAACGGCTTCCAGTTCGCGGGCGTCACGTGGAACACGCCGACCGCGATCACGAGCAGCACGACCGACACCTTGATGAACACCATGATGTTGTTGATGCGCGTCGATTCGCGGATGCCGATCGACAGCAGCGTCGTGATCACGATCATCACGAGGAACGCGGGCAGGTTGAACCACGTGACGACGCCTGGCACCGCACCCGGCGCAGCCGTCAGCACGGTCGGCAGCGAGAGGCCGAAGCCCTGCAGCAGCGACTGCAGGTAGCCCGACCAGCCGACCGACACCGCGGACGCGGCGAGCCCGTATTCGAGCATCAGGTCCCAGCCGATGATCCACGCGACGAGCTCGCCGAGCGTCGCGTACGAATACGTGTAGATCGAGCCGGCGACCGGAATCGTCGACGCGAATTCGGCGTACGACAGCGCAGCGAGGCCGCATGCGATCGCGGCGATCACGAACGACAGCATCAGCGCCGGGCCGGCCTGCACGGCGCCGGTGCCGGTCAGCACGAAGATGCCGGTGCCGATAATGGCGCCGATGCCGAGGAACGTGAGGTCGATCGCGCCGAGCGCTTTCTTGAGCCCGGCAGCGTGTGCGCCGGCGATCATGCGATCGACGTTTTTCTTGCGGAAGAGAGACATTGCGGATGGATGGCCGGCACGCGCGGTCGCGCGGGGGCGATGAACGAGTGAAAAACCTGCAATTTTAGCCGATTTGACGCGGATGACCCGTTGCGACGCAACGGCGCGGCGCGCCAATCGTCCGATAAAACAAGCGCCTGGCGCTCGGCGCGGCGAGCGCCAGGCGCGTTCACGCGCCGGCGGCGGGCGCCATGTCGACGAGCCGGTTGCTCATCACGTAGAAGGTCAGTTCCGCGTTGTTCGACAGCCGCATCTTCTCGAGCAGCCGCGTGCGGTAGACGCTCACCGTCTTCACCGACAGCGACAGCGTGTTCGCGATATCGGTGAGCCGCTTGCCGGACGCGAGCATGCACAGCGTCTGGTATTCGCGGTCCGACAGCTTCTCGTGCGGCATCGGCTCGTTCTCGAACGACACGTATTCGGCGAGCGCCTCGGCCATCGCCGGGCTCACGTACTTGCGGCCCGCGGCGACCTGCTGGATCGCGGAAATCATCTGCGCGGCGTTGACCGTCTTCGACAGGTAGCCGGCAGCGCCTGCCTTCAGCGCGCGCACCGCGTACTGGTCCTCGCGGTACATCGAGAACATCAGCACCGGCGTGCGCGGCAGCCTGCGCTTGATGCGCTTCAGCACCTCGATGCCGTTCATGTCGGGCAGCGAGATGTCGAGCAGGATCACGTCGAACTCGCGCTTGTCGACGGCCGCCATCGCTTCGCCGCCGGTCTCCGCTTCGACGACGTCGCGCGCGACGCCGCGATCGATCAACAGGTGCCGGATGCCTTGCCGGACGATCGCGTGATCGTCGACGAGCAGGATGTCGAGGCTCATGGCGTCCTCACGAAAGCGACGCGCGATGGGCAACCGCCGGCGCCGCGAGCAGCGCGTCCCACGCGAAGCGCGCGGCGACCCGGGTGCCGTTGCCGACCGACGGCGCGGACAGCTCGAAGCTGCCGCCGAACGCCTCGCAGCGGGTACGCATCCCGGCGAGCCCGTAGCCGTGGTGTCGCGCGCGCGAGAAACCGGTCCCATCGTCGGTGACCACCAGCGTCAGTTGCGTGGCGCTGGCGTCGATCCGCACGTCGGCCGACGACGCGCGCGCGTGCTTCGCGACGTTCGACAGCGCTTCCTGCGCGACGCGGAAGATCGCGAGCGCGCCCGTGCCCGCGAGTTGCGGCAGCCGCGCATCGGCCGCGCAGACGAAGCTCGTGCGCAGGCCCGTGCGTTCCGTGTAGCTGTCGATCCATGCCGACAGCGCGCGCACTAGGCCGCCGTCGAGTGCCGGCGCGTTGCGTTCGGCGATCAGGCGCCGGTTCGCGTCCGTCGCGGTGTCGAGCGCGCGCTGCGCGAGATCGAGCGCACGCCGGCAGCCTTCGGGCGCGTCGGCCGGCAGCCAGGTTTCGATGTTCGCGAGCGCGAAGCGTGCGGCGGTGAGTTCGGCGCCGAGGCCGTCGTGCAGTTCGCCGGCCAGGTGGCGGCGAGCGGCTTCGTCGGCGGCGAACAGTTCGGCGGACAGTGCGGCGATGCGCGCGGCGAGCACTTCGCGGCTCGCGGCGTTCGTGAAGCGGGGCGGGGTGGCGGCCTGCGTGTGCGGCTGCGACGGGAACGGGGCGTGGGCGCTCTCTGGCGCGTTAAGCGACGTATCCATGACTCTCCCTGCTGTCAGAAAGCGATTCAGACACCGGTCGGCGGCGCATGCCGGAGGTCGCTCCAGCGATGGTTGCCGCAATCGAATCGCGATGTGCCGAGGTAACAAAATTTACATCTTGTAACACATGACTCCGACCCTTCATGCGCTCCCCAATGCTGCTGCGCGCCGCGAATCATATCTCAAAAATTTCGAAAAAGTCATGTCGGGCGGACATCTAAGGGGAAATACGAACGATCGGACGGAATCTGTTGTGTAGGAAAAACACCGACACGAGAGCCGCCAGATGCGGCGTGCCGAAATGTAACTATTTGAGATGAGAGGGTCCCAGATTGTTACGAATTCGCCAAGCCCGCCCAAAAAAAAACCGGAGCTTTCGCTCCGGTTCTTGATGACGCGCAACGTCTGGGGACGGATCAGTCGACGAATGCGCGCTCGATCACGTAGTGGCCCGGCGCGCTGTTCTTGCCTTCGACGAGGCCGGCTTGCTTCAGCAGGTCGGTCGTGTCCTTCAGCATCGCGGTGCTGCCGCACAGCATCACGCGGTCGTGCTCCG
>NZ_QTQP01000209.1 GCF_003854275.1 Burkholderia sp. Bp8963
CGATGACGACGACCAGAAGCCGCGCGGCCCGGATGGCAAGCCGAAGGGCGGTCGCTACAAACGGCCGTTCGGTGTGCCCGAGGACCGGACCCAGGACAACTTCACCGACCCCGATAGCCGCATCATGAAGCGCGCCGGCGGTGGGTTCGATCCGGCCTACAACGGCCAGACGGCGATCGACGACGCGGCCCACATCATCGTGGCCGCTGAATTGGTCAACTGCGCGGCCGACGCGGGCGAACTG
>NZ_QTQP01000210.1 GCF_003854275.1 Burkholderia sp. Bp8963
GAATACTCATCTCGCCCACCTGTGTCGGTTTGCGGTACGGTCATCGTTAGACTGAAGCTTAGAGGCTTTTCTTGGAACCACTTCCAATTGCTTCGCTCCCTAAGGAGCTCGCGCCACACCCTTGAATTGCGCGCCCGGATTTGCCTAAGCGCCTTCTCCAATGCAGCGACCGGGACTTCCAACACCCGGACAACCTTCCGCGATCCGTCCCCCCATCGCATCTAACGA
>NZ_QTQP01000211.1 GCF_003854275.1 Burkholderia sp. Bp8963
GGGTGAAAGGCCCCCTCGCCGTAAGCCCAAGGTTTCCTACGCAACGTTCATCGGCGTAGGGTGAGTCGGCCCCTAAGGCGAGGCAGAAATGCGTAGCTGATGGGAAGCAGGTCAATATTCCTGCACCATTGTTAGATGCGATGGGGGGACGGATCGCGGAAGGTTGTCCGGGTGTTGGAAGTCCCGGTCGCTGCATTGGAGAAGGCGCTTAGGCAAATCCGGGCGC
>NZ_QTQP01000212.1 GCF_003854275.1 Burkholderia sp. Bp8963
AGACCCACCAATTGTCTGGCGGTAACACCTGAGGAAGTCTCTGTACATGGGGGCATAGCTCAGCTGGGAGAGCACCTGCTTTGCAAGCAGGGGGTCGTCGGTTCGATCCCGTCTGCCTCCACCAATCACCAACGCTAAGGGCTTGGTTCAGACACTGAACCGAGAATTTTGCATTGGCGATTGAGCCAGTCAGAGTGATATGTGAAAACG
>NZ_QTQP01000213.1 GCF_003854275.1 Burkholderia sp. Bp8963
TATCGGCTGTCGTTCTTTAACAATCTGGAAGAAGTAAGTAATTTGGATAGCGGAAGCGTCTTGAGATGAACGTGGAAACTATCCGGGTTGTGATTGTATCGATGTATCTCAAGATGATTCGAACTTCATGTTCGGCTCAATTGGAATACGGCACAACGCGAGAACTCAACCTGTAACGAGACAGACTCGTTATAGGGTCAAG
>NZ_QTQP01000214.1 GCF_003854275.1 Burkholderia sp. Bp8963
ATCGGCTGTCGTTCTTTAACAATCTGGAAGAAGTAAGTAATTTGGATAGCGGAAGCGTCTTGAGATGGACGTGAAAACTATCCGGGTTGTGATTGTATCGATGTATCTCAAGATGATTCGAACTTCATGTTCGGCTCAATTGGAATACGGCACAACGCGAGAACTCAACCTGTAACGAGACAGACTCGTTATAGGGTCAAG
>NZ_QTQP01000021.1 GCF_003854275.1 Burkholderia sp. Bp8963
TGGCTCAAGTCGAAGCTCGGCTATGACGATTCGCTCGACGCGTTCGGCGTGCACGGCGTGGGCGGTATCCTCGGCGCGCTGCTGACGGGCGTGTTCGCGGTGAAGGACATCGGCGGCGCCGACGGCAATGTCATGCTCCAACTCAAGGGCGTTGCGATCACGCTGATCTACAGCGGCGTGCTGAGCTTCATCCTGCTGAAGCTGATCGACCTGACGATCGGCCTGCGCGTGTCGGAAGAGCAAGAGCGCGAAGGCCTCGACGTGATCCTCCACGGCGAAGCAATCGAGTAATCACTCAAGGTCGCTGGATCATCAGCGACCAACGACGCGTGCTCACGCATCTTCCAAAAAAGGCGCACTGTACCCGCCGGCCATCGCCGGCGGGTCGGCGGACTGGCTTAGGCAGTGTCGTGGCAGGGGACTTCACGATTCCGGATTCCACGCGTGGTTCGCTCGTGGCCAAGCGGCTATGGGCGAAAGCGTGCTGATTTTGCGGGGGCTCGATTTCACGAAATTCTGCATTACACGGCCATTCAGACCCGAAACTCGCGCGGTGCTCGTACGACCGTGGCGGCTGGTCATGGTGGGCGGGGATTGTGAAGTACTCGCAGTAAGTGCGCTTTAAATCCCGTTCCCAGTTGCCTCCTTTCCAAAAACCGTGCGGGATACGCATTATTTTCTTGGATGCTGATCCGACATTGACATCGGGTGAAATGCCAGAATCATTGACGTCCTGCTAGACGAAAAAAATGATGGGAACTCGGCATTGCGCTTGAAGATCGCGTGTGCGGTGCATGCATGGCGCGATCGGATATATCTATGCAGCGCTATCCGTAGTACCGAGTGTTATGAGAGCGGGTCCATGAAAAAAAACGATCAGCGTCACCCCGCAGTATTGGTCGTGCTCGCGTCCCAGATAACCTGCCTGACAATATTTGCATTTGCGGAGGGGTTCGTGGAAAAAAGCAAGTGGATGGGTGCGTGGTTCGGGCTGAGTTTCCTGTTCGGTTTGATTCTGACACGTGGCCATATCGGGATGTGGCGCAATTGCAGTGATGAAAGGAGTCTGGTGGTATTTCTCCTGAAAAACCCGACATATCTTGCCGTTGCGATCGCAACTCTCGGTCAGTTGGTCGCAATATTAACTGCAAATCATGTTTGACTCAATCGTGGAGCTCACAGGCATGAAAAGGTCATTGTTGGCACTTTCGCTATCCGTAACGTTTGCAGCGTCGGCACACGCGCAAAGCAGCGTCACCCTGTACGGTTTGATTGATACAGGAATCGTCTACACGAATAATCAGTCGGGTCATAGCAATTGGCAAATGGCGACGAGCTCGACCCAGAACACGGTTTTTGGTCTCAAGGGATCGGAAGATCTCGGCGGCGGATTGCATACCGTCTTCAAGCTGGAACAGGGCTTCAATCTGAACAATGGTACCCAGGCATTCGCCGGCGACGGATTTGGGTCACAGGCGTGGATCGGTCTGCAAAGCGATCCGTATGGCACCGTCACATTCGGGCGTCAGTTTGACGTGCTCAACGACGTGCTCGGACCACTCACTGCTGGCAGCAACACGTGGGGGGGTAACCTGGCCGCCCATCCGTTCGAGAACGACAATCTGGCGGCTGACTCAGTTGTCGTCAACAATACGGTCAAGTATGTAAGCCCAACCTGGAGCGGGATCACCTTCGAAGGGATGTACTCCTTCAGTAACAAGGCCGGGAGCTTTGCGAACAATCGTGCATATGGCTTTAGTGTGTCGTATGCGCAGGGTCCGGTTAACCTTGCAGGCGGCTACCTCCAGTTCAACAATCCGGGGGGCGGTGCCGTTGGCACCAATCAAAATGGCGCCATTTCGCAAGGCGATGGCAGCGCCAACTTTATCGCGGAGCGTCAGCGCATCTGGGGCGCGGGCGGCAACTACACGTTCGGCCCAGCAACCGTTGGCCTGGTATGGAGCCATACGCAGCTCGACAACATGACGAGCGTTATCTCCCTTGGCCTCGGCAGCTACCTGCCAATCAGCGGTACCCTGCGGGTCGACAATTACGAGTTAAACGCACGCTACGCGATGACGCCGGCGTGGAGTGTATCCGGGGCATACACGTACACGGATGGCGCATACAGCAATGGTGCGACGAACGCTTCTCCCGCATGGCATACGGCCATGCTCCAGACCGACTACTCGCTGAGCAAGCGCACTGACCTTTACCTCGAGGGTGTATATCAGCACGTGCATGGTGCACCGGCCGGGTCTGCGGTAGGCGAGGCGATGATCAACACCCTCTCGCCGTCTTCGACTGGCACGCAAGTGGCAGTCACGGTTGGCATGCGTCACCAGTTCTGAGTCCACGATCTTCATGACCGCGGCTTGGTCCCACGCTCGACATCGATCTGGTGTGGGGTCATGCCGCGAATGTCATTTGCTGAATTTGACCCAATGCGCAGGCCGGACGGCAAATTCTGACGAGGGATGATCGATCACACGAATGCGACGGCGTTTCGCTGCGATTCAGTCGAAACCGCAATGAATCCGCGCGGAAAATATCGGAGGTCGCGGGCGCCGCGTCGCGTAGAGTAGAGCGACAACGGCGGCGCGGCGCATCCCTGCACGGGCTTCGGCTGACGGCTGTCGCGATGTCCGCCATCGCCCTTCGCTTTTCCAGGAGACCCCGCATGCCGCACAGCGCCCCGTCGCATCTCGCTCCCGCTTCCATCATCGTCGACCCGATCGTGCGCCTGTCGGCGGGCGAGCTCGCGTCGGCGATCCGCAGCAAGGCCGTCTCGTGCGTCGAGACGATGAACGCCTACCTCGACCACATCGAGCGCGCGAACGGCGCGATCAACGCGATCGTCGCGCTGCGCGACCGGGACGCGCTCGTCGCCGAGGCGGCGCAGAAGGATGCGGAGCTGGCGCGCGGCGAGTATCGCGGCTGGCTGCATGGCCTCCCGCAGGCGCCGAAGGATCTCGCGATGACGAACGGGATCGTGACGACGTTCGGCTCGCCGATCTTCCGCGAGAACGTGCCGAAGGCCGATTCCGTCTGCGTTGCGCGGATGCGCGCCGCGGGCGCGATCTTCATCGGCAAGACCAATACGCCGGAGTTCGGCCTCGGTTCGCATACGTTCAACGAAGTTTACGGCGCGACGCGCAATCCGTACGACCTGACGAAGAGCGCCGGCGGCAGCAGTGGCGGCACGGCGGCTGCGCTCGCGGCGCGGATGTTGCCGGTCGCGGACGGCAGCGATTTCGGCGGCTCGCTGCGCAATCCGGCCGCGTTCTGCAATATCTACGGTTTCCGGCCGTCGCAGGGCCGCGTGCCACGCTGGCCGGGCGTCGACGTATTCGTCCAGCAACTCGGGATCGAAGGGCCGATGGGGCGTACTGTCGGCGACGTCGCGAACCTGCTCGCAATCCAGGCGGGCTACGACCCGCACGATCCGCTGTCGCTCGCCGAGGATCCTGCCGTGTTCGCCCAGCCGCTCGACGCGGACCTGCGCGGCAAGCGCATCGCGTGGGTCGGCGACTGGAACGGCTATCTGGCGACCGAGCCGGGCGTGCTCGCGCAATGCGAAACCGGGCTCGCGACGCTGCGCGAGCTCGGCTGTGACGTCGATGTGGCGCTGCCGGCATTCGCGCCGGAACGGATCTGGCGGATCTGGCTTGCGCACCGGCACTTCCTGTCCGGTGGCGGCCTGCTCGCGCATTACCGCGATCCGGCGCGCCGCGCGTTGCTGAAGCCCGAGGCGATCTTCGAGGTCGAGGGCCTGTTCGCGTTGTCCGGGCAGGCAATCTTCGATGCGAGCACCGAGCGCACCGCGTGGTACCAGACGCTGCTCGGCTTCTTCGACCGCTACGATTTCATCGCCGCGCCGACCGCGCAGGTGTTCCCGTTCGACGTGGACGCGCGCTGGCCGCAGCAGATCGCGGGCCGCACGATGGACACCTATCACCGCTGGATGGAGACGGTCGTGCCGTGGACGCTCGCGGGCTGTCCGGTGATCAGCGTGCCGGTCGGCTTCAATGCGGCCGGGCTGCCGATGGGGATGCAGCTGATTGGCCGGCCGCGCGCGGATCTGGCGGTGCTGCAGCTCGCGCGTGGCTATGAGCAGGCCGCAGACTGGGTCGGCAAGCGACTGCCGGGCTGGGTTGCTGCGTAAATGGTGAGTGAGCGGTGGCTGAGCCGGTGAATGAGCAGTGGCTGAGCGATGGCCGCGTGGTGGCTGAGCACTCGCTAAGTGGTGGCTGAGTGGTGACCGAGCGGTGGCTGTCGCGGCGGCGCACGCCGGGCGTGGGCCCTGCGTCGCGCGACCGGCGACGCAGGGCCCGATTCGCGTTCAGAACGTGATGTTGGTCCGTACGCCGAGCACGAACGTGTTGCGCAGCGGCGCGCGCGGATTGTCCGGGTTCTGGCCGGCACCTGCGTTGAACGTGTACTGCGCATCTGCCTGGATCTGCCACCACGGCGCGACCTGGTAGTTGTACATCGCCTCGAGCGCCGTCTCGCTGCTGCGCACGCCGTATGGCCCGCCGCCGAACGCGAGCGCGTCCTGGTCGAGCGAGCGCGCGTGGCGGCCGACCTTGATGTACGTGAGCGCGAGGCCGGCGCTGTCGTTGTCGCGGCCCGCGAACGGCGCCTTCAGCACGACGCCGACGTTGGCCGCCGCGCTGACGAGGTTGCGGTCGCCCGGCGCGCCCATCACGCGCGCGAACACGCCAAGGCTGCGCGGGCTGTCGGGGCCCGCGCGCCATACCATCTGGTCCGCGACCGCGTAGACGCTGTAGTCGCCGCGATGCGGACGGCCGACGCCACTCGAGTCGGGATTCGCGAGCGACAGGCCGGACGTGTCGTCGCGCTGGTCCGCGAAGCTGCCGCTGTGATACCAGACGCCGAGCTTGTAGGTGCCCGGCAGGCCGCCCGGCGTCTTCGTGCCGCCTGCGTTGCCTTCCTGGTTGATCGCGTACTGCAGCTCGCCGATGAAGAGCGCGCCGTTGTGAAGGTTGAAGTTCGTACCGCTGCGGTTGTCCGGGTTGTTGCCGAGCGGATCGCCGTCGAACACGCCGGCGAGCGCGGTCAGCGACGGCGTGAGCTTCGCGCGCACCCGCACGCCGAGCGCGGACAGCGGATACGCAGGGCCGCCGTTCGGCAGGTCGTACGAGGGCAGCGCGGGCCAGCCGAACATCGTATTGATGAAGGCCGCCGAGTAGGTGCTCGTCAGGAATTCCTGGTCGATCGCCTGCTGGCCGATTTTCACGTCGACCCGGTCGTCGAGCAGCGCCTGCTGATACCAGAGTTCCCACAATCGCGTCGTGCTTTCGGCTTCGATTCCGCTCGCGGTGTTGAGCGTGCCGAGATAGTTCGGGCTGAACTGGCGGCCGTGGATCTGCAGTGCGCTGACGTTGAAGCTGCCGCCCTTCCAGCCGAACGCCTTGTCGGTGTCGACGCCGAGCGTCATCGTCGTCAGCCCGTGATACGCGACGCCGCGGTCGAGGCCGCCACGCAGGTTCGCGAGCAGCTCGCTCGATTCCGTCAGCCCGAACGTGACGCCGTACTTGCCGAGCCACGGGCGGATGCCGCCGATGTCGCCGAGCAGTGTGTCGCGGGTCCACAGGCTGTCGGCAGTGGGCGTCGCGTTGTCGCCGGCGGGGGGCGTGGCGGCGGGCGCGTCCTGCGCGACGGCGACGCCCGCGTTCAGCAGCGCGGCGCATGCGACGGCGGTGATGGACAGGCGGCGCAGCGGGCGAACGGGCGCGACGCTATCCGCGGCGAAATCTGCGACGAAATGCGGCGAAACGAACGGCATGACGATCCTTGTGGACGAAGCGATGGACGGCCCGCGCGTGGTGCGCAGGCAATTGAAAGCGAAACGGGGCGAATCGTAAGAAACGCGGATCGTCGCGTCAATCGTGAAACCCGGATCTCGACGAGATTGATGCAAAAAAGGAACGAATCCCGATGCGCGCTTGATATCGAGCAGCGGATGCGTGCGAATGCGCGGCGACGTCTTGTTTCGCCGCGGCTTTTCAAGCCGGCGTGGCACGCGATTTCGTATCGATGTGTATCAATCGTTGCGGCGTCGCGCGGCGCGCTTCGACAATATTCGCCTCTTCATTTCGGCACGGGGAACAACACATGAACAGGATTCGCGCGACGGGCAAGCATCTGGCCTGGGCGGGCATCGTTTGCGGTGCACTGTTGAGCGGCGCCGCGCACGCGCAGCTCGACCTTCAAGCGCTGGGGGCGTCGCTGCTCGGCGGCGGACAGCAGCAGACGGCGCCGGCCCAGGGCGGCATGGCGCAACTGCTGCAGGCGTATGTCGGCGCGAATCAGCAGGTGCTGACCGGGCAGTCGTCGCTCGCGTCGGCGATGGGACTCACGGGCGCGGCCGGCCAGGCCCAGCAGGCGGCGAGCCTGCTGGGCGGCGGCAATGCGCTGACGCCGGCCGCGCTGTCGCAGATGGGCGGTGCGCAGCAATCGGTGTCGCAGGCGCTGGGGCAGGCGTTCGCGAACGGCGGCGCGTCGCACGGCCCGATCGACAAGCAGGCGTTCAGCAACGGCCTCGCGTCGCTCGGCCAGGGCCTCACGCAGTACTCGCAGCTGCAATCGGGGCTCGGCAGCCTCGGCTCGGCAAATCCGGCATCGCTGCTGCAGTCGGGCCTGAATCCGCAGAACGTGCAGGCGGCGTCGTACATCGCGCAAAGCGCGCCCGGCCAGCTGCAGTCGCTCGCGTCGACGCTGAGCCAGGCCGTGCAGTTCGCGACGAGCCAGGGCATCTCGGTGCCGTCGGCCGCCGCGTCGGCGCTCAAGCTGCTGCCGTAACGACGTCCGCCACGCGCGAGGCCGTCGCTTACGATGACCTTGCGCAGCATGGGGGTTTCGGCCGGTGCTATCGTGTGGCGTCCCAGCTACCGGCGGCGGCCCATGACTGACACGTTCGACCTCTCCCGTTATTTCGCACGCATCGGCTACGACGGCCCCGTCGCGCCGACGCTCGACGTGCTGCGTCGCATCCATCTGCTGCACCCGCAGGCCATTCCGTTCGAAAACCTCAACCCGCTGACCGGCGCACGTGTCGCGCTCGACGTGCCGTCGGTCGTCGCGAAGGTCGTCGAGCGGCGGCGCGGCGGCTACTGCTTCGAGCTGAACAAGCTGTTCTACACGGCGCTCACGCGGGTCGGCTTTCGGGTGACGCCGCTGATCGCGCGCGTGCGCTGGATGCGGGCGCCGGACGACGTGACCGCGCAAACGCACATGCTGCTGCGCGTCGATCTCGACGGCGACGCGTGGTTTGCGGACATCGGCTTTGGCTCGGCGACGTTGACGGCGCCATTGCGCTACGCGCCCGGCGAGCGCCAGCTCACGCCGCACGGCGCGTTTCGTGTGATCGACGCGCCGGTCGACGGCGAACTCGACATGCAGTGCGAGACGCCGGACGGCTGGCAGACCACGTATCGCTTTTCGCTGAAGCGGGCCGAGTGGATCGACTACGAGGCCGCGAACTGGTTCACGTCGACGTATCCGGATTCGATCTTCGTGAACGACCTGATCGCATGCCGAGTGCTGCCGGAAGGGCGCGCGGCGCTGTTCAACACGACGCTGACGCTGCGCGATGCGGCGGGCGCGGGGAGCTCGCAGACGTTTGATGACGCGGCAGCATGGGGCGCGTGCCTGCGCGAGACGATCGGGATCGATACGACGGGGTTTGATCTCGACGCGTTGTTTGCGCGGGTGGCGGCGCGCGGGGCCGTGCCTGGCGCGCGCGGCCGGGCGATGGAGGGGGAGGCTGCCGAGCGTTGATGAAGGGGGCGGCTTGGGCAGATTCCCGACGCCGCGTTCCAACGTGCAACGTATCGTTCGCATTGCAGCAATTCAGGCCTTCACAAAAATGAAATCTGTCGTTAGAATGGCGTCCCCTTGCACAGGTTGCGGAGCTGGCAGACGCACTATCCTGATTGCATTGAAATGCCGACGTGGTGAAATTGGTAGACACGCTATCTTGAGGGGGTAGTGGCGAAAGCTGTGCGAGTTCGAGTCTCGCCGTCGGCACCAATACGATGCTCTGATAGCCAGCAGCGCTAACGGCAATTGGCATCGTTCACTTCCGCAGCGCTATCTGCTGCACGCTCCGTTTCATTCGACTCGTCAGAGTCTCCGCTGGACTCGCTGCATCGTCCCTGATGCTCGCTGCGAGGGCTTGCCCATCTCCGCCATCGACGTCGATATCCGGCACGGCGAATTCGTCGCGCTGCCCGGCCGCTGTTCATGATATTTCGGTTTCCTTCGGTTTCCTATACGCACGCATGTCAAGCATGTTGCATTAAAGACCGTGCAACTTTTGATCGATATCATCGGCATCCTCGTGCACAACGACATCGAGCCATCGAGCGGGATGCGCGAACGGAACGCGTGACGTTCACGGGAGGAAAGGTGCCGGCGGCCGGATGGCCGAGGCTCTTCGACAGACGGGCAGGCCGCACAGGTCCCCAGCGAGACGGAGCATTGGATCCCGCCTTCAACGACTACCGGAAGAAACAAGGCTCGATCGGCTATCAGTTCGAGCCGATGGCGCGCGCTGAGCTGCATGCGTGTCGGCGGTGAACGGCGAGCCGGGTTCACCTGTGCCTTTCAGCGAATCGACCAGCACGTCGATTCCGTGAAAATCGAGCGCGTCGACGTGCCTTTGCACTTCCTGGAGAAAGTCGGCATAGCGGCCGTCGTTCGCGTATCGGCCAATCCATTCCTCCATATCGGTCAGGCGACCGTCTCTGGCAAGTCGCGCCAGTTCCTCGAGGGCTTGCACGGACGGATGGCGAGTGACGCGCGAAACGGCGGGGTGCCCGGCGTCGACCATCGGCGGCGACGGCCGCTGGAGCGCCGACTGAGGCACGAGCCCATGCCCGACCGCAGGCGCGGCGATTTCGAATGAAAACGCCGTTCCGACACCGGGCTTGCTGGAGACGGCCAGTTCACCGTTCATCGCCGTGACGATACGCTGCGCGATGAACAGGCCGAGCCCGGTGCCGCCGTTCACGGCCTGAACCTGCTGATACGCGTGGAAGATATCGGGCTTTCCCGCGACGACGATCCCGATGCCCGTGTCAGCGACCTCGAGGCCGATGCGGTAGCCGCCGGCTTCGCGGTGCGCATGAACGGAGAGCGTGACGACGCCGTTGCGCGTGAATTTCGACGCATTGGAAAGCAGGTTGAGCAACACCTGTTGCAGACGGGTTCCGTCGATTTCCAGCGTTTTCGGCAGCGGCGTGAGCGGCCGAAAGATGAACCGGTTGTCCTGTTGCGCGCAGAGTGCGACGGCGTAGCTGCCGATGTCGTCCAGAAGCCCGGGCAAGTCCGTGGCATCGGGAGAAATGCCGAGCGGCTGCAGCTCGGCCTTCGTGTATTCGAGCAATTCGTCAATCAACGTGAGCTGATAGCGGATGCTGCGGTCGATCGACTGGATCAACCTGGTCTGATTGCGTGTCGCACTCTGCAGCAGGAGCTTCGAGTATCCGTTGATCGTGGACAGCGGGGCGCGCAGATCATGGCTGACGTACCCGAGGGTTTCGATCTTCTGCTGCATGTTGGTGTGCGCCTGATGCAGCGCTTCGTTGAGCGCGACCGTGCGTTTCGCGACTTCGTCCCGCAGGCGATCCTGTTCCGTGAGTTGCCAGTGCGCGAGCCGCTTGCGCGCTTCGGTGCGTTGACGGCCCACGTGGTTGATCCACGCGGCCAGAACCAGCAGGTGCGTGGCCAGGCCGATGATCGCGATAACGGGATTCGGGTAAATATCGGACTTCAGCCAGGACAGCACCGGCGGGATTGCGTCCAGCCCGTCGAGGGTGCGAATCAGGATATTGAAGCTGGCAAACGTGACCGCGATCAGCATCAGGCGGCCGGTCGGCGTTTTACGTCTGGCAAGCATCAGCGCAACGCTGATATTCACGACGGAAACTAGGGTGTTCAGGCGCAGGCAGAACCACGTGAAGGTCAACAGGTCGCCGAAAGCCGCGCCCGCCATGCCGATGCATTCGAGGCACAGGATCGTCAGGAACACGAAGCGCATCGGTATCCTGGCCTTTTCGCCGTCAGCGATCTTCAGAATGAACGCAATGAAGAGCGCCACGGCCAGATACGCGAAGAGCACTTCGCTACGCGCCGACCATTCGGATGCATCGGGCCACAGGTACACCCGGGTGTAGCCGCGAATCGCCGCCTCGAACAGGGTCGTGGCCAGGCCCATCGCGGCCAGCAGATAGAACGCGCCGCTGCGGGAAAAGAACCCGATCAGCAACGCGCACCACACGAGTGCCAGCAGCCCGCCGAAAAAGCCGAAGTTCCACATGGCGGCGCGCATCTCCTGCGCATGCCACGCGTCTCCGGCGAAGACTGCCGGCGCGAGTCGCAATTCCTTGCGGGAAGTGACGCGCATCAGCACGGGAACCCTTTCGCCGGGGCGCAGCGTGATGTCGAGCGCCGGGTAGCGCGGCGACGTCCGGCTCGCATCGACATCGGCAGGGGGGAATACGCCGTCAAGCGCCCATCGCCCGTTTCGGAAGGTACGGAAATCGACGTGATCGACACGTACGTCGCGAAGCACCAGCACGAGCGGGCGCTCGACACTGTCGCGATTGACCAGCGTGAGATGAATCCACCACGCAGACCGGGAAAATTCCGGATTGAGCCGGTCGCCGGTCGCCGGCAGAAAGCCGCCTTGCGCATTCGCGAACCGCGCGAGCACCTGGTCGACTGGCATCGCGGCCGTGGCATCCTCGAAGATCGATACCGCTTCCAGTCGTGCCGGGCTCCCGGCTGTCGCGGCTCGGGCTGGCGTGCATATGACGCATGCAATCAGCAGGAACAACAGCGCGGCGTAACACTCGATGACGGATGCCTGGCATCGCTTACGCATCGGGGTGAAACCTTTCGACAATGTCAGCCGTATCGCCCCGGCTGTGCTGCCTTCGCCAGTCGGACGGCGTGATGCCGAAGCGCTCGCGGAACGCGGTGGCGAAATTGCCGGCGGTAGAAAAGCCGATCTCTTCGGCAATATCCCCGATGCCCATCGATGTCTCGGCGAGAAAGCGCTGTGCGGTCCGCAACCGCGTGTCACGCAGATATTCGAATACCGTCTGGCCGAGATTGTCGCGGAACACCCGGGACAGGCGCTTTTCGTGGGTGCCGACCAGTTTGGCGAGCGCTTCGAGGGCCGGCGGATTGCGCAGGTCACGCAGCAGGACCTCGCTCGCGGCGCGTACCAGCGACGCATCCGGGTGGCCCGGCAGCGCCGGCAGGTGCTCAGGGGGCTGGCTGCCGAGCGTCTTCTTCAAATGATTCCGGATTCGCGCAATCACTTCGGCCGGCTCGAACGGCTTGATGATGTAGTCGATCGCGCCAATCTCGAGCCCTTCGATGCGTTCCTCGAGGCCGCCGGCGGCGGTCAGCATGATGATCGGGATCGTTTGAGTCGACGGGGTCGACGTGAGCAATCGGCATGCGGCAAAGCCATCCATGCGGGGCATGCGCACGTCCATCAGGATCAGGTCCGGGGAGATGGCCTGAGCACGGTGATAGGCCTGCAAGCCGTCGAACGCGACACTGATCCGGCAGCGCGCGCCACGCAGGATCTCGATCAGCAGCTGAAGCTCGTTCGGACGGTCATCCACGACAAGAACATGGGCGCCAGAGAGATCCGGCGCGGCACGAGGCGACGTCGAACTTGACAAGCGAGATGACATGGTTGCGAACGAGTGGGGAGGGGCGAGCTGGCTTGCGCTGCGGGCATCGCGAGCCACGGACGCGCCATTGTTGCAAAATTCACCAGCCGACGGAAGGGATGCTTGGGGATCCTGCGCGGTCGTTCGCGGATGCGATCACGGGCTTCAGATCGATGCGCTCGAAGCAACCGGACGCGGAAAGGCCGATCCGGTTGCTTTCAACTCGACGGCCGACGGGCGGGCCAGCAACCGGCGAGTCGAGATCGTGTTGCAGCGTTGATTGCGCGCCGTTTTCGCGCGCTCAGCGCCCCAGCGCGTAGAACTCGGCGTTGGGACGCATGTTCGTCACGTTCGCAAGGCGATTGGACATGCCGAAGAACGCCGAGATCGCAGCAATGTCCCAGATGTCTTCTTCGGTGAAACCGTGCGATTTCAGGATGTCGAAATCCGCCTCGCCCACCAGGTGCGCCGTCTGCGAAACCTTCATCGCGAAGTCCAGCATCGCTTTCTGGCGGCTCGTGATGTCGGCCTTGCGGTAGTTGGTGGCGACCTGGTCGGCGATCAGCGGATCCTTCGCGCGAATGCGCAAGATGGCCCCATGCGCGATGACACAGTACTGGCACTGGTTCACGCTGCTGGTTGCCACGACGATCATCTCCCGTTCGGCCTTGCTCAGGTTGCCGGGCTTGTCCATGAGCGCATCGTGGTAGGCCATGAAGGCGCGGAATTCGTCGGGACGATGAGCGAGCGTCAGGAAGACGTTCGGGATGAAGCCCGACTTTTCCTGAACCGCGACGATGCGTTCGCGAACGTCCTCTGGCAAGTCTTCAAGCGCCGGCACCGGAAAACGGCTGACGGGGGCGGAATGGGCGATGGTCATCGGTGTCTCCTGGAAAAGTGGTGAGTTCCTGACGCGTGAACACGCGCCGGGTGGAATGGGGACGGCGAGACGTTTGTCTGCCTCACGCATTGACATCCACGATAATGCGGCCGCGAACCTTGCCGTTCAGCAGTTGTTCGGCAACGGGAATGGCGTCGTTCAGGCCCACTTCGCGGCCGATGGCGCCCAGCTTCGCGATATCCAGGTCCGAGCCAAGGCGGCGCCAGGCGATCAGCCGCTCGGTGCGGGGGCACATCACGCTGTCGATGCCGACCAGGGTGACGCCGCGCAGGATGAAAGGGGCGACGGTGGCGGGAAAATCCATGCCGGCGGCCAGGCCGCAAGCGGTGACTACGCCGCGGTAGCGGGTGGTGGCGCACACATTGGCGAGGACGTGGCTGCCCACCACATCCACCGCGCCGGCCCATCTTTCCTTCTGCAAAGGCTTGCCGGGCTCGCTGAATAGGGACCGCTCCAGGACTTCCGCCGCGCCGAGCTGCTGCAGGTAATCGGCATCCGCCGTGCGGCCGGTGACTGCGACGACGCGGTACCCGAGTCGAGCCAGGATCGCCGTGGCGACGCTTCCCACGCCGCCGGCCGCGCCGGTCACCACGATCTCGCCGTCACCGGGGCGCACGCCATGTCGTTCGAGCGCCAGCACGCACAGCATGGCCGTGTAGCCGGCCGTGCCGATCGCCATGGCCTGTTGCGGCGTGAACGCTGGCGGCAACGGCACCAGCCAGTCGCCATCGACGCGCGCCTTCTGGGCCAGTCCACCCCAGTGTGTCTCGCCCACTCCCCAGCCGTTGAGCACGACCCAGTCGCCGGCGCGGTAGTCGGGGTGCGCGCTCGCTTCGACCTCGCCCACCAGGTCGATGCCCGGCACCATCGGGAGCTTGCGGACGACCGGAGCCTTGCCGGTGATCGCCAGCGCGTCCTTGTAGTTCAGCGTCGAGTGGCTGACACGCACCGTCACGTTGCCGGCGGGCAACTGCGCGTCGTCCAGCGCCTGTACCTGGGCCCGCTGGCCGGCTTCATCCTTGTCGATCACGATGCCTTGGAACATGGGGTTCTCCTTTCTAGACCGATCGTCTAGTTAATGGCAAAAAAATTCAGTGGCGCGGCAGTCCGTTGAAGAAAAACCGCGCAAACACCTCCAGCGGCACGTTGCTGCGCTCCAGCTTGGCGCGCAGCACGGCGCCTTCCCAGCCGGTCCAGAAAAACATCGCCAGCTCGGCGGGCGTGGCTGACATCGCGAGTTCACCTGCTCGCTGGGCAGCGATCAGGCAGTCGGACAAACGGCGCTGCCAGTCTTCGAAAGTGGCGCGCAGACGTTCGCGGAAACTCTCGGGCAACGCGCCCATTTCCTGCCCGAGATTCCCGATGAGGCAGCCCCGGCTGTACGCGTAGCGGGCCATGCCGTCCTTGGCGTCATCGACGAAGGCCCGCACGCGTTGCAGCGGCGGCAGATCCGGGTTGCTGAAATGGCGGTCCAGCTTGCGCGCGAAGAAGTCGGCGTAGCGGTCGATCAACTCCAGGCCAAACGCCTCTTTGCTGTCGAAATAGTGGTAGAAGGACCCTTTGGGTACCCCGGCGCGCCCGAGGATCTCATCGAGCCCGGCGGCCGAAAAACCCTTTTCGGTCAACACTTCGAGCCCGGTGCGCAACAGGGCATCACGCGTGGCGACCAGGTCGTCGTGCTGCTTCGGCGGTCGACCGCGGCGGCGAGGGGTGTCGGTTCGAGTGTCCATTCGTCAATAATAGACCGATCGTCTCAAAAATAAAATGCAAATGTGCAAGTCGCGTCGGCCAGGTCGCCGGGCGTTGCCGCTGCATCCCTCGTGCCGCACGCCCGACGGCGTTACTCGCCCGGCGTCTCCGACAACTCGGGATCGAATCCTTGCTGATCGTCGTGCGGGGGAAGGTCGAGAACGAGTTTGACGGCGCTCATGTTTGCCTTCAGCGAAAACACGCGGCCGATCACGAGAAACGACTGCTGCAGATGCTCGAGCTCGACGAAATCGCCCGGTTGCGGCAGGTGTGCGCCCTGGTCGTAGGAAAAGCTGGTGTTGGTTTGATCACCAACCGTTTCTGCGGCCTGCTCGGTGAATTCGATGGTGATGTGCGTGGTCATGCGAACCCGGATGTGTGGTGGTTGAAGAAGTGTTCGATTGTCGCAGATTGTCGACGTCAGCCGAATGACCGTCGCGGGTGTGCGTCGCGCATCGTCTCCGCGCCGGGATAAGTGCAACAATGAACGCGTCGTGGGCTTTGATGCTCGTTCCGGATCACGGAGGCAGCCATGCTGGAGATTGCGAGAGGAAAAGTGGCTGCAGCTGCCGGCGGGATGCGCGGACCGGGATTGATCCTGCCGCTTGCATGGATCCTGATGAGCGCGATGTTCATCGTCGGTCCTGCGCATGCGCAATCGCGTTCGTTCGACAGTTTCGCCGTCCCCGCCGGCAGCGCGCCGCACGACGTCGCCCCGGCGCCCGACGGCCGCGTGTGGTACACCGCGCAGGCACAGGGCGAGGTCGGGCGTTTGAATCCAGGTACCGGCAGGATCGAGCACGTTCCGCTCGGCAAAGGGTCGGCGCCGCACGGCGTGATCGTCGGCCCCGATCATGCCGCGTGGATCACGGACGGCGGCCAGAACGCGATCGTGCGCGTCGACGCGAAGACGCTCGTCGTCACGCGTTTCCCGTTGCCGAATGACCGTCCGGACGCGAACCTGAATACCGCGGTGTTCGACAAGCGGGGGCATCTGTGGTTTACGGGACAAAGCGGCGTCTATGGCGAACTCGATCCGGCGAGCGGGAAGATGCGCGTCTTCGATGCGCCACGCGGGCCGGGCGCGTACGGCATCTGCGTGACGCCTGACGGCAGCCTGTACTTCGCATCGCTGGCCGGCAGCTATCTCGGCCGCATCGACCCGGCGACCGGCACGGCGCAGGTCATCGAGCCGCCGACACCGAAGCAGGGCGCGCGCCGTGTCTGGTCCGATTCGAAGGGGCGGGTCTGGCTCAGCGAGTGGAACGCGGGCAAGGTCGGCGAGTTCGATCCCGCGACGCATCGATGGCGCGAGTGGCCGTTGCCGGGCCACGAGCCGCATGCGTATGCGATCTTCGTCGACGAACGCGACATCGTGTGGCTCAGCGAATGGAGCGCGAACGCGCTCGTGCGTTTCGACCCGCGCACCGAGCGGTTCGACGTGCTGGCGCTGCCGCGCCCGCACGCGAACGTTCGCCAGATGATGGGCCGTGGGGCAGACGTCTGGCTGTCGGAATCCGGCACCGATCATCTGGTGCGTTACCGGTCCGGTGCTGCGGAGGCAGGGAGCAACTGACGGCACGTGGCAGTTCGCCGACATCGAGGATCACCGCCTTTGTTCTCATCGGGTGGACCAGGTGTCGAGCGCAAGGCTTCTGATTGTCAGCGGTCCGGTCGCTGTCGAACGACCGTGACCGGACCGACAAACCCCTACGCAGCCTCTCCGCTGCCGCGCACGACAGCCGCGGGCGTCATCCGCGCCAGATGGCGCAGCAGCTTCGTCACCATCACGACGACCGTGAGCGCGAGGATCACGAAGAACACCGCGAGCGGCGTTAGTACCTGCACCGACACGAAGCCCGCGAGCCCCATCATCGCCGACGACACGAGCAGCAGCGCGCACCCGAGGATCGCGCTCGTCAGGCCCGCGATGTGCGGGAACAGCGAATTGCCCTTCGCCATCAGCGTCGGATACATCGCGCCCGCGCAGAAGCCCATCACGAGCACCGGCGTGGCGAGCGTCCAGACCTGCAGGCCGACCGTCAGCGCGAGCACCAGCATCGCGATCGCCGCGCCCGCCATCACGCGCGTGCCGATCTGCAGCCGCTGCTCGGCGCTCGGCAGGCGCGGGCCATGCACGCGGTTCGACAGGCCGCCGAGGAAGTACATCATCCCGATCCCGAGCGCGAGGTAGCCGAAATAGGTCGGCGGCTTGTGTAGCGTGTTCTGCACCATGAACGGCCCGATGATGTTGAACACGAGCAGGATGCTGTAGCACAGCCCCTGCGCGAGGAAGCAGCTCTGGAACACGGGGCTCGACAGCACCTTGCCCGCGTTCGTCATCAGCGTGCGCGGCTCGAGGTGCACGGGCTGCGGCAACGTTTCGCGATAACGCCACAGCACCGCCCACATCAACAGCGAGTAGACCAGCAGGAACACGAGGCATGCGTGCCAGCCGAACCACGTCTGCAGGTGCGCGCCGATCACCGGCGCGATGATCGGCGCGAGCCCCCACGCGATCGACATATAGGTGAACGCATGCATCAGCGCCTGGCCACGGAACGAATCGGTGATGATCGCCTTCGCGAGCAGGTTCGTCGTCGCGATGCCGAAGCCCTGCAGGCAGCGGGCCAGCACGAACGTCTCCAGGCTGGTCGCGCCGAGCGACAGCACACAGCCGATCGTGTAGATCACGAGCCCGAACGCGAGCACGCGCCTGCGCCCGTATGCGTCGGCGACGGGCCCGAACACGAGCTGGCTGAACGCATAGGCGGCCATGTACGCGGACACGCTCGACTGGATCGCCTGCGGCGACGTCGCGAAATAGCGCGCCATCTCGGGCAGCGCGGGCACGTAGATGTCGATCGCGAGCTGGCCCGCGGACGCGAACAGGCAGATCAGGAACAACAGGAAACGCGGCGAATTCGGCGCGCGCGCGGGCGTGGCCGCGCGTTCGGGGAACGAGTGGGTCATGACGGCAGTGAAGGATCGGAGTCGGGCGGCGCGGCTTTGCGTGGTTCGACTGGCGAACACTGTGTTCGGAAAACGCCGCCGTGTGTATTGTGCCTGTTGTTGCGCCGCTCGGCCGGATTCCCATGGCGGTCGCGAGGTTGACCGCCGCCCCCTCAAGTTCTTCGAGGCCCTCAAGCCCCTCAAGCCCCTCAAGCCCCTCAAGCCCCTCAAGCTCGCTCGAGCACCCCCATCTCCCGCACGATCACGAGCAGCACCGAAAGGCTGGCCCCGCCCGTCGCTCGCAGATCCGCGAGCAACCGCGCATAACGTTCCAGCGCCGCCTCCCGCCGCCCGCGCCACGCATCGACGATCGCATCCGGCTCCGTTGATGCCGCGGCTTCCGTGAGCGCGCTCGTCGTCAGCGCGCGCTTCAGACGCGCGACGTCCGCGAGCGCGGCCGCGCGCGCCATCATGTCCCAATGCGTCGGCGTCGGCAGCGCGGCTGCACGCTCGCTGATCCAGCCGTAATTGAGCTGCGTGCCGAGCGCGAAGTACACGCCCGCGACGAGTTCGAGGCTGCGGTTGCAGGTCGCGGCCACTTCGGCGATGTCGAGCAGCGCAGCCGAGATGTCGCCGCTCGCGACGCGCACCGCGAGCGCGCTGTCGACGCCCGCGTCGACCAGCACGCGTTGCCGTTCGGACAGCGCATCGAGATCGGCGACGGGCAGCAGCGAAGGCAGTTGCGGCGCGAGCCGCTCGGCGGCATCGCGGCAGCGCGCGAGCAGTTCGCCGACGCCGCCATCGCCGATCGCGCCTGCCTGCAGGTGCCGCAGGAACCACAGCGCCGCGCGTTCGAGCAGCCGCGCGACGTCGACGAACATGCGCGCCTGCACGTCGTCGGCGACGCGGTTGTCGAGCGCGTCAATGTCGCGCCAGACCGCGTCGAGATCGAACACGTCGCGCGCCATGATGCATGCGCGCACGATGTCGCCAGGATCTGCATCCGTCTCTTCCATCAGCCGGTGCACGAACGCGCAGCCGACCCGGTTGACGAGCGCGTTCGTCAGGTGGGTCGCGAGAATCTCGCGGCGCAGCGGATGGCGGCGCATCGGCTCGCTGAAGCGCTGCTGCAGCGGCTTCGGAAAATAGTCGACCAGCATCCCGGCGACGAGCGGGTCTTCCGGCACGTCGGATTCGAGCAGCGCGTCGTACAGCCACATCTTGCTGTACGCGAGCAGCACCGCGCGCTCCGGCGACGTGAGGCCGAGCTTCGCGGTCTGGCGTTCGGCGATTTCGTCGTCGGTCGGCAGGAACTCGATCACGCGATTGAGGCGCCCCGCGCGCTCGAGCCAGCGCATCAGCCGCGCTTCCGCATCGAGCAGCTCGACCGTGTAGCGGCCGGCGATCGACAGCGCCTGGGTCTGGTAGTAGTTGTCGCGCAGCACGAGCAGCCCGACTTCGTCGGTCATCTCCGCGAGCAGCGCGTTGCGCTGCTTCTCGGTCATCTCGCCGTCGGCAACCACGAGGCCGAGCAGGATCTTGATGTTGACTTCGTGATCCGAACAGTCGACGCCGGCCGAATTGTCGATCGCGTCGGTGTTGATCCGCCCGCCGCGCTGTGCGAACTCGATGCGCCCGAACTGCGTGACGCCGAGGTTGCCGCCTTCGCCGATGACCTTGCAGCGCAGGTCCGAGCCATTCACGCGCACCGCGTCGTTCGTGCGGTCGCCAACCTGCGCGTTCGATTCGTGCGCAGCCTTCACGTAGGTGCCGATCCCGCCGTTGTAGAGCAGGTCGACGCTCGCCTGCAGGATCGCGCGGATCAGCTCGCTCGGCGTGAGCGCGGGCGCATCGATGCCGAGCGAGGCCTGCACCGCGGGCGACAGCGGGATCGTCTTCGCGGTGCGCGGATAGACGCCGCCGCCTGCGGAAATCGCTGACGTATCGTAGTCGGCCCAGCTCGACCGTTCGAGCGCGAAGAGCCGCGCGCGCTCGGCGAAGCTCACGGCCGGATCGGGGTTCGGATCGAGGAACACGTGCCGGTGGTCGAATGCCGCGACGAGCTTGATGTGCGGCGACAGCAGCATGCCGTTGCCGAACACGTCGCCCGACATGTCGCCGATGCCGACCACGGTGAAGTCGGTCGTCTGCGTGTCGATGCCCATCTCGCGGAAATGCCGCTTGACCGATTCCCACGCGCCGCGCGCGGTGATCGCCATCTTCTTGTGGTCGTAGCCGACCGAGCCGCCGGACGCGAACGCGTCGTCGAGCCAGAAGCCGTATTCCTGCGAGATCGCGTTCGCGTAGTCGGAGAAGGTCGCCGTGCCCTTGTCGGCCGCGACGACCAGATATGGATCGTCGTGGTCGTGTCGCACGACGTCGGGCGGCGGCACGACCGCAGTGCCGGCGAGGTTGTCGGTCAGGTCGAGCAGGCCGCGCAGGAACGTCTGGTAGCACGCGATGCCTTCGCGCATCCACGCTTCACGGTCGCTCGGCGGCGGCGGGTTCTTCACGACGAACCCGCCTTTCGAGCCGACCGGCACGATCACGACGTTCTTCACCATCTGCGCCTTCATCAGCCCGAGCACTTCGGTGCGGAAATCCTCGCGGCGGTCGGACCAGCGCAGGCCGCCGCGCGCGACGCGCCCGCCGCGCAGGTGCACGCCCTCGACGCGCGGCGAATACACCCAGATCTCGAACATCGGCTTCGGCTCGGGCAGGCCCGGCACTTTTGCGGGATTGAACTTGAACGACAGGTATGGCTTGGGCTCGCCGTCCGCGTCGTGCCGGTAGTAGTTGGTGCGCTCGGTCGCGTTGATCACGCCGAGGAACTGGCGCAGGATCCGGTCCTCGTCGAGATTCGGCACCTGGTCGAGCGCGGTCTCGATCGCCTTCAGCAGCCGCTCGGCCTGCGCGTCGCGCGTGCTGCCGGTGCGCGGATCGAAGCGCACGACGAACAGCTCGACGAGCTGTCGCGCGATTGCCGGGTTGCCGGTCAGCGCGCGCTCGATGTACGCGTCGCTGAAGGTCGAGCCGACCTGCCGCAGGTATTTCGCATACGCGCGCAGGATCGTGAGTTCGCGTGCGCTCAGGTGCGCGCGCAGCACGAGCCGGTTGAAATCGTCGTTCTCGATCCGGCCGCTCCAGATCCGGTCGAACGCGTCCTCGAACAGCCCCTTCACGCGCTCGATGTCGAACTCGGTGTCGTCCGCCAGTTCGAGGCCGAAATCGTGCACCCACGCGGGCGCGGCGTCCTGCGCCTGGATCCGGTACGGCCGCTCCTCGTCGACGCGCACGCCGAGGTGTTCGAGCATCGGCAGGCTGCGCGACAGCGCGATCGGGTCGCCGGAGCGGTAGACCTTGAAGCGGAACGTGCGCGCGCCGGCCTCGATTGGCCGGTACAGGTTCATCGCGAGGCGCCCGGTGCCGCTCACGCGCTCGATCAGCTCGATGTCGCGCACCGCGGTGCGCGCCGGATAGTCGTCGCGGTAGCCGGCCGGGAACGAATCGGCATAGCGCTGCAGCAGGCGGTTGCCTTGCTCCTCGCCGAACGCGTCGAGCAGCGCGTCGGACAGGTCGTCCTGCCAGCGGCGCGACACCTGCACGAGGCGCGCCTCGAGCTCGCGCGTGTCGACGTCGGGCATCGTGCCCGGCTCCGCGTGCACGACGAAGTGGATCCGCGCGATCGCGGATTCCGACAGCAGCGGCGTGAATTCGACGTTGACGCCTTTGAATGCGTCGACGAGCAGCCGCGCGATGCGCCGGCGCAGGTCGGTGTTGTACTTGTCGCGCGGCACGTAGACGAGGCACGACGCGAAGCGGTCGAAGCGGTCGCGCCGCACGAACAGGCGCGTGCGCTGGTGTTCCTGCAGCCGCAGCACGCCGAGCGCGATGTCGTACAGCTGGTCTTCGTCGGCCTGGAACAGCTCGTCGCGCGGATAGGTTTCGAGCACCGTCACGAGCGTCTTGCCGAGATGGCCTTTCGGCAAGAAGCCCGCGCGCTGCACGATGTTCGCGCACTTGCGGCGCACGATCGGGATTTCCGAGCAGGACACGAAGTAGGCGGTCGACGTGTACAGCCCGATGAAGCGCCGCTCGCCGCAGACCTTGCCGTCGGGGCCGACCAGCTTGACGCCGACGTAGTCGAGATAGCCGGGCCGGTGCACGGTCGCGCGCGAGTTCGCCTTGGTCAGGAAGATCGGCCAGGTGCCATGGATGATTTCCGCGGCGGCGGGCGGCAGCGGCGTCTCGTCCGACGTGCCCGGCGCGCGCAGCGCTTCGCGCAGGATGCCGAAGCCCGTGCCTTCGATGCCGCGCAGCGCGAAGCCGGCGCCGTGCGACACGAGCGCGTAGTCGCGTTGCCCGAGAAACGTGAAATGGTCGGCCACCATCCACTCGAGGAACGCGCGCGCCTCGATGTCTTCGGCGCTCGTCTCGCGTGCCTTCATGTCCTTGATCGTGTTGCGCGCGATGTCGACGATCTTCGGCCAGTCCTCGACGGACGCGCGCACGTCGCCGAGCACGCGCGCGATGTCGTTGCGCAGCGAGTTGAGCATCGCTGCATCGCCGCATCGGTCGACTTCGAAGTGGATGAACGACGCGAGCTGCGAGTGCGTGTCGTCGGTTGCGATGCCGCCGACGTCGACGCGCTCGATGCCGCCGTTCTTGCCGCGCCAGATCCGGAACACGGGGTGCAGCGCCGAATGCAGCGCGAGCCCGAGACGGTTGACGGCCATCGATACCGAATCGACGAGGAACGGCATGTCGTCGTTGACGATCTCGATCACCGTGTGGTCGGAGTGCCAGCCGTGCTGTTCGAGGATCGGGTTGTACACGCGCAGCCGCTCGCTGCCGGGCACGAATTTCTGGGCGGTCTGCCAGTGCGCCATCGCGGCGCCGTAGAGATCGGCGATGCCGCGGCTCTGGATGTCGTCGGCGTCGACGAAATCGTAGTAGTGGCGGAGGAAGGGTTCAACGATCCGGAAGGTCGCCTCGGGCAGGCGCTCGCGCGCGAATTCGACGACATCGGAGAGCAGGTGTGCGACGACTTCTTCGTTCTTCGCTTCCATGGCGCGTTCTCCTCTCGGGTGGCCATCGACTGCTTCGTCAGTGCGCCATTATGCGCCGAATGCGTGACGAAGCGATGTGCGGGCGCACATCGCGCGGACGGCAGTGCAGGGAGGCGGGCGCGCGGCCTGCGCGAGACCGCGGGACGGCTTCGGATCGGGGTGCCGCTCGTCGGGCGGATGCATCAGGTCGAGCGGCATCGTGCCCGGCAAAGATGAGACGAATGCACGGCGCGCGATGCATTCGTCTTCGGCTCAGGCGTTCAGCGCTCGTCGCTCCACAGCTTGCCGGCCGTTGCCCAGTTCTCCTTCTTTACGTCTGTGAGGATGATGTCGACGGAGGCCGGCTCGCAGCCGAGCGTCTCGCAGGTGACGCGCGTGATCGCTTCGACGAACTGGCGCTTCTGCTCGACGGTGCGGCCTTCGAACAGCTGGATATTGAAAGTCGGCATGACAAATGCTCCGTTTGGGGTGAACAAATCAATTGCGATACGACGGATCGATCCGGTCGAGGCGGCGCAGCAGCGCAGGCCATTCGAGCTCGCCTTCGATCGCGCCGCCGTCGCGCAGCTGCTCGGCGGTGCGTGTTGCGACAGCCGGCTCGGGCAGCACGAGCGGCCCGCCGCCCGCCTGCGCGCGCACCTGGATGTCGCAGGCCTTGATCAGCGTGTCCATCAGCACGTAGGCCTCGGCGACCGTGCGGCCGACCGTCAGCGTGCCGTGGTTGCGCAGCAGCATTGCGGATTTCGCGCCGAGGCTCGCGGTCAGTCGCGCGCCTTCGGCCGGCGAGAACGCAAGCGCCTCGTAGTCGTGATACGCGAGATCGCCGTAGAAGCGCAACGCATGCTGCGATGCGGGCAGCAGCCCGTCGCGCTGGATCGACACCGCGATGCCGGCCGTATTGTGCAGGTGCATCACGCATACCGCGTCGGGTCGCGCCGCATGCACGGCCGCGTGCAGCGCGAAGCCGGTTACGTTGACCGGATGCTCGCCGTCGCCGATCCGGTTGCCGGCGAGGTCGATCTTCACGAGATTCGACGCGCGCACCTCGTCGAACGTCAGTCCGAACGGGTTGATCAGGAAGCGGCCTGGCTCGCCCGGTACGGTCGCGGACAGGTGTGTGTAGATCAGGTCGTCCCAGCCGTTCAGCGCGACGAGCCGGTACGCGGCGGCGAGATCGACGCGCAGCCGGCGTTCGGCGTCCGAGATCGGGCCGCCCGGGGCGACGGTGTCAGGACGGTGAGCGAATGACGACATCGGTGTCTCCCAGGGTGAGGCTGCGCATGAGCGCCGTCGTGAGCCACGACGCCAGCACGAACGGCGCGGTGAGGACCGTGACGCCCGTGCGCAGCGCGAGCGCCTGCAGCAGCGCGGCGAGCACCGCGGCCGCCAATGCGGCGCGCGCGCCGCGCGGCATCAGCGCCAGCGCGGCGAGCGCGCCATTGAAGCCTAGCAGACCGTCCGCGAGCATCGCGGCGTCGGCGCCGAGCGCGAGCAGCAGCGCAGTCGACACCAGCGCGCCGCCGAGCGCGAACGCGGCCGCGCGGCGCGACGCGGCGGCGATCCCGGCGACGAGCAGCGCGCCGGCCCACGCGCCTTGCGCGAAGGTGGTCTGCGCGACGCCGGCGAGCAGCGGCAGTGCAAACGAAGAGAGCGACAGCGGCACGCCGGTTGCGCTCGCGCCCGCATGCTGCGTCGCGACAAACGGCAGCCACAGCGCGGTAGCGGCAAGATACGGGCTCGAATACGGGCACTGGCGCCATTTCTTGAGCGGCCGGTGCAGCGCGCGCTGCACGAGCGCCGCGCCTGTCGCGGCGAGCGGCGCGAGTGCGACGGCCGCGAGCGGCTGTGGCGCGAACGTGACGGCGGCCAGCGCGGCGAGCGCGCCGTTGAAGCCGTACAGCCCCGGTTCGACGTCGCGGCGCGCGGCGCCCGTCAGCACCGCGATCATGTTGGCGGCGGCCGCGCCGAGCAGCGCCGCACACGCGAGCCGCGCGTCGGTGAGCGCGAGTGCGGCGAGCAGCAGCGCGCCGGTCAGCGCGTTCGCCTGCAGCACGATCTGGCCGAGGCTACGCAGCAGGATGCGCAGGTCGATCGTGGGCGGGGCGGACGGGATGGCGGACATGACGGCGGCGGGACAGGACGAGCCGCGAGGATAGGGCAGATCGGCATGCACCGGAATAGGGAATCATGGATAGTCGGAATTTGTGCGAGGATGCTGCGCAACCGGCATCAGATCAGAACAACAGAGGAGGCGAGATGAGTGAAATGCGGCGTGAAGTGCGTTGGGCATCGCTCGAAGGCGACGGGATCGAGCATCTGGTGTTCGACCGCAGCGACGGCGGGATCATCGTGGAAAGCGCGGTGGTCGGCCAGCGGTACGGCAAGTCATACGGGCTCGCGTACCGGGTGGTCTGCGACGCACAATGGCGCGCGACCTATGCCGTGCTCAAGGTGATGGGCGGCGGCACGCTCGAGCTGCGCGGCGACGGTCACGGCCACTGGCGCGACGGCTCGGGGCGGGCGCTGCCCGAGCTCGACGGCTGCATCGACATCGACATTGCGGCGACGCCGTACACGAACTCGTTGCCGATCGGCCGCCTCGGGCTCGCGCGCGGCGAGCGGCAGCCGATCGACGTCGTCTACGTGTCGACGCCGGACCTGAAGGCGACCCCGGTCAAGCAGGCGTACGCGTGCATCGAGCCGGGCCGGCGCTACCGCTACGAAGGCATCTTCCGGGATTTCTCAGCCGAGATGGACATCGACGACGACGGCCTCGTGATCGACTACGAGACGTTGTTCAGGCGCTTGCCGGCGATCCGCTGATCGGGCGCCGCCGTTTTCTTCTCGTGCGCGGCGGCGAAGCGGTCGATCCGCGACGCGATCAGGTCGGGGTTGCGCAACACGATCCAGGGCGCGCCGTCGATTTCCTCGCGCACGTGCTCGCCGAGCCAGCGGCCGAGGTCGGCCGACATCGCCGGCGTCACGTAGCGGTCGCGTACCGGCACGAGGATCTGCACGGGCGCCTGCGCATACCGCTCGCGCGGCCGCCGGGCGCGCGCGACGAAGTTCGCACGGTACAGCTTCATGCCGTTCAGCGCGTTCTTCAGTTGCGCGGGGTCGGGCTTGGGCCGGATCTTCTCGGTGAGCTGCAGCCAGCGCGGCCACAGCGCGGCGCCGCCGAGCCGCCAGACCAGCGACGGCACGAGCAGCAGGTGGAAGAACGCGATGTACCACGACTTCAGGCTCTGCCCGAGCCGCAGCTTCGCGCGGAACACGTGGTCGAGGCACGGCCCCGAGATCGACGTGTACGACGCGATGCGTCCGCGGAACGCCGGGTCGGTTGCCGCTTCCCAGCACTGGATCGACCCCCAGTCGTGGCCGACGAGGTGGAACGGCCGGTTGCCACAGATTGCGTCGGCGACGGCCTTCAGGTCCTCCGCGAGGCGCGCGAGCGCGTAATCCGCGCGCCGGGTCGGCGCATCGGACGCGCCGGCGCCGCGCACGTCGTACGCGATCACGCGGTAGCGCTTCGCGAGCCGCGCGCGGATCGGCTCCCAGACCGTCGCGGAATCCGGGTAGCCGTGCACGAGGATCACGGGCGGCGCGCGGCGCGAGCCGCTCACGTAGACGGCGAGCTTCACGTCGCCGGATTTGACGGTCAGCATCTCGTTCGCGCGCGCCATCGCATCATGCCTGCGGGACCGGATGCAGCGGCACGCGGCGCGGCGCGGCCTGCGCGGCATACTGCGCGTTGGTCGCGTCGATGTTCGCGAGCAGCGTGTCGAGCCCCTGCAGGTACTGGTGGTTGTCGTGGTCCCACGGATGGAAGCCCGGCCGGAAATAGTCGAGCCATTCGCGCGCGATGCTCGGGAACACGCCGTTCTTCGGGCTGTACAGATACTTCACGAGGCGCCACATGCCGCCGAACTTCCCGTGACGGCGCCGGTGCGCGGACATCAGGCGCAGGTGGAAGTCGAACACGATCGCCCAGAACAGCACGGTCGTCGTCAGCATCGTGCCGGTGCGCAGCAGATAGCTGCCGAGGCCCGGCTTCATCACCGCGTTCCACACGTCGTACGAGACGGCCTTGTGCTCGGTCTCTTCCATCGCATGCCACATCCACATCTGCTGATAGCTGTCGACGGAGCCGTCGATCCTGTGCTCATGGCCCGACAGCAGCTGGTTCGCGAGTATCGCCGTGTAGTGCTCGAGCGCGATCGTGATCGCGAGCTGCATCGAATGCGGCAGCACCTTCTTGAACCAGCCGAGGATCGTCCACAGGCGCTTGTCGAGCTTGTGCGCGGGTAGGCCCGACGCCTGCAGCAGGTCGTTGTACTCGATGTGCTCGCGCGTGTGCATCGCTTCCTGGCCAATGAAGCCCATCACCTGCTTCTTCAGCTCGGGGTCGTCGATCCGGTCGCGGTAGTTTCGCACCGAATCCATGAAGAACCGCTCGCCGGCCGGGAACAGCAGCGACAGCGCATTCATGAAATGCGTGACGGGCACGCCCTGCACATGCCAGTCGCGCGCGTGTTCAGGGGGGAGCGCGAAACGGATGTCGCGCCGCACGGGCATCATCTGCGGGGTCGTCATGATTGTTTTCCTCCCTGGTTGCCTGCGTTCTCATACGTTGCGCCGACCGGCGCGGGTGCGGGCGTGCTGCGGGCCGCGCGGCGGCGCGCCTTCGCGGCCTCGTGCCGGGTCGCGAGCACGACGAGCGCCTGGTACGCGGACGGCAGGATGCGCGCGAGCCAGTCGGCGCCGCGCGCGTCGCGGCCGATCAGCACGCGGCGCTGGTTCTTGCGCACGCCGGCGAGGATCGTGCGTGCGGCGTCGTCGGCGGTCGTGATGAAGAATTTCTCGAATTCGTCCTTGCCTTGCTGCTCGCTCTCGACCATGAAGCCGACCATGTTCTTCGCGACGCGGCTCGACTGTGCGATGTTCGTGCGGATCCCGCCCGGATGCACGCACGTCGCCGACACGCCGCACTTCATCATGTCGAGCTCCTGGCGCAGCGATTCGGTGAAGCCGCGCACCGCGAACTTGGTCGCGTTGTAGCCGCTCATGCCCGGCTGCGCGAAGATCCCGAAGATGCTCGACGTGTTGATCACGTGGCCGTCGCCGGACGCCTTCAGGTGCGGCAGGAATGCCTTCGTGCCGTGCACGACGCCCCAGAAGTTGATGTTCACGATCCACTCGAGATCGCTGTATTCCATGCCTTCGATCGTGCTCGACAGCGCGACGCCCGCGTTGTTGAAGATCAGGTTGACCTTGCCGTGTTCGTGCGCGGTGTCGTCGGCCCACGCGAACATCGCGTCGCGGTCGCCGACGTCCAGCGCGCGCGTCGTCACGCGCACGCCCGGCGCGACCGCGCGGACGATCCGTTCGGTTTCGGCGAGGCCGACCGCGTTCTTGTCGGCGAGTGCCGCGTGGCAGCCGGCCTGCGCGAGCTGCACCGCGAGCGAGCGGCCCATGCCCGAGCCCGCGCCGGTGATCGCGGCGACCTTGTTGGCGAAATCTCTCATGTCGGTTGCTCCTGTTCGGGTCTCAGGCCGCTTGCGTGGAAGCGGCGGGGGCGGGCGCGGGCGCGGCGATCGGCCGCGCGGCCGTGTCGTATTGCGGCGCGCGATACGCGTGGTAGTCGGCCATCGAGAAACGGGCCGTCGCCTGCCGGAAGCGCCACGTGAAGCCCGGCCATAGCGTCGTGTTCTTGCCGGTGCGCGGGTCGAGATACCAGCTCTTGCAGCCGCCCGTCGACCAGATCGCCTTCTTCAGCTTGCCCTGCAGGTCGTGGTTGAACTGCGCCTCGACGAGCGGGCGCACCTCGATCGCGTCCGCGCGCTCCCGGTGCATCGCCCGCAACGCGCCGAGGATGTATTCGATTTGCGACTCGATCATGAACACCATCGAGTTGTGGCCGAGGCCCGTGTTCGGGCCGACGATCATGAAGAAGTTCGGGTAACCGGGCAGCGTCGTGCCGAGATACGCGTGCGCGCCGTCGCGCCATGCGTCGACGATGTCGAGGCCGCCGCGGCCGATGATCGCGCCGCGCGGATACGGATCGGCTACCTGGAAGCCCGTGCCGTAGATCAGGCAGTCGACTTCGTGGCGCTTGCCGTCGGTCGTCACGACCGCGTTCCCGTCGATGCGCTCGATGCCGGTCGTGACCACGTCGACGTTCTTGCGCGACAGCGCCGGGTAGTAGTCGTTCGAGATCAGCACGCGCTTGCAGCCGAGCGTGTAGTTCGGCGTCACGGCCTCGCGCAGTTGCGGATCGGGAATCTGCTTGCGGATGTGGCGCAGCGCGAGCTTCTGCACGTTCTTCATCAGCGACGGATGGATCGCGAAGCCGAGCACACGCGATTCGAGCATCCAGTAGATCCCGCTTCTGACGAGCTTCTGCGTGAACGGCATCGCGCGGAACAGCCACTGTTCGAGCTTCGTCAGGTTGCGGTCCGGCTTCGGCATGATCCACGGCGGCGTGCGCTGGAACAGCGCGAGTTCCTTCACGCGCGGCGCGATCTGCGGGACGAACTGGATCGCGCTCGCGCCGGTGCCGATCACCGCGACGCGCTTGCCGTCGAGCGAATAGTCGTGGTCCCACTGCTGCGAGTGGAACGCGCGACCCGTGAAAGTCTCGACGCCCGGGATCGCCGGCAGCGCCGCGCGCGACAGCCCGCCCATCCCGGACACCAGCACGCGCGCGGACAGCCGCTTGCCGTTCGCGAACGTGAGGCGCCAGCGCTGCGCGGCCTCGTCGTACTCGGCGCGCTGCAGTTCGTGGTTCAGGCGCAGGTGCGCGCCGATCCCGAAGCGCTGCACGCAGTCTTCGAGATACGCGCGGATTTCCGGCTGCGGCGCGAACATGCGCGTCCAGCGCGGATTCGGCGCGAACGAGAACGAGTAGACGTGCGATTGCACGTCGCATGCACACCCGGGGTAGTGATTGTCGCGCCACGTGCCGCCGACCGACGCCGCCTTCTCGAGGACGACGAAATCGGTCACGCCGGTCTGCCGCAAGCGAATGGCCATCCCGAGGCCGGCGAAGCCGGTGCCGATGATGGCGATGTCGATGGATTCGTCCGGGCCGTCGTGACCAGGGGGGCCGAAAGGCAAAGTGCGAGCATTCATCCGGGTGTCTCCGTTATGGCTCATTTTTGAATGTTACATTGACTGATGTAACGATAGTGGGTGAACCCGGAATCCGCAAGAGGGTAGACGGGGGACTCTAATGGCCGGAAGCCGCGTGGGGAAAGGCGGGAGCGGGTTTGGAACGGGGGCGCGGACGGGTGGCCGGCCGGGCCGGCGAGGCCCGCCGAGCGCGGGTCGGCAGGTGGTGTGTCAGACTGCCGGCGCACGGCGGCCTGTTTGAAATCGAATCAGGGTCGGACCGAGCGCACGGCCGTCTCATGGAAAACCCCGGCCACGATCGTGACCTGCGCGAGCGCATACAGTGCCCAGATCAGGTAGTCGATGCCCGGAAAGCCGCCGAGGAAGCGGCCGACGCCGATCAGTGTGTCGGAGCCGACGAAGATCAGGCTGCCGATCGCGACGAGCGGGCCACGGGTGCGTGCGGCGAGCGCGAAGGTCGCCATTGCGCACAGCACCAGCATGTAGACGGCGACCGGCGCGGCCAGCTCGTGCAGATGCGGGAAGAACGCGGCGTAGAAGCACGGCGCGGCGATCCACAGCCCGATCAGCGCGGCGATGCGCCAGCCGTGCGGGCGTGCGTGCCAGCGGAAGAAGATCGCGCAGTAGCACAGGTGCGTGAGCAGGAATGCGCCGAGGCCGCCGACGAACGACAGCGGCCATTCGGGGAGCGCGAGCAGCACGTCGCCGAGCACCGCGGTTGCGAGCGCCGCGCACAGCCACGCGCGTTCGCGCGCCGCGCCGCAGGCGCTGCCGGCCGCGAGCAGCAGCACGCCCATCGCGGCTTTCGCGGCGGCTTGTCCGGGATAGGGCGCGGCGGCGAGCGACAGGCCATACAACAGCGCGGCGGCAACGGCGAGCGGCCAGAGCCGGCGGTAGGTGGCGGGAAGCGTGGCGATCACGGCGGGGTGTCTCCGGAAGATTGTTGTCGGCAGCGCGCCTGCGAGGGCGCGGCTGCCGGCCATTATCCGGAAGAACGGGGGCGGGAAAACCGGCGATTCCTTCTAGGACGGAGGCGGGACATTCGGCGCGGGCAATGCTGGCCGCCCGGCGGGTACCGCAGCGTTGCCCCGGTGGTGTCGGGTTGCGATCGCCATCCATCCGCACGTTGCCCCGGCTGAACCGGGGCATACGCCGAAATTCGGCTTGCTATCATCGGCGCGGGATGTGTTGTCCCGCCCGGCTGCGCTTCAGGGTTCGCCAGCCAGCGCGATGGTCGCGGCCGCCGGTCGCGCCGTGCGTCCGAAATGAATCCGTGCCATTCCGATCCGCCGCCAACCGACCGCGCGCGCGGCGAGATCGGCTTCCAGAAAACAGGTTCGACATGACCGAACTTCTCCATGGCGACGGCGCGATCCGTCGCACGTCCCCGTACGGCGCCTCGATCGAAAGCACCTATGCCGGCGTGCTGTCGTTCATGCGGCGCAACTACACGCGCGTGCTCGATGGCGTCGACGTCGCGATTTCCGGCGTGCCGCTCGATCTCGCGACGACCTACCGTTCGGGCGCGCGGCTCGGCCCGGCGGCGATCCGCGCGGCGAGCGTGCAGCTCGCGGAGCTGCACCCATATCCGTGGGGCTTCAACCCGTTCGACGAGCTCGCGGCGATCGATTACGGCGACTGCTGGTTCGACGCGCACAATCCGCTGTCGATCAAGCCGGCGATCGTCGAGCATGCGCGCACGATCCTGCGCTCGGGCGCGAAGATGCTGACCTTCGGTGGCGATCACTACATCACGTATCCGCTGCTGGTCGCGCACGCGGAGCGCTACGGCAAGCCGCTGTCGCTGATCCACTTCGACGCGCATTGCGACACCTGGGCCGACGACGAGCCCGACAGCCTGAATCACGGCACGATGTTCTACAAGGCGGTGAAGGCGGGGCTGATCGATCCGGCGACGTCGGTGCAGGTCGGCATCCGCACGTGGAACGACGATTTCCTCGGCATCGAGCGGCTCGATGCCGCGTGGGTGCACGAGCATGGCCCGCGCGCGGCGGTCGAGCGCATCGTCTCGATCGTCGGCACGCGGCCTGCGTACCTGACGTTCGATATCGACTGTCTCGATCCCGCGTTCGCGCCCGGCACCGGCACGCCGGTTGCGGGCGGGTTGTCGTCCGCGCAGGCGCTTGCGATCGTGCGTGCGCTCGGCGCGGTGAACCTGATTGGCGCGGATGTCGTCGAAGTCGCGCCTGCGTACGACCACGCGGACATCACCGCGATCGCGGCCGCGCACATTGCATGCGACCTGCTGTGTCTGTGGCGGCAGAAGAAGGTGGCGGGGACGTCGCGCTGAGCGTGGCGGCCTGGTCGATCGCAACGCAAACACCCGTGCGATTGAACAGCACCCCATGGGTTGGACCGGTGTCCAACTTCTGGGGTGCTGTTCACACCGCCATGCATCCCCGAGCTACAGATCGAGCCGGCGTAAATACCCGGTCAATTCGAGGTACCCCAACCCGAGCTTCCTGCCGGCACGCGCTTCATTTCCGTTCGACGTTTCAGGCTCGCGACGCGGCGCTTCGAATGCGGTCACAGCGCCTTCCCAGTACACCGCGCCCGTGCTCGCACGGCTATCGAGTTCCTGATCGTCCATCAATGGCGTGAGCAGCAGTCGCATGTCACCCGCATCGACACGCATCGCAACCGGGTAGCGTGCGTCCGTATGCGGCGAGCGCCACCAGCGCAGCGGCGTGAAGCGGACACGCTCCGGCGATAACGCACGGGTGTTCCCGTCCCGGTCCCGCAGCGTGCCGCCCGCCCAGAGCTTGCGGCCCGCGTTGTCGCGAATCACGAACGCCATCACCGCGCCGCCGTCGTCGAGATCGATGCCGATCCAGTCCCAGCCGACCGCGTTGTCATCCAGTGGCGCCGACGACCATTCATGATCGAGCCATGCGCGCCCGCGCACAGTTTCCGTCTGGCCGTACCGCCCGTCCCGGAGCAGCAGGGTGCCGGTCACGTGCAACCACGGCTCGCTGTAGTAGTAGCTCGCTTCGCCCGCGAGCGGGCCTTTGCGGCTATAGCCCGAACTGCCGTTGAGCAGCACCGGTTGCGACGGACGCATCGTGAATGCGAACGTGAAATCGGGCGTGGCGATACTGACGCGGTAGTGCCCGTTGGCGTCGCGCCGAAACGACCAGTCGCCGAGATGCGCGTCGGTATCCGTTTCGCTCGCGTCGGCAAGGCCGAAGCCGGTGCGCGCCGCGCGCTGGTCGTGCTGCAGGCGGCCCACCCGCGGATCGCTCAGTGCGACATGCGCAAACAGCAACTGCGACGGCGCGAAGCGGCTCGGGTTCGCATCGTCCAAAGACGGCCGCGAGCGAAAGAACGTCACCTGAAAACCCAGCGCGTGACTCGACGCGGTTTGCAGCCAGCCGGTCGCATACCACCATTCGGTCCGATAGCGCGGATGGGCGCCGTAGTCGCGCGGAAACGCGAACGCGCGTCCGTTCACCACCTGCGGATAGTCGGGTGTGCCGGCTGACGCGCCGGAGCCGAGCGCGAGCGCGGCGGGTGCGAGCAGAAACGTGCGCCGGTTCATCCCGTCACCAGTCTTCGCGCACGGCGCGCACCGCGTCCACCGACATGGCCGCGCGAGCGCTCCACAGCGCGGTGAGCGCGGCGGCGCAGACGACTGCCGACGCAAGTACCATCAGCCGTCCCCATGGCATATGCAGGTTCATGGTCCAGTGAAACGACTGCGGATTGACCACATGGACGAGCACCGCCGCGATCACCGATCCCAGCAGCAGGCCGGACAGCACGCCAAACAGCGCGAGGAGCGCGCCTTCGAGCGCCAGCATCGCGGCAATCTGGCGGCGCGTGACGCCGATGTGCCGCAACATGCCGAACTCTCTCGCGCGCGCCAGCGCCTGCGCGCTGAAGCTCGCGCCGATGCCGAACAGGCCGATCAACACGGCGACGGCTTCCAGCAGATAGGTGACGGCGAAGCTCCGGTCGAAGATCCTGAGGCTCACCGCGCGAATTTCGCCGGGCTCGGCGAACGTGAGCTGGGCTCCGCCGGCGAGGCGACCGCGCAGACGCGTGATCGCCTGGGCCGGCGTGACGCCCGGCGCGAGCCACAACGCCGCATCGGTGACGCGCATATCGTGCGTGAGCCGCCGATAGTCGCGCTCGTCGATCACCACCGCGCCGAACTGGCGAGCATAGTCGCGCCATACGCCGGCCACCGTGAACGTGACGCGAAGGCCTGCGACCGGCAGTGCCACGGTCTGGCCGGGATGCAGGCCGTACAGATCGGTCATCGCCTCGCTGACCCACACCGGTGGCGGTTCCCCGTCGCGCGGCACGATAGCGCCGCCGACGAGCGGCAAGCGTGCGCCCGGATTGCGCGGGTCGATCGGCCGCGCAATCAGGCTGACGGGCGGCAGGCGCGGGTCGGGTGAAATCTGCGTCGCGCGCAGGAATTCTGCGCGTTCGATGCCGGATGTCGCTGCGATCGCAGCCTGATCGTTCGCGGACAGGTACGCGCTGTCGCCGCCCGGCGATGCGCGCAGGTAAAGCGGCGCCGGCAGCAGCACCTGCAGCCAGTTGTCCACCGCAATGCGAAAGCTCGACACCATGATCGCCATGGCCGCCATCAAGCTGAAGCTCACGACGATGCCTGCCAGCCCGATCGCCGCGCGACCGGGTGCATGAGCGAGCTGGGCGAGGGCCAGTTGCGGCAGCGCACGTTGTGGCCGCGGCAGCGCGTCGAACACGGCACGGGCGGCGCTGGGCATCGCGACGATGCCGCCGAGCAGCAGCAACGCGATCGCCGCGTAGCCGAACACCGGCAGCCCGCCAATCGGCGGCAATTGCGTCAACGCGAGGCCTGCACCGAGCGCGCAGAGTGCGCCCGTCCCGGTCCGCGATGCATGCAGGCGCTTGAGCGGCCGTTCTTCATCGCCCGCTCTCAGCGCCTGTGCCGGCCGTGCGCGCGCGGCTTCGACGGCCGGCGCGGCGCTGCCGAGCAGCGCCGCGCACAGGCCGAGCGCGAAGAACGCCGACGCGGACCCGGGATCGAAGCGCAGCGTCGGCTGCATGCCCTCGAAATAGCCGCCGCCGAGATCGCCGCCGGCAAAACGCAACACGGCCGCGGCAAGCGAAAAGCCGAGCGCGACGCCCAGCAGGGCGCCGAGCACGCCCTGTACGGCGCCCTCGGCGACGACGAGCCCGATCACACCGCGGCGTGTCACGCCAAGCGCGCGCAGCAACGCGAACTGCGTGCGCTGCCGCAGCACGGCGAGCGCCTGCATCGTGAAGACGAGAAACGCGCCCGTGAACAGCGCGACCAAGGCCAGCACGTTCAGGTTCGCGCGATACGCGCGTGACAGCTGCGACGTGCGGCGTGCATTGTCGAGCGGGGTGAGCGCGGCGACGCCGGCCGGCAGGAGCGGGGCGAGCGAGCGTTTGAACGCGTCGACGTCGACACCTGGCCTGAGCTTGATGTCGATCCTCTGCAACGTGCCGAGCCGCTGCAGACGCCACTGTGCCGCGCCGATATCCATCACGCCGACGCGTACGGCTTCGCCCGATGCCGGCAGCGTGCCGGCGACGCGCAGCACGACGGACTGAAGCCCGACCTGCACCGCAAGGCGTTCGCCCGGCCGCAGGCCGGTCCATGCGATGGCCGCCGGCGAAAGAAACACGGCGTCCGGGTCCAGCAGGTCGAGCCTGCCGGCGCCTGCGCTCCCGGTTCGCCCGATCAGGTTCGGCGTGACGAAGCCCGCGCGAAACACATCGATTCCGAGCAGCTTCAACGATGTTTCCCGGCCCGCCACCCGCGCATCCACCTCGACCACAGGGCTTGCCATCGCAATGCCCGGCAGGCGCGCGACGACCGGGTACAGCGCTTCATCGAAGCCAGCGCGCGGGCCGCGGATTTCGACGTCGGCATTGCCCATCAGCGAATTGACCGTCGATGACAGTTCGGTGAGCGCCGCGCGATTGATCAGATCGACCGCGTAGCCCATCGCGACGCCGGCCGCGATCGCCAGCATCGCGACGAACGCCCGCAACGGGTGGCGGCGCATCTCGCCGAAGACGAGCACGGCGCCGTACGCGCCGGGTCTGGCGAACAGTCCGAGTGAACGAATGGCTGACACGGCTCGCCAGGCATGCGTCGGTCACGCGCTGCCGCGCTGCCGCAACCCATGCGGCTCGAGCCCGCGCGGCGTCAGCCGGAGGACCCGGTCGGCCGTCGCGGCCGCCACCGCCGAGTGCGTGACGAGCAGCGCGGCAGCACGGCACTGTTGCGTCAACTCGCGCAGCAGGCGCAGGATCCGCATCGCGGTGTCATGATCCAGGTTGCCGGTCGGTTCGTCCGCCAGCACGAGGCGCGGCCGGTGAACGAGCGCACGCGCAATCGCCACGCGCTGCAATTCGCCGCCGGAGAGTTCGCGCGGCAGCGTATCGGCGCGTCCTTCGAGCCCGACCGATGCAAGCGCGAGCGCCACCTGCGCGGACGCATCCGTTGCGCGCACGCCGTTCAGCAGCAACGGCAGCGCGATGTTCTGCGCCGCGCTCAGATTCGGCAGCACGTGAAACGCCTGGAACACGAAGCCCATCTTCTGCCGGCGCAGCAGCGTGGTGGCGTCGTCGTCGAGCGTCGCGAGGTCCTGTCCGTCGAACACGATCTGCCCGCTATCCGGGCGGTCGAGCCCGGCGGCGAGATTCAGCAGGGTGGACTTGCCGACGCCGGATTCACCCATGATCGCCACACACTCGCACGCGTTCAGTTCGAGGTTGATGCATCGCAGCACGTTGCGTGGCTGCGTGCCCGGATAGCTTTTCGAAACGTTCGACAGCGTCAGCATGATGGTCGAGGTGTTTCAGTCCCCGCTCGTAAAGACCGTCAGTACCCCCGTATAGCCGTACAGGTGATTCCTTGCGATCTCGCCGCCGGCGAAGAATCCCGCCAGCGGCACGTCGCCCAGCGCATCCCGCACGGTCTGCAACTCCGCATTCGGCGCGCCGAAGTGCGGGCCGCCGCGTCCCGAGCAACTGACATACAGGGCGCCCGTCATGTGCCCCGCCGTGCCGCCCTCCAGTTCGGCGCGGATTTCCGTTGCAATGCGCACCAGATCGGCCCGGGCGGCTTCGGGGTTGCGTGTGCAAAAGGCCAGATGCATGCCGGGCTCGACCAGATCTGCCACTGCCAGGATCCGATGCTCCGGATCCACGCCCACCACGTGCCGCACGAGCGTATCCGCGCCGAACTTTCCGGGCGATGTCGGCACGTCTTCGGTGCCGCTGCTCAAGCCGGCCAGGTTGACGGACAGCGCCTCCGACAACGCCTCGATCGGCAGATCCTGATCGAGTCCCAGATCGTCCAGCACGCAATCGAGTGCGGGCTTGCCATCCAGCGTAACCACCAGGTTGCGCTCGGCCCGGGTAACGGTGCGCACGGGCCCGATCGGCTGGCATCCCTGCGTGACGCGTGAGATCAGACCGACCCCGGGGCCGAAGAGCACGCCCGACAGCCCCCCGGTGAACACACCGTCCGCAATGTGCAGCGGACGGTTTCGCGCCGAGGACAGGCCGCCGAACAGATACCCGGTGGTCGTGCGCGCGCTCAGCTCGTGCAGCAGATCCTGCACGTCCGGCGTGCCGCCCTCTGCATGCACCAGCGCGGTATGGGGCTCGAACGCGGAGGATGCCGCAGGCAGTGGCTGCCGGCCGGAGAACAACCGGAACGCGTCCCGTGGCAGCGGCGCGACCATCAGCACGAGAGCCGGTTCGTCGATGTATTCGACGCCGCTCGCGGACACGCCGACACCGGCCGTGCCGACCCAGGCGACGCCCGGCAGCGCCTGCTGGAGTTCATCGAGGATGGCCTCGGACTCGGGTGCGTAATAGTCGCTCAGGTAGCACCAGCCGAGCGTGAACGGCGCGGATTCACCGTGCCGGGCCGCGCGCGCCGTCATTTCGGCCTGAATCTGGCGCCGGCATTCGGCAAGGGCGACGCGCCAATCGGCGTGCGCAGCGTGAGCGTGGACAAACGAAGCGTGAGACATGGCGGATACCTGTCGAAGTCGACAAGGTATTGGACTCTCGACGGGCACGACATGTTCGCACGGCCGCGTATTACTTCGCCGCAAGCGCCGACCTCACGCTGTTATCGGTCCACGCGTTGTCGCTGACGGTGAGTTTTTGCGGGATCAGCTTTGCACCGTAGAACGCATCGGCGACGCCTTGCTGGGTCGCGACGATCCGGTCGTCGATCGGCACCGCACCGAATGGCACGCGCTTGATCCACGCGGCGACGAGCGGCTCGGGGAGGCCGACCTTCGGCGCGAGCAGCGCGGCGGTCTCGGCCGGATGCTGGTTGACCCACAGGCCGGTCGCGCGCGCCTGCTGCAGGATCGCGGCGACGATCTCCGGATTGCGCTGCGCGAAATCCCGCGTTGCCTCGTAGAAGTTGTTGGTCGCCGTGATGCCCGTGTAGTCGGACAGCGTGCGTACCTTCAGCGTGTGCTGTGCGGCCGCGTAATAGGGATCCCAGATCACCCATGCATCGACGTTGCCGCTTTCGAACGCGGCGCGCGCGTCGGCGGGCGGCAGGTAGACCGGGCGGATCTCGTCGTAGCGCACGCCGGCCTTCTGCAGCGCCTTCAGCAGCAGGTAGTTCGCACTGGAACCCTTTTGCAGGGCGACCTTCTTGCCGCGCAGGTCGGCCACGGACCTGATCGGCGAATCGGGCTTCACGACCACCGCCTCGTTGTGCGGCGCCGGCGGCTCCGCGCCGACGTACACGAAGCGCACGCCGGCCGCCTGGGCGAACACGGGCGGCGGCGCGCCCGTATAGCCGAAGTCGATGCTGTTTGCGTTCAGCGCTTCGAGCAGTTGCGGGCCCGCCGGGAATTCGAACCACTGGACGCGGTAGCCGAGCGGCTTCAGCCGCGTCTCGAGCGCGCCTTGCGCGTTGACGACCGACAGCAGGCCGGCCTTCTGGTAGCCGATGCGCACGACCTTGTCGGCGCCGCCTTGCGCGAAGGCCGGCGCCATGGATCCGGCAGACACGGTGGCCGACGCGACGAGCGCCGCTACAGCGGCGCGGGGAATCCAGCGGGTGAAACGAATCATCGAACGGGCTCCATGCGAAACGTCTTCCGGCGAGCAGCAGCACCGCCGCTCGGTTGGAAGAATCGTCGCACGGGCGTAGGCACCCGCAAACGAAGCATTACCGATTTGAATATGACGGCGCCGGACCTATGCTTTGCCGCCGGGTGCATCCGGCGTGCCGCCCTGGCGCGCGGCTTCGTCGCTGAGCTTCTTGTCGAGGATCGTCGCGACGCGGCCGCCGAGATACGCGCTTGCCGCGGCCTCGAGCGCGCGGTTCGTCTCGCCTTCGACGAATACAGCCGCGAGCGGACGCAGGCGCCAGATCGCGTCGACGAGCGCGGGCACGTCGGTCGGCGGCGGCAGCGCACCTTCGTCGTAGCGGTCGAGCCGCTTCACGACGAGGTCGACGAGCAGTCGCGCGATTGCGTCGAAGTGCGGGCGCGCGACGCTGATCGTGTCGAGCAGTTCGCGCACCGGGATGCCTTCCTTCGTCATCGCGGCCGCCGCCTCGAGCAGCGCGGGGCTCTTCGCGACGAACGACAGGCCACGCCGCTCGAGCAGGCCGAGCTCGGTCACGCGCGACAGTTGCGCGGGCGTCTGCGGGCCGAACATCTGCGCGAGCGCGGCGATCGAGTAGGTCTTCGGCAGCTCGTGCGACCAGCGGCCGCCGATCGCGTTCTCGAGTCCGAGGATCGAGCGCAGGTCGTGGCCTTCGTCGATGGCCTTGATCAGGTCCTGGATGTTCGACAGCGTGTAGCCGCGCGCGAGCAGGTGGTTGATCAGCTTCAGGCGCGCGACGTGCGTGTCGTCGTAGATGCCGACGCGGCCGCGCTTCTCGGGCGGCGCGAGCAGCCCGCGGTCCTGGTACGCGCGGACGTTGCGCACGGTCGTGTCGGACACGCGCGCGAGTTCGTCGACTGTGTACTCGTTGCGGGCGGTGTCCGCAACGGCCTCGTCAGGTGTGGGGTGAGTCGGTTTTGGCATGCGGCCATTCTAGCGCGGCGCGGCGGGCTCCGGAGATGCGCAGGCCGGCGTCGGTGCTGGATCGAACGGGCGCGCAACCGGATTGCGTGGCGGCGGCGGGCGGCGGCCGATGCACTACCGCCCGCCAGCACGTTCACCCGCGCTTGCGCAGCGGCGCGTCCTCGACGAACCACGCAAGCACGAACGCGATCGCGATTACCGATGTCGCCGCGAGATACACGACGTGCAGCGACCCCGAGAACGCGTGCAGGTACGCGTCGCGCACCGCGTCCGGCAACTGGTGCACGGTGGCCGGGCCGAGCGACGGCGGCAGTTCGGCGCCGGCCGGCAGCGTGCTCGCGAGCCGCGATTGCAGCCCGTTCGAGAATAGCGCGCCGAATGCGGCGACGCCGATCGAGCCGCCGATCGAGCGGAACAGCGTCGTGCCCGACGTCGCGACGCCCATATGGCGGAACTCGACCGTGTTCTGCACCGCGAGCACGAGCACCGGCATCACCATGCCGAGCCCGATGCCGAGCAGCGCCATATAGCCGTACATCGTGTGCAGCGGCGTGTCGAGCGACAGTGTCGACAGCAGCGCCATCGCGATGCCGCCGACCAGCGTGCCCGCGATCGGGAACACGCGGTACTTGCCGAACCGCGAGATCAGGCGGCCGCTTGCCACCGACATCGCGAGCATCCCGCCCATCATCGGCAGCAGCTGCATCCCGGCCTGCGACGGCGTCGAGCCCTTCACGACCTGCAGGTACAGCGGAATGAACGTGACCGAGCCGAACAGCGCGATGCCGACGACGAAGCCGATCAGGCTGCACAGCACGAACGTGCGGTGGCGGAACAGCGCGAGCGGCATGATCGGCTCCGCGGCGAGCCGCTCCTCGTAGACGAACCCGCCGATTGCGACGAGCCCGAGCGCGAGCGTCATCCACAGTTGCGGCGACGACCACGGCAGCAGCGAGCCGCCTTCGCTCGTGAACAGGATGATGCAGGTGAGGGCGGTCGCGAGGAACGCGGCGCCCATGTAGTCGATCCGGTGTTTCACGTGCGCGGTGTGCGGCTTGAATGCGATGCCGATCACCGCGAGCGCGACGCAGCCGAGCGGCAGGTTGATGTAGAAGATCCAGCGCCACGACAGGTGCTCGACCAGGAAGCCGCCGAGCAGCGGCCCGATGATCGTCGCGAGGCCGTACACGCCGCCGAACATCCCCTGGTAGCGGCCGCGCTCGTCGGGCGGGATCAGGTCGCCGATCGCGGCCATCGTGACGACCATCAGGCCGCCGCCGCCGAGCCCCTGCAGTGCGCGCAGCAGGATCAGTTGCGTCATGTCCTGCGCGACGCCACAGAGCACCGAGCCGGCGAGGAACAGCACGATCGCCGCCTGCAGCACGATCTTGCGGCCGTACAGGTCGCCGAGCTTGCCGTACAGCGGCAGCACGACGGTGGACGACAGCAGGTACGCGGTCACGACCCACGACAGCTGGTCGAGCCCGCCGAGCTCGCCGACGATCGTCGGCAGCGCGGTGGACACGATTGTCTGGTCGAGCGCGGACAGCAGCATCACGAGCAACAGCGCCGCGATGATCAGTCCGACGGGGGCGTCACGGCGCGCGGTGTCGGCGGCCGGCGGATGCGGAAGGGTTTCGGTTGACATGGTGGATATCTGCCGTGGCAGGGAATTGTCCGGAAATATAGAACGACAAAGTTGCCTGGTCAATTTCTGCCGAGCCTCAAATTGTTGCAACCGTAACAGCGCGTAGTGACCGCCCGCCGGACCAATCTGAAATCCTTTCGATCGTTCCGTCTCGGTGCTGCACGACACGTGGCGGACGCGAGTCGGTCGACAGGCTGTTCCAATACGAAAGTATGGGTTTCATGCGGTCGTTGTGTGACACCATGACAGTGGCGAGAAGAAAGAAGAATGCGCTGGAGACTGCGCGTCGGCTGGGCGCGAACATCGGTGCGGAGGAGAACAAGTGGTGGGGAGACTGCGATCCGGCTCGAATTGGGCCGCTGGGGGGCTCGTCGAGCGGCCTGCGAGCACTGGAGCACCATTGACAAATAGTGAGACCGAAATCGCTGGCCGGACCAGGCCGGACGTGACGCCATGCTCGCCCGACGACAAGGCCCGGCTGGACGATCCGGATGCCGCGAGCGGCCAGCCACCGGTTTTCCTGTTTCCGATCGCACGCACGGGCGCTTTGCGAGCGCTGCATGAGCAGCGGGACAAGTCGCCGAAACTCATCTCGGTTGTCGCGCCGATCGGCTATGGCAAGACGGTGTTGCTCAGCATGCACTACTACGAAGGCATGCGCTCGCAGAAGGCGTGCTGGTGGTTTTCGCACGACGATCGTGATACGACGATCGACCGCCTGCTGCGATATCTGGAAGCGCGACTCGACGCATCGCGCAGCGAGCACAGCGTGTTCGACGCGCTGCAGATGATGCATGAAGGCAATGTGCCGCCGGACGACCGGATCGATCAGATCGTCCGCCGCATGCATCACCTGCCCGTGCCTGTCACGTTGTTTATCGATAACGTGAACTATTGCGAGGATCCTGCGCTCACCGACCTGTTGGCCGGCCTGATTTTTCGCACGCCATCGTGGTTTCGCCTCGTATTGTCGAGTAGCGAGGCACTGCCGGTGGAGATGGTCCGCTGCAAGCTGGAAGGTCTGGTGGTGGAATTCGGCACGGCCGACCTGGGGCTCGACGCAATCGGGGTGCGCGAAATGTTCGGCGACGCGCTGTGCGCGAAGCTGTCCGGAAAGGCCATCGATAACGTCGTCAGGCACACCGAAGGCTGGCCCGCGGCCGTGCGGCTCATGCAGATTCTGCTGGAATCGTCGCCGGATCCCGAAACGACCCTGGCCGGCTTTTCCGGCGCGGATCAGGATCTCGCCACCTTGCTCAACTCGCAGGTGCTGAGGGGCTTCGATCCAGGGCTGCGAGCGTTCCTGCTGAAGCTGTCGTTGCTTCGGGATTTCGACGCGTCGCTTGCGGAGGAGGCGACCGGCGACGCCGACGCCGCGAATCATCTTCTGTATCTGTGGAAGCACAATGTGTTTCTGATCCCGGTCGAAGGCCGGCAACGATTCCGGCTTCACAATCTGTTTCGCGAGTACCTGATGAACCAGGCCGCGCAAATCATGAGCGTGGATGAACGCCGGACCATCCTCGCGAGAGCGGCAAAGTGCTGTGAGCGGCAGAAGCATTGCGCCGAGGCGATCGACTACGCGCTGGCTGCCAGCCAGGCGCCGATGGCCGTTGAAATTCTCGAGTACAGCGCGCCCCTGTTCGTCAGGGATCTCGGTTACCTGCATCGTTATCTGGCGTGGGTAGAGCAATTGCATGCGCTCGGTGAACACGGCGGTTGGGAGACCGATTGCTGGTACGTTTGGGCGCTCGTGTTCGGTCGGCGCTACGAGCTCGCAAGGCAGGAAATTGCCAGGCTGATGAAGCGGGTGCAGCAGGCTGAAGAAGACGGCACCGCGAATCGCGCCGATCTCGCGCGCATTGCGAGGCGAATCGACGTCATTCATCTCGCCATCGACGTCTATACGGACCATCTGGCGACGGTAACGGAGCATGCGCGGCGTTGGCTGGCCGTCGCCGAGCGCAACGGGGCGACCGTGCTGGACGCACCTTTCGACGTTGCGACGGTGGCGTGTGCGGGCGCCATCCACGATGTCAACGAATGCCGTCTTGCAGACGCCCGATTTCTGACTCGCATCGCGTTCGCGAGCATTGCCCAATCGAATAGCGCGTATGGACAAGCTTGGGTCGTCGCCGTCAATGCGCTGATTCCGATGCGCGAAGGGGACTATGCCGCGGCCTATCCGGAATTGACGGAAGCATTGCAGCAGGCCGGCAGGGAACTTGGCAACAACGCGGGCATATGCAGCACCATCGCGTTGCTCGCTGCCAAATGCGCGATCGAGATGGATCTGCGCGAAGAGGCCGGGCAATTGCTTGACCGTGGGCTTCGCAAGGCGATGTCCCATGGCATCGTCGAAACGACGGCCCACGGCCTCGATGCCGCCGTGAAGATGTGGAGCGGCCACGATAGTGACAGCATCGCTCTGCCGGCACTCAGGAAAATCGCGTCTGTCTATCCTGCGCGGTTGAGCATGATGCTGTCGTGTTTCATCACGCGTCGCCTGCTGCAGCTCGGCAGAGTCGACGAGGCGCTGCACGAAGCTGCGACGCTAGGCGTAGGGCAGCCGGGCGACACCATATTGGTATCGGTCGAACCTGCGGTCCAGGACGCAACCTTGCGCGACCTGATCGACGCGACCATTGCGGATCTGCTGATCGCATCCGGGAAGTTCAAGCAGGCCGGTGCGCTCATCGGCGAAGAGGCCATCCGGGCCCGGACGGCAGGGCGTAGCGGCCGACTGGTGGAGCTCGCGCTGAATCAGGCGCTGTTGAGCCACTGCATGCACGACGCGGTGTCGGCTGCACGGCACCTGACGCGCGCGATATCGCTGGCGGCACGGCGCCGATATCTCAGACCCTTTCGCGACCGCATGGATCTGATCGCGGGGCTCGTCAACGAGACGCGGCCCAAGGACTGGCCATTCGTCACCGAGGAGGAGCGCCGTTTCTTCGCCGACCTCTGCGCCGGTCTGAAGGTGACGGGCAATCCGGTTCTCGAACAGATTCAGGCGCTCGACAGCAACGGGATGGTTGGGGAAACGCCGACCACGCGCGAACTCGAACTGCTCGGCTTGATCGACGCGGGGCTGTCCAACCAGGAAATTGCCGATCGCCTTTCGCTATCGGTGGCGACCGTCAAGTGGCACCTGTACAACCTCTATACAAAGCTCGGCGTCAAGAATCGGGCGTCCGCGCTGGCGCGGGCACGATCGCTGAACCTGCTCACGAGGTGACGGAGCGGCGCTGCATTTGCAGTGCAGCATGCCGGCTCCCCGACTAACGGTTGGGTTGCTCTCCCTCTCGTTTGACCAAACTGGATGACATAGCGCACAGACGCTCGTTTGGACAAACATGGAGGACGTCATGCTGGATTACCTGAAGTACACACTGAATTCTGCATTGCTGGCCGTCACGGCGTACGGGCTTTGGCTCGGCGGCAATTACACGTGGCTGGGTGCGGGAGTGCTGTTCGCGTTCCTGTTTCTGGACGGGTTTCTCGACCCGGACTATTCCGTTCGCGATACACGCTTTCCGTGGCTCTACGACACGATCATCGCAGTCCAGCTGGGGATCGGATTCGGTCTGGTGTTTTTTTACGCGAGGCTTGTCGGTACCGGCCACTTCATCGGCGCGTCCGGGAAGATCGGCGCATTCGTGACGATGATGTTCATCCAGTTCGTCGTGGTCGCGCCGTCGCTGCACGAAATGTTCCACCGCGAAAACACGCTGATGCGCTGGTGGGGACGGCTCGGCATGGTGCTGATCTTCGATCCGTGGCGGGAGATCACGCACGTGGTCACGCATCATGTGCGCACCGTGACGCCGGCCGATCCGGACTATGCGCGTCGCGGCGATACGCTTTACGCCCACCTCGTTCGGACGTTCTACGGGCAGATCGTCGAGTCGTACCACCTCGAAAAACTCATGTGGACCAAGCGCGACCGCCTGTGGTGGGATCCGCGCAACGCGTGGGTGTATCGCGTGACGCTGCTGGTCGGTTTCGTGTCCGTGCTGTACGCAATCGGGGGCTGGTCGGGCGCGGCTTCAGTTGTCGCGGTGTGCCTGCTCGGGCCGCGCATGTTCCTCGAGATCTTCAACTATACCCAGCACTATGGCCTCGTCACCGGCAAGCCCGGCCGTTTTGAAGCGCACCAGACCTGGAATCACCTCACGCCTTTCATTCGAATCTTCGCACTGGAAATTACCAATCACCGGGGGCATCACGAAGATGGATATCGTCCGTTCTACGAGCTGGTGCCGGACCGTGACGGTCCCAAGCAGCCGCAGTTCCTGATCTGCCTGTTGCTCGCGTTCGTTCCGCCGCTCTGGTTCACGATGGTCAAGCCGTTGCTGCGCGACTGGGATCGGCATTATGCGAGCCCCCAGGAACGAGAGATCGCCGAGGCCGAGAACATTCGCGCCGGCTGGGAGGAACTCAATGAGCATCCCGAAGTTGCGCGAGCCCGAGCCCGTTACGCGGCCGTGATCTGAACGCAGTCGATCGAAACCACCGAGAAATACCATGTCCAACGAACCCGTCGTGGTCGAGCCCGACCCGAAGCTGTCGTCATCTGGTGAATCGCAGGCGCGGCGTTGCCGCATTACGTTGAGCAATGGCGCCGAAGGGTTCGAGGTCGGCCGCAATGACCTGCTGCTCATGTCAGCCCTCGAGCAGGGAATCAACTACCCGCACAACTGCCGGGTGGGCACGTGCGGTCGCTGTAAAACGCGGCTCGTCTCGGGCAGGATCAGCCCGCTCGTCGACTTCGCGCTTTCCCCGCTCACCAACGAGGAACTGAACGACGGCTACATCCTCGCGTGCCAGGCCAAGGTCCGCACCGATCTGACGATCGACGTCGATCTCCTCGATCACGAAGTCGTGCTGCCGAAGTCGATTCCCGGCACGATAAGCGGCTGGAACAGGCTGCCCGGCGAAGTCGTCGATCTGCGAATCAAGCTGGAGCAGCCCGTGAAATTCGAGGCAGGCCAGTATGCGGCGCTCGCCGTGTCGGGTTCGTTCGTGCGTCGCTCGTTCTCGTTCTACGACGCACCGGCGAGCGAAGCGGGCAGCGACGACGTCGGCTTTCTGATCAAGCGGCTGCCGGGCGGGCGTTTCTCCGAATGGCTTGCCGCGAAGGACCGTCGCGGCGTTCGAATCTGGCTCGAAGGGCCGTTCGGGCAGATGGGAATCGATGACACGCCGCGCGACTCGCTGTGTATTGCCGGTGGCACGGGTATCGCGCCGATCCTCTCGATTACCGAGGATCGCCTCAATCGGTATCCGGACCATCGCGTCACGATCGTCTTCGGTGTCCGTACCGCCGCCGACCTGTTCGCACTGGACCGGCTCGAACGACTCGCACAAATTGGCCGTGCCGGGCGCGTGCGGATCGTTCCGGTCCTGTCGCATGAGCCGGCGGGCAGTGCATGGCAAGGTCGACGAGGGCTGGTGACGGCCGTGCTCGACGAGCATCTGGGCGTCGACTACGGCTCGCTGTCTGCATTCGTGTGCGGCGCGCTGCCGATGGTCGACGCGGTCGAGAAGCGCCTGCGCACGCTGAGCGTGGACGCCGATCGCATTCACGCCGACAAATTCGAACCGTCGGGAATCTGATTCCGCTTCGTCGGGGCGAGCCATTCCCATCATCCATCGCGGCAACCGCAATGCGGGCCGCACGCGTTCACAGGAACTCAAATGTCCACTGTTTATATCTACGATCATGTCCGTACGCCGCGTGGGCGCGGCAAGCCGGATGGTTCGCTGCACGAGGCGACCGCGGTTCATCTTGCCGGCACCGTCCTTGGCAGCCTGCGTGATCGCAACACACTCGATACCCGCCTGGTCGACGACATCATTTTCGGTATCGTCAGCCCGGTGGGCGAGCAGGGCCAGTGCCTGCCCCGCGTCGCCGCGCTTGCGGCCGGCTACGCAGAGGAGGTCGCCGGCGTGCAGGTCAATCGCTTTTGCGGATCGGGCCTCGAAAGCGTCAACATGGCCACCGGCAAGATTGCCGCGGGCGCCGCGGATTTCGTCATCGCGGGCGGTTGCGAGGCGATGTCGCGCGTCCCGATCCTGTCGGATGGCGGTGCATGGAGCGTCGATCCGCATATCGCTTTCACGACGCACTACATCCCCCAAGGAATCAGCGCGGACCTGATGGCGAGCAAATGGGGCTACAGCCGCGAGCAACTCGATCAGTTCGCCGTGCGTAGCCACCAGCGGGCGGCGCGCGCATGGGCCGAAGGGCGCTTTTCGCGATCGATCGCGCCGGTGCGCGACGTGCTGGGCGACGTGATGCTCGAACGCGACGAAATGGTGCGTGCGTCAAGTTCCGTCGAGGCACTCGCGGCGCTGAAGCCAGCGTTTGCCGATCTCGGCGTGAAGGCGGGCTTCGATGCGCTTGCCATCGCCCGCTATCCCGAAGTCGAGCGCATCGAGCATCGCCACCACGCGGGCAATTCGTCCGCGATCGTCGACGGCGCCTGCGCGATGCTGCTCGGCAGCCGCGAAGCAGGTGAAGCCGCAGGCCTGAAGCCGCGCGCGCGAATTCGCGCGTTCGCGGAAATCGGCTCGGAGCCGACCATCATGCTGACCGCACCGTCGTTCGCGGCGCAGAAGGCGCTCAAGCGCGCCGGCATGAATGCGAAGGATATCGACCTTTACGAAATCAACGAAGCGTTCGCAGCGGTGCCGATTCGTTTCATCGATGCGCTCGGCATTGACGAAGCGCGCGTCAACGTCAACGGCGGCGCCATTGCGATGGGGCACCCGCTTGGCGCAACGGGGGCAATCATCCTGGGCACGGCACTGGACGAGCTGGAACGCACAGGCGGCTCGACCGCGCTTGCGACGCTGTGCATCGGTGCCGGTATGGGTGTGGCGACGATCATCGAGCGCGTCTGACGCGCGTGACCGACTTTTCTCAAGTGCAGAAATCATGATCACTACGACTATTGGCGAGCGCATCGCCGTTCTTACCATCGACATGCCCGAACGGTCGATGAACGTCCTGACGCAGGCGTTGGCTGCCGAATTGCGAACCGCGTTCGATGCGGCAATCGCCGATGAAGGGGTCGACGGCATTGTCATCACGAGCGGCAAGGCGAGCTTTCTCGCGGGCGCCGATCTCGCGCAAATGGCCGGGTTCGTCGAACCGGGCGTCGATACCGGCGACGCGATGCGGCGAATCGCGCTGTACGGCGATCTGTTCCGGCATATCGAGACGGCTGGCAAGCCGGTTGTCGGCGCGGCGCCCGGGATGGCGCTCGGCGGTGGACTCGAACTGTTGCTGGCCACGCATTATCGCGTGGTTGCGGATACACCGTCTGCGAAATTCGGCCTGCCTGAGGTCACGCTCGGCTTGCTGCCCGGTGCGGGCGGAACGCAACGGCTGCCGCGTCTCGTCGGCATCGTGAAAAGCCTCCCGCTTCTCGTCGACGGCCGCGATCTGAGCGCGGCCGCTGCGCTGCAAACCGGACTCGTCGACGAAGTCGTGCCGGCAGACAGGCTGCTGGACGCGGCGCGCCAGGCGCTGCGCGACGGCAAGGTCGACCCGGTCGCTCCGTGGGATCGCAAGGGCTACCGTATCCCGGGCGGCGATTCGTACACGCCGGCCAACTCGGCTGCGTGGGCAACCGCAAACGCAACCGCCAAGGCGCGCTCACGCGGGAATTATCCGGCGCCCCACGCGATCCTGAGCGCGGTGTACGAGGGTGTGAAGTTGCCGATCGACAAGGGCCTCAAGCTCGAGCAGAAATTGTTCGTGACGCTGGTTCAGGGGCGTCCCGCGCAAAATCTGATCCGTACGGTGTTCTTTGCCAGGCAGGCGGCCGACAAGCTGGCGCGCCGTCCGGCCGACGTTCCCGCATCACGTGTGCGCAAGCTTGGCATTCTCGGTTCGGGTTTCATGGGCGCGGGAATCGCACAGGTATCGGCGCAGGCCGGTATCGATGTGGTGCTGCTTGACCGAACCACGGAGATTGCCGATGCAGGTCTCGCCGGGATCGCTGCGTCGCTGCAGGCCGAGGTCGAACGAGGAAAGCTGTCGGCCGACGCGCGCGATACGGTGCTCTCGCGCATTGCGGCCACGGCCGACTACGCTGCGTTCGACGGCTGCGACCTGGTGATCGAGGCTGTCGTTGAGGACGTCGAAATCAAGCAGCAAGTCACCGCCCGGGCCGAGGCGGTGCTTGGCGACCAGGCGATTTTCGCGACCAACACGTCGGCATTGCCGATCGACGATCTCGCTGACGGAAGCAAACGACCGGAGAACTTCATCGGGCTGCATTTCTTTTCCCCGGTTCCGCGTATGGCGCTGGTCGAGGTCATCGTTGGCACAAAGACGTCGCGCGAGACACTGGCGCGTGCGCTCGACTACGTCCGCCAGATTCGCAAGACGCCGATTGTGGTGCGCGATGGTTACGGGTTTTACACCACGCGCTGCGTCGACGCGTATATCCGTGAGGGCATTCGATTGCTTGTCGACGGTGTCGATCCGGTGCGCATCGAAAATGCCGGCGTGGCGCTTGGCATGCCCGTGGGGCCGCTCGCGCTTGCCGACGAAGTCGGCCTCGATGTGCTCCATCACATCGCGCATTTCTTCCGCAGCAAGGAAGAGGGTGTGTGGGCGGACGATCGTCATGTGCGCGTCAACGGCCTGATCGATGCGCTCGTCGACGCGAGGCGTTACGGTCGCAAGCGTGGCGCAGGGTTCTACGCCTATCCGGAGGCGGGGCCGAAGCACCTCGATCTGACGCTGCTCCGGTCGCATGCCGATGTGTTGCCGCAGACGAGTCAGCCCGATCAAGACGCGCTCAAGGAGCGTCTGCTGTATGCGCAGTTGCTGGAAGCCGCGCGCTGCTGGGCTGACGACGTCGTCACCGATGCCGCTGAAATGGACCTTGGCGCGATTCTCGGCTGGGCGTTTCCGAGCTATCTGGGCGGTCCTGCGTCGGCAATCGATGACATTGGCGTCGAGCGCTTCGTCAAGCGTTGCGGTGAACTCGTCGATGAACTCGGCCCTCGCTTCATGGCGCCCGCAGCCCTTGTCGACGGAGCACGCTGGAGTTTCCGCTTTCATCATTCGAAGTGACAGCGGCACCGGCGGAATACATGAGTGATTGACGAGCTGCGGTATTGCAGCGAACGAATGCCGTGGCCGCTTGTCGGCTGCGGCTCAGAACAAAAGGTGAGACATGAGCAATCTGATTCTGAAGGACAAGGTCGTCTTGGTGACGGGCGCTGCTGGCGGATTCGGGCGCCGCACCTGCGAGGAACTCGCGAAGGCCGGTGCATGGGTGGTGGCCACCGACGTCGATCGTGACGGCGCAGCGGAAACCGCGAGCCAATGTGCGGCCCTCGGCGCCAAGGCCTGGAGCCACGCGCATGACGTGACGTCGGAGGCGGATTGGCGGCGCGTCATCGATGCCGTTGCCGAGCAGGCGGGCGGTCGGCTCGACGGTCTGGTCAACAACGCGGGCAAGATGCTGACGAAACCGTTCCTGCGTACGAGCGTCGCGGAGTTGCGGCAACTGCAGGCGATCAACGTCGAAAGCGTCTGGATCGGCAGCCAGACCGCATATCCGCTGCTCGAACACACGGCGAAGGTACATGGCGGTGCGTCGATCGTCAACGTGTCGTCGGTGTTCGGCCAGGTTGCTGCAGTTGCCCAGGCCGCGTACTCGGCAACGAAAGGCGGGCTCACGGTGCTGACGAAGTCGATGGCCGCCGAGTTCGCGAGGGCAGGTTGCGGCGTACGTGTGAACTCGGTGCATCCAGGGCCCGGCAACACGCCGCTTCTTGCGAACGGACTTCAGGAGCTGTTGAGCGAGGGGCTCGCTACGTCACCTCAGCAGGCCACGGCATTCGTGCTCGGTCTCATTCCGAATGGCCGCCTGACCGAACCGGAAGATGTTGCAAACGCGATTCTGTTCTTGTGCTCGGATTGGTCGAAGCAGATCACCGGCGCTGAAATCACGGTCGACGGCGGTTATACGGCGGTGTGACGATGAACGACCGGCATGAATCGATTGACGCGTCGGTCGCTGGCCGGGGCGCGCAACGGAGTCGCTGACGGGATTTCGATCCAGTGACGCATGTGTCGAGAGATCGAGCGCATGCGTCGGCATAACGTAGGAGAACAAAATTGGTTGCTCAACAATGGCTGCTGGCGGGGTTCGGGGCAGTTGGGTGTGGCGGGATACTGATGGCGTTGCGAAAGCTGAGCGGGCGGCGGGTGCCGCTCTGGCTGCGGAACACGCATGGCCTCGCGGGACTGGCCGCACTCATCGCGTTGTTCGGGATGAATCTGCACGGGGAAGCCGCAACGACGGCGCGTGCATGGTGGGCATTCGGGCTATTGCTCGCCGGCTTCAGCGGCGGATTGGTGCTGTTGCGTACGCTGTATCGGTCGAAGGCGCCATTCTGGGTGGTGCTGCTCCATGGCGGGATCGGCATTGCCGGGATAGCGATGTTGTATGCGGCGTCGAATTTCTGAAATTGCGGCGTCGCTGCGCCGGCACCGGTCCGTGTTGCGTAACGTTCGCGTTCGGATGGTTGTGCCGGCGAACCATACTTAGGTCGTGTGCGAGAAAAAAATCGGGTACCGAATATTGAGTTGCGCCATATGTGGTGCGCTTAAAACTATTCAGAGCGGAGACAACCCGATGCGAATCGCTTCCCCAATTTCATTCCTTGCCGCCGTCACGCTCGTGTCGAGCACGAGTGCGATGGCACAGACTTCTCCGTGGACCGTTCGTGCGGGCCCGGTGGGTGCCTTCTTCAATAGCCACACGCATGCAACGCTCGCCGGGCAGCAGGCTCCGGGTGCCGACATCGGCGTGCAAAACAACGGCTCGTTCGGGATCGAGATCGGTTACGCGATCACGCCCGACTGGACGGCGCGTTTCGCATTTGGCGTCCCTCCGACTACCAGGCTGTCCGCAGAAGGATCGCTGAGGAACGTCGTGCCGCCGCTAACCGGGAATCTTGGCAAGGTCACATATGCGCCAGCCCTGCTGACGCTCACGTACGGCCTGGGTAACTGGGGGCCGTTCCGGCCTTATGTCGGCGCAGGCGTCAACTATACGTGGGTGATCAAAACCAGTGACGGCGATGTATCGGGCCTGAAGGTGCACAGTGCGTGGGGCGCGGTTCTCGAGGCAGGTTTCGATGTGCCGATCAACAAACGGTGGTCGGTGTTTGCGGACGTGCGCAAGGTGTTCCTCAAGACGTCCGCAAGCGGTTCGGTTGCGGCGCTGGGCGGGGCACCCACTCACGCCGACATTCGTCTCGATCCGATCATCGCGCATGTGGGTGTCAGCTACCGCTTCTGACGCAGCGATTGCACCCAAACGCATCATCTCAACGGAGATACCGATCATGAGTTTCCCGAGTTCCAATCCATACGTACAACTTCCCGCCGGTCGCAACTACATCGGCGGGGAGTGGCTCGACGACGCTGCCGCGGAGCGATTGCCTGTTTATGATCCCGCAACCGAAGCGGTGATCGGCGACATACCCTGCAGTACCGCAGCCGCCGTGGATCAGGCCGTCCAGGCTGCGCAGGCTGCATTCGTTGCGCCGGCATGGCGCGACCTGCCGCCGCTGGGTCGCGAGCGGCTGATCCACCGGCTCGCGAAGCTGATCGAAACGAATGCCGCCGAGCTTGCGGCGATCGAGGCGCTCGACAACGGCAAGCCGATTGCGTTCGCGAGCGCCGTCGATGTGCCGCTCGCCGCGATGTGGCTACGCTATATGGCCGGCTGGCCCTCGAAGCTCGGCGGCAAGTCCGTCGCCCCGGCGTTGCAACCCGCGGGATCGCACCACGCGTATACGATTCGCCAGCCGGTGGGCGTCGTTGCCGCCATCGTGCCGTGGAATTACCCGCTGGTGCTCGCGGTATGGAAGATTGCGCCGGCGCTTGCTGCAGGCTGCACCGTGGTGTTGAAACCCGCGGAAGCCACGCCTTATTCGGCATTGCGGCTGGCCCAGCTGGCGCACGAAGCGGGATTCCCCCCCGGCGTGTTCAATGTCATTCTCGGTGACGGCCGAACCGGACAGGCGCTTGTCGAGCATCCCCGCGTGGCGAAAGTCAGCTTCACCGGCTCGACCGCTACCGGCAAGCGCCTGATCGGCAGTGCCGCGCATGATCTGAAACGACTGACACTCGAGCTGGGGGGGAAGTCCCCGACGATCATCTTGCCCGATGCGGATCTCGAGACGGCCGTGCCCGGAGCGGCGCAGGCGGTGTTCTTCAACTCGGGGCAGATCTGTTTCGCCGGTACGCGCTTGTTTGCACCGCGTCGATCGATCGACCAGATCCTCGACGGCATGTCGAAGGTGGCGAAGAGTTTCAAGATCGGAGCGGGCAGCGATCCGGAAACACTGCTCGGGCCGGTCGTGAGCCGGCGCCAGCTCGATAGCATCCTTGGCCGCATCCAGGCGGGCGTTCAGGCGGGCGCCGAGGTCGTGCTGGGGGGCGGGCGCGTCGCGCGCGAAGGTTACTTTGTCGAGCCGACGATCCTGCAAACCAGCGACAGGAACAATCCGGCCTATCGTGAAGAGATCTTTGGTCCGGTTCTGACGGCAACGCCTTATGACGACCTGGACGAGCTTGCGTCGCTCGCCAACGACAGCGAATACGGCCTTGCCGCACACATCTACACGCGTGACCTGTCGGCAGCACATCGGCTCGCGCAGCGCATCGATGCGGGAACGGTGTGGGTCAACACGCAACTCTCGCCGGATCCGGCCATCCCGTTCGGAGGCTTCAAGCAGTCGGGATGGGGGCGCGAAAACGGCGAGCAGGTGTTCGAGCATTACCTCGAAACCAAGTCGGTCATCGTAAAGATCGCTTAACGGATCAAGTTGTCACGGCGCACGGTCGGTCGCATGGGTGCGACCGACCGGTTTCGGGAGAGACGATGGGCGGCGTTACAAGCCAGGCACCGCCGGTAGCGCCATGCGTTCGCGGATCAGGTTGCGCAACGCGTGCTTCTGGAGCTTGCCCATAGGATTGCGCGGGAGTGCGGAAAAGACTTCGAGTCGACGCGGGACCTTGTAGCCGGCAAGCAGGTTGCGTGCGCGCGACTGCAGCGCCTCCAGCGTCAATGGAGCGATACCGGGACGATACGTCACGCACGCCGTGACGAGCTCACCCCACTGCGGATCGGGCGTGCCGACGACCGCGTATTCGGCGAACTCCGGGAACTGCGCAAGCACGTTCTCGACCTCGGACGAGTACACATTTTCGCCGCCCGAAATGATCATGTCCTTGAAGCGGTCGACGATATGGCAATACCCGTCCTCGTCGAGATAGCCGAGGTCGCCCGTGTGATACCAGCCGTCGCGCAGTGCTTCGCGAGTCGCGGCGTCGTTGCGCCAATAACCACGCAGTACCGAGTCCGATCTGACGAGAATTTCGCCGACTCGCCCCGACGGTAGGGTCCGGCCGTCTTCGATAGCGCCAATCTTCAATTGCGCACTGTCCGCAGGCTTGCCGACCGACGACCATAGCGCACCGTTGGCGCGGCGGTGGTCGTCGGGCGTGAGCATCGTCAACGCGGCCGTCGTTTCGGTTGCGGCGTAGATCTGCACGAGGTCGCAACCGAGAACGTCCATCATCTTTTGAAGCAGTTCCCGGCTGATGCCCGACGCACCGTAATGCACGCTCTTCAGCGTCGGAAACGCGCCTGGCGTCAGCTTGGGCACGAGCATCGAGAGCACGGTGGGCACCGCGACCATCGACGAGATGCGCCCGGAGGCGAGCGCTTCAATGATCTTTTCGGGTACGGCAGCCCGGTGAATTTCCACCTGGGTTCCGTAACTGATCGCGAACAACGGATACGTAATGCCGGCCGCGTGAAAGAGCGGCATGAAGACGAGAAACCGGTCGCCTGCCGGGAACGGCCCGATTCGCGATTCCCATTGCTCGAGCTGCGACAGGTGCATCGCGTGCGTTTGCGGCACACCCTTGGGCTTGCCGGTCGTGCCGCTCGTATAGAGCTGCAGAAAGTCGTCGTTCGCATCGATGCCGTCGGGAGAGAGGATGGGTGCGCTGTCGACCAGTGCATCGTAGTCGATGACGCGCGCATCGTTCGGCAGCGCAGGAAGATCGATGGAGACGATGCGCGTGACGGCATCGATCTGGTTAGCTAACTGACGCGCGTGCTCGACGAATTCGAAATCGGCACAGACGACGGTCGCGCCGCTATCGACGAGAATGTCGCGCAATTCCGGGAGTGCCAGCCGCCAGTTCAGCACGACACACGTGTTTCTGGCGATCGCAGAGCCAAAGATGACTTCCAGCAGACGGTCCGTGTTCTTGCCCAGATAGGCGACGCGTTGCCCTTGCGGAATACCCATTTCCTTCAGGGCGCCGGCGAAGCGCCGCGACCGCGTCCACAATTCGCCGAACGTCGTTACACGGTTTTCATAGAAGCAGTAAGGCTGGTCCGGCGCGCGCTGCGCAGCGGCCGATAACTGATCGATCATCGTACGGGGCATGTTCGTCTCCTTGGGAATGTTGTGTGTCGGCGCATATCCGACATGTGCCAGTAGAAAGGATCCGCTTGCCGCTCCGCCCTCGGACAACACCAAAGTATGGGGGGTGTTTGACCGCGATTCTCTAACGTACTGGAAAGCGACTCTTCAATACAGGCTGACGGCCAGGAGACATCAGATGAACATCCACGGTAAAACCTTCTTGATCAGCGGCGGCGCCAGCGGCCTGGGCGCGGCAACCGCGCGCATGATCGTCGCTCACGGCGGGCGCGCGGTTCTCGCGGACCTCAACAGCGAAGCGGGCGACGCACTCGTCGCCGAACTGGGCAGCGGCGCCCGGTTCGTGCGGACCGACGTGACCGACGAAACGTCGGTGCAGAACGCGGTAGCGCAATCCGTCGGTGAGTTCGGCGGTCTGCACGGCGTCATCTGCTGCGCGGGTATTGCGCCCGGCGAGAAAGTGCTCGGGAAGAACGGGCCGCACGCACTGTCGAGCTTTGTGCGTGCCGTCGAGATCAATCTGGTCGGCACCTTCAACCTGATTCGCGTCGCGGCCGTTGCGATGAAGAACAATGCGCCGGGTGACGACGGCGAACGCGGCATCGCAATCTGTACTGCGTCGGTTGCCGCATTCGATGGACAAATCGGACAGGCTGCTTACTCGGCATCGAAGGCGGGCATTGTCGGCATGACGCTGCCCATTGCGCGCGAACTCGCCGTATATGGCATCCGCGTGATGACCATTGCGCCGGGCATTTTCGAAACGCCGATGCTGATGGGCCTGCCTTCCACTGTGCAGGCGTCGCTCGGCGCCCAAGTGCCATTTCCATCGCGCCTCGGTCGCCCGTGCGAATTTGCGCAGCTCGCGCAGGCCGTTATCGAGAATCCGATGCTCAACGGTGAAGTCATCCGGCTCGATGGTGCGATCCGGATGACGGCGAAGTGAAGAGGCGGGATATGAACGTTGATGAAAAAGGGCGAGTCGTGCTGACGCGTGACGGCGCCGTGGCGAGCATCGTATTCAACCGCTCAGACGCGATGAATGCACTGGACGTTCCGACTGCCGCCGCGTTTCTCGAAGCATGTGACGCGCTTGCGGCGGATCGTGGTGTCAGGGCAGTCGTGATTCGTGGCGAAGGAAAGGCATTCGGCGTCGGTGGTGATTTGGCCGCGCTGCGAGAGGGGGGTACCGCAGCGGCGGAGGAACTCATCAGATGCATGCACGAGGGCATCAAATTGCTTGCCGCGCTGGACGCGCCCGTGATCGCCGGTGTTCATGGCGCAGTTGCGGGGGGCAGTTTGAGCCTTTCGCTCGCGTGCGATTTCGTGATCGCCGCCGACGGGGCGCGCTTCAATCTTGCGTATGCCAACGTGGCTGCAAGTTGCGATGTATCCGGCTCATGGAGCCTGCCTCGAATGGTCGGTTTGCGTCGCGCAATGGAAATCGCATTGCTGTCGGAAACATTCGATTCGGCGGAGGCGTTGCGTCTCGGCATCATCAACAGGGTTGTACCGGACGAGACGCTCGTCGATGAGACGTACGCGATTGCACGCAAGCTGGCGGCGGGGCCAACCCTTGCATATGGCCGTATCAAGCGGTTGATGCGCCGTTCGTTCGACCACGATTTTGCTACGCAGCTCGATGCCGAACGGGATGGCTTCAGGGAAAGTGTCGAGACCGACGACTTTCAGGAGGCGAACGCCGCATTCTTCGGCAAGCGCAAGGCCGTCTTTTCCGGACGATAGGTGCGCCGCGCGCCCCGATTGGAATGGGGCAATTCAACGCACCAGGTGCCGGCGGCGGCCGGCGGTATCCCGGAACCATGAACCCGGAAATTTTTGAGCAGGCAGGACCGATATGAAGACCAGAGTTACCGAATTGTTGGGCATTCGTTATCCGATCATTCAGGGCGGCATGCAATGGGTCGGGCGCGCCGAACTTGCATCGGCGGTATCGAATGCCGGTGGACTTGGCGTGCTGACGAGCCTGACCCAGCCGTCACCCGAGGCACTCGCGGCCGAGATCCGACGCTGTCACGAGATGACCGACAAGCCGTTCGGGGTGAACCTGACGATCCTCCCGTCATCCAGTCCGCCGCCATACGAGGCCTATCTGGACGCGGCGATCGACAGCGGCGTGAAAGTCGTGGAAACGGCCGGCAACAATCCGAAGACGTTTATCGACAAAGCCAAGGCGGCTGGCGTGAGGATCATTCATAAATGTACGTCGGTGCGGCATGCGCTCTCCGCGGAGCGCAATGGCGTCGATGCGATTTCCATCGACGGATTCGAATGTGCCGGCCATCCTGGCGAGGATGACGTCGGCGGCTTCGTCCTGTTTGCGGCCGCAGCGGATCAAGTGAAGATACCGTTGATCGCGTCGGGCGGAATCGCCGATGGTCGTGGCCTGGCTGCGGCACTGATGCTTGGCGCCGAGGGCGTCAACATGGGGACGCGCTTCTGTGCCACGGAAGAGGCGCCGATTCATCGGCAAATCAAGGAAGCGCTGGTTGCCGCGAACGAACGCGACACGCAGCTCATTTTCCGGACGCTTCATAACTCCGGCCGGGTATTGAGGAACGCGATTTCGAACGAGGTTGTCGCGATGGAACGGCGCCCCGGCGGCTGCGAGTTCAAGGATATTCAGCCATTGGTGGCAGGCGCGCGAGGTCGTGCCGCGCTCGAGCGCGGTGACGTGGACGGCGGGCTCGTCTGGGCCAGCCAGGTCGTCGGCCTGATCCGCGACATTCCCACCTGCGCGGAACTGCTCGAACGTATCGTGGCCGAGTGCCGTCGGGAGTTGGCGCGCGGTCGCAATTTTTGCGAAGTCTAGATTTTTGCACCGTAACAGGGCATTGGAACCGGCCGCCGAACGGGCCGGAATTTGACCTGCATCACGGGAAAAGCGGAGCCGGTCTCAAGTTTTCTGCAGGCAAACCGTAATCCCGGATGCCGTGTGCCGATCTGCCGCGGCGTTTCTTACCGCACACGTGCCGTCATGAACCTGAACGCCCTGTTTTCCCGTTTCTCGATCCGAACCCGGATCTTTTCCACGCTCGGCCTCGTCGCGGGCCTGCTCGTCGTCTCGGGGCTGATTGGCCTCGCGGGCATGCAGAGCTCGAATCGCGCACTTGAAGAGGCGTCTACGCGCCAGCTGGTCGCGCAGGGCGCGCTCGCCGCGACGAGCCTGAACCTGATGATCGTGCGCACGACGCTCGACCGCGCGATGCTGCACCCCGAGTCGTCCGACGTGCAGGACACCGTCTCGAAGGCGGAGGGCTACCTCGCGAAGGCGGACGCCACGTGGCGCGTCTACGCGGCGCTGCCGCACGACGGCGACGAAAGCGTGCTCGCCGGCCGGATGGACACCGCGCGGCAGGCGCTGATCGGCCAGGCACTGAAGCCGATGATCGACGCGATCCGGGGCGGCCGCCGCGATGAGGCCGACCGGCTGCTGATGACGGTCGCGCCGCCGCTGTCGGTCGCACTCACGCAGGCGACCAACGCGCTCGACGATTTCCAGGCGGCGCGCGGCAAGGACGTCTACGACACCGCGCAGATCTATTACAGCTGGCTGCGCGCGGGCGCGGTCGCCGGCATCGCGTTCGGCCTCGCCGCGTGCCTCGGCTGCGCGATCGGCCTGCACTTCGCGATCACGCAGCCGCTCTCGCGGCTGCTCACGCATTTCCGCCGGCTGTCCGACGGCGATCTGACGTCGGAAGTGCGCTGGTCGTCGCGCGACGAGATGGCCGAACTGGTCACCGGCGTAACGGGGATGCAGCGCAGCCTGGCCGACACCGTGCGCCAGGTCACGCACGGCTCCGAGGCGATCGTCACCGCGACGCACCAGATCGCGGCAGGCAACACCGACCTGTCGCAGCGCACCGAGGAGCAGGCGGCCGCGCTCCAGCAGACGGCCGCGAGCATGGAGCAGCTTACCGCGACGGTGAAGCAGAACGCCGACAACGCGGTCGAAGCGCAGGCCTGTGCGGACAGCGCGTCCGACATCGCGTCGAAAGGCGCGACGGTCGTCGGCGAAGTGATCGGCACGATGAACGAGATCGACCAGAGCTCGCAGAAGGTCGCCGACATCATCGGCACGATCGAGGGCATCGCGTTCCAGACCAACATCCTCGCGCTGAACGCGGCGGTCGAGGCGGCGCGCGCCGGGGAGCAGGGCCGCGGCTTCGCGGTGGTCGCGGGCGAAGTGCGCACGCTGGCGCAGCGCTCGGCGTCGGCGGCGAAGGAGATCCGCACGCTGATCGGCGAATCGGTCGAGCGCGTCGCGAACGGCACGCGGCTCGTCGGCGTCGCCGGCACGACGATGCAGGACATCCAGCAGGCGATCACGCGCGTGACGAGCATCATGACCGAGATCGCGGCGGCGTCGAACGAGCAGCGCGACGGCATCGAGCAGGTGAACCGCGCGGTGTCGCAGATGGATCAGGTGTCGCAGCAGAATGCGGCGCTCGTCGAGGAGGCGGCCGCCGCGGCCGCGTCGCTCGAGGAGCAGGCCGACGGGCTGCGTCGCGCGGTGGGTGCGTTCCGCGTCGCCTGACGCGGACGGACGCAAGCCGGCCCGGGCTGACCGGGGCCGACGAGCCTGACCAGCCGCACGCCCGGCCGCGGCTGAGCGTACCCTCAGGTCCCTGAGGGGCCGTCAGCGTATGCTAGGCGGCCGCCAGTTGCGCGGCCGCACGCGACGACGCGACGAGCAGCAGCTTCATCGTCGCGCGCGTCGCGCCGACGAACAGCTTGCGTGCCGCGCGCGCGTCGAGCACGTCGAAATCGACTTCGGTGAGGATCACGCACGGCGCCGACTGGCCCTTGAAGCGATAGATCGAGTCGAGCAGCACGTCGCCTTCGCGGTACTCGGGATTGCCGAACAGGTCGTACTTGCCGGTGAAGCTCTTGATCCGGTGCGGGCCGAGCTGATCGAGCGGCGCGAGCACCGAGCCTTCGCGCCCGCGGTACGACAGCACCGCGATGTCCTGCTTGCGGAACCCGAGCGACAGCGCGTGCGTGATCGCGCGCTTGGTCGCGTCGATGCACGCGTCGGCGAGCGCGGCGCCCGACGCGCCGTCTTCACCGTATGCCGATACGGCGGGATCCGAACCGTCGAACGGGCTGCCCGAGCGCAGCTCGGCGGCCAGCGGCTCGACGCGGCCGACGGTGTCCCGCACGAATTCGAGCAGGTCGCGCGGGCTGCGATAGTTCGTGAACGCCTTCAGCGTGACCCAGCCCGGCAGCGCGACCGGTTCGCGCATGTACAGGTTCTGCAGCGGATCCTCGAGCCACCACCATGCGCCGTCCGGCGCGAGCAGGCGCTCCAGCGCCGCAGCCCACGGCGCATGAAAATCCTGCCCTTCGTCGACGATCAGGACGTCGAAGCGCCAGCGGTCCGGCACCGGCGTTGCCGCGAAGTGCGCCTCGAGCCGTTCGAACGCGTCGGGCGCCTGGAAGTCCGGCGTGTAGCCGCCGTCGCGCGCGACCCAGTCGCACAGCTGGTGGTAGTTCGCGATCTTCGCGCCGGGCGGTGCGATGCGCGCGATGTAGTCGGCGAGCGGCCGGTTGAAGCACACGTAGAGCACGCGCCGGCCGGCGGCGATCGCGTCGCGCATCGCCTGCACCGCGAGCTGCGTCTTGCCGGAGCCCGCGGTGCCCGTGACGCGCAGCCGGAACGGCGTGAACTCGAGCTGGCGCGCCCATGCGGCGAGGCCGCCGGACAGCCGCGTGACGAGCGTGCCGGCTTGCCCGACGAGCGCGCTCGTATCGGGTGTCAGCGCGAGTTCGTCGGCGAGGAAATGGTGGATCTTCGGCGCGTTCGCGACGCGCGGCTCGTCGGCCGGCAGCAGTTGCCGGATCACCTGCGCGAGCTGCGCCTTGCGTGTCGCGTCGACGATGCGGTCAGGCGCGACGCCCGCGATTGCGGCCTGGCGAATTGTGTAGTCGGGACAGTAGAGCAGCGCGTCGACGCCGTAGACGCCCGCGCCGAGCGCGGCGGTCAGGCGCCGGTGCAGCGTTTCCTGCGTGCGCGCGAGCTGGATCGACACATTGCGCTCGGTCTGCAGGTAGACCTTCACGAGTCCCTTCGGCGTTTCGCGCAGGAAGCCGGCTTTCTGCTCGATCAGCAGGATGCGCCCGGCCGGGCTGACCACCACGAAAGCGGCTTCGCCGAACACGGAAAAGCCGTGCTCGGCGCGCGTCCAGTGGACGCCGTGATACACGGTGTAGCCGTCCGGCAGCGCGTGTTCGAGCGCCGCCAGCGTTTCGCGTTCGCGCTCGGCCGCGCCGGTGGCGGCGAGGCTTTTCCAGTCGTCGGGGATGAGGTGGGCCATGGCGTCGGTCGCGGCGGATGCCGGGTGGGCGTGAACAGGTGCGGTTATTGTACTGAGGAACCTGTTCGCGGCCGTGGCGCCGCAGCGTGCGCGGGCTCTTTGGCCAACCGGCCGTTCGGCCGGCGCGCGGCGGCGTTCAGCCGCGCGCGACGCGTTTCGCGAGATCTGCGCTGAGAATCGCCATGCGCGCGGGTTTTTCGTAGCAGACGACGTCGAACGCGCGGATCACTTCGCTGATGTCGGCTTCGCTTGCGCGGCCGGTGAGCAGGTCGCCCGTCAGCACGAAGATCGGCGCGCCCGGATTGTCGGACGTGCGCACCGCCTTGATCGCGGTGGCGGCCGTACAGTCGTCGAACAGCCATTCGGTGACGACTGCGTCGAACGCTTGCCCCTGCAGCGCGTCGACGAATGCGGTCAGGCCGTCGAACGCGGCCGTCGCGAAGCCCTGCCGCTCGAGATAGCGGCACAGTTCGGTTGCGCTGACGCGGTCGGGGTCGATCACCGCGACCACCAGCTTGTCGCTTTCGGCGCGGCGCGGATAGATCTCGATCTTGTGCACGTCGTACGCGTTCTGGTAAAGCACGCCCGTATGGCGCAGCACGCGCCAGCGGCCGTTCTGTTCATACGCGACGAATTCCGGCCGCGCGCCGGACTCGAGCGGCGCGCCGATCCACGCGGTGCAGGGAATCTCGGCGACGCCCGCGTACAGCACGGCTTCCTGCGAATACGCACCGACCATGCCGGGGTCGAGCGTCTGCGCGCCGAACAGCTGCGCGGCGGGCTCGCCGTACGCTTCGGCGACTTTCTTGATCTGCGCGAGCGTCCACGGGCTGCTACCGCGCAGCTTGCGGTGGCCTTGGGAAAAACTGAGGTCGAGGATGCGGCATAGCTCGGTGGTCTGCTGACGCTTGCCGATGCCGTTGCGGGTCATCAGCTCGCGCACGCGCTCGGCGACCGCGAGGGAATCCGTGGTTATTGCTTCAATGGTCATGCTACGGGAGCGGATCGGGTCGAATGACGTTCAGAACGACGCCTTGCGGCGTAATCGGCGGACGATCTCGGTGACGTCCAATGGCGAGCCGACCGGCCACGCGCGGAAAAGATAACTTTACCGCAAAATGGCATCGGTTCCTCGTAGTGAAGCATGCGATTGTGTGAAAGGTGTTTCGCAACGTTACCGTATATCTGCGCGCGTTCCGGGTATTACTCACTGACAAGAAACAATGACGACAACTTATCCGCTTTACGACACGCTGACTCGCGTCGACGCGGCGTTTCCCGCCGACGCAGACGTCGTGATCGCGGGCGCCGGCATCATGGGTTGCGCAGCTGCGTACTACCTGGGCCTGCGCGGCCTGAAGGCCGTCGTGCTCGACAAGTCGCGGCTTGCCGGGCAGCAGTCCACGCGCGCATGGGGCTTCGTGCGCCAGCAGGGGCGCGAAGCCGCCGAGGTGCCGCTGATGATGGCCGGCATCCGGATCTGGGCGGGATTAGAGGAGACCCTCGGTTTCGATCTCGAATGGCGTCAGGGTGGCTGCCTGTATATCGCGGATAACGAAATCGACTGGGCGTCGTTCCAGGCGTGGCTGAATGTCGCACGCGAGCACGGGCTCGACACGCGCACGCTGACGCGCGCGCAAATCGACGAGCACGTGAGCGGCCTCGCCGCGCCGGCGCTCGGCGGACTCTATACGGCGAGCGACGGGCAGGCCGAGCCGCGGCGCGTCGCCGCCGCGTTCGCCGCGCGCGCGACGGAAAGAGGCGCGCGCTTCTTCGAAGGCTGCGGCGTGACGGCGATCGAGGCGGCCGGCGGCGCGGTCGTGGGCGTCGTAACCGAGCGCGGCACGATTCGCACGTCGCGCGTGATCTGTGCGGCGGGCGCGACGAGTCATCGCCTGCTCGACGGCGTCGGCATCCGGCTGCCGCAGCAGGCGGTGCGCGGCACCTGCATGCGCACCAACGTGTTGCCGCCGGTGTCTGCGTCGACGATCTGGGGCCATGGGCTCGGGATCCGCCAGCGCAAGAACGGCGCAATCAACCTCGCCGACGACATGCAGGCCGACGTCGACCTGACGCTCGGCCATCTGCGCGGGCTGAGCCTGTTCTGGCCGGAGTTCTGGTCGCAGCGCGAGAAATTCCGGCTGCACCTGAACGGTGCTGCGTGGCGCGACGTGCTCGCGCGCATCAACGGCGGGCCCGGGCCGATCGAGCCGCGCGATCCGCAACCGCAGCCGAATCGCGCGCATGCGCCGCGCGCGCTCGCGAAGCTGAAGGCGATCTTTCCTGCGCTGAAGGAGGCGCAGATCGTCGAGGCTTGGGCCGGGCTGATCGACGTGCTGCCAGACGGTATTCCCGTGATCGACGCGCCCGGCACGCTGTCGGGTCTCGCGATCGCGACGGGCTTTTGCGGTCACGGCTTCGCAATGGGGCCGATCGTCGGCCGGCTGCTTGCCGAATGGATCGACACCGGCGCGCCGTCGCTCGACCTGCGCGCGTTCCGCGCGGCGCGCTTCGCCGACGGGACGATGGTGCGCCCGCGCAGCATGCTGTGACGCGCGCCGGGCACGCGCCTGTTGCACGCATCCGTTGCACGCGCCTGTTACACGCGTCTCCATCGTAGAATCGAGCCCGCATCCTTCAGGAGAATCCCCCGTTGGCCTCGCCTTCCGCACAACGCCGGTCGTTGCGATCCCGTCTGCGGCGCGCCCGCAATCCGTGGCAGGCGCCGCGCAAGCGCACGCTGTTCACGCGTCCCGCGACGTCGCCGCGGCGCACGCTGCTGTTCCGGCTGTGCCTCGTCGTGTTCCTGTGCACGCTCGCGTTCTTCGTGCTGTACCTCGACCGCGACGGGCTGCGCGATTCGACGAAGAGCACGCCGATGAACATCGCCGACCTCGTCTATTTCACGATGGTCACGGTCGCGACGGTCGGCTACGGCGACATCGTGCCCGTCACCGCGCGGGCGCGCCTGATCGATGCGTTCTTCATCGTGCCGATCCGCATCGGCATCTGGTTCATCTTCCTGGGCACGGCATATCAGTTCGTGATCCAGCGCGTTGTCGAGGAATTCCGCATGAAACGCCTGCAAAAGCAACTGACCGATCACATCGTCGTGTGCGGCTACGGTCTCTCCGGTTCGATCGCCGTGCGCGAGCTGCTCGAGAGCGGCGTTGATCCGGCGACGGTGATCGTGATCGATGCGCAGCAGCAGGCGCTCGAGGCGGCGACCTCGCTCGGCGTGACGGGGCTGCTCGGCGATCCCGCGCACGAGGACCTGCTGCAGCAGGCGCAGGTGCGTTCAGCGAAGGCGGTGATCATCTCGGTGACCGACGATCCGACCGCGATCCTGCTGACGCTGTCGGTGCGCAGCATCGCGCCCGATACCAAGATCGTCGTGCGGATCCAGGAGAATCTGTATCAGCGGCAGTTACGGCAGGCGGGCGCGGACGTGATCGTGTCGTCGACGAAGATCGGCGCGCTGCTGCTCGCGGACGCGGTGCACAGCCGCTACATCGTGCCGTTCGTCAACGACATGCTGTCGACCCGCGGCCGCGCGACGCAGCTCGAGCGGCCAGCGCAGAAGCACGAGATCGGCTGCATGACGAACCTGCTGCCGGGCGCGATCGTCGTCGGGCTCGATCGCTGCGGCAAGATTCATTCGTTCTATGAAGATCCGCCGTGCCGGATCGAGGCCGGCGACACGTTGGTCGTGATTCAGTCGGCGCGGATTCCGGATCCGGATGTGTGATGCATGATCGCTCCGATCGCAGGGTTCGCATGACGGCTCATCGGAAGCAACCAGTCTTTGTTGCCCTGCCAGCATGTTGCACGGGTTAGAACCGATTTCGATGAGCATGTGGGTCTTTCGGGGAATTGCCGTCAGACCTGCCCACGCCGTTTTCCCGTGTGCAATGCGGTTTCGATGACCTTCCCGTCTCGCTCAACCAGTCGGCTGTCGATTGCGGAATGCCCTGCGTTCCGCCAACAGGAATACGAGGCGGGAGGAATGCACATCCGCCCGCAAAGCGGCGCTGCAAACCGAGCGCCCATGCGGCCTCGTCATGCCGAACGCCGAGCCGCCAACCGATTCCACAGCATTCCGGATCGATTGCCGCTTCGGCAATAAGCGAGAACCGGCTTCGGCAATGCGTCGACCATTGCTGCAAAGGCATCGACTTCCGCGTCGCCAATGTGGCCAGACTCGACGGGAAGATATTGCGCGTCGAGCCCCAGTTCGCGCGCAGCGGCGGCGATTTCCGCAAAGGCCGGTTGATCGGCGCTTTCTCCATCGGGCCGGTTGCAGATCACGGAGCGATAGCCCGCGTTGCGAATGGCTCTCAGGTCTTCCGGCATGATCTGGCGCGATGCCGCAAACCCGTTCGACGCGGTCGACCGGCATTGCTCGATGGCTTTCCGGAAGCAGGAAATCGCGAAGTCGATGTCCTGTTCCGTCGTGAAGCGTCCGACGCTGATACGGACGGTGCGGCTCGCCGAATCCGCATCGAGGCCGATTGCCGTCAGAACATGAGACGGCGTGCCGGCGGCCGAATTGCAGGCGGATGTGGACGACACGGCGAGTGCGTCGCCGAGCATGAACGGGAAGAAGCCGGGTGCGTTCACGGTCAGGCTCAGCGTATGAGGGATGCGTCGCGCCGCGCGCGCGTTCTGCGTGACGTCTCCGAGCGCGAGCACGGCGTCCGTCAAACGCGCGCTTAGCGCGGCAATCCGTGCCGTGTCGGCCTCGAGTTCTTCGGCCGCCAGCTCGCACGCGGTGCCCATGCCGACGATCTGGTGGGTCGCGAGCGTACCCGAGCGTAATCCCCGCTCATGTCCGCCGCCGTGCATTTGCGGTGCAATCCTGTCCGCAATGTCGCGACGGACGAAGAGCGCGCCGATCCCTTTGGGCCCATAGACCTTGTGCGCCGACATCGACATCATGTCGATTCCGAGCGCGCGGACATCGATCGGCGTCTTGCCGAGCGCCTGCGCTGCGTCGACGTGGAGAAGCGCGCCGGCGGCGTGCACGATTCGGGCGATCTCGCCGATGTTCGTGAGCGTGCCGATCTCGTTGTTCACGAGCATGAGCGATACAAGGCCAGTCTCCGGGCCGATCGCCGTCGCCACAGCGTCGGCCGTGATTTCGCCATCGGACGTCGGCGTGAGGTAGGAGACCGACAACCCGCGCATCGAAAGGCTGGCCATCGTGTCGAGAATGGCCTTGTGTTCGATGCGGCTCGTAATCAGGTGGCGCTTTTCGGTGGCGGTATCCGCGTAGCCCTTGAGCGCCAGGTTGTTGGATTCAGTGGCGCCTGACGTCCAGACGATTTCGTCCCCATCCGCGCCAATGAGTGCCGCCACTTGTTCGCGTGCCCGCTCGACCTTTGCCCGCGCCAGCCTGCCCGCCAGGTGCGATCCCGACGCGGGATTGCCAAATGCGCCGTCGACACCGAGACAGGTGACCATCGACTCGATCACGCGCGGATCTGCAGGCGTAGTCGCCGCGTAGTCGAGGTAATGCAATGTGTTGTTCTCGCTCATATCCTTTACTTGCTGCTCCGTCATGCGGGAAATCATACGGCGGGCAACGCGGAAAATGGATCCAAATTGAGCTGAGAATTGCGCTCCGCGTGGAATATTTTTCTATCGGCTGGTTTTTTGGGGGGGCGTCACTGCTACTTCCCGTCTCGTCGCCGGGCGGCGAGCGCCGGCCAGCCCGATGTCCGGCAAGCAATACTCCGTCCCCCCGGCTTACTTCACGCATTCCATCGTGTACTTGAGCGCAGGCCCGATCAGCCCGCGCCACACGTCCCACGTATGTCCGCCGTCGACGATGCGCAGCTCGGCTGGGTTCTGCGCGCGGCGCAGCTGCGTGTAGAGCACGCTCGATTCGGCCTGGATTGTCAGGTCGTCGTCGCCGACGGCGATGAACATCGGCACGCGCCAGTTGCGCGCGAAATAACCGCGCATCAGCGCCGGGTAATTGAGTTCATGCCAGACGCGCGAATCGAACTGCTTGTCGCCGAACACGCCGACGTAACGGGCCGCCGAGTTGACCGGCGGCTCGTTCGCGTAGACCGCGGGGCTCAGCAGCATCGCGCCGCAGAACAGGCCCGGTTCGAGCAGCACGAAGCGCAGCGCGCCGAAACCACCCATCGATACGCCGCCGATCGCGCGGCCCGCGCGCTGGTTCGACACCGCGAAGTGCGTCTCCACGTCCGGCAGCAGGTCGTTGAGGAACGCGCTCTGCATCCGCTCCTTGCGGTCGACATACCAGTCGGTGCCGCCTTGCGGCATCACGATCACGACGGGCGGGATCTCATGCCGCTCGATCAGCGCATCCGCGGTCACCTGCAGGCGGCCCTGCGTGATCCAGTCGTTCGCGTTGCCCGCGTTGCCGTGCAGCAGGTACAGCACAGGGTAGCGCGCGCCTTCCGGGTTGTAGCGGGGCGGCAGGTAGACCGTGTACGACCAGTCGCGCTGCAGCGACGCCGAATGGAACGTGCGCATCACGACGCTGCTGTCGTCGTTGAGCGGCGCCGCCTGGGCAGCCTGGGCAGGCTGGGTGGATTGGGCGGATTCGGCGAAACCGACGGTCAGCGCGGCGGCAAGCAGGAGAATAAATCGACGCATGGCAAGCGGGATGAGGATAGTCGCCGCCTATCGTAGCAGCGGCGGATGACGGCTGCGCGGTGGTTTTTTACCGCCGCGTGCGCAGCAATGACAGCCGCGACGTCAGCGGCGGATACAGTTTCGCGACGAGATACAGCAGGCCCATCGCGACGATGTCGGCAGTCAGCCCGAGCGGCACGTCGAGATAGCCTTCGGTCGCCTGGTACAGCAGCGAATCGACCGCGAGCGAGATCGCGGTGCCCGCGACGAAGCACAGCAGGCCCTGCCGGCCGATCGTGCCGATCCATGGCATCGCGTGCGCGACCTTCTTCATCCAGCCGAGATGGACGAGCTTGGCTGCGAGCCACGCGATCGCGAGGAAGTTCACGAGGCGCAGCACGCCGAGGTTCTGCTTGATTGACGGATCGGTCGGGAACGGTTCGATGCGCAGCCGGTAGTACGCGCCCGCGGCGACGATCGCGAGCGCGGCCGCGGTCAGCAGCCAGCCCTGCGGTTTCGGTGCGAGCGTCTGATAGACGGGCTGGCAGCGCGCGACCACGCCGAGTGCGAACAGGAACTGCCATGCGAACGGGTTGAAATCCCACGGCGCGCCTTCGACGGTCGGCAGGTAGCCGGCAACGCGCGGCGCCGCGAACCACAGCGACGCGCTGAACGCGAGCATCAGCCAAGGCTGGCTGCGCGCGAGCGGCAGCGCGAGCGGGACGAGCAGCGCGAAGAACGCATACATCGGCAGCACCGACGCGAGGTACGGCTGCCGCCGGAACAGCAGGATGTCGCGCAGCGCGGCGAGCGGCTTCTGGATCAGGCCGTCGAGATCGTTGGTCGGCATGTTCGGGCCGTCGATCGCGAACGCGTTCAGCGCGGCGGTGATCAGCAGCATCAGGCCGGCCGTCACGAGGAACGCACGGTAGATCTCGAACGCACGGCGGATGAAGCGCTGGCGCGCGGCAGCCTCGTCGTGCCGCTCCGCGAGCGAGTTGTACGCGATCGCGGTGGCGAAGCCGCCGAGGAACACGAACACCTCGGCCGCGTCGCACAGCGCGTATGCGTGCAGCGTGACGCGCGACAGGATGCTGCCGCCGATGTGGTCGATGACGATCACGAGCAGGACAAGGCCGCGGAAGAAATCGAGCTCGGCGTAGCGGCCGGGCTTGGCGGCGGCGCTCATCGGCCGGTCTCCCGGGACGGCACGCCGATCGCGCGGCAGGCTCGCGCCGCGCGGGAATCGGGGTGAAGCATGAATGCGTGAAGAAATGTGACGAACAGATGTGCATTGTGCCATCGAAGCGCAGGTTTACGGGTTTACGCGGATGGCATGCCGGCCGCCCGCAGCCCGCAAGGCCCGCCCGTCAATCGGCACAATGGGGTCAGTTGGAAGGGCGCAACGCTTTCCGCGGCGGACTGTTGCCCCGATGGACGTTTGATTCGCGACGTGACACCATTTTGACCATTGCGCGGCGTGCCACCCCGCGCCGCCCGCCGAGCGGGCCATGCAAAAAGACATTCGCCCGGCGCGCCGCAGGCCGCGCCGGGCATCCCGGTCCTGGAGATTCGAGATGAACAAGCGCGTGATCGTTGCCGCCACGCTCGCCGCCTTCGCCGTGCCGGCGTTCGCGCAAAACAGCGTGACGCTGTACGGCCTGATCGACGAAGGCTTCAACTATACGAACAACGTCAACGTGAACGGCGTCGGCAAGGCCAACTACCAGCTCGCGAGCGGCTACGCGCAAGGCAGTCGCTGGGGCCTGCGCGGCTCCGAGGATCTCGGCGGCGGCCTGAAGGCGATCTTCACGCTGGAAAACGGCTTCGACGTGAACAACGGCCGGCTCGGCCAGGGCGGCCGCATGTTCGGCCGCCAGGCGTTCGTCGGCCTGAGCGAGTCGCGCTTCGGCACGCTGACATTCGGCCGCCAGTACGATGCCCTCGTCGACTATCTCGCGCCGCTGACTGCGAACGGCAACTGGGGCGGCACGCTGTTCTCGCATCCGTTCGACAACGACAACACGGACAACTCGTTCCGCGTCAACAACACGATCAAGTACGCGAGCCCGGACTGGAACGGCCTGACGCTCGGCGGCACGTACAGCTTCAGCAACAGCACGGGCTTCTCGAACAACCGCCAGTACAGCATCGGCGCGCAGTATTCGCTGGCCGGCCTGCAGGTCGCCGCGGCCTACCTGCAGGCGAACAATCCGGGCATCGGCAATGCGGGCGCGATCGCGGCCGACGACGCGAACTTCGTCGCCGACCGCCTGCGGATCTTCGGTGGCGGCATCAACTACACGTTCGGCCCGGCGACGGTCGGTTTCGTCTATACGAAGACCGACGTGAAGAATCCGGTGTCGACCGTCTACCTGCCGGTGTCGACGTTCTCGGGGCTCGGCCTGACCGCGACGAAGTTCCAGAACTTCGAGGTCAACGGCAAGTACCAGCTCACGTCCGATATCTATCTCGGTGCGCAGTACGTGTTCACGGACGGCAAGTTCGACGCCTCGAACGGCTCGATCAAGCCGAAATACCACACCGTCGGCCTGATGGCCGACTACAGCCTGTCGAAACGCACCGACGTGTACCTGCAGGGCGCGTGGCAGAGGGTCGCCGGCGACAAGAGCGGCACGGCCGCCGACGGCGGTTACGTGGTCGGCACCGACGGGCCGTCGTCGTCGTCGAACCAGTTCGCGGTGCGCGCGGCGATCCGCCACAAGTTCTAAGTGCGCTCAGCCGGCCCGATGTGGCCGGCCGAGCGTCTGCGCGAGCCAGTCGACGAAAATCCGCACGCGCGGCGCGAGGTGCCGGCCGTGCGGAAACACCACCGACACCGGCAGCGGCGCCGCGTTCCATTCCGGCAGCACTTCGACGAGCGCGCCGTGCGCGAGTGGCTCGGCGAGGCCGTCGCGCGGCGCCTGGATCATCCCGAGCCCCGCGAGGCAGCACGCGAGGTACGCCTGCGAACTGTTGACCGACACGACGCTGCGCATCTTCACCGCGTGCATCTCGCCGGTATCCATGTCTGCATATTCCCAGTCGAGCTCGCGGCCCGTGCGCGTCGAGAAATAGCCGACCGCGACGTGCTCGGGCAGGTCGTCCGGCGAGCGCGGCGTGCCGTGGCGCGCGAGGTACGCGGGCGACGCGCAGTTGACCTGCGCGAGCTCGCCGATCCGCCGCGCGACGAGCGACGTATCGGATAGCGCGCCGACGCGCACCGCGCAGTCGATGCCGTCCGCGACGAGGTCGACGAAGCGGTCGGTCGTGCTCATCACGACGCGCAGGTCCGGAAACCGCGCGTGAAACGCCGGCAGCGCTGGAATTACTTCGTTCAGCGCGAAACGCTCGGGCAGGTCGACGCGGATCACGCCGCGCGGTGACGCACCGGCATCCTCGAACAGTGTCTCGGCGTCGTCGAGATCGGCGAGCAGCCGCATGCAGCGCTCGTAGTAGGTGGCGCCCTCGGCGGTCAGCGCGACGCGCCGCGTCGTGCGCTGCAGCAGGCGGATCTTCAGATGTTTCTCGAGATACTGGACGGCGTTGCTGACCGTCGGGCGCGGCAGCTGCATTTGCTCGGCCGCCTTCGTGAAGCTGCCGAGATGCGCGACGCGCGCAAAGATGCGCATAGCGTGCAGATGGTCCATGCGGGGCGGAAAACCTGGCGGATTGGAACAGGCCTCCATTGTTAATCAGCGTCGAATAGTTTGGTGGAGTCTTTCGCGTTTATCGCAGCGCGCGATCTCGCCAGAATCGCGTCCATCCACTCACCACTTCGAGGAAACGGACATGAAACTGCGTCAACTGGGCCGCACGGGCCCGCAGGTCTCGGCGATCGGGCTCGGCTGCATGGGCATGTCGGACATGTACGGGCCGGCCGACCGCCAGGAAAGCATCGCGACGCTGCATGCGGCGCTCGACCACGGGATCACGCTGCTCGACACCGGCGACTTCTACGGGATGGGCGACAACGAGATGCTGATCCGCGACGCGCTGCGCGGCAGGGCGCGCGAGCAGGTCGTCATCAGCGTGAAGTTCGGCGCGCTGCGCGATCCGGCCGGCGCGTTCGTCGGCTACGACGCGCGGCCGGCGGCGATCCGTAATTTCGTCGCGTATTCGCTGAAGCGGCTCGGCACCGACTATATCGACATCTACCGGCCGGCGCGCATCGATCCGGCGGTGCCGATCGAGGAGACGGTCGGCGCGATCGCCGATCTCGTCAAGGAAGGGTACGTGCGGCACATCGGGCTGTCGGAAGTCGGTGCGGACACCGTGCGCCGCGCGGCGGCCGTCGCGCCGATCGCCGACCTGCAGATCGAGTATTCGCTGCTGTCGCGCGACATCGAGGCGCAGATCCTGCCCGCGTGCCGCGAACTCGGGATCGGCGTGACCGCGTACGGCGTGCTGTCACGCGGGCTGCTGAGCGGGCGCTGGTCGGCCGAGCGGGAAGTGGGGCGCGATTTCCGCGCCGCGAGCCCGCGCTTCCAGGGCGAGAACCTGACGCGCAACCTCGCGCTCGTCGACGCGCTTCGCGCGATCGCCGACGAGAAGGGCCGCAATCCGGCGCAGGTGGCGATCGCGTGGGCGCTGTCGCGCGGCGATGACATCGTGCCGCTGATCGGCGCGCGCAAGCGCACGCAGCTGCAGGACGCGTTGTCGGCGCTTGATACGCAACTAACGGTCGATGATCTCGCCCACATCGAAGCGGCGGTTCCCGCCGGGGCGGCTGCCGGCGACCGTTATCCGGCCGCGCAGATGGCGCACCTCGACAGCGAGCAGGGGCGGGGGGCTGGCCACAAGGAGTGAGGGGTTGCCGGGGGTGGTGGCTCACCGCCGGCGGCGACATCCGTCGTTACTTGATCAATTGCATTCCGGTGACCTTCGAGGCCGTCACGTCGAAAGTGGCGGTGTATTCGCACTCGGCAACGTGCCCCGACCGCTCGATCAGGCAGTCCGCGAAATCCGCCTTGTCTGATGCCGCGAAAACGCGAAGTGCCTTTCGCACTGTGTCCGCCGCTTCGACGACCAGTTCCTTCGTGCCGATCATCGAGTCGATGATGTCCTTCATCTGGTCGCGCTCGACACGGTAGCAGCGCCCGAGTACCCACACGACTTCGACAAGCGCGACCTGCGAGACATAGCCTGGCCGATCGGCCGACAGGGACTCCATCAGCACCGTCGCCTTTTTCGACTGCACAGCATCGTCCTGCGCGAAATAGCGGACCAGAACGTTCGTATCAAGTCCGATCATCGCGCGGATGCTCCCTGCTCGGCGATGGCGCGGTTCATGTCCTCGATCGACACGGGATTAGCGGGCTTCTTGACGATGCCCTTGAGCGAAGCGAGCGATCGCGTGGCCGGATATATCTCGTACCGGCCCGTTGCCTCGTTGAAGCTGAACTCAATCCGGTCGCCGGACTCCAGGCCGAGCTGGTTGCGCACGTCCACCGGAATCGTGACTTGGCCCTTCGATGTGATAGTTGCGGCTGTCATGGTTGCCCTCCAATGCGCCTTACTTTATGGTAAGGAATCGATAAAGGCAAGGGCGAAGTAACGCCGGTCACGACCCAGGAAGCAGGTGAACGAGCCGCCCGGCCGACCGAATGTCCCGGCAGCGGCCGCCGTGCTCCATCCTACCGGCGTGCACCGCCACCGGACAGGAACGCGACGAACTCCCGCGTGTACTTCGGCAGCGCATCGAACGACCGCGCACACAGTGTGAGCTTCCGATGGCTCCACGCATCGGACAGCTCGACCATCCGCACCTCCATCGTCTGCATCGCGCGCAGCGCGGCGTGCCGCGACACGATCCCGATGCCGACACCGCTTTCGATCACGCGGCAGATCGCGTCGAAGCTCTTCAGCTGCACGCGATAGCGGATCCGCTTGCCGAGCGCGCGCGCCTGGTCCGCCAGATGGACCTGCAGTGCGCTGCCGTCGGTGAGGCCGATGAAGTCCGCGTCGACGATCTGGTCGAACGCGACCTTGTCACGCGCGGCAAGCGGATGTCCGGCCGGCACGACGACGAGCAGCCAGTCCTCGCGGAACGGCTTCTGCTCGAGCCCGCCAAGGCCGACCGAATCGGCGACGATGCCGACGTCGGCGGTCCTGTTGCGGATCGCGTGCACGACGTCCTGGCTCGAGCGCTCCTCGACGCTGATCGACAGTTTCGGATGGTGGGGCAAGTATTCGGCGAGCGCGTCGGGCAGGTATTCGCTGAGCGACGCGGTATTGCAGAGCAGCCGGATGTGGCCGCGCAGCCCCTGGCCGTATTGCTGCAGCTCGCCGCGCATGTGGTCGATCTGCTGCAGTACGGTGCGCGCATGGTGCTCGAGCGCGAGGCCGGCGTTGGTGACCTGCGTGCCCGACTTGGTCCGGTGCAGCAGCGGCACGCCGAGCTCGTCCTCCATCCCGCGGATGCGCTCGCTTGCGGCCTGCAGTGTGATGTGCGTGCGTTCGGCGCCGCCCGTAATGGTGCCCGCCTCGCAGATGTTCAGGAAAAGCCGCAGGTCGGTCAGGTCGAAGCGCATGATGGGGTCAGATGTTATGGTGATCGGCGATAAGGTAGCAGGAACCGCGCACGGGGGCTCAGGCGTTGCCTGAGGCCCGCTTCGCCGCTTCCGTATTTTCGGGGCGCGAACAATGCACGATCATTGCGCCACAACGAACCTGGGAGCCTGTCATGCGCATCGATCCGTCTTGGGGCGTGTCGTTCAAGATCGCACTTCATCTGTTCTTTCTGTGTGTCGGCATTGCGCTGGTCTGTCTGGAAATCGCCGAGTGGCTGGGTTGAACGCAGCCGCACCGGCGTGTCGCCGTTCGCCGAACCGGCGATGCGTTCGCGGTTCCCGCGGGCATGTGTAATGGAATGAGCGGTGTGAGTCGTCTTTACCGAGCGCCGGAATTTTTTTCGCCAATTTCGCCGCCAAGTGTCAAGTTTTTCCGGGTCTGACCGTATTACCGATATCAGATGTACGGCCGGCACCGGGTTCGTGATCGTTTGTCATCATTGTTTGCATCCGGTTACACGTCGGCCGTCCCAATTTTGAGATGCTTGAAAGATTGTCAAATCGGAATCGGGTCGACCATGGAAAAGCGCGAGATCAACCGTATCGCGGGATGGCTGCCGGGCCTGGCCGCCGTCCTCGTGATGGCCGGCTGCGCGAATACGCAGCAGACGCCGCCGAGCGATACGCTGGCGGGCGCGTCGGCGACACCACCGCAGAACGCGCCTGTCGCGGCGCAGATGCCGCAGGCGCCGATCCTCGTCGCGCACCGCTATGTGGTCAAACGCGGCGACACGCTGACGCGCATCGCGGCGGCGAACGACTGCAGCGTGGCCGACCTGCGTCTGTGGAACAAGCTCGGCGCACGCAGCCGGCTGCGTTCCGGACAGGCGTTGCGCATCGTGAAGCAGGAAACGCCGCAGGCACCCGCGCCGACGACAGCCGCGAACGGCGGCGCGACGGCCGCGCCGGTTCAGCCGGCCGCGCAGACCGCGCAGACCGCGAATGACCGGCAGGTCGTGAAGGACACGAAGCGGCACGCACACGCGGTCACGCTTGCGTGGCCCGCGAGCGGCAGCGTCGTCGAAGCGTTCAAGCCGGGGCAGAACCGCGGGATCCAGATCGCCGGCCGGGCAGGCGACCCGGTGCGCGCGGCCGCCGACGGCCGCGTGATGTACGCGGGCACCGGCCTGAACGACTACGGCAGCCTGATCATCGTCCAGCACAACGCGGATTTCCTGACCGCCTATGCGCATAACCGCAAGTTGCTCGTGAAGACTGGCGACGTCGTGCACCGGGGCGACGAGATCGCGGAGATGGGCGACCTCGACAACTCGCGCGTCGCGCTGCTGTTCGAGGTGCGGCGCGACGGCAAGCCTGTCAACCCGATGCCGTATCTGCCGTCGACGCAAGGCTGAGCACGGCGCGTGGGCGCTGCTGGAAACAGGGCGCGTTCGCTGTTACGCTAGCTGGCAGCACGCGGGTCGGGGCATGAACGCATTCATGACGCCGCGTGTTAAGCAGCCTGAGAAGCGCCTGATACGCAGCCCCATACTACGCAGCCGCATCGTCATCCATGGACCACTCTCCGTCCCGCCGCTCGCTGCTGCTTGCGGCCGTTGCCGCGCCGTTCGTCGCCGCTTGCGCGCCGGCGCCTGTTGCCGATCATGAGCGCGTCCACGCCGCGCAAACCCAGCTCGACGCACTCGAGAAAGCATCGGACGGCCGCCTCGGCGTCGCCGCGCTCGACACCGCGAGCGGCGCGCGGATCGCCTATCGTTCGCGCGAGCACTTTCCGATGTGCGGCACCTATGCGGTCGTCGCCGTCGCGGCGATGCTCGCGCGCAGCGCGCTCGACGAGTCGCTGCTGCCGCGCCGCATCCTGTACCGCCGTTACGACGTCGTATCCGGCTCGCCCGTCACGGAGAGCCACGTCGACACCGGCCTGACGATCGAGCAGCTCTGCATCGCAGTACTGCAATCCGGCGACAAGGCCGCGGGGAACCTGCTGATGGGCGTGCTCGGCGGCCCGCAGGCCGTCACCGGGTTCGCGCACACGAGCGGCGACACGCTGTTTCGCCTCGATCGCTGGGAACCGGAGCTGAACACGGCCGCGCCCGGCGACGATCGCGACACGTCGACGCCGCTCGCGATGACCGAGACGCTGCGCCGGCTGCTGCTCGGCGATACGCTCGGCGAACCGCAGCGCACGCAACTGACGAAGTGGATGGTCGGCAACCCGGGTGGCGGGGCGCGCGGCACGGGCATTCGCGCCGCCGTGCCTTCCGACTGGCGGGTTGCCGACATGGCGGGGACGGGCGGCTACGGCACGACGACCGACGTCGCGGTGCTCTGGCCGCCGTCGCACGCGCCGCTCGTGATCGCGGTGTCGTTCACGCAGCCGCGCGCCGATGCGGCGCCGCGCGCGGACGTCGTCGCGTCGGCGGCGCGCCTCGCGGCTGCCGCGCTCGCTGGCGGCGGCTGATCGCATCGCCATGCGCCGACTTCCGCCCTTGCACGCGCTGCAGATCTTCTCGACGGTGGCCCGCCATCGCAGCTTCACGCGCGCCGCCGAGCAGCTCTGCATCACGCAGGGCGCGGTAAGCCGGCAGATCCAGACACTCGAGGCGCACTACGGTTTCCCGCTGTTCAAGCGGCATGCGAAGGGATTGACGCTGACGGCCGAAGGCGAGCAGCTGCTGCCGGTCGTCAACGAGAGCTTCGCGCGCATCGAGGACATCTCGCTGAAGCTCACGCGGCAGCGCACCGATCTTGCGCTGAAGGTGCCGACCTGCGTGATGCGCTGGATGCTGCCGCGCATCATGCGTTTCCAGGGCGAGCATCCCGATCTGCACGTGCAGATCACGACCGCCTGGCAGCACGACGTCGATTTCGCGAGCGAGCCGTTCGATGCGGCGATCGTCTACGGGACGTCGCCAGGCGCGGGCGTAGCCGCGCTGCCGCTGTTCGACGAGCGGCTGACGCCCGTCTGCGCACCCGAGTTGCGACAGACGTCGCCGCTGCACGCGGTCGACGACCTCGCGCGCCACACGCTGCTGCATCCGACGCGCGACCATCGCGACTGGCGTGCATGGCTCGACCATGCGGGCGCGCGCACGGTCGATCCCGAGCGCGGACCGAGCTTCGACACGCTCGACCTCGCGACGAACGCGGCGATGCAGGGCTTCGGCGTCGCGATCGGCGACGTGACGCTAGTCGACGACGATGTCAGCGCGCGACGCCTCGAACGGCCGTTCGACATCGTGCTCGAAACGGGCGCGCGCTATTTCTTCGTGTATCCCGAGAGCCTCGGCAACCAGCAGAAAATCCGCGCGTTCAGCGACTGGATCGCATGCCATCGCGACTGACGCGACGGCATGCGAACACGCCGCACGAATCGCACGAAGGCGATGCGGATCGATGCCGGCGACTGCGTTATTGATAGGTGACGATTGCAATCATTGGTGAATGCGCGTTATTCGTGCGATTCGGTAAATCTATCGAATGCGACAATTGCGTAAATGTCGTCGTCTTGACAGCCAGTCGAGTGGCGGGATCGACGAATGCGATCTGGCCGGAGGCCGGGCGCGGGCACTCGGGACGCACGCTCGCGCGTGCGGCATTGGCCGCGTCGACGGCGAACGAGCACGGCGGCTCGACGATCATGCCGGTGAAGTGGATGATGCCGGAACCCCCGTCGGCAAAGGACGGCGGCGACGCCAGAAGCGAAGCAGCCAACAGGAACGAGGAGGCAGACAAGCGGTGCTTCATGACAGGCTCCAGGGTGGCAGCGCGTCGCAGCGAGGCCGCTCGAATGGCAGTCCGTCAACGCTGCGAAGCTACCTGCGTAAACGGCAAATGCATCGAACCTCTTGAATGAAAAATTCCAGATAATTGGCATAAGCCAATAAGCTGCGTATTGCTCGATTCAATATATGCGGAATCTGCGCATTCGCAAGTCGGGGTAATACCGGACGCGATACGAGCGGCAATGGCGGTGCGAATCACCAGAGGCGGCCCGAATGCAGAACGGCCGCTCGTTGCGAGCGGCCGTTGTCGATTGCGATGAAGACGACGCGCAATCAGCCGCCGCGCGTGCGCACCGCGCCGACGATCACCAGCAGCACGATCGCGCCGATGATCGACGCGATCCAGCCCGCGCCTTGGCCGGGCGCGTACCAGCCTGCCGCGCGGCCGACGTAGCCCGCGATCAGCGATCCGACGATGCCGACGACGGTGGTCATCAACATGCCCATCTTGTCGTCGCCCGGCTTGAGTGCGCGAGCGAGAAGGCCGACGATGAACCCGACCACCAGGGTTTCGATGAATTGCAGCATGAGTGCCTCCTGGTCGTTGCTGAACGAATGGGAATGGACTCTCGCCGTGCGCGAGGGTTCCGCGCGGTGCCCGCCTGGCATCCGCCGCGTGCCGGATGTCAGGCGCTCGTGAGTCACGCCGGCGTCAGGCCGGCGTCACGCGGCGGGCGCGTCGAGCGCCGGATCGATCCGGCGATAGCCTTCGGTCGCGCGCAGCAGCGAGCGCGTGTAGTCGCGCGTGACCTGCCCGGCGCGCACGTGCTCGACCGATAGCTGCTCGACGATCTCGCCGTGCTGCATCACCGCGACGCGCTGGCACAGGAAGCCGACCACCGCGAGGTTGTGGCTGACGAGGATCATCGTGAGGCGCCGCTCCCGATGCAGGCGACGCAGCAGATTGAGGATCTCGGCCTGCACCGACACGTCGAGCGCGGACGTCGGCTCGTCGAGCAGCAGCACGCGCGGCTCGACGATCAGCGCGCGCGCGATCGCGACGCGCTGCCGCTGGCCGCCCGACAGCTGATGCGGGTAGCGGAAGCGGAACGCGGGCCCGAGCCCGACTTCGGCGAGCGCGCGCGCGATCCGCGCGTCGGCGTCGCCGATCCCGTGGATCGACAGCGGCTCGCGCAGCGTCTGGTCGATCGTGAAGCGCGGATGCAGCGATGCGTAGGGATCCTGGAAAACCATCTGCACGTTGCGGCGAAACGCGCGGTCGAGCTTGCCGCCGATCGGCCGGCCGTCGATCGCGAGGCTGCCGCCCGCGAGCGGCACGAGGCCCGTCAGCGCGCGCAGCAGCGTCGACTTGCCGGAGCCGGACTCGCCGACGAGGCCGAACACCTCGCCATCGGGCACCGCGAAGCTGGCGTCGCGCACCGCGTCGACATGGCCGGTGCGGGTCGGGAAACGGATCGAGACGTGGTCGACGTCGATCATCGGGCAGCCTCAATGAGCCAGGCCGGATCGCGTTGCAGCACCGGCAGTTCGTCGGGCGGGTTCGCGAGCGGCGGGTTCGCCGCGAGCAAGCCGCGCGTATACGGATGCGTTGCGTGCCGCAGGTCGCGCGCCGCGCAGGTTTCGACGACGCGGCCCGCATACATCACCGCGACGCGATCGCAGAACGACATCACGAGCGGCAGGTCGTGGCTGATGAACATCAGGCCCGTGCCGTGCCGCGCGATCATCGCGTCCAGCACCGCGAGCACCTGCATCGACACCGCGACGTCGAGCGCCGACGTCGGTTCGTCGGCGATCAAGAGGCGCGGGCCGGTCGACACCATCATCGCGATCATCACGCGCTGCCCCATGCCGCCCGACAACTCGTGTGGATACGCATCGGCGACGCGCGCGGGGTCGCGGATCTGCACGGCCGCGAGCGCGTCGACGATCCGTTCGCGCAGCGCCTTTCCGCGCAGCCCCGGCTCATGCAGCCGGAACGCCTCGCCCATCTGCTTCGCGACCGTCATCACCGGGTTCAGCGAATATTTGGGATCCTGAAGGATCATCCCCATCTGGCTGCCGCACAGCCGCCGGCGTTCGCGCGCCGGCATCGCAAGCAGGTCGTGGCCCGCGAAGCGCAGCGTGCGCGCGGACCAGCGCGCGGCTTCGGGCAGCAGGCCGAGCAGTGCACGGCCCGTCAGCGATTTGCCGGAGCCCGATTCGCCGACGATGCCGAGCCGTTCGCCGGGCGCGAGCGTCAGCGACAGGTCGCGCACCGCGTCGCTGACGCTGCCGTCGTGGCCACGAAAGCCGATCTTCAGGCCGTCGATTTCGCACAGCGGCGGCACATTCGCATGATTGGCGGTCATGTCATGCTCCATGTCGCGGATCGAAGACGTCGCGCAGCCCGTCGCCGAGCAGGTTGAACGCGAGGCTGACGAGCAGGATCGCCGCGCCGGGCAGCGTCGCGACCCACCAGGCGTCGAGCAGCACGTTGCGGCCCGACGCGACCATGAAGCCCCATTCCGGGCTCGGCGGCTGCGCACCGAGGCCGAGGAAGCCGAGGCCCGCGACGGTCAGGATGATGCCGGCCATGTCGAGCGTCGCGCGCACGATCACCGACGACATGCAGAGCGGCACGATATAGCGCAGCAGGATGCGCGCGCCGGACGCGCCTTGCAGCCGCGCGGCATGGATGTAATCGGCCTGCGCGATGCGAATCGTCTCCGCGCGCGCGAGCCGCGCATACGCGGGCCACGCGGTGATCGAGATCGCGACGACCGCGTTGATCACGCCCGGCCCGAGCGCGGCCGCGAAGGCGAGCGCGAGCACGATCTTCGGGAAGGCGAGCGCGACGTCGGTGATGCGCATCAGCACGCTGTCGACGAGCCCGCCGCAGTAGCCGGCCGTCGTGCCGATCGCGAGCCCGATCGGCACGACGATCGCGACGACGAGCAGCGCGATGCCGAGCGTCAGGCGCGAGCCGTCGATCAGCCGCGAGAGGATATCGCGGCCGAGCTGGTCGGTGCCGAGCCAGTGCGATGGCGAGCCGGGCGGCAGCAGCCGGTCGGCGAGCACCTGGCGCAGCGGGTCGTGCGGCATGATCAGCGGGCTGGCGATCGCAACCGCGATCAGTGCGACGAGGATCGCGAGCCCGAACAGGTTGAGCGGATTCGCGGCGAAGCGGCGCCAGCGGCGGTACGCGAGGCCGCACGCGGCCTGCGCGCGCGACGCGGGCGCGTCGGACAGCAGCCACGCGCGCAGCGTGACGCGTGCGGCGTTCATCGGCGGCCTCCCGTCGGCGGGTGCGCAAGCGCAACGATCAGTGAATCGGTCATGGTGTAACGGTCCCTATGCAAACCTAGCGCGCACGCGGATCGAACACGCGATACAGCGCATCGGTCAGCAGGTTGACGGTGATGAACATCGCGCCGATCACGAGCGTCGCGCCGAGCACCGCGTTCATGTCTGCATTGAGCAGCGCGCCGGTCAGGTATGAGCCGAGCCCCGGCCACGCGAACACGATCTCGGTCAGCACCGAGCCTTCGAGCAGGTTGCTGTAGGTGAGTGCGATCACGGTCAGCAGCGGCACCGCGATGTTGCCGAACGCGTGGCGCCAGATCACGCGCCGTTCGGAGAGCCCCTTCGCGCGCGCGGTGACGATGTATTCCTGGCTCAACTGGTCGAGCATGAACGAGCGCGTCATCCGGCTCAGGTACGCGACCGAGTAGTAGCCGAGGATCGCCGCGGGCAGCGCGATATGCGACAGCGCATTGCGGAACACGTCCCATTCGCCGGCGAGTGCCGAATCGATCAGCAGGCTGCCGGTGCGCGTTTCGACCATCCCGTCGAATACCGGGTCGAGCCGGCCGGGCCCCGCGACCCATTGCAGCCGCGCATAGAACAGCAGGAGCCCCATCAGGCCGAGCCAGAACACCGGCACCGAGCTGCCGATCAGGCCGACGAAGCGCGCGACGTGATCGATCGGCCGGTTGTGCTTCACCGCAGCCACGACGCCGAGCGGCACGCCGATCGCGATGCCGATCAGCGTCGCGAGCGTGGCCAGCTCGAGCGTCGCCGGGAACACGCGCTTGATGTCGTCGAGCACGGGGTTCGACGTCAGCAGCGACATCCCCAGATTGCCGTGCAGCACGTCGCGCACGTAGATCAGGAATTGCGTCGCGAGCGGCTTGTCGAGCCCGAGTGCGATGCGCTCGGCCGCGTACGCGTCGGCCGACGCGCGATCGCCGAGGATCGCGAGCACCGGGTCGATCGGCACCTTGCGGCCGATCACGAACGTCAGCGCGAGCAGCCCCGCGAACGTGATGGCGAGCGTGAGCACCCAGCGCAGCACGCGCAGCGCCCAGCGCACGCCGGGGTGCCGGGCGGGCAGCGTGCGCAACGTTTCGACGGAGGAGGCGGGAGTCGACATGCGGTGAATCTCATTGCTTGTTCAGGTTTCGGTACGACACGAGATGATAGCGGGCGGCGGGCGCGCGCAGAGCGAATGGCGCACGAAGTTATTCCTGTCGAACATATCACGCGGTTATTTGTTTGAGGAATATTTTGTATTTATGTGTGACGGGAATATACTGCATTTATTACCCACAGGAATCCGCGCCGTGAACCTGATCGTCAACACCCCCGCCCAGCTTGGCGAGATCCTGTCGTCCGCGCGCCAGGCCAAGGGCATGACGCAGGCCGAGGCCGCCGCCCGCATCGGCATCGGGCAGCCGCGTCTGTCGCTACTCGAAACCACCCGCACCGCCAGCCTGTCGCTGACCCAGCTCCTCGCGCTGACCGCGCTGTACGACCTCGAACTCAGCATCCGCACGAAGGGCGAGAGCGGTGCGGCCGACGCCGAGTGGTGAGCATGGGCCGCAAATCGCACGCCCGCGCACTGTCGATCTGGGCGAACGGGCTCAGGGTCGGCGTCTGGCGGATTCCCGCGCGCGGCGACATGGAACTGCAGTACGACGCCGGCTGGAAGCAGTCGGCGGCGGGCCGGCCATTGTCGCTGTCGCTGCCGTTCGGCATCGGCGACGCGCCGTTGCGCGGCGAGCGCGTGAACCACTATTTCGACAACCTGCTGCCGGACAGCGACGCAATCCGCCGGCGCCTCGCGACGCGTTTCGGCACCGCGACGCTCGAGCCGTTCGACCTGCTCGCCGCGCTCGGCCGCGATTGCGTCGGCGCGGTGCAATTGCTCGGCGAGGACGAGACGCCGGCCGGCTTCGACCGCATCGACGGCACGCCGCTGTCGGACGACGACGTCGCGCGGCTGCTCGACCAGGCGAGCGGCGTGGCCGTCGGCGCCTGGGACGATGACGACGACTTCCGCCTGTCGCTTGCGGGCGCGCAGGAAAAAACCGCGCTGCTGTATCACGACGGGCGATGGATGCGTCCGCACGGCGCGACGCCGACCACGCACATCCTGAAGCTGCCGCTCGGCCTCGTCGGCAACAAGCGCGCGGACCTGACGACGTCGGTCGAGAACGAATGGCTGTGCCTCGCGATCCTGCGCGCGTTCGGGCTGCCGGTGCCGGATGCGGAGGTCGTCAGGTTCGGCACGCACAAGGTGCTGTCGGTCGCACGCTTCGACCGCGCGCTGCATCGTGACGGCCGGTGGCTGCTGCGCCTGCCGCAGGAGGATTTCTGCCAGGCGCTCGGCGTGCCGCCGCATCTGAAATACGAGTCGCACGGCGGCCCGGGTGTGCCGGACCTCGTCGGCATCCTGCGGCGCTCGGAGGCGCCGGCCGACGATCTCGACACGCTGTTCGCCGCGCTGGTCGTGTTCTGGATGCTCGCCGCGCCCGACGGCCACGCGAAGAATTTCAGCCTGCGGCTGCTGCCGGGCGGGCGCTTCAGGCTCACGCCGCTGTACGACGTGATGTCTATCTGGCCGGTCGAGGGCGACGGCGCGAACCAGTGGTCGTGGCACAAGGCGAAGCTCGCGATGGCGATGCACGGCAAGCGCAAGCACTACGCGATGCGGGACATCACGCGGCGCCATTTCAGTGCGATGGCCGAGCATTGCCTGCTCGGCGATATCGCGACGCCGATCGTCGAGCGGCTGATCGCGGCGACGCCGCGCGTGATCGACTCGGTTGGCGCGGCGCTGCCGCAAGGGTTTCCGGCGAAGGTCGCCGACCGCATCCTCGACGGCTTGCGGCAGGCCGCGGAGCGGCTCGACGCGATGCCGGCCGGTTGAGCGGCGGCGCCGCGCTTACTTCTTCAGCGTCCGATACGACACGAGATCGTTGATCGGCCCGATTTCCGGGCCCGTCACGCCCGGCCGCGTCGCGACCTGCACGACCTTCTCGAACATGATGACGAACGGCGAGTTCGCGAGCACGGCCTTCTGCAGCGCTTCATAGCGTTGCGCGCGCTTCGCCGGCGACGGCTCGACGAGCGCGGCCTCGGTGTCCTTCGTGAGCTGCGGGATGTCCCAGCTGTTGCGCCACGCGAGCATCTTGTCCTTCGACTGGTCCGAATTGTCCGGATTCCACGCGAAGCCGCGCGCATTGCTGTTCGGGTCCATGTAGTCCGGCGACCATTCGCCGATGAAGATGTCGTGCTGGCGCGCGCGATACTTGCCGATCGCCTGCTTCGCGTCGCCCGGGATCAGCTTCACGCGGATGCCGCCCTGCGCGAAGTTCGCCTGCAGCGCCTGCGCGATCTCGAGGTACGGATAGTCGTTCGGCATGTCCATCGTCACGTCGAAGCCGTTCGGCAAACCGGCCTGCGCGAGCAGCGCCTTCGCCTTCGCGACGTCCTGCCTGTACGGGCGCGCGTTTGACGTACCGAGGAAGCCCTCCGGCAGGAACGTCTCGTGCACCTTGTAGGTCGTGCTGACGATATTGCGCTGGATGCCATCGTAGTCGACGAGCCACTTCATCGCCTGCTGGACTTCGGGCTTCGCGAGGTTCGGGTTCTTCGTGTTCAGGCTCAGGTACAGCAGCGCGGACACGGGCCACGCGGCGACCTTGATCTTGCCGGCCTTCGTCAGCGTGGCGAGGCTGTCGGGGCTCAGGTTGCGCGCGGCGTCGGCGTCGCCGTTCTCGAGCAGGAGCCGTTGCGCGGAGGCTTCCGGCACGTGGCGCAGCACGACCCGCTGCATCGGGTACGGCGTGCGGTATGCGTCGAAGCGCTGCAGCACGATGCTCTCGTTCGGGGTCCACTTGACGAGCTTGTACGGGCCCGAGCCCGCATCGCTGGATTTCAGCCACGCGCTGCCGAAGTCGTTGCCTTGCTGGTGCGACATCAGCAGCTTCCTGTCGAGCACCGATGCGGGACATGCGCTCAGCACGTTGAGCACGAAGCTCGGCGCGTACTTGCGGTCGGTCTCGAGCACGACGGTCTGCGGATCGATCGCGCGGACCTTCTGCACGACGTTCGCCTTCGTGAGGCCGAGGTCGCCAATTACGCCGGCCGGGCCCTTGTCGAGCAGGATCGTGCGCTGCAGCGACCACGCGACGTCGTCGGCGGTCACCGGATTGCCGGAATGGAACGTGAGCCCGGGGCGCAGCTTGAACGTGTAGGTGACGCCGTCGGCGCCGATGGTCCACGACTGCGCGATCTGTCCGTCGAAGCGCGTCGGGTCCTTCAGGTCGACGCGCACGAGCCGTTCGTAGGTGTTCGCGACGTACTCGGACGGCACGAGCTCGTAGATCACGCTCGGGTCGAGGGTCGTGAATTCGCCGAGCTGCGTGGCGACGACGAAGATGCCGGGCGGCGTCGCGGCCTGCGCCGGCAACACGGGGGTGAGCGCGGCGAGCGCGGCACTGACGAACAGCCTGGACAGCAGATGCTTCATGCGGGCTCCATCGGAGAGAGATCGTGGTGCGATTCTCTCATCGACAGGAGCCCGGTTGAAAATAATCGCGGCAGCCATGGGCTGCCACAGGTGCGCGGCCTGCCGCGCGTCAGATCACGCAGCGCGCGATCGCGAAGCGCATCGCTTCCTCGGGTGGCTCGCTGCCGGAGCCGCGCACGACCTTGACGACCGAACCGGCACCGGACGGCGTGAGCGTGACGAAGTACGAGCGCGAGCCGACCGTGATGTCGGTCACGCCGTTGTGGTGCGACCGATGTGCGTCCGACAGCCGGCTGTCGAGGCAGTTCGCGATCGCGTCGGCCGGGCGCTGCGACGATACGTAGATCATCGCGCCCTCGCCGCCGGAAGCGGCCGTGTCGGACGACGGCGCGGTTCCGCACGCGGCGAGCACGGCGGCGGGAAGGAGAAGCAGGAATCGTTTCATGGTCGGGTGGTCGTGTCTGTCGTGTCGAGGCTGGAACGCGGGTGCAGGCGAAACGCGAAGCTTCGCGACGAAACCGTTCGGAATCGTGCTGCTTGCCGCAGCGGATGAGCAAAGCGGCTGACGGCAAAGTATACCCGCAGGGTCCGACACGAATCGCATGCTGAAACGATTCGATACAACAAGCACCCGCCGCCGGCGGCGCGCGTCAGGTGAGGCGGTAGTACTTGCCGGGCTTCACTTCGTCCGGCAGCGGCTCGCCGTTCAGTTCGAGCAGCGTGCGCTCGATCTGCCGCGTCATCGCATCGAGCGCGAGATGGTTCGGGCCGGTGCCGAACGGTTCGGCGATCGCATGCGCGATCGCGTCGAGCGCAATCAGCGTGTAAGCGACGAACACGGTGACGAACGGTGTCGCCGCACCGATCGAATCGACGAGGCCGAACGGCAGCAGAATGCAGTACGCGTAGATCGTTCGATGCAGCAGCACGTCGTACGAGAACGGGATCGGCGTCGACGCGATGCGCTCGCAGCCGCTGACCATCGCGACGAGATCGTCGAGCCGCGCGTCGAGCATCCACAGGCGCGTGTCCGGGAGGCGGCCGGCGTCCGCGCGCGCGGCGAACGCGGTGCGCAGCAGGTGCACGATCGCGACCGGCCGGAACTTCAGCGGCGCGACCTGCGCGTAGGTCTGCGCACCGAGCAGCGGACGCAGGTCGGCGTCGGGATCGGTGCCGCGCAACTGGTGCTTGAGCGCGTAGACGAAGGCGATCACGGTGCGCACGAACGCGCGGCGCTCGTCGTCAGTGTCGAACACGCGGTACGCGAACGCCTGCGACGTCAGCGTGCGCGTGGCGGTCAGCACGCCGCCCCACAGCACCCGCCCTTCGCGATAGCGGTCGTAGCTCGCGTTGTTGCGAAACGCGGCGAAGATCGCCAGCGTGAGGCCGATCAGCGTGAACGGCGTCGGGTTCAGCGGCACCTTCTCGCCCATCACGCGCCCGCCGGTCCACAGCGCGACGATGCTGATCGCGAGCGTCAGCGCGAGCTGCGGCAGGATCGCCTGCAGCACCGAGCCGTTCCAGACGAACAGCATCCGCAGCCAGTGCTCGCGGGGGCGCACGATCATGACGACACTCCTTCAGGCCGCTTGCGACGCTGGCGCGGCCGCGCGGTGCAGCAGCACCGGCACCGACTTCGACGTCGGCGTGTTGCAGACGTCGCCGACGCTGTCCAGCGGCACGAGCGGGTTCGTCTCCGGATAATACGCGCCGATGCAGCCGCGCGGAATGTCGTACGCGACGAGCAGGAAGCCGTTCGCGCGCCGCTCGATGCCGTCGTGCCACACCGTTTCCATGTCGACCCAGTCGCCGGCCTTCAGCCCGAGCATCGCGAGATCGTCGGGGTTCACGAACACGACGCGGCGCTGGCCGAACACGCCGCGATAGCGGTCGTCGAGCCCGTAGACCGTCGTGTTGTACTGGTCATGCGAGCGGGTCGTCATCAGCGTCATCAGGCGTTCGCCGTGCAGCGCGCGGGCGCGCTGGATCGGCGTGTCGGACGGCAGCGCGTGCGCGATGAAGTTCGCCCTGGCCGTCGGCGTCAGCCATTCGCGGTCGCGCGACGCGACGCGCAGGTGAAAGCCGCCCGGCTTCGCGATGCGCGCGTTGTAGTCGTAGAAGCCGTCGAGGGTCGCTTCGATCGCATCGCGAACCTTCGCGTAGTCGCTCCTGTAGCCGAGCCAGTCGATCTTGCCGCTGCCGAACAGCGCATGGCCGATGTGCGCGACGATCGCCGTTTCCGACATCAGGTTCGGCGACGCCGGCTTGTTCATCCCGTACGACACGTGGACCATGCTCATCGAATCCTCGACCGTCACGCCTTGCGGCACGTTGTCCTGCAGGTCGATCTCGGTGCGGCCGAGCGTCGGCAGGATCAGCGCGTGGCGGCCGTGGATCAGGTGGCTGCGGTTCAGCTTGGTCGTGATCTGCACGGTCAGGTTGCAGCGACGCAGGCCTTCCCACGTGCGCGGCGTGTCGGGCGTCGCCATCGCGAAGTTGCCGCCGAGGCCGATGAACACCTTCAGATGGCCTTCGAGCATCGCCTCGATCGTCTCGACGACGTCGTAGCCGTGCTCGCGCGGCGGCACGAAATCGAACACCTCGCCGAGCCGGTCGAGGAACGCCTGCGACGGCTTTTCCTCGATGCCGACCGTACGGTTGCCCTGCACGTTCGAATGGCCGCGCACCGGGCACAGCCCCGCGCCGGGGCGGCCGATGTTGCCGCGCATCAGCATCAGGTTCGTCAACATCTGCACGGTCGCGACCGAATGCTTGTGCTGCGTGAGACCCATCCCCCAGGTCGCGATCACGCGTTCGCTGCGCGCGTAAAGCTGCGCGAGCCCGTCGATCTGCTCATAAGGCACGCCGCTTTCGGCGGTCAGCGCGGACCAGCTTTCATTGCGCAGGTCGTCCGCGAACGCGTCGAAGCCGGCCGTGTGCCCGGCGATGAACGCGGTGTCGAGCACGCGCGCCGCGCCGTTGTTCTGGGCGTCGTCGTCGAGTTCGAGCACGCGCTTCGCGATGCCCTTGATCAGCGCGAAATCGCCACCGATCGTCGGCTGGATGAACGTCGACGCGATGCTGGTGCCCGACATCGTCAGCATCTCGAGCGGGCTTTGCGGATCCGCGAAGCGCTGCAGCCCGCGCTCCTTCAGCGGGTTGATCGACACGATCGTCGCGCCGCGCTTCGCGCATTCGCGCAGCTCGCCGAGCATCCGCGGATGGTTCGTCGCCGGGTTCTGGCCGAAGATCAGCAGCGTGTCGGCCAGCTCGAAATCGTCGAGCGTGACCGTGCCCTTGCCGACGCCGACCGACGGCGGCAGCCCGCGGCTCGTCGCCTCGTGGCACATGTTCGAGCAATCGGGGAAGTTGTTCGTGCCGTACACGCGCACCAGCAGCTGGTACAGGAACGCCGCTTCGTTGCTCGCGCGGCCGGACGTGTAGAACGCGGCCTGGTTCGGGTCCGGCAGCGCGCGCAGATGGCTGGCGATCATCTCGAACGCGTCGTCCCATGCGACCGGCACGTAACGGTCGGTCTGCGCGTCGTAGATCATCGGGTCGGTGAGGCGCCCGTGCTGTTCGAGTTCGTAGTCGGACTGCTCGAGCAGCTTGGTGACCGTGTGCTCGGCGAAGAACCCGGGCGTCACGCGCTTGCTGGTCGCCTCGGCCGCGACGGCCTTCACGCCGTTTTCGCAGAACTCGAAGGTCGACGCGTGCTTGCGGTCCGGCCACGCACAGCCGGGGCAATCGAAGCCGTCCGGCTGGTTCTGGCGGAGCAGCGTCCGGTAGTTGCCGCCGGTGACCTTTTCCTTGATCAGGTTGATCGTGACGGCTTTCAGCGCCCCCCAGCCGGCGGCCGGGTGGGTATAAGGCTCGATGCGCGCGGTGGCGGATGTCTTTTTCATGATGCATGGGTCGGGGTCGATGTGTGGAGCGTACGCGGGACCCGGTGTCGCCTGTGTGTACACCTGTTCACTTCAAAAAAGAGTACAGTTGCGCCAATCTGCCGCAGTGCAGAACGGAACTGTGCTGTTGAATGGTTTTTGAAAGGTGAGAGGGTGAAGCGCTACGAGAAACTGGCCGACGATCTTCAACGGCAGATCGAGCGCGGCATGTACCGGCCGGGCGAACGGATTCCGTCGGTGCGGCAGGCGAGCCGGCTGCATCGGCTCAGCATTACGACCGTGCTGCGCGCGTATCTGGTGCTGGAAAGCCGTGGCGAGATCGAAAGCCGGCCGCAGTCCGGGTATTTCGTGCGGGCACGCATGGAGCCGACGGGCGAGCCCGAGCTGCATGCGTCGGCGCCGGTCGCGACGTCGTCGACCGTCGACGTGAGCCGGCTAGTGCTGTCGACGTTGCGCTCGATCGCGCGCAACGATGCGGTGCCGCTCGGGTCGCCGTATCCGGACGCCACGCAGTTCCCGGTGCAGCGGCTTGCGCGGCATGCGCAGTCGATCGCGCGGCGGCGCACGCGCTGGGGTGTGATCGACGACCTGCCGCCCGGGAACCAGGAGCTGATCCGGCAGATCGCGCGGCGCTACCTGGAAAGCGGCATCGCGGTCGAGCCGGACGAAATCATCGTGACGATCGGCGCGACGGAAGCGATCAATCTGTGTCTGCAGGCCGTCGCGCGGCCCGGCGATACGATCGCCGTCGAGTCGCCGACGTTCTACGCGATGCTGCACGCAATCGAGCGGATGGGGATGCGCGCGCTTGAAGTTGCGACGCATCCGGCCGATGGCATCGATCTCGAGGCGCTCGAGCGGATTCTCGAGCGCGAGCGGATCGCCGCGTGCATGGTGATGCCGAATTTCCAGAATCCGCTCGGCTTCCAGATGCCCGATGCGCACAAGCGCGCGCTCGTCGAGCTGCTCGCGAAGCACGGCGTGCCGGCGATCGAGAGCGACGTCTATCACGAGCTGTATTACGGCGACGCGCGGCCGAGCGCACTGAAGTCGTTCGACCGCGACGGGCTCGTGCTGCACTGTGCGTCGTTTTCGAAGAGCCTGTCGCCCGGTTACCGGATCGGCTGGGCGATGCCCGGCCGATTTCGCGATCAGGTCGAGAAGCTGAAGTTCCTGAACACGCTCGCGACGCCCGTGACCGAGCAGCTCGCGATCGCGGAATACCTGAAGCACGACGGCTACGACCAGCATCTCAGGCGGATCCGCAAATGCTTCGCGCAGCAGGCGAACCTGATGAGCGCGATGGTGCGGCGGTTCTTTCCGGAAGGCACGCGGCTGTCGCAGCCGCAGGGCGGCTACGTGCTGTGGGTCGAGTTGCCGCCGCAGGTCGATGCGATGCGGCTGTACCAGATGGCGCTCGCGCAGCGGATCACCGTCGGGCCGGGCCACATGTTCTCGGCCACGACGGATTACCGGCATTTCATCCGGCTCAACTACAGCTATCCGTGGTCGGGGCAGATCGAGGCGGCGTTGAAGACGCTGGGGCGGCTGGCTGCGGAGTGTGCAAGGGGGTGAGGGGCTGAGCGCGGCGGGCGAAGCCGTTCCTCAGGTGATGCGCGAGTTCGGTCGCCGCGGGCGAGCTCTGACCGCGCGGCAGATGCAGGTTGATCGCGAAGCCGGGCAGTTCGGGCAGGCCGCTGTCGGCCGGCAGGATGTCGAGGTCGGCGGGCACGGTGGACGCGAGCGAGACGGTCACCGCGAGGTCGGATCGCACCGTCGCGGCCGTCGCGTCGACGCTGCCGTTTTCGAACACGGTGCGCCACGCGAGATCGCGGTCGCGCAGCGCATCGAGCACGACCGGGCGGAATGCGCACGTTTCCGCCACCATCGACACGGGCAGCGGCACCTTTCGATGCGCGGTTCCGCCTTTCGCGCCGACCCAGACCAGCCGATCGACGGCAATGCATTCGCCGCGCGACGAACCGAGCGGCTCCTCGACCAGCGCGACATCGATTTCCCCTTTCCCGAGCGTGCGCAGCAAGTCCGGTGACGCCGCGCACACGAGCGACAGCGCAACCTGCGGCCGGGCCTGTGCAAAGCCTTTCAGGATCGGCCCGAGGCAGCTTCCGACGAGATCCTGCGGTGCGCCGATCCGGACTGTGCCGTCCATCGCGTCCGCCGTCATGTCCGTCCACAGCGCGTCGTGCAGCGCGAGCAGGCGGCGCGCCTGCCCGAGCAGACGCTCGCCGGCCGCGGTGAGATGCAGGTTGCGATGTTCACGGAACAGCAGTGGCCCGGACAGCGCCTCGAGCCGCGCGACCTGCTGGCTGACCGCGCCTTGGGTCAGATGCAGCGCATGCGCGGCGGCCGTCATGCTGCCGTGATCGGCGACGGTGACGAACGCGCGGAGCAGGGCGATGTCGAGATTGCGTGGCATTCACGCATTATGAACGCTAATGGCTGGAATAAGGAATCTTCGCTTTCGTAATGCGTGATGCGCGGGTAAAAACGGAGCTTCATGGACGACTGCCGGGAGGCACAGTGCCGTTTCGCGAATACCTGCCATTGATTCTGTTCGTGATCGTCGCCACCGGCACGCCGGGCGGTGCGACCACGCTGGCGACCGCGTCGGGTGCACATTTCGGGTTTCGGCGATCGCTGCGCTATATGACCGGCATCGCGGCCGGACTCGCATCGATGGCCGCGGCGGCGGCGGTCGGGCTCGGCAGCGTGCTGGCCGAGTGGCCGACGCTGCAGTTCGCGTTGAAGGCGTTCGGCTCGCTGTATCTGCTGTGGCTGGCCGCGCGCATCGTGCGCAGCGGTCCACCCCGTCTCGATGCGCACCTGCGCAAGCCGCAGGGGTTCGTGAGCGGCGTCTGGATGCTGTGGCACAACCCGAAGGGATGGGCGATGACCCTCGGCGCCGCCGCGTCGTTTGCGGCGCTCGCACCCGGGCCGCTGCGACTCGGCGCGTTGCTCGGCGTCGCGTTCGGCGTGGCCGCGATGGTGTCGCTGTCGCTGTGGTGCGCGGCCGGTCTCGTGTTCGCGCGGCTGCTGCGCACCGATGTGCAGTGGCGCTGGCTGAATGCCGGGCTGGGCCTGCTGCTCGTGTTGTCGATTGCGCCGATGTGGCTGCCGTAGCAACGCGGTCGCTGTCGCGATCGAACGGTTCCGGTGTCAGGACGTTTCGCGCGAACCCGCCGACGACTGCGCGGCATCCCCCTGGCCGGCTTGCGCGGCATCCCGCTGTCCGGCCGCATCGGACCACAGCGGCAGCCGAAGCGCCATCACGAAGGTCAGCGCGTGCAATCCGCACAGCAGCAGGAACGTCCACGCATACGCGTTCGTCGCGCCTGTGGCGACGTGCGGCGATTGCATCTGCCAGGCGAGGAACAGAGTGCACAACGTGGTGAACGTCGGCCCGCCGAGACGCTGGATGATGTTGAGCGATGTCGTCGCCATTGGCAGATTGCGCCGGTCGACCGACGCATACGCGGCGGAAATCGACGGCGTGCCGACCGCGCTCTGTCCCATTCCGCGCAGGAACAGCGCGGGAATCAGCACGGCCAGGTCGAGCCCGTGCGTGGCCAGAAACACGAACGGCAGCGTCGCGGCGAGCGCCAGTGCCGCGCCGCCGGCGGACACCCGCCGCACGCCGAACCGGCTCGTCAGTGCGCCCATCGACGGATACGTGACCAGCATGCCGAGGCCGAGCGGCGCGAGCAGCCAGCCCATTTCGCCAGGCGACCGCCCGCATGCGTCGATCAGGAAGACGGGAATCAGCATCTGGCCGGCATACAGCGCGCCGTTCGACAGGAACTGCGTGCTCGCGGCTGCGCTGAACACCTTGCCGCGCAACAGCCGCAGGTCGATCAGCGCGTGCGCGCCCATGCGCCGCTCGATGCGGACGAACGCGGCGAGCAGCAGCGCGGACGCGGCAAGCACGGCGATGCCGAGCGGCCGGCCGATCCGCTCCGCGCCAGACAGGAACAGCACGAGGCCCGGCGACAGCAGCGCGAGGCCGATCCAGTCCAGCGCGCGCGGCTGCGTTTCCTCGCGATCGTTCGGCAGGAAGCGCGCGGCGAGCGCGATCGCCAGCACGCCGACCGGCAGGTTGACGAGGAAGAGCCAGCGCCACGACGCTTGCTGCAGAATCGCGCCGGCGACGACCGGCCCGAGGATCGGCGCGATCAGCACCGGCACCGCTGCATAGCCAATCACGCGCGCCATCTGCTTGCCGGCAACCCGCGCGATCATCATCTGCGCCATTGGCGCGAGCAGGCCGCCGCTCAAGCCTTGCAGCACGCGAAACGCGATCAGCGACGGCGCCGACCACGCGAGCCCGCACAGCGCGGACGACAGCGTGAACGCCGAGAAGCACCACAGATAGAGCGCCTTGGCGCCGATGCGGTCGACCAGCCAGCCGTTCAGCGGCAGGACCAGCGTGAGTGCGAGCAGGTAGCCGCTCGTCACCCACTGGATCGTCGACAGGCTCGCGTGCAGGTCGGTCGCGAGACTGGACAGCGACACGTTGACGATCGTCGCATCGAGCTGCGACAGCAGCGAACCCAGCACGGCGACCGCGCTGACCTTCCAGATCGACGGATCGAGCCGGTCGGCGGCGCTCGCGTGCCCATCGTTCACGTTTGCCTCGCGGTCATGCATCGGGCGTGTCGAGCGCGTCGAGCGCTTCGAGCAACGCGACGATGTCCTGCGTGGAACCCGTTTCGCCGAGTCGCGGGAAGATCCGCGCGACGCTGTTCGCGTGCGCGTCGGCGTTCAGGTCGGTCATCGCGTCGACGACGAGCGTCACGTTGTAGCCGAGTTCGTGGGCCTGGCGCGCGGTGGATTCGACGCCGATGCTCGTCGCGATGCCCGCCAGCACGATCTGCGTGACGCCGGCTGCCTTCAGGTGGGCGTCGAGGCCGGTGCCGGTGAACGCGCCCCACGTCCGTTTCGTCACGACATGGTCGTGCGGCTGCCGGTCCAGTTCAGGCACGAGATCGGTCCAGCCCGCGGGCAACGGGCCCTTGAGGCCCGCCTGTTCGGTCCTGCCCGGCGCGCCGCCGGCGACGTTGACGAGCACGACCGGCAGGCCGCGCCGGCGAAACGCGTCGGCCAGTGCGGCCGCGTGCCGGATCACGTCGGTGGCCGGATGGGCGGTAGGGAGTGCGGTGATGCCTTTCTGCAGATCGATGACGATCAGCGCGGAAGTCGGGTCGACGCGGGGGGCGCTCATGGATGGGGCTCCGAGTAGGTGAGGTGGCCTCCGGAACGCCCACGGATTCGCAGGGTTCCGGAGACAGGGTTCACGAGTCGCCGAGCCGCCTGATCAGCGGAATCGCGGCGACCAGCGTTCGGGTTTCGTCCGGATCGAGTTTCTCGAGGGCGGCGACGAGCCATGCGCGCTTCGCGACCGTGCGCTTGCGCCGTTCCTCGATGCCCGCTTCGGTCAGCAGGAACAGGATTTGCCGGCCGTCGGTCGGGTGCGCCCGGCGCTCGACGAGGCGTTCTTCCTCGAGGCTCGCGAGGATCGCCTTCATCGACTGCGGCTTCATCGATTCCGCGCGGGCGAGATCGGCGGTCGTCATCGGCCCGTTCTGTTCGAGCCGCGCCAGCGCGCTCATTTGCGACAGGTTGAGCCCGCTCGAATCGACTTCGGAGCGGAGCCGTCGGATCAACTGGCCGACGGCAAGCGTCAGGTCGGCGACGACGGTTTCGACGGGGAGATCGGTTTGGCGCGATGAGTTCATGGAGCGGATCATAGAAGAAGACAGTTTAACTTGCAAGTTAAACTGTTAATATGGATTGAGCGGAAGGCTGGCGCTCCCGGTCCGGGGGCGTGCGAACGCGAGACGGCGACGGTTTGTACCGGCGCGTTCGGGCGATGCTACTTCAACGAGCAGCTGAGCCAGCGGTGGATCCTGAGCGCATCGCTCGTCACGCCGGCACGCGTCGGCGCGCCGAGCAGGACGACGGTTTCCGGCCGGCCGTGTACGTGCATGCGCATCACGACGCCGTACCCGGATTCGTTAATGAAGCCCGTCTTCTGCAGCCGGATCGGCAGGCGGCCGGATCGGACGAGCGGGTCGGAGTTCACGTAGATCAGTTCGTCGTCGCCGGGGCGCACGGTCTTCGACTTGTCCGTCGAGAAGCGCCGGATCAGCGGATCCTGCGCGGCGGCGTCGACGAGCCGCGCGAGCTCCTCGGCCGTCGACACGTTGTGCGGCGACAGGCCGGTCGGCTCCCGGAAACGCGTGTGACGCATGCCGAGCCGTTTCGCCTCGCGATTCATCGCGGCGACGAACGCGGGGCGTCCGCCCGGAAAATCGCGGCTCAGCGCGGCCGCCGCACGGTTCTCCGACGACATCAGCGCAATGTGATACATGTCGCGCCGCGACAGCGTCGAGCCGACCGCCAGCCGCGAACCCGTGAACTTGATCGCGTCGCGATCGTGTGCGCTCACGCGCAGCATGCCGTTCAGCGGACGGCCGGCGTTGCGCGCGACGACGGCCGTCATCAGCTTCGAGATCGATGCGATCGGCCGCACCGTGCGCGCATTGCGCGCGACGAGCGGGGTGCGCGTGTCGACGTCGAGCACGTAGGCGGCGCGCGAATGGAGCGATTTCACTGCGCGCGAGCTGTAGCCGCAGCTTGCGAGCAGACGCGGCTTCGCGGGCGCGTTGCGCGGGCGGACGGTCGATGCGCGTTTCGTGCGGCGAGACGGCTGGGCTGACGCGTGCTTGGGCCGGGTGGCGCGATGCCGTGCGTGAGGGCGGCGATGCTTGGCGGCCTTGCGGTGTACTGACGGTTTCTTGACCGCCGTCGCATGCTCGTGCGCGACGCGCTGGGTTGCGCGATGGGCGGATGCGTTCGTCATGAACGCACACAGGATGATCGAGATGGCGATGAGCCAGTAAGTCCGGGCGCGGGGCAGGCGCGCGATGATGCCAGTCAAGCGGCAATCTTCTTGTGTCACGCGGGTTGTGGCTGCGCGCATCGCGCGAGCGAGAGCGCGGCGAAGCGCGCGGGAAATTATACGAGTGACCGCGAACGGGATGCGCCGCGGCGCGCGTGTGCCGGCGCGCTCAGCGCGGCCAATGCCGGCGCGACACGACGGCGAAACTGATCGCTATCGAGCCGGTCGTCGCGCGACCTTCGGTGTCGGACATCGCGTCGGCGAAGCGAGGGCGACGGCGCGCGTTGCGTGGGGCCGCCGCGGCGCTTGCGGCCGGATCCGGCTCGCTGTCGCCGGCCGGCTCCCCGGCAACAGCGGGTTCGAGCGCCACGCGGCGTGCCGGGTTCATCGGGTGACGGAAAGGCATGACGGAGGGTTCCGGAACGAACATGACCGTATTGAACCGCTCGGCGTTCAATCCGTAAAATGAATGTTTTGATCGATACGATTCCTCGCTGGAATGGAACTGAAACTGCTGAGAACGTTTCTGACCGTCACCGAGTGGCGTCATTTCAGCCGCGCGGCGGAGATGCTGCACATGAGCCAGCCGGCGCTCAGCAAGCAGATCGGCGCGCTGGAGGCGAGCCTGGGCGGCAAGCTGTTCGAGCGCGGGCGGCATGGCGCCGAGCTGACGCCGTTCGGCGAACGGTTTCTGCCCGATGCACAGGCGCTCGTGCGCGATGCCGATGACATCGTGCGGCGCGCGCGCGAGGCGAGCAGCGGCCAGCGCGGGCATCTGCGTGTCGGCATCTGCCTGTCGGTGCTGACGATCGTGCCGCGGCTGATCGCCGAATTCCGCCGTCAGCATCCGGGCGTGGCCGTCACGCTGAGCGACCTGTCTTCGTCGGAACAGACGCGCCGCTTGCTCGCAGGCAAGCTGGAGGTCGGCTTCCTGCGCCTGCCGGCCGAGGAAGGGCTGTCGTCGTTCAAGATGGTCGACGAGGGGCTCGCGCTGGCATTGCCGCCACACCTTGGATATACGCGCGTTCCCGCCGATCTCTGGGTGCTCAACGAGATCGGCTTCATTGCGCTGCAGCGCGCGCGGGGGCCCGGGCTCGCCGCGCAGATCGACCGCTGGTGCGTCGAGCGCCGCTTCGTGCCGAACGTCACACAGCAGGCAGAGGATGTCCAGTCGGTGCTCACGTCGGTCGCGGCGGGCGTCGGCGTTGCGTTCATTCCGTCGCGTGCGCAGCACCTGCTGCGTGACGCAACGGTGCTGCCGCTACCCGGCAAGGACGCGAAGTGGCGTGTGGGGCTTGCCTGGCCGTCCGCGCGGAAGGACCCTGTTACCGCGCGTTTTGTCGCGCATGTGCGGGCTGCGATGAAGGAGACTTGAGCGACGCGCATGTGCTGCCGCGCCGCGCGCCGACACCCATCACGTCGTCAACGGCAGCAGCGTGGCTGCAATCGCTTCGAACGAAGGCCTGCTTTCGACCGTTTCGCTCACGCATGAGGCCGCGAGGGCTTCAAGCTCGCCCGCGCAGGGCAGCGTTCCCGGCTCGCACCGCTCGATCAGTTCGTCGAGCAGATGGCCGAATGCGCACACTTCCAGCCGCTGCAGAGCCGATCCGAGCGCTCGATCGTCGGTGTCGTAGAAAGACGCCGCGCCGAAATCTCCCAGCAACGCGCGCCCCGCGCCGCAATGCAGGATGTTGTGCGCGTACAGGTCGCCATGCATGATGCCTCGCCGATGCAGATGGCAGGCTGCCGATGCGATGCCATGCGCGATACGCAGTGCCGACGCCGGATCGAAGCGCACGTCATCCGCATAGACATCGCGCGTGCAGGAATCGAGGCTCGGCGGCGCGGCGAGATTCGCGAAAGCCGGATCGATCAGCGCCATCACGAGGCCGTGCGTGTCCGACGGATGGTCTTTCACTTTGCCGATCACCGGGATCAGGTTCGGGTGCTGCCCTGCGTGAATGCAGGCGGCCATTTCGCAGTCGGGCAAGCCGTCGCTCGTCACGGCGCCCTTGAAGAGCTTGACGGCGGCGGGCTGCGACGAACGACCGTCATCCGCCTGCCGCGTCGCCCGATAGATGATTCCCGACGCACCTTCGCCCAGCTTTTGCTCGAGCGCGAGCGAAGCCCAGCGCACGTCGGCGATCGACGTGTCGGCGGACGCCGTCGCTTCAAGCGCGCCGGTGAACGGATTGCCTGCGTAGGCGAGCCACGCCAGGCGGGGCATGCGCAACAGCCATGCGGGCATTTCGTTCAACCGGTTGGCCGACAGACGCACCAGTTCGAGCCGTGAGCACGCAGCCATTTCCTCAGGCAACGCGCGTAACCGGTTGCCCGCGAGCATCAGCTTCTGCAGCCGTGCGCAGTCACCGATCTCCGCGGGCAGCGATTCGATCTCGTTGTCGGTCAGGATCAGCCAGCGCAGTTCGCGCGGCAGCGATTTGCCCGAAACCTTGCGGATGCGATTCGCCTTGAAGCCGATCATGCTCAGCTGCGCGCACTCGCCCAGAACACCGGGCAACTCGGTAAACGGGTTATTCGAAGCAAAGAGGATGCGCAGCCGGTGCAGGCGCGGCAGATCGTCCGGCAGCGTCGAAAGTGCGTTGCCGGACAGGTCGAGCGTTTCGAGCGTGTCGGCAAGATCGAAGATTTCGCGCGGAAATTCGGTCAGCCCGCAAGCGAGCTTCAGATGCCGGGCACCCGCGAGCTGTCCGGACCGGAGTTGTTCAATGGAGGCTGTCACGATGGAGGGTGGGAATCGGCGGCCGGTGATGATTGGCCAACCGCGCCAATTCTACTCGGAGCGCATGCCGGCAGGCGCGCATTCCGCCACCCGGCAACCTGTTCCGAGCGTGACACGGATCGCCGATACGCGGGCAATCGTTGGCAAGCGCCCCGGAGAATCAGCGTTGGGGGCCGGCGGATGCGGCCGCTCCTGAAACCCGAAGCGACTGCCGTTATCGTCGCGGCGGGATGCGGCGCCAGGTGGCCACCACGACCAGCAGAAACGCGACGTACACGACGGCAAACACCCAAGCCGGCAGATCGTAGTACATCCAGACGCTCACCCAATGCTGAATGAATCCCTGCGGGCCGGTCCTGCCGACGCGCAGCAAGTCCTCGAGGACGGTGAGCGGGCACGGCAGGTCGAGGGCTGCCAGTGCTGCGACGATGCCGATCGCGCCAAGATGCGTGATCCGGAATGCGCGATTACGCGCCCAGTTGCGCTTGAACGCGGCGCCCACCCAGATCGCGAGCAACCCGACAACGATGAAGATGACGAGCATCGCGTGCACGACCAGAACCGTATTCGCCAGCCAGATCATCACGTTCTTCCATGTGCGTTGGTGTGGGCCGCGCATGATGCAACGGGTGGGCGTATGCTTGATCGTGGACGCGTCAGCGTGCACGGCGTCGCGCCAGCTCGCGTGCGGGAACCTCGTACAGCGTAGCGGAAAATGGCCCGGCGGGATGCGAGTGCTTCGGCGAACAGCCGAGCGGGCGCATTGGGCGGGGCGACGCGTCTCGCCGTCGTGTGTCTGATTGTCTTCGCAGGAGTTGCGATGATGCAGGATCGCTTCATCTACTTCCCCGAGCGGGCCACGGTCGGCGATGTCGAATCCGGCGGGCTGCACGCGTGGCCGTCACCGGACGCCTTTCGGGGCCTGCTGGCCGAGCCGACCGGACCGGTGCGCGGAACGGCCGTCGTGTTCCATGGCAATGCCGGGCATGCCGGCCATCGTTCGTACTTTGCGACGGCGCTCACCCGAATGGGGCTGCGCGTGATTCTCGCGGAATATCCGGGCTACGGGCCACGTGAAGGCGCGCCCAGCGAAGAAAGCCTGGTTGCCGACGCGCGTCAGACGATTGCGATTGCGCATCGCCGCTACGGGATGCCGCTGCTGCTGGTCGGCAAGTCGCTCGGCGCCGGCGTCGCGGCAGAGGCCGGCGCGCGCGAGCGCGACAACGTGACTGGCGTGCTGCTGATCACCCCGTGGGACACGCTCGAGCACGTCGCCGCCTATCACTATCCATGGCTGCCGATGACGTGGCTGCTGCGGGACCGGTACGACAGCGTGGAGCATCTGGCCTCGTTCGGCCGTCCTGTCGTGGTGGCGGTCGCGGAGCGCGACAGCATCGTCCCGGCACGCTTTGGCGAGGCGCTTTACGACGGGCTGGGCGATCCGAAACGACTGTTGGTCGTGAAGGCGGCCGAGCATAACGACTGGATCGGCTTCGTCGACGATGCGTGGTGGCAGGACGCGCTCGGCTTCCTGCTCGCCCCCACCCATTGAACGATGACATCCCGTTCCGTTCCGGCCAAAGCGCGGCGCTTCTTCGTCCTCGATGCGGACGATGTCCCCGTCGAAGTTTTCGACGAAAGCGCGTGGACGCGCTGGATGGCCGAGAACGACCTCGTCTTCCGCCGCACCGTGCTGGACGAATCCGGCGTGACGATCACGACGCGTTTCCGTGGCGTAGCGGATGCGAAGACCGTGGACGTCTGTCTGTTCGTGACGCGCATCGCCGGAATGGCCGTGCAGGACAACAAGGCTTTCGCCGCACGTACCGCCGACGAGGCGCTGGAACAGCACGAGCGCCTGCTGCAGGAGATTCTGCGAAAGCTGACCGGGCGGTGATCGCCCGCGCCCGGCGATTGGCGGAAGGGCGCTCAATCTGGCGGTTTTGTTTAAAGTAGCGGAAACGCAACGGGCGAGGGCGCGCATGCGCTGCACGTGCTGCGCGCTGCCGCCCGAACGACGAAACCTCGATACGCACGACCGATGACCACCGAACAGAACGACGACGACCTCGATCCCGCCATTGTCGCGATCCTGGCGGCGCTGCACGAAGCGGCGCGCGACCCCGCGGGCAAGACGTGGTCGCTTCCGAAGCTCGCGAAGCGCACGCAATTGCCGATGAGCTCGTTGCGCCGCGTGTTGACGCAGCTCGACGCCGGCGGCCTGACGGTCACGACCCTGCACGAAGACGGCACGGGCTCCGCGGCATTGACCGAAGACGGTCGTGCGGTGTGTGCACAGCTTTTCGATGCGGCGTAACAAGGGCGGGGCATCGAAGCGACCCGCCGTCCGTTCAGATTGTCTGGCGCGACGCGCAATCGATCACCAGCGCGCCGTCACCCCGGCCATGACCGAATGATCGTACGTCTGGTCGTTCAACCCGCGCCGGTACCCGATATCGAGATCGAGCCACGGTTTCGGCGAATAGATCGCGCCGGCGATCACGAATGCAGGATTCGCCGACGCGTTGCGCTCGGCATTGCGTGACGTGCCGACATCCACGACGATCTGGAACGTATCCGTGGCCCGATAGATTGCGGCCCCCGACACCTGCCAGATCGAAGTCAGGTCGTCCTGCCGATTCGGCTGGTACGTGATCCCGGCATTGGCGAGAAACGAAAACCGCGCGACATCGACTTGCGCGAGCATCGTCGCGCCGGCGCCGACGCGCCCGGTTCCCAGGCCGCGCTGGTCGTCCCCGGTCGGGATCGATACCCTTGGCTTCAGCGCAAGCGTGAACGGGCCGCGTTCGAGGAAGCGCCATTTCATGCCGACCTCGACATCGCCGAAGCCCGAGCCGTTTTCGTCGGATCGTGTCTGCAGATGCGTATACGGCGCGTTGACGTACAGATCGACCCGATCGCCGAACCCGCGCGTCATGGTCGAATTCCAGAGCTGCTGACGTCCGGTTTCCTCCTGTTTCGACGTCTGCTCGGCGTTCAGTTCGAGCTGCCAGTTCGCGTTGCCCTGTGTGCCCGTGTCGTCGCTGACGAGCGGATGGGCGGCGTCCGCGCCGATCGGCGCGAAGAAGGCGCTCGCGGCGGCGAGCGGAAGCATTCTTTTCATTACATCACCTGTGAAGCGTTGCACGCGTCCGGCCCGCGCGTTGCGCGCGAGCCGGACGGCTGTCAGTGGATCGCCGCGGCGGGCATCAGAACCATTGCTTGTAGCGGCGGACGTAGATCGTCTTCACGATCTGCGCGAGCACGATGTAGCCGGTCATCGTTGCCGCGAGCCACAGCCAGTAGCTGCTCGGCAGGTGCATGAAGCCGAGCGATTCCGCGAACGGCGAGAACGGCAGCCAGCAGCCGATCGCGATCGCCGTGAACGTCGACAGCAGCACGGGCAGCGCCGCGGTGCTTTGCAGGAACGGAATCTTCTGCGTGCGCAGCAGGTGCACGACGAGCGTCTGCGACACGAGACTTTCGATGAACCAGCCCGAGTTCATCACGATCTGGCCGCTCGAACCGCCGTGCAGGTGATACATCGCGCCCGCGCCGAACACGGTCCACATCAGCACGTAGGTGGTGATGTCGAACACGGACGACGTCGGCCCGACCCACAGCATGAAGCGGCTGATGTTGCCGGCTTCCCACTTGCGCGGCTTCTTCAGGAACTCGGGATCCATCTTGTCCCACGGCAGCAGCATCTGCGACGTGTCGTAGATCAGGTTCAGCACGAGCAGCTGCGTCGCGAGCATCGGCTCCCACGGCAGGAACGCACTGGCGACGAGCACCGAGAACACGTTGCCGAAGTTCGAGCTCGCGGTCATGTTCAGGTACTTGAGGATGTTGCCGAACGTCTCGCGGCCCTTGAGCACGCCTTCCTCGAGCACCATCAGGCTCTTCTCGAGCAGGATGATGTCGGCGGTTTCCTTCGCGATGTCAGCGCCGCTGTCGACGGAGATGCCGACATCCGCGTCGCGCAGCGCCGGCGCGTCGTTGATGCCGTCGCCGAGGAAGCCGACCGTGTGGCCGTTCGCCTGCAGCGCCTTGACGATGCGCGCCTTCTGCAGCGGCGTGAGCTTCGCGAACACGGTCGTGCGTTCGACCACCTGCGCGAGCGTCGCGTCGTCGAGCGCTTCGATCTCGGTGCCGAGCATCGGCTTGCCGGGTTCGAGGCCGACCTGGCGGCACACCTTCATCGTGACGGTCGGGTTGTCGCCGGTCAGCACCTTCACCGCGACGCCGTTCTCGCGCAGCGCGGCGAGCGCGGGCGCGGCGGAATCCTTTGGCGGATCGAGGAAGGTCAGGAAGCCGCGCACGACGAGGTCGTGCTCGTCGGCGGTGCGGTATTGCCCGCGTTCGTCGCCGCGCGTGATCGCACGCGTCGCGACGAGGAGCACACGGAAGCCGTCCTCGTTGTAGGCGCTCGCCTGTTCGATGAGCCGCTTGCGCGCGACGAAGTCGAGCGGCCGCACGCCTTCGTTGTCCTGCACGTGGGTCGACACTGCGAGCATTTCCTCGACGGCACCCTTGCAGATCAGCAGGTGCTCGCCACGCGTGTCCTCGACGACGACCGACAGGCGGCGACGCACGAAATCGAACGGCAGTTCGTCGATCTTCTTGTAGCCCTGCGGCTTTACGCGATCGCCGATCTCGTTCGCGCGATTGACCACCGCGATGTCCATCAGGTTCTTCTGGCCGCTCTGGTGGAAGCTGTTCAGCCAGCCGAGCCGCAGGATTTCCTCGTCCTTCTGGCCGAATATGTCGAGATGGTGCTCGAGGATGATCTTGTCCTGCGTGAGCGTGCCGGTCTTGTCGGTGCAGAGCACGTCCATCGCGCCGAAGTTCTGCACGGAGTTCAGGCGCTTGACGACGACCTTGCGGCGCGCCATCGCGACCGCGCCGCGCGCGAGGTTCGCGCTGACGATCATCGGCAGCATCTCCGGCGTCAGGCCGACGGCCACCGCGAGCGCGAACGTGAGCGCGCTCAGCCAGTCGCCCTTGGTGAGGCCGTTGATCATGAAGACGATCGGCACCATCACGAACATGAACTTGATCAGCAGCCAGCTCACGCTCGCGACGCCGCGGTCGAAGCTCGTCTCGATGCGCTTGTGGCTCACGACGTTGCGCGCGAGCGAGCCGAAGTAGGTGTCCTCGCCGGTCGCGACGACGACGGCCGTTGCGGTGCCGCTGACGACGTTGGTGCCCATGAAGCAGACGTTCTCGAGATCGAGCAGCGACAGCGACGCGTCGTTCGCGGCGCCGGCCGCGCGCGCGTTCGCGGACTTGCCGGCGACCGCGCCGAGCGTGTCGTACTTCTCGACGGGCAGTGCCTCGCCCGTCAGCACGGCCTGGCTGATGAACAGGTCGCGCGATGCGATCAGGCGCACGTCGGCCGGGATCATGTCGCCGGCCGACAGGTGCACGATGTCGCCGATCACCACTTCGCGCGTCGGCACGTCCCGCTTCGCGGGCTCGGCCGTGTCGGTCACCGCGCGCTGTACGGTGGCCGTCGTGCGCACCATCGCCTTGAGTTTCTCGGCGGCGCGCAGCGAGCGGAATTCCTGCACGAAGCGCAGCAGCGCGCTGATCGTGACCATGGTCAGCAGGATCGTCATGCCGACGTAGTCGCGGTCGTCTGGGGCCGCGAAGTAGACGTCGGTGAGAAAGCTGATCGTGGCGAGCACCAGCAGCACGTAGACGAACGGATTGTGGAACGAGTGCAGCAGCTGGCGGGCCCAGTGCGGTGGCTTGTCGTGCGCGATCTCGTTCGGCCCGTAATGCTGCAGGCGGTCGGCGGCCTGTGCGTAGGTCAGGCCGCGCGTGCTGCTGCGCAGCGACTTTAGCGTGTCGTCGAGCGGGCCGGCGGCTTCCTGCGCGGCGCGCATGATGCGCGGTTCGTTCTGCTGGCCGGCGCCGCCGGTCTTGATGAAGCCGCGCTGTTTCTTGTGCGAGGGGTTGCTTTGTGTCATGTGTCGCTCCTTGCGCGTGATGCGGCGGGCGGGGAGCGCACGTTATCGACGAACGAACGCTCCCTGCCGCGTCGCGTCGGGCGCGATCGGCTGTGGATCGGTGAAGAGAGGGCCGCTCGCCGGCGCGCCGTGCATCGTCAGGCAGTTGGCGCGCAGAGCCGCACCGGCGAGCGGTAATCGACTACTGTCGTCTGAGTTCATCTGCACTCCTGTCGTTATCGGTCAGCGGCACGGGCGGTCGATGGCGTTGCGTGCGTGACGGCACGAACGCCGGACGGCGCGCGAACGGATTGCGCGCGCAGCCGGGCTGCGTGCGCGACGAGCGTGCGCTACCGCGTCGGCGGTCGCACGTCGTTCAAGAAATCTGGCGGGGATTCTGGCCGGTCAGGCCGGAAGGACGCCGCATCCTGCTTCCCGGGATGCGGCAGAAGACGAGGCTCTGCGCGGTTTCCTCAGGCGGCAGTCATGTTGGTCAAGCACCAACTACAACTCGCATCGGTGTTCACAGAACACTCCATGTGTTTAGACGGGGGCGATGTTAAAGGGACGCAGTGCGAAGCGTCAACCCTTTTGTAAGACATTTATTTTGAGATCGTCATGCATCGTCGAGCGGATCGTAAGGCAGCACGGTTTCCTGTTCGATTCCAGGCCAATCCGCGCGTGCCGGCGAAGCCGCATGCGGCGTCCCGCCGAAAACGAAACACGCGTTCGGCCGGGTGCCGAACGCGCGTCCGTTGCCGCGTCGCTGCTTGCGTGTGTTACTGCGTCGACGCGGTCACCGCGGCGGCTGCATCGAGGATGCCCGAGCCTGCAGGCATCGCCGTGCACGACGTGCCGGCCGCGAGCTTCGTCGTGCGCGCGCCGCCCTGCAGCTTTTGCTGGATCTGCGCGGGCGTGAGGTTGCCGTTGACCGCGAGCATCAGCGCGGCGACGCCCGACACCTGCGGCGTCGCGAAGCTCGTGCCGGTCGCGAGGCCGTAGCTGTCCGCGCCGGGTACGGTCGTGCCGGTGTTCGACGTCGACAGGATGTTGACGCCCGGCGCGCTCAGCGCGACGTCGGTGCCGAAGTTGCTGAACGATGCGCGCAGGCCGGTCGTATCGGTCGCGCCGACGCTGATGACGCCGCGGCAGTTCGCGGGCTGATCGAGTCCGGTCGACAGGCCGTCGTTGCCGGCCGCGACGACGACCGTCACGCCTTTCGCGGTCACGTCGTCGATCGCCTGCTGGAACGTCTGGCTGCACGTGCCCGTGCCGCCGAGGCTCAGGTTGATGATCTTCGCGGGCGTCGGGTTGGCCGGTGCGCCACTGACCGCAATGCCGGCTGCCCAGCGCATCGCGTCGGCGATGTCGCTCGTCACGCCGCCGCATTTGCCGAGCACGCGCACCGGCAGGATCTTGCCGAGCCACGACACGCCGGCGATGCCGATGTTGTTGTTCGCGGCCGCGCCGATGATGCCCGCGACGTGCGTGCCGTGCCAGCTGCTGTCGCTCGGCGTGCTTGCGCAGTGAAAGAACGGGCCGCTCGCGTTGTCGATCTCCTGCTGCGTGACCCAGTCGCCCGGATCGGTCGCGTCGGGGCCGCGCGTCTTGCCGTTGTTGCTCGTGTTGACGTCGGAGATGAAGCTGTAGCCGGACAGCAGGTTGCCGACGAGATCGGCATGCGGGCGGTAGCCGGTGTCGAGCACGGCGGTGACGACCGTCGGCGCGCCCTTGGTGCGCGTCCAGGCGGCAGGCAGGTCGATGCCGGCTGTCGGATCGGAGAAGTACCACTGCTGGCTGTAGTCCGGATCGGTCGGCGTGTCGCGCACGCTCATCCGGCGGTCCGGTTCCGCGTAATCGACGTCGCCGTCGGCCGCGACCACCTGCGCGAGCGCAGTCGCGTCGGCCGCCGCGATACGCTGCCCGAGCGTCAGCACGGCCGCGCCGTTCGCCATCGTCCGCTCGACCTGCACGTTCAGCTGCGTTTGCGGTACCGTGCTCGAGTACGCGCGTGCGGCGCCGTTCGGCGAGCCCCACGCAGTCATCGCGCGCTGGATCACCGCATCGATGCGCGACGTGCCGTTGGCGGCCGACATCGCGTACGCGGCCGTCACGGTTTTCAGTTTCACGATCAGGTGATCGACCGGCGGCTCGTTCGCGGCGGCGGTTTGCGCGGCCATCTGCGCGGCGGCCTGCTGGGTCGCGCACGCGTTGCTGCTGGTCGACGACGGATTGGGCGTGGGGGCGGGTGACGGAGCCGGCGAAGGGGCCGGTGCGGCGGTGGACGGCGACGGGCTGTTGCCGTCGCCGCCGCCTCCGCAGCCGGCGAGCGGCAGCAGCGCGGCGGCGGACAGCATGCCGGCCAGTGCGCGGGCGTGAGCGAACCGTGCGACAGCGGGATTGAAACGTTTGGCGCTCATGTTGAAACTCGATCGTAGTAAAAACCGTCGTGCCGGCGGTGTGGCAGTCGGGCCGGTCGCCGCGGCCTTCGCGTGTCATCGTGTGTCGTTGCGTCGGCGTCGTTCTGCGGGCATCCGGTCCTTCTCGTTGTCATCTGGTGGCTCGGCAGCAACAGATGCTGCGGCGCGCCACGCTCTGGGTAACGGCTTGCTCAGCGGCTTCTTGAGTGCGTTTCAAAAGAAAACATGGTGGGCGCGCAAACGATAGCGTTGCTGCATGCCAGCATGAACGCGCGTTTGGAACGGTTGGTACATCCGCGTGCCCGGCCGCGCAGCGAGATCGGGCGGCGCGGAGCATGTCGAAGAAGTGCCATCGCGACGTTGCGGCGGCACGGCAGCGCACATGCAGCGCTCGGATGGCGGCCGCGGACCTTACGCTTTCCCTGATGCGGCGCGATTTTGGCGGGCGCAGGATCGCGGTTCGATCCACGATTCGTCAGGAGAAAGGCGTGGGCCGTCGTTATTGCTGGCTGGCCATCGCGACGACGGGCCGCGCGGTTGCGTTCGTGATGGACAAGCCGCTGCTGTATGGCGAACTCGCGAAGGACCGCAATCCTGGTGCGTACACGGTGACGGGCACGCCGCTCGTCCACGGGAACTACGCGTGCATGATGCGCAGGGCCGATCCGGCGTTCAAGCATGTCGCCGAGGGCGTGATCGCGAAGATGCAGACTTCGGGGGAAGCGGAGAAGCTGTACAACTGTTGGTTTACGCAGCCGATTCCGCCGAAGGGGATGAACCTGAACTATCCAATTTCGGAGGAGATGAAGCAGCTGTTCAGGAATCCGATGGATCAGGCGCAGTATTGAGCGAGCGAGGTCGAGTCGGGCGCGCGAACGCGCAGGGCGCCCGATGCCCGGCCGCGTCGGCGTTGGTTGCCGAAGAGTCGGATGCAGCGCTTGGCGGCAGCGCACGCGGGCAGCGCAGCGTGGATGCCGCCACGATGCCCGAATCGAGTGCGGCACGTGTCGGTATCTGCAAACGATGCTTGCGTTCGCCAGACGATCCATCGATGACACTCCACGCACAGCTTCGCTGTCGACACCCTTGCGGACGATGTGCAAAGCGACGGTCCGCCGGGGACGGGGTGTGCTCGCCGTATCCATGCTCGCGTAGTCTGCGTCGCGCCGCCACGAGCCGCTGCGTGACTGCCATTCCGGGATGCGGCAGATTTCAGAGTAGACGATTCCCGCGCTTCTCTCTATTCGTTGCCGATTTTTTTTGCTACACCCAACGCAAAACGTTGCGCACGCAACGCCGCCGAGTTGTATCGGCCGTTGAGAGTGACGCGCGTGCGGTTTCGCCGGAACGTCTTGTAATTCGGCGATAGTCTCCTACCATGAATTGCATTCGATGCCGACAGCCAATTGTCCCGGCTTGATCGGGAATAGAACGACAGGAACGGCGGCGCGAATATTCAATTTCGCATCGTATTCCGGGGAATCGTTGTAATGATCAAAACCATCGCCATCCCGAGTGCTCGCTCGGGGAATCATCCGGGTTAGTACGACCGGCATCCACCCATCTTCGATGTCCGCGCGACGCTCTCGGCGCGGGGAGAGGATTTGCCGGCGAAGTTCCGTTGATGATTGAAGTTCGAAGTGCAAACGATTTAGACGCTTAGCCCGTCTCTGTCGTCGAAGCCAGCCGAATCGGAAGCGCGACACGCGCATCGATACGGCACCGGCCCGCGCTGTCATGTTGCGTGCGCGCCGGGGATCCGCATTGACTTATACCCACTATTTGCGCCCGCTACTAACGTTCCGCACTCGTGTGCCGATAAACCATGCTGGCCACGACCGAGCAAACATAGAGGGTATTCAATGCACTTCTGGCGCAAGCTATCCATTCAGAACAAGCTGATTCTCAGCATGACCAGTTGCCTGCTGGTCTTCGTTGCGATTTCGAGCGTGCTGAGCCTCCGGTTGATCGGGAGCGCCGTGCGCGACCGCGTCGTGCAGGACGAGCTGCCGACCGCGGTGAACAGCATCCGCGCGGACGTGCAGCGCCAGCTTGCCGGGCCGATCGCGGCATCGCGCGTGCTGGCGCGCGACGCGTTTCTGCTGCAATGGGAGGCCGATGGCGAACCCGACGGCGGCACGCGCAACTGGACGCAACTTGCGGAGAACGTGAAGGCTGAGCAGAAGGCCGCGTCCGTGCAGTGGGTGTCGCTGAAGAGCGGCAACTACTACAGCGAGGCCGGCCTGCAACGGAAGGTCGGCGACAAGGATCGATGGCTGACGGCCTTCATCGCGACCGGCCGGCCGTTCGAGGTCAACATGGACCACGAGGTGACCGTCGGCGGCTACATGATGTTCATCAACAGCCGCGTGGAGCTCGACGGCAACCCGGTGGGCGCGACCGGCATGAGCCTGTCGGTGGATGCGCTGGCCAGGGGCATCGCCGCATACCGGATCGGCGAGACCGGGTATGCCTATCTCGTGCGCCCGGACGGCGCGATCATGATGCATCGCGATACGGCGCTGATCGACGGAAAACACTTCATGGCGAACGAGGCCGGCTTGCCCGGCGACGCCGCATCCGCGCTGCTGGCCGGCAAGCCGTACGCCTGGCTGAGCCATGCGGGAGCAGGGGACGCGCGTTTGATTGCGACGTCCTTCATTCCGGAGCTGAACGCGTACGTGGTTGTCGAGGTGCCGGAGGCGGAAATGCTCGGGCCCGTCACGCATGCGATCCGGAATGCTGCGCTGGTCGCCGCCGTCGCAGGCCTTGGTGTCGCGCTGGTGGTCATTCTGCTGGTCGGCCGCGCGATTGCCGCACCGATCCGGCGTGCGGCGTCGTTGCTGTCCGAGATCGCGAGCGGGCACGGCGATCTGACCCGTCGCATGATGGTCGAGAGCGAGGACGAGATCGGGCAACTGTCGGACGCGTTCAATCGTTTCGTGTCTTCGCTGGCGACACTCGTTCATCGTATCCGGGCTGCATCGACGTCGATTGCGACCGGCTCCGAGCAGATTGCTTCCGGCAACGCGGATCTCAGCGAGCGTACCGAAGGACAGTCGAGCAACCTCGAGAAGACGGCAGCGTCGATGGAGGAGATCACCGCCGTGGTGAAGAACAACACGGAAACCGCGCGCACCGCGGCCCGGCTGGTCAACGGCGCGTCCGATACTGCCGTGCGCGGCGGGCAGGTGGTTGGAGAAGTGGTGAGCACGATGGAGCAGATCAGCGACGCGTCGAACCGGATCTCCGAAATCATCGGGCTGATCGACAGCATCTCCTTCCAGACCAACATCCTCGCGCTCAATGCGGCCGTGGAAGCCGCGCGCGCCGGCGAACAGGGCCGGGGTTTCGCGGTGGTGGCCTCGGAAGTGCGCAATCTCGCACAGCGCAGTGCGCAGGCGGCGAAGGAGATCAAGACGTTGATCGAGCACAGCGCCGGGACGGTGAACGTGGGTTCGCGGCTGGTCGGCGAAGCGGGCGAGGTGATGCGCGACGTCGTCTCGCAGGTGCAGGGCGTCAGCACGATGATGAACGAGATCGCCGATGCGAGCCTGGAGCAGAGTGCCGGTATCGATCAGATCGGCGGCGCCGTACAGTCGCTCGACGAGATGACGCAGCAGAACGCTGCGCTGGTCGAGGAGAGTGCGGCGGCGGCGGAGAGCTTGAGGCACCAGGCAGCGGAGCTGACGCGGCTGGTGGCGGCGTTCAAGGTCGATGCTTGACGGGCATTGTCATTCGCCGAACTGCTGCAGCGCGAAATCGACGAAGCTGCGCAGTTTGGGCGTGCGATGGTCCGGCGGGTACATCAGGTACATCGGGCGGCTGGGCAACTGATAGTCGCTGAACAGCGAGACGAGCCGGCCGGCCTCGACATCCGCCTTCAACAGCGCCGCAGGTTGCATCACGATCCCCATGCCGTGCAGCGCGGCGACACGCAATGCCTGGCCCATGTTGATGCTGAGCCTTCCGTTCGCCTTGATGCTGAGCGTTTCTTCCTGAAGGCTGAATTTCCATGGCGCAGCGGCTGAAATGCTGAATGCAAGGCATTCGTGCTGCGCGAGTTCGTCGGGGTGCCGCGGTGTTCCCCGTTCGGCAAGGTACCCGGGCGAAGCGCAGACCATCATCCGGTAGGGGGCCAGCGGGCGCGCGACCAGTCTTGCGTCCGTGAGCTTGCCGATGCGGATCGCGGCATCGAAGCCATCGTCGAGCAGGTCCATCGCTCGATCGCTGAGCGTCAACTCGACGTCGATTGCGGGATAGCGCGCCAGATATCCGGACAGCGCAGGGACCAGCACTTCGCTGCCGAACGACACGGGGGCGGTCACCCGCAGCTTGCCGCTCGGAAGCGTCTGCCGATTCTGCGCGTGTCGGTCCGCCTCGCCGACGAGCCGCAGGATTTCCTGGCAACGCGCGTAGTAGGTCTCGCCGAACTCCGTGAGACTCAGGCGCCGCGTGGTCCGATTGAGCAGTTTCATGCCGGTGCGCGTTTCCAGCGCGCGCAAGTGGTTGCCGGCCATCGTCGGCGACATCCGGCACTCGATTGCGGCTGCGCTCAGGCTTCCCGCGTCCACTGCACGAACGAAAACCTCCATGCTGCTCAGCAGATCCATTTGACACTCTCGCTCGAAACTGAATCAATTTATGTGGAGATTATCCACGAAAACTTTTCAATGATACTGGCGGCTCCCGTCACTGCGGCGTCGTCTGCCGCTTATACAAGGAGCCTCGATATGGCGACACCTGATCCCGGATTTCAATTGACGTCGCGGTTTGCTGGACGCACTGCGTTGATCACCGGAGGCGGCACCGGCATGGGGAAAGCGGCGGCGCTCCGTCTGGCCAGAGAAGGCGCCAATGTCGTCGTTGCGGGCCGGCGACCCGCGGAGCTCGACTCGGTGGTTCGGGAGATCACGGCCGATGGCGGGCGTGCGCTGGCCGTGCCGACCGACGTGACCGATACGGCGCAGGTTCAGCGTCTGGTCGCGCGTACGGTCGACGCATTTGGTGGCCTGCACGTGGCCTGGAACAACGCCGGGATGCTCGGCGAGTTCGTGCCGCTGCATGACGCGGCGATCGAGACGTTCGACACCGTGGTCGCGACCAATCTGCGGGGTGTGGCGGCCTGCATGAAATACGAGCTTCAGGCGATGCTGGCTGCGGGTGTTGGCGGCGCGATCGTCAATACGTCATCGTGGACGGCGCATGGTGCGATACCGGGGACGTCCGGCTACGCGGCCAGCAAGGCCGCGCTCGATGCGCTGATGCGTACCGTGTCGCTGGAAGTCGGGGCGAACAACATTCGCGTGAACAACGTCAGCCCGGGCGTCATCGCGACACCGATGTCCGAAGCGGCGCTCGGCGACGAGCGCGCGATGCGGCCGTTTTTGCTGCATACGCCGCTGCGGCGTATCGGCCAGCCTGAGGAGGTTGCCGATGTCGTCGCCTGGCTGCTGTCGGATGATGCACGCTTCGTGACCGGGCAGAGCATTCTCGTTGACGGGGGCTTTACGTTGGGCGGGCTGCGGCCGTGGCTCAATGAGGTGGTTGCCGAGCAGGGGTGAGGGCGATGATCGACGCCCGGCCGACGTGCTTTCGAGAACTGCCGCTGTGTGTTGGTCGCTTGTGTACGCCGACCGCTTCCGCCGTGCATCTGCCGTTGCCCGGCAACCGTCGCCCTCGCTGCTCGCATCGCGAAAGTAGCGTGGGATTGATCGAATCAGTGCGCCAACGTGGGCGCTGATATCTTGATCGATGCGGTGGAATCCGTTTCGGCGTGCGGTGCGGTAATGTCCTGTGGGAGCGGTTGATCTGCCGGTTTGCCGAACGAAACCGTAATGTCATCGGGGTAGACATAGGCGGCGCCGGTCGCTTTGTCGATACCGTGAGCGATTGGGCCGCCTACCAGGCCGAACATGATGAAGTCCCCAACCGTTGCGCCTCCGCGCCCGGACGACTTTATCGACGTGACCGCAGGCGCTTCACCGTCCTTCGTGCATTGCACATTCAGGTCGTCTTTGGCACGATGCACCGACACCTTTCCCGGCGTGACGACCTGATACGAGCCTTCCGAGTTCGTCAGAACGCAGGTTGCACCAGCGAGGTCAATGGAATCCTTTTGGGTTTTCACGGACAATTTTTCCGTCGTGCCTCCCGTAATGGTTGCACAACCCGTGGTCAGCGTGACGAGTCCCATGGAAGAGACCAGCATGGCAATCCGAATGTATTTCAATTGATCCCCGCATTTCTGTTTCTTTTGTCAGCCCATGCGCCGGGCCATGCGTAGCGACTATCGCGATCCGAACGTGTGGTTGGTCAGCGAAAAGTGTCTGCTCGAAGCCGTGCCATCGACCAACGCATCGTGGTTCTCTGGCGGCATATGGATAACGGCACGCGTGGGTGGGGCTTTAGAGGCGAAACGACGACCGGCTGCCCCGATCACGCGGTCGTTTTGAAGATGAAGTGGTCGCGCGATCCTCTGCCAGCGTCGATGGATGGCCGCGGACAGCAGTTCGTTTCCGTTGCATGCCGGGTTGGCGTGGCCGCGAAGGTGCAATGTGAGGCATGTTCAGGAAGCGGCCGCTACCAGTCGCTACCGACCACTACCCGCCGTCACTCGCCGGCCGATTGCCGGCAAACGACAGGACCGCTGTCCCCGTTCTAGCTACGCCTTCTTCCTCGCCTGAACCGCCGCGACGACAAAGTAACCTGCCGCCGATAGCCACAAGCAACCAAACAGCAGTTGCGCGTCGTTCGAAGACTCGAAATTCCCTGCATTCTGGTAGCTGCACTTGATCTGCACACCCACCTGCAAGCAGCCCGTGTGGATGGCGTCAAAGAACGTCCACAGGTGATACAAGCCTAACGTCAGGAAAATCACGGCAACCCGTGTATATGTTCTGGACTTCGTCATCGCGCTTACCCGTTCCCCGATAGGGCCGCACACTTCGGTTCGATTGTGTCTGACGTGACGACGCTACACGAAGGCGGCGGGCGTGTAAATCCGCACAAGCGGCGTCTCCGGCCAGACGGGCGCGCGCACGACCTGTCTGTGTGGGGCAGCGGCCGACCGTCGTCGATACGAAGCCGCCGATGCTTCGGCTGTACCGATGAAATGAACGTCACACGCCAGCAGAGGCTCAAGCATCCCGTCAGCCTGCTACCGGTGCAATCCAGCAACTTCCGATTCCTCAGGTGATTGGTTCGTGCTGCGGGGCGACAGGAGCAGCCACAACGGGTGGCGACGCAGGTCCATTCGTGCAAGCCGCCGCCACCCGCTCAAGGCCGGCGCGCACCGGCCTTCGCAAACGCACCTCGCACCTCGAAGCTGATCGCGTCCACAACCTTGCCGTGGGCATCGAGCAGTTCGAGCCGATGTCTTCCGGGCCACGGCAGCCACGCGACACGATCCGCGTGTCCGATCATCTTGTCGTCGAGACGCCAGGAAAACTTCGTCGCGTGGCCGGCGGTGCGCTCGAACCAGATGCGCTGATTCTTCGGCGGAATATCCGGATCGATCGCGAAAATCGTGCCGTCGGTCGGCGCGCCGATCGTCAGCGGCGCGCGCGGCCCGTCCTTGCCGGAGGTCACGGGCGCCGCCAGCCGGACGGTATCGACCGCGGTGCCCGCGACGAACCATTCGTTGCGCGACGGCTCGATGCCGCGCTCGAACGTGACGCGGCGCGCTTCTACACCCGCGGGCGGGCGCGGCGCGCGGCTCGCGAGATCGCGATGCAGGTAGCCGACGACCGCCGACCAGACGGGCGCCGCGCCGGTGACGCCCGACACGTCCCACATCGGCGAGCCGTCCGCGTTGCCGACCCATACGCCGACGGTATAGCGCGACGTGTAGCCGACTGCCCAGTTGTCGCGCATGTCCTTGCTGGTGCCGGTCTTCACCGCCGAGAAGAAGCGCGTCGCGAGCGGGTTATCGAAGCCGAACGTCCGCACGCGCGCGTTGTTGTCGGCGAGGATGTCGGTGACGACAAAGCTCGCGGCCTCGCTGAACACGCGCGTGCCGTCGACCGTGCGTGCGGGCGTCGCAGCCGATGCAGCCGGCGCCGCCGATCCAGCCGATCCAGCCGATCCAGCCGATCCAGCCGATCCAGCCGGCGCCGCCAGATCGACGGTCTTGCGCGCGAGGCCGCCGTTCGCGAGCGCGCGATACGCGTTGGTCAGCGACAGCAGCGTGACGTCCGCGCTGCCGAGCGCGAGGCTGAAGCCGTAATAGTCGCCTTCCTGCGCGAGCGGCAGGCCGAGCGCGGTCAGCGTGCGCGCGAAGCGGTGTGGCGTGACGAGCACGAGCGTGCGCACGGCCGGCACGTTGAGCGAGCCGCCGAGCGCGCTGCGCACGCTCACCCAGCCCTTGAAGTCCTTGTCGTAGTTCTGCGGAATGTAAAGACCGCCGCCGGCGGCAAGGTTGATCGGCGCGTCGTCGAGCAGCGACGCGGCGGTCAGCCGTTTCTCGTCGATCGCCTGCGCATACAGGAACGGCTTGAGCGTCGAGCCTGCCTGGCGCGGCGCGAGCACTGCATCGACGTCGCGCGCGTTCGACAGCGCGCCGGACGAGCCGACCCAAGCGCGGATTTCGCCGCTCGCGTTGTCGATCACGACGACTGCGCCGTCCTGCACGTTGCGCCGATGCGCGGGCGCGTTGAGTTCGGTCAGCGCGCGGGTCAGCGTGTCGCGCGCAAAGCGCTGCAGCGACGCGTCGAGCGTCGAGCGGACCTGCGCGCCCGCGGCTGGCCGGACCTCGGTCGCGATGCGCCGCGCGAAATGCGGGGCAAGCGCGGCGCCGTCGTCGCGCCCGGCGCCGGCGGGGCGGGACGTCACGAGCTGCACGTAGCCGTCGAGCGACGCGCACGCGTGCTCCGCATGCATGTCTTGCAGGATGCGGCACGCGCGTTCGGCGACTTTCGCGGCGTTCGCGTTCGGCGCACGCACGAGCGCCGCGGCGACGGCGGATTCGCGCACGTCGAGCCCGGACGGCGCCTTGCCGAACAGCGCCTGCGACATCGCATCGAGCCCGATCGTCTCGCCGCGGAACGGCACGAGGTTCAGGTAGGCCTCGAGGATCTGGTCCTTGCGCCAGCCGCGTTCGAGCAGCAATGCGTTCATCGCCTGCGACGCCTTCTGCGGCAGCGAGCGCTGGCCCGAGCGTCGCGGCGAATCGCCGAGCAGGCCCGCGAGTTGCATCGTCACGGTCGACGCGCCGCGCGTGCGCTCGTTCCACAGGTTGCCCCATGCGGCGCCCGCGATGCCGCGCCAGTCGACGCCGCTGTGCGCATAAAAGCGCTTGTCTTCGGAGACGACGATCGCTTCGCGGAACGCGGGCGACACGTCGGCAAGCGCGATCCAGTCGCCGCGCCGCTCGGTGAGATCGACGCGGGTGCGCTGCAGCGGCGTGCCGTCGCGCGCGAGCAGCAGCCAGTCGGAGCTGCGCCAGCGATGGCGCACGTCGTCATAGGACGGCAGCGCATGCGCGACGAGCGGAGCCGCGAGCACCACGGCGATGAAGAGGCGGCCGGCGATGCGCGCCGGCCGCGGCGAACCGAAACCCTTCATCGCGCGCTCACGACTTGCCGGCGTCGGCCGGCTTGACGGTCACCGGCGGATTCGGCCAGAGCCCGTATACGGACGGTGCATACAGCGCTTCGACACGCGTCGGCGGCAGGCCGAACGTGCCGACGTTGTTCAGCCGCACCGTGTATTCGACCGAGAGTTTGCCCTTCGGCAGATAGGCGTAATACGCGCGATAGCCGTCGAAATCGCGTTCGACGAAAGCGGGCCACGCGCCGTCGGTCGACTTCTCGCCCTGCGTCGCCGCCTCGGAATCGCGGCCGAGGCCGGAACCGAGGATCGTTGCGCCGGAAGGGATCGGATCGTTGACGACGACCCACGTCATGTCGCTTTGCGCATCGATGTCGAGATGGACGCGCACCACGTCGCCGCGCGTCAGCACGCCCTTGACCGCCGGCGACACGGGCGTGACCGTCTTCGTGATCCGGTAGCCGGCGGCAAACGGCGCGCGCAGCGGCACCGCGGCGAGGCTTTCGACCGTCGCCCACGGGCGGCCGGTGCCGTTCTGCACGACGCTCAGCGTGCCGGGCTGCGCCGCGCGCGGCCACGGCAGCATCACGCTGCGCGCAGCGGCCGCGCGAGTGGCCGGAGTGGCCGGGGTTGCCGGAGTCGCCGACGCAGGCGCGGCGATCGCAGGCGCCGCGGCCGGCGTTTGCGCCCACGCGACCGAGCGCTCGTCGCCGCCGAGCGCGACCTTCGTCGTGCCGCTGACCGGCGTGCTTTCGTAGGTGCGGGAGAAACGATCGATGGCGAGCTGGCCGAGCGCGTTCGACGTCGTCGTCTGCCACGCGCCCTGGCGTTGCAGCGCGAGCAGGCCGGCCGTCACGCGCGGCATCTCGTCCTTCCATCCCGCGTCGCCGGCGAATTCGAGCGCGAGGCGTGCGGCGTTGGTCTCGTTGTTCGTCATCAGCCACCACAGATCGTCGTCGCGCGCGGTCGAGAACACGAGCTGCGTGCCCTGGTACGTGAGACGCGCACGCAGGATCTGCTCGACCTGTGCGCGTTTCTCGTCGCGCTGCGGGATGTCCTTCACGCGCGTCAGGATCGCGTGATAGTCGATCACCGCCGACGTCGGCCACTGGTTCGGCGCGATCTCGAGCGAGCCGAGCATCCGGCCCTGCGCGGCGCCGTAGCGCGACAGCGCCTCGATCGCCGCGAGCTTGCGCAGGTCGCGGTCCTGGCGCGGCGCCCACGTGTCGCGCTCGATGCGGCCTTCGACGAAGCGCGCGAGCCCGGTTTCGAGCTGCGTGCGCACGTCTTCGGGCAGCGCGAAGCGCGCGTCGGCGCGGCTCGCCTCGTCGGACAGCACGAGCAGGTACGAAGACAGCGTCGGGCTGCCGTAGTGATCGTTGTCGGACGGCGGCGGGAAGTAGCTCGCGAGCCCGTCGCGGTCGAGGTAGACGGGCATCCGCGCGGTCAGCGCCTGCCATTGTGCGGCGTCGCGCAACCCGATCGCGCGCGATGCCTGCTGCTCGAGGCAGCGGTACGGATAGCGCTCGAACCAGCGCCGCACGCCCGGCAGGCCGTCGGCGAGCTTCGGTTGCAGCGACACGGCGATGCCGCCGCGCGGCGCGCCTTGCGCGTTGGGCGCCGCGCCGGCCGGCACCGCGACAGGCAGCGTGAGCGTGCCGTCGACTTGCGTCAGCGTGGCCTGCTGCACGGTGACGGGCAGTGCGGGCACGACCTTCTGCGCGATCGCGAGTGCGTCGGCTGCGCGCGCGCCGCCTTGCTCGGCGGCTTCGATGCGCCAGCTCAGCGCGCCGGCCGCATCGAGCGCCTGCTCGGGCACGGTCACGGTCCACGCCACTTCGCTCGCGCTGTTCGGTGCGAGCGACACGGTCTGCGGTGCGACGTCGAGGCCCGTCGCATGCGGCGTCACGACGACCCGCATCGTGCGCTCCGTGGTATTGCGCAGCGTGACCTGCGCGCGGAACGCGTCGCCTTCGCGCACGAGCGGCGGCAGGCCGGAGATCAACTGCAGATCCTGCGTGCTGCGGATCGACGTGCTGCCGGTGCCGAAGCGGTCGGGGCCGACGGCCGCGATCGCGACGATCCGGAAGCGGGTCAGCGCATCGTTCAGCGGTACATCGACGGTCGCGCTGCCGTTCGCGTCGAGCGTCACGCGCGGGTTCCACAGCAGCAGCGTGTCGAACAGCTCGCGCGTCGGTGCGCCGCCGCCGCCGCCGCCCGCCGGCACGGCCTTGCGGCCGAAGTGGCGGCGGCCGATGATCTCCATCTGCGCGGTAGCCGTTTCGACACCGTACGCGCGCCGTCGCAGCATCGCGTCGAGCAGGTCCCAGCTCTGGTTCGGCATCAGTTCGAGCAGCGCCTCGTCCACCGCGGCGACCGCGATCTGCGTGCCGGCCGGCGCCGGTTGGCCGCCGGGCAGCGTGACCTTCACATGTGCCTGCGCGTGGCCGCGCACGGTGTAGCGGGTCGCGTCCGTCGTCACGGTCACGCCGAGCCGGTGGTTGCCGGTGCCGACCTTGATCTCGCCGAGGCCGTAGCGGAATGCGGGCTTCGACAGGTCGACGAACGCGGTCGGCGCCTCGTAATGGCGGCCTTCGCGCCAGAACGCGCGCGCCCAGTCGAGCGGCGCCTTCCAGCCCCACGTGAAGAACGAGTACCACGGCACTTCCCGGATCCGGCCGCGTAGCGCGAGCACCGACACGTACACGTTCGGCCCCCACGATTCGCCGACCTTCAGGTCGACGGTCGGGTTCTTGCCGTTCAGCTCGACGATGTGCGTCTCCATCACGCCGCCGCGTTCGACGGCGACGAGGGCGCTCGCGTAGCGGAACGGCATCCGCACCTGGAAGCGGGCCGTTTCGCCCGGTTCGTACGAGGTTTTTTCAGGGATCACGTCGATCCGGTCGGTGTTGTCGCCGCCGAACCAGAGCTCGTCCTCGCGCGTGACCCACACCGACGACGATGCGTTCGACGTGCGCCCGTCGCCGTCCTTCGCGACCGCGATCAGCTGCACGTTGCCGGCCTGCTCGAGCGTCGCGTCGCACGACATGCGGCCCTTGTCGTCGGTCTTGCCGGAGCACAGCACGCCGAGGTCGCGCGTGTCGCTCTTGTTGTCGTACGCGTAGAAGCCGCCGACCATGCGCTTGCGCGATGACGTCGTGATGTGCGCGACGCCCTTGATCTCGATCGGCACCGACGCGCGCGGCTTGCCCTGCAGGTCGAGCGCAATCGCCTGCACGGGCACGCGCTGGCCGACCGATACCCAGTGGCCGGCCTTGATGCCGGCAACCACCGCGGCCGGCCACAGGAGCGTGTCGCCACGGATCGTCTGCACTTCGCCGTTCGGGTCCGCAAAGGTCGCTTCGAGCGCGAGGCGCTTCGGCGCGTCGACGGCCGGCAATCCGTTGAGCGTGACCGTGCCCGCGCCGTTGCGGTCGAGCGTCAGCGGCAGCTTGTCCGCGATCAGCTTCGTCGCGTCGGGATCGTTGTCGGCGCGCGATGCATTGTCGCCGTCCTGCTCGTCGTCGTTGGCCATCCCGTCGCTCGTTTCGGCACGGTACGGCGTGAACGTGAAATCCTCATAGCGGTCCGCGAACGGCGGCGATGCCGCTTTCATCAGCGCGGAGACCTGCACCGGCAGGTTCGACGCGCCACCACCCGACACGTAGTCGATCTGCACCGCGAGCGGCACGTCCTTCACCGCAACGAGCGGGCTTTTCTGCGCATCGCGCGCGCCGATCGTGCCTTTGAGCACCGGCAGGCGGAACGCCTCGACCCGGAAGCTGCCGCTGTAGTAGCTCGACGTCGGCGCATCCTCGGGGCCGCCTTCGAGATCGACACTGTATTCGCCGAGCTTCGCGGCGGGCGGCAGCGTGAAGCGCGTGTCCGCGCTGTGGTCGGCGGCCCAGGTCAGCGGCAGCCGGTAGGTCTGCCCGCTGCCGAGATGGCGGATCGTCACGCGCGTCGGGTACTGCGACGGGAACGCGAGGCTCTGCAGCGTTTCGGTGCGCACGAAATGCTTCATCGACACCGTTTCGCCGGCGCGCAGCAGCGTGCGGTCGAACACGGTGTGCGCGCGCACGGTCGGTGCGCTGTCCATGTCGGTCGGCACGTTGAAGCGCCATGCCTCGATGCCGCGGTTCCAGTTCGAGCTGACGAACGCCATGTCGGGGCCGGTCTTCGGATCGTCGACGCGGGCCGACACGAAGTAGTCGTCGAAGCGCTCGGACGTTTCGCATGCGTGCTTCGGCTCGAACGGCCCGTCGATCTTCAGCAGCCCTTGCGCGTCGGTCCTGCCTGCCGCGATCTCGTCGCCGTTGCAGTCGGACACGCGCACCTGCGCGTTCGGCACCGGCTTGCCCTTGTCGAGCGTCGTCACCCACACGAGGCTGTTCTCGCGGCCCTGTTTCAGGTGCACGCCGAGATTGGTGACGAGCACCGCAGTACGCACGTACATGCTCGACGGCTTCGCGAGCAACGAGCGGCCGAGCGCCGGCGATGCGAGTTCGAGCACATAGAAGCCGGGCTTGTCGATCGGCACGCCGACGATCTCGAACGGCCGCAGCGTCTTCGGGTCGGCCTTCGGCAGCGTCAGCGTCTGCACGCCGGCTTCGCCCTTGAGCAGCGACAGCGAGCGCACGTCGATGCGGCGGTCCTTCGGCGCGGGTTGCCGTTCGCCTTCCGCGAGCGGCACGTAGACAGGATGTTGTCCGCCGCGCCGAAGCAGGCCGGGGATCTGCTCGTCGATCGAGCCTGCGGTCATCGACCAGTTGTCGAAGCGGTCGACGCGCCGCATCCACTGGCGGATCGCGGTGTCGTTCTCGACCTTCAGGTTCGCGAACTGCGCGCCGCCCGCGTTGAGGCCCGCGATGTGCAGGTCGGCCTCGACGTTGCGCAGCGTGACCGGCACGAGCGCCGGCATGCCCAGCTCGGCGAAGCGTTCGACGATGCCGAAGGTGCCCGACGAGAATTTCGCAAGCGGCGGCATCGGCGCGGTGCGCGTCGCGAGCGGGAACAGGTCGGCGTTGGCAAGCGTGCGCCCGGTGACGTCGCGCAGGCCGGACGGCAGCTCGATCGTCAGTGCGGCTTGCGCGGGCAGCGGCGGGTTGAACGTGACGGTCGTCACTTCGTCGCTGTGGTCGTCCGCCGCGAAGTTCGGCGCCAGGGAACCGTTCTGGCCGTCCGGGCCGCGCAGCCGGATCGCTTCGGCGGACTTGCGCGCGATCGGCGCGTTGAACGACAGGGTCAGCGGACGCAGCGGCGTGCAGGGCGCCTTCGCGTTTTCGCGTTCGCACGAGAAGCTCGCGGCGAACGGCGCGCGCACGGTGAAATCGAAACGGCGCTCGGTGTCGTTCGCGATCCCGCTCGGGCTCGCGACGCCCTTGCCGTAGACGAGCTGCATCTTCGCGCTGGCCGGCAGCGCCTGCGCGCACGACAGCGTCAGCACGCGCGCGGCGTCTTTCTTCAGCCCGAAGTGGTCGAGCAGCGCGTTGCGCGTGTCGTCGTCGGCGGCGGTGACGGGGATGCGGTTGCCGATGCCGGCCGCTTCGCACCAGATGTTCGCGAGCGCGGAGCGCGGCTCGGCGGGGCCGTTCAACTTCAGCACGAACACCTGCCGTTCCTCGATTTCGCGCGAGCCGGGCCGCACCGACACCGGGAACGGTCCGCCCGTCTGGAACGTGAAGCGGCGTGGCCCGGTGGCCGCGTTGCCGGCGACCGAGCGCAGCCCGTCGTTGAGCGCGACTGCGCAACGCACGCCCGGGGGCAAGTCGTTCTCGAAATCGTAGACCCAGGTCTTGTCGTCGAGCCAGTGGCCCTGGCCGCGGCCGGCGGCGGAATCGGTGCAGGTGACGCGGGCGGGATTCGGCGCGGACGCCGAGCCGAACGCGACCATCGGTTCGTCGAACTTGACGACGGACTGCCGCACTTCGGTAACGGTGCCCTGTGGCGACACGCTCACCGTGCGTGCCGCGTCGGCCTGCAGCGACAGCAGCGCGGCGGCCCCGAGCGCTGCGACGGCACCGGTGCGCGTCAGCAGCCTTGTGATGCTTCCAAAGGATGGGTTTTGCTTGTTGTTGTCGCGTTGCTTCATCGCTCGATTGCCCTCGGAGGGAAGCTTTCTGTTTGATTGCACGCGATTCTAACTGACGGACCTCCACGCGCATGCGGACGAAGGGCATGCCGCGCTTGTGCGACACGACGGTGCACGTCGCACACCCGTCGCAGCAACGATACAAAAATGCAGAGAAAAGTCGATTGTCACGGATTGCGGAACATTTAATGGACTAAGATGCCTCTTTTGAATTTCGAGTGGGTGGTATCGTCTCGTTTTTCCTGTAGACAAGAAGGTAAATGATGCACAGCAAGCTGTTCGAAGCCGCCCTGGGTGTGAACGCTCCGTGGTTTGTGAGCGGTGTCG
>NZ_QTQP01000022.1 GCF_003854275.1 Burkholderia sp. Bp8963
GGTTCGCCTGCACCGCCGTCTCCGCGTTGCTCGATACGGTCGCCGTCATCTCCGCCATCGACGCCGCCGTCTGCTGCACGCTCGACGCGGCCTGCTCGGTGCGCGCGCTCAGGTCGTTGTTGCCCTGCGCGATCTCGTTGCTCGCGCGCTGCACGTTGTGCACCTGCTCGCTGACGTCATCGACGAGCCAGCGGAACATCAGCCCGAGCTGGTTGATCGTGCGCAGCGTCATGCCGATCTCGTCGACACGGTTCATCTGCTCGCCGGTGCGGCTCTCGCCGGTCGCGACGCGCAACGCCTGGTCGCGCAACTGCATGAGCGGACGCACGATCTGCGCATCGAGCCACAGGCCGGCGGCCGTGGCTGCGCCCACCGTTACCGCCGCGAACGCCGCGAGCGGGCCGCTCTGCAGGCCGCATGCCCAGCCCGCGCCCACCACGACCGGCGCAAGCGCGAGCAGCGACACATTGAGCCGCCAGCGCACCGACATCGTCTGGAACAGCGACGTGAAGCCGGCCAGACCCTTGCGGACAATCAGCCCCTTGTGGAAATGACGGTTGCCCGCCCGGCCTTCGCGGAATTCCTTGTAGAGCGCTTCGGCGGCCGCGATCTCGTCGCGCGACGCCTTCGTGCGCACTGACATATAGCCCTGCGGCTGCCCGTTGCGCATCACTGGCACCGTATTCGAGCGCACCCAGTAATGGTCGCCATTCTTGCGGCGGTTCTTCACGAGCGCGGTCCACGGCTCGCCGCCCTTCAGCGTCGCCCACATGTCGGCGAACGCCTCCTTCGGCATGTCCGGGTGACGCACGACGTTGTGCGGCTGGCCCTCGATCTCCTCGGGAGAGAATCCGCTGACCTGGATGAATGCGGCGTTCGCGTAGGTGACGTAGCTTTCCGCGTCGGTGGTCGACATCAGTGTCGCGTCGTCGGGAAACTCGAACTCGCGTTGCGTGACGGGCTGGTTGTTGCGCATGGTATGGGGCTCCGATTGGCGGATCTTGCGCCCGCTTGTCGATTGACGAATCGAGACTCGATGCATCGCGGTTTATCCGCATGCGGTTGGTCAGACCCTCATGCTTTCGGCACGATTTCCGGAAACATGACCCATACTCGGGAAAAACATGCACTAAATTTGCGCCTTCATGCGCTCATCAAACGGTTTGTTTATTGATGAACCACGAGCCACGCCCGGCAAGGGTTTGACGCTTATCCGCCGATCAATTCAGAGGCAATCCCTACGCGTCGCGTTGACAGATAAATAACCGGAAGGGGATGCGGTCACCTGAACACGTTCACCGCATCCACCAGCCGCGTTGCCTGCTGCTTCAGGCTCTCCGATGCCGCCGCACTCTGCTCGACGAGCGCCGCGTTCTGCTGCGTGATGCTGTCGAGATGCACGACCGCCTGGTCGACCTGCGCGACGCCCGAACTCTGCTCGGTGGTCGACGCGCTGATCTCCGCGATCAGGTCCGACACGCGCTTCACCTGCGCGACGATGTCCTCCATCGTCCGGCCCGCGTCGTCGACGAGCTGCGCACCGGACGCGATCCGCCCGACGCTGTTCTCGATCAGCGTCTTGATCTCCTTCGCCGCATTCGCGCTGCGCTGCGCGAGCGCCCGCACCTCGCCCGCGACAACCGCGAAGCCGCGCCCCTGATCGCCCGCCCGCGCGGCCTCGACCGCCGCGTTCAATGCAAGGATGTTGGTCTGGAACGCGATCCCGTCGATCACGCCGATGATGTCCGAGATCCGGCGCGAGCTCGCGGTGATGTCGTTCATCGTCGTGACGATCTCCGATACCGCCTGCCCGCCACGCTCGGCTGCGTCGCTCGCGGTCACCGCGAGCTGGTTCGCCTGCACCGCCGTCTCCGCGTTGCTCGATACGGTCGCCGTCATCTCCGCCATCGACGCCGCCGTCTGCTGCACGCTCGACGCGGCCTGCTCGGTGCGCGCGCTCAGGTCGTTGTTGCCCTGCGCGATCTCGTTGCTCGCGCGCTGCACGTTGTGCACCTGCTCGCTGACGTCGTCGACGAGCCAGCGGAACATCAGCCCGAGCTGGTTGATCGTGCGCAGCGTCATGCCGATCTCGTCGACGCGGTTCATCCGCACGCCGCGGCGGCTCTCGCCGGTCGCGACGTTCAGCGCCTGGTCGCGCAGCCGCTTCAGCGGACGCACGATCTGCGCGTCGAGCCACGCGCCGGCCGCCACCGCGATCCCGACCGTCGCCGCCGCGAACGCCGCGAGCGGTCCGCCCGCCAGGCCGCATGCCCAGCCCGCGCCAATGACGGCCGGCGCCATCGCGAGCAGCGCCGCGTGGATCCGCCAGCGCACCGACATCGTCTGGAACAGCGACGCGATGCGGAACAGCCCCGTGCGGACGATCAGCCCCTTGTGGAACCGGCGGCTGCCGGCCCGGCCTTCGCGGAAGTCGCGATACAGCGCTTCGGCGGCGGCGATCTCGTCGCGCGGCGCCTTCGTGCGCACCGACATGTAACCCTGCGGCTCGCCATTGCGCATCACCGGCACCGCGTTCGCGCGCACCCAGTAGTGATCGCCGTTCTTGCGGCGGTTCTTCACGAGCGCGGACCACGCCTCGCCGCCCTTCAGCGTCGCCCACATGTCGACGAACGCCTCCTTCGGCATGTCCGGGTGACGCACGACGTTGTGCGGCTGGCCTTCGAGCTCGTCGCCGGCAAACCCGCTCACCTGGATGAAGGTCGCGTTCGCATAGGTGATGATGCTGTTGGCATCGGTGGTCGACATCAGCGTCGCGTCGTCGGGAAACTCGAACTCGCGTTGCGTGACGGGCTGGTTGTTGCGCATGTGCTGGGCTCCGAACGGCGGGTCTCTCGCCCGCCTCAGGATTGAAGACTCGGGACCGGTCGCATGCGGGACGCACCCGCACGATTCTGGTCAGACCCCTGTACTTTCGGCAATCTTTTCGAAAACCTTACCCCTCGCGCCGAAAACCACTTCTAAATTCGGCGTGTTCTGATCTGCGTCAAGGATCGTGTCCGGAAATCCGGCTTGAGCCCGTCCCGCCAAGCGTTTCCGGTTATCGCACTTCGCCGGCGCAGAGGCCGCGCTGGCATTGGCGCGCGCGCACGACTGCCGATTTGCGGTGCTCGCCGACGGGAGCCCGTCGTGCGGAAGCAGCTTCATCTATGACGGGAGTTTCGCGAACCGGCGGCATGCCGGCGCCGGCGTCACGGCAGCGTTGCTGCGGCAGCATGGCATCGAGGTGTTCGCGGATACGGAGATCGACGCGCTCAGCGCGCGCCTCGCGCAAATTTCCTGAGGGGGAGGGAGGCCCGTTCGGCACGGCGGTTGTCGTGCCGCGTGGTCCATCGATCGGAGCGCGCTCGCCAATGCTGCGCGGCAACGCGATCGGGAACGCGGTCGGGAATGAGATTGGAAAAGCGATCGGCAACGGCGAAGCGGGCCGACTCCGGCCGCTTCGCCGCATCACTTCAGGTCAGACGCGCTCGATCGCGATCGCGATGCCCTGACCGACGCCGATGCACATCGTGCACAGCGCGTAACGCCCGTTCGTGCGATGCAGCTGGTACATCGCGGTCGTCACGAGACGCGCGCCGGACGCGCCGAGCGGGTGACCGAGCGCGATCGCGCCGCCGTTCGGATTCACGCGCGGATCGTCGTCCGCGACGCCGAGCATGCGCAGCACCGCGAGACCTTGCGACGCGAACGCCTCGTTCAGTTCGATCACGTCGAACTGGTCGATCGTCATGCCGAGCCGCGCGAGCAGCTTCTGCGTGGCCGGCGCCGGGCCGATGCCCATCACGCGCGGCGCAACGCCCGCGGTCGCAATGCCGAGCACGCGTGCGCGCGGGATCAGGCCGAAGCGCTTCGCGCTCTCCTCGTTCGCGAGCAGCAGCGCGGCTGCACCGTCGTTCACGCCCGATGCGTTGCCGGCCGTCACCGTGCCGTCCGGCCGCACGACGCCCTTGAGCTTCGCCAGCGTTTCCAGCGACGTCTCGCGCGGATGCTCGTCGCGCGCGACAACGACCGGATCGCCCTTCTTCTGCGGAATCGTCACCGCGACGATTTCCTCGGCGAGCGTGCCGTCCTGCTGCGCACGCGCGGCCTTCTGCTGGCTGCGCAGTGCGAACAGGTCCTGATCGGCGCGGCTGATGTTGTAGTCGGTCGCGACGTTCTCGGCCGTCTCCGGCATCGAATCGACGCCGTGCAGCTGTTTCATCAGCGGATTCACGAAACGCCAGCCGATCGTCGTGTCGAAGATGTCGGCTTGCCGCGCGAACGCGCTCGCCGACTTGCCCATCACGAACGGCGCGCGCGTCATGCTCTCGACGCCGCCCGCGATCATCAGCGCGGCCTCGCCGGACTTGATCGCGCGCGCGGCGGCACCGACCGCGTCCATCCCCGAGCCACACAGGCGGTTGATCGTCGAGCCCGGCACGACCTGCGGCAGGCCCGCGAGCAGCAGCGACATGCGCGCGACGTTGCGATTGTCCTCGCCGGCCTGGTTCGCACAGCCGTAGATCACGTCGTCGACCGCGGACCAGTCGACATCGCGGTTGCGCTCGACGAGCGCCTTGAGCGGCACCGCGCCCAGGTCGTCGGCGCGCACGCCGGACAGCGCGCCGCCATAACGCCCGATCGGGGTGCGGATCGCGTCACACAGGAAAGCTTCGGTCATCAGTGTCTCCGGGTAATGGAACGGGCGCCCCCCGTTGCATGGTTCGCCGGGATGCGCTTAAATGTTCTATATACGAACATAAGATCGCTTATCGAACGTTCAGGGCATCATAGGGAGTGCGGGGACGACCTGTCAAGCGCCGGCGACGGCCGTGCGGTTGGCGTGTCTGGCCCCATGCGCTATCTTCTCGGCTGCACGATATTCCGACAGGTCATGACTACCGAAGACATCCAGGCCAAACCCGGCGACTCCTACGTCCAGTCGTTCGCACGCGGGCTCGCCGTGATCCGCGCGTTCGACTCGGACCATCCCGAACAGACGCTCACCGAAGTCGCGTCGGCGACGGGCCTGACGCGCGCGGGCGCGCGCCGGATCCTTCTCACGCTGCAGACGCTCGGCTACGTCGAGGCGGACGGCCGGCTGTTCCGGCTCACGCCGAAGATACTCGAGCTCGGCTTCGCATACCTGACGTCGATGCCGTTCTGGAACCTCGCCGAACCGGTGATGGAGCAGCTTTCCGCGCAGATTCACGAAAGCTGCTCGGCGGCCGTGCTCGACCGCACCGAGATCGTCTACGTGCTGCGCGTGCCGACGCACAAGATCATGACGATCAACCTGTCGATCGGCAGCCGGCTGCCCGCGTACTGCACGTCGATGGGACGCGTGCTGCTGTCCGCGCTCGACGACGCGGCGCTCGACGAGACGCTCGCGCAGAGCCCCATCCGCGCGCACACGCCGCGCACGATTACGGACCTCGGCGAACTGAAGGCCACGATCGCACAGGTGCGCCAGCAGGGCTGGGCGATCGTCGACCAGGAACTGGAAGTGGGTCTGCTGTCGATCTCGGCGCCGATCCGCAACCGGCGCGGGCAGATCATCGCGGCGATGAACGTCAGCGGCAATGCGCAGCGCCATTCCGCGAAGCAGATGGTGAAGGAGTTTCTCGGCCCGTTGCAGCAGGCCGCGCAAACCGTGTCGGAGCTGGTTGCGCGAAGGGGGTGACGCGGCACGCCGCCTGCAACGATCGCACGTCAACGCGCGATCGTTGCAGGCGGCGCTACCGTTGGTTACATCTTGACCTGGTCGAGGAAGGTCTTCTTCCCGCTCTTGTAGCCGTAGATCGAAATGATGCCGTGCGTGAGGTCGCCCTTCGGGTCGAAGGTCGTCGTGCCGATCACGCCGTCATACTTCGTCGACGGCATCACCGCGAGAATCTTCGCGGCATCGGTCGAGTTCGCACGCTTCATCGCGTCGACGACGATGTAGACGGCGTCATACGCAAACGGCGCGTCGAACTTGATGCCCTGGTTGAAGCGCTTCTGGTACTTGGCCTGGAACGCCGCGCCACCCGGCATCTTCTCGAGCGCCGCGCCGGCTTGCGAGCACAGCACGTTGTCGGCCGCCGGGCCGGCCAGCTCGGCCAGCTGGTCGGTGCACACGCCGTCTCCCGACAGGACCTTCGCGCGCAGGCCGAGCTGCTTCGCCTGTTTCGCGAGCGGGCCGCCCGTCGCGTCCATGCCGCCGTACATGATCGCGTCCGGATTCTCGCCCTTGATCTTGGTCAGAATCGCGCGGAAATCGACTGCCTTGTCGTTCGTCGCGTCGTGCGACACCACCTTCAGGCCGAGTGCCTTCGCCTTCTTCTCGAACTCGTTCGCGAGACCCTGGCCGTAAGCGGTCGAATCGTCGACGACGGCCACGCTCTTGATACCCTTCGACTGCGCATAGCTCGCGAGCGCCGGGCCCTGCTGCGCATCGGTCGCGACGACGCGGTACGTTGTCTTGAAGCCTTGCAGCGTGTAGGTCGGGTTCGTGGCCGACGGCGAGATCTGCACGATGCCCGCGTCGCTATAGATCTTCGACGCCGGAATCGACGTGCCGGAGTTCAGGTGCCCGATGACAGCGACGACCTTGTTGTCGACGAGCTTCTGTGCGACTTGCGTCGCCTGCCGCGGGTCGGCCCCGTCATCCTGTGCGTCGAGCTGCAGCGTGATCTTCTGGCCGCCGATCGTGAGCCCCTTGGCGTTGATTTCCTCGACCGCGAGACGGGCGCCGTTTTCATTGTCCTTGCCGAGGTGGGCAATGCCGCCCGTCGTCGGTTCGACGCTGCCGATCTTGACGACCTGATCGGCCATCGCGGACGCCGCGGCGGCAAAGGCCAGGGTTGCGACGGCACCAGTGAGTACAGGCTTGCACAGCTTGACCGCAATGTTTCGTTCCATCTGCCCTCTCCAAAGAAGTTGATCGTTTTATCTGATCGTTCTATCGACGTCTCGATCGGTTCGGCCGGATTCCCAGGCTCTGTCAGCTTGATCGGCAAAGCCCCATGCCCCACGGGGCGGATCGCCTGCGCGCAGCGCTCGCGTCCGGCGGTCGCTTTCTCGACGCCGGTGATCATGCACTAAATTTGGTTCGAACGGGATATGAATCCTGTTCGGCGGCGCCGCGTCATGTCGCATGCGGGGAGTCGTCGGCCAGGCACGCCGACGACGTGCGCCGCCGGCGTTACCGGCCGAGATAGCGCTCCACGAGGCGCGTCCAGAACGCCGCGCCGATCGGCAGGTTGCGATCGTTGAAGTCGTACTTCGGGTTGTGGACCATGCAGCCGTCTTCGCCTGCGCCGTTGCCGAGCCGCACGAACGAGCCCGGGCGCTGCTGCAGCATGAACGCGAAATCCTCGCTGCCCATCAGCAGGTCGGCCTGCTCGACGACGTTCGCGTCGCCGACCAGTTCGCGCGCGACCTGCGCGGCGAAATCGGTTTCCGCATCCGAGTTTACGACCACCGGGTAGCCTTCGATGTACTCGACATGCGCGATCGCGCCGTAGCTCGCGGCCTGCGACTCGGCGATCGCGACGATGCGGCGCTTCAGCAGCGCGCGCACGTCGGGGCTGAACGAGCGCACGCTCAGTTCGAGACGCGCGCCGTGCGGGATCACGTTGTTCGCGGTGCCCGCGTGCATCGAGCCGACCGTGACGACTGCCGGCTGTGCGGGATCGACATTGCGCGCGACGATTGTCTGCAGCGCCATCACGATGCTCGCGGCGACGACGACCGGATCGACGCTCAGGTGCGGGCGCGCCGCGTGGCCGCCGACGCCTTCGATCGTGATGATCGCCTTGTCGCCCGCCGACATGAACGGACCGCGCCGCGTGAGGAACACGCCGGGCGCCGCACCCGGATGATTGTGCATGCCGAACACCGCGTCGCACGGGAAGCGCTCGAACAGGCCGTCGTCGATCATCTTCTTCGCGCCGCTGTCGACGCCATGCTCTTCCGCCGGCTGGAAATACAGGTGCACGGTGCCGGAAAAGTTGCGCGTCTTCGCGAGATGCTGCGCGGCGCCGAGCAGCATCGTCGTGTGGCCGTCGTGCCCGCATGCGTGCATCTTGCCGTGCGTCGCGCTCGCATACGGCAGGCCGGTCGCCTCGTGGATCGGCAGCGCGTCCATGTCGGCGCGAATGCCGATGCTGCGCGTGCCGTCGCCAACTTTCAGCGTGCCGACGACGCCCGTCTTGCCGACGCCGCGCGTGACCTGCCAGCCCCATTGTTCGAGCCGCTCGGCGACGAGCGCGGCCGTTCCGACTTCCTCGTACGCGAGTTCCGGATGGCGGTGGATGTGATGGCGGATCTCGCGCAGTCCGGCGGTGGCGGTTTGCAGATCTTCGACTTCGGTGAATCGGGTATCGGACATGAATGGGCTCCGGCTTCCTGTCTGGCGGTCCGGCGCACGTGACTGCGGCGGCGTGGAAAGCGAGCCAGTATATCGAGCCGATTTCGATTCAATACGATGTGAAATTTTTTACAAGCGTCCGCGACGCAGTCTCCCGATCCACCGATCCATCCCGGTCATGCGCGATGTCGCGCGATTCGTCACCGACCACCCCACCCCCACCCACTAGGGCAACCCCCGTTGACAGTCGAATTTTTAGCCTCCTAATATGCATGCAATGCTGCACACAATAAAACACACATGATTGTGTGGCAGATGCATGCTTCATACGGGATTCCCCTTGGTCAGAGAGAGGTCAACATGATTCGGCTGTCTCGTTTTACCCGTCAAATGGTCGCCGGCTTCATCGCGGCAACTGCGCTCGTCGCCGCCACGTCGTCGCACGCGGACGAAACCGGTGCGTGGGCAAGTGTGAAGAAAGCAGGCGTATTGCGCTGCGGCGCGGCCGTCGCGCCGCCCTATGTGATGCGAGACCCGAAGACTGGGGCCTATAGCGGCTTCTTCTCGGAACTGTGTCGCGACTTCGGGCAGAACGTGCTCAAGGTGAAAGTCGAGTTCGTCGACACGACCTGGGACAACATCGTCGCCGGCCTGCAGTCGGACAAGTGGGACCTGTCGCTCGCGCTGAACGACACGCCGGAGCGCGAGAAGGCCGTCGCGTTCTCCGCGCCCGCAACCGACTACAACGTTTCGTTCGTCTACAACAAGAACAACCCGAAAGCACCCAAGACTCCGCGCACGATTGCCGACATCGACAAGCCGGACGTGACGATCGCGGTCATGTCGGGTACGGCGCAAGACAAGGCGATTTCGGCCGAGTTGAAGAAGGCGCGGATCATGCGGCTGCCCGGTAACGATGAAACGCGCCTCGCGCTGATCTCGAAGCGAGCCGATTTCCTGGCGGACGCCAACATCACCAACATGCTGCTGACGGAAGCGCACCCTGAATGGGCGACCAGCTTCGGTCCGACGCCGCCGCTCGCGCAACAGGAGGTGGCGTTCGGGCTGCGCAAGGACACCCCGAAGGCCGACCTCGACGTCCTCAACAAGTACCTGGCGCAGCAGGTCAAGTCCGGCGCGGTCAACCGTCTGATCAAGACGTCCGTACAAGCGATGCTGGTGCCGGGCAAGTAAGCGCCCGCTCACCCGGACATCCGTATCGCCCTCTGCGGCGGCCGGGCAGCCTCGCCCGGCCGCTCGTCGCGCGCGCTGCGCCCGCCGGCAATCCATCCCCATTGCGCGTGGCGGGTGCCACGCGACGCGACGCGGCGTCATTGCCCCCAGATTCGCCGTTTCCCTGATCACATGGCCTTCCGTCGACCGCTATCCATTCCGTCGGTGATTACCCGCAGAAAAACCCGTTGCGATTGACAGCCCAAATTTCGTCGCTCTAATATGCATACATCGTTGTACACAACAAAGAGCACAAGAATGTCCACCTGAGAGGTCATGCCGCCACGCATGCTTCTGTTTCGTACCTTGAGCGCCGACGCCAGGCGCCGCTGGAGAGAACGCCATGTTGTTGCCTCAAACGACGGCCGTCAGGTCGAACGCGCAGCCCCATTCGATGACGTTTCCCACCTCGTCCGCACCCGCCGCCGAATTCGTCCGCTTGCACGACGTGTACAAGTCGTACGGGCCGAACCTCGTGGTCATGGACGGCATGAGCCTCGACATGCGCGCCGACGATCGGCTCGTGATCATCGGCCCGAGCGGCAGCGGCAAGAGCTCGCTGCTGCGCGTGATGATGGGTCTCGAAGGCATTCAACGCGGCGAAATCGCGTTCCAGGACAAGCCGTACATCCGCGGCGCCGACACGCGCGGCGGCCAGCGGATCGATGCGAAGCTGCAGAAGCAGATCGGCATGGTGTTCCAGCACTACACGCTGTTTCCTCATTTGTCGGTGCTGGGCAATCTCGTCCTGGCGCCCGTCAAGGTGGGCGGCATCTCCAGGGCCGAAGCAACCGAGCGCGCGCGCATGTATCTCGCGCGCCTCGGCCTCGAGAGCAAGCTGCATGCGTATCCGAGCCAGTTGTCCGGCGGCCAGAAACAACGCGTGGCCATCGCGCGTGCGTTGATGCTCGAACCGAAGCTGATGCTGTTCGACGAAGTGACGTCCGCGCTCGACCCGGAAATGGTCGTCGAGGTGCAGAACGTGATGCTCAAGCTCGCCGAACAGAAGATGGCGATGATCATCGTCACGCACGACATGCATTTCGCGCGCGACATTGCGACACGCGTCGTGTTTTGCGCAAACGGGAAGATCGTCGAGGAAGGCGCGCCGGCTGAAGTCTTCAAGTGTCCGAAGGAAGCGCGCACCCGCGAATTCCTCGAGAAAGTCCTGCATCTCGACTGAGGCCGAAGCCATGAACTACCACTTCGATTTCAGTTTCCTGGCCGGCAGCGTGGGTGCGTTGCTCGAAGGCCTGAAGGTCACGCTCGAGCTGGCCATCGCGTCCAACGTGATGGGGCTCGTGCTCGGCTTTCTGCTGTGCCTGCTCGCGATGAGCCGCTGGGCGGTCGTGCGCTGGCCAGCCCAGCTCTTCATCGAGTTCTTTCGCTGCACGCCTGCGCTGTTGCAGATCGTCTGGTTCTTCTACTGCATCCCGATGATCGTCGACGTGTTCATCGACCCGGTGACGATGGGCGTACTTGCGCTCGGCCTGAACCTGACCGCGTTCAATGCCGAGGCCTACCGCGCCGGCGTGCAGGCCGTGCCGAAAGAGCATCTCGACGCGTCGGTTGCACTTGGCCTGCGTCCGTGGCAACGCACGCTCTACGTCGTGCTGCCACAAGCGCTGCGCAGCGCAATGCCGGTCCTGCTCACGAACGGCATCGGCAGCCTGCAGCAGAGCGCGCTGGTCGCGATCGTCGCGGTGGCCGACCTGATGTACGTCGCGAAGAGCCTCGCGACAGAGGCCTATCGACCGCTCGAGACGTACTCGGTCGTCGCGCTCGTGTATTTCGCGCTGTCGCTGCCGATCGCGAAACTCGTTCATGTCGTCGAGCGTCGCCAGGACGCCGCCGTGCAGCGCTGAGGAGAAACCCGTGAACCTCGATTTTTCCGTCGTCTGGCCGTACTGGCTCGTGCTCGCGAAAGGCCTCGGACTGACGCTTGCCTTCACCGTCACGTGCGCGATCGTCGGCAGCCTCCTCGGCTTCATGCTGAGCCTGCTGCGGATGTCGCCGTCGCGCTGGCTGAAAGGGCCGACCACCCTGTACGTCGAGTTCTTCCGCGGCACGCCGCTGCTGATCCAGCTGTTCTGGGTGTTCTTCTGCTTCCCGGTCGTGTTCCGGCTGCCGATTCCGCCGTACCTGTCGGTGCTGATCTCGCTGACGCTCTACATGGCCGCGATCACCAGCGAGACGTTTCGCGGTTCGCTGAAGTCGATCGCGGGCGAACAGCACGACGCGTGCATCGCGCTCAGCCTGTCGCCGCACGTGAAGATCGTCTACGTGATCTTTCCGCAAGCGCTGCTGCGCGCGATTCCGCCGCTGCTGTCGAACATCGTGAGCCTGTTCAAGGAAAGCGCGCTGATCTCGTCCGTGGGCGTCGCCGACCTGATGTTCGTCGGCCAGAACATCTCGAACAGCACCGCGCGGCCGGTCGAGTTTCTGACCGCCGTCGCCGTCATCTATTTCCTCGTCGCCTTTCCGCTGACCCGTCTGGTCGGTGTAGTGGAGTCCAGGATGCTCAGGCGCTACGCCTATTAACTCTCTCGTCAAGCCGGAGAAATCTCATGCAATTGAAAGGTATCCTGCCCGCTCTCGTCACGCCGTTCGACGCGTCGGGCGCAATCGATCACGACACGCTCGCGTCGATCCTCGAATTCCAGCTCGACGCCGGCGTCAGCGGCTTCGTCCCGCTCGGCTCGACGGGCGAATACTATGCGCTGACGAACGAAGAGCGCCGCGCGGTCATGAAGACCGTTCGCGAAGTGGTCGGCACGCGCGGCGAGCTCATCGTCGGGGCAAACGGCTCGTCGACCCGCGAAGTCATCGAGCAGGTGCGGCAGGCACGCGACTCGGGCTACACGAACCTGCTGATCGCGCCGCCGTACTACGCGCTGCCGTCGCAGCAGGAACTGATCGGCCACTACGAAGCGATTCTCGCTGCGGTGCCGGACGTCAACGTGATCCTGTACAACTACCCGGTGCGCACGAACGTCGAAGTCGGCTACGGCGTGCTCGACGCGTTCAAGGATCACCCGCGCGTGATCGGCATCAAGGAAAGCAGCGGCAACCTGCTGCGCGCGATCGAGATCGGCGGCAAATACAAGGATCACTACCAGCTGTCGTGCGGCTCGGACGACCAGGCGCTCGATTTCTTCATCTGGGGCGCGACGAGCTGGATCTGCGGGCCGGCGAACTGCTTTGCGAAGCAGGTCGTCAGCTTTTACGACAAGTTCACGGCCGGCGATCTGGCAGGCGCGCAAAGCGTGATGCGTTCGCTGTTCCCGGTGATGGCCAGCATGGAGTCCGGCAAGTTCATCCAGAAGGTCAAGTACGGTTGCGAACTCGCCGGCTTCAAGGTCGGCAATGCACGCATGCCGCTGCAGCCGCTGACCGACCAGGAAAAGGCGGAATTCCGCGCGGTTTTCGAAGCCTCCCAGGCGTGATGCCTACCGCGCCCCGATGCCGGCCGGCATCGGGGCGGTGACGCGAGAACTTGAACATGTCGATTTACAGCTTTACCTGTGTCGAAGGCCATACCGAGGGGATGCCGGTACGCATGGTGATCGACGGCGCGCCTTCGCTGCAGGGTGCAACGATGAACGCGCGCCGCCAGTACTTCGTCGAGCATCACGACTGGGTTCGCCGCGCGCTGATGCTGGAACCGCGCGGCCACGCGCACATGTCCGGCACGATCTTCTATCCGCCGCTCAGCGACAACGCCGACTTCAGCCTGCTGTTCATCGAGACGTCGGGATGCCTGCCGATGTGCGGGCACGCAACGATCGGCTCGATTTCGTTCGCACTCGAAGAGCGGCTGATCACGCCGAAGCGGCCGGGGATCGTCACGGTCGATGTCCCGGCGGGCCAGATCGTCGCGCGCTACGATATGGACGGCGCGGACGGCGAGCGGGTGGCCTCCGTGCGCTTCACGAACGTGCCGAGCTTCCTGCTTCATCGCGACGTCGAAATCGTCGTGCCCGCGCTCGGCAAACTGTCGGTCGACATCGCATATGGCGGCAACTTCTATCCGATCGTCGAGGTTCAGGAGCGCTTCCCCGGCTGCGAGCATTTAACACCGGACGAACTGCTCGCGTGGGGACGGGACGTGCAGCGTGCCGTCAACGAGACGATCGACGTCGTCCATCCCGACCATCCCGCGATTCGCGGCGTCAGGCATTGCATGTGGACCGGACGCCCCGTCGCGAGCGATGCACATGGCCGCGCGGTCGTGATCGCCGGCGACACGCTCGTCGACCGTTCGCCGTGCGGCACCGGCAGTTCGGCCCGCGTCGCGCAGCGCTTTGCGCGCGGCTGGCTGAAGGAAGGCGAAGCGTTCTGCCACGAGAGTCTGATCCTCAGCCGCTTCATCGGCCGGGTGGAATCGACGACGCGCCTGAACAGCGGTCTCGACGCGATACTTCCGAGCATCGAAGGACGTGCGTGGGTGACGGGGCAGGCCCGGTATCGCGTCGACGCGTCCCAACCGTATGCACACGGCTTCAGCCTGCAGGAGTTCGTCAATTGAACGCCGTACCGCAACAGAACACCCCTGCGATGCCAGATGCGTCGCGCCGGCAACCGGCCGTCGTGATCGGCGGCGGGATCGTCGGCGTATGCTGCGCGCTCTATCTGCAGCGCGACGGTCATGCCGTCACGCTGATCGACCCGGCCGCACCCGGCGACAGCACCGCCAAATGGAGTTGCGGCCAGATGGCGGTCAGCGAAGTCATTCCGCTGTCGAAGCCGGGCATCCTGATGAAGGTTCCCGGCTGGCTGCTGGACCAGAAGGGGCCGCTCGCGCTGCGGCCGAGCGCGTTGCCGGGCATCCTGCCATGGTTTTTCCGGTTCGTCGCATCGGCGCGTCACGCGAAGATCGTGTCGATCGCGCAAGCGATGGCGACACTCACGCACGATGTCTACAGCGACTACGCGCCACTGCTCGACGCGTGCGGGAACCCGACGCTGATGGGCGAGCGTCCGGTGCTCGAAGTGTTCGACGATCCGGCCGGCATCGCGCATGAGCAACCGCACCTCGATCTGCGGCAATCGCTGGGATTCCGGTCGCAACGGCTCACCGCCGCGGAGATCGGCGACCTGGAACCGGCGCTGGCCGGCAAGTTCCGGCACGGCCTGCTGTTCCCGGATTGGCGCGCAGTCAGCGATACCGAGGGTTTCATCGCGGCGCTGACCGAGAGTTTCGTGTCGCAGGGCGGGCGTCGCCTCCGCACGAACGCCGTGCGCATCGACGAAGCCTCCGGGCGCGCGACGGGCGTCACGCTCGCGAACGGCGAGCGCGTCGCCGCCGATCATGTCGTCGTGGCGGCCGGCACAGGCTCGCGGCAGTTCTTCGATTCGCTCGGCGTGCGCGTTCCGCTCGAAGGCATCGCCGGGTATCAGGCGCTGCTGGCGGAGCCTGGCGTCGCGTTCCGGCATTCGGTCATCTATGCGGACGGCGGTTTCTGCTTCAGCCCGATGACGCGGGGCCTGCAGATCGGCGGGACGATCGAGTTCGCGGGCCGCGATGCAAAGCCGAACTTCAAGCGCGCGGACATCATCCTCGAGAAAGCAAAACGCATCCTGCCGGCGCTGCAGACCGCGCGTGTCGAATACGGCGTCGGCTATCGGCCGTTCCTGCCGGATACGAAGCCGATCATCGACCGCTCGAAGCGGCTGCCGAACACGTTCATGGCATTCGGCCATGGCCAGCTCGGCCTCACGCTGGGCGCGACGACAGGACGCCTGATCGGCGACCTCGTCACCGGCCGTTCGACGCGTCAGGATCTGACGCCATTCAGTGCTTATCGATTCATCTGACATTCTGGACTCTTGATGAAATCCTACGAACGACTCTTTATCGACGGCCGCTGGGTTGCGCCGGCTCGCGGGCAAACCTTCGACACGCTCGACCCGAGCGATGAAACCGTGATCGCCAGCGTTGCCGCCGGCACCGCCGAGGACATCGATCTGGCGGTCGATGCGGCGCGCCGCGCATTCGATGACGGCCCGTGGCCGCGGATGTCCGGCGCCGCGCGCGGCGCGGTTTTGCGCGGGATCGCGCAACGCATCCGCGATCGCCTGCCGGAACTGGCCGAGCTCGAAGTGCGCGACAACGGCAAGCCGTTGCCGGAAGCACTGTGGGATCTCGGCGACGCCGCGGGTTGCTTCGAGTTTTACGCAGGATTGGCGGAACGGCTCGACAGCACCACGGAAACGGCAGTTGCGTTGGCGGACGACCGCTTCAGCTCGATCGTCAGGAAGGAGCCGATCGGCGTCGCAGGCGCCATCATCCCGTGGAACTTTCCGCTGCTGATGGCTGCCTGGAAAGTCGCGCCCGCGCTCGCGGCCGGCTGCACGATGGTGCTGAAACCGTCCGAACTGACGCCGCTCACCGCACTGGAGCTGGCCGGCATCGCCGACGCGGCCGGGCTTCCCGCCGGCGTGCTGAACGTCGTGACGGGCCTCGGTCCGGACGCGGGCGCACCGCTCAGCGAGCACGCCGGCATCGACAAGCTCGCATTCACCGGCAGCGTGCCGACCGGCAGCCGCATCATGCAGGCCGCCGCACGCGACATCAAGAACGTGAGCCTCGAACTCGGCGGCAAATCGCCGTTCATCGTGTTCGACGACAGCGACATCGAAGCCGCGGTCGAATGGATCATGTTCGGCATATTCTGGAACCAGGGCGAAGTGTGTTCCGCAACGTCGCGCGTGCTCGTGCAACGCAAGCTGTACGAACCGCTCGTCGAGCGGCTCGCGCAGGAAACGCGCAGGATCACGATCGGCAACGGTCTCGAAGACGGCGTGCTGCTTGGACCGCTGGTGAACCGCGCGCAGTACGAGAAGGTGCTGGCAACGATCGAGCGCGGCCGTCAGGAAGGCGCGCGGCTCGTCGTCGGCGGCCGGCGGCCCGCGCATCTCGATCAAGGGTATTTCATCGAGCCGGCCGTCTTCGCCGACGTGCCGGAACACAGCTGGATCTGGCGCGAGGAGATCTTCGGCCCGGTCGTCTGCATCCGCCCCTTCGACGACGAGGACGAAGCGGTCCGGTCGGCGAACGACTCGCGCTTCGGTCTCGCCGCGGCAGTCATGTCGGCCGATCTGGCGCGCGGCGAGCGGGTTGCCCGCCTGCTGCGCGCCGGCATCGTCTGGATCAACTGCTCGCAGCCGACGTTTACGGAAGCGCCGTGGGGCGGGTACAAGCAAAGCGGGATCGGGCGCGAACTCGGCGAGTGGGGCCTGAACAACTACCTCGAGGTCAAGCAGATCACGCGCTACGACAGCGACAAGCCGTGGGGCTGGTACATCAAGTAAGGCTATTCGATCATGCGCTGGAAGAAAACACTGCAGCTCGTCGACGTCCACTGCGAAGGCGAGATCGGCAAGGTCATTACCGGTGGCGTCATCGACGTGCCCGGCAAGACGATGCTCGACAAGATGAACTACATCAACGAGGTCGACGACAGCCTGCGGCGGCTCGTCGTGCTCGAGCCGCGCGGCTGCCTGCAGATGTCGGTCAATCTGCTGCTGCCGCCCACCCGGCCGGAAGCGCATGCGGGCTTCATCGTGCTGCAGGCGGACAAGGCGCATCCGATGTCGGGCAGCAACTGCATCTGCGTCGTGACAGCCCTGCTCGAACTCGGGATGGTGCCGATGCAGGAGCCCGAAACGACGGTCGTGCTGGATACGCCGGCCGGCCTCGTCACGGCCCGGGCAACCTGCGTTGACGGCCGCTGCACCGGCGTATCGCTCGACATGGTGCCGTCCTTTGTCGAGCATCTCGACGTCGACGTGCAAACGCCGGAGTTCGGCACGATCAAGGTCGACATCGCGTTCGGCGGCGTCTACTACGCGCTGGTCGATGTCGGCCAGATCGGGCTCGACATCGCGCCGGAAAATGCGCGACAACTGGCGATGCACGGGGTACGGCTGAAGGGCCTCATCAACCGCCAGGTTTCCGTGCAGCACCCGCTTCACGCGGAAATCAACGAGATCGCGTACGTGATGTTCCGGAACCGTGTCAGCGACACGCTCTACCAGACCTGCACGACCTTGCCGCCGGGCCGCGTCGACCGGTCGCCGTGCGGCACCGGAAGCTCGGCGAACCTCGCGACGCTGGCCGCGCGCGAACGCGTGCAGGTCGGCGCGCGCCTCACGTCGCGATCCACGATCGGCGGAGAATTCACCGTGGAACTGCTGGGGCTGACCGCAGTGGGCGGCAAGCCTGCGGTGTTGCCGCGCATTACGGGGCGCGCGTGGGTCTACGGCATCCAGCAGCTCGGCGTGGATCCGGACGATCCGCTCGCGGCAGGATTCATGCTAAGCGACACCTGGGGCGACGGTTTCGATTCGGCAGGGACGTGAGGCGGCGATGCTAAACTCGAGAACGCGCTCGGCTGCCCGAGCCGATTACATGAATGGTGGCGTGATGAGTAAAGAGGCCGTTGAAACCGAAGGGAGCGGCCGCCGGCATGGCGGGCGGTACGTCTATGAAGAACTGCGCAAGCAGATTCTGACGCTCAAGCTGAAACCCGGCGTCCAGCTGGACGAAATTTCATTGGCCACCCAGTTCGGGCTGTCGCGCTCGCCGGTGCGGGACGCGCTCGCGCGCCTGAGCAGCGAAGGGCTCGTGACGATCCTGCCGAACCGGACGACGCTCGTCACGCCGTTCGAGATCGAGGAATTCCCGAAGTACATCTCGGCGCTCGATCTGATCCAGCGCGCGGTCACCCGGCTTGCGGCAACCCAGCGGACCGACGCGGATCTCGCGAAGATCCGCAAGGCCGACGACATCTACATGGATGCGGTCAACAGCGGCGACTTCCAGGCCATGTCGGAGACGAACAAGGCGCTGCACATGGCCATCGCCCATGCCGCGAACAACCCGTACTTCATCGGCTACTACGAGCGTCTGCTCGGCGAGGGGCAGCGCCTGCTGCACCTGCACTTCGATTTCACCGTGAGTTCGCCGACTGCTGCCAAACTCGGTCGCGACCACGACGAGCTGATCGACGCGATCGCCCGGCGCGACGCGGACGCGGCCGAGAAAGCCGCGCACGACCATACGATGCTGTTCCAGAAGCGCTTTCTCGATTACATGAAGCAGAACATGACTGAATCGATGGCGATTCTGTAAGCACCGGCCTTCGCGCCGTCCTTCGCGCCGTCCCTCGATCTCACGCCGCCCTGCGCGCTTCGGCAATCCGCTGCGGCGCCCTCGGTCGTGCATACAGGCGTTCGAGATACGCGCGCAATTGCGGGAATCCGTCGATCAGGTGAAATTCGTTGGCCCAGTCGATCAGATACGCGGTCACGCAATCGGCAACGGTCAGCGTTTCACCGACGATGAATTGCCGCCCTTCGAGATGCTTTTCGAGGATCGTCGCCATCGCGACGAAATCCTCGCGTGCGAGCGCGATATCGGCCGGCAGGCGCTTGTCCGGCGGATAGAGCATCGTGTGCCGCGTGATTCTCCACAGCGGCTGTTCGAGTTCGGTAACCGCGAACATGACCCAGCGGTACGCCTGCGCCCGCTCGGCGAGATCGCTGGGCAACAACGCCTTCTGCGGATACTTGTCCGCGAGATACAGCACGATCGCAGCCGATTCGGGAATCGCGAGATCGCCGTCCACCAGCACGGGAACCTTGCCTGCGGGATTGATGCGCAGGAATTCGGGCCGCTTGTGCTCGCCTTCGAGCAGGTTGACCGAGATGAATTCGAAATCCGCGTCAAGTTCCTTGAGCCCCCAAAGCGCGCGTTGCGAACGGGTTCCGGACGACCGGCGCAGCCGCCTGCTCAGCCTGACGCCCGCCGGCGAACGGCTGCTCGCCAACGCGTTCCCGTTGTGGCAACAGGCGCATGCCGATATCGAGCAGCAATTTGCGCCGGGCGAGGTCGATCAGTTGCGCCAACAGTTGCGCGCGCTTTCGTAGTGCTCACGATGTCGATTGGCGGCGTCATTTAGCCGAGAATCACCTTTTGACACCGGATTTCGCTTTCGACTTGTTCAGCGACACGGCCGCGCGCACGAGCGTCTTCAGCGCCGCCTCATCGATCGCGTCGCCCTCGCGAATGTCGATCGCACGCCGCGTGTTCCCTTCGAGGCTCGAATTGAACAGGCCGGCGGGGTCCGCCAGCGCCGCCCCTTTCGCGAAGGTCATCTTCACAACGCTCTTGTAGGTCTCGCCGGTGCAGATGATGCCGCCATCGGACCACACGGGCACGCCGCGCCATTTCCACTCCTCGACGACGTCGGGGTCGGCTTCCCTGATCAGCGCGCGCAGCCGGCTGAGCGTTTCGCCGCGCCAGTCGCCGAGTTCGTCGATTCTCCCGTCGATCAGTTCGGAAGGAGACTTGCTGTCCTGCGGCCCGTCATGCTTCATGTCCTGTTCTCCTCGAGCAGCAACGCCTGCCCGGCGTCACGGTGCGGCCTTCGCACGCTGCCGGTCACTATAGGCGACACCGCGCCCGAGTCAAGCGAGGATGTGGATGCCCGACGCGCAACGGAACCAGCGGCGGGGTTCCACATCCCGACACCGTCGCGCGGCCGATGCTACGATCGCGATTTATCCTCCGGAGCCGCCATGAACGCGCTCGGCATCGTATCCGAATCGGCTACCGCGACGTCCGCGCTCCGGCCGCCGTTCATCCCGTCGTTCGGTTTCTACGAAAGGCATCAGTCGAACCCGATCGATGCGGCGCCGCCGCGTATCATCGACGCCGTCGCATCGCTCGACATGCGCAGCGACCCTGTCGTCGACACGCTTCTCACGGTTCGCGAACTGCCGCAGACGCTCGTCGATGCGCTGCGAGACCGGCGCGCCGGGGACGAACGCACGCCGTTCGGTTTGCATGCGTTCACGCCGTTGCAGCGTGACGACCGGTCGCTCACGCTGGGCCTCGTCGGACGGTTCTGGCGTCCCGATTTCGGCCTCGCCACGATCCATGACGCCGCCGCGTTCATGCAGCACGACGACGCGCGCGACGCCAGGCTCGTGCTGCGTTATCAAGTCATCGAAACAAGCGACGGCACGCGCGTGCTGCGCACCGAAACCTTCGTGCATTGCCCGACGACGCGCACGCGCGTGCTGTTCACGCCTTACTGGCTCGCGATTCGTGCCGCAAGCGGCTGGATCCGTCGGCGCACGCTGAACGCGATCGAACGCGCGATGGCTTAGGGTCTGCGCAGGGTCTGCTAATACAGCTGCGCAACGGCACGCTCGACATCGCTGCAACGCACCATGTGCCCGCGCTCGACCGCGATTTCACGCAATCGCCGCTGTCCTCGACCGGGTTCGTGGCCGTGATGCGCGACGGCCACCCGCTCGCGCACACGCGCCGCCTAGAGGAAATGCTCGAAGCCGGGTGGATCGTCACCGTACGCGCCAATCAGTTTCCGCACTGCGTGATGCAGACGATGTTCGTCACGCGGTTCGTCACCTGCCTGCGGCAAGCAGTCAACGAAACGCCAGGCTCAATCGTTCCTGTACTCGAAACGGTTGCGCGGATGCGGTGGCGCCGCCGTTCGGTCCGGCTGGCGGCTATCGGGGCATCTCCTAGGCGCACCACCGGTATTTTGTCTTGATAATCTCCGCACGTCGCGCGCCCCCATCGGGCAGGCGAAACGGACAGTCCGACGCGAAGCCGCGCCGGGCCGAAGGCATACGGCGCGGCACAACCGCGCACCCATCGAACAAAATGAGGAGTCACCTGGTGAAAAAGATTCTTGCGGCTGTGACCGTCGCCCTGCTCGCCGTATCGGCCGGCAGCGCGTACGCGAAGGACTGGACGACCGTGCGTTTCGGCGTCGACGCAAGCTACCCGCCTTTCGAATCGAAAGGTACGGATGGCAAGGTCATCGGCTTTGACGTCGACCTGGGCAACGAAATCTGCCGCCGCATGAACGCGAAGTGCGTGTGGATCGAGAACGACTTCGACGGCATGATCCCCGCACTGAAGGCGCGCAAGTTCGACGGCGTGCTGTCGTCGATGTCGATGACGCCGGCGCGTGAAGAGCAGATCGCGTTCTCGACGAAGCTGTTCAACACGCCGACGCGACTCGTCGAGAAGAAAGGCGCGAACCTGATGCCGACCGAAGCGTCGGTGAAGGGCAAGCGCATCGGCGTCGAGCAGGGCACGATCCAGGAGACCTACGCGAAGGTCCACTGGGCACCGGCCGGCGCGACGGTCGTGCCGTACCAGAACCAGGACCAGGTGTACGCCGACCTGATCGCGGGCCGTCTCGACGGCGCGCTGCAGGACGCGGTGCAGGCCGACATCGGCTTCCTGAAGACGCCGCGCGGCGCGGGCTTCCAGTTCGCGGGCGGCGACATCGACGATCCGAAGACGCTCGGCAACGGCGCCGGCATCGGCCTGCGCAAGGAAGACACCGACCTGAAGGCGAAGATCGACAAGGCGATTGGCGACATGCGCAAGGACGGCACGTACGACAAGATCGCGAAGAAGTACTTCGACTTCGACGTCTACGGCAAGTAAGCGGCAAACAAGCGCGCGGGTTCCGCGCACGCAGACGGGCTCCTCGCGGAGCCCGTTTTTTTATGCGCGCGCGCAATGAAACGTGCGGCACGCACCCGCGCGCACGCTGATTTTTTTCGCGTCAACTGAATGATTTTCAACGGAAAAAACGGTGTTCCGGAGCCCGTTTGATGGGTTCGCGGAAGGCAACGTACAATCGATCTTCCACGCACACCGGATCATTCGCGGCTGCGCCGCACTCTTCTCATCATGCAAACGCAGACCCATCCGCTGATTTCCCCCGCCGTCGGCACCGAACGCCAGATCACGAGCTTCCACTACGGCCCGCGCGGCGGCAAGAAGATCTACATCCAGTCGTCGCTGCACGCCGACGAACTGCCCGGCATGCTGGTCGCCACGCTGCTGCGCCGCAAGCTCGCGGCGCTCGAGGCGGCCGGCAAGCTGCGCGGGGAAGTCGTCATCGTGCCGGTGCCGAACCCGATCGGGCTGTCGCAGCATGTGTTCGGCGACCACCTCGGCCGCTTCGAGCTCGGCTCGATGCAGAACTTCAACCGCAATTTCTACGATCTCGCGGCGCTCGTGCTGCCGCGCATCGAAACCCGCCTGACCGACGACGCCGAGCGCAACGTCGCGATCGTGCGCGCGGCGATGCGCGAAGCGCTCGACGAGCAGGCACCGCGCACCGAGCTCGAATCGCAGCGCCTCGCGCTGCAGAAGCTGTCGTACGACGCCGACGTGGTGCTCGACCTGCATTGCGACAACGATGCGGTAATGCACCTGTATACGAACCCCGACCTGTGGCAAGACGTCGAGCCGCTCGCGCGCTACCTCGACGCGCAGGCGTCGCTGCTCGCGCTGAATTCGGTCGGCAACCCGTTCGACGAGATCCACAGCTTCTGCTGGTCGGATCTGCGCGAGCGCTTCAACGGGCGCTTCCCGATTCCGAACGGCGCGATCTCGGTCACGATCGAGCTGCGCAGCGAGCGCGACGTGTCGTACGAATTCGCGGAAAAGGATTCGCAGGCGATCGTCGAATACCTGACCGTCCGCGGTGTGGTCGACGGCACGCCCGCACCGCTGCCGCCGCTCGCGTATCCGGCGACGCCGCTCGCGGGCACCGATCCGCTCGTCGCGCCGATGTCGGGCGTGATCGTGTTCCGCATGCCGGTCGGCGCGTGGATCGAGGCCGGCGATGAGGTGGTCGACATCGTCGATCCGCTGGCCGATCGCGTCGTCACGCTGAAGAGCAGCGTGTCGGGCGTGATGTATGCGCGCCAGGTCGTGCGCTTCGCGACGGCCGGCATGGAAGTCGCGCGCATCGCCGGCGCGACGCCGTTCCGCACCGGTTCGCTGCTGACGGCCTGAGCGTTCAGAACGCCGGCACGATTGCGCCGCCGAACTTCGCGTTGATGAACTGGCGCACGTCGTCCGACTCGTAGGCCGCGACGAGCTTCTTCACCCACGGCTTGTCCCGGTCCTGCGCACGCACCGCGATCAGGTTCGCGTACGGGCCTTTCAGATCCTCGATCGCGATCGCATCCTTCACCGGCGTGAGCCCTGCCTTCACTGCGTAGTCGGTGTTGATCGACGCGGCGTCGACGTCGGGCAGCGCGCGCGGCAGTTGCGCGGCGTCGAGCTCGACGAGCTTGATCTTCTTCGGGTTCTCGGCGACGTCGAGCGGCGTCGCGTTGACGCCGTTCGTGCCGACGCCCGGCTTCAGCCTGATCACGCCGTATTTCTGCAGCAGCAGCAGCGCGCGGTTGCCGTTCGACGGATCGTTCTGGATGCCGACCTTCGCGCCGACCGGCAAGTCCTTGAGCGACTTGAGCTTTTTCGAATAGAAGCCCATCGGCGACGTGTAGGTCAGGCCGACGTTGACGATCCTGTAGCCGCGCTGCTTGATCTGGCTGTCGAGAAACGGCTGGTGCTGGAAGCCGTTCGCATCGAGATCGCCCGCGTCGAGCGCCGCATTCGGCTGCACGTAGTCGTTGAATTCGATGACCTTGATCGCAAGGCCGTCGCGCGCGGCCACCTTCGTCACCTCGGCCCAGATCTGCGCGTCGGGGCCGCTCATCGTGCCGATCTTCAGGGCTTGCGATTCCGCGTGCGCGCCGGGCGCCGCGAATGTCAGGGCCGCGCCGAGCGCGGCAAGGCCGGTCAACCAGATCGAGCGTCGCATGGGGTGTCCTCTGTTCGTGTCGTTGTAAGAGTGCGCATCGTCCCACGGGGCCCGGCCGGCACCAACCAAGCTTATTTCATGTGCAAATTCCCGAACGGAATCAAACAACAGACGAATTCGGCATAACCGCCGCGCGTGCAAGCGGGCATGATTAAGTGTCGCATCGGCACCACACTGCATCTATATGACAAGAGCTGTCACATTCATTACGTGCCCCGCCGATAAAGTTGCGGCCGGTCCGCAAGAGCGCCGTCAGAGCGCCGGAACCGCAACTGGACACGCAATTTACTCGCTCGGAGAATCCTTTGAACAAGAAACTGTTGACCGCAGCCATTCTGGCAGCGACGGCTAGCGCCGCTCACGCACAAAGCAGCGTCACGCTGTACGGCCTGATCGACGCAGGTATCAGCTATGTGAATCACAGCACCAAAACCGCGAGTGCCGCGGGCAGCAAGCTGTTCAAGTTCGACGACGGCATTGCGCAAGGCAGCCGCTGGGGCCTGCGTGGCACGGAAGACCTGGGCGGCGGCCTGAAGGCGATCTTCGTGCTCGAAAACGGCTTCAACGTCGGCACCGGCGCAGCGGGCCAGGGCGGCGCGATGTTCGGCCGTCAGGCATACGTCGGCCTGAGCACGGATCAATTCGGCACGGTGACGTTCGGCCGCCAGTACTCGTTCTCGACCGACGTCCTCGGCGCGAACTACTCGACCGGTGGCAACACGGTCGCAGGCAACTACGCGTACCACGCCAACGACGTCGACCAGCTCACGTCGAGCCGCATCAACAACGCGGTGAAGTTCCAGAGCGTGAACTACGCCGGCTTCACGTTCGGCGCGATGTACGGCTTCTCGAACTCGACCGACTTCGCGGGCGCGCCGACGACGGCGACGAACCCGTCGTCGCGTGCGTACAGCTTCGGCCTGAACTACGCAAACGGCCCGTTCGCACTCGGCGCCGCGTACACGGACATCCGCTTCCCGGGCAGCTCGTCGCCGGCCTTCTCGACGACGTTCGCGAACGTCACCACGGGCAACGTCAGCGACCTGCGCACCTACGGCGTCGGCGGCCGTTACATCTGGGGCCCGGCAACGGCATGGGCGCTCTGGACGCGCACGCAGTTCAAGACGGTCTCCGGTGCGGGCGGCACGTTCTACAACGCGTATGAAGCAGGCGTCAAATACGCATTCACGCCGGCCCTGTCGGCTGCTGCGGGCTACACGTACACGAACGCAACGCAAAACGGCGGCTCGGCTCACTGGAACCAGGGCGACCTCGCGCTCGACTACGCACTCAGCAAGCGTACCGACGTGTACGGCCTCGTGATCTACCAAAAGGCCTCGGGCAACAACGTTCAGGCGCAGATCGGTTCGAGCGCGTCGAGCTACTTCGGTACGTCGGGCACCGGCTCGTCGAACCAGATCGCTGCTCGCGTCGGTATCCGTCACAAGTTCTAAAGCATTCGCTTAACACGCGGATCACGACGGCATAAGCGCCCCGCCTCCAGGCGGGGCGCTTTTTTATGCACTTTTAAGTTTCGCTTAATTCTGGGCTGAGACGATGCACTCACCCCCCCTGTTGGCCGCCTGAGCATCGGCGGCTTTTTTTTTGAAAGCGGTGGCGCAGCCGCCGTCCAACCCAAGGACAGGATCGGAGGCCATGATGATCGAAGATACCGTTTTCAGCCATCTGCACACGATTCTGACGCGCCGGCACTCGCTGCCCGTCCAGAGCTGTCGCGTGTCAGTCGAAATGCAGCGCCCGTGGGGGCGCCCGTACCGGCTCGTCGAATGGACGATGCATATGGACGCGCCCGCGCGGCGCCAGATCGTGCCGGCCGACGCGACCGACGAGCAAATCGCCGAAGTGGTCGCGTCGCACGTGCCGGGACGCCTGTACGGCGACGGCCGGCTGCAGTTCTGAAACCCCGTCATTCCGGCCATTTCCGCCCGTTCGGCACGCCCGTCCGTTCCGCCCGTCTGTCCCTCACTTACGCGTGCGGCACTCGGTCTCGTTCGACGCGGCAATGAAGTCTGTTACGCTGCGCGTTTTCGTCCACGCAACACACGATGGAAAACGCTTTCAACGAACGAGGCGTGACGGTCACGCGCAACGGCCTGTCGGCCGCCGGGCAAATCTTTTCACTGCGTGACATTCGCGATGTCGATGTCGTCACGGTCCCGAAGAACATTCTCCTCCCGTCGCTGATTTCGCTGATCGGCGCCGTCGCGACCGCCGTGGGCGGAATGGTCGGATCGAGCGCCACACTTGTCGTCGGCGTGATGCTGGTGGTGGTCGGCTACCTCGCGTGGACGACGCAGGACGTCACGTACCGGCTCATCGTCGAGATGCCCGACGGCAGGCGCGAAGCGCTGTCGAGCATCGATGCGGAATTCGTCGAGCGGGTGGCGCAGGTCGTGCGCGATGCGCAGGCGAGCGCCGCGGCCGGCTGAGTTTCCTCGCGTCAATTCCCTTTTTGCCGTTCGTCCTGCGGGCCAGGGAGCCTGCTGGATGCGTGCGCTCGCGCAAACGCGCGCTTCTCCGCTTCTCCGCTTCTCGCCGGGCCACGGCGTCGACGATCGCGACGTTCGCGCGGCAACCGCCTAGTATGAAAAGACCGGCGCCCGGCGCCACATCGTTCGAAGAGGTCGGCATGAACGTCCAATCGCTGTCCGGCGTGCTCCGCGCGCAGGAATTGCTGCTCGTCTCGATGATCCGTGCGCTGCCCCCCGACGCACGCCGTGCGCTCGGCGAAATCTACGCCGAGCAGATCGCGTTCGCGGAAGACGCCAATCTCGAGGTCCGCGGCGAGCGCGACATGCACGATGCGTTCATTGCGCACGCGCGCAATCTGCTGATCCGCCTCGAATCGCTGTCGTAACGCGCCGCGTCTGCGCGGCGCGACGTGATGACGCCCGCGCATATCGAGCGTTGCTATGGATTCGCAACAACGAGGGTCGAAACCGGCGACCGTCAATGCTCGACATCGGCCACCCCAAACGTCCGCATCTTCCAGCCCAACTGCACCGCGAGCATCCGCATCGTGAAGCCGGCAGCGAGCGCGACCACCGTCGCGACACCCGCATCGACGCCGAGATGCTGCAAGCCGACATAAAGCGTGCCCGTGCAGAACGCGACGCTCGCATACAGCTCCTCGCGCAGGATCAGCGGCATTTCGTTGCACAGCAGGTCGCGCAGCATCCCGCCGCACACGCCGGTGATCGCGCCCGCCAGCACGATGATGATCGGCGCGCTGCCGGTCTTCGCGCCGATGTCGCAGCCGATGATCGTGAACGCCGCGAGGCCGACCGCGTCGACGGTGACGAACAGCGTCTTCATCCGCGCGAGACGGCGTGCCGCCCACGATGCGAAGGTCGCCGCGGCGAGCGTGATGACCAGATACTCGGGATGCGCGATCCAGCCGAGCGGATAGTGGCCGAGCAGCACGTCGCGCACGGTGCCGCCGCCGAGCGCCGTCACCGCGCCGACGAGCGCGAGGCCGAAGCGGTCCATCCCGCGCCGCATCCCCATCAGCGCCCCCGACATCGCTTCGGCAACGATCGCGATCAGATAAAGCGTATGCATGTCGCCGTGCCTCAGTCTTCGGTTCGAAACAGGTCGAGCACAGGTTCGGGTGGCGGGGAAGCGGTGGCGTCGATCATGTCGGGTTCCTTCTGCGATGCCGCGACGGCATGGCGCGCGACACGCCGCCATCCATCGCGAAAGGCGCGCATTGTCGAAGGGATGCCCGGAATCCGGAACATTCTTTAGCCAATGTTTGGCTGGCTGAATTTTATTTAGGAACGGCGTGCGAGCGCATTGGCAACCGTGCGGATCAACCCGTCGGCGAGCGCATTGCACGACGGCTGCCGATGCTGCTTCGGTGGGTGCGACAGCGGCACGTTGCCGCTGTCGGTCCGGTCGATGGAAAGATCAGGCCTCGGCCTGGTGGCAAACCACTTCGATGTCGTGCCCGTCCGGACCGATGACAAAGACCGCATAGTCGTTCGCGTGGTAGTCCGGGCGCGTGCCGGGCGCACCATTGTCTTTGCCACCCGCATCCAGCGCCGCGCGATGGAAAGCGTCGACCCGCTGGCGATTCTCGGCCGTGAACGCCAGGTGAAGATGCGCCGGCTTGCACCGGCGGGCCTGTCCAGCGAACACGCAATGCGCGCGGCTCAGCGCGGCGCGTTCAGCGTCAGGTTCATGTGACGGTTCACGTCCTTGTACAGCAGGTAGCGGAAGCGGCCGGGGCCACCCGAGTAGCACGCCTGCGGGCAGAACGCGCGCAGCCACATGAAGTCGCCCGCTTCGACCTCGACCCAGTCCTGGTTCAGGCGGTAGACGGCCTTGCCTTCGAGCACGTACAGGCCGTGCTCCATCACGTGCGTTTCCGCGAACGGGATCACGCCGCCCGGCTGGAACGTCACGATGTTCACGTGCATGTCGTGGCGCATGTCGCTCATGTCGACGAAGCGCGTCGTCACCCAGGCGCCGTCGGTGCCCGGCATCGGAATCGGTTCGATATCCTGCTCGTTGGTCACGAACGCTTCCGGCAGCGGCACGCCGTCGACCGCCTGATAGCGCTTGCGGATCCAGTGGAACCGCGCGGCGGCGTCGCTGACGTTGTGCAGCGCCCACACCGCGCCCGGCGGAATGAACGCGTAGCCGCCCGGCTGCAGCTCATGCTTCGTGCCTTGCAGCGTCAGCTCCACCTCGCCTTCGACGACGAACAGCACGCCTTCGGCTTCCTTGTCCTGCTCCGGCTTGTCGCTGCCGCCGCCAGCGCTGACTTCGACGATGTACTGCGAGAAGGTCTCCGCGAATCCCGACAGCGGACGCGCGAGCACCCACAGGCGCGTGTTCGTCCAGAACGGCAGGTGGCTCGTCACGATGTCGCGCAGCACGCCCTTCGGAATGACCGCGTACGCTTCGGTGAACATCGCGCGATCGGTCAGCAGATCCGTCTGCGGCGGGTGGCCGCCATGCGGCGCGTAATACGTTGTCTTAGACATAGGCATCCAGGCAATGGGTTGGTCCGGTCCCGGCGCACTCGATGTCCGGGGCGCGCATGCTACGCGGGCAACGTTGACGATATCGGAGTCGGTCGCGATTCACCAATTAAATGTCGCGATGGATTGCATTCGTTTTCGCACTACCCGTGACGCGCGGAACGGTGTGCGGAAAGAGGGAGAAGGATGCAGCGAGGCAGCAAGACAGCGATACGCATCGACGCGCATCGCGACGACGATCGCGCGATCAGGACACACGCGCATCGCGTGCGGATCGGGAGAGATTCAGGGGATCGGGTACAGCGAGGAAACTTGCGTTGCCCGGCGGACGCGAGCGGCTCGAGCCGCCCGGCCGGGTCTTGAGCGTGGCCGCCGTGTACGGCAGTGCGCAAGTCGCGCACTGCTCGCGTCGGCGTGTCACGCGGGGACGATCAGTCCCAGTCGCGGTGATGGTGATGGCGATGGTGACGGCGATAGCCGCGGTCATCGTCGCCGCCATACGAGTTGCGCGACAGGTTGCCGCCCAGTGCCGCGCCCGCGCCGCCGCCGACGGCCGCGCCGAGGAGGCCGCCCGTGCGGCCGCCCATCGCGTTGCCCGCCGCGGTGCCTGCACCGCCGCCGAGCGCGCCGCCGATGATCGCGCCCGTGCGCTCGTGACGGTTCGCGGTGACCGCGCCGCCAGCGCCACCGCCAATCGCGCCGCCGATCACCGAGCCGGTGCGTCCGCCGACCGCGCCGCCGACCGCCGCGCCGGCTACGCCGCCGAGCGCGCCGCCAAGCGCGTTGTTCAAGTCGCTAGCTGCCGCCGGCAGCGCAGTCGCGCCAGCAAGAGCGGCGACGACGAGAGTGGGAGCGATCTTCTTCCACATGCCCGTATTCTTCCTTGTTCGCAATCTGGTTATCGAGGGTTCGCTCTGGTATGACGATTCGTGTCGACCGGCCCGTTCGATGCATTGTGCGGAGGGTCGGACGAATTCATTTCAATGAGCTTGCGGCGAAGAATAGCACCGGTCCCCAACGCTTGCCCCGAACATTCTGGTAACAAGTTGTGTGCCGATCGGAAAGGCTTACCGCATGCTTCGTGCCCGGGCTGGAAGCCCCTGTCGGCGCGGGTTTCCGCGCGCATCGACACGGGTTCCGTCCCTCTGAAATCCCCCTTTGCGGCGTTGTGCGAACGCAACCGGCGGCCTCGATCGGCACATCGCGCGCGATGTCGTCCGGCGGCTCGCGATGTCGCCCAGCGGCAGGCACACGCTGTCGCGCATGCCGCTGCGCCGGTGCGCAAAGGGGTCAGTAGACGCCGGGAATCAGCCGCCACGTCCGCGCGAAATACGCGTCGTATTCGGCGCCGAAATGCGAGCGCAGCAGCGCCTCTTCGGAACGGATGCGCGCGACGAGCGGCACGAGGCTCAGCACCGTCAGCAGCACACCGACGCCCGAGCGAAACGCGAGCGACCAGCCGAGCGCATTGACGAGCAGGCCGAGATAGCTCGGGTTGCGGATGTGGCGGTAGATGCCGCCCGTCACCAGCGTGTGGCCGGGCTGGATCGCGACGAGCCCGCTGAAGCGGCGGCCCAGCACGAACACGGGCCACATCCGCAGCGCGCCGCCGGCGCAGTACAGCACGACGCCGATCCAGCGCAGCGTATCGCCGTCGAACGTCCAGAACCCGAGCCGATCCGTGTACGCGGGCAGGAACGCGGACGCGAAGCCGATCACGGCAAACACCGCGAGCACCCAGCGGTTGTCGCGCGCCTCCCGGTCGCCGGCACTCAGGTTCCCGCTGCTGAACAGCGCGACGACAGTCATCGCGAGCGTGGCGATCGCAACGACCGTCAGCGGCGGATGCGAGAAGAACGCGGCAAACCCGCCGCTGCCGACGATCGCGAGCCCCAGATAGACGAACGTAGCCGCGATCGACAGGATCGCGACCTTCGGCGTGAGCGTCATGGCTGCCTCGGTTGAATGCGCGCTTTCCGCAGAAGTATAGGACGCGGGGCCAATGCCGCATGCGGGCGCGCGGCCGAGGACAGGATGGGAAAAGACGCCCGACGCGTGCCGCCTCATGTGATGCGGCGGCACGTCCCCGGCGAGGGCGGGTATCGGGGCAATGCGTCAGCGGACGTGGAACACGCCGCCGATGCCGATGCTGACCGGCGGCGCATAGTACGCCGGCGCATAGCCATAGTAGGCCGGCGCCGGCGCGTAGCCGTAAGGCGGCGCAACGACGCAGCCGCACAGGCCGCTGATCAGGGCGAGCGTAACGAGAAGTCTGGACATGGGCTGGTTCCCGGCGCGAAAGACGCATGACACTTTGCGAAAGCCGCCTCGCGATGACGCGAGACGCACCCGATACGAAAGGGTCAGTCCGCCCTCCACATATCACTCGATGAATCGATGCATCGAGTGTAGCGGCCAGGCCCCCGCGCCGAGTTTCGGGGGACGTTACACGTGTTACCTGCTGTGACCGCTGAAACAATGCGGCCGGCCCGGTCACAGCCGCCCGGCGCGCCGCCGCGTGCGCGCCTGCCTGCGGGACAACGTTGCGCGCCAGGCTCCGTTACACGGTTACACGAACTGCTCGCGGATGCGCTTCGCGATCGATTCGAGGGTCGCCGCATCGGCGACATCGCGCGCGTGCATTCGCAACGCGACGTCCTCCCAGCGCGGAATCACGTGGAAGTGCACGTGCGCGACCGTCTGGCCGGCCGCGCGGCCGTTGAACTGTCCGATGAACATGCCGTCCGGCTTCAGCGCGCCGCGCACCGCGGCCGCGACGCGCTGCGTCATCCGGATGCACGACGCGGCGGATTCGGCGGACAGGTCGAAGATTTCCGCCGCGGCTTCCTTCGGGATCACGAGCACGTGCCCGTCCGCCTGCGGCATCAGGTCCATGATCGCGAGCGTGGTGTCGTCCTCCGCGACCTTGATGCACGGCAGTTCGCCGCGAAGGATTTTTGCGAACGGGTTGTTGTTGTCGTAGGACATGGCAGTTTCCGAAAAACGATGGCTGGGAGATCGGTCGAGTCCGGACGATTATCAGCCGACGGCGGCACGGATTTCAACCTGTCAGGCGGTGCAGGCCGCGCCGCAAACAATCGATGTCGGTTCGCATGCAATGCGCGTAAACAGATGGAATAACCGCATGCTGCAAGCCGTTTACTGCAAGCGTCGGTTCACGCCGTCACGCCGCGAACCGGCGTCGGACACCCGTTGTCTGCGCTGGCCGGCAGCCGGGTTGATTTCTCTTGATCGTCAAAAGGAGTCAACGATGAACCCTCTCCCTTCGTGTGCTTCCCCCGACCCTCCCGCTGCCAGCCTGCCGGCCTTCGCACGCACCTCGCATGCGCTCGCGCGCGTGCTGCGGCGCGCGGCCTGCGGCGCGGGCCTCGTCGCGCTGTCGTCGACCGTCGCCTGGGCCGGCGGCGAAACGATCCTGCCGCCGACGGCCGTGATCGCATCGACGGTGCCCGCCAACGGCGACGTGAATCCGTACGGCATCGCCTTCGTCCCGCCCGGCGTGCCGACATGGAGCGCGCTGAAACCGGGTGACGTCATCGTGTCGAACTTCAACAACAGCGCAAACCTGCAAGGCACCGGCACGACGATCGTGAAGCTGTCGCCCGACAACTCGCCGACACTCTTCTTCCAAGGCCAGAACCTGGGCCTCACGACCGCGCTCACGGTGCTGCGCAATGGCTTCGTGCTGGTCGGCAACGTGCCGACGCCGGACGGCAAGACCATCAACGGGCCGGGCTCGCTGCTCGTCATCAATCCGCAAGGCGGCCTCGTCAAACAACTGATTGACGCCACGCTGCTCGACGGGCCGTGGGACATGACCGTGATCGATCGCGGCCAGCACGTGACCGCGTTCGTATCGAACGTGCTGAACGGCACGGTGTCGCGGATCGAACTGGTGTTCGACAACAACAACGGCGTCACGATGCTGCAGCCGCCAACCTCGCGCATCATCGCGTCGGGCTATACGATCCGGCCTGATCCCAGTGCGCTAGTGGTCGGCCCAACCGGGCTCGCGTACGACCCGAACAGCGACGTCCTTTATGTCGCCTCCACGGGCGACAACGCGGTGTTCGCGATCCAGAACGCCGCGTCGACCACCCGAAATGCCGGCGTCGGCAGGCTGATCTATTTCGACAAGAAGCACCTGCATGGCCCGCTTGCGCTGGCGCTCGCACCGAACGGCCATCTCGTGACCGCCAACGGCGACGCGGTCAATGCTGACGCGGCGCAGCCGAGCGAAATCGTCGAATTCACGGTGGACGGCCGCTTCATCGCGCAGATGCAGGTCGACATCGTGCCGGGCGCGGCCTTCGGCCTCGCATTCGGGCGAGACATCAACGGCCAGCCGCAGTTCGCGGCCGTCAACGACAATACGAACACCGCGACCGTCTGGACGCTGCGTCTGGACAGCAACAACAACAGCCAGTGACGCGGTGAACGTGCGGGCTCCGCGCACGTCGTATCGCGCGGGCTGCCCATTCTTCGGATACAGGCGATGCGCGCAGCGGCAACGACGCGTATCGCCTGGCCGGCCTTCGGCACCGCCGTCGGCCGTTCAATCTCGCCTGCCGGCACGACATCGGTAGCACGCAGCCCACCACGCGCTCCGCGACGTTGACACATTTGCTTCGCGCGCGGCGGGCAGCATGACCGCGACCGGCCCCGGCCTACCGCGGCATTACGCATGCGCGATTGCCAGCGCGCGCCGGAACCTGCGACACTGCCGGTTCGTTTCCCGACGGCCGACAACCGAGGACGCTCGCGCATGACGACACCCTACAGGAAGCTGATGCTGCGCGGCGCCGCGCTCGTGCTGGCTGCCGCCCTCGGCTACGTCGGTCATACGTTGTCGCGTCTCGCGCCGATCGCGACCGGCTATGCGGCGAAGGCGCTGTGCTCGGGCGTGTTCGTATCGGGCCGCCCGGCGGCGTCGGTGATCGACGTCGACATCATGGCCGGCGTCCACCCGCTGCTCAAGCTCGTTCATCCGTCGCTCGATGCCGAACACCGTCGCGCACGCGCCACCTTCGTCGGCTTCGCCGAGCGCGAAGCCGAGTTCCGGCCGGGGCTCGGCTGCACGCTCGCGCTCGGGCCGTCGGCAAGCGCGCTGCCGGCCGCCGGCGAAACCGCGTCCGATCCGCCGTCTGTGCAGTCGGTGCAGTCCGCGCCGATCACGCCGATGGTGCCAACCGTACCGCCCGCCGGCGTCGACACGCGCAAACTGCAGGCGGCGATCGCCAGCGCATTCGACGAGCCCGATCCCGCCCGGCCGCGCCGCACGCGTGCAGTCGTCGTGCTGTATCGCGGGCAACTGATCGCCGAGCGCTATGCGCCCGGGTTTTCGGCCGACATGCCGCTGCCCGGTTGGTCGATGACCAAGACCGTGACCGCCACGCTGATCGGCATGCTCGTCGCGCAGCACAAGCTCGCGCCGGATAGCTCGGCGCTGCTGCCCGAATGGCGCGGCAGCGGCGATCCGCGCGCGCGGATCACGCTCGACGAACTGCTGCGCATGACGAGCGGCCTGAAGTTCAACGAGGACTATGACGACCCGCTGTCCGACGTCGCCGTGATGCTGTTCACGCAGCCCGATACGGCCCGGTTCGCGTCGGCCAAGCCGCTGGCGGCAACGCCGGGCACGCGCTGGCACTACTCGAGCGGCACGAGTGCGATCCTCGCGCGCGTGATGCGCGACGTGATCGGCGGGACCGAAGCCGACTATCTCGCATTCCCCCACCGCGCGCTGTTCGCCCCGCTCGGGATGCGCGACAGTATCTTCGAGCCCGATCCGGCCGGCACGCTCGAAAGCGCGTCGTTCATGTATGCGAGCGCGCACGACTGGGCGCGGTTCGGGCAATTCCTGCTGCAGGGCGGCGTGTGGGACGGCAAGCGACTGCTGCCCGAAGGCTGGGTGGGCTACCTGACGCGCGCGACGCCACAGGCGCCGCGGAAGGATTTCGGCGCGCATCTGTGGGTGAAGGTGCCGGAGCCGTTCAACGACACCGATCCGCATGCGCCGGCGCTGCCGGCCGACGCATTCCACGCGGTCGGGCACGAAGGCCAGTTCGTCAGCGTGGTGCCGAGCCGGCAGCTCGTCGTCGTGCGGCTCGGGCTATCGCGGCCGGAATCCGCGTGGAATCACGAAGCGTTCCTGACGCGCGTGCTCGCCGCGATTCCCGCGCACCGCGAATGAAGGCCGGGGCGAGCCGACACGTGCCGACACGCCCCGACACGCAAGGGCGCGCGCCGGCGACGGCCTGCGCCGCGACCATCACGGCTGCTGGCTGCCGCAGTACGCTTCGAATCCCGGACGCGCGGCAAGACGTTCGAGATACTGTGACACGGCCGGCAAATCCGGATGCTCGAACGGCGTACCGGCCCAGCGATTCACCGACAGGCCGATCGGCACGTCGGCCAGCGTGAAGTGGTCGCCGGCGACGAATGCGCCGGTCGCTTCGAGCTGCGCGTTCAGCACGCGCATGTGCTTGGTCCAGTTGGCGATCGAGCGCGCGATCGCGTCGGGGTTCTGAAAGTCCGGCGACTTTCTCACGAGGCCCTGAAACGCGGGAACCCACGAACGGTTCAGGTCCGAGCCCTGCCAGTCGATCCATTGATCGATCCGCGCGCGCGTCTGCGGGTCGGCCGGATAGAGCGCGTCGCCGCCGTAACGGTTCGCGAGATAGCGGATGATCGTGTTCGACTCCCAGAGCACGAAATCGCCATCCTTGATGACCGGCACGAGGCCGTTGGGATTCAGCGCGAGATAGGTCGGATCGTCGGTCGACCTGAACCCCGCGCCCCAGTCTTCGCGTTCGAACGGGATGTTCAGTTCGGCGCACACCCACAGCACCTTGCGCACGTTGATGGACGGAATCTTGCCGAGAATCTGCACCATGCTGGCTCCTTGTGAAGTCGGGTACGGCTATCCCGGAATGGCCTGATTATCCCGGATTCCGTTCCGCCGAATCCATCGACAATCTCGTCGAAAGCAAAAAGCCGGGAGGAGGCCCGGACGCGGCGGATCATCGGTGCGTCAGATCGCGCAGCGCCTGTTCGGCCGTCGAGAACCGGAACGCAAAGCCGTCTTGCTGCAGACGGGCCGGAATCACGTGCTGCCCGTCCAGCAGCAGCGCGGCCATTTCGCCCATCGCGCAGCGCAACGGCGCGGCAGGCAAGTGAAACCACACCGGACGCCGCAGCACACTCGCTGCAACGCGCACGAATTCGCGCTGGTCTTGCGGCGCCCAGACCAGCAGACCCGCGAGCAGCCATCCCCACACGGCGCGCTTTCGCAATCGGTTGCCGAGGTGTACCAGCGCGAGCATCCATACCGCTGCAGATGGCAGCGTGGCGCCGATCAGCGATATCCACCATATCTGCTGGGCCCGCGCCTGAGCGGGCGCCGTTCCGGCCCAGAAATGCTGCTCGATGCCGTGGTGGTAGGTGTCGAACAGCGGCGACCCGGCAAGCCACGGAAGGGCCGCACCCACGATCAGGTGCACGACGGCCGCGCCATACATCCAGCAGACCACCCGGCGACGCGCATCGTCGTGCGACGGCTGATCCGCCGCACGCGCCTGCGCATGCATGCCGGCCTGGTGCCCGGACTCCGGGCGCGGCCTGCCGATGCCACACGCTTTTCCGTCGCATGCCGGTTCGGAGCGTAAACCCGGCAAGCGCGAAAGCGCATATCGGTTGCGTGCAAAGGTGCGATACAACGCCGCCGACACATCGCGCAAGCCGGGCACCCGAAGCGGCCAGACGAGCCAGCCGCGCCCGACCAGCGTATACGCGGCCAGCACGCTGTCGATGCCGGTCAGCACGCGGCCGTCACGCAGGCGGCCGTGCAACTCGCGATTCAGTGCGGCCATGTCGACACCCAGCGACGCGGGATCGAAGCCCGGCTCGGCGATATCCACGAAAGCCAGCCCGTGTCGCGTATTCCACTTTTCGAGGCGCTGCATTTGCGCGACGCAGAGCGGGCAATTGCCATCGAAATACAACACCAGTGCAGCCTGCTTCATCATTTGGACTCCTTTGTGTCGTCGTGTCGATATCCGGGAATTTTCCGGATCTTCATCAAATGCTTCGGGCAGGCGCTCAGCCGATTCGCGCCGCTCAAATCGGCTTCAGCACCATCAGGAAGTAGACGAGCAGCATCGCGACAAAGGCGGGATAGCCGAGCAATTCCCACGTCTTCGCGTACTGCCAGTACTTCTCGGGCAACTCGATCGCGCCGTTCGTATGCGCGTGCCCCGCGATCGCGGCCAGTTCGATCTGCAGCCACACGACCGGCATCCAGCAGGCGCCTGCGAACAGATACAGGCCCAGCGACGCGACGAGCCACGGCGTGTGCCACGGCCAGCCTGCCATGTGCGCGAGCCACAGTCCCGACGCCGGCTGGAAGATCACCGCGGGCGTCGTGAACCACCAGTCCGCGCGCACCACGAGGCGCGACACGGCGGCGATCGCCGGCACCGAGCGCGTGCGGTTCGCGAAGAACAGGTAGAACGCGGTACCGAAGCCCGTGCCGACCAGCAGCACCGACGACAGGATGTGCAACGCCTTGACGACGAGATAGATGTTCACGGACGCACCTCTTCGCTGAACAGGATCACCAGGATCGCGAGGATCGGCAGGTTCTTGAGCACCGGCCCGAACGGCTCGGCCAGCAGGTCGGGCATCGCGACGGCGATGATCGCGGAATACACGGCGATCAGCGCGATCTGCGCAGCCCACAGCCGGCGGCCGGGCGCGGCGACGGTCGCGATGCCGAACGCGAAATCGAGCGCACAGGCCGCGTACAGCGCAACGTACGCGAGCACGCCAGTCACGTGGGCGTGCGCGAGCAGCGCGAGACTGTCGGACAGCGGATGGACGAATGCGCTCGCCAGCGCCGTCCAGATCCAGACGATCGCGAGCGCGCCCGTCAGCAGCGGACGCCGCCAGGTCGCGAGCGCTTCGTCGCGCAACGCCGCCGCGTCCGCGCCGATGAACGTGCGGAGGCCGCGCGGCGGCCGGCCGAGCGCCGCGGTCGACGCGCCGGCTTCGCCAGTGTTGCCGGCGCGCAGCATCGTCCACGTGTCGCGCGTGAGCATCGCCCCGGGAATCCGGTCGAACAACGCCGCCGCCGCGGCGAGCAGCGCGCCCGGCAGACTGACGCGCGCCGCGGGCGGAAGCCCCATCGCGCGCCGGTAAGTCGCGAGCATCTCGCGATACTCGACTTCGTCCGCACCGACCAGCTCGACGATCCGCCCGCACGCGGCGGACCGATCGATCAGCCGCACGACGAGCTCGGCCAGATCGTCGACGTGCACGGGCCGCAGCAACTGGCGGCCGCCGGCCGGCAGCACGTGCACCGGCACGCTCGCGAGCATCCGGAAGAAGCGCGCGGACGCGCCCGTCGCGCCGTATACGAGCGCCGGCCGCACGATCCGGAAATCGATCGGCAGCGTCTGCAGGTATGTGTCGGCGGCGAGCTTGCTCGCGAAGTACGCGGTGTCGCCGCGCTCGACGCCCAACGCGGAAATCTGGACGACCTGCCGGACACTGGCATCACGGCATGCGTCGAACAGCGCGCACGGCGCCGCGCGGTGCACGGCGTCGAACGTCACACCGCGCCGTTCGGTCAGGATCCCCACCGCATTGACCACCGCGTCGACACCGTCGAGCCGCGCGCGCCACTGTTCGGGCCGCACGTCGCGCACATAGTCGATCGCGATCTCGCCGGGCCCCGCCGCGCGGCGCACGCCGCGCACCACGCGATGGCCGCCGACCTCGAGACGTGCGCACAGCGCTCGCCCGATGAACCCGTTTGCGCCGCAGACCAGGATGTTCATGCCGACACCTCCGCCGCACGCGCCGGCTGTGCATCGCGCGGCAGATAGCACGCAATGGAGAGCCCGATCGCGATCGGGGCCGTGAGCTGGAACATCAGCAGCGCGGTTGCATTCATTTTTATCCTCTATTTACAGTTATTTCTGTATAAACAGAAATTCACACCCCAAAAAAAGCGGGCTGCGTGCCCGCACGACCTGCTTACTTCGACGACTTGCGCCTGACGGTCTGGCTGATCTTCGCGCCGATGCCGAGCGCCTTCATCAACGTGTCCGGCTTGAGCCGCAACATCTCGTCCGACCACGTCGTGAGCGTCTCGACGAACTGCAGCGTGTCGCGGATCCGCTGCTCGGTCTCACGGCTCTCGTCAGCGATCTCGGGGCTCGCGAGGCAATCTCGCAGCACGTCGAGCGTCGGCTCGATCTCGCGCTGGCGGCGCCCTTCGACGATCAGCTTGAACAGCTCCCAGATGTCGGTCGACGTCTCGAAGTGATCGCGCCGGTCGCCCATTACGTGCACCACCTTCGCGAGCCGCCACGCCTGCAGCTCCTTCAGGCTCGTGCTGACGTTCGAGCGCGCGACGTTGAGCGTCTCCGCGATCTCGTCGGCGGCAACCGGCCGGCCGAGCAGGTACAGCAGCGCGTGAATCTGCGCGACAGTGCGGTTGACGCCCCAGCGGGAGCCCATCTCGCCCCAGTGGAGAATGAATCGTTCGGCAATCGGTGTGAGTTCCATGTCGCGAAATTTAGGTCTTTCAGTTATTTCTGTCAAGAGAGAAATAACCGGCGGCGGGCTGGCGGCCCACTGCGACCGCATCAGGCCATTCACGAATGGACAGCGCATGCCGATTCCGATGACATCCGAAGCGTAAGCAGCATGCGGCCCCGTCCCGTCCGGCGGACCCGGCGCGCCGGGCCGCCCGCGAGCCCGCAAGCGCCGCCGTTCGCAAGCGAAGATCCGTCCCCGGCTGCGCCGCGGCCACCGCTGCGACCACCGCCGCGATCGCCCTCGCGCCGCCGCGCCGGCCGCCGCTTCCTTTACAATGCGCGAACTTTGCCGTTTCCAGGCCTTCCGCTTTTACACAAGAGGTTTCCATGATCATCAAACCGCGCGTGCGTGGCTTCATCTGCGTGACGACGCATCCCGTCGGCTGCGAAGCCAACGTCAAGGAACAGATCGACTACGTGACTTCGCACGGCCCGATCGCCAACGGCCCGAAAAAGGTGCTCGTGATCGGCGCATCGACCGGCTACGGCCTCGCCGCCCGGATCACCGCCGCGTTCGGCTCCGGCGCGGACACGCTCGGCGTGTTCTTCGAGCGCCCCGGCACCGCAACGAAGCCCGGCACGGCCGGCTGGTACAACAGCGCCGCGTTCGAGAAGTTCGCGACCGCGAAGGGCCTGTATGCCCGCAGCATCAACGGCGACGCGTTCTCCGACGCGGTCAAGCAAGCCACGATCGATGCGATCAAGCGCGACCTCGGCAAGGTCGACCTCGTCGTCTACAGCCTTGCCGCGCCGCGCCGCACGCACCCGCGCACGGGCGAGGTGATCAGCTCGACGCTGAAGCCGATCGGCAAGTCGGTCAGCTTCCGCGGCATCGACACCGACAAGGAAGTGATCCGCGAAACCGCGCTCGAGCCGGCAACGCAGGAAGAGATCGACGGCACCGTCGCGGTGATGGGCGGCGAAGACTGGCAGATGTGGATCGACGCGCTGCATGAAGCCGGCGTGCTGGCCGACGGCGCGAAGACGACCGCGTTCACGTATCTCGGCGAGCAGATCACGCACGACATCTACTGGAACGGCTCGATCGGCGAGGCGAAGAAGGACCTCGACAAGAAGGTGCTCGCGATTCGCGAACAGCTGGCCAGCCTCGGTGGCGATGCGCGCGTATCGGTGCTGAAGGCAGTCGTCACGCAGGCAAGCTCGGCAATCCCGATGATGCCGCTCTACCTGTCGCTGCTGTTCAAGGTGATGAAGGAAAAAGGCACGCACGAAGGCTGCATCGAGCAGGTCTACGGGCTGGTCAAGGACAGCCTGTACGGTGCGCAGCCGCACGTGGACGACGAAGGCCGCCTGCGCGCGGACTACAAGGAACTCGATCCGGACGTGCAGTCGCGCGTCGTGAAGCTGTGGAACCAGGTCGACGACGCGAACCTGTACGAGCTGACCGATTTCGCCGGCTACAAGACGGAATTCCTGCGTCTGTTCGGCTTCGCGATCGCCGGCGTCGACTACGATGCCGACGTGAACCCGGACGTGCCGATTCCCGGCATCACCGACCTGACGGCCTGAGCGCCACGCGGCGCTCGACACCCGTCGTGCACCGCATTGCGCACGACGGGCCGCCACCTGGGCGCGTCGTGCGGCTCGTCATACGGCGCGTCACGCGGCACCGTCAGTGTGCCGCGGGTTCCTGCAAATACACGCCTTCCGACAGCCCCTGCTTTACCTGCCGGCTGAATTCGTCGGTGGCGACCTCCTCCGCGCCCGCCTCGATCGCGTCGTAGGCCAGACGCACGACGTCGGCCGGAGATGCCTTCGGCACGTCCAGATCCCGCGCGAGATCGGTGTCGATGAACCCGGCATGCAGCCCGATCACCTGCGTATGCTGCTCGCGCAGCGAATGGCGCAACCCGTTGGTCACCGCCCACGCGGCGGATTTGGACACGCCGTAGCTCGACAGGAACGGCCGGTTGATCCAGCTCGCGACCGACAGCACGTTCAGCATGGCGCCGCCGCCGTGGTTGCGCAGAGTGTCCGCGAACGCGCGGGCCATCGCCAGCACCCCGAACACGTTGGTTTCGAAATGCTCGCGCAGCGCGACGACCCCGTCCACATCGACCAGGCTGCCGGCGCGCGCGATGCCCGCGTTGTTGATGAGCAGCGTAACGTCGCGGCATGCGTCGGCCGCCGCCGCGACGCCCGCGGGATCGGTGACGTCGAGCTTCACGGGCACGACGCCCGGCAGCGTCACGCTGGCCGGATCGCGCGCGCCCGCATAGACCTTCTTCGCGCCTCTGGCGAGGGCCTCTTTCGCGAACTGCAGGCCAAGCCCGCGGTTCGCACCCGTGACAAACACGACAGCGCCTTCGATCTTCATGGTCTTTCCTTGTAGCGTCGTTGAACCGCACGCACGCCGGCACGCGACGGGCGTGACATCCGGTGGAAACGAAGTTGCGATGAATACCGATACGTCGCGCGGCGCAGCGGCAAGCCGCCGTTCCTGGCGCCGGGCTTGCCGGCCCCGCGCTCGCGCCCCAAAAGACTGCGGTCGCCGGACATCAGGCACCGCCGCCGATGCTTCGCGGTTCGCGCGAAGTCGGCTACACTCGATGTCAATGTCGATCACCATTGTCTTTGCGGCGCATTGTGTCAGCGGGCTTCGGTCATGTCAATGGTGATCGACATTGTGAATTTCAGCGAACGTGATCTCAGAAAAAGGGAGTGATCGATGGGCGTATCGAGGCAGCAGGCGGCCGAGAACCGCAGCGCGATCGTCGCGGCGGCCGAGCGACTGTTCCGGGCGCGCGGCGTCGACGCGGTCGGGCTGACGGAACTGATGAAGGAAGCCGGTTTTACGCAAGGCGGCTTCTACAACCACTTCAAGTCGAAGGATGCGCTGGTGGCCGCCGTGATGGACAAGGCGATGCAGGATCGCGCCGATTCGCCGGCGGGCGGCGCGCTGACGTCGACGATCACGCGCTACCTGTCCGCCGAGCATCGCGACAACGTCGACGCCGGATGCCCGCTTGCGGGTTTCGCCGGCGACGCACCGCGGCTCGGCGCCGCCGCGCGCGAATGCTATGCGGGCGGCCTCGCCGTCTATCTCGACCGGCTCGCCGCGCAGGTGGCCGCGGATCGCCAGTCGGCGCAGGACAGCCGGCGCGACGCGCTCGCGGTGTTCAGCCAGATGGTTGGTGCGCTGTTGCTGTCGCGTGCGATCGCCGACGTCGATCCGGCGCTCGCCGACGAAATCCTCGATGCGGGCCGCGCGTCGCTCGTCGACGCGCTCGGCAGTCCGGCCGCGCCGGCGTGACGTTGCGGGCGGCTCGCATGCGCGATTGCACGGCGTGCGCACCGTCATGCTGCGCCGGCTCTCGCCTTCCGACACGCGCCAGTTCAGGTACAGCACGCCGCCCGGCTTCACGATGTCGAGCAGGCGGCTACAGGCGCCGCCGAAGCGTCGATCGGCCCCGCTACACGAGCTGCTTGTGGAAGAACGTCGTCGCGCACGGCGCGCCATCGGGCATCAGCGCGAAATTCGGCACGACGCCGACGCGCTGCCAGCCGGCGCGCTCGTAAAGCCGCTCGGCATCGCCGCCCGTCACGGTGTCGAGCACCAGCACGGTCTTGCCGGCCTCACGCGCCGTAGCGTCGACCGCCGCCATCAGGCGTGCCGCGATCCCCTGCCGCCGCGCGCGCCGGCACACCAGCATCTTCGCGACGTCCGCGCGATGCGGCTGATTCTCCGGCTGCGCGGTGACGACCTGCACGGTGCCGACGATCCGGCCGTCCGCGTCCTCCGCGACGATCAGGATGCGCTCGCCTATCGCAACGCCGTCGGCCACGCGCTTCCAGAAGTCGAGCGCCGTGGCGCGCGCGATTGGCAGCATGAAACTGACGGACGCGCCGCCTTCGACGCAATCGATGAGGACGTCGGCCAGCGCGTCGACACAGGCGAGCGCTTCGCTCGCGCTCACGCGGCGGATCACGATATCGGGTGCGGTCATGCAGGTCTCCGGCAAGCGGGTTGGTGTTGTGCGCACGATGTGTGCCGCAAGCGACTCGCACGCGATCGCGACGCGTGCGCCGTTCCGCACGAGTCGCCGGCCATCTTGCCACGACATCGCATTTCGCTGCTTGCCGTCCTATATTTAGCCGCATAGCCAACGTTCAAACCGGCGTCAGCGACGTATTCCATGCGCTGTCCGACCCGACGCGCTGCGCGATCGTCAGCGCGATCGGATCGCACGGTCGAATTCGTCGAGCGCCATCACGAACAGGAGCAAGCCCATGTCAGCAAGCCACGTCGAACCCGCCGATACCCGCGACCTCGTGATCACCCGCGAACTGCGCGCCCCACGCGCCGCGCTATGGCGCGCGTGGACCGACCCCGAACTGCTGAAGCAATGGTGGTGCCCGAAGCCCTGGACCACCGAGGTGCGCGCGTTCGACCTGCGGCCGGGCGGTGCATTCCACACGTTCATGCGCGGCCCCGACGGCGGCACGAGCGACAACCCCGGCTGCTTCCTCGAGATCGTGCGCGAGTCGCGCCTCGTGTTCACGTCGATGCTGACGGCGGACTGGCGGCCTCACACGCCATGGCTCGGCTTCACGGCCGTGATCACGATGCGCGACGACGGCGCGCTCTGCCACTACGAAGCGCGCGTGATGCATCCCGATGCGGCCACGCGTGACCGGCACGAACACCTCGGTTTCTTCGAAGGCTGGAACATCTGCATCGACCAGCTCGACGAACTGGCGTGCACGCTGCGGTGAGCACGACCGGCATCAGCCGGCATCCGGATGCGGCGCGCACGGCATCGCGCATCGCGCCGCGCCCCGCTGTGTCGTGTCGTGTCGTGTCGTGTCGTGTCGTGTCGTGTCGTGTCGTGCCGCACGCAATTGTCATCCAGAAGACAACCTCCGCTGACTGTCCTGCCTACACTCGCGCCATGTCCACAAACGAGGAGACGGCCATGCGCTACGCGAACAAGGTGGTTTCGGTCGACGAAGCCGTGTCGCATGTACGGTCGGACAGCCGGCTGATGCTCGGCGAATTCGTCGGCGCGGGCGAAGCCGCGCTGTGCATCGAAGCGTTGCTGCACCGCGACGTGCGCGGCCTGACGCTGATCGCCAACACGCCGGGCCTGCGCGGCGGCTTCCTCAAGGCGAAGCTTTTCGCATCCGGCCAGCTCGACGAGTTCATCGGAACCCACGTCGGTACGACGGACGAGTCGACGCACGCGTACCTGACCGGTGCCGTCCGCGTGACCGAATTCTTTCCGATGGGCACCTGGGCCGAGAAGGTGCGTGCTGGTGCGATGGGGCTCGGCGGCGTGCTGGTGCCGGTCGGCATCGGCATCCTCGACCAGCCAGGCCTCTTTCCCGAGCGCGATGCGCCCAAGCCCAAAATCACGGTCGACGGCTGCGAATGCTTCGTCGAGCCGCCGCTACGCGCGGACGTCTCGATCATCAAGGGCTGGCGCGCCGACACCTTCGGCAATGTCGAGTTTCGCGGCACGTCGCTGCAGAACCAGCGCGACATCGCGATGGCGGGCCGCTACACGATCGTCGAGGTGAACGAGATCGTCACAGTCGGCACGATCCCGCCGGAGCGGGTCGGCTGCCCAGGCGTATTCGTCAATGCGGTCGTGCAGGGGCTGACGCTCGACGAACAGCATGCGCTCTACCGCCAGCAGTGGACGCGTCTCGGGCGCCTGCCAGCCGCCGACACGCCAGCCTGAGCGCTTCACCGCCCCTGCCCCGAAGGAGAGAACACCATGCTCGCACCCACGACACACGCGAACCCGAAACATCGCATCGCCGCACGCTGCGCGCAGGAACTGCGCGCGGGCCAGGTCGTCAACCTGGGACTCGGCATTCCGACGTTGACGGCGAACTATCTCGACGCCGACGCAGGCGTGATCTTCCATACCGAAAACGGCGCGTTCGGCTTCGGCGGCCGGCCGAGCGCCGACGCGCTCGACAGCGATCTGACGAACGCGGGCTGCGAGCCCATCACGCTCGCGCCCGGTGCCGCGCTGATGGATCTCGCGACGTCGCTCGGCGCGATGCGCAACGGTTACATCGACATCACGATTCTCGGCGCGCTGCAGGTCGACGCGCACGGCAACCTGGCGAACTGGGCATGCCGGCGCGACGGCAAATGGTGGCCCGGCATCGGCGGCGCGATGGACCTGTGTCATGGCACGCGCACGGTGATCGCCGCGCTCCAGCACACCGACAAGCACGGCCGCTCGAAGATCCTGCCCCGCTGCACGCTGCCGCTGACCGGTCGCGGGTGCGTGAAGGTGATCGTCACCGAGCATGCGGTATTCGACGTGACCGACGACGGCCTGGTGCTGCGCGAAATCCTGTCGCATGCGACACTGGCCGAGATCCGCGCCATGACCGACGCACCGTTTACACCGGCGCCGGCGTTGCGCGTGCCGGCCGACAAGGTTCCCCCCGGAGAACACGCTCGATGAGCATCGCCAGAACTGCTACGTGGTACTTCGATTTCGTTTCGCCGTTCGCGTACCTGCAACTCGAGCAGTTCGAGCAGCTGCCGTCGACGCTGCGCGTCGAGCCGCGCCCGATCGTGCTCGGCGGGCTGCTGCGGCACTGGGGACAAAAAGGTCCTGCCCAGATCGGTCCCAAGCGCGTGTTCACCTATCGTCACGCACAGTATCGCGCCAGCCAGCTCGGCATCCCTTACAGGATGCCGCCCGCCCATCCGTTCAACCCGGTCAAGACGCTGCGGCTCGCGATCGCGCTCGGCGGCTCGCTCGACACGATCCGGCAGATCTTCCGCCACATCTGGCGCGACGGGCACGACATCGCGTCGCCGGAAGGCTTCGCCGCGCTGTGCGATGCGCTCGGTTTCCCCGAAGGCGTGGACGCCGTCGAAACGCAGGCCGTGAAAGATGCGCTGCGCGCCCACACCGATGATGCCATCGCGCACGGCGTGTTCGGGGTGCCGACCTTCGAACTGGACGGCAACCTGTTCTGGGGCGAGGACTCGACGGCGATGTTCATCGACTGCGTCGAGTCCGGCGCCTGGCTCGATTCGCCGGAAGTGCGCCGCATCAGCACGCTGCCGGACGGCCTGGTCCGTGACTGAGCGCAACGCGCCGCCCGGCACGGCCCAGGCCCGCCCGGGCATCGGCCGCGCACGCCTCGCGCATATCGCCGCGTGGTCGATCGAACTGCCTGACGACGAGGCCGAGCGCGCGTGCACGGGCATCGTCGAGAAAACCTACGCGCGTGGCGCCTGCATCTGTCCGAAGCACACGGTGCTGGAAAGCTGGACGGGCGTCGTCACCGGGCTGATCAAGATCGGCACGGTGTCGCCCGAAGGACGCAGCGTCACGTTCACCGGCGTGCCGGCGGGCGGCTGGTTCGGCGAAGGCACGGTACTGAAGAACGAACCGCGCCGTTACGACATCGTCGCACTGCGCGACACGCGCATGGCCTTCATGGACCGGCCGACCTTCATGTGGCTCGTCGAGCACAGTGTCGCGTTCAATCGCTTCCTCGTGCGCCAGCTCAACGAGCGACTGTCGCATTTCATGGCGCTGCTCGAATACGACCGGCTGCTCGACGCGACGCCACGGCTCGCGCGGTGCATCGCGTCGCTGTTCAATCCGGTGCTCTACCCTGGCGGCGGCGATCACCTCGAGATCACACAGGAAGAACTCGGCCTGTTGTCCGGCATGACGCGACAGGTCGCGAACCAGTCGCTGAAGGCGTTGCATAAGGAAGGGCTCGTACGGCTCGAATACGGCGGCGTCACCGTGGTCGACCTCGCGCGACTGCGCGAGTACGGCGCGTAACCGCGGCGTCGGCCGCCGCCGCACGAACCGGCCACGCTGGCCGCGCGCGTCACGGTTCCCGCGCCTCGACGAGCGCCGGCACCGCGTCGCGCGTCAGCGCGACGAACCGCACGAGCCTCGACGGATAGAACTGCGCATGCGGATAGGTCAGATAGACCGGCAGCGGCGCGGCCTCCCATTGCGGCGCGAGATGCACGAGGCGCCCGTTCGCGAGATCGTCGTCCAGCATCCACGACGACCCGACACATGCTCCGACGCCCAGCAGCGCCGCGCTGCGCAGCGCATACAGGTTCGCGGTGCTGATGCGCGGACGGATCGCGATGCGCCGCGTGTCGCCCGTCACGCGATGGGTGAGCGCCAGCTCGTTGCGGTAATACGTGCGCAACGCGAGCCACGGCAACGCGGCGAGCGCGTCGGGATCGGCCGGCACGTCGGCGCCGTCCAGCACCGACGGCGCGGCAACCACGAAGCGCGGCACGTTCGACAGCCGGATCGCGACGACGCCCGGATCGGTCGGCTCGCCGACCTGGATCGCGCAGTCGATGCCGCTGCCGATGAAATCCCGCACTTCGTCCTGCAGCAACCATTCGACCGACACGCGCGGACAGGCGCGCAAGTATTGCGCGAGCGGCCCGACGAAGCGTTCCTGGCCGAACGCGTGCGGCACCGCGACCCGCAGCAGCCCCTCGGGCTCCTCCTGCGCGCCGCGCAGGTCGGCTTCGAACGACGCCCAGCTCGCCAGCAGCTCCTTCGCGCGCTTGAAGCAGCGCTCGCCGTCGACGGTCAGCCGCATCGCATGCGTCGTGCGCTGCAGCAGCCGCACGCCGAGCGAACGCTCGAGCGCCTGCAACCGGCGGCTGATCGTCGGCTGCGTCGTATGCAACTGTGCGGCGGCCGCCGACAGGCTGCCCGATTCGACTATGCGCACGAACGTCTCCATCAGCTCGAAACGATAGCCGGCGCCGTCGACCGGAACCGTGGCATTGCTCGGATGCCCGCCAGCAGCGGGCTTGACAGGGTGTTTCTCGCTCATACGTGGAGCGTATAACAAATCTGCGCGCGACGGTACTACCGTCGTTCCGGGCCGGCCGTCAAACTCGCGTCCATCTCCTCACCCGAAGAAGGACCCGATCATGTCTACCCCGACGAACTCCGCCGCCGCCCGCGCGCCGCTCGCGCCCCCGCATGCGGCTCACGCAGTCACGCGGCTCGATGGCCGCCTCGTGCTGCTGCTCGCCGCCGCGGCCGGCCTCGCGGTCGCGCCGCTCTACTACAGCCAGCCGATGCTGGGCGTGCTCGGGCCCGACCTCGGCGCGTCGGAACGCGCGGTCGGTTTCGTGCCAACGCTCACGCAGCTCGGCTATGCGCTCGGCATCCTGCTGCTCGCGCCGCTCGGCGACCGCTTCGATCGCCGCCGCGTGATCCTCGCGAAGGCGGCCGCGCTCGTCGTCGCGCTGCTGATTGCGGCGGTGGCGCCGTCGATCGGCCTGCTGCTCGCGGCGAGTTTCGCGATCGGGCTGTCCGCGACGATGGCGCAGGACGTCGTGCCGGCTGCGGCAACGCTTGCGCACGACGCGCATCGCGGCAAGGTCGTGGGCACGGTGATGACCGGCCTGCTGATGGGCATCCTGCTGTCGCGGGTCGTCAGCGGCTTCGTCGCCGCGAACGCCGGCTGGCGCGCGATGTTCGTGATCGCCGCCGCAAGTGTCGCGGCAATCGGCATCGTGTCCGCGCGCGGCCTGCCGCGCTTTCAGCCGACGACGCAGTTGCCGTATCGCGCGCTGATCGGCTCGCTCGGCGAGCTGTGGCGCCGCCATCCCGCGCTGCGGCGCGCGGCGTTCGCGCAAGGGCTGCTGTCGGTGGGCTTCAGCGCGTTCTGGTCGACGCTCGCGGTGATGCTGCATGGCGCGCCATTCCATCTCGGCAGCGCGGCCGCCGGCGCGTTCGGCCTCGCGGGCGCTGCTGGCGCGCTGGCCGCGCCGGTCGCCGGGCGTCTCGCTGACCGACACGGCCCGGAACACGTGACGCGACTCGGCATCGGCATCGCGACACTGTCGTTCGCCGTCCTGGCGCTCGCGCCGCTGATGTCCGCCCATGCGCAGCTCGCGTTGCTGGCGGCCGGCACGATCGGCTTCGACCTCGGCGTGCAGGCAACGCTGATCGCGCATCAGGCGATCGTCTACCGCATCGATCCGGCGTCGCGCAGCCGCCTCAACGCGGTGCTGTTCGTCGGCATGTTCATCGGCATGGCGGCAGGCGCCGCGATCGGCAGTCTGTTGCTCGCGCAACTGGGGTGGAATGCGGTGATCGTGCTGGCCGTCGTCACGTCGCTCGCGGCGCTCGGCGTGCGGATCTGGCGGCGCTGATACGGTGAAGGGTCGCGACCGATATTGGCGCGATCCGTGTGATACGTGTGATACGTGTGATCACCGCGGCCCATGCGATCGCACCACGGTACCCCGGACGGGCAGCACATCGTGCTTGCCCGTCTTTTCTTTTATTTTCGACAGGCGCTGGCGCGCATGCGCGTCACGCGGCAGATTCCGCCGCACGACGAAGCAAATCTATTCACTCGATGCAATGACGTTGCACGCGCAACGCGTTGTCCAGTTCACCCAATTATTTTCCTGGCACCCGCATCCGCATCGGCGCGGTGCCCGCGAATTCCTCGCGCGCCGCGCCACACGGCGCCGCCGAATCCGGCCCCAACACACTGGCCCGTTTCGTCTGGGGATTTCCCGAATTTTTTCGCATTTTCTTCGAAATAACGGGTGACATACTTGCCCCCCGTTGCGCTTGCCTGTCGAGCGCGCTTTTGATCCCGCCGGCAGCACATGTCATGCGCTGCGCGTCCGCCGGGGCCGCAGAACATGAACAACTTCGACACTTCGATCCAGCTCTTCCTGACCCACATCACGTTCAGCCCGTTGCTGAACCACGCGATCCGCGTCGTCGCGGGCCTGTACACGTTCAAGGGCTTCGTGCTGATTCCGGTGCTGTGCTGGCTCTGGTTCCAGCCGGGCCCGCGCAGCGAATGGCAGCGCGAGATGGTCATCGCGACGCTCGCGAGCGGACTCGCCGCGCTCGCGAGCGGCCGGCTGCTCGCGCACTATCTGCCGTTCCGCGTGCGGCCGATCTACAACCCGGAACTGCATCTGCACTTTCCGTCCGCGGAATTGCGCGCGGCGACGCTGCAGGCGTGGAGTTCGTTTCCGAGCGATCACGCGATGTTGTGGATGGCGATCTCGACCGGCATCTTCCTGATGTCGCGCCGCATCGGCGTGCTCGCGCTGCTGTACACCGTCGTATTCATTTGCGTGCCGCGCGCGTATCTCGGCTTTCACTATCCGACCGACCTGATCGCGGGCGCGGCGATCGGCGTCGCGATCACGCTGCTGATGACGCGCGACGCGGTTCGCACCCGCTGCGCGCGGCCGGTGCTGCAGTTGATCGAGCGCTTTCCCGCACCGGCCTACACGCTCGCGTTCCTGCTGTGCTTCGAGCTGATCACGCAGTTCGACGAACTGCTGACGCTCGCGCAGTCGGCCTCGCGAACGATGTGACCGCAACGGACGCCGCGATGCTGCCACTCTTGCTGTCACGTCGAACCGCCGCGCGCTGCCGGTCGAGCGCGACAACGTCGCGAGCCGCGACCGGCACGCCGCATATCGATCGTGACCCGGTGTGCCGACCGGAAAGAACCCGCGATGCGGCCGCGCCTCGTCGAGCGCACGTGAGAACGATGGCCGCGCAAGCAGATGCTTCCGGTACGCGATCACGTGCGCGAACGACGGATCGATGCGATGCGAACAGTCCGCGTAGAACGGGAACGGCGCGGCGGCGCAGTCGGCGAGGCTGAAGCGGTTGCCGCGCGCGCAGCGCTCCGTCTCCGGAACTACTGCCGGCCATTCACGACCACCCGCCCCTCAGCCCGCCAGCGCAGCATCCCGCCGCCGAGATTCGCGACCGCCTCGAAGCCCGCGTTCCGCAGGATCACGGTCGCCTGCGCGGACCTTCCGCCCGCCCGGCACACGGTCACGACCGGCCGCTCGCGGCCGAGCTCGCTTGCGCGCGCGGCCAGTTCGCCGAGCGGAATCAGCGTCGCGTCGGGCAGGTGCCCGAGCGGCCCCGTGAATTCGGCGGGTTCGCGCACGTCGACGACCTGCACCGCGTTCAGATGATCCTCGAGCCACTGCGGATCGATTTCCCAGAACCCGGCGAACGTGTAGACGAGCGGCGCCCAGTCGGGTTCCGCGTGCTGCTCGGGCGCGCCGACCGCAAGGCCGCACTTCAGGTTCGCCGGCACCGCGACGTCGATCTGCCGCGGGTGCGGCAGCCCGAGGTTCGTCATGTAGCCCGCGAAATCGTCCTCGCTGAGATCGCCGCCGAGGCGCGGGTTGAAACGCCGCTCCTCGCCGACGCTCGTCACCGTCAGCCCGCGATAGTCGTGCGCCGGATACAGCAGGCAGGTTTCCGGCAGCGTGAAGAGCCGGCCGTGCACGGCGCGGTACATCGCGCGCGGATCCCCCTGCTGGAAATCAGTGCGGCCCGTGCCGCGGATCAGCAGGCAATCGCCGGTGAACGCAATCGACTCGTCGTCGAGCACGAGGCTGATGCAGCCGTTCGTATGGCCCGGCGTCGCGCGCACGGTCAGGTCGCGCCCGCCGAACGGGCAGCGGTCGCCGTCGCGCAGATAGCGGTCCGCGCCCTGCGCGCCGCTCGCCGCCGAAAACGCGATCGCGCTGCCGGTGCGCTGCTTCAGCAGCCACGCGCCGGTCACGTGGTCCGCATGCACGTGCGTGTCGATCGTCATCGCGAGCCGCAGCCCGAGCTCGTCGAGCAGCGCCGCGTCGCGGCGCACCTGCTCGAACACCGGATCGATCAGCATGGCCTCCCGCGACGCGCGGTCGGCCAGCAGATACGTGTAGGTGGACGATTGCTGATCGAAGAGTTGCCGGAAGATCACCACGATGTCACTCCGTCGCCAGTCCCCGCGCGCGGCACGGCCGGCGCCGCGCGCCGCCCTGCCGCCCGTCGACGCGATCGGCCCGCCTCGCCGGCCGATCCGCCCCCGTCATGAAATCGCGCCGCCATCCGTGTCCCAATAGGCGTCTCGCTACGCGCCGCCATACGCGGCGCGGGACAAGCGGCGCGGGCCGCGTCAGCGCGGCTGCGTCACGTAACGCAGATACGGCTTCAGGGTCCTGAAGCCCTGCGGATATTTCTGCTTCGCGTCGTCGTCCGACACCGACGTCGGAATGATCACGTCGTCGCCCGGCTTCCAGTTCACCGGCGTCGCGACCGTATGCTGCGCGTTGAGCTGCAGCGCGTCGAGCAGGCGCATCACCTCGTCGAAATTGCGGCCGGCGCTCATCGGATAGACCAGCATCGCCTTGACCTTCTTGTCCGGCCCGATGATGAACACGGAGCGCACCGTCGCGTTGTCGACCGCGGTGCGCGGGCCGCCGCTCGCGTTCGGATGGATCATGTCGTACAGCTTCGCGACCGTCAGGGTGTCGTCGCCGATCATCGGATAGTTGACCGCGTGCCCCTGCGTCTCCTCGATGTCCTTCACCCATTTCTGGTGATCGCTGACGGGATCGACGGAGAGCCCGATGATCTTCGTGTTGCGCTTGTCGAATTCCGGCTTCAGCCCGGCCATGTAGCCGAGCTCGGTTGTGCACACTGGCGTGAAATCCTTCGGATGAGAGAACAGGATCGCCCACTGGTCGCCGATCCACTCGTGGAACCGGATCGTCCCCTCGGTGGTCTCGGCGGTGAAATCAGGCGCTTCCTCTCCTAGTCGAATCGACATTTTCGTCCTCCATGGCATGGAACCCTCACGACGCCCGCGCCGCCCCCGGCACGGCCGCGCCCTGATTCGTCGAACGTAACGCTGGCGACTGCCGCGCACGCCGGTGCCCGCGTCCGGCCCGGCGGCGCGCAAGCCTCCACCGGCGGGACGCGCGCCACCCCGCGCGCGTTTAAAGGTTAGGACAAAATGCGCGCGTCACGGGCAGCAGTTCGCTGCGTGCGCCAACGCACGATACGCGTGCGCAACACTCGCAATCATGCCGGCGCAACGCGCGGCAAAACCGCCCGCACGCATGCAGACGCCGCATGAGGCCACGCGCGTGGCGCCGCGCGTGTCGGCAGGCGGATCACCTATGAAACGTTTTTCTCGCGCCGAAATGGGGAACCTTACCCATATGGAAAAAAATCACCAATGAAATCATTGACTTGAATCGCGTGGCACATTGCTCGCTTGCCTCCCCCTCAAAATCGTCGACGCGCGGCACCGGCGTTACGACACCACCTCGAACGTGCCCGCACGCATGCGGCCGCGCCACCGCACCACTGATGCCGCGCCAGACCGGCCGCCGGCCGGTACGGGAAATCCGTCTTGTTGACCCCACCGATTCCAGGGGCCGCTGCCCGACATACATGCCGGGCAGGCCGCCGGGCAGTAAGTCGTTTTTGCAACGTATCGAACAACGTCAGTCGCTTCAGGAGGACACCATGAAAGTACGACGTACGAACGAATCGCCGAGCGTGTGGCGCGCGCTGCTGACCGGCCTGTGTGCGGGGGCCGTCGCGGCCGCCGCGCTCGGTTCGCCCGCGGCATTCGCTGCCGGCAAATCACAACGCCATGTTGGTCATGGCTCGCTGCCGGTGAAAGGCAGCATCGCGGCCAAATTCCCGTCGCTGCCGACCGGCCCGCATCCAAGCGAAGTGAACAGCAAGCAGAAGATCAAGCCGAATCCGCTATAAGCGCCACGGTCGCTTCATTGTCGGGGAAGAGGTTCATCGATCAGATAACCGATACGTGAGGTTTGCCATGACTGCAACGCGAACGTTTTTTTGCAAACCGGGGCCCGTGGTGCGCGGGCTGGCCGCCGCGGCGCTGTGCGCCGCCGCCCAGGTCGCGCAGGCCGTTCCGGCTGATGCGCAGATCGACCTGAAGGTGCTGGTGCTCGCCAGTCAGCAGGCCGGCAACAGTCCTGAATTGCAGGCGACACAGACGATTCTCGATCGCCTGGGCGTGCCGTACACGATCTACAGCTACGACACCAACAATCCGACGCTGCCGGCGCTCGAAACCGGCGACCACGCGAAGTACCAGGGCATCATCATGCCGATCAGCGATGCCCGGTTCATGAACCCGTTCACCGGCGGCGCGCTCGCGACGACGCTCGCGCGCTACCAGTTCAAGTACAACGTGCGGCTCGCGAGCGTCTACACGTGGCCGGGCGACACAGGCTGCATGCAGTACGTCGGCTACCGCGACACCACGGCATCGCCGCTCAACACGACGCTGACGGCCACCGGCAAGACGCTGTTCGCGTACATGAACGCCGGCACGAGCGCAGCGAACCCGCTGACCGTGCAGAACGCGTGGACGTACTTCATGTCGCCCGCGAGCCCGCTGCCGGCCGGCACGACGACGACGACGCAGGTCCAGGGCACGGGCACCAACAACGTCACGTATTCGGTCGCGTCGACCTGCCTGTTCGGCAACACGACGCCCGTCGCGGGCGACAGCACGTCGCGCGAGATCATGGCGGTCTCGTTCGACAACAATCCGTATCTGATGCACTCGATGACGCTGTCGTACGGCCTCGTCAACTGGGTCACGCGTGGGCTGTTCGTCGGCGTGCGGCACGTGTACATGGATCCGCAGGTCGACGACAACGGCATTCCGGACGAGATCTTCCCGTATGCGGTGTCGGACTATACGGGCCTGTGGTACGACGTCAGAAACGGTAACTGCCAGCCCAACAACCCCTGCGTGTACACATCGACGAGCCCTCAGGGCCAGTGTCCGCTCGGCAGCCCCGTCGGCTCGACGAACCCGAACACCGGCACGACCGCCTGCGAGTACCGGACCGTCGGCACCGACTTCGACAACACGATGAACTGGCAGGACACCACCAACTCCAACACGGCCAATGCGGGTGCGCTGAAGTTCACGCTGGCGTTCAACGGGTCGGGCTACGGCACCGCTTACGGCGGCCTCGGCAACTACCCGACGACAGGCACCGATACGCTGTCGACCGAGACCAACGCGAACGAATACGACTTCAAGTGGATCACGCACACGTACGACCACATCCTGCTCGACCCGCCGTTCACGACGACGGCCGCGCAGGTCACGTCCGAGCTGCAGAACAACGACAACGTCGCGCAGACGTTCGGCTTCGAGAACTACAACACGACCGTGATCGTCACGCCGGAGATCTCCGGGCTCTATAACGCGACGACGCTCGGCGCGCTGAACGGTTTCGGCATCACGGTGCTGGTTTCGGATTCGTCGAAGCCTACGCCGCCCGTCGGCACGGCGAACTGCCCGACGAACAACAATGGCGTCAACTGGCCGCTGCCGCCGTTCAACGCGGGCAAGTACAACTGCGTGAACCCGAACATCTTCGAGATCCCGCGCTATGCGACCGCGCTGTTCTACAACGTGTCGCAGCCGCAGGAATGGGTCAACGAGTACAACTACTTCTACGGCGCGAACGGCATCGATCCGACGAAGTGGGGCTATGACCTGACCTATCCGCAGGTGCTGGACAAGGTGTCGGATACGCTCGTGAGCTACCTGCTCACGTTCGACATGCGGCCGCTGATGTTCCACCAGTCGAACCTGCGCGCGTACAGCGGCACGAGCTTCCTGCTCGGCGACCTGCTGAGCGCGGTGCTGAAAAAGTACAACAAGTACTACAAGGGCCTGCCGCTCCGCAGCCCATACCTATCCGACGCCGGCGTGCTCGCGAAGCAGCGGCTCGTGTTCGACACGTCGAGCGTGGCCGCCACGCTCGTGCCGGGCAAGTCGATCACGGTCAGCGCATCGCGCAGCGACGGGCAATCGGTGGTGGTGCCGGTCACCGGCGTGACGTTCGGCACCGTGCATGAAACGTACGGCGGGCAGAGCAACTCGACGATTACGCTGCTGCCCGCGACCGCGTACACGACGCAGATCACGCCGGCACCCGCCTGGCAATAGCTTGCCGACAGGCATCGCGCGACGGAGGCGCGAACTGAAGACGCCCGCCGCAAGGCGGGCGTTCTTTTGCGGGCGAGTGGCGAGTGGCGAGTGGCGAGTGGCGCGCGGCGAGGTCAGTCCCACATCGCCGGTTCGCGCCGCGCCGGAACGCCGGATTCCCCAATCGCCTCCTTCAGGAACTCGACGCACGCGCGCACCTTCGCGGATTGCGCGAGCCGCGCCGGATAGACGGCCCACACGTTCGCGGGCTGCGAGACGCCCGGCAGCACGCGCCGCAGCCGGCCCGCGTCGATCAGCGGCTGCACGTCCCAGATCGAGCGCAGCACGATGCCGCGCCCGGCGAGCGCCCATTGCACGGCAACCTCGCCGTGATTGCTCGACAGCGGCCCCGTCACCTGCACGGACACCGTCTCGCCGCGCTCGTCGAGCCGCCATACGCCGAACGGATGGTCGCGCTCCTTGATCGCGACGCACGCGTGCGACGCGAGATCGCCAACCTGCTTCGGCACGCCGTGCCGCGCGAGATAGTCGGGCGACGCGCACAGCACGCGGTAGTTCGACGCGAGTTGCTTCGCGATCAGGCGGCCGGCGATCTCGTCGCCGATCCGCACGTCGACATCGAAGCCTTCGGCCGCGACGTCGACGATCCGGTCGAACAGCTCGAGCCGCACGTTGAGCTGCGGATAGCGGTCCGACAGTTCGGCAAGCGCCGGCGCGACGACGTTGCGGCCGAACCCGAAGCTGCTCGACACGCGCAACGTGCCGCGCGGCACGCGGCGCGTCGTCGACACATCCTCGACCAGATGCTCGACGTCGTCGAGGATCTTCTCGGCCCATGCGTACACGCGCTCGCCGGCATCCGTCACCGCGACGCGGCGCGTCGACCGGTGCAGCAGGCGGATGCCGAGGCTCGCCTCGAGCATCCCGACCCGCTTGCTCACGTACGACGACGACATCGTGAGCGCGTCGGCCGCCGCGCTGAAGCTGGCCTTGCGCGCGACCATGCAGAACACGCGCAGGTCGCCGAGTTCGGGCGTGACGGCCGCATCGTTCATCGCATGCTCCGGTCAGAACGAATGCCGCATGCCGATCCGCACGTCGGCCTGCGTCTGCGTCGTCGACGGCGTGAAGCTGTAGCCGATCACTGCATCGACGCCCTGCGACGCGCGCAGGTAATCGCCGGAGAGGTAGACGTCGGTGCGCTTCGACAGCAGATAGTGAAGGCCCGCGCTGCCCATGTTCCAGTGGTGGCCTTCGAAGCGCGTGTGCTGATAACCCGCGATCAGGCTCAGCGCCGGCGTGAACTGGTACGAGCCGCCGCCTTCGTACGACTGCATGTGCGACGACTGGCCGAAGCCCTTGATCGTCGTGTACGAGTAGTTGGCGTCCAGCGTCAGCTTGCCGATCGTGTAGCTCGACCCGACGCCGAACGTGCCCTGGCTGTCGACGTTCATCGGCGTGTCGGCGAACAGGTCGGTGCGCGCGCCGGTCGCCGGATCGACGGTCACGGTCTGCTGCCCGAGGAACGTGTGCGTGCCGATCATCGCGTACGGATCGAACGCGTAGATGCCGTTCGGATTGTTCAGCCGCGTGTACGCGGCGCCGATCGAGAAGTCGCCCTTCGTGAAGCTCGCGCCCGCGCTCCACGCGCTGTTGCGGTGGAAGTTGCCGGCGACGTTGCCGAACGAATACATCGCGCCGAACTTGAGGCCGCTCAGGTCGCTCGACAGGAACTTCACCGAGTTCGGCAGGCGGTCGCCGTTGAAGCGGTCGAAGTCGCCCTGGTGGATCGCATAGCCGCTGCCCCACGCCGAGATGTTGTAGATCGACACGAGTTCGTTGGTGATGTCGAGCTGGTTGCCGAACGACAGCGTGCCCCAGTCGTCCTGCAATCCGACATATGCCTGCCGCCCGAATTCGGCGCCGCCGAAGCCGAGCTTGCCGTTGCCGAGATGGAAGCCGCTCTCGAGCACGAACACCGCCTTCAGTCCGCCGCCGAGATCCTCGGTGCCCTTGAGCCCGAAGCGGTTGCCGTACGCGACGCCGTCGTCGAATTTCACGACGTGCGCGCCGCCCGTATTGGACACGTAGGTGATGCCGGCATCGAGCACGCCGTACAGCGTGACGCTGCTCTGCGCGCGGCTGTCCGTCGCCGCGCACGCCAAAGCCAGCGCTGCCAGCGGCAGCGCCTTCGAAACAATGCTTTTCATCGAGTGGGGGGAGTTCGGTTGTGACGGATCAGTTCAGGCCGCGATCGGCCTCCTGGACGAGTTCGCGTTCGGCTTCGATATCGAGCGAACGGCAGGCCCACAGATAGACGAGTGCGGCAACCGGCAGGCCGACCAGCATCGCGATGTCGGTGCCGCCGAGCGCGCGCGCGACGGGGCCGCTGTACAGCTCGGTCTTGAAGAACGGGATCATCGCGACGAAGCCGATCGCGTACGCGGTCAGGCCACGCCAGTTCCAGCGGCCGTAGATGCCGCGCGGGTTGAAGATCTCGCGCACCGAGTAGTGCGTATGACGGACGAGGAAGAAGTCGACGAGGTTGATCGCGGTCCACGGCGTGAACAGGTAGCCGAGGATGCCGAGGAAGTCGCCGAACTTGCCCATGAAGTCGTCGGACGCGGCGAACGCGAGCGAGGTCGCGACGAACGCGACGATCAGGAGGCTCACGATGCGCTTGCCGGCGCTCGATTTCAGCGGCTTGAACGAGTCGGTGATGCTGAGCAGCGTCAGCGACGCGCCGTAGAAGTTCAGGCCCGTGATCGCGAGCAACCCGAGCAGCGACAGCAGCAGCGTGATCGAACCGAAACCCGGATGGATCGCGTCGCCCGCGCGCTGCACCGCGTCGGCGATCTCGATCTTCGAGTTCAGCGCGGCGGCAGCCGTGCCGACCAGCATCATCCACACGCCGCCGATCAGCGCGCCCGTGAAGGTCCACCAGAACGTCGCGCGCACGCCGGTCGTCGGCGGCAGGTAGCGCGAATAGTCCGACACGTAGATCGACCACGACAGCTGATAAGCGGCGGCCGCGAACAGCTGCACGAGGAACGGCGTCGCCTTGAAGCCTGCGAACGACAGCTGGTCGGCCGGGAACGGCACCTTCACGCAGATGCCGACGCTGAACACCGTCAGCGCGATCAGCAGCGCGATCGCGAGCCAGCGCTGCGCCTTGTGGATCAGGTCGTAGCCGAACACCGCGAGCGCCACCGCGATCGCGGTGAACACGATATAGCTGACGTGCGGCTCGGTGCCGAGCAGGTGATGCGCGGTCTGCCCCGCCATCAGCTGGTTGAACGAGTTGTAGCCGACATACGTGACGAGCGCGACGACCCACACGAGCAGCGCGCCCATGTAGCCGAACTGCGGCCGCGACTGGATCATCTGCGGCAGGCCGAGCTGCGGCCCCTGGCTCGAGTGGAACGCCATGAAGAACGTGCCGAGCAGGTTGCCGATCAGCACCGCGATCGCGCTCCACAGCAGGTTGCCGCCCATGCTGACCCCGATCGCGCCGCACGCGATCGTCGCGAGATTCGCGTCGCCGGTAAACCACACCGGCCACAGATGCCACGCCTTGCCGCGCCGCTCCGCGAGCGGCACGTAATCGATCGAGCGCGCCTCGATGCGCGATTTGCCCCGGCTGGCGTCCACCGCCAGTCCATGGGCCACTGCGTCCTGTCTCATGTCTCCTCCATGTGCGTCCGACGGCGCCGGTCGCGCACCGGCCGCCGGCCGGGCGCGAGCCCGGCCGGCGGCACGGCGGTCGATCGCATGCCGCCGTCGTTACTTTCAGTTAACAATGAACTACTGGTTAACAATGGTACGCAGTTCAATTAGGCGACCCTACTGGCGCATTCGCCTATTGACGTTTCTAAAAATAGTCGCGGCTTGTGACCAAACGCAAATATCAGACAAATTCCGCCATCTTCGGCGATTGCGATCCGTCCATCTCGGGATAACCCTGATCCAAATCAAGGCGCACATCCCCTATATTTCGTTAACCGTTAGTTTCATCGTAACCGATAGTTAATTTTCAGAGCCCGACGCCATCATGACCTACCTGCCGATCGAATTCCACCAGAAAGCCAAGCTGCCGCAACTCCCGGCCGATTTCTGCGCGAACCCGGAACTCGCGTGGACGATCCCGAAGACCTATTACACGTCGCAGGAGGTGTTCAAGGCGGAGGAAGAGAAGATCTTCGCCGACACGTGGATCTGCGTCGCGCACCGCAGCGAGCTGGCCGAAGCGAACCAGTACGTGACGCGCGAAGTGATCGGCGAGAACATCCTGATCGTTCGCGGCAAGGACAAGGTGCTGCGCGCGTTCTACAACGTGTGCCCGCACCGCGGCCACCAGCTCCTCGAAGGCAGCGGCAAGGCGAAGAACGTGATCACCTGCCCGTACCACGCGTGGACCTTCAAGCTCGACGGCGCGCTCGCGCATGCGAACAACTGCGATCACGTGCTGGAATTCGACAAGGAGAACTCGAGCCTCGTGCCGGTCAAGGTCGAGGAATACGCGGGCTTCGTGTTCATCAACCTGAATCCGGACGCGGGCACGGTCGAAGACCAGCTGCCGGGCATGCAGGACCGCCTGCGCGCCGCGTGCCCGGTGATCGACGATCTGAAGCTGGCCGCGCGCTTCGTCACCGAGACGCCCGCGAACTGGAAGTCGATCGTCGACAACTATCTCGAGTGCTATCACTGCGGCCCCGCGCACCCCGGCTTCTCCGACTCGGTGAAGATCGACAAGTACACGCACACGCTGCACGGCAACTGGACGCTGCAGTACGGTTACGCGGAGTCGTCGGAGCGCTCGTTCAAGCTCGACCCGTCGATCACCGACGCGAGCTTCCAGGGCTTCTGGGCGTGGCCGTGCACGATGTTCAACGTGCCGCCGGGTGCCGACTTCATGACCGTGATCTATGAATTCCCGGTCAGCGCGGAAGTCACGCTGCAGCACTACGACATCTACTTCCTCAACGAAGAGTTGACCGACTACCAGAAGAACCTGATCGAGTGGTACCGCAACGTGTTCCGCCCGGAAGACCTGCGCCTCGTCGAAAGCGTGCAGAAGGGCCTGAAGTCGCGCGGCTATCGCGGCCAGGGCCGGATCATGGTCGACCCGCGCCGCAGCGGCGTCAGCGAACACGGCATCGCGCACTTTCACAACCTGCTCGCGCAGCAGTACCAGGACTGCCAGGACTGACCCAACCCGCACCAGGACGACACCGACATGACCTCCCTTGAACAACCGGGCCTGCTGCGTGAGCAGGCATACATCGCCGGCGTGTGGCGCGGCGCCGACGACGGCGCGACGCTCGACGTCACCAACCCGTCGACGGGCGAGCTGATCGCGCGCGTGCCGAACATGGGCGCGGCCGAGACGCGTGCCGCGATCGATGCCGCGCACGCGGCGTTTGCGAGCTGGCGCAAGACCACCGCGAAGGAGCGCGCACGCCTGTTGCGCGCGTGGTTCGAGCTGATCATGGCCCGCCAGGAAGACCTCGCGGCGCTGATGACGCGCGAACAGGGCAAGCCGCTCGCCGAAGCGCGCGGCGAGATCGCGTATGCGGCATCGTTCGTCGAATGGTTCGCCGAGCAGGCGAAGCGTATCGACGGCGACGTGATCCCGAGCCCGAACCCGGACCAGCGCCTCGTCGTGACGAAGGAGCCGGTGGGCGTGTGCGCGGCGATCACGCCGTGGAATTTCCCGGCGGCGATGATCACCCGCAAGGCCGCGCCGGCGCTCGCCGCGGGCTGCACGATCGTGATCAAGCCGGCCAACGAGACGCCGCTGTCCGCGTTCGCGCTCGCGGCGCTCGCCGAGCAGGCCGGCATTCCGGCCGGTGTCGTCAACGTCGTGACCGGCAAGTCGCGCGAGATCGGCGCGGAAATGACGTCGAGCCCGCTCGTGAAGAAGCTGACCTTCACGGGCTCGACCGAAGTCGGCCGGCTGCTGATGCGCCAGTGCTCGGACACGGTCAAGAAGATGTCGCTCGAACTCGGCGGCAACGCACCGTTCATCGTGTTCGACGACGCCGATCTCGACAAGGCTGTCGAAGGCGCGCTGCTGTCGAAGTACCGCAATGCAGGCCAGACCTGCGTGTGCGCGAACCGCTTCTTCGTGCACGATTCGGTGTACGACGAGTTCTGCCGCCGGTTCGCCGCGCGCGTCGCGGCGTTCAATGTCGGCGACGGCTTCGACGCGGACGTCAACATCGGCCCGCTGATCAACGAAGCCGCGCGCGACAAGGTCGACGGCCTCGTGCGCGATGCACTCGCGCAAGGCGCGCGCGTGCTGGTGGGCGGCGCGCCGCATCCGCGCGGCGGCAACTTCTATGCGCCGACCGTGCTCGCCGACGCGAAGCCCGGGATGGCCGTGCTGACCGAGGAGATCTTCGGGCCGGTCGCGCCGATCGTGCGCTTCACGACCGACGACGAAGTCGTGCGGCTCGCGAACGATTCGATCTACGGCCTCGCCGCGTATTTCTACAGCCGCGACATCGGCCGCGTATGGCGCGTCGCCGAGCAGCTCGAGTACGGGATCGTCGGCATCAACAGCGGACTGATCTCGAACGAAGTGGCGCCGTTCGGCGGCGTCAAGCAGTCCGGCATCGGACGCGAAGGCTCCAAGTACGGGATCGAAGACTTCCTGTCGATCAAATACCTGTGCATGGGCGGCGTGAGCGCCTGATCCCCTGATCCCCTGATCCCCGTTGTGCGCGCGGCGGCTTCGGCCGCTGCGCGTCGTATCCCGGACCGAACGACCCCAGCAATACCCGCCGCGCGGCGCCCGTCCGATCCGCCCGCCGGCAAAGGAACGCATGATGAACGCCCGTGAATCGATCTCCGTTGACGTCGTCGCCGTCGAGACCCTGACCCCGCTGATCAAACGCTTCACGCTCGGGCTGCCCGACGGCGCGACCCTGCCGCCGTTCAGCGGCGGCGCGCATGTGCTCGTGTCGCTGCAGGATGGCGACGCGTGGCATCACAACGCGTATTCGCTGCTCAGCTCGCCGCACGACACGCGGCACTACCAGATCGCCGTGCGCCGCGAGGAAGCGTCGCGCGGCGGCTCGGCGTTCATGCACGAGCGCGTGACGGCCGGCACGCGGCTCGCGATCGGCTCGCCCGCGAACCTGTTCGAGCTCGACCGCCGCGCGCGCCGTCACGTGTTCATCGCGGGCGGCATCGGCATCACGCCGTTCCTCGCGCAGCTCGCCGAGCATCGGCCGGGCGGCGAGCTCGAGCTCGAACTGCATTACGCGTATCGCAGCCCCGAGCACGGCGCGTTCGTCGACGAACTGAAGGCCGGCCCGCACGCGGCGAACGTGCACACGTATGTCGACAGCCTCGGCCAGCGCCTCGACCTGCTGCGCCTGTTCAAGTCGCTGCCGGCCGACGCGCACGTGTACGTGTGCGGCCCGCAAGGCCTGAACGACGCCGTGTATGCGAACGCGGCGCTGCTCGGCTGGCCGAAGGCGCAGCTCCATTCCGAGCAGTTCGCCGCGACCGACACGGCCGGCCAGGCGTTCACGGTCGTGCTCGCGCGCTCGGGGCTGGAGCTCGAGGTGCCCGAGGACACGACGATCCTGCAGGCGATCGAGCGCGCGGGCGTGAAGATCGAATCGCTGTGCCGCGAAGGCGTGTGCGGCACCTGCGAGGTCGCGATCCTCGAAGGCGAGGCCGATCACCGCGACCAGTATCTCGACGACGACGAGAAGGCCGCGCAGAAGACGATCCTGCTGTGCGTGTCGCGTGCGCGCACGCCTCGGCTCGTGATCGACCTGTAAATTTTTCCTCGCGCCGTATCCGTTAAACTACGGCGGATACAGGGAAACCCGGCGCGCCATCCCCTCCCGACGCGGCGGCATGGCCCGCGGCCCGCACGATGCGGCCGCGGGCCATGCCGCCCTTGTCGTTTGGCCGCGCGCCGCCGTCACAAAGAGGAATGGATGTCCGAGGATACGTTCGCGTTCCGTCTCAAGGTGCTCCTCGAGCACAAGAAGCTGAGCCTGCAGCAGGTGGCCGACGTGGTCGGCATCTCGCGGCCGGCCGTGCACAAGTGGACGCGCGGCGGCGAAATCGACTATTCGAACCTGCGCAAGCTGGCCGCGTTCCTCGACGTCAACTGGGTCTGGCTGCGCTACGGCGACGACGCGGTGAAGGACCTCGGCCTCGGCGCGCAGACCGAGCTGCCGATGACCGACCTGCGCCGCCGCTACACGGCCGAGATCGTGTCGAGCGAAGCGCGGATGAAGCAGGCGCAGGAAGCAGCCGGCATCGTCACATGGGAATGGAATCTCGTCAGCGACGAGCTGATCTATTCGGCCAACTGCGCGAAGCTGTACGGCCGCGAAATCCACAGCAACGAGGAATTCTGGGAGATCCTGCATCCCGAGGAACGCAGCTGGCTCAACAGCCAGGCGCTGCAGCAGGCGGTCGCCGCGCGCGAGCCGTACGTGTGGGAATTCCGGATCGTGCTGCCCGACGGCACGGTGCGCTGGATCGAATCGCGCACCGCGACGCTCGTCGACGATGCGGGCCGGCCGACCCGGATGGTCGGCACGACGATCGACATCAGCGCGCGCAAGGCGGTCGAACAGCAGCTGCGCGCGCAGATCGCGCTGCTCGCCGACGGCGAGCGCCTGGCCGGGCGCGGCGCATGGCAGTGGCGGCCGGTGCAGGACGAAGTAAACGTGTCGGATGAATGGTGCCGGCTGTTCGGCGTCGAGACGGCCGCCGCGCCGCGCCGCCATGCGGAGCTGCAGGCGCGCGTGCACGCGGACGACCGCGCGGCGCGCGAAGCCGCGGTGCAGGATGCGCTCGCCCGTCAGGGCGACTATCGCGCGCTGTACCGCGCGCTGTTGCCGGACGGCACGTTCCGGCTGCTGCTCGAACAGGGGCACGTGCAGCCCGCCGATGACGGTGAAGGGCTGCAGCTCACGGCCGTGTGCCGCGCGGCGGAACCGGCCGACGCGATCGCGTTCGCGACGCAGCCGAAAGCGGCGGTCACGCCGCACTGAGCCGGGGGCGCGCGCCGATGCGCGTTTGGCGTTCGGCGTTCGGCGTCTGATCAGCCGCATGTGCGGCGGCGGGCCGGTGTTCGGCATCCCGAATCCGGCCTCGCGCATCACGCTTGCGGCGTCAGATCGCCGCCGCGACCGCCTTGCCGACGGCCGTCGTATCCGCCGTGCCGCCCATGTCCGGCGTGCGCGGCCCGTCCACCAGCACCGTCTCGATCGCGCGCATGATCGCGTCGTGCGCGTCCTTGAAGCGGGCGTCGCCGTCGCCGAGAAAATCCAGCATCATCGCGCCGGACCAGATCATCGCGATCGGGTTCGCGATGTTCTTGCCGAAGATGTCGGGCGCCGAGCCGTGCACGGGCTCGAACAGCGACGGGAACGTGCGCTCCGGATTCAGGTTCGCCGACGCCGCGAGGCCGATCGTGCCAGTACATGCGGGGCCGAGGTCGGACAGGATGTCGCCGAACAGGTTCGACGCGACCACGACGTCGAAGCGGTCCGGCTGCAGCACGAAGCGCGCGGACAGGATGTCGATGTGCTGCTTGTCCCACGCGATGTCCGGATAGCCGGCCGCGACCGCCGCGACGCGCTCGTCCCAGTACGGCATGCTGACCGCGATGCCGTTCGACTTGGTCGCCGCCGTCAGCTTCTTGCGCGGGCGCGTGTTCGCGAGCTCGAACGCGTACTTGAGGATACGGTCGACGCCGTGGCGCGTGAACACCGCTTCCTGCAGCACGAATTCACGGTCGGTGCCCTCGAACATCTTGCCGCCGACCGACGTGTATTCGCCTTCGGTGTTCTCGCGCACCACGTAAAAATCGATGTCGCCGGGCTTGCGGTTCGCGAGCGGGCACGGCACGCCGGGCAGCAGGCGCACCGGACGCAGGTTCACGTACTGGTCGAATTCGCGGCGGAACTTCAGCAGCGAACCCCACAGCGAGATGTGATCGGGCACCTTGTCGGGCCAGCCGACCGCGCCGAAGTAGATCGCATCATAGCCGCGCAGGGTTTCGTGCCAGTCGTCCGGCATCATCTTGCCGTGCTGCAGGTAGTAGTCGCAGCTCGCCCATTCGAAATGCGTGAATTCGAGGTTCAGGCCGAATTTCGCGCACGCGGCCTGCAGCACGCGCACGCCTTCCGGCATCACTTCCTGGCCGATCCCGTCACCCGCGATCGCGGCGATCCTGAATACCTTGCTCATCGTTCGTTCTCCGTTGCGTCTTTGTGTCTCGGTGTGTTTCGGTGTGTTTCTGCGTGTCGCGGCTGCCTGCGCGGAATGCACGCACCGCATGCACGCTAGGATGCCGGAAAGCGCGCCGCGGATAATCGGCCGGACTGTGGACGCATTTCGCACGTTTCGTGGACAATCGCGCGTTGCGCCGGCGACGCGCGTGCGTCTCCGGCCCCTCACTGTTTGTTCACCTTCAAAGGACCTCGTCACCCCCATGTCGATGACGCTCGATCCGAAGCAGGCCGCCGCGCTGCTGGCCGTCGCCGACACCGGCAGCTTCGAGCAGGCGGCCGGCCGCCTGCACGTGACCGCGTCCGCCGTCACGCAGCGCGTGCGCGCGCTGGAGGCGAGCCTCGGCACGCCGCTCGTGCTGCGCACGCGGCCGTGCCGGCCGACCGTCGCGGGCCAGCGCGTGCTGCAGCACCTGCGCCGCGTCGCCATTCTGCAGGCCGATCTGCAAAGCGCACTCGCGGCCGAGCGCGAATCACCGATCTCGGTCACGATCGCGCTGAACTCGGATAGCCTCGGCACCTGGTTCCTGCCCGCGCTGACATCGGTGCTGGCCGGCGAACGCATCCTGTTCGAGCTGATCGTCGAGGATCAGGACCACACGTTCGCGCTGCTCGAAAGCGGGATGGCGGTCGGCTGCGTGACGACCGAGCCGAAGCCGATGCGCGGCTGCGTCGCGACGCCGCTCGGCACGATGCGCTACCGGCTGCTCGCCGCGACCGCGTTCGCCGCGCACTGGTTTCCGCGCGGCCTGACCCGCACGAGCGCACGCCGCGCGCCCGTCGTCGCGTATTCGCGGCGCGACACGCTGCAGTCGTCGTTTCTCGAGGAAAAATTCGGGCTGCCCGTCGGCGCGTACCCGTGCCACTACGTGCCGGGTACGCATGCGCATTTCGCGGCCGTGCAGCACGGGCTCGGCTATGCGATGGTGCCGGCGCCGCTGCTCGGCGACACGCCGCTCGACGCGCAAGGGCTCGTCGATCTCGCGCCGCGGCATCCGACCGACGTCACGCTGTACTGGCATGCATGGACCGTGCAGTCACCGGCGATGGCGTCGCTGTCCACGCGCGTCGTCGAAGCGGCGCGGCGGCTGCTCGCGCCGCTCGCGCGCTGAACGTTGCGCCGTCGTTCGACGCTCTCCCGTTACCCGCGCCGCTGCGCGAAGTACGCGCCGACCGCGTCGACGAACGTGTCGATGTCATCGCGCGACACGTCGCAATGCGTGACGAAGCGCGACGCGTAGAGCATCTGCGTGAGGATCCCGCGCGCGCTGAGCCATGCCTCGAGCGGCGCGCAGTCGGCTTCGGGAAACTGCGCGAACACCATGTTCGTCGCATGCGACAGCACCTTCACCTCGTCGATGCGCGCGAGCCCCTCGGCGAGATGCGCGGCATTCGCGTGGTCGTCCGCGAGCCGCTCGACGTTGTGCTCGAGCGCATACAGGCACGCCGCCGCGAGAATGCCCGACTGCCGCATCCCGCCACCGAGCACCTTGCGCCAGCGATGCGCGCGCTCGATCAGCGGCCGGCTGCCGACCAGCACCGAGCCGACCGGCGCGCCGAGGCCCTTCGAGAAGCAGATCGACATCGTGTCGAACGGCGCGCCCAGCTCGGCGATCGAGCGGCCCGATGCGACCGCCGCATTGCAGACGCGCGCGCCGTCGAGATGCGCGGACAACCCGCGGCTGCGCGCGACCGCGACGGCCTCTTCCGCGTAGCCGGTCGGCAGCACGCGGCCGCCGATCGTGTTTTCGAGCGCGAGCAGGCGCGTGCGTGCGAAATGGTTGTCGATCGGCTTGATCGCGGCGACGATCTTGTCGATCGGCAGCGTGCCGTCGAGCGCATTCTCGATCGGCTGCGGCTGGATGCTGCCGAGCACCGCCGCACCGCCGCCTTCGTACTTGTAGGTATGCGCGAGCTGGCCGACGATGTATTCGTCGCCACGCTCGCAATGCGCCATCAGCGCGGCGAGGTTGCTCTGCGTGCCGCTCGGAAAGAACAGGCCGGCCTCCTTGCCCGCGCGCTCGGCCGTCGCGGCCTGCAGGCGCAATACGGTCGGGTCGTCGCCCCACACGTCGTCGCCGACTTCGGCGGCAGTCATCGCGGCCAGCATCGCCGGGCTCGGACGCGTCACGGTATCGCTGCGTAAATCGATCATCAGTGGTCCCTGAGTGAACGCATGCCGATACGGACCTCCGATACCGGCGGTGCAGAAACGAGACTCAGAGTGTACGCAATTCGCCGTGCGCTTGCCGGACGGCGGCGGGCCGGCCGCGCAGCACGCCGCGGCCGGAATGCCGCAACGCGCCATATTGACGCAGGTGCGGCAGGCCGCCGCATCGCACGCGCGGGCGCCACGCACCGCGTTCTTGATACGAATCAACGATTTACCCCGCAAAGGCCGCGCGCGGGCTGGACATCTGCGACGAGTTGGCACATTTCGCGCCGCAACATCGCGTCCCATACTCCAGCCAACCCTGCAGCCGCCATTGGCCAGGGTCCGCCGGCAGCCCCGCCGGCGGGTATCGACAGCATCGGTCAACTGGTATGGATACCGCTTTCTCGGCCCTCGATCTGGCCCGCCTGCAGTTCGCATTCACCGTCTCCTTTCACATCGTCTTTCCGGCACTGAGCATCGGCCTCGCGAGTTTCATCGCGGTGCTCGAATACCGCTGGCTGAAAACCGGCAAGCAGTACTACAAGACCCTGTGCCTGTTCTGGTCGAAGATCTTCGCGGTCGCGTTCGGGATGGGCGTCGTCTCCGGGGTCGTGATGAGCTATCAGTTCGGCACCAACTGGTCCGGCTTCTCGAGCTTCGCCGGCTCGGTCACCGGCCCGCTGCTGATGTACGAAGTGATGACCGCGTTCTTCCTCGAAGCCGGCTTCCTCGGCATCATGCTGTTCGGCTGGAACCGCGTCGGCCCGCGCGCGCACTTCGGCGCGACGCTGATGGTCGCGATCGGCACGATCATCTCGACGTTCTGGATCCTCGCGTCGAACAGCTGGATGCAGACGCCGCAGGGCTTCGAGATCGTCGACGGCCGCGTCGTGCCGACCGACTGGTTCGCGATCATCTTCAACCCGTCGTTCCCGTACCGCCTGTTCCACATGGCGATCGCCGCGTTCATCGTGGCCGCGCTGGTGGTCGCCGCGACCGGCGCATGGCACCTGCTGAAGGGCCGCCGCGACCCCGGCGTGAAGAAGATGTTCTCGATGGCGCTGTGGCTGCTGCTGGTGCTCGCGCCGGTGCAGGCGCTGATCGGCGACCAGCACGGCATCAACACGCTGAAGCACCAGCCCGCGAAGATCGCCGCGATCGAGGGCCTGTGGGAAACCGAGAAGGGCGGCACGCCGCTGAACCTGTTCGGCATTCCCGACATGCAGGCCGAAACGACGCGTTACGCGGTGAAGGTGCCGCATCTCGGCAGCCTGATCCTCACGCACAGCTGGGACGGCGAGATCCGCGGCCTGAAGGAATTCGCGCCGGAAGACCGGCCGAACTCGACGGTCGTGTTCTGGAGCTTCCGGATCATGGTCGGCCTCGGCTTCGCGATGATCGGTCTCGCCGCGCTCGCATGGTTCCTGCGCCGCCGCGGCCGCCTGTATGAATCGAAAGGGTTCCAGCGCTTCGCGCTCGCAATGGGCCCGACCGGCTTCGTGTCGCTGCTCGCCGGCTGGGTGACGACCGAAGCGGGCCGCCAGCCGTGGGTCGTCTACGGCGTGATGCGCACCGCGCATGCCGTGTCGCCGCTCACCGCGCAGCAGGTCAGCATCTCGATGATGACGTTCGTGATCGTGTACTTCCTCGTGTTCGGCACCGGCGTCTACTACATGCTCAAGCTGATGAAGGCCGGCCCCGCGCTGCCCGACGTCAGGCATGACGACACACCGGACACGCGCCCCGACCACACCGCGCGCCGCCCGATGTCGGCCGTCGACGAACTGATCGAGACCGTCTGAACGGCCCACCCAACACGCATACGAGGAATTTCATGGACGTCACCGTAATCTGGGCCGCGATCATCGCATTGGGGCTCTTCATGTACGTCGTGCTCGACGGCTTCGACCTCGGCATCGGCATCGTCTTCCCGTTCTTCCCGGACGAGAAGGAACGCGACCTGATGATGAACACGGTCGCGCCCGTGTGGGACGGCAACGAGACCTGGCTCGTGCTCGGCGGCGCCGGCCTGTTCGCGGTGTTCCCGGTCGTGTACTCGACCGTGCTGTCCGCGCTGTACCTGCCGCTCGTGTTCATGCTGGTCTGCCTGATCTTCCGCGGCGTGTCGTTCGAGATCCGCGCGAAGGCGCGCCGCACCAAGCAGCTGTGGAATCTCGCGTTCATCGGCGGCTCGGCCGGCGCGACGTTCTTCCAGGGCGTGGCGCTCGGCGCATTCCTGCAGGGCATCCAGGTCAAGGACGGCGTGTTCGCCGGCGATGCGTTCGACTGGCTCACGCCGTTCAGCCTGCTGACCGGCCTCGGCCTGATCGTCACCTACGCGCTGCTCGGCTGCTGCTGGCTCGTCGCGAAGACCGAAGGCGACCTGCAGCGGCGCCTGCATCGCGTCGTGTGGCCGCTGACCGTCGTGTTGCTCGGCTTCATCGCGATCGTCAGCCTGTGGACGCCGCTGCAGGATCCGGCGATCGCCGAACGCTGGTTCGATTCGGGGCTGTTCTGGCGCCTGCTGCCGGTGCCGTTCCTGGTCGCGGGCTGTGCGGTGTGGATGTATCGCGCGGTGCGCAGCCGGCACGACATGACGCCGTTCGTGCTCGCACTGGCGCTTGTGCTGCTCGGCTACGTCGGCCTGCTCGTCAGCCTGTTCCCGTATGCGATTCCGCAGACCATGACGATCTGGGAAGCAGCGGCGCCGCGTTCGAGCCAGACCTTCACACTGGTCGGCGCAGCGGTTATCCTGCCGATCATCATCGCCTACACGACGATGGGTTACTGGGTATTCCGAGGGAAGGTGCGTCATGAAGACCAGCACTACTACCACCACTGAGCACGACGCCGCGCCGCGCTCGAAACTGCGCGGCTGGATGTGGTTCGTGCTGCTGTGGGCCGGCGGCGTCGCAGGCGCCGTGACGCTCGGCTATGTGTTCAAGATCTTCATGAACCTGACGCTGTTTGCCGTGAAGTAAGCGTGTCGGGCCGGTCTCGCCGTGCGACCGGTTCGCCGCGCGCGGCACGCGGCCCGCATCGCATCCCGCCCGTCATCGCCCGTCACCGCCTGCACGGCGTCGCGCACATCGCCTTGATCAGGCCGGCACGGACGTCTCCGACACGCTACGCGGCCCGTTCTATCGACTGGCTGTTGGCGCGCGCGTTGGAACTGGACGGGCCGGCTGTGTCGTGAGCCGGACGACAAGACCGCCCGAACCAGTCACGCTCAGCGGCGCTGGCCCAGCGCCGCTTCGATCTTGCGATCGGTCTTGTACTGGCTCAGCGCATAGACCGACCAGATCGCGGCCGGGATCCAGCCGATCAGCGTCAGTTGCAGGATCAGGCAGATCAGGCCGGCAATCGGGCGGCCGATCGTGAAGAACTGCAGCCACGGCACCAGCAGGGCGAGAAGCAGACGCATGAGTGGTCCTCTTGGTACGTCGTTGAACGGGTAATGCGCGGTCAATATGGCGTTTCGCGCCGGCAAATTCAAGCATCGTTCGTCCGGCGCGGCATGGTCGCCGATGATCCACGCATCACGCGATGCATCCAGCCTCGCGCAAATGCGAACGCGGCGCCGTCGACTGCCCGGCGCCGCGCCTGCCGCCTGCCGCCCCCGGGCGGCAAGCGGCCCTACCTGATTGTCTGTCAGTGCTCGATGCCGAGCCCCGGCAGCACGCGCGTATGCTCGACGACGACCGCGTGCAGCAGGTCCGGATCGGCGCCGAGCAGCCCGAGGATCGTCGGCGCGACCTGCTTGGTGCCGACATAGTCGTTGACCGTGCGCGCGCGATGGAGGCCCGGGTACGACACGAGCAGGCCGAGGTGATTGTCATCCGGCGCGTTGCCGCCGTGCTCCTCGTCCTTCTTCGTGCTCGACGTGTAGATCACGCCCGGATTCGGCTGCACGATGATGTCCGGCGTGCGGCCGTTGGCCGGATCGCCGAAGCGGTCGGCGAGCGCCGCGCCGTACAGGATGTACGCCTGCGGACCGTCCGCACAGATCCCCGGCGCGTTGCAGCCGAGGTTCGCCTTCAGCGTCTTGACGACGGCGGTGCGCTGGTTGCGATCGCGCAGCCAGATCAGGCCGACGTCGTCGGTCTGCACGAAGCCCGTGTTGACGAGGCCCGTACCGTCGTTCAGGTTGCCCGACTTGGTATTGTTCTGGCCAAAGTTGCCGTTCTTGTCGAGGTAGTTGTTCTGTTCGAGCAGCGCCGTCAGCGTGTCGCCGTTCTTCACGAGCTTCGTGTGATCGGTCGGCGACTGGCCGTGCTTCGCCGTCACGATCACGGCCGTCGAGCTGTACAGGTTTTGCTGCTTCAGCTCGGCGACGATCCGGCCGATCGAGTTGTCGATATACGTGATCGCGTTCGCGACTTGCCCGTTCGGCGTGAAGTTCGCGTCCATGTAGCCGCCGCCCTTCGTCACCAGCGCCTTCTGCGCGACGCTCAGCGTCTGGAAGTCCGCACCGAACACCGTCGGCACCGATGCGGCCTTGCCGGTCGAATCCTTGCCGTCGATCTGGTCGATCAGCGCCTGCACGTGCAGGTTGTCGAACTGCGCGGTGTGCGAATAGACGTCGGAGTAATCGGTCTTCGTCACCGGGTCGATCGAGTTGATCTCGGTGCGCATCAGATCGTCGACCCCCTTGCCCGACGGGCCGTTCACCCAGTCGTAGCCCCATGCGTGCTTGTCAGCCCACGCGGTGCGGGCATTCGGGATCGCGGCCTTCACGGCCTCGAACACGGTGTTCGTCTTCACGTAGTTGTGCGGATACACCGGCACGCACTTGCCGTTCACGAGCGCGTTCGGGATCGCCTGCGGGTTGAATGCACCGCCGCCGTTGAGGTTCACGAGCGCGCCGCCGTTCATCGCGTCGATGCCGGTCGTTTCGTCGAACACGACGTTCCAGCCCTGCTGGCCCGAACAGGTCGTGTCGGTCGGCGCATACAGCGTGCGGTCATACGACACGTCGTAGAACAGGCCGGCCGTCTTCGGCGAGCCGCCCGTCAGCAGCGCCGCGAGGCCCGGAAACGAATCCGACAGGCCCGGCGTATGCGCGTTCGTGTACGTCACGCCGCTTTGCGCGAGCGCCGCCACGTTCGGGCACGTGTTCGCGCCGATGCAGCGTGCGAGATCCTGCTCGTGCAGGCCGTCGATGCTGAGCAGCAGCACGTGCTTCACGACACGGCGGCCGTGGTCGCCGCGGTTCCCTTGATTGTCCTGGTTGCCCTGATTCCCTTCGCCCTGCTGCGCATACGCACATGCGCTCGCGAGCGCCAGCGCGCCCGCCACCACCATAGCCAGCTTCCGCTGCTTACCGAAGAACGAAATCATCACCCCACCTCATCGATTGACGTTGGACCGCTTCGCCTGCGAACAGGCGCGTCAATATCGCCGAGCTGTGGGGCGCTCCCGTGAAGCGAGGCTTTCTGTTGTCTGTCAAACGTAACCAATCGCAAGTGACACGAATCAGTCGCAATGCGAGGGCTGCGATGCGTTGGCGATCACGCGAGCGGAGCCGCACCGGGATCGGGCTGATCCATGGATTTTTGTCGGCTTGGCACCCGACTATTGGCGTGTAATAAAGGGTTTTCCCTGACCCGGAGCACGAGAATGTCGACCCTGGAAGCCTTCCGGTTCGTGCTGGACGACGCACGCACCCCCGAAATCATCCGACATCACGTCGTCGATGCGCTGCAGTACGCGCTGCGCAATTACGGACAGGTCTTCACGGCGAAGGAAATCCAGTGGTTGACGCAATGGGACGATCCGCGTCTGCCGCTGGCGGCGAGGAAGGAGCTGGACAAGCGCGAGCCCGTTGCCGCGCGCTGCACTGAATGACGTTCCGCTGCCGCGCCCAAAACGACGCCGGGGCGCCGGGACGCAGCAGCGGAAGTGCGACGGGGATTACTTCAAGCCGAAGTCGACGCGTGTCGTCGCGCCCTTGTCGTCGATGCCCTTCGCATCGAGCTTCGGCGCGACGATGAACATCCGGCTCGAATCGATCTTCCCTTCGAGGTACTGACGCACCGACTGCGCGCGGTCCTGCGCGAGCATGCGCAGGCTGCCCTCGTCGACCGGCGCGTGCTCGGCGAGCGCCCGCTTCATGTCGTCGTCCGGCAGGGTCTTCTGCAGGCCGACCAGGTTGCGCGGCTTCTTGAAGTCGGCGGCCTTGTACGCGCGCGTCAGGTAGGTGCGGTACTCGGCCGGCTCGACCTTCACCGTGCGCGGATCGACGCTCTCGCCCTGCCCGACGACGTCCTTCAGCTTCTGCTGCCGCACGAGCCGGTCGACGTATGCGTCGCGCAGCCCCGGCGTGTCCTTGTCCGGATCGACGCGGCCAATCAGGTCGAGGCGGATCGACGGCTTCTCGTTCAGCATCTTCACGACCGTATCGAGCTTCTGCTGCTGCGCGTCGCTCAGATCGGACCTGCCCGGCGCGAACTCGACGTAGCCAAGCTCTTCGCCGCCGCTGCCGAACGCGTGCGCGAGCAGCGTGAACGGCGACGTGACGGCCTTCGCGATCAGGTTCAGCACCGCGCGCCAGATCAGCCCGCCGACGCTGAATTCCGGATTCGACAGCGAACCCGACACCGGCAGGTTCACGTCGATCTCGCCGCGCGAGTTCTTCAGCAGCGCGATCGCGAGCTTCACCGGCAGCTTCGTCGCCGTGTCGTTCTCGACGTGGTCGCCGAACGTCAGCTGGTCGATGAAGATATGGTTGTTCGCCGATAGCTGGTCGTTCGCGAGCTGATAGTGCAGGTCGACGTTGAGCTTGCCCTTCGTGATCGGGTAGCCCGCGTACTTCGCCGAATACGGCGTCAGGTTGGTCAGCTCGATGTCGTGCGCGGTCGCGGTCAGGTCGAGCGCCGGCTTCTCGATCAGCGGATTGACCGTGCCCTTGATCGAGATCGGCCCGTTGCCGGCGAGGTTCGCGTCGACGTCGACCGGCGCGGGTGTCGTCGAATCCGTGCCGAACGCGCCGACCGTGCCCTTGATCGCGACGAGGTTCGCCGTGTAGTTCGGCTTGATGAAGTTGTCCGTGTAATTCACGCGACCGTTCTGCAGCACGAGCTCGCCGAAATGCATCCGCACCGGGTTCTGCGGCGGCGTCGCGGCCTTGACGAGCGCCGGCGCCGACGCGGCAGCCGGTGCCGACGCCTGCTGCGCAACGGCAGCTGACGCCGCCTGCGTGGCGGCCGGAGCCGATGCCCGCGGTGGCGACAGCGGCACCGCCTCGCCCTTGCCCTTGCTGGCGTCGCGCGTCAGTGACTGCGCGGGGCCGCTTTCCTTCGCGACGATGTCCTTCAGGTTCAGCCGCCCTTGCGCGTCGAGCAGCACACGGCCGTAGAAGTTCGCGAACGTCACGCGCGACGCGTCGACGTCGGTGCCCTTCTCGTCGTAGGTCGCCTTCAGGTTCGACAGCGCGAGCGAGCGCCAACCCCCGAACGGGTCGGACGTCGCCTTGTCGAGCATCCGCACGTCGACGAGCGCTGCGTCGCCGCGATACGACGCGCGCATCGCGTCGTTCGCCTGCGCGAACGTCAGGTTGCCGTTCGCATTGAGCAGCGCGCTCGCGACGGTCACGTTCAGCGCGCTGCCGAAATACGGCTCGAACGCCGCCGCGTCGAGACGGTCGCCATTGATCTTCAGGCCGAGCTTCAGCGGCTGCGCAGTGACATCGCCCGACACGTTCAGCGAGCCCTTGCGGTTCAGCGTCGCCTGCAGCTTCACCGGCAGCGGCTTCGTCAGGTCGTCGCTGAGCTTCTCCACCGACAGCTGCAGCGGCTTGATCGCGAGCTTCACCGGACGCGGCGTCGACAGGTCCGTGTAGTTCGCGGTCGCGTCCTTCACGTTCAGCGCGTCGATCCGGTAATGCCACGACGGCGCGGCGGCCTCCGCCTTGCGCGCGACCGTGCGCGCGGGCAGCGCCTTCTGCGCGGGGCTCGCGAGCGCCGCGAGATCGATCTGGCCGTCCTTCAGCCGCGTCACGTCGAGTGCGAGCCCGCTCGCATCGACGCTCGCGATCTGCGCGGTGCGCGCGGCAAGATCGACCTTCGCGATCTTCGCCTGTGCGTCGGGCAGCACGATCGCGGGCGCCTTCGCGTCCGGCGTCGCGACCTTCAGCGCCTTCACGCTCACTTCGCTGTCGGCAACCTGCGCGTCGAGCGGGGTCTTGCCCCAGTCGGCCTTCGCGTTGACCGTCGCGCCCAGCGTGCCGTCGAGCACGCGCGCGCGCGTCGCCTCGCCGAGGTAAGGCTGCAGCGCGGGCAGCGCGAGCGCATCGACCGTCAGCTTCGTGTGCGCCTGCTTCGCCGCGACGCTGAATGCGCCTTCGGCCTTCACGTCGCCGCCGCGCGACAGCGATGTCGACAGCGTGTACTTCGCCGGCGTGTTGCCCTGCAGCGTGAAGCTGTCAAGCGTCGCCGCGAGGCGCGTGAGCGACAGCATGGTCGGCGTCGCGGGCACGCGGTCGTCGAGATTGATCGTGCCGCCGTCGATCGCAAAGTGGCGGATCGTCAGGTCGAGCGGCTGCGCTTTCGTTGCGGTTGTTGCAGTCGTTGCGTTCGTTGCGGCCTGCGCTTCGCCGCCCGATGCGGGCTGCGCCGCGCTCGCCGCTGCCGGCATGGCCACGCCCGACGCCGCCGGCGCGGCCGACGGCGCCTTCGCCTTCGGCTCGGCCGCGGGGCGCGCGGCGAGCTTCTCGACGTTCAGCACACCCTGCCGGTCGCGCGCGAGATCGACGACCGGCTGGTCGACGCGAATCTCGTCGAAGTGCATGACGTTGCGCAGCGGCTCGAGGCCGGCCGCCGCGACGTGCACGCCGCGCGCGGCGAACAGCGGCTCGGACGCCACGCTCGTCACCTTCGCGTCGTTCAGGTCGACGGTGCCGGACACGCGCAGCGCCGGTTCCGCGCCGCTCATCACGAAGTTGACCGTCAGGTTGCTGCTGAGCAGGCCGCTCTGCACGGCGACCGGCAGTTTCGTCGGCACGTACGAGATCAGCTTCGGCACGTCGATCCGGTCGAATTTCAGTTCGATCTCCGATTCGCGCGACCGCGCGAACGGCTTCGTCCTGCCGTCGAGCGCGATCGGGCTGCCGTCGAACCGCGCGCGCAGCTTCGGCTGCACGAAGATGTCGGTCTTCGACGGCAGCGTCGCAATGAACGGGATGCCGAGCGTCCAGTTGTCGACGACGTGCTTCTCGTTCAGCAGGCGGTCGTCGAAATCGATCCGGCCGTCGTTGATCTGGATGTTCGACACGGAGAAATAGGTCGGCTTGCCTGCCGGCTTCGACGGCTTCGAGAACTTCTCGATCAGGTCGGTGAAGTTGAAGCGCTGCGCGTCGTAGCGGACGATCCGGAAGCGCGGCGCGTCGAGTCGGACCTCGTTGACGATCGGCGCGCCACGAAACAGCGACGTCCACGACGGCCGCACGACAAGCTTGCCGATGTCGATGAAGTCGCCCTGCCCGCCGCGCTCGCCGAGATGGATGCCGTCGGCTTCGAGGTTCAGCGTGTACGGGTTCAGCGCAATCCGCCGGATCGTCGCGGGACGGTCGAGCTGCTGGCTCAGTTGCTGCTCCGCGACATGGCGAATCAGCGGCGGCGCGGCGAAGAACCCGAGCAGTCCAAACAAAACGAGGAAGATCAGCACGCCGAGGCCGATACGCCGGGTCCGGCGTGAGCGCACGACGCCGCCGAGGGCGCGAAGAGTCGAGTTTGCGGTTACTTTGTCTTGACTTGCCATGCTCGAATGCCAGGGAAACGACGGCCGGGCGATCCGGAAAGCCGGGGCGCCCGGGCCGACTATCCCGAAAGTATAGGCTCAGGGAGTGACGGAACGCCGATCAGGCGCCGCCGCGTTCGCCGTTCGGACAGCCGCGGCGGCTCCGCGTTCACTTGCGCACGACGACCGGCGGCAGCCACGAGCCGTCGCTCGCCTGCGGCTTCGGCGCGTACAGCCGCAGTGCGAGCGCAAAATCCGCGCGCGGCGCCGGCAGCCAGTTCGATGCATGCGCGCCGCCCGGCGACACGGCCGACACAGCCGACACAGCCGACACGACGACGTCGATCGAGCCATCGTGATTGCGCCGCAACCGGTCGCGGTCGCCGAGCGAACGGCGCGCGGTGCCGACGTCCGGCAGCGCGCCGTCCGTCGTGTACGGCGTAAGGGTCCAGAACGCGCGCACCGGCGGCAGCGCGCCCGGCGCGAAATGCAGCGTGTAGCGGTTCGCGCCGTTCAGCGGATGGCCGTCGCTGTCGACGCGCACCACCGCGACCGTCTCGTCGTCGCGGGTCGCGGTGCCGAACTGCGTATAGGCCGCGTAGGCGCGCAACGCGTAGTCCTGGCCGTACTTGCCGGCCGTATCGCCGAGCCAGCTCCAGCCGTTCGCGCTCAGCAGGTTCGGCGGCGGCGCCGCGAGGCGCGCCCGCGCTTCGGCGACGCCGGCCGTCGCGGCGGCGAGGCGATCGCCCGTCCACAGCACGGGGTAGCCGGCGGACACGCCGATGTCGTCGAGCAATTGCTGCGCGTGCGCGTCGTCGGCGGGCGCCGGGTTGTCCTGCAGTGCCTGCGCGAAACGCGTGAAGTACGTCTTCGGCGCGAGCGCGGCGACCTGCTCGGCCGGCGTGCCGCCGCTCGCGGCCTCGGCGGTCGCGCTGCCGGCCTGCACCGCGACCGACACGCCGCGCGCGTCGCCCGTATAGACCGACAGCGGCACCACGCGGATCCCGCGCTGCAGTTTCTTGACGGTCGTGAGGTCGCGGCCGCCGCTCGTCTGCAGGCGCACCTCGAGCCACGCGTTGCGCGACGGCACATCGACCCGCGTCACGCCCTTCGGCAGCGTGCCCTGCCAGTCCTTCGCGGCAAACGCAATCGTTTGCGATCGCGACTTGCCGCGCGGGCCTTGCGCGACCATGCTCGACGACCACAGCACGTTGGTCCACATGTCGAGCGCGCGGGCATCCCAGTAGCGGCCGCGGGTATCCGGCAGCGTCACGAGCACCGGTTCGGCGCCGACGTCGAGCCAGCCGGTCGAATCGAGCGTATCGACGCCCGGCAGCGGCGGATTGATCGCGCCGACTGGCGGCAGCGCCTGCGCGACGCGCAGCGTGTTGAGTGGCGCTTGGCCGGGCTGCGCGCCGTCGCCGCCGGTCGCGGCTTCTTTCGCGACATCCATCAGCACGAGCGGATACGCATATATATAGGAGTCGGCCACTTCGGCGCGCATCCAGCCGGTCTTGCGCTGGATCGCGTCCGGTTGGGAAGCGCATCCGGCCAGGAGCGCCGCAATGGCAAGCGACGCGCAGGCGCGCCGCTGAGAAACGGATTCTCGTCGGGTTTTTATCATTGATTTCTGGCCGTATGTAATTCTTTATAAATCAATGCCTTGCGCAATTCGCACGCCGCAAAAGCTAGGCAAATCGAGGTCAAGCAAGGCTGCCCCAGCCTGCCCGAACTGCAATTTCACTGCAGTGGGCGCTGACATCAGGGCCGTATCATAGCGCCTCAGGGCAATCCCCAATAAGGCGAATGGCTGTCATTGGGCCAACAGAGGAACGAGGTTCGGAGAAATGCCGGGAGGCGCTTGGGGCAACGGGCGTCACGTCCGCCCGGACGCTGCCGTCTGGTCCGATATTCCGACCCCGGAATGAGATTGCCGGCTGAACAGATCGTCGACGATTCTGCGCGCCGCGCTATATCCGCCCATCATGGCATCGACTTCGGTATCGAACGGCCGGCCACCCGCATCGCCATACCTCAGCGGCGAGAAGGTCGCGATCGCGTGCCCCGCCTGAAACACGCGGACCACCGCAACGTAGCCTGGACGCAAACCCGTTGGTTGGACCGGACGCAAGCTGAAGTCCGACTCGACAGTCACCTCGAGCGTGAACCCGAGATGTTCGTAGGTCCGCATCATCATGTGCTTCGCTGGTCCTTGTTGTACCGTCGTCGCGTGCGCTTCGTGCAGGTTGGCTCACGGCATGTACCGCTCTACTTCATGCGCGAGGTCCGCTGGGTGACCAGCACTCGCTTGTTTGCCGAAAGGCGCTCCGTTGCCGTGTCGATCGCATCGAGCCGCATCAGCAGTGCGTCGGCCTGCGGCTGCAGGTCCTGCGGAAGACCGGCGATGGCCTTGACGCGTATCCGCCAATAGTCCGGCAACGTGACGGCAACCGCGGTCTTCCGGCCGATATTCCTGCTTTCGACGGTCTGCTCGAGTTGCGAAACCATCGCGTCGATGTACGCCAATTCCTCGGCAACGTAGCTTCGGTAATACATGGTTTTCATCGGAATGCTCCGCGCCATCGTGCTGACAGGCGGCGGCGCGCCATCCATGAATGATGCCGGCCTGCTTGAACGTCATGCGATGACATGCCACACGCCCGTCATGCAAATTACCGCTTTGCCGCCTGCTGTTCCGACTCGGTCGCGCGCCTGGCGTTCTTCGAGGCCGCCGCAGCGATCACGTCGAAGTTGCTTCGCGCGACTTCGACAGCCTGCTGCCCGGTGTTTCCCAGCGTCTGATAGAGCGTATTGGCGGCGATGATTGCCGAGTTCCATGCAGCGACAGCCGCCTCGGAGCCGGCCGGCGCGTTTTTCGTCACGTCTTCGACGAGCGTCTGGACCCGCTGTACATACGCATCGCTTCCGGTCCTGGCGGCTTTGAGCACGTCCCCCTGCGCAGACGACACGATTTCGAAGAGTTCGCTGCTGTACGACTGAACCTTTTCTGCCGTCGCCGCAACGATCGAACTCTGGATCGACAGCCAGTCATGCGGTCTTGCCACCGAGTTCTGCGCGTTCTCGAACGCGTCCTTCAGCGCCGAGCGCGCGAATCGCGCATTGAGTTCGGCCAGTTTCCCGGCTCCGGCAGCCATCGCGCCGGCCAGACCGAAAAACATGTCGAGATTGGTGCGCAGTGCGCTTGAAACCTGCTCATGGGCTTGCATGATCGACGCTCTCCTGAATTGAATTGAATGACTTGCCGCGAACCGGTGCGTGTTCGGCGTGTCGTCATCGGGCTGCATCGCAGCCCGTTCCGCAGCCCGTTCCGCAGCGCACGATCGCCGGGCCGGTCCACGCGTTCGACCGGGTGCCGGTCAATGTTTTCGCATCACGGCCTGAAGCAGCGATTCACCGTCGTTCGTCACTCGCGGACGGCATGCGCCGGAACCGAGTCTCTCGAGTACCACGAGCTGGTGCTCGATCAGCGTATCGAGTTCCTCGCGGTCCATGTCGATCTGGTCAGGCGATGACTTGACCAGCATGAGCACCGCGAATTCGTGAGGGCTCAGCATTGTTGTCTCCCGAGATTTGGAATAGGCACGTTTTACCGCTTCACCAAGCGTCAGCCGTAACGACATCGACGCACCTGTGTCGCGTGTCGCGTGCGCTCAATCCTGCCTGGAACGCGCGACGTGGTGCGTGATATCCGTGACTGACGTCAGCTTCGGACGCGGACGCGTGATCGCCTGCGAACCCGTTGCTTCAACGACGCGTTGCTTCTCGCGTACCTGTGCGACATCGGGATTCGCGACCACGGCCATATGGAACACCTTTATCGTCAATTCCATCGGCGTTTCACCCAGCATCGCGGCGAGCTCATCCGTGTGCAACGGATCGGAGCCGACGACGTCGATCGTCATCGACTCGACGCCCGTCTTGCGATCGACATGGACATTCCAACGGCAAATCTTTGCGCCGCGTTTCACGAGGCATCGCCACACCGCAATGACGTGCAGCTTGCCCGTGGCAGCACGGAACGAGAGTCTCTGGACGATCATGTTTGATCAACGATGAAGGACTCCCCTGGCACGGGGAAGGCCGTACCAAGCATATGCCAGCGGGTGCTGGAAAGTACACGGCGGGCATGTGTCCGTATATTCACGTCTACGGACATCCCTACCAGTTATGGGCTGGAGCGATGTCCAGCCTCCTCGATGGCGCCGCGAGGAAAAAATCGACGTCGCCCGCCGATTCGTGGCGAGTGCGCCAGCCGGCTCGAGCCGATGTTCGGGCCGCGCGGTATGCTAGCCGTCCCGACCCGGCAAAAACCATGCTCGTCGATCGGAAACAATCGAGTGGCTACGCGGGCGCCGTTGGGAGCGCGCCAGGGGCCGCCGTGATGATTCCGTGCGGCGCATCGTCGCTGCCGCTTGACCTTACCATCATGGGAATGTTGATACTGACCATGTCTGCGGTTCAGGCCGCGCTTTTTGGAAACCCGACATGACAGAACCTCTCGCCTCGGCGGCGCTGATCACAATCTCGTTGAGCGTCGACGGCATGCATTGCGGCGGCTGCACCGGACGCGTGCAGCGCGCGCTGGCCGGCGTGCCGGGCGTGACCGACGCGACGGTCGACCTCGACAGCCATTCGGCGACCGTGATCGCGCACGACCCGGTCGATCCTGCACAGCTCGTCGACGCGGTCGTCCGGGCCGGCTATCGCGCGGCGTTGCGCGACGTGCGTGGCGGGGGCGTCAACGAGGACGGCCTTTGCACCGATGTGCCGCTTGCTCCGGCGTCCGTGCAGGCGTCCGTGGCCCGGACCGTCGCGCCGGCCGCTTCCCCCTCGGCGACGCTCGAGCTCGACATCGATGGGATGACTTGCGCGTCGTGCGTCGCGCGCGTCGAAAAGGCGCTGGCGAAGGTGCCCGGCGTGACACGCGCGTCGGTCAGTCTGGCGACTGAGCGGGCGACGGTCGATGCCAGCGCGGATGTGACGGCGTCCCGGCTCGTGGACGCCGTGAAGCAGGCAGGCTATGGCGCAACGCCGGTTGCCGACGCGGACCTGGCCGCCGGAATGTCCACCGCGCCGGCGGCAGCTACCGCAGCTACCGCAACTACCGCAGCCACCGCAGCCACCGCAGCCACCGCAGCCACCGCAGCCACCGCAGCCACCGCAGCCACCAATATTGAACTCGAGATCGGCGGAATGACCTGCGCGTCCTGCGCCGGCCGCGTCGAAAAAGCGCTGGCCGCCGTTCCCGGCGTCGCGCGCGCATCGGTCAATCTAGCGACGGAACGCGCATCGGTGCAGAGCGCCGCCTCGCTCGATCCCGCCACGCTGATCGCCGCCGTCACGACCGCCGGTTATCAGGCGTCGCTGGCCGCCGCGCCGCAGGCTAGCGCAACCGACGCCGCCTCCACCGCCGGCGCACCCGCGCACACCGTGCCGTCGGCCGACGACCGCAAGCGCCGCGAAGCGATCCGCGAGCGCAACCTCGTGATCGCTGCCGCACTGCTGAGCGCGCCGCTCATCGCGCCGATGCTCGCCGCACCGTTCGGCGTCGACGCGATGCCGAACGGCTGGCTCCAGCTCGTGCTGGCGTCGATCGTCCAGTTCGGCTTCGGCGCCCGCTTCTATCGCGCGGCCTGGCACGCGATCCGGGCACGCGCCGGCAACATGGACCTGCTCGTCGCGCTCGGCACGTCCGCCGCGTACGGCCTGAGCCTGTGGATGCTGCTGCGCGACCCGGCGCAGCCGGGCCATCTGTACTTCGAGGCGTCGGCCGTGATCGTCACGCTGGTGCGCTTCGGCAAGTGGCTCGAAGCGCGCGCGAAGCGCCAGACCACCGAAGCGATCCGTGCGCTGAACGCGTTGCGGCCCGACCGCGCGCGGATCGTCGAGCACGGCGTCGAGCGCGACGTGCCGCTCGCGCAGGTGCGCGTCGGCACGACCGTCAGCATCCGGCCCGGCGAACGCGTGCCGGTGGATGGCCGGATCGTCGCGGGCCGCTCGCACGTCGACGAATCGCTGATCACCGGCGAAAGCCTGCCCGTCGCGAAAGACGACGGCGATCCGGTGACGGCCGGATCGATCAACGGCGAAGGCGCGCTCGTCGTCGAAACCACCGCGATCGGCGCCGAGACGACGCTCGCGCGCATCATCCGCCTCGTCGAATCCGCGCAGGCGGAGAAGGCGCCGATCCAGCGCCTCGTCGACCGCGTCAGCGCGGTGTTCGTGCCGGCGATCCTCGGCATTGCGATGCTGACGCTGATCGGCTGGCTGATTGCCGGCTCGGGCGCGGAGACCGCGATCCTCAACGCGGTCGCGGTGCTCGTCATCGCATGCCCGTGCGCGCTCGGCCTCGCGACGCCCGCCGCAATCATGGCCGGCACCGGCGTCGCCGCGCGCCACGGCGTGCTGATCAAGGATGCGCAAGCACTGGAACTCGCGCAGCGCACGACGGTGATCGCGTTCGACAAGACCGGCACGCTGACCGAGGGCAAGCCATCAGTGACTGCGTTCGATGCGATCGGCGTCCCGCGCGACGAAGCGCTCGCGCTCGCCGCGGCCGTGCAGCGTCATAGCGACCACCCGCTCGCACGCGCGGTCGTCGCCGCCCATCACGCGGATGTCGCCGCGCGCGGCGGCGCGACCTCGGCGCCTGTCGCGACCGACGCACGCGCGGTCGCCGGACGCGGCGTCGAGGCGCGCGTCGACGGCCGCCTGCTCGCGCTCGGCAGCACGCGCTGGCGCGACGAGCTTGGTATCGCAGTGCCGCCCGAGGTCGACGCGCATGCGGTCGAACTCGAGCGCGCGGGCAACACGATCTCGTGGCTGATGCGCGCCGACGCGCCGCGCACGCCGATCGCGCTGATCGCGTTCGGCGACACCGTGAAGCCGGGCGCCCGTGACGCGATCGCGGCACTGGCCGCGCGCGGCGTCGCAAGCGTGCTGGTGACGGGCGACAACCGCGGCAGCGCGGCGGCGGTCGCGGCGTTACTCGGCATCGGCGAGGTCCACGCGCAGGTGCTGCCGGACGACAAGGCACGCGTCGTCGCGGACCTGAAGCGCACGCATGGCGGGATCGTCGCGATGGTCGGCGACGGGATCAACGACGCGCCCGCGCTCGCCGCGGCCGACGTTGGCATCGCGATGGCGACCGGCACCGACGTCGCGATGCACACCGCCGGCATCACGCTGATGCGCGGCGATCCGGCGCTCGTCGCGGACGCGATCGACATTTCGAAACGCACGTACCGCAAGATCCAGCAGAACCTGTTCTGGGCGTTCGTCTACAACCTGATCGGCGTGCCGCTCGCGGCGCTCGGCTGGCTGGACCCGGTGATCGCGGGCGCGGCGATGGCGTTTTCCAGCGTGAGCGTCGTCACGAACGCGCTGCTGCTGCGGCGCTGGAAGGGGCGCGCGCGATGACGCGGCGGGCCGCGCGGGCGGCACGCCGGATCATGAAGCGCCTGACGGCGCACGAATGCGCGTGAATGAAAGGGCGGACCCGGGCTCACCGGGCCCGTTCGCGTCGATGGCGGGCTTGATTGATGGCGGTCCTGCGCCGGCGCACCGGCCGGCGCTGCACGGCGTTCGCCGGTGCGCCACGCGCACGTGAACGGGCGCTAGCCCGAAACAACCGGCTTGATCAGCGTCGTCGTGATCGGCACGAAGCCGCACGCGCGATAGAGCGCCCGTGCGGCCGCGTTGTGATTGAACACCGACAGCCCGATTTCAGTGACGCCGTGACGGCGCGCGTCGGCCTCGAGCGCATCGAGCACGCGCGTGGCCCAGCCCTGGCGGCGCCGGGGCGGTGCGATTTCGAGGTCGTAGATGAACAGCGTGCGATTGGGCCCTTCGGTCACGATCGCATACCAGAGGTCGCCGATCGGGTCGCCGCTGGCGGAATCGACGAGCGACACCAGCGTCTGGCCGGCCGTCAGCAGGCCGTCCGGCAGCAGCGTATCGAAGCAGGCCCGGGCGCGCACTGCCGCTTCGTCGGCGGCGTTCTGCCCGGAGGAGACGAGGTCGCGCGCGTAGCCGTCGATGGCTCGCGCGCGGTATGCGTGAAATTCGCCAGCCGTCATCGGCCGCATCTGCAACATGGCCCGGTCGCCGTGTGAGGGAACGGATTTCCAGTGTAGCGGGATGACCGCGCGAGCGCGCGGCGAGGCGGCGGAAAGCCGATGCGCGGCGTGCGCCGCGCGGGCGAATCAGCGAATCAGCGAATCAGCGAATCAGCGAATCAGCGAATCAGCGAATCAGCGAATCAGCGACGGTACAGGCACAGCGGCACCAAGTGCGACTGACGCACGCGCTCGGCTTCGGCGCGACGTGCGGCATACGAGTATTCCGCATCGAGCGGCAGGTGCGGCGAAACGAACAGGTCGTCGATCTTTTGCAGCAGGGCGAGGATGAAGCTCATTTGTGGCTCCCGAAGGATTAACTAGGGTTTTCCCTATATGAACGCCATTCTAAGGGTTTTCCCTAGACCCCGCTAGTGCGCCGCAGCAATTTGCCGCAACCGGCCGGCGACCGGCCGCGTGCCGGAATCGCCGAGCGTTGCGCCGCAAGGCCCGGAAGACAGGGTCGAAACATTCACCGGCCGTGACGGGCACGCTTCACGGCCGCCGTCTGTCGGGCAACGTTGCGCTCCAGCCGATCGACCTGCGACAGCAGCACCTCGTTGTGCTGTTCCAGCGTCACGACAGTCGCCTGCTGCGTCGCCAGATCGGCCGCGAGGCGATCGATCCTCAATTGCCGGGCCGTGGCGTCGTCCTTCAGCCGCGACATCTGCGCCGCCTGCGTGGCCAGCGTCACAAGCGCAGCCAGTACGACGAGCGCCAGCGCCAGCAGGAGCCGGTTCACCCGGCGCATTTCACGATCGGCCGCGCGTTGCAGCCCGTCCGCTTCCGATTGCAACGCGGCGAGGCGGTCCGTCAACGGACGCACGTGAATCTCGGGATTGAAGGACGGGGCGGCAGACGCGCCCGCAGGTTGCGCCGCCGCAGTCAGTTCGATGCGGCTCGACGATGGTTTCGCGACGAACGCTGCCGCAGATGCGTCCGTTCGGGTCGCCGAAGGCGCGGCGGATGAGACCGGGGCGACCGGCGCGACCGGATCGCATGGGCTCGCCGCAATCTCCGGCTCGGCATGCCCGACGGATTGCGCCGTAACCGCCGTGTCCTGCATGCCTGGTTCGGACGCAGTTCCGGCCTCGGTCGGCACCGGCAGCGCCACGGCTTCGCCCGCGGTCACGACAGCCGATGCGCGGCGCTTCGTCCCTGCCGACGAGCGAGCGCTTGCCTCGCGCACGGTCGCCGCCCTCGTTTCCGCATCTGCGGCAGTCTCCGCCATGTTCTCCTGCCCGGAAACGGCGGAGACAGAGGCGGGCGGCGGCGTCAAACTGCCGGCCTCTGTCGTCACGGGCTCGGTATCAGCCGCGCCCCGTTCGCCCTCGCCTTCGCCTTCACTTCCACCCTCGGTCGCATCCTCACCCTCCGCCGGCGCCTGCGGCGCGCCGAACCCGTCGAGTGTCGCCTGCTCGTGAGCCGGCACGATCGTTGCCGCGTCGACAGCAGCAGTCACATCGGCCACCACATCGGCCGTCACGGCACGCGCCGCAGCCGGCTTCGCGTCGCCGGCCTCGATCACCGGATCGCCGAACAGATCGAGCATGGGCTCGTCGCGCGGCGCATCGGCCACCTGCTCATCACTGCCCGGCGGCGTCGCCGCGCGGGCGGACGCATGCTCGGCCGCCGCGGTGGCGTGACGACGGGACTGGGAGGACGGACGGCTGGAACGGGAACGAGGCGTGGCGACGGATTCGGTCATGGAGATCGGCATGCGGCAGGCCCCGCAACCGCGGGACCGGAAAGTCGAACGGAATCAGTGACTGCGCATTGTCGCATGACCCGTCGCCTATTCGTCACCGGACAGGCCGTCTCCCTCGTCAAAGCGCGTCACGCCGGGCAGCGCGCGCAGCTTGTCGCAGATCGCCTGGTATTCGACGTCGGACACGCGCCCGAGCGCGATCCTCACGTCGTCGTGCTCGTCATCGTCGTCGGCCTGCTGGACGATGAACTGCTTCACGCGTGCGCTATCCGGGCCGAGCGCCGCGTGCAGCGAATCTAACGTCAGCGCGCCGCGCACGACCGTCAGCGCGAGCTGGCGCCGCTGCCGCATCGTGAAGTAGCGCCGTTCGAGCGGCTTTACGCCCGCGAGGATGATCAGGATGATGACCGTCGCGGAAATCGCCCCGACGTACAGCCCGCCGCCCACCGCGAGGCCGATCGCGGCGACCGACCACAGGCTCGCGGCCGTCGTCAGCCCGCGCACGATCTCGCCGCGCAGCAGGATCGAGCCCGCGCCGAGGAAGCCGATGCCGGACACGACCTGCGCGGCGACCCGCGACGGATCGAGCACGATGTTGCTCGGGCCGAGCACGTCGAAAAAGCCGAACGCCGACACGATCATGAACAGCGCCGAGCCGACGCACACGAGCATGTGCGTGCGCAGGCCGGCCGCCCACGCGAGGCGTTCGCGCTCGAAACCGATCACGCTGCCGAGCGCGGCCGCCAGCAAGAGCCGCGCGACAAGTTCCACGTTGCTGAGCATCGGTTTTCTCCTTTTTGTGGTGTCGGCCGCGCGGAATGTTTTATCCTTGGCCCCGGCCGCGCGCATCCGTGCCGCGCCAACACGATTCGATCCACGCGCTCAACCCCGTCATGCCCGTTTCCGACTCCGCTTCCGCCCAGGCCGCCCAATTGCGCCACCATTTCGCGCACGTCGTCTTGCCGATCTGGCGGGGTTCAGGGTTCGACCGCGCGATGCAACTGCCGTTCGAAGCCGTCGATCCGGCGACCCACGCGCCGCTGCCGGTCGCGCGCTACCGCGCGATGGCGTGCGCGCGCCAGCTGTTCGTGTTCGCTCAGGCGGGCGAGGCCGAACACGCAGCGACGCTGTTCGATGCATTGTGCCGCCGCTTTCGCGATACGCGCCACGGCGGCTGGCACTACAGCGCCGACGCGGCCGGCGCGCCGCTCGATACGACGAAGGATCTGTATACGCATGCGTTCATCGTATTCGCGTGCGCCGCGTGGCACGCGGCGTCGGGCGAGCGCGACGCGCGCACGGTCGCCGAAGAAACGGCCGCGCTGATCCACGACCGCTTCGCGCCGCAGCGCGGCGATGCGCTGCTCGATGCCGCGCGCCACGCCGATTTCTCGTCGTCGGGCAGCGGTCCGCTGCAGAATCCGCTGATGCATCTGACGGAAGCGTGGCTCGCCGCGGCCGACGCGTTCGGCGACACCGCGTTCGACGACGCGCTCGCCCGCACCGCGCAGGCGGTCGAGCGCGCGTTCGTCGATCCGGCGACCGGCTGCGTCGCCGAGTTGCCGCTCGGCTCGGCTGGCAATCGCTTCGAGCCGGGGCATCAGTTCGAATGGTTCTATCTGGTCGACGCGGCCGGCGCACGGATCGCGCAGACGGGATTGCGCGCCGCGCTCGCGCGGGCCTTCGAATTCGCCGAGCGGCACGGCGTCGATCCGCAGACGGGTGGCGTCAGCGCCGCGCTCGACGCGCAGGGCGCGTGCATCGACGGCACGCAGCGGATCTGGGCGCAGACGGAGTACTTGCGCGCGCTCGCGACGCACGGCGGCACGCCGGCGTCCGCGCCGCTCGCGACGCAGATCGAGCGCTTCGCCGCACGCTTCCTGCATCCGCGCGGCTGGTACGAGTGCAAGACGGCCGACGGGCAGGTGTCGCGCGCCGACCTGCCGTCAACGACGCCCTACCATCTCGCGACCGCTTACGCGGCGCTGCCCGCCGGCACGTAATCCGCGCCGGCGAACGACGGCGCCGTCCGTTCGCCGCGCATCGCGCGCGCATCGCCGAGCTCGAACACCGACACGGCCTGCATCAGGTGCGCGGTCTGATCGTTCAGCGACGCGGCCGCCGCCGCGACTTCCTCCACCAGCGCCGCATTCTGCTGGGTCAGCTGATCCATCTGCGTGACGGCCTGGTTGACCTGCTCGATGCCGACGCTCTGCTCGACCGACGCGGCCGTGATCTCGGCCATCGTCTGCACGACGCGCGAGATCGACGTCGACACCGTCCGCATCGCTTCGCCCGCGCGCTCCACGAGCGCCGCGCCACCGTTGATCTGCGCGACCGAATCCTCGATCAACGTCTTGATCTCCTTCGCCGATTGCGCGCTGCGCTGCGCGAGCGAACGCACCTCGCCCGCGACGACCGCGAAGCCGCGGCCCTGTTCGCCCGCCCGCGCCGCCTCGACCGCCGCGTTCAGCGCGAGGATGTTGGTCTGGAATGCGATTCCGTCGATCACCGAGATGATTTCCGCGATGCGGCCGGAACTCTGCGCGATCCCGCGCATTTTCTCGATCACGCTGTCGACGACGCCGCCGCCGTGGCTCGTCGCCTCCAGCGCCTCGTCGGCCAGCACGCTCGCCGCGCGCGCGCTGTCGGTGTTCTGGCGCACGGTCGCGGTCAGCTCCTCCATGCTCGCGGCGGTTTCCTCAAGCGACGCGGCCTGCGTGCCGGTGCGCTCCGACAGGTCGGCATTGCCGCTGGCGATCTCGCCCGCGCCGAGGTGGATCGCGTCGGACGCGTGGCGCACGGTGCGCACGGTGTCGGCGAGGCTCGCCTGCATCGTCGCGAGCCCGCGCAGCATCCGGTCGATCTCGAACACGCCGCCCACGCGCACGGCCTCGTCGAGCCGGCCCTGCGCGAGCCGCTCGAAATGGCGGCCGGCCTCGTCGAGCGGCGCGACGACCGCGCGCCGTGCGGCCGCGTAGATCGCCGCGCTGCTCGCGAGCATCGCCGCCAGCAGCACGATGCCAACCCACTTGAACCAGCTCATGCCCGCGTCGATCGTGCCGAGCGCGGCGCGACTCGATGCACTGCCGTAGTCGACGAACCGATGCAGTTCGGCAAGGTACGCGTCCTGGATGCCTTGCGTCGGCTGGTCGAGAAACGCCTGGATGTTGTCGGTGTCGAGGAACCGCACGAGTTCCGCGAGCGCCGCGTGGATCGCCTTGTAGCGCTCGGCGAGCGCAGCGATGTGCGCGCGGTTCTCGGCGTCGATCGGCTGCACGGCGGACAGCGCGGCGAACGCCTTGTCCGCCTCGGCGAGCGAATCGCTTGCATGGCGGATGATGTCGTCCGGTTTCGCGCCGCCTCGCACCATCCGCGTGCCGGCGCGCGACAGGTTGATGCGCGCGTCGAGCAGGCGTTCGGTCGCCTGGTTCGCGGCGCCGACCTGCGCGATCGCGACGCTCGACAGGTCGTCGACGCCGCTGCGCGTCGACGTGAAAGACCAGAAGCCGAGCGCCTCGATCGCGAGCATGAAGAGGCAGAACACGGTCAACACGACGAGCAGACCCGACACGAGCTTGATTTTGCTGAACATGGAAATTCCTGGAGAGCGACGATGAAGCAATGCCCCGGCGTTAGCGGCATTTCGCGCGCGGACTTTAGCGTTGGCCACGGAATCTCGCACGGAAGAGGATGAATGCGTGCGTTCGACGCAATAATCGAGTCGCCCAAAGCCGCCAGCCGCAAGAAACGCGGACGAATTTCCTTGCTTATCCGCGCCCCCCTTCCTAGAGTTCAGCGCAAGCGGCCATTCATTGCGAGGGAAGTCGATGACGGACATCGTGGATCACGCCCGCGGCGCATTGCGGGCGCAACCGTTCAGCATGCTGCTCGGCACGGAGCTGATGCATATCGGCGAGCACGAGGTATCGCTGTGCCTGCCCGTGCGCGACGAATTGCGGCAGCAGCATGGCTACGTGCACGGCGGCGTCATCAGCTATCTCGCCGACAACGCGCTGACGTTCGCGGGCGCGCTCGCGCTCGGGCCGCGCGTGATCACGGCCGAATACAAGATCAACTACCTGCGGCCGGCAGTGAACGGCACGCTCGTTGCGCGCGCGAAGCTCGTGTATGCGGGGCGGCAGCAGGCGACCTGCCAGTGTCACGTGTTCGTCATCGACGGCGATCACGAGCGGCTCGTCGCGATCGCGCAGGGGACGATCAACCGCGTCGGCGACGGGAAGATTCCCGGGGCGCCGGAGGAAGAGGCCTGACGCCCGTTCTCGCCAACAGCCGGCTTGCGAACGAGCCGGTGAACGCAGTTCCTAATCCGCGTCGTCGCCCGTCAGCGGCTGGTAACGCGGCGCAACGCGTGCCCGGATGTCGCCTTGCGCGTCGGTGCGATAAATCCCGCGCGCCACGTTGTGAGGATGATTCGCCGCATCCGCGATGCTCAGCACCGGCGCGAAGCACGCATCGGAGCCTTCCAGCAGCGCGCGCCAGTGCGCGGACGGCTGCCGCGCGAACACCTCCGCGAAACGCGCCTTCAGCGCGGGCCAGCGCGCGCGGTCGTACTGCGACGCCGGATCGACGTCGGTAAGCCCGAGCCGTTCGACCAGCAGCGCATAGAACGGCGGCTCGAGCGCGCCGATCGTCACGCATGCACCGTCCGCGCAGCGATAGACGTCGTAGAACGGCGCGTCGTGAAACAGGCTCGGCTGCGCGCCGTCGAGCTGGCCGTTCGCGCGCGCCCACAGCGCGAGCGTGCCGAGCATCGCGACGATATCGACGATCGCGCCGTCGACCACGCGCCCTGGCCCGCCCGCGCGCACGTCGAACAGCGCGCAGACGATCCCGAACGCGAGCCCGAGCGCGCCACCGGCATCGCCGAGAACGGTCGGCGGCAAGCCAGGTCTGTCGCCGCGCGGCGCGGACACCGACAGCAGGCCGGTCAGCGCGACGTAGTTCAGGTCGTGGCCGGCCGCGGCCGCGAGCGGCCCCGTCTGGCCCCAGCCGGTCATCCGGCCGTACACGAGGCGCGGGTTGTGCCGTGTGCAGTCCTCCGGCCCGAGCCCGAGACGCTCCATCACACCGGGCCGCAACCCTTCGATCAGCGCGTCGGCGCGTGAAATCAGCGCGAGCGCTTCGTCACGCCCCGCCGGCGTCTTCAGGTCGAGCGGGACGATCGTCTTGCCCTCGCGCAGCAAGTCGCCGTCGCTGCTCTGCAGCGCGTCCGGCGCGCTCGTGCGGCCGGCGGGACGCGCGATCAATGTGACCTGCGCGCCCATCCCGGCGAGCATCCAGCCCGCGAGCGGACCGGGGCCGAGACCTTCGAATTCGACGATATGAACGCCCTTCAGCGGCGAATCGAGCGGCATGCGGTTCTCCTGTCGCCTCGTTCAAACAAAAAATCCCGGCTCGGCGGGTCCGCCTCACCGGGATCGGGATGACCGTCGCGCGGCAGCCCGGACCGTTCGTGCCGGCCGGGCCGCGCCCGCGTCGGAACGCGTCAGAACGCATCCCCCGGCACGCGCACCCAGCCTTCCATCAGCACGCGTGCGCTGCGGCTCATGATCGCCTTGGTGACGGTCCACTCGCCGTGTTCCAGCTTCGCTTCAGCGCCGACGCGCAGCGTGCCCGACGGATGCCCGAAGCGCACGGCCTGGCGCTCGCCACCGCCCGCCGCGAGGTTCACGAGCGTGCCCGGAATCGCCGCAGCGGTGCCGATCGCAACCGCCGCCGTGCCCATCATCGCGTGATGCAGCTTGCCCATCGACATCGCGCGCACCAGCAGGTCGACGTCGCCGGCCGCGACCCGCTTGCCGCTCGACGCGACATAGTCGGCCGGCTTCGCGACGAACGCGATCTTCGGCGTGTGCTGGCGCGTCGCGATCTCGTCGAGCGTGTCGATCAGGCCCATCCGCAGCGCGCCGTGCGCGCGGATCGTCTCGAACTTCTCGAGCGCCTTCGCATCGCCGTTGATCGCGTCCTGCAGTTCGGTGCCCGTGTAGCCGATCGCCTCGGCCTCGACGAAGATCGTCGGAATCCCCGCGTTGATCATCGTCGCCTTCAGCGTGCCGACGCCCGGCACCGCGAGATCGTCGACGAGGTTGCCGGTCGGGAACATCGAGCCGCCCGCGCCCTCTTCCTCGGCGGCCGGATCCATGAACTCGAGCTGCACTTCCGCGGCGGGGAACGTGACGCCGTCGAGCTCGAAGTCGCCCGTCTCCTGCACCGCGCCGTTCGTGACCGGCACATGGGCGACGATCGTCTTGCCGATGTTCGCCTGCCAGATCCGCACGGTCGCGACGCCGTCGCGCGGCACGCGCGCCGGATCGACGAGGCCGCCGCCGATCGCGAACGGGCCGACTGCCGCCGACAGGTTGCCGCAGTTGCCGGTCCAGTCGACGAATGCCTTGTCGATCGACACCTGGCCGAACAGGTAGTCGACGTCGTGGCCGGGCCGCGTGCTCTTCGACACGATCACCGTCTTGCTTGTGCTCGACGTCGCGCCGCCCATCCCGTCGATCTGCTTGCCGTACGGATCGGGGCTGCCGATCACGCGCAACAGCAACGCGTCGCGTGCGGCGCCCGGCGCTTGCGCGGCCTCGGGCAGGTCCTGCAGGCGGAAGAACACGCCCTTGCTGGTGCCGCCGCGGATGTAGGTCGCGGGAACCCTGATTTGAGGAATGTGAGCCATGTCGGTGTATTCAGTGTTGAAACCGCGAGGCGATGCGTCGCCGCATCGCCTCCGCTACCTCGTCAAGCCGCTTGCGACGATTCGAGGAAGTCCTGCGCGAAGCGCTGCAGCACGCCGCCCGCGTCGTAGATCGACACTTCCTCGGCCGTATCGAGCCGGCACGTGACCGGCACCTCGACGCGCTCGCCGTTCTTGCGGTGAATCACGAGCGTCAGGTCGGCGCGCGGCGTGCGCTCGCCGATCACGTCGAACGTCTCGGTGCCGTCGATGCCGAGCGTCGTGCGGTTCGTGCCCGCCTTGAACTCGAGCGGCAGCACGCCCATCCCGATCAGGTTCGTGCGGTGGATCCGCTCGAAGCCTTCGGCGACGATCGCCTCGACCCCCGCGAGCCGCACGCCCTTCGCGGCCCAGTCCCGCGACGAGCCCTGGCCGTAATCGGCGCCCGCGACGACGATCAGCGGCTGCTTGCGATTCATGTACGTCTCGATCGCTTCCCACATCCGCATCACCGTGCCGTCCGGCTCGACGCGCGCGAGCGAGCCCTTCTTCACCGCGCCGTCGACGACCGCCATCTCGTTGATCAGCGTCGGGTTCGCGAAGGTTGCGCGCTGCGCTGTGAGGTGGTCTCCCCGGTGCGTCGCGTACGAGTTGAAGTCTTCTTCCGGCAGGCCCATCTTCGCGAGGTATTCGCCGGCCGCGCTGTTCAAGAGGATCGCGTTCGACGGCGACAGGTGGTCGGTCGTGATGTTGTCGCCGAGCACCGCGAGCGGGCGCATCCCTTGCAGCGTGCGCTCGCCGGCCAGCGCCCCTTCCCAGTACGGCGGGCGGCGGATGTAGGTGCTCTGCGGCCGCCAGTCGTACAGCGGCGCTGCGCGCTCGCCCGCGTCGGCCGCGCGCGCAAACATCGGTTCGTAGACCTTGCGGAACTGCTCCGGCTTCACGCTCGACGCGACGATCGCGTCGATTTCCTCGTCGGTCGGCCAGATATCCTTCAGCGTGACCGGCTTGCCGTCCTGGTCGTGGCCGAGCACGTCCTTCTCGATGTCGAAGCGGATCGTGCCCGCGATCGCATACGCGACGACGAGCGGCGGCGACGCGAGGAACGCCTGCTTCGCATACGGATGGATGCGGCCGTCGAAGTTGCGGTTGCCGGACAGCACGGCAGTCGCGTACAGGTCGCGATCGACGATTTCCTGCTGGATCTTCGGGTCGAGCGCGCCGGACATCCCGTTGCAGGTCGTGCACGCGAACGCGACGATGCCGAAGCCGAGCTTTTCGAGTTCGGGCAGCAGGTTCGCTTCCTCGAGGTACAGCTCGACCGCCTTCGAACCGGGCGCGAGCGAGCTCTTCACCCACGGCTTGCGCACGAGGCCGCGCGCGTTCGCGTTGCGCGCGAGCAGCGCCGCGGCGATCACGTTGCGCGGGTTGCTGGTGTTCGTGCAGCTCGTGATCGCGGCGATGATCACCGCGCCGTCGGGCATCTCGCCCGCCTTCTCTTCCCATTGGCCGGCGATCCCGCGCGCGGCGAGGTCCGACGTCGGCAGCCGCTTGTGCGGGTTCGACGGGCCGGCCATGTTGCGCACGACGCTCGACAGGTCGAACGTCAGCGTGCGCTCGTATTGCGCGCCATTCAGCGTGTCGGCCCACAGGCCCGCTTCCTTCGCGTATGTCTCGACGAGCTTCACCTGCTCGTCGCTGCGGCCCGTGAGGCGCAGGTAGTCGGTCGTCTGGCCATCGATGAAGAACATCGCGGCCGTCGCGCCATATTCGGGCGCCATGTTCGAGATCGTCGCGCGATCGCCGAGCGTCAGGCTCGCCGCGCCAACGCCCCGGAACTCAAGGTATGCGCCGACCACCTTTTCCTTGCGCAGGAACTCGGTCAGCGCGAGCACGACGTCGGTCGCGGTGATGCCCGGCTGGCGCTTGCCCGTCAGCTCGACGCCGACGATGTCCGGCAGCCGCATCCACGACGCGCGGCCGAGCATCACGTTCTCGGCTTCCAGCCCGCCGACGCCAACCGCGATCACGCCGAGCGCGTCGACGTGCGGCGTATGGCTGTCGGTGCCGACGCAGGTATCCGGATACGCGACGCCGTCATGCGCCTGGATCACCGGCGACATCTTCTCCAGGTTGATCTGGTGCATGATGCCGTTGCCCGGCGGGATCACGTCGACGTTCTCGAACGACTTTTTCGTCCACTCGATGAAGTGGAAGCGATCCTCGTTGCGACGATCCTCGATCGCGCGGTTCTTCGCGAACGCGTCCGGATCGAAGCCGCCGCACTCGACGGCGAGCGAGTGATCGACGATCAGTTGCACGGGCACGACCGGGTTCACCTTGGCCGGATCGCCGCCGCGCTCGGCAATCGCGTCGCGCAGGCCGGCGAGATCGACGAGCGCCGTCTGGCCGAGGATGTCATGGCACACGACGCGCGCCGGGAACCACGGGAAATCGCGTTCGCGCTTGCGCTCGATGATCTGTTTCAGCGAATCGGCGAGGATCGCCGGATCGCAGCGGCGCACGAGGTTTTCGGCGAGCACGCGCGACGTGTACGGCAGCGTGTCGTAGGCGCCGGGCGCGATCGCTTCGACCGCGGCACGCGCGTCGAAGTAATCCAGCGGCGTGCCGGGCAGGGGTTTGCGGTAGGCGGTATTCATCATGTGGGGGCAACCTGGGTATGACGTTCAGCGCGCGGCGGCCGCCCGTGTGGCGGCGGCCGGCGCGCGCTGCTGGCGTGTCAGCGCTTCTCGATCGGCACGAACTGCAGATCGTCCGGGCCCGTGTAGTTCGCGCTCGGGCGGATGATCTTGTTGTCGACGCGCTGCTCGATGATGTGCGCGGCCCAGCCGGACGTACGCGAGATCACGAACAGCGGCGTGAACATCGCGGTCGGCACGCCCATCATGTGATACGACACGGCGCTGAACCAGTCGAGGTTCGGGAACATCTTCTTCGCTTCCCACATCACCGACTCGAGGCGCTCAGCGATGTTGTACAGCTTCAGGTCGCCCGCTTCCTTCGACAGCTTGTGCGCAACGCCCTTGATCACCTTGTTGCGCGGATCGGAGATCGTGTAGACGGGGTGGCCGAAGCCGATCACGACTTCCTTGTTCTCGACGCGGCGGCGGATGTCGACTTCCGCTTCGTCCGGCGAGCGGTAGCGGCTCTGGATCTCGTACGCGACTTCGTTCGCGCCGCCATGCTTCGGGCCGCGCAGCGCGCCGATCGCGCCGGTGATCGCCGAGTAGATGTCCGAGCCCGTGCCCGCGATCACGCGGCCGGTGAACGTCGATGCGTTGAACTCGTGCTCCGCGTACAGGATCAGCGACGTGTGCATCGCGTCGACCCACGACTTCGACGGCGTCTTGCCGTGCAGCAGGTGCAGGAAGTGGCCGCCGATCGAGTCGTCGTCGGTTTCCGTCTCGATGCGCTTGCCGTTGTGCGAGAAGTGATACCAGTACAGCAGCATCGAGCCGAGCGACGCCATCAGGCGGTCGGCGATGTCGCGCGCGCCCGGCAGGTTGTGGTCGTCCTTCTCCGGCAGCACGGTGCCGAGCACCGACACGCCCGTGCGCATCACGTCCATCGGGTGCGCGGATGCCGGGATCTGCTCGAGCGCGGCCTTCAGCGCGCTCGGCAGGCCGCGCAGCGAACGCAGCTTGGTCTTGTACGCGGCCAGTTCGGTCAGGTTCGGCAGCGTCTCGTGCACGAGCAGGTGCGCGATTTCCTCGAATTCGCACGATTCCGCGACGTCGAGGATGTCGTAGCCGCGATAGTGCAGGTCGTTGCCGGTCTTGCCGACCGTGCACAGTGCCGTGTTGCCGGCCGTCACGCCCGACAGCGCAACCGACTTCTTCGGCTTGAATGCGCCTGCGGCGGCCGGTGCTGCTGCGTCTTTCGTCTCGCTCATGTTTCGGTTCTCCAATTTCAGATGCGTGTCTCGTGGGGTGCGGGCCGCGTTACTTCTTGCCCTGCGCGAACAGTTCGTCCAGCTTCCGTTCGTATTCGTGATAGCCGAGGAAGTCGTACAGTTCGGCGCGCGTCTGCATCGTCGGCACCGCTGCCTTCTGCGTGCCGTCGCGGCGCAGCGTCTCGTAGAAGTTCAGCGCAGCCTTGTTCATCGCGCGATATGCGCCGCAGCAGTACAGCGCGATGTCGACGTTCGCCTCGCGCAGTTCGTCGACCGTGAACAGCGGCGTCGAGCCGAATTCGGTCAGGTTCGCGAGGATCGGCACCTTCACGGCCGCCTTGAAGCGGCGGTAGTCGTCGAGCGTCTTCATCGCTTCCGGGAAGATCATGTCCGCGCCGGCCTCGACGTAGGCCACCGCGCGCTCGATCGCCGAGTCGATCCCTTCGGCGGCAGCCGCGTCGGTGCGGGCCATGATCACGAACTGGTCGTCGGTGCGCGCGTCGACCGCGGCCTTGACGCGATCGACCATTTCTTCGGTAGGCACGACTTCCTTGCCCGGACGGTGGCCACAGCGCTTCTGGCCGACCTGGTCCTCGAGGTGTACGGCCGCGACGCCGGCCTTGATGAACGAGCGCACCGTGCGCGCGATGTTGAACGCACCGCCCCAGCCCGTATCGATGTCGACCAGCAGCGGCAGGTCGGTTGCGTTGGTGATCCGGTTCGCGTCGATCAGCACGTCTTCCATCGTGCTGATGCCGAGATCGGGGATGCCGAGCGAATTCGCGGCAACGCCGCCGCCCGACAGGTAGACGGCCTTGAAGCCGACGGCCTGGGCCATCTTGGCAGCGTACGCGGTGATCGCGCCAACCACCTGCAGCGGCTGCTCGGCCGCGACTGCCGCGCGGAATTTCGCGCCGGCGCTTTGAAGATGCGTGTTGCTCATGAACGGCCTCCTGAGGGAATGCACGTTAGAACAGCAAGGAACGGGCCAGCTCGCGTATCGCTGCTAACCCACTGATTCTTAAGCAACCGGGCGCCTGCGCATCGCCCCCGGAAATTTCAATTTGGAAATTTCATGTTCCAAAAATGAAATCCAGCGCGCATAATCGGCCGTCATGGACATCTCCTCGATCAAGCCTGTCGGCCCGGCCGAACGCGCGGTGCGGCCGCGCGTGTGGGCGATGGGTATCAGCCGTCTGCGCGACCTCTTTCGCGAGATCGCCGGCGAATTCGACGACCGCGCCGACGTGCGCATCGTGTCGCGCGCTTATGAAGAGGCGCTGAACGCGATCGCCGAGGCGGGCGCCGCGCGGCCCGACGTGATCGTCGCGGCCGGCTCGAACGGCGGCTTCCTGAAGACGCGCGCGCCCGTGCCGGTCGTGGTCGTCACGCCGACCGGCTTCGACGTGATGCAGGCGCTCGCGCGCGCCCGGCGCGACGCGTCGCGGATCGCGCTCGTCAGTGTCGGCGAGACGCCGCCCGAGGTGCGCCGCTTCGTCGCCGCGTACGGCCTCGACGTGGAGTTTGCTTCATATCAGTCCGCACAGGAAGCGGAAGCGTGCGTGCACGATCTGCACGACCGCGGCATCGAGACGATCGTCGGCCCGGGGCTCGTTACCGACCTCGCGGCGAGCGCCGGGATGGGCGCCGTGTTTCTGTATTCGCATGCATCGGTGCGCAAGGCCGTCGACACCGCGCTCGAGGTTGCGTATGCGACGCACGCGGAAGCGCTGCGGCGCCAGCGGCTCGACAACCTGCTGCAGCACCTGCGCGACGGCGTGGTCGCGCTCGACGCGCGCGGCCGGGTCGAGGCGATCAACGAACGGCTCGCGCAAGCGCTCGGGGTCGAACCGGTTGCAGCCGTCGGGCGCGCACTCGTCGATCTGACACCAGAGCTGCGCACGCTGCGCGGCGACGACGGCGACGCGCTCGCGACCGTGCGCGGCGTGCGCTATGTCGTGCACCGCGGGCCGCTCGTCGATCGCGGCGTGCTGTCGGGCAGCGTGCTGACCTTCCAGGAATCGCGCGCGGTCGAACGGCTCGACCGCGCGCTGCGCTCGCAGCCGAACACGCAGCAGTTCGCGGCGCGCTACACGCTCGACGACGTGGTCGGCGCGTCGGTGCCGATGACGCGGGTGCGCGATCTCGTGCGCCGCTACGCAAAATCCGATGCGACCGTGCTCGTGCTCGGCGAAAGCGGCACCGGCAAGGAGATGATCGCGCAGAGCCTGCATGCGCTATCCGCGCGGCGCAGCTATCCGTTCGTCGCGGTCAACTGCGGCGCGTTTCCGGAAGCGCTGCTCGAAAGCGAGCTGTTCGGCTACGAGGAAGGCGCGTTCACCGGCGCGCGGCGCGGCGGCAAGACAGGCCTGTTCGAAGCCGCGCATCGCGGCACGCTGTTCCTCGACGAGATCGGCGAGATGCCGCCGTCGCTGCAGAGCCGGCTGCTGCGCGTGCTGCAGGAGCGCGAGGTGATCCGCCTCGGGTCGACCGAGCCGATCCGCATCGACGTGCGCGTGATTGCCGCGACCCATCGTCCGCTGCTCGCGGCCGTCGAGGACGGCACGTTTCGCGCGGATCTCTACTACCGGCTCAACATCCTGAACGTCGGGCTGCCGCCGCTGCGCGAGCGCCCGGCCGACATTCCCGCGCTCGCGGCCGCGCTGCTGGTGCAGGCGGCGCGGCGCGAGCCGCGGCTCGCCGACAGCCTGCGCGATGCGGGCGACGCGGCGCGCGTGCTCGACGCGGCGCAGCCGGTGCTGACGCGCTACCGGTGGCCCGGCAACGTGCGGGAGCTGCAGAACGTGATCGAGCGGATTGCGGTGGAGCTCGCGGAGGAAGCCGGCGGCGACGGGCAGGCCGACACGTGCGGCGTGCTCGATCCCGACGCGTTGCAGACGATCGCGCCGGAGCTGTTCGCGGCACCGGACGCGGCTGCCGACCCGGACGACGCGCTGACGCTGCAGGCGCGCCGCCGACGCGCGGAGGCCGACGAGATCCGCGCGGCGCTCGATGCGTGCGGCGGCGATCGCGACCGTGCGTGCGCGATGCTCGGCATCAGCAAGACGACGCTGTGGCGGAAGCTGTCGGCGAAGTAGCCGTGCCGGCGCCGGCGTCGGTCCGCGCCCGGATTGCGCTCGGATTGCGCGCGGTTCGACCTCAGTCCGCCTTCAGTCTGCCTTGTGATAGTGGCGATAGGCTTTCGCGCGATTGCCACATGACGACATCGAGCACCAGCGGCGGCTGCCGTTCTTGCTGTCGTCGACGAACAGCCACTGGCACGCGTCGTTCGCGCAACGCTTGACCTTCGCGAGACGCGCGCCGCCCAGCAGGTCGATCGCCGACCACAGCACCGGGCTCAGCAGCCCGCCGAGCGTCGCGGCCTCATGCCCGACCTGCCATGCGTACCGCTCGGGCGTGCGCACGAGCGCTACACGCGGCGCCGCTTCCGCGAGACAGCCGCGCAATGTGGCCAGATCGCCCGGCTGCGGCTCGCGTTGCTCGGCCTGCGCGTGATAAAGCCGGTACAGCGCTTCCCGCAACGCCAGCGCGCGATCGAGCCATGCGGGCCCGGCGTCCGGATGACCGGCCCGGCACGCGTCGGCCAGCGCGGCCGGAATCCCCGCCTGCTCCTGGCACCAGGCCAGCAGGTCGTCGATCGTGCCGAGCAGTTCCGTCGGCGTGTCGCTCCCGCGCCAGTACCGCGTGTTCGCAAAATCGATGCTCAATGCTTCCGGCGGCGCCGGAATCAGGAAGTCCGTCGGGGCGGAGGTGTGCGTGTCGCTCATGTCCGGATCGTATCTAACCACCATACCGGTTGACAAGCACCGGGGCGTTTCCTAGCATAACCGTCATGGTGGTTAAAACTTGCTTGCCGTACGCGTACTGACACCCACGCAGTCACAAGGAGCAATCATCATGATCGATCACCTTTCCTTCGGCGTTGCGCAGATCGACCGCAGCCGCGCGTTCTACGACAGCACGCTCGGCGCGCTCGGCTACAAGCGGCTGGTCGGCGATGCGTCGTCGCTTGCCTACGGCACTGCGGAGCCCGTCCTCTGGCTCACGCACTCGACACGCCCTGTCATCGCGGATCCGGAGTCGGGGCTGCACGTGTCATTCAAGGCGTCGTCACCGGTCGAAGTCGATGCGTTCTATCGGGCCGCACTCGAGCACGGCGGCGCCGACAACGGCGGGCCCGGCAGGCGCGAACATTACGGCCCCGGCTACTACGCGGCATTTGTCACGGATCCGGACGGGTACCGGCTCGAAGCGCACTGCGAGATGGACAACGTCGTGTGACGCGGGGTGGCGGGCGCGGCAGAACCCGGCCCTCGGGACCGCGCGCATTGCGCAGCCCTTTGCAATCGGAGTCGGCGTCGGTGTCGGCAAGGCGGCGCGAGCGAACCGCCCGACCGGCAAACGACGATCAGGCAGTCGCTCGCGGATCGGGCGTGCGGCGGGTCCGGGCGGTCTTGAACCGCATCTTCCGCCGCATTTTCCGCGTTATTGCGCGCCGCGCGTGCGCTGCAACTGCTCCCCGAGCCCTTCGATGCCGAGCCGCACCGTCTGCCCCGGCTTCAGGAACACCGGCGCCGGCTTGATGCCCATGCCGACGCCCGGGGGCGTGCCGGTCGTGATCACGTCGCCCGGCTGCAGCGTCATGCAGCGCGACAGATACGCGACGAGTTGCGCGACCGTGAACACCATCGTGCGCGTGTTGCCGTTCTGATAGCGGTGGCCGTCGACCTCGAGCCACAGGTCGAGCCGCTGCGGATCGGGCACGTCGTCGCGCGTGACGAGCCACGGGCCGATCGGGCCGAACGTGTCGAAGCCCTTGCCCTTGTCCCACTGGCCGCCGCGTTCGATCTGCCATTCGCGCTCGGACACGTCGTTGACGACGCAATAGCCCGCGACGTAATCGAGTGCGTGCGCGTCGTCGACGTCCTTGCACGGCGCGCCGATCACGACACCCAGCTCGACCTCCCAGTCGGTCTTCACCGAACCCTTCGGAATGTCGATGCCGTCGTTCGGACCGCAGATCGAACTCGTCCACTTGCCGAACACGACCGGCTCGGTCGGCACCGGCATGCCGGCCTCGGCCGCGTGGTCCGCATAGTTCAGGCCGATCCCGATGAACTTGCCGACGCGGCCGACGCACGGGCCGATGCGCGGCTCGCCGGGCACGAGCGGCAGCGTCGCGGGATCGATCGCGCGCAGCCGCGCAAGACCGGCATCGGACAGCGCATCGCCGGCGAGATCCGGCACGTGCGCCGACAGGTCGCGAATCCGGCCGTCCGCGTCGAGAATGCCGGGTTTTTCCTGGCCGGACGGGCCATAGCGAAGCAGTTTCATCGAGCTCAACCTCTCATATCGAATGTGACAGGATACCGGCGCAATGCTGCTTCCCGCAGCCGCGCGCCGGACTCAATCGTCGATCGTCGATCGTCGATAGCGCGGCCGCGTCGCCGCTTGCCGGCCAGTCTTTGTACCATCGGCGGCACGCCGTGAAATGGCGCTCGACGGATACCGACTATTGCAGCGCATGCTGGCCTTGCAGTGCAGCAGTGCCGACGACGCGCGCGCTGCGGGTCGGGTCGGGTCTGGTCGGGCACACCGGCTATCCGGCACGCGTCACCGGTGCGTGACATTCACTTCACGCTCACCAAACCGGCCCTGAAACACCGTCAAATCAGGCATGAATCACACATCTTTCGCAAACGTTTGTCATCGGAAGTGGGGTCTCATCCGTTCCTGTTTGGTAACGATCTGTAAGAAGACGCCGCATTGCGCACTCATCGTTTGTTGTTAAGCTCGACCGAGTCGTATTTACCGACACGTACGGGCTTTACAGTTGGGCGTTGCAAAGTCGGCAAGCGTGCGTTGTCGACAGATCGACTGCATTTCACCGACCAACGATACCAACACAATGCACACGACACATGCCCGGTTCTCCGGCAACGACGCCCAGGGAGACCAAGCCGGAATCGACCGCTACCGCGCGCCCGCGCTCGACAAGGGGCTCGACATTCTCGAGCTGCTGGCGGAACAGAAAGAAGGCCTCACCCGCACCGAAATCACGAAGGAACTCGGCCGCAATGCGAGCGAAATCTACCGGATGCTCGAACGGCTGGTTGCGCGCCGCTACGTGATGCGCTCGACGGGCGGCGACCGCTATACGCTCAGTCTCAAGCTGTTCGCACTCGCACACCGCCATCCACCGATGAACCGGCTCGTCGGCGAGGCGTTGCCGCAAATGCAGCGTTTCGCCGATGCGGCCGAGCAATCGTGCCACCTGACCGTCTACGATCGCGGCAATCTGCTCGTGATCGCGCAGGTCGACGGGCCCGGCCCGTGGGGCGTGTCGGTCCGGCTCGGCTCGCGCGTCGGGCTCGTCGATACCGCGTCGGGACGCGTGATGCTCTCGTTCCAGCCGTCTGACCAGCGCGCACACATGCTGTCCGAACATCGCAAGGTCAAGGGCGAAGCCCCGCTGAACGAACAGGAACTCGCGCACGCGTGCCAGTCGATCCGCCAGACCGGGTTCCTGCGCCAGGACAGCCGCCAGGCCTATGGCGTGACCGATCTCAGCGCACCGATTCTCGGCCCGTCCGGCCATGCGATCGCAGTCCTGACTTGCCCGTTCATGCGCCGCATCGATGCGCATGCGGCGCCGTCCGCCGATGCGGTGGTCGAGCACCTGCAACACACGGCCGACACGCTGTCGATGTGCCGCGTCGACGCGGACTGACACGCGCGGCGCTACGCTAAAATAGCGGCCCTTTCAAACACTGCGACGGCCGGGCCGGCCGGCCGTCGTACCCGATGGATGTCATGGCCAAACTTCTGAGCGATCTCGAATTCCAGCGTTTCTCCGAACTTCAGCAGAAGCAGGCAAGCTTCACGATCACGCCCGAAGAGGCGGACGAACTGCGCGACATCGTCGCGCGCGCGCAAAAGAAGCGCGACGACCGCGCTGCCGCGATGCAGGCGATCGAAAACTACATCGAGCAATTCGGCATCACGCCCGACGAGCTCTTCTCGCCCGACCAGATCGGCGACGCGGCCCGCACGTACGGCCTGATCACCGCGACGAAGAAGGAACGCACGCTCCCGCCGACGATCACCTTCAACGGCAAGCCGCATCAATGGACCAAGACGCTTCCGGACGACGTCCGCGGCGCGTTGTTCGACGCGTTCACGTCCGGCGAATCCGTCAAGCGCTTCATCGCGATGCCGAAGGATGCGGCCCGCTGCGCGCTGACGATCGCCCGCCTCGAGCGCGAAACGGGTGGCGTCTACGCGGACGCGCACCTGGCCGAACTCTCGATCTCGCGCGAACTGGTGAACGACGCAGCGGCCAAACTGGCCACCTGACGGCATCGTCTCGCCTGGCCGGCCTGCGTGCGGCGCGCGCAGGCCGGCGTCGTACCCATCGGGAGCCGCGCGAACACGGGTTCCCGAAAACCCTCACCTCAACGTCCGTATCGGCTCATCGGCGTGCCCCGCAAACGCTCACCTCGGGCCCCCGGACATGCTCACCGGTGCCTCCCGCAGAGACTTACCGGTGGTTCTCGCAAAGTCTCACTGGTGCTTCCCGTAAAGGCTCACTGGCGCTTCCCGTAAAGGCTCACCAGCCCCCCTTCAAAGACTCACCGGCGCTTCCCGCAAAAGCTCACCAGCACTCCCCGCAAAGGCTCACCAAAGCCTCCCGCAAAGGCTCACCAGCACGCCCCGCAAAGGCTCACCGGCGCTTCCCGCAAAAGCTCACCAGCACTCCCCGCAAAGGCTCACCAAAGCCTCCCGAAAAGACTCACTGAGGTCTCCCGAAGACTCTCACCCACTACTCCCGGGAACACTCACCACGAGCTCCCGGAACAGCTCACCCCTGCATTCCCGGAAAGTCTCACTTTCGTGCCCCGAAAAAGCTCACCTTCGACGCGACTGCGGCATCGCGGCATGTTCGTTCGCGTCCGCGCATCAGGTCTGCTGCAACTTCATCCGGAAGCCGACGACACTGGGTTCCTCCGTCGACGTGATCGCGAAGCCGCATGCTTTTGCCAGCGAAATCATCGCGGTATTCTCGCGCAGCGCTTCGCCGACCATCCAACTGGTGCCGCGTGACCGCGCGTATTCGATGATGCGCGCCATCAGCAGGTGCCCGAGCCCCTTGCCCTTCTGATCGGGCCGGACGGCGATCGCGAACTCGGTCGTCTCGTTGTCGGGATCGGTGACCGCGCGTACCGCCGCGAGCGTCTGCGCGTTGCCGGTTCCGTCGCCCACCGACGCGATGAACGCCATCTCGCGGTCGTAGTCGATCTGCGTCATGCGCGCCAGTTGCGAATGATCGAAGCCGCGTACCGCGCCGAAGAAACGCATCCGCAAATCCTCCGGCGTCATCGCCCCGAGCAATGCATTATGGGCCGCTTCGTCCTCCGGACGGATCGGCCTGAGCGTCATCGTCTCGCCGTGCCATGCGAGCGTTTGCTCGAGATGGCGTGGATAAGGCATGATCGCCAGCCGGCCGCGCCCGGCCGCCAGCGTGATCCGCGGCGCGAGCACCCGCACCCGGTCGGCCAGGATGCGCAAGGTGACCGACATCGCGACCACCTCACGCACGTCGCACACCACCTGCGACAGCGCCGTGAACGCATCGAGCGCGGGCTCGACCGCTGCGCGGCGCGCGTACGGCGAGCGCGCCATCACCGCACGCGCAAGCACGGAGTTCAGCGGCGGAAGCCCGTAGATGACGAACGGCGCCGATACGCCGTCTGCTGGCGGCACGGCATAACGGAATACCGGACCGAAGTTCGGGTCGTCGTGCATGTCGACAGTCACGTCGACGATCGCCGTCTCGGCCGGTTCGCCGGCACCTCTTTCCCCTTCAAGACCGAAATGGGCCAACCACTGCGTGGCGGGCAAGCCGGTCAGTTCATGCTGCCCCTCGTCCAGCAACCGCCGCGCCTGTGCCTGAGCGGACGCGACGCAGGCCGCCGGCTGCTGTGGCGTGCCTTCGGGCGTCTGCATCAGCAGCTCGCGGCCGAGGTTGTAGTCGACGAGACGCGCGTACGCGCGCGCGAGCCGCTGCGGTGTCGTGTGCACCGGAATGCCGTTCGCATGCAGCGCGTCGCGTGTGGCCGCATCGACCGCACCGAAAAAGCACGCGAGGATGCCGCGATGGGCGTGCTGGCGCGACTCGATCAGCGCACGCGCCACCTCGTCGGCGGGTGCACTGTGCGACGTCGAATGCACGACGAACAGCGTGCCGGTTTGAGGAAACGGCGCGAGCGCCCGGATCACCGCACCGAAGTGTTCGGGACGCGCGTCGTCGCCGAGCGTCAGCGGATTGCCCGGTGCATCGAGATGTGGCAGCGCGTTCGAAACCGCAGCCGTTGCCGCCGGCGACCAGTCGGCCAGCACGTCGCGCACCTCCGCTACCGCGTCGACCGCAAGTTTCGCGACACCCGCGTCGCTCGTCACGAGCGTCGCGGCACCGCGCGCCGTCACGCGTCCGACGCCAAGCGTCTCGATCTCGTCGAGCAGATCGTCGAGCGCGTCGACACGCACCATCCCCGCACGCTGGAACGCGGCCGTATACAACGCATCGCCCGGATCCGCGCGGCCGGTGCGCAGCGCGAGCACCGGCTTGTTGCGCGCGGCCGCGCGCGCCGCCGACATGAACTTGCGTGCGGCGCTCACGGTATCGAGTTCGAGCAGGATCGCGCGGGTGCCGGGATCGCTCGCGAGGTAATCGAGCACGTCGCCGGCATCGACGTCGGCTTCGTCACCGAGCGCGACCACATGCGAGAAGCCGAGCCCGCGAGCGTGCGCCCAGCCGAGCGCGGCATTCGTCAGCGCATTCGACTGCGATACCCATGCGACGCCGCCCGAGCCGACCGTATAGGCCGGCGCACCGAAATGCGCGTGGCGCGCCGGCGACAGCACGCCGAGGCTGCCCGGCCCGACGATACGGAGGACGAACGGCTTCGCGGCTTTCAGCGTGCGCTCGAGCGCCATGCGATCCGTGGCCGTGCGCGCTCCGCCGACGATCACCGCAACGCGCGCGCCGAGGCTGCCGAGCTTGTGCACGATGCCGGGCCACGTCGCGGGCGGCGTGCAGATCACCGCGACCGACGGCGGCGCGGGCAACCGGTCGACGTCCGGCACGACCTTGTGCCCGTCGAGCGAGTCGTACTTCGGATTGACGGGCCACACGGGGCCCTGGAACGCGCCATCGAGCACGCGCGACCACACCATCGCGCCAATGCTGCCTGCGCGCGGCGACGCGCCAACGACTGCGACGGACTTCGGCTGAAACAGTGCATCGAGATGGCGAACGGTCACATCGGCTCCATACGGTAACGAAACGTGGCGAAATTCGAACCGGGCCCGGCAAGCAGCGCGCCGGGCGACGCGAATTCCAAGCATAGGCGAAGCGCCTGCGGCTGCCTATATGCCGAACGGATAGCTACCCGACACGAATCAAACGCCGCAACATGCAATCGCTCGCAGCGCGCCGCATCGTGCCGGCACCGACGCATGAATCCGATCGTCCCGATCTCAGTCACGGTCTCGGTCACGGTCTCGGTCACGGTCCCGACGGTGACGACAACGAGGTGACGACAACAACAACGGCGCTCGCAACGATCCGGTGCGACCGGCAAAGGTGAGGATTTACAGGAGCAAAGGTGAGAACGTTCGGGAATTGCGCGCGGGAGTGCGCGAAAAGGCAAAGAGTGATGAAGGCATCCAATTCGCACGCACCCTTCGAATCGCGGAAGGGCATGCACATCACGCGCGCAATTGCGCCGCTGTTTACCGGAAATCGACGGGATACGCCGATAAATCGCGGCGATTGGGCGGAGTGGCCTGTGCCGGTCACGCGATGTCGCACGGCGGTTCGACGGCACGATACGATCCACCGTCGCGCCAAAACAAAACGGTGCGACGGCCGCATGGCCGTTCGCACCGTCAGTCAGCGCACGAAAGGTGAGATTTTTCGGGAATCAGTCCTTGATCAGGAAACGCGCCCGGTTCTTGCCGAGCCATGCCGGCGCACGGCCGCGGCCGCTCCAGGTGTCGCCGGTCTTCGGATTGTGATACTTCGCCGGCAGCGGACGTTTGGTCTTGACTGCGACACCCACCGGACGGAAACCGAGCTCCTCCGGCGTGATGTCGAATTCCTCGATCTTCGCGCGGATCAATGCGATCGCGTCGGCAATCGCCTTTTCGCGTTCCTTATCGATCTTCTGCTGGAGTTTTTCGAGTTGCGCTGTCAGCTGCCTGTAGGTCGCCATATGATTGGGATTCCCAGAATGTTATCTATAAAAATAGGTGACACGAAGCAAATAGAAAAGTGCCCGTTCCGATTCGGGGTTTTCTCGGCTGCGATTACGGGATCAATACGGACTTTTCTTCTTGCATGCGAAGAGCAGACTCCGCACGCCACCATCATCCGACTGCTTGAGCACGTCGAATTCACCATTGCAGGTGGCACGCGCGTTGTCGGTGCAATTGCTCCACCCACTCCCGCTCGTGCATTGCACGAGCGTGGTCGGGCGCCCATCCGACGTGAACAGCGGGGCACTGCCGCCGCACCCTCCGAGCGCCGCCAACAGAGCAATCGCCCCGGCCGGCCTCCACCACGATCCAGGCCGCCGACAGACCGACGCAAGCATGTGTTTCATTGTTCTTTCCGTCAACCCTTTTTTGAATGCCGCGAGTATGCCATGCGCCCAAGCATTCGCGTCAATCCGGCACGCGGTCCGGCCGCGCGCGGGTCTTGTACGGCAGGCTCCGGCGCGGATCGTCGGTGATGCGAACGAACACCTGCTCGACGTCGGGCAGTGCCTCCAGTGCGCGCGCCAATGCCGCGCGATCGAACGACGCGTTCGCGCATCCTTCGACATAGATGAAACGCCGCTGCACCGTGATCCAGAGACTCGTGCCTTCCAGTCGCGCGCTGCCGGTGAAATGCGCTTTCGCCGCATCGGCAATCGGTGCGTCGTACAGGTACGAGTTAGGCTTCGTGCAACGGTGGGCCAGCCAGCACGTCGTGCCACGCTCGACGCGATAGTGCGCGTCGTCCTCCATTTCGGCCTTCGTCATCCACGGCCCGAGCGGCAGCGGGCATCCGGCGAAATCCTGCGACAACGCAACGAACGGATCGTTGTACCAATTGCGCCGCGCCTGCGGTTCGCCGGCCGCATCGGTTTGCGCGAGCGCGGGAGCCGCGAGCATCGCGGCCAGCCACCACGCGATCCAGGTTCGCTTCATCGTCGCCTCCTTGCGTTCGGCAGCGCCGGCGCACACGACGCTACAGTTCGATACCCAACGCCGCCAGCTTCTTGTAAAACGTCGCGCGGCCGATGCCGATGCGCGCAGCCGCGTCCACCACCTTGCCGTTGCACGCAGCGAGCGCATCGGTCAGGAATTGACGCTCCCATGTTGCCAACGCATCCGCATACGACTTCGCATGCGCAGCGGGCGGCGCCCCCGCATCGAGCGTCTTCTGCAGCGCCGCCGAAGGGTGCGCCGGATGTGCCGGCGGCATTGCGTCGGGCGCCGCGCGCGACGGCCCGAGGAACGGTGCAAGCGCCCGGGCGTCGATCACCGATCGGTCCGACAGCATCAACGCGCGTTCGAGCGTGTTGCGCAGTTCGCGGACGTTGCCGGGCCACGGGTGCGCGCACAACATCCGCAGCGCATCGTCGGTCAGCTCGCAGTGCGCGGCGCGCCCATGCTGGGCAGCAAGCTCCTCGAGCGTTGCGTAGACGAGCGCCGCGATGTCGGCCGCGCGCTCGCGCAGCGGCGGCGCGTGAATCGTCAGCACATTGAGCCGGTAATAGAGATCGGCGCGAAAGCGCCCGGCGGCGACGAGCGCCGGCAAATCGGCCGAAGTCGCTGCGATGATCCGCACGTCGGAACGCACGATGCGGTTCGAGCCGACCGGCTCGAATTCCTTGTCCTGCAGCACGCGCAGCAGCTTGCCCTGTAGCGGTAGCGGCATGTCGCCGATCTCGTCGAGGAACAGCGTGCCGCGGTCGGCCAGCTCGAACTTGCCGACCCGCCCCTTGCGATCGGCACCGGTATAGGCGCCGGGGGCCGCACCGAAGAATTCGGTCTCGAGCAGCGTGTCGGGAATCGCGGCGACGTTGACGGTCACGAGCGGCTGGAGTGCGCGCGCCGACGCCGCGTGGATCGCATGCGCGAGCAGCTCCTTGCCGGTACCGGTCTCGCCGAGCAGCAGCACCGGCGAATCGACCTGCGCGGCGCGGCGCGCCTGGCGCTTGGTCTCGAGGCTCGCCGCACTCGTGCCGACGAAGCTCGCGAACGTGTATTTCGCGCGGCGCGCCTGCGCGAGCGAGCGCTGTGTCGCGATCAGCTGCTGCTGAAGCTGCACGTAACGGGAAAAGATCGGCGTGAGCGTCTTCAGTTCGTCGAACAGCGCGAAGCCGATTGCGCCGACCGTCTCGCCGGCGTCGTTCTTCAGAGGCAGACGGGTCACGACGAGCGGCTCGCGGCTCGTCTCCATGATGTCGAGCAGGATCGGCTGCCCGGTCGACACGACTTCGCGCATCAGGCTGTGCGGAATCACCGCCTCGCAATCGAGGCCGACCGCCTGCTGCGGATCAGCGAACCCGAAGCGCGCCGCATAGCGCTCGTTGATCCACACGATCCGCGCGTCGCGATCGACGATCAGCGTGCCCGCGCTCGACCCTTCGAAGGTCCGGAACAGCGATTCGGCGCCGCGCCGCAGCAGGTCGCCGTAATCGACGGGCATTCGGGCCCAGTCGTTCATCATCGTGTCGTCGTCTCCATGTATCGTTATCGGCTGTCTCCAGAACGAGACGAATTATCTCATTCTGGAGACAACCCGCAATACCTTGATCTGGCGCGACCGGCGCGCATTTCTGGCCTGGCCGAACGGACAATCCGTCTCCCTCTGGAGACGTTTTCTGTAGAATCGACTGACGATTGACCGGCGCGGGCCCGCCGGCTTCCGGCGGACGCACGTCCGGCGGTGCAATCCGGCCGATGGCACGAAACCTGCACGAACCTGAGCCGGTCCGCGGCGTGGCTCGCCGCACGACCGAACAACAACCAAAGCCATTAGGAGACTCCCTTGTCTTTCGTGATCGTCCTCGCCGCGCTGGCGTTCCTGATGTTCGCCGCGTACCGCGGCTACAGCGTGATCCTGTTCGCGCCGATCGCCGCACTCGGCGCCGTGCTCATGACCGATCCGGCCGCCGTCGCGCCGGTCTTCTCCGGCATCTTCATGGAGAAGATGGTCGGCTTCGTCAAACTCTACTTCCCTGTGTTCATGCTCGGCGCGGTGTTCGGCAAGGTGATCGAACTGTCCGGCTTCTCGGAAGCGATCGTCCACGCCGCGATCCGCTACATCGGCCGCTCGCGCGCGAATGCGGTGATCGTCGCCGTGTGCGCGCTGCTCACCTATGGCGGCGTGTCGCTGTTCGTCGTCGTGTTCGCGGTCTATCCGTTCGCGGCCGAGCTCTACCGCCAGAGCAACATTCCGAAGCGGCTGATGCCCGGCGCAATCGCGCTCGGCGCGTTTTCGTTCACGATGGATTCGCTGCCCGGCACGCCGCAGATCCAGAACATCATCCCGACCACGTTCTTCAAGACGACTGCGTGGGCCGCCCCCGCGCTCGGCACGATCGGCTCGGTGTTCATCGTGATCGTCGGCCTGTCGTATCTCGAATGGCGCCGCCGCTCGGCGATGGCAAAGGGCGAAGGCTACGGCACGTCGCTCGTGAACGAGCCCGAGCGCGTCGAGGCGACGTCGCTGCCGAATCCCGCGCTCGCGATCCTGCCGCTGATCCTCGTCGGCGTGTCGAACTTCGCGTTCACGAAGCTGATCCCGACGTGGTACGGCGCCGCGTCGTATACGGTCGCGCCGGACGTGCTGCCGGGCGTGCATACGCCGGTGACGACGTCGATCAAGACCGTCGTCGCGATCTGGTCGGTCGAGGCTGCACTGCTGCTCGGCATCCTGCTCGTCATCGCCACCGCGTTCCGGCGCGTCAGCGACCGCTTCGCGGCCGGCTCGAAGGCCGCGGTCGGCGGCGCGCTGCTCGCCGCGATGAACACCGCGTCCGAATACGGCTTCGGCGGCGTCATTGCCGCGCTGCCGGGCTTCCTCGTCGTCGGCGATGCGCTGAAGAGCATTCCGAACCCGCTCGTCAACGCGGCCGTGTCGGTCAGCTCGCTCGCCGGCATCACCGGCTCGGCATCGGGCGGCATGAGCATCGCGCTCGCCGCAATGTCGGATCTGTTCATCAAGGGCGCGCAGGCGGCCAACATTCCGATGGACGTGCTGCACCGGGTCGTCGCGATGGCAAGCGGCGGCATGGACACGCTGCCGCACAACGGCGCGGTGATCACGCTGCTCGCGGTGACGGGCCTCACGCACCGCGAGTCGTATCGCGATATCTTCGCGGTCACCGTGATCAAGACGCTCGCGGTGTTCTTCGTGATCGCGGTGTATTACACGACAGGCCTCGTGTAACGACATTCGCCGGGCTGCGGCCCCGCATCGCCCCTCACCGGCCGCGTCAGCGGCCGGCTTCGTTTCCGCCAGCGGGCCGCCGCACACGCTTCTCGAACGCAATCCGGCCCCGGCGGCTGTCGCTTGCCAACCGGCTTCCATCGCGCTCGCCACGCCCCGGCCGATCCGCACCGCCGCGTGCATTGTTGTTTGCGGCGGAACACTGCGTTGGGCGCCGCGCCATTTATGGCGCTTCGGACGCGGCCTACACTGCCTCCCACGACTGACACGAAAAACGTGTCATCAGGAAACGTGGAGGTAACGATCATGAAATCCCTGGTCCGCGCGATTGCCCTGGCCTTGACCATCTCTGCCCCGCTCGCCGCCCACGCGCAATCGAACCAGCCGCTCACGCGCGCACAGGTTCACGCCGAAGTGCTCGCGCTCAAGAAAGCCGGCTTCCAGCCGAGCGACTGGTTCTATCCCGCGAGCATCCTTGCGGCCGAAGCGAAGGTAGCCCAACAGAAAAACCCGTCGCAAGCGGACGGCTCCGGATACGGCAGCGCTCACGGCGCGGCAACGGAATCGGGGCAGTAATCCGGTATCCGAAGCGCTCCGTTACTATCTTCCCGCGCGGCTTCCGGTCGCCGGCACGACGATGCAGCGCCGAACCAAGCGTCAACGCGGCGCGATGCTCGCCTTCGCGTACGACTCGCGTTCGATCTCGAACATTTCGGCGCAAAGCTGCAGATGGGTGCCCGATGGCGCGTGACAGCGCACCTTCAGCACCGCCAGAACATGCTCGGCCAGATCCCGCTTGACGTCGACGGACCGGCCGCTCAGCAGCGCCAGCTTCGCGTGTGCGAACGCGCGCGGCGCGCCGGTCGTCCCCACGACGAATTCGTCGAAACGCAGCGCGCGGCTCTTGATGTCCGGTTCGTCGAAATGGCCGGACGCAACGAGCGCCTCGTTGAGCGCGATCAGCGTGGCCGTCGCGTCGAACCCGTCGAGATTGCAGGAATATTCAAGCGTCAGATGGGGCATGGTGTCGAAGCGTTGCAGGAGGGGAATGATGGCCGGCCCGAATGCGCCGGACCGGCCCGCCAAATAGCGGGAATGGTAACGTCCGATGCGCGTCGCTGCAAAATAACGCGAATTTCAACCAGCGCAAACGTTAGCGAATACGCACACCATCCATTCCATATATCAAATCACCAAACGATACAGCGCGCGCATCTGCCGTAAAACGAATTGATTCTCGAGCGGTCATCACACGCCGAATTCAAATGACACATTTTCACGCGCCGGCCGGCACGCGACGGCCCGTCAGGACATCACCAGTCAATTGATACCGCCGCCTCTCCTCGCATTGGCGAATTTTAAATATCTTACGCCGCCATTCGTCGCAATTGGCCACCAGGCATTCACGCATCCGTGTATAGTTTCGCCTTCAATAAATCTCGCACGTTCCCGCGCCCGGAATCGATCCGGTTGCGCGCCGGTATTCGTCGTATTCACGTGCGAATCAGAATGATTCACCGAATCCGGGGCGGTACGTGCGATGACACAGCCAGAAATCATCATTTCCACCGATGCGGTCGAGCCGTGCTTGCGCAATGATTTCTGGCGCGAAGTCACGTCTCCCATATTCGACACCACGCCCGTCGACGGTACGACGAACACGCCGCTCTTCGGCACCATCCGAAGCCGTCCGGTCGGCGGACTGCTGATCGGCACGGTCAGCTTCAATGCACAGCGCTACCGGCGCGACCGGCGTGTGATCGCACAGGGTGGCCTCGATCACCACCTGATCCAGATCCTGACCGCCGGAACGATGCGCGGCACGTTCGGCCGGCGCAGCGTGACGGCCGAACCGGGCGACATCTGCATCATGGATTTCACGCAGACCTTCGAGAGCCGCGCCGACACCGGTGCGAGGATGACGATGGCCGTGCCGCGCAAGGATCTGGAAAACGCGCTCGGACGGCGCAACCTGCACGGCGCCGTGCTGAAGGCCGGCGCGCCGATGACGCAACTGCTGGTCGATTTTCTGCAAGGCTTGAGGGCCGTATCGGCACGCCTGTCGGCCAGCGAGGCGTTCGCCGCGCAGGACGCGATGGTGTCGCTGCTTGCGGCCGGCCTCACCGGACAGGACATCACGGGACACGTTACGCCCTCGGCGCTCAATGACGCGTTGCGCGAACGCGTAATCGAATTCATCGACGCGAACCTCACGTGTCCGGAGCTCGGCCCCGGGCTGCTGATGCGCCGGTTCCGGATTTCGCGCGCCCATCTGTACCGGGCTTTCGCCGACGACGGCGGCGTGGGCACGCTCATCCGCAACAAGCGCCTCGATGCGGCCTACCTGGCACTCACGCATCAGCACGGGCGCGAACGTTCGATCACGGAGATCGCGACCGACTGCGGCTTCTCCAGCAGCGCCCAGTTTCTGCGGGCCTTCCGCTCGCACTTCGGCCTCACGCCCAGCGACGCGAAGCGGGAAGGCGTGATGCCCGCGGCAGCGCTCGGCGAAGGCTCGCATTCGCTGCAACGTCATTTCGCACACTATCGTTCGGCGCCGGATACCGAATCGCACGCGCGGGATTGATGATTCGCACAACAGATTCGCAATGACCTTCTTCGTTGACGTCGAATCGCTGGCCCAATGCGCGTTCGAATCCGGATTCCGCGTTCGCCTGCCGAAATGGGAAATTCCAATGGCATTCAGGAGACAAATCGAAGCCTCGCACCATTCATTCCAATTCGAAAGAATGTGAAAATAACGACACGGACGCACCCCGTGTCCGGTATTTTCTGTGCCATTCGAAAGCCACATTCGTGTGGCTTCTTTTTTTGGCCGAGCGGACGGCAACGACAGCGCTCGCTTCGGTCAAATGGCTGCTGAAACCGGATATGCACACGACGCAGCGCGACACCGTTCGCCACACCGGTGCTTATCGGCCGCGCGTATCCTGCGTTGGCTTCGGCGGCACCGCATGGCGCGCGAAGTGGCCATGCAGGCGCGACAGATCGTGTGCGGCCGCGGTGCGTTTCGCTTGCCCCATCCTGACCTCGCGCGCCGTCATCCCGAAGCGTTGACGCATCGCATGCACGAACCGGTCGCTGCTCGAAAAGCCGTGGCGGAGCGCGACTTCCTTGATCGACTGCCCGTTCGACCGGGGATCGACGAGCGCCCGATACGCGAGATCGAGGCGGCGGTCGCGGATGAAACGCGCGACGCCGCCGTCCGCCTCGAACACGCGGTACAGGTGGGCACGGGAAATGCGGAAGTGCGCGATCAGCGATTCAGGGCCGAGATCGTGATCCGTCAAATGATGGGAGATGTGCTGCACGATCCGCCTGCGCAGCGCGGCGCCGTGCGTCGCGAAGCGCTTGCCGTCCGCGTGCGGCGCATCCAGCAGCGCCGCGGCGAGCAACGTCACCATCGCATCCTGCACCGCGATGGCCTGCGGCGCCGACACGTGCGCGGCCACCCGGTGCATATCCATCAGATAGTCGGCAAGCAGGCGCGTGATCCCCCGGCTCGCGCTCAACACCGCACCGTGCAGGTTCCGTCCGTCGGCCGCGAGCTCGAGCCGGTCGCGCGGCACGACGACCGCGAAGGACGCGCCCGCGTCCACCCTGCTGCTCAGCGGCTGGCCGAGATCGATCAGATAGATGTCGCCCGTGGCCGCGCGCGCGTCGATGCCGTTGAAATTGCCGACGTGCGCGCCTGAATGCACGAACTGGACGATGTAATGGTCGAGGCCGCTCTGCTCGATCGTGCGGCGATCGCGTCGGTACTGTTGGGCGTTGACCGATGCGCGCCACAGCAGCATCTCGCCGAACATCCGCGACACGAGCGTACCGGCCAGTCGCGCGTCGCCGCGATCCGCAACCGGCGTCGTTTCCGCGATGGGCCGCGTGACATCGCGCCAGTATTCATCCCGCAACGCGGGCTCGACCTGGTCGGTCGATAAAAAGACTTCCCCGGATGCCATGTTCTCCTCGCGTTGTTCCTTGCGAATGTCGTTGTCGTGGAGCGCGAGTGGCGACGGACGATGTGGCACGGTCGCCCGGTCGGAGATCCACGGTCCGGCGCCGCGGGTGCGGCGCCGCAAGCCGTTGCCGGCAGGTGGGACGGGATGTGCGGCGGTCGCGATCGCCGGGCAGCGGATTGCAATGGCTGCCGGGATGCACGACGGACGACCAGCGACGAGATTGTTCCGCCGATCCGGCGTGGCAACTTTTGCTGCAGCGTCTGCGGATGTTGCTTGCCCGGACGGACACGCAACATCCGCTAGCCACGCACTCGATGAAAGTGCGTCGTTACGAGACGGCTCGCGTCAGAACTGGTAGCCCGCGCCGACCACCGCGCCGAAGTCCGAGCGCGTGTTGCCCGTGACGGACGCCTTGACGACCCACTTGTCGTTTTGCGTCACATACGAGTAACCCGCCGCGAAGCCTTGCTGGCCACGGTAGTTCGCCGTTGCTGCCGACACCATCGAACGCCCCGGCGCCGTCGGTTGCGGAAGACCGGCAACCGCCATCGCCGACGCAACACCGCCCAACATGTCCTTCTTGACGGTGTTCAGGTCGTTGTACACCTGGCCGACGCGTTGATCCGTGTAGCTGCGCGATGCGGCCGTCGATGCCGCGACGTTGTCGTTCAGCTGCTGCACGTTCACCGCATCGGTCGGCGCCGTACCGGCCGCGACGTTGGTGACCTGACGCTCGTTGCCCTTCGCACCGACCGAGAACGAGTTGTCGCGATCCGCGACCGAGCCCTGGCCGACCGCCACCGCGTTCTTGCCGGTTGCGCTTGACGTCGACCCGAACGAGCCCGCATCCGCGCGCGCGATCCAGCTCGTATTCGCGTCGGTGGCTGCGGCCTTGATGTCCTGATTGGTCTTGACGTCCTTGAGCGCGTTGTTGAGCTGGCCGACGTTCACCGCGTCATTGCTGCTGACGCCCGCTGCAACGCCCGTCAGTACGCGATCCGCGTTCGAACCGTTGGCGAAGTTCACCGACGTGCCGCCCGTCCCCGCGCCGACCGTGATCTGGCCGTTCGGGTCCTGCTGCTGCACGAGACCCGCCTTGCCGTTCGTCACGTTGGTCACGTTCTGCTGCAGGTTCGTGATGTCGGTCGTGTTCTTCGTGACTTGCTGATTCGTCGCGTAGAGTTGCGAACCGTTCACCGCGTCCGTGCTGGTTGCGCTGAGCGTACCGGCCTGCACGTTCGTGATCTTCGTGCCACCCGCGCCACCGCCGAGCGTGATGATGCTCTTCGAGCTGTCGTCGTACGTGACGGCCAGCGCACCAAGCTGGTTGATGCTCGACTGCACGCCCTTCAACTGCTTCACGTTCACCGCATCGGTATCGTCCACGCCGGCCGCGACGTTCTTCAGCACAACTGGCGAGGCCGTGTCACCGCCGACGAGCGAAACGGAATTCAGGCGCTTGCCGTTCGCGTCCACGTCATACTTCACGACATTCTTCACGGCCTCCCCGGTCTGGTTCGACACGTTCGTGATCTGCTGCTGCAGATCCGACTTCACGCCGAACAACTGACCGCCATTCACTGCATCGGTGCTGCCCGCCGCGACGCTGCCGTCGGCCACGTTGGTGATCTTCGTTGCCGCGCCGCCGCGCGCTGCGTTGTACGCGCCGATGCTCGGATCGAACTGCAGCGCGTCCTTCTGCAAGCCTGCGATCGCCGTCGTGTTGTTGACGATGTTCGTTTCCGCGTTGCTGATGCGCGTTTCGTGGTTCTGGATCGTCGTCGTGTTGCCCGCAACGCGACCGTCGATGTTGCTGAGCGCGTCGCCGACGTTGTTGTACGTGCCGCCGCCGACGTCGTACTTCGGCGCATTGATCGAACCGTTCGTGTTCGCCGATGCACCGCCGCCGAGCGCAGCCGCGACGCTGTCGGTCGCATAGCGCAGTTGCGAGCCGTTCACCGCATCATTGCTGCCGACATAGACGCCGCCTTCCGCGACATTCGTCACGCGCACCGGAACGCCGCCGTTGCCGGCGCCGAGCGAAACCTGCCGCTTGCTCGAATCGTCGTACTTCACCGCGAGCGAATCGAGTGCGTCGACACCAGTTTTCACCGCGGCATTCAGCTGATCGACGTTGACCGCGTCGGTGCCCTTCACGCCTTGCGCAACGTTGGCGATCTGCTGCGGCGCACCGCTTCCGTGGCTCGCGTCGTACGCGCCGAGCGTCGCATTCCATTGCAGCGCATCCTGCTTGAGCGCCGAAATGTTGGTCGTGTTCGTCGTCACACGCTGGTCGATCGACGTGATCGTGTTGCCCTGCGTGCTGATCTGCTGCTGCAGATTGCCGGCTGCCTTCGACAGTTGACCGACGTTGACGGCATCGTTGTTCGCGACACCATCAGCCACGTTCGACAGCTTGACCGGCGCATGACCCGCGCCGCCGAGCGTGACCGTGTTCCTGTCGCTTCCGTCGTACTTGACGTTCAGCTTGTCCGCTTGCTGCAGGTTCGTGACGTTCGTGTTCGTCGTCGACAGATTGCTCGTCAGCGTCGACACGTTCGTCGTCAGATTGTCGACGCGCGTCGTCTGCGTCGCGACGTTCTGGTTGGTCGCGTACAGCTGCGAACCGTTGACCGCATCGGTGCTCTTTGCGTCGAGCGAACCCGGCGCGACATTCGCGATCTTCACCGGGCCAGTTGCCCCGCCTGCGAGCGTCACCGAGTTCACACGATTGCCGTTCGCATCCGTGTCGTACACGACCGCATTCTTCGTCGCCACGCCGACTTGCGTGCCGATCTGGTCCTGCACCTGCTTCAGTTGTGCGCCGTTGATCGCGTCCGTGCTCGTGGTCGACACATCGCCCGCTGCAACGTTCGTGATCTTCTGTGCCGAACCGCTGCCGTGCGAAGCATCGTATGCGCCAGCCGATGCCGACCATTGCAGCGCATCCTGTTGCAGTGCGCCGATGTGGGTCGTGTTCTGCGTGACCTGGCCGCCGATGTTCCGGATGTCGGTCGTGTTCTGCGTGACTTGCCCACCGATCTGCGTGATCGAATCGCCCTGCTTCGCAACCGTCTGGTTGGTTGCATACAGTTGCGAGCCGTTCACCGCATCCGTGCTCGTCGCCGACAGCTCGGCCGCCTTGACGTTCGTCACCTTCGTGCCGTTCGGGCCTGCGAGCGTCACGGTGTCGAAACCTTCCGCGCCGTCGTATTTCACGTTCCGCTTGTCGGCCGCCTGCAGGTTCGACACGTCCGTCTGCGTGCCGGTGAGGCTCGTGCTCAGGTTCGTGACGTTCTGGTTGGTCGCGTACAGCTGCGAACCGTTGACCGCATCGGTGCTCTTTGCATCAAGCGAACCCGGCGCGACATTCGTGATCTTCACCGGGCCCGTTGCCCCGCCTGCGAGCGTCACCGAATTCACGCGGTTGCCGTTCGCATCCGTGTCGTACACGACCGCATTCTTCGTCGCCACGCCGACTTGCGTGCCGATCTGGTCCTGCACCTGCTTCAGTTGTGCGCCGTTGATCGCGTCCGTGCTCGTGGTCGACACATCGCCCGCTGCAACGTTCGTGATCTTCTGTGCCGAACCGCTGCCGTGCGAAGCATCGTATGC
>NZ_QTQP01000023.1 GCF_003854275.1 Burkholderia sp. Bp8963
GCGAAGCGGCGCATGTCGCGCGCCTGCTCGCCAGTCGGCATCAGTTCGAATCGGAAGGCCTGAAGACATTGCATACGCTGAGCGTATCACCCACCACTTACGCGTTGTCAAGGACGCCTGCGGCGTCCGCGCTATCCGTCCCCGGCCTGAAGTCCGGGGCCTGCCGCGCTTCCCGGTCAACGCTTCCAGCGTGCCGGCCACACGGACCCCACCCGCCTGCCGGCTGAGTATTGAAATTCTTCGGTCGCCCAATGGAGTGTGTGTATTCTCGGACGTCGATTTTAAAAGAATCAACGCGCATCGCAGCGCTAAGGTTCCACCGCAGGACGCGGTGACGATGGCGAGCCTTTTGGCCACGATTCTCGAGGCGCGAGCAGATTTGGCGATGGCACCTGTCCCATCGATCAGGGTGGTCAGCGCGCTCAAGCCATCGCATGACTTTCCCGTGTACGCGCGATCAGTCGGTCTGTAAATCGTTCATTGGAACGATCTCGTCTCCTGTTGGCAATACACCACGGGCAAACTCGAACGGGTGATTATTTCGGTCTGAAGCATTAATGTAAACAAAATGTATGGGAAGTCTTGTCAGATGAAATAATCACCTTGGGTTGAGATCATGAGTAGATCCATAACGGAACAGGAACCACCAGGGGATGCAACGTGGTTGCCGTGTAGCACTCCGCCTACTCGACCCATGTGGTGTGATGGTCGATGGCCAGGAGGGCCATGCGCGTTCCCGGTCTACTGGGATGGCACCAAGTGGCTAAGCAAGGTGTTTGGAGGCGACGGGGATACTTGGCGCGAACGCGCTTCTGCCCCCACGCCGAAGCAGGGTGGACGAAAACCAAAGGCCGCACTTTGCCCGGGTTAGGCGACGCTGTTGGCGGCGGCGTAAATCCGACACCAGACGGCGGCGCAAGGTTGAGTTAAACACTCGACCATGCGCCGCAGGCATTGCCGCCCGCAGGGCGAGTAAAGCAGGATCAGAACCCGCCCTCGATGTCGTCGATGTCGCCATCGGTGGGCGGCGAACGCTGCTCGCGGATCAGCTCGTGTAGCTCGACGCCGTAACGCATCCAGATGCGCGCGCGCAGATCGCTGAGCAGCTCGAACACGGCGAACGCCTGGTGGGTCGACCAGTCGGCGTCGATCAGGAAGTGCAGCCCGCGAGACAGGCCCGAAGGCAGGTGCGTGCGGCGGCTCATGGCTTCTTCTCCGGGCGCGCAGCGTTACGCTTCTTGGCGCGTTGCTCGGCCCGCTCGCGCGCTTCCTTGACGCGATACGACTCGCCCTCGATGGCGATGACCTCGGCGCGATGCACGAGGCGATCGACCAGTGACACGACGCAGGCCGCATTCGGGAACACCTCCGACCATGCTGCGAACGGTTTGTTCGTTGTAACCACCGTGCTCGCGGCGCCGTACCTGCGGCTCACCAGCTCGAACAGCAGGTCGGCATGGCGATTCGAGTACGACAGGTAGCCGACCTCGTCAATCAAGAGCACTTCGGGCGAAGCGTAGCGATGCAGGCGCCGGCGCAGCGCCGAGTCACTGTCGAGCGCGGCCAGCTCGCCGAGCATCTGGCCAGCCGTGGTAAAGAGCGCCGTGTAGCCGTGGATGAGCGACTGGTACGCGAGGTTCAGTGCGAGTGTCGATTTGCCCACGCCGTTCGGCCCGATCAGCACGACGTTGGACTTCTCCCTGACGAACTCGAGCGCCATCAGTTCCTCGAGCGCGCCTCGGTCAATCCGTTTGGGCCATGCCCAGTCGAAGTCCGCCAGCGGCTTGAAGTTGCCCAGGCGGGCGTCGCGGATACGCCGCTCGAGCGAACGGCGCGCGCGTTCCTGCTCTTCCCACTGCAGCAACGGCTCGACCCATGACGCGTCGGCGATCTCGCTCCAGTGCGCCAGCAATCCGTACATCCGCAAGGCATTGGCGCGCTCGTGCAACTGCTCAGTCCTGTTTGTCATCATCGGCCTCCGCAGTGAGCTGGTCGTAGATGTCGAGCCGGTGTGGCGTCACGCGCTTGTCCTTGTCGCGCACGTGTTCCGGCAGCTTGATGGCGATGGGCGGAGGGGCTCCCCGTGCAGCGCGCCGGCGCTCCAGTGTCAGGCGCACTGGGTTCTGGTGCGGCGCGGCGCCGCTCGCGAGGGTTTCCTCGATAGCGGACTGCAGCTCGGCGGCGCCATACCGGTCGAGTAATCGCAGCAGCTGCGCAGTAATGTTGCCCAGATTGCTGCCGCGTTCGGCCGCGCGCAGCATCAGTGTCCGGGCAGCCGGCGCGGCGTGCGCGAGATGGTCCAGGCCGCGGTGGTGGCGGGCCTCACGTTTGTGCTCCACCAGCGCATCGATGTGCGCCGCGATCTCGATCTGCGCGCCGCGGTCGTAACTGCGCGCATGCTCGGCGACGACATCGGCGCCATCGAGGATGCGCACCTGATGCTGGTCGGCACGAACCGTAAGCGTGCGTCGCACATGCGTGTGCGGTATCGAGTAGTCGTTCAGGTCGAAGCGCACATAGGGCGTCTTGCCGGCTGTCGCGGGAAGCTGCAGTTCGCACGGGTACGGGTTGTCCGGCAATGCAAGCAGGCTCGGCTTCTCGCGCTCGAAGGCCTCGCGTACGGTGATGGCCGGATCCTCCCGGCATGGACGATCGGCTGCCACACCCGCGCACCATTGTGCGGCCTGGGCGTTCAGATCATCGAGATCGGCGTACCTGCGCGCGGCAAAGAAGCTCTCGCGTGCGAAGCGAATTGCTCTTTCGACTCGACCTTTTTCGTTCCCCCTCGCGACGGCCACTGGCCTGGGTTCGAACCGGTAATGGCTGGCAAACGCGAGCAGCGCCGGATTGAAGCGGATCGCATCGCCCTGACGCTCGAGCACGGCGCTGCGCAAATTGTCGTACTTCTGTGTCCTCCGGCGTTATGTGCCAGCATGGGGGCGGATCGGCGGCGGAGTTGACTAACTTCGCTGTGGCGGGAACATAACAATCTTATTCAGTGTGACGATGAACCTCCCTTCATAAATTATGAATGGAGGTTGTCATGTTGGGGCACTACTTTATCCGGCCTGCCACGATTGACGAGATTCGCGCGAGCTGGCTGGCACCGCAGATCGAGAACTACGTAAGCTGGATGCACGATAACGGTTACTCTGCCCGGAGCGTTATTCGTCGAGTCCCGATTCTTTGTCAGTTTTCCGAATTTTCGCGCGCACATGGCGCCGTAGATGTCGGGCAATCGATAGCGCACGTCGAGGCGTTCGTGGCCGTCCGATTGGGTAAACTCGATTTCCCACATAAGACGGCGAGGGCCCGCAAGAACATCCTGGACGCCGCTCGCAGTACAGTACAGCAAATGCTTCAACTGGCGACGACAGGAGAGATCAGGCGGGTAGATTTCCAGCGCAGACCATTTCCGTTCAACGACGAGGTGCCGGGATTCCAGGCGTACCTGCGGGAGGAACGTGGCTTGAGCGTGAGTTCGCTCGAGCAATATTACTATGCGCTGAACCGCCTGGAACGTTATTTGACGCAAACGGGTGTGCGGGCGTTATCGGAGCTATCGCTGCCCCTGCTGGCATCGTTCAGCATTCACTCCGCACGAGAACTCGCCCCGACCTCTCGTCGCGAACTGTGCGCCAGACTACGGGTGTTCCTGCGTTACTGTCACCGGGAAGGAATCATTGCCGATAACCTGGCAGCAGCGGTAGAAGCACCACAAAGCTATCGACTAGCGCGGATTCCTCGCTCCCTTACCTGGGACGAGGTGCGCCGCATGTTTGCGATGGTAGATCGACGGACCATCATGGGTCGCCGTGACTATGCCATGTTGCTGCTTCTCGTGACTTACGGGCTTCGGGCACATGAAGTCGTCAACCTGACGCTTGACGACATCGACTGGAAACGCGAGCGCTTTCAGATTCCATGCCGCAAAGCCGGACACTGGACAGCTTATCCGCTGGCGAGCGTCGTTGCAGAGGCGCTGATCGACTACCTGAAGAACGGTCGTCCTTCAACGACCGATCGTCACGTGTTTTTCCGTAACCTCGCACCGTTCCTGCCGATCAGCAGTGCTGCCATTTCATCGGCAGTGGCGAAGTATCTCAGTCAGGCGGGCATCAAGATTCATCGAGCTGGGACGCACACCTTGCGACACACATGCGTGCAACGACTTGTTGATGCTGAGTTTCCCTTGAAGACGATCGGTGACTACGTTGGGCATCGCTGCAGTAGCTCCACCGAGATCTACAGCAAAGTCGCGATCGACACCTTGCGCGACGTTGCCATGGGTGATGGAGAGTTGCTATGAAGACCCGCAATCCTGAACTGCGCAGCATACTGGCTGAATCGATTGCTACCTTCGTGCAGTACAAGCGGGCCCTCAATCGCAAGTACCGCGCGGAGGCCCTGGCGCTGAATCTGTTTGACCGCTACCTCTGCGAACGGCAAGTGCGCACCTGGGCAGAAATCAACCAGGCCATGGTAGACGACTTCCTTTCCTCTCGGCCGCGGAACCGGCCGCGTAGCTACAACCATTTGCGTGGGGTACTCGCTCGCTTCTTTGAGTGGGCGATCCTTCACAAATTGACGCAGCACAATCCTGTCATTACCAGACCGCGACGCGTGACCAGTCAGCGGATCCCATATCTCTTCGATTTACCCACCGCCCAACGACTGCTCGAGATTGCCCGGACGCTACCCGACGGCCCAAAGGCAGCGCATCGTGGGCTCGTGTACGAAACCATATTTGCGCTGCTTTACGGCCTTGGGCTACGGGTTAGCGAGGTCGCAAAACTGAGGCTGGGCGATGTCGATTTCGTGCGCAACACATTGCTCATTCGCGAGACCAAGTTTCAAAAGAGCAGGTACGTCCCGTTTGGCCCACGACTTGCGCAACGCGTGCGGCGATACGTTGAAGAGCTTCATGGTCAAGGCGGCGAAGCTGACGTTCCACTGTTCTCCTTTACCGAACGAAGCTGCATCAGTGCGGGCACGATCAGTCTCACATTCCATCAACTCGTCCCCAGACTACAGCTTCACATGCCGCCCGGCGTTTCACCTCCGCGCGTCCACGATTTGAGGCATTCGTTCGCGACAGGGACGCTGTTGCGTTGGTATCGGGAAGGAATTGACCCCAACCAACGATTAGTACATCTGTCGACGTTCATGGGCCATTGCAATCCGGCCTCAACAGCAATCTATCTGACGATCACCGAGGAGATGCTTCAGCAGGCCGGTGAGCGTTTTCACGTCTCTGTGCCGAAGGAAGGTGTGCTATGAATAGCCTCGGTCAAATCCTGCACGCGTTCTTCGAGGACCATCTCAAGGTCCAACTGGGGCTGCGTCCGTCCTCAGTCAAGAGCTACCGGGACACTTTGAAGCTCTTTCTGGTATTCGTCGCCGGAGTCCGACATCGCCGGCTCACGCGACTCACCATCCCCGATCTGAGCTCTGACCGAGTACTGGAGTTTCTGAGAATGATCGAAGTTGAACGGGGCAATAAAGCGAGTACCCGCAATCAGCGACTGGCTGCGTTGCACACCTTTTACGGCTACTTGGCCCAGCATCACATTGAGATGCTGGCCGAAGCCGAGCGCGTTCAGGCCATTCCGGCCAAACGGACTTCGCCACCGGAAACAGTGTATCTGCAACGCGATGAAGTCGATACGATGTTCAGGCTCCTCCCCAGGGAGGGCTCATTGGCGCTCCGCGACCGCGCGATCTTGATGCTCCTGCACAACACCGGAGCCCGGGTACAGGAGATTGCCGACCTACGCGTAGGCGACGTCGATCTTGATGCACCACTTCGCGTCCGGTTGCATGGTAAAGGTGATAAATGGCGGATTTGTCCAATCTGGCCCGAAACGGCAACACTGCTGAAGCAACTCGATAACGTACATCGCGGCGATAAGTCGCTTCCGCTGTTCGCATCGAATCAGCACGGATATCCCTTGACGCGGTTCGGTTTGTACAAGATCGTAAAACGACATGTAGCGGTACTCAGATCCAATCGATCAGATGGACCGAGCCGAGGAATTTCTCCGCACTCCTTCCGACACGGGACGGCTGTCGCATTACTGGAAGACGGTGCCGACATCAATGTGGTTCGGAGTTGGTTGGGCCACGTCAGTCTCGATACCACCAATCGTTATGCGGAAATTTCCCTCCGCACCAAACAAGCCGCTCTCGCCGTGTGTCTGCCACCGGTTGATGCTGTGGTGGCATCCCCCACCAGCGCTGGATGGCGGCGGGACGAGGATCTGCTGAAATGGCTGCAATCGCTCTAGAAATTATGTGTCATCCTCAACGGGCGCCCCCTTGCGCCATATATCCTTCAGACCGTTCTGGCACATAACGCCGGAGGACACAGAAGTACGATTCGGTTCCCGGGAACCGAATCGTACTTGAGGACCCTCGGCACCCCGGACCACGCTTCGAAGGCACCCACGTGGCCGGCCAGGAAGCTGTCCATACGGGCGTCGAGGAAGAAACGCAGCCAGATCTGCCGGGACCACGCCAGCACCATCACGAAGGCCATCAGCGGCCGGTGCGCGCGACCGATCTGCAGGTGGCCGAATGAGGCCCAGTCGACCTCACCCACTTCTCCCGGCATGGTGCGCAAGCGCAGATAGGCCTCAGGAGTCGGGCGTGGACGGTGGAGCGCCACCAGGTGACGGAAGTGGTGAATGTTGCCCCGGTAACCGCGCTCGGTCACCATCGCGTACAGGCGGCTGGCCGTGAGTGAGGGAAACTTCTTGAGCGTCTCATGGATGAACGGCAGGTACGGATCAATCCGCGAGGGCCGCTGCACACCGCCCACCCGCGGCAGGCCCGCCTGGGCCAGCACACGCTGCACGGTGCCGCGATGCACATGCAGCTGGCGCGCGATGGTGCCGCAGCGCCACTTTTCGACGTGGTAATAGCGCAGGATCTGCGCCTCAACTTCAGCCTTGATGGTCATGGGTCGGTTCCTTTTTGTTCGGTAGCAGTACGAACCTCACGGAAGACCCGACGGCGCAATGGCCCATGACGCACAAATTCACATGCGCAGTGACAGAAGCGGCAATGCCCGGGCGACGGCGTGCTTGCCATCGTGGCACTCGTCTCGCTGGCCGATGTCGTCGAAGTCACAATCAGTAGAGCATCAGCGGTGGGCTCGGCGGAAGGGTGATGCGTCACTTTCTCGCGCCGCTGGCGATAGCGGCGCATCCTGGCGGCATGCGCCATACGACCGCGCCAGCTGCGCTGGTAACGGCGACCAGCCTCGCGCACGCTGGCCCGACGTGAGGCCTGGGCGCAGTCGCGATCGCAGTAAGTCTGGCCGCTATCGCAACGGCGGCAGACGATGACCTGCGCCCGGCAACGGGCGCACACGTATAGGCGACCCGTGGGCGGCTGCATTGGCGGCTCCTCCAAAACGCCAAAGAGGAGGAGTCGAACAAAGTCGACGGGCCGCGTGAGCAATGCGATACTGACGGCTCACACGGCTCTCCGGCCGGCCGACAGGCCTGCCATATGGATACCCTGTGGAGGCGCAGCACCGGACTGGACTTGGCGGTTGAGGCCGGCGCTGCGCCTGTTTTTCTTCTTCGGCAAACGCCTTTCTACCATGCGGACGGCCCGCCCCGATTCAGGGCACGTCTCCAGTCGCCCTACGGGCTCCTTACGCCGTGCCCTGAATCAACGTCCCGTTCACTCTGCGTTGAACGCTTCCGCGATGTCTGTCTTCATGCGCGCGTCGCGCCGCCGCACTATGACGCCGCCGTTTATTGTCGGTTTTCAACCGCCGTTCACAGACGCGACAGTCAAGATGAGGAAAGGGTGCGGGCTTCGCGGCGCAACTGCTGTTTGGAGCGCTGGCGGAATTGGCCAAAGCCATCTTCCGCATGCGCTTGGTCAGGACGATGTCGGCCACTGCCGCCGGGTATGAACTACATTGAGGATCTGGGCGACCCCACCGACCACGCGATAGACCAACAAGTAATTCTCAGTCACGACGCACTCGCGTGTGCCGCGAACACGTCCGACCCGGTAGAGCTTCGGATTGGACGCAATGTGCGAGGCCTTCGCCTCGATCTCTGCCGCAAACGCGCCAGCGCCTTGCGGGCTCTCCGCCTGCATACGATCGAGGATGTCGGCGAGGTTGAGAATTGCAGTCGCCGTCCATTCGACAGCAAACGTCATTTACGGCTCGCCGCCTTTGATTTCGGAGCCGCCTTGCCTTTCGCGAGGGCGCGCAGGCCTTCGGTGTCGCCCGATTGCAGCAAAGCCACAACGGCGCCATTCGGTGCCTTTACGCTTTCCGGTTGGTCGGCCACGTCGACCGAGGCCCGCACCGTCTCGCGAAACCACTTGGCGTAGGCCACATCCGCGTGAGCGGCTTTCATCTGCTCGCGGGCCCGCTGCGCTTTCGACAGCTCCGCACTCGAGCGCGGAGCTGTCGGGTCGTATTGTGCGGCGTCAACTTCGAAACGCACGATACCCATCTCGCGGAGGAAAGTCGCTAGTGTCTCCAGGTGTGCCCAAGTGCGGACGGCGCCGCGCTGAGTTGCCAACGGGCGCTCGGTCCTGCCGTATTTAAACAGAACCCCCCAGCCGCCACGCTGGCCGACGACATGCGCCGAGCGCACCGCGCCCGCCTCGATGAGGCCAGCGAGGGTCCTTTGGTCAATGGTTTCGGTTGCCATGCTCACCCCTTTGACAGCATACAGGATAGAGTCTATCAAAGTTCAGGAAAGCAAGGATCAACCTACAGGATTTTGATGGGGGAGCGGGGTGGGGCGACAGCCCTGCGAACTCGTCTGCACGGGACGGCGAGCTGGCCCGCTGCGTCGAGCCCACCCAGGCTCGGCCGCTAGATTTGCGCACAGCTAGGTCGTGTGCTATAAATGTGCATAAAGTGTGCAAATTGGAGTGATCATGCGCCCCGCTGCCAAGCAGGATTCCACCCCCACGGTTGCCAGTTTCGAGCAGTTCATGTCTTCCCTCCGGGATCCCGACAGTCCCGCGCCAATTGTCTCGGCCCGCCGCTTCGTCGATGCTCTCCACATCGATTTGCAGACGCTCGCGCGGCAGGCGCACGTGCATCGCAATACGATTAGTCGGATGCCGGGGTCAGAGAGCGTACAGCGGTTCCTCCGCGATGCCCTGCGCGTGATCCGGGCCGCAACGGACATCTCTGGGGATGTCCAAAACGCGCTTTATTGGTACCGCAACGAGCCACTGCCGCTGTTCGATTACAAGACCGCTGAGCAGCTTGTTTCTGAAGAGCGCACGGAGGATGTTCTTCGCTACGTCGCTTCCCTTGAGGCGGGCGCAGCAGGATGATTTTTTCCAACTTGTCACAGGTCACGGCATATCGCGTGCACGTTCCCAAATGGGCCGTGGCTCCGACAAGTGGAGCCGGCGCGGGAACGCACGGCGGTCGAGCAAACCGCATCGGTGTGAACGCCTTGTATCTCGCGCTCGAACTAGAAACCGCAGTGGCGGAGTATCAGCAGGTATCACCGCTTCTTCCGCCTGGCACGCTTGTAAGTTATCAGGTAACGGCATCGCCAATCGTCGACTTCACCGCCGGCTATCGGACTGAGACGTGGGATCCGCTCTGGGAGGACTTTTACTGTGACTGGCGCGCACTCTAGTTCAATCACCGGGTCGAGCCGCCGAGCTGGGTGCTAGCTGACGAGGTCATTGCGTCAGGCGCAAAAGGCATTCTGTTCCGTTCCCGCTTGAATCCGGGCGGAACCAATCTCGTCATTTACGTGGACGATCTGTCCGAAGGCGATTCACTCGTCGCAAACGATCCGACCGGCGCGTTACCACGCGACCAGTCATCATGGAAGGCGTAGGCCAGGTGCGGCGTGGCGCGTCCCGTGTCGACTACTGTGCCGCGCCGGTCATGGATCGATAGTGGCGTGCGTGTCCTGATTTGGACGCGCGTCTGTTCTTCGATCCCGATGAAATTCGGACTGCGTATCTGCTTACGAAAACGCCCAGATCTGTGCAACCCGAGCTCAACGAAGTGTTGCGCTTGGTCGCACGCCTCGGCGGTTTCCTCGCTCGCAAGGGCGACGGCGACACCCCGCAGGGGCAGGTATGGACCGACCGCTGGGGGCGTGCCGTGGTGCCTCGGCTCTCTGCATACAGCAGCAATCGCGTGGAGGTGATGACCAGTACGCTGCCGCGCAACGTCGACATCGGCAACGGTTTCTAACGGGTCGACCCCGGGCGCGGGTCGGTGAACCGGATCGACTTCGAACTCACCCGCGTGCGTCGGGTGCTGCACAACGCTCGCGACTCCGACGGCAATCCGCTGCCCTCCGGCGCCTATGTGCTGGATGGTCGCCAGCAGTATGTCGGCACGGTGCTCGAGCAGGGGCAGGTGTTTCTCAATAACGGCGCCGGGAACGATGCGTTGTCGGTGGTTTTTCCGGACGGCAGACAGTGCCTGTAGCATTATGCGCTGCCCGAGCGCGCGGGTTCCGCCACGCCGTTCGAAAGCGCCGACGCCCGATGCACACTCCAATGAGACCCTGGCCTCGAGAGACGATATGTTGCGACAACCGAAGTGTATCCGCCGGTGGGCGTGGACAATGTGCGCGGGCTTGAGCCTGAGCGGGGCTGCGCTGGCGGCAGACAATTGCCAGGTGCATGCGGGGCATGCGCAGCTGGACTACGGTGCTCAGTACCGGCAGAGCATTTTGGGGCAACCCGCATCGGCCCTCGGTTACTCGTTGGGAAAACGCCTGGTTTCCGTGAACGTCGTCTGCAAGGAGCCGGTGCGCATGGCGATTTTCCTGCGCGGCAATGCGCTGAACGAACGCGCGTTCCGGTTTGGTTCGCAGGGCATTCTTTCCGTGGTGACCGGCGACGCGAATCTGGATGGCAGGCCCGTTGCACTGGGCAGTGTGGAACATGCCGGCCAGCAACTGTCGGAGCAGGCCGGCAAAGTCAGCCTGCATCCACGCACGGGCGTCGTGGTGCTGGAGCAAGGTGTGCCGGCGACGGGCAGCCGGTTGGCCTTGCAACTGGAACTGGATCCCGTGATTCCACGCACCTCGATCGAGGTCCTAAACAACGAATCCCTCTGGTCCAGTAGCCACATCATGGAGCTGGTCCCGTTCTGAAGGCGACCGGGCCCCGAGGACACCCGTGTCTGCGGAGCGATGAGCCAGGCAGCGGCGCGGTACACGCCGAAGTTTTCATGCCGATCGTCTTGCTTTCGGCGACACCGCTCCACACGCGCGAATCACGAGCTGCACGACCTGCTCGGTCTTCTCGTCGAACGCCTTTTGCGTGAGCGCGCGTTTGCCGCTCAGCGCGCGGATCTGCGCATCGAAATCCGCATAGTGCTGCGTGGTGGCCCAGATCAGGTACATCAGCGCATGCGCGTCGACCGGCGCGAGCAGCCCGCGTGCGATCCAGCCGTCGAGCACCTTCACGCGCGTATCGAACCACGGCTTCACGCGTTCGGACAGGATGTCCTGCATGTGCCCGGCACCGTGGATGATCTCGTTGGCCCAGACCTTCGAGCCGAGCGGGCGCCGCCGCGACAGCGCCATCTTCGCGCGCACGTAGCTGGCGATCGCTTCGACGGGATCGTCGTCGGCCTCGAACGAGCCGGCCGCGCGATGCCAGTCCTCGAACAGGTCGTCGAGCACGCGGCGGTACAGCGCGAGCTTGGTCGGAAAGTAGTAATGCAGGTTCGCTTTCGGCAGGCCGGCGCGCTCCGCGATCATCGCGGTGCTCGCGCCGTCGAGCCCGCGTTCCGCGAACACGGCCTCCGCACAGGCCAGCAGGTGTGCTTCGTTGGACTCGCGGATGTGCGCCTTGCGTCGCCGCAAAGGCGCGGGCGCGTCGTCGCTTTCGGTCGCTTCGGCTGCCACTTCGTCATCTCTCATCGTTACCCTCGCGCGGCGCGCATGCCGCGTTGGGCTTCATTCTAGCCGCACGTTTGCATTGAGCGCACGCATCGGCGACATCCCGTGTCCGCGAGATGCTGCGATGCAGTGGCACGTTTCTCGCTCTGTCGATTCCCATAAGAAAGACATTGATTTGGTGATTTTGATCGTCTAAAACCTGTCCAATCGGACAGGATTCGGCGTGCCGCGAACGACGGTGGAAACCGGGCCCGCGATCCGTCGGACGAATCGTGCGAACGATGCGGACATGCACCGCGCAGGTGCGGCGCCTGCCCCGCAAGCAGCCGAACATGCACCGGCACAGAGCGGGCTTGCGACATAACCGACCCCCACAGGAGCGATACGAATGGATGCAGTATCGGAAGCAGTGAAGCGGGCAACTGTCGATCCGTCGATCAAGGTCGACGGCAGGCGTTTGTGGGACAGCCTGATGGAGGTGGCGAAGATTGGCGCGACGCCGAAGGGCGGTGTCTGCCGCCTCGCGCTGACCGACCTCGACAAGGCCGGCCGCGACCTGATCGTCGGCTGGGCGAAGGCGGCCGGCTGCACGGTGACGGTCGATACGATGGGCAATGTGTTCATGCGCCGCGCGGGCCGCGTGCCCGATGCGGCGCCCGTCGTCACGGGCTCGCATGCGGATTCGCAGCCGACCGGGGGCCGTTTCGACGGCATCTACGGCGTGCTGGGCGGCCTCGAAGTGATCCGCAGCCTTAACGATCATGGAGTCGAGACCGAACATCCGGTCGAAGTGGTGATCTGGACCAACGAGGAAGGCTCGCGCTTCGCGCCCGCGATGGTCGCATCGGGTGTGTTCGCGGGCGTGTTCTCGCTCGAATACGGTCTGTCGCGCAAGGACATCGACGGCAAGACGATCGGCGAGGAACTCGCGCGCATCGGCTATGCCGGTGACGTGCCGTGCGGCGGCCGGCCGCTGCATGCAGCGTTCGAACTGCATATCGAGCAGGGGCCGATTCTCGAAGCGGAGCAGAAGACGATCGGCGTCGTCACCGATGCACAGGGGCAGCGCTGGTATGAAATCACGCTGACCGGACAGGAGGCGCACGCGGGCCCGACGCCGATGCCGCGTCGGCGCGATGCGCTGCTCGGCGCGTCGCGCGTGGTCGAACTCGTGAACCGGATCGGGCTCGATCATGCGCCGTTCGGCTGCGCAACGGTGGGCATGATGCAGGTCCACCCGAACTCGCGGAACGTGATTCCTGGTCGCGTGTTCTTCACCGTCGACTTTCGGCATCCTGACGATGCCGTGCTCGCGCAGATGGACGCCGCGCTGCGCGACGGCGTGGCGCGCATCGCGGCCGGCATCGGCCTCGACACGCAGCTCGAGCAGATCTTCTACTACAAGCCGGTCGCGTTCGACGCCGACTGCGTGAAGTCCGTGCGCGCAGCAGCCGAACGGTTCGGCTATACGCATCGCGACATGGTGTCGGGTGCGGGCCACGATGCGTGCTATCTCGCGCAGGTTGCGCCGACGTCGATGGTGTTCGTCCCCTGCGTCGATGGCATCAGTCACAACGAGATCGAGGACGCGACACCCGAATGGATCGAGGCGGGCGCGAACGTGCTGCTGCACGCGATGCTGTCGCGCGCGTGCGAACCCGCTTCATGACGACACGACCGACACAACCATAGCCGGCATTCCCGTTATCGACTGACCGCAGCGTTCATAAAACACGCCGTCCCGGCTCCGCATCCGCGCAGCTGGCAGGCACGGCTTTGTCCTCACTCTGACGAAGGAACGTGTATGGCCACCCAGCAAACCGGCGACATCGCCGCGCATCGCCTGTCGTCCACGCAACTCTCGTGCGAATTCGCCGACATCGCGCCACTGCTCGATCCGACCGCCGCCGCGGCCGCGGCGAGCCGCTGCCACTACTGCTACGACGCGCCGTGCGTGCAGGCCTGCCCGACGCAGATCGACATCCCAAGCTTTATCCGCAAGATCGGCAACGGCAACCTGAAGGGCGCGGCGACGGACATCCTGTCCGCGAACCCGCTCGGCGGCATGTGTGCGCGTGTCTGCCCGACCGAGATCCTGTGCGAAGGCGCGTGCGTGCGCAATCACCAGGACGCGCAGCCCGTCGCGATCGGCGCGCTGCAGCGGCACGCGACCGACTGGGCGATGGCGACGGGTGCCGTATCGTTCCGGCGGGCGCCGGATACGGGGCGTCACGTCGCGGTGGTCGGTGCGGGACCGGCCGGGCTCGCGTGCGCGCATCGGCTCGCGCTCGCGGGCCATCGCGTCACGCTGTTCGATGCGCGCCCAAAGGCGGGCGGCCTCAACGAATACGGGATTGCCGCGTACAAGACGGTCGACGATTTCGCGCAGCGTGAGGTCGAGTGGCTGCTGTCGGTCGGCGGCATCGCGCTGGAGACGGGTGTCGCGCTCGGGCGGGATACGACGCTCGACACGCTGCGCGAGCGGCACGACGCGGTGTTTCTCGCGATCGGCCTCGGCGGCGTTCGTGCGCTCGCGCTCGACGGCGAACAACTGGCTGGCGTGATGAACGCGGTCGACTTCATCGAGCAGGTGCGGCAGGCGGATGTGCTGGAACAGGTGCCGGTCGGGCGCCGTGTGGTCGTGATCGGCGGCGGCAACACGGCGGTCGATGCGGCCGTGCAGAGCCGCAAGCTCGGCGCCGAGCGCGTGACGATGGTTTATCGGCGCGGCGTGGACGCGATGAGCGCGACATGGGCCGAGCGCGAGTTCGCGCAGAAAAACGGCGTCACGCTCGTCACGCACGCGAAGCCGGTGCGCCTGATGGGCAACGGCGCGCAGGTGACGGGCGTTGAATTCGAGGGCACATCGGGCGAGCGCTTCACCGTCGATGCGGACATGGTGCTGAAGGCGATCGGCCAGACGCTCGTGCCGACCGGCGTCGACGCCGCGCTGCTGACTGCCGACGGCGCGCGCATCGCGGTCGATGCGGACGGGCGCACCGCGTTGCCCGACGTGTGGGCCGGCGGCGACTGCGCGGCGACGGAAGGCGTCGATCTCACGGTCCAGGCCGTGCAGGACGGCAAGGTCGCGGCCGCGTCGATCGACGCCGCGCTCGCACGACGCGCCGCGCGGGCGGCCTGACCCGGCACCGGGCGCACGAGCCGCACGCATCACCGATCACGACAACGACCCCACTCTCACGGAGCCGAACATGGCCGACCTTCGCTGCACCATCGCGGGCATCACTTCGCCGAACCCCTTCTGGCTCGCGTCCGCGCCACCGACCGACAAAGCCTACAACGTGAACCGCGCGTTCGAAGCGGGCTGGGGCGGCGTCGTCTGGAAGACGCTCGGGCTCGATCCGCACGTCGTCAACGTCAGCTCGCGCTATGGCGCGGTTCAGTGGAACGGGCAACGCATCGCGGGGCTGAACAACATCGAGCTGATCACCGACCGTCCGCTCGACGTGAACCTGCGCGAGATCGCGCAGGTGAAGCGCGACTGGCCGGACCGTGCCCTGATCGTATCGTTGATGGTGCCGTGCAACGAACGCGACTGGAAATGGATCCTGCCACTCGTCGAGGACACGGGCGCCGACGCGGTCGAACTCAATTTCGGGTGTCCGCACGGCATGAGCGAGCGCGGGATGGGCGCGGCGGTCGGGCAGGTGCCGGAGTACGTCGAGATGGTCACGCGCTGGGTGAAGGAAGGCACGAAGCTGCCGTGTCTCGTGAAGCTGACGCCGAACATCAGCGACATCCGGATGGGCTCGCGCGCCGCATACAAGGGCGGGGCGGACGGCGTGTCGCTGATCAACACGATCAACTCGATCGTCGCGGTCGATCTCGACCAGATGGCGCCGCTGCCGACGGTCGACGGCAAAGGCACGCATGGCGGCTACTGCGGCCCGGCGGTCAAGCCGATCGCGCTGAACATGGTCGCGGAAATCGCGCGCGACCCCGAGACGCCGAACCTGCCGATCTCCGGCATCGGCGGAATTTCGACGTGGCGCGATGCGGCGGAATTCATCGTGCTCGGCGCAGGCAGCGTGCAGGTGTGTACGGCGGCGATGCATTACGGCTTCCGGATCGTGTCGGATCTCGCCGACGGGCTGTCGAACTGGATGGACGAGAAAGACTACGCGACGCTCGACGACGTGCGCGGCCGTGCGGTGCCGAACGTCACCGACTGGAAGTACCTGAACCTGAACTACGACATCAAGGCGCGCATCGACCAGGATCGCTGCATCAAGTGCGGGCTGTGCCACATCGCGTGCGAGGACACGTCGCACCAGGCGATCACGCGCGAGAAGGACGGCATGCGCCACTTCGAGGTGATCGACGCCGAATGCGTCGGGTGCAATTTATGCATGCATGTGTGTCCGGTCGAGCAATGCATCACGATGGAGCGCGTCGACGCGGGCGGCTATGCGAACTGGACCACGCATCCGAACAATCCGGCGCGCGTCGATGCAGGCGCGAGCGCGGCGGAACCCGGGAAGCACGCAAAGGCCGCTTGACCAGCGTTCGGCACACCCCGGCGGCAAGCGCCGGGGCGCGCCGTTTCAGATCCCTTCGGCCCCGCGTCGCGCAACGCGGCGCGGGTGCGGATGTTTCCGTGGAGTGCCTTGATGAAGCTGACAGCGACCCCCGCCGATCCTGATGGCGCAGCCGCGCATGGCGGCAGTCTCTACAACGACGACCTTGCGCCGACGACGGCCGCGCAGCGCACGTGGAAGTGGTATCACTTCGCGGCGCTATGGGTCGGGATGGTGATGAACATCGCGTCGTACATGCTCGCGGCCGGCCTGACCGAGGAGGGCATGTCGCCGTGGCAGGCGGTGCTGACCGTGCTGCTCGGCAACCTGATCGTGCTCGTGCCGATGCTGCTGATCGGTCATGCGGGCGCGAAGCACGGCATACCGTACGCGGTGCTCGTGCGCTCGTCGTTCGGCACGCAGGGCGCGAAGCTGCCGGCGCTGCTGCGCGCGATCGTCGCGTGCGGCTGGTACGGCATCCAGACCTGGCTCGGCGGCAGTGCGATCTACACGCTGTTCAACATCCTGACGGGCAATGCGTTGCATGGCGCCGCGCTGCCGTTCGTCGGCATCTCGGGCGGGCAGCTCGCGTGCTTTCTGGTGTTCTGGGCGCTGCAGCTCTACTTCATCCTGCACGGCACCGACTCGATCCGCTGGCTCGAAAGCTGGTCGGCGCCGATCAAGGTCGTGATGTGCGTCGCACTCGTCTGGTGGGCGACGTCGAAGGCGGGCGGGTTCGGCTCGATGCTGTCGGCGCCGTCGCAGTTCGCGGCGGGCGGCAGGAAGGAAGGGCTGTTCTGGGCGACGTTCTGGCCGGGCCTGACCGCGATGGTCGGCTTCTGGGCGACGCTCGCGCTCAACATTCCCGATTTCACACGCTTCGCGCATTCGCAGCGCGACCAGATGATCGGGCAATCGGTCGGGCTGCCGCTGCCGATGGCGCTGCTGTCGGTGGTGTCGGTGGTCGTGACGTCGGCCACCGTCGTGATCTACGGCAAGGCGATCTGGGATCCGATCGACCTGACGAGCCGGATGACCGGAATCGGCGTGGGCGTCGCGCTCGTGATCCTGACGCTCGACACGATGTGCTGCAACCTTGCCGCGAATCTCGTCGGTCCTGCTTACGATTTCTCGAGCCTGTGGCCGAAGCGGATCTCGTATCGCGCGGGCGGCCTGATCACCGCGACGATCGCGATCGTGATGATGCCGTGGAAGATCCTCGCGACCACCGACGGCTACATCTTCACGTGGCTCGTCGGGTACTCGGCGCTGCTCGGGCCGGTGGCGGGCATCCTGATGGTCGACTACTTCCTGATTCGCGGCACGCAGCTCGATGCGCGCGCGCTGTTCGACGAGAACGGCCGCTTCAGCTACACGCGCGGCTGGAATCCCGCGGCACTGGTCGCGCTCGCAGTCGGCGTGCTGCCCAATCTGCCGGGCTTCCTGCATACCGCGTTCCCCGCGTCGTTTCCGAACGTGCCTGCGTTTTTCAACACGCTCTACACGTACGCGTGGTTCGTCGGCCTCGTGCTGGCATCGGCCGTGTACGGAGCGTGGATGAAATGGCGTGCCGGGCAAAGCGCACAGGTCGCGAGCGCCTGAACGGCGGTGCGCGTGGCTCGAACACTGAAAGTCAACGAGGAGGCAGCAAGATGGCAACCCTGATACGCGGCGGTACCGTCGTCGATGCAGACCGCACCTGGCGCGCGGACGTGCTGTGCGCCGATCCACAGGACGGCGGCACGATCCTGCAGATCGCCGACACGATCGAAGCGCCCGCAGGCGCGACAGTCGTCGACGCGCACGGGCAATACGTGATGCCGGGCGGCATCGATCCGCATACGCACATGGAGCTGCCGTTCATGGGCACGACGGCGAGCGACGACTTTTACTCGGGCACCGCGGCCGGGCTTGCGGGTGGCACGACGAGCATCATCGACTTCGTGATTCCGAGCCCGAAGCAGCCGCTGATGGACGCGTTCCGCGAATGGCGCGGCTGGGCGGAGAAGGCCGCGGCCGACTACGGCTTTCATGTCGCGGTGACGTGGTGGGACGAAACCGTGCATCGCGACATGGGCACGCTCGTACACGATCATGGCGTGTCGAGCTTCAAGCATTTCATGGCGTACAAGAACGCCATCATGGCCGACGACGAGATCCTCGTGAACAGCTTCTCGCGCTCGCTCGAGCTCGGCGCGCTGCCGACCGTGCATGCGGAAAACGGCGAGCTCGTGTTCCGCCTGCAGCAGGCATTGCTCGCGCGCGGGATGACGGGGCCGGAGGCGCATCCGCTGTCGCGTCCGCCCGAAGTCGAAGGCGAGGCCGCGAATCGTGCGATCCGCATCGCACAGGTGCTCGGCGTGCCGGTCTACATCGTGCACGTATCGGCAAAGGACGCGGTGGACGCGATCGCGCGGGCGCGCAACGAGGGCCTGCGCGTGTTCGGCGAGGTGCTGCCCGGGCATCTCGTGATCGACGAGGCCGTGTATCGTGATCCCGACTGGACCCGCGCGGCCGCGCACGTGATGAGCCCGCCGTTCCGTTCGGCCGAGCACCGCGACGCGTTGTGGCGCGGGCTGCAGTCCGGCCAGCTGCATACGACCGCGACCGACCATTGCGTGTTCTGTGCGTCGCAGAAGGCGATGGGCCGCGATGATTTCACGAAGATTCCGAACGGCTGCGGCGGCGTCGAGGACCGGATGTCGGTGCTGTGGCATCACGGTGTCAATCACGGCCGCATCACGCCGAACGAGTTCGTGAGGATCACGTCGACGAACGCCGCGCAGATCTTCAACCTCTATCCGCGCAAGGGCGCGGTGCAGGTCGGCGCGGATGCCGACCTGGTGGTCTGGGATCCGGCCGCGACGAAGACGATCTCGGTGAACACGCACCATCAGAAGGTCGACTTCAACGTGTTCGAGGGGATGACGGTGCGAGGCGTCGCGACGCATACGCTCACGCGCGGCGCGCTGGCCTGGGCAGATGGCGACCTGCGCGCGGTGCGCGGCGCGGGGCGGTACCTGAAGCGGCCGCCGAATGCCGCGTACTACGAGGCGGTGCGGGTCGCGAACCGGCTCAGGGAGCCGCATCCTGTCGAGCGCAACGGGTGAACGGCTTGTGCGCCCGCGTCTGCCGGAAACGTCGGCGGCGCGGGCGCTAGTGTTTCATCGCCGGTGTTCTGATTCAGGGTTGATGCTTCGGCATTGGCCCTTGCATGGAGTCGTCGCACCTGCGGCTGCTCCTTTTTTGTTTCCGCTCACGCATTGAAAGCGCTTCTCGCGATCGATCCGGCAATCGTCGAGCCGCGCCGGCAATTCATCACCTGCTGGCCAACGCTTTCGCACCTGACGTCGGCAGGACGTCGAAGCGCATCAGCTTGCCGCCGGTTCCTGCGTCACCCGGTGAGACCGCGACATAGAGGCAATTGCGGGCAGGCACCAGAATGGCCGTCTTGGCCCCCTTGGCCGTCGGCACGCGCGCAATTTCTTCGTAATGGTCGCGATCCTTCTGCTGGATCACGCCCAGATAGTCGTCGCCGGCCACGTAAATGCGCTGGTTCTGTTCGTCGAAGATCACTTCGTTCGTGCGCTGGGGCGCGTCGAACGACGCGATCGTGTTGCCGTTCGCTGCGTCGAGCACCAGCAGCTTGAACGGCTTGCGCGTGCCGACGAACAGGCGCTGATGCGCCTCGTCGAAGGCCATCGGCGCATTCAGCTCCGCGCCATGGATCGGCCAGTTCGCCATCACCTGGCGCGTTGCCTTGTCGACGACGGCGAGGGTGCTCTTGCCGGTCACATTGACGAACAGGCGATGTCCGTGTTGCTCGACCGCCATCGCCTCGGTGAAGTCGGTCTCGAACGTCACGTCGCCAATATGGCTGCTCGTACGCGGATCGACTTCCGAGACGATCGTCCGCGTCATCTTCGGCTCGGCGTTCTTGCCGCCCGTCACGATGTACAGGTGGCGGCGCGATGGGTCGTAGCGCATCGAATCCGCACCGGCAGTGAGCGGGATCGAGCCGATGATGCGATAGCTCGCGCCGTCGACGATACGCGTCATCCCGGCGCCGCTGTCGGTGACGATCAGGCGGTTCAGGTCCGGCAGGTACAGGATCGCGTGGGGCTGGTCGAAACCCTTGACCGTGCGCAGATGCCTGCCGCTGCCGAGGTCGAACACTTCGAGCGTCGCGCCGTCTTCGCCGGCAAGGAACAGCCGCCCGCCGGTGACATCGGCCGCGAAGTGGTCGAAATCGCCCTTGTAGTCCGGCAGCGCGGTGCTGCCGATCAGCCGCAGCGGCGCGCTCGCGGCGCCGGTGGTATTGGCTGCGGGCGTCGCTGCGCACGCGATGTGCGGCAGCGTCGCGCCCATGACCGCGGCCACGAGCGCTGTCAGCGACACGAGCGCGGAAAATCGCAAACGCATGGTCAGACTCCTCAATGTGGTTGGCTCGATGAAACAGGCCGCTTCTCCGGCGCGCCGGAGCGGCGGCATGGCAAGCGCGGCGGGCCGTGACCGGCTACTTCGCCGGCTCGAACAGTGCGCCGTAGTTCGGGATCTGCTTCTGCAGCGCATCGCGCAGGCGCGTCGACGCGAGGAAGAACGCAGTTTCGCCCTTGGCGTTGGCGCCGTCGTTCTTGTATGCGAGGACGATCTCGCCAACATTCTCGCCACTCGCGTCGCGCAGCGGCAGCATCATCACGAACTTCTTGACCGTGTCGTTGGGCCGGTGCCAGCGCGGGTCGACGATCGTGATGCCTTTCTTCGAGATGTCGATGTCGTCCGGATCGTCAGCATTGCCGATGCGGTCGAGGTAGGAGCCGGCGAACATCGTGTAGGCATCCTGCATGCCTGGGGGAACGCCGTGGAGGGTCACGCTGAGCAGTTCGGGATGCTGTTTCATGATCTGCTCGGACAGTTTCTGTGCGTAGATCTTCGTGCTCGGCGGCGTCCAGTTCTTCGCGTGCGGTTCCGGCGCGGCGGTGGCCGCGTCGGCCGCAGGCAGCGCAGAGACCGTCAGGACGCCGAGCGTCGCTGCGAGCAGGGTCTTGGTCAGGGTCTTCATGTGTCTCCTCTCATTGCCCGATGGGCGTCATTGAAGCAGGTGCGAGTCGAGTGTAGGCTCGCGACCTTGAACGAGCGTTAACGCGGGCTGAATGCAAATTCAGCCTGTAATGAGGTGGCCGTCACGATCACGACTGCCGTACGATCAATCCGCCTGATCGAGTTTGGCGAGCTCTTCCTTGACGACAGCCGGGGTCAGCGGGATATAGACACCTTCCTTCGCGACGACGTCCTGCCCCTGGCGGCTCAACACCAGCTTCAGGAACTCCTTGACCTTCGGTTGCAGCGGCTCGCCGGGCTTCTTGTTGACGAAGATGTACACGTAGCGTGAGAGCGGATACTTGTGCGTGTACACGTTCTGCAGCGTGGGCGCGAGGTACGGACCGCCTTCGCTGGCGGCCAGCGGCACGACCTTCACGTTGGGCGTCACGTTGGCGAGCAGCGCATACGTGAGCCCGCCCGGATGCGTCGCCATGTCCTCGGCGGCCACCGTGAACGCATGCGTGAAGCCCTTGCCCTTCACGAACTGGATGTTGTCCTTGTACTCGCCGCCTTCGAGCAGGTTCAGCTTGAGGAAGTATTCGATGCCGTTGACCGGCTTCAGGCCATAGAGGTGAATCGGGCGGTCGGCCCACTCGCCGCCGAGCCCAAGATCGCCCCACGTGCTGATATCGGCATGGCCGCGATTGCGCGTCTTTGAATAGATCGCGTCGAGCTGGGCCATCGTCAGCCCCTTGATCGGATTGTCCTTGTCGACCAGCACGACCGATGTCGCGGTCTTGCCGAGCGAGCCGACACTGCCGGTCGCGACGCGAATCGTAAGCGGCTTGTAGCCGAACTTGTCGACAAACGCCTTCTCCTCGGCCGGCAGCAGTTCACGCCCGACGGGTGCCAGGTCTGCGGTGCCGTTGGTCAGCGCCGGGCCGCCGGAGCCTGATGCCTTGGCCTCCATGGTGACGCTCAGGTGCGGGTAGGCCTTGCGATACATCTTGATCCATCCGAGCGTGATCTCGTCCATCACGTCCGCGCCGACGACGCGCAACTCCTCCTCAGGCACCGACTCGACTTCGCCCGGACGCCAGCCCGGAATCGACGGGTCGACCTTGAGGTGATGCTCGACCGCCGCGTACTTCAACGCGAATGCCGGCGGCGACGTCAGCGCGCCCAGCGCCGCGATGCCTACCACCGCCGCGACCGATGCCGCCGCGGACCAGCGCAACTCGCCAATCTTCCGGGTCTGTTTCATGTGCGTCTCCTGATTGAAGATGTACTCGTAGGTTCGCCCTCGGCGGGGCGATGGGTTGCGTGCAGCGTATCGGGGTGTGTCGGCCCGGTTGGCAGTGCAGCGGCGGGGCCGGCGCCTGTCAGGCTGGACGAGGCTTCTGCCTTGTAATGATGATGGGCCGTGAAGTTAAACCGGACCTTAAGCGTTCCTTAACGGATTTTCAGGCGACCGAGGCTGGTCAGCGCGTCGATTGAAACAGCGCGGCCAGCGATGGCGTGCGTCCCGCCAGCTCGTCGCGCACGCGCTCGGCCTGGCGCACGATCACCGCACGATCGATGTCCGGCGCGTAACGGAACGTCGAGCCGATCACGCCGATCGTCTTGCCCCCGGCGTCGTGCATCGGCAACTCGACCGACAGGTCCCCGGTTTTCGTCTGCTCGACGCGGGGCTGGCCGCTGTCGAGCACGGCGAGATCGTCGGCATCGGCCCGCTTGCCGATCCGGCCGATGTTCGACGCGATGATCACGTTGTCGGGTTCCGTCGGTGGGGTGACGTGCAGCGCGAGAATCGTCAGCTCGGGGTGCGCGGCCAGCGTGGTGTCGACGAGTTGCTGCGCATAGGGCGCGGCGATCGTGGCGGCGTACGCCGTCGCGGCCGACGCGAGCGCGAGCGCCGCCGTGACGGCCCGGATGGGTCGGTGCATGGGGAGACCTCCTGGAGGCGCCGCCGCCCGGCGCGAATGTGAGGGGCGGGCTGGCGGCGCCGGGTTGGCGAGGTGGGGCGCGGTTGACGCGTGCTCAGTTGGACAGCATCGCGCGCGAGCTTTCCGCCTGCTGCGCGCGCAGCGGCACGTACATCGCGTGATCGATCACCGCTTGCTGCCCCTGCTTGCTCAGCACGTAGCGCAGGAACTCGGCGATGGCCGGTTCGAGCGGCTTGCCGGGCGCCTTGTTGGTGTTGAAGTAGATCAGCCTGCTCAGCGGATAGGTCGCGAGCGCGACGTTTTCGTAGGTCGGCGCGACATACGGGCCATTGTCCGAGGCCGCGAGCGGCAGCATCTTCACGGGCGCGTCGATATAGGCGATGCCCGAGAAGCCGATGCCGTAGCGATCGTCGGCCACGTCCTTCGCGAGCGGGAACACGAGCTTGTCGTAGTGGATGTCGTCGCGCCACTCGCCACGTTGGCCGTTGGCGCTCAGCACGCGTTGTCGGACGAACTCCTCGAAGCCGTTCCACGGCTTGATGGCGTAGACATGCACGGGCTTGTCGGCCCATTCCCCGGTGAGACCGAGGTCACCCCATGTCTTGATGGGTTTGCCGCCGCGCAGATGCGTGCGCGAGTAGAGCGCGTCGATCTGCTCGTAGCTCAGCTTCTCCAGCGGATTGTCCTTGTTGACGAAGAAGCCGATCGCGTCCAGGAAGCCGAAGTGCCGGTACGAGCCGCCGGAAATCGGCACACTGAGCGGGCCGTAGCCGAACCGGGTCTTGAAGTCGGTGACGTCGTCTGGCTTGAGCTCGCGCGAGACGAACACGAAGTCGAGGTTCTGCTTGACCAGCTCCTTCGCGCCGAGGCTGCCCGCGTACGGCGGGGCAATGCGAATGTCGACGTTCGGGTAATACTGCTTGAAGCCTTCGATCCAGCGGTTGACGAGCGACGGCAGCACGTCGGACGCCGCGCCCTTGAACGTGCCGGCGAGCTTGATGTCGGTGCGGGGGCGATAGTCGGGCAGCGCAGCGTCGATGCGTGGCTGGAGGACTTCCGGTTCGACCAGCGCACGGCCGACCTTCATCCCTTCATCGGCTTGCTCCTTGGTTTGCGGCGCCACCGTCTTCAGCGCGGGTACGACCCACTCGACCATCGGCGTCGATGGCGTGTCGGCGGCCGAGGCGCCGAGCGCCCACGCCGATGCGACCGACGCAGCGATGACCAGGCGCGGCAGGCGACGATGCGGCTGGCGCCGGCTCGTTGCGCAACGGGGTTCGATTCGATTCACGAGATGTCTCCTCCTTTGTTCAAAGCGTGCGTGATGCCGCTGTTGTTTCATTGTGAGGCAGCCGCCGCGAAATGTTGAAGCGCCCCGGTTGAAGCGGCGCGGCACTCATGCCATGTGCCGAACGATAGCGGCGCCGGATGAACGCAATCTGAAGACATCCTGAAAATGCGTTCATGGAACGCCCGATTGAGCCTGAACGAATTTTCAGCATCGGTTCAGGTTCGCTTCAGCGTGCGGCCGTACCGTGGCGACAGCTTCTCCGGGCGCGATGGCGGGGCGGCGTTCCTGACCGGAAGCCGGGCCGCCGCGCGCCATCTTCCACTCCGGCAGGAGACCCCCGTGCCCGTTTTCAATTTGTCATGGCGGCGCGCCTCGTCGTCGCTGCTGCCCCCGTCGCTGCTGCTCCCGTCGCCGCGGCTCCCGTCCTGTTCGCCCCGGCCGTCGCGTGTGCAGGATCCTTGCGCACCGTCAGCGCTCTTGCGCCGCGCCGGATCCGGCCTGGCGCTTGCTGTCTGCCTGGCGTTCCTGGCGCCGTGCGCCGCGCGCGCGGCCGATCCCGAAGCAGGGTTGCCGGCCTACCAGACCCAGCCGAACCTGAGCGGAACGCTCAGCAGCGTCGGGGATGACGCGATGGGGCCGCTGCTCGACGCGTGGCTGGCCGGCTTCGAGCGACGCCAGCCCGGGATCCGCAAAGGCCCTCACTGGTGGCACGCGGGCAGTGCGACCGCGTTCGGTGCGCTGATGTTCGGCGACGCCGATGTCGCGCCGCTCGCGCGCGAGCCGTTGCCGACCGAGCTGCAGCCGTACGCGCACCAGTTCGCCGGCGACATGATGAAGTCGCCGTTGCTCGTGCGCGTCGCGGATCTCGACGGGCATGCGGCCTATCTCGCCGTGAACCGGCGGCCCGGCGCGCCGCTGCCGCCCAAGGTCAAGGCGTTCCTGACGTTCACTCTGAGCGACGCGGGCCAGGCGATCGTCGCGAGCCAGGCGCGCTTCACGCCGCTCGCCGCGGCCGACGCCGCGCGCGAGCGTGCGAAGCTCGATGGCTTCCTGCCGCCGCTCGATGCGCAGCTTGCCCCCTATCGTGCGGTGACGAACCTGCGCGGCGCGATCAACAGCGTCGGCAGCGACGGGATGAAATCGCTGATGGATACGTGGATCGACGGCTTCACGCGCGTGCAACCGGGCGTGCGCAAGGGCGACCGGTGGGAGCATCTCGGCACGCTGAACGGGTTTCATGCGCTGCTCGCGGGCGACACGGGGATGGCGCCGATGGGCCGCGAACTCTGGCCGGACGAGCGCGCCGATTACGCGCGGATTCGCCACGACGCGGCGCCGCTCGAGATCCGCGTCGCGCGTGGCGGCTTCGACACGCCGCAACGGACCACCGCGCAGGCGATCTTCGTGCATCCGGACAATCCGCTGAACGGCATCACGTTGCCGCAGCTTGCGTCGATCCTGCAGCAGCACCCCGGCATCACGCGATGGGGCCAGCTGGGCCTGACCGGTGCGTGGGCCGACCGGCCGATCTCGATCTACATCCCGCCGCACACCGCGCCGAACGCGATGTCGATGCAGGTCATGGTGCTGGCGAGTGGGGCCTGGAACGCCGCGGTGCACGAGGGATCGATCGACGCGACGGCGCGCGCGATCGCCGCGGACCCGGGCGCGATCGGCTTCGGCGGACTCGAGGAAGGTGGCCCCGGACTCAAGACGCTCGCGGTCGCGCGTGGCGCGGGCGAGCCGTTCCAGGCACTCGATGCGCAGAGCGCGGCGAGCGGCCGCTACCCGCTCACGCGCTATATGTACATCCGCCTGAACCGTCCGCTGACGCCGCAGGAAAAAGCGTTCCTGCGCTATGTGCTGAGCCGCGACGGCCAGGAGCCCGTGCGCTATTCGGCGTACTTCCCGCTGAGCGCGAAAGAGACGCGCGAAGAGCTGACGAAGCTCAGGTAGCAAGCGATGGGATCGCGATCCGGCGCGCACCGACGCACGGCCGCGCATCCCTGAACGGACATTCATATTGCGTTCAGCCTGATTTTAAGGTCGCCCCGTATAACTGAAACCGTTCCGTGAGCCGATGCGTCCCGACGCGCGGCACGGCGCGAACGCCACATGGAAGGCAATACGCCATACCTGACGAAACCGGAGGAGAACATCCCATGAAACACACTGTCCTGCGCATCGCTGCCGGCGCGCTGGTGCTCGGCACCCTGGTGCCGGCCGCGAATGCCGCCGAGAAGCTCACCCTGATGGTCGGCGGCATGGAAAAGCAGATCTACCTGCCGGCCAAGCTCGCCGAGCGGCTCGGCTATTTCAAGGAGCAGGGCCTCGACGTCGAGCTGATCAACGAGGCGGCGGGCGTCGATGCCGAGAACGAACTGGTCGCCGGCACGGTGCAGGGCGTCGTCGGCTTCTACGACCACACGATCGATCTGCAGGCGAAAGGCAAGTACATCGAGTCCGTCGTGCAGTTCAGCCACACGCCCGGCGAAGTCGAGCTGATCTCGTCGAAGGTTGCCGGCAAGGTCAAGTCGCCGGCCGACTTCCGTGGCCTGACGCTGGGCGTCACCGGTCTCGGCTCGTCGACCAACTTCCTCACCCAGTACCTTGGCGTGTCGCACGGCGTGAAGACGTCGGAGATGACATCGCTGCCCGTCGGCGCCGGCAACACGTTCATCGCCGCGATCAAGCAGGGCAAGATCGACGGCGGCATGACGACCGAGCCGACGGTGTCGCGCCTCGTGAACACCGGCGACGCGAAGGTGCTGGTCGACCTGCGCTCGCCCGAGAGCACGCAGAAGTGGCTCGGCGGCATGTACCCGGCCGCCAGCCTGTACATGCAGAACGACTGGGTGCAGTCGCACAAGGCGACCGTGCAGAAGCTCGCGAACGCGTTCGTCAAGACGCTGCGCTACATCGACACGCACAGCGCGGAGGAAATCACCGCGCAGATGCCGGCCGACTACTACGCGGGCGACCGCGCGATGTACACGAAGGCGCTGGCCAACGGCAAGGTGATGTTCATCCCGGACGGCCGCATGCCGGAATCGGGCCCGCCCACCGTGTTGAAAGTGCTCGGGTCGTTCGACAAGGCGGTGATGGGTCGCAAGATCGATCTGTCGAAGACCTTCACGACCGAATTCATCAACGCCGTGCAGATCAAGTAGCCGCGTTCGCCGCGACGGTCCGGCAGCGGGCCGTCGCGCACGCTTCGTCGATTTCAATCTGCTCCCATAGGTGGTAACCAATGACAGCTCCCCAGGCAATCGCGCAGCATCCCGTCGCCGCATCGAACGATGTTCCGGCGATCGAGCTCGACCGCGTCAGCCGCCGCTTCGTCAGTCCGGAAGGCAAGGCGATCATGGCGCTGCAGAACTTCAGCATGAGCGTCGGCAAGGGCGAGTTCTGCGCCGTCGTCGGCCCGACGGGCTGCGGCAAATCCACCACGCTCAGCCTGATCACGGGGCTCGCCGCGCCGAGCGCCGGCACGGTCAGGATCTGGGGCGAGCCCGTCACCGGCATCGATCGCCGCATCGGCTTCGTGTTCCAGTCGGACGCGGTGTTTCCGTGGAAGAACGTGCTCGACAACGTCGCGGCTGGCCCGCTGTACCGCGGCGAGAACAAGGCGCAGGCGTACGAGCGCGCGATGGAATGGATTCGCCGCGTCGGTCTCGCGCGCTTCGAGCGCCACTATCCGCACCAGCTGTCCGGCGGCATGCGCAAGCGCGTGGCGCTGGCCCAGACCTTCATCAACGAACCCGAGATCCTGCTGATGGACGAGCCCTTCTCGGCGCTCGACGTGCAGACGCGCACGCTGATGCAGGACGAGCTGCTGCATCTGTGGAGCGTGAACGGCGCATCGGTCGTGTTCGTCACGCACGATATCGAAGAGGCGATCGCGCTCGCGGACAAGGTGTTCGTGCTGACCTCGGGCCCGGCGACCGTCAAGACGTCGTACGAAATCGACCTGCCGCGTCCGCGCGACGTCGCGGAATCGCGCTATTCCCCCCGCTTTATCGAACTGTCGCGGCAGATCTGGAACGATCTGCGCGACGAAGTTCACATCTGAGCGCCCGCGGGCGCGTTGAGGAACAGCATGAATACCCCGATGACAGGCGCCGCCTCGAACGAGATCGAGCTGCGGCAGGTGGAAGTGCGGGCCCAGGCGAGCGTGCGCCGGCGCCAGACGCTCGTGCATGTGTTGCGGCTCGCGGTGCTGGTCGTGACGCTGGGCGGATGGGAGCTCGCGGGCCGCGTTGGCTGGATCGACCCGTTTTTCTTTTCGACGCCGTCGCTGATCGTCGCGCAGATCTGGCAGTGGCTGACCGAGGGAACGTCGCAAGGGCCGTTGTGGGTCCAGGTGCTCGTGACGCTCGAGGAGACCGCGCTCGGCTTCCTGATCGGCAGCGTGGGCGGCGTGATCGCCGGGATCGCACTGGGCCGCAACAAGCTGCTCGCGGACGTGTTCAGCCTCTACATCAAGATCGCGAACTCGATCCCGCGCGTGGTGCTCGGCTCGGTGTTCATCATCGCGCTCGGTCTCGGCATGGCGTCGAAGGTCGCACTGGCGGTCGTGATGGTGTTCTTCGTGGTGTTCGCGAATGCATTCCAGGGCGTGCGCGAGGCCGATCGCAACCTGATCGCCAACGCGCATATTCTCGGTGCGTCGAAACACGACGTGACGCTGACGGTGGTGCTGCCGGCCGCGATGAGCTGGATTCTCGCCAGCCTGCACGTGAGCTTCGGGTTCGCGCTCGTGGGCGCCGTGGTCGGCGAATTCCTCGGCTCGAAGCAGGGGATCGGGCTGCTGATCTCGACCGCGCAGGGCGCGTTCAACGCGGCCGGCGTGTTCGCCGCGATGATCGTGCTCGCGGTCGTCGCGCTCGGCGCGGAATTCGTGCTCACGCAACTCGAGAACCGGCTGCTCAAGTGGCGTCCGCCGCAGTTCTCCGACGCGGGCCACTGACCCGGCCCACCGCGCCGGCCCGCGTATCCGGCGGGCCGGCGCAGCACCCGCAGTTCGCGTGGCTCGCGCGCCTGTCTTGCACCCGTCATGCACCCGTGCATCGTTCCGCCCCTTCCGTCTTTCCTCCGACCTATCCCGTTCGTGTCTCGCACCGGGCGCCCGCATGCGGCGCCGGCCACCATTCGACCAGGAGCAACCGCCTCATGTCCTTCATCCGTCATCCGGTTCCGGCCGCGCGTCGCACGCAGCGTCGCGCCCGATTCGTCAAGGCGGCGCTCGCCGTCGGCGCAGCGCTGGCCTGTCATGCCGCGCTGGCCGGCCCGCCGTTCGTGACCGACGATCCGGAGCCCGTCGAGCGGGGGCACTTCGAAATCGATGCCGCCGCGTCGGGCACGGTGCGCGCCGGCAGCCATGGCGGCATGCTGCCGGGCGTCGAGATCAACTACGGACTGCTCGACAACCTGCAGATCAATGCGACGCTCGGCATGGCGTTCATGCACGAAACCGCGAACCGGACCCGTTACGGCGTCGGCGATACCGAACTCGGCGCGAAGTACCGCTTCATTGCCGAGGACGACGCGGGCTGGCGTCCGCAGGTCGCGTTCGCGCCGAGCGTCAAGCTGCCGTCCGGCAACGAGCGCCTGGGCCTCGGCGACGGGCATGCGCACGTGCTGCTGCCGCTGTGGGCGCAGAAGACGATCGGCGACTGGACGACGTTCGGCGGCGGTGGGTACGTCGTGAACCGCCATGCGGGACAGCAAGGGTACTGGACCGGCGGCTGGGCCGTGTTGCGCAAGTTCGGCGAACGCCTCCAGCTCGGCGGCGAAGTCTTCTACATCGGCGCGGCGAGCCGTGACGATCCGTCCGCGGTCGGCTTCAATCTCGGCGGCATCTACGGGCTGACGGAGCGCGACCGTCTCCTGTTCTCGTTCGGGCGCGGCCTCACGCACGTGAGCGACACCAACCGCTTCTCGTACTACGTCGGCTATCAGCGCGACCTGTAATGCGCGCCCGCGTCTTGCTCAGGCCGCGTCGGTCGAATGGAGCGGCGCGCTGAGCGGCGACGGGCCGGCGGGACCGGGCGGCGTGGCGGCGGGAATCTCGAAGACCATCGACAGCCCGCGGCCGCCCGGCCCGGCCTCGGCGTAGATGCGGCCGCCGTGCAGTTCGACGAGGCTGCGGCAGATGGCGAGGCCGAGGCCGCTGCCCTTGTCCTCGTGGCCCGGACGCTGGACGCGCACGAAGCGCTCGAAGATGCGTTCGCGCTGTTCGGCGGCGACGCCGGGCCCTTCGTCCTCCAGGCGGACCTGCCAGCATTGGTTCATCAACGTGGAGCGCAACGTGACGCGGCTTCCCGGCGGGGAGGCTGCGAGCGCATTGCTGAGCAGGTTCAACAGCACCTGGCGGACCCACTTCGGCTCGATCGCGGCCTGTCCGCTGCCGTGATGCGTGAGGAAGAAGCGCTGGTCGCGGTGTTCGGCCAGCACATGGGCGTCCTGCGCGAAGTTCTGCAGGAACGGCTCCGGATCCTGCGGCCGCAGATCGAGCGAAATCGCGCGCGCATCGGCGCGCGACAGGAACAGCAGGTCCTCGATGATGCGATTGAGCTGGGCCAGTTCGCGGATCTGGATCTGCACCGCGTGTTCCTGCGCCGGCGTCAACTGACCGTCGACGACCAGCTTTTCGGCTTGCAGCCGCACCAGCGTCAGCGGAGTCTTCAATTCGTGCGAGGCTTCCGCGGTAAATCGCCGGATCTGGTCGAACGACGCTTCGAGGCGGTCGAACATCTGGTTGAGCAGGCGCGCGAGGTCCGAAATCTCGTCGCGCGCGGCGGACACCGGGATGCGCTCGCTCAGGTTGTCCGAGCGGATCCGGTCTGCGGTGTCCTGGATCAGCCGGAGCGGGCGCAGCGCCATCCGGCTGAAGCCGTAGCCGATCACGCTGCTGACCACGACCATGACGACCAGCAATCCGTAGAACGTGTGTTCGTACGCGCTCATCACGACGCGCACGTGCCCCTTCGTGGTGGCCACCACGACCGTATACGGCCCGAGCGCGAAGCTGCCCGCGCGCAGCTCGCCCAGCCCTTCGATATCCGTGTTGAACGCCTGCTGGTGGCGAGGCGACGGCACGAGATCGCGCCCGTGCAGGTCCGGCGAGCGAAACACCACCGTGCCGCCAGGCCCGTAGATCTCGGTAAAAAACAGTTCCAGGTTGTCGGACATCATCGACTGCACGCGCTGGCGCAGTTCCGCCTCCGGCGGCTTCGTGCCGAGCGCGGTGCCGGCGGCGCGAATCCGTTCGAACTCCGATTGGTTGAGCAGATCCAGTGCGTGGATCGCGTGGTGCTCGATGAAGTACCGCCCGGCAAGAAACAGCGACGCGAACGTGACGGTCGATGCGAGCACGTAGCAGATCGCGAGGCGCGCGCCGATCGACTTCATAGGAGCTGGTAGCCGACGCCGCGTACCGTCTTGAACAGCGGCTTGCCGAGCGGCGCCTCGAACTTGCCGCGCAGCCGGCTCATGTAGACGTCGAGCAGGTTGGTGTCGACGTCGTAATGGGATTCCCAGATTTTCTCGGCAATGAGCGTGCGCGTCAGGATGCGGCCGGGATTCTGCAGGAAGATCTCCAGCAACGCGAACTCGCGGCTCGTCAGGTCGATCGGCTTGCCGTTCAGGTGGACGGTGCGGCTCAGCAGATCGAGCTTGATGCCCTGGTGCTGCAGCACGGTTTCCTTGACCGAGGACTGGCGCCGCAGCAGCGAGCGCATCCGCGCGAGCAGCTCTTCGAGGCTGAAGGGTTTCGGCAGGTAGTCGTCGGCGCCGACGTCGAGCCCCTTGACGCGATCTTCGACTGCGTCGCGCGCGCTCAGGATCAGCACCGGCTCGTTGAAGCCGGCGCTGCGCCATTCGCGCAGCAGGTCGAGGCCGTCGCCGTCGGGCAGGCCCAGATCGAGCACGATGACGTCGTAACTCGATTCGCAAAGCGCTTCGCGTGCCTGCGCGCAACTCTCGACCCAGGTCACCGTGTATGCACGTTCGGCCAGCGCCTGCTTGAGGAAAAGGCCCAGCTTGCGCTGGTCTTCGAGGATCAGGATCTTCATCGTGGAACCGCCTGTGGGGTAGTTTCAGGCTAGCGCAGGCGGTTCGGCGTGACAAGCAACGCAACGTCAAAGGCGGGGTTTTCCTGATCTTCCTGAACGAAAATTCAGGAAGCGTTCATGTTCGTTTCAGGTACGCGGCGCGCCTGCGAATCGACGGTGAATTCGCAGCACGAATCGCAGAACGATTCGCAGCTCGAAGAGGACGCGACCACGCGCGCGTCGCGTCGCGCGCGGCGAGTCGGGACTTACCCCGACATGCCCTTGAATTCAGCTTTCATTCAGGTTTGCCGACAAAGATGACGGCTGTGAACAGTCGTCGTCCGGGCAACCTCATGAAACCCGCTTTCCGTTCTCTCGTGCTGCAGGTCCATCGCTGGTGCGGCTTGACCGTCGGACTCGTGATCCTGCTGATGGCGATCACCGGGGCATCGATCGTATTCCGTCCGGGCCTCGAGCCGGTGCTCAATCGCGATCTGCTGACGGTGCCGGCCTGCACGGCGCGCGTGACGCTCGACACACTGGCCGCGAATGCGGCTGCGAATGGGGCTGCGGTGCGGCCTGCGGCGACGCTCGACTATATCCGGCTCGTCGCGGGCAGGCCCGGCGCGCCGCGCATGCCGTCCGCGATGGTCCGTTTCACCGACCAGCATTTCGTCTACCTGAATCCGTGTACCGGGGCGGTACTGGGCGAGCGCTCGCGTTACGGCGGCCTGCTCGGCACGATCGAGCAGATTCACCGGTTTCGTTTCATGAAGCACGGCAGCCTGATCACCGGCACGAGTGCGATCCTGTTCGGGTTGCTGCTGATCGGCGGCGGCACCATGCTCTGGTGGCCGCGCTCGCGTCACGGCTGGCGGATCGCGTTCGTGCCCGGCTCGGGCGCGCGCGGACAGGCGCTTGCGTATCGGCTGCATCGCACGGCCGGGATCTATGCGAGCGCGATCCTGCTGTCGATGGTGCTGACCGGGCTGCCGTGGGCGTTCGACTGGTACGCGCACGGCATCTATGCGATGACCGGTTCGCCGCAGCCCGCGAGGCCGCCGAAGTCGGCGGTGCCTGCAAACGATGCGCAGCGGCAACCGCTCGAGCGTTTCTGGCGCATCGCGCAGTCGCTGTCGCCCGACCCGCAGGATGCGCTGCTGCATATCCCCGGGAAGCCGCGCGATCCAGTCGAGATGTATCTGATCGATCGCGACGCGCCGCATCCGAACGCTCGCACGATGCTGTTCATCGATGCCTACACGGGCAAGGTGCTGCGCTTCGTTCCGTATGCGCGCAGCAGCATCGGACACAAGCTGTATTTCTGGGCATTGTCGTGGCACACCGGCGCGGTGGGCGGTGTGTTCGGGCAACTGTTGCTGCTGGCCGGCGCGCTGTGCGTGCCGCTGCTTGCCTTCACCGGGATTCGCAACGCGTTGCGCCGCGCGCGGCGTCCTGCGGCGCGCCATGCGCGCCTGACCGTGCGCGTCGCGAGCAAGACGATCGAGGCCGACGGCGTATGTGCGTTCGAGCTGACGGATCCGGCCGGACGCAAGCTGCCGCCGTTCGCGGCGGGCGCCCATATCGACGTGCATCTGGGCGATGGCCTCGTGCGCCAGTACTCGCTGTGCGGCGATCCCCGCGAACGGCGCCGCTACCTGATCGCCGTGCTGCGCGTCACGCATTCGCGTGGCGGATCGGCGGCCATGCACGAACGGATTCACGAAGGCGACCTGCTCGAGATCGGGGCGCCGGTCAATCACTTTGCGCTGGACGAGACCGCGCCGCGCTCGCTGTTGCTCGCGGGCGGGATCGGCATCACGCCGATCATCGGCATGGCGGAGCGTCTCGCGTGGCACGACGCCGATTTCGAGCTGCACTATTGCGCCCGCTCGCGCTCGCGTGCCGCATTTGTGCAGCGGCTCGCGTGCGCGCCGTTTGCCGGGCGTGCAAGGTTCCACTTCAGCGACACACGCGCGGAGCAACGCTTCGACATCGAGCGCGTGCTCGACAGCCAGTCGCAAGCCACGCATCTGTATGTGTGCGGGCCCGCGGGCTTCATCGATGCGGTGCTGCGCGCCGCGCGCAACCGCGGCTGGCCCGAGCGGCAGCTGCACTGCGAGCGCTTTGCACCGGCGGCGCAAGTGCACGCAGCGGCACGTGCGTTCGACGTGCAGCTCGCCAGCACGGGCAAGGTGTACCGGATCCCCGTGGACAAGTCCGTCGCCGCGTCGCTCGCCGAGCACGGCGTCAGGATTCCGACATCGTGCGAGCAGGGTGTCTGCGGCACCTGCGTCACGCGGGTGCTTGCCGGCGACGTCGAACACCTCGACTGCGTGCTGACGCCCGCACAGCGCGAACGACACGGTCATTTCACGCCCTGCTGCTCGCGTGCGAAGGGGGATCTGCTGGTGCTGGACATCTGACCGGACGGCGGACGCTGGCATCGCGCCGCCGGGCGAGACGCCGGTTGCGGCCGGACCGGATCGAAGACGGATAATGCAAACGACCTGGAGGAGACCGTGATCAGGAGAACCATGGTGGCAATGGCCGTGCTGGCCTTGTTTTCCCCGCTGCTCTACGCGCAGGCCGACAGCGGCCCGCACGAGAATGCGCAGGTGCCGCAGCCCGGACACGCGAAGCACTATGCGCAGCAACTGGTGGAGCGCACGGTCGCGCTGCACCCGGAGCTCGTCGAGCTGGATCTTCACATGCGTCCCCCGGGCGAGAACGACAGCGTGATCGTCGCGGCGAAATCGGCGAACCGGATCGGCAGGAAGTCGGACCCGGACGATCTCGACGTGGTCAGGACCGGCACGCCGTTCGTGGAAGTGAACAAGCGGGCCGACCAGAACGTCGAGGTGCATTTGCCGTTGCTCGACGTCACGCGCAAGGTGATCGGCGAAGTCGAAGTGACGTTCCCGTACCCGCCGGGTTCCGGCCTCGACAAGGACGCGCTGATCCGGGCGGGCGTGCTGATCCGCGACGAACTGAGCCAGCAGATCCGCTACGGGAACGAACTCTTCGACCCCGTGCTTGCGACCACGGGCATTCCGGCGAATCCGTACGCGCAGACGCTCGTCGACGACGTGATCCGCACGCGCGGCGACGTGATGGCGCTCGCGATGCACGTCGCGCGACCGGGTGGTGACGGCGACTATCCGATCATTGCATCGAACATCGGCCGCATCGGCAAGCCGGCCGATGCGGACGACCGGCGGGTGATCGAGACCGGCAAGACCCAGACCGCGATCGGCCGCGACGGCGATCGCCTCGAAGTCGAGCTGCCGCTGCAGGATGCCGCGGGCCGGACGATCGGCGCGCTCGGCGTCGTGATGCCATACCGCGCCGTTGACGACCAGGCGGTGCTCGTGAAGAAGGCCGGGAAGATCCGGGACGAACTGCGCAAGCGGATTCGCGACGCCGCCGCGCTTTACGAGCCGAGGCGGCTCGAGCCGGCAACATCGGTGATCGCGGCGCAACTGAACGGGGAGGCGCTCGGCAACAAGGAATCGCTGCCGATGACCAAGGAGGTGATGGGCGCCGGCACGCTGCAGACCGCGCAGGAAGGGGTGACCGACGCGGTCAAGAACCAGGCCGGCGTCTCGCCGACCAACTCGTCGGGCAGCCCGGCCGATGCGGCCAGCATCCGCGGCATCAAGGTCAACCTGTTCGCGAACTACCGGCTCAACGGCGGCCTGCCGACCGCAAACGTGATGTCGGTGCCGGCGGAGAACAAGCAGCGCGTGGAGACGCTGAAGGGCGCGAACGCGCTGATGTTCGGCGTGGCGAGCCCCGCGGGCATCCTCAACATGGTGACGAAGCGCGCGCCGATGGACAAGGACGTCGCGTCGCTCGCGCTGCTGGGCAATTCGTTCGGGCAGATCGGCGTCGCAGCCGACGTCAGCCATCGGTTCGGCAGCGAAAAGCAATTCGGTATCCGCGTGAACGCGTCGGACACGCACCTCGAGAACGGCGTGCACGGCGCGAACGGGCGCGGCTGGTTCGGCAGCGTCGGCGCCGACTGGCAGGTCACCAACCGCCTGCACTTCCAGTTCGATCTCGAAACGTACCGGAAGGAGGTCGTCGAGCAGGGCAGCATCAGCCTGCCGACGGCCGTCAAGGGGCACATCACGTTGCCGCGCGTGCCGGATCCGCGGAACCTGCTGTCGGGCCCGTGGGCGGTATTTTCCGCGAAGACGACGAACGTCCAGGGGCGCGTCGACTACGACATCGCGCCGGGCTGGAAGGCGCTCGCCGAAATCGGCCAGTCGGATTCGGATCGCTCGCGCTCGACGACCCGGATCGGCGGGTACAATGTGTTTACCGGCGCGGGCGGCATCCCGACCGTCAGCGAGGTGACGCAGGTCTATTTCAACAAGTACAAGCGGGCGGAACTGCTCGGCCAGTTCGCGACGGGCCCGCTCACGCACGACATCACCTTCGGCGTGTCGCGCAGCGAGCGCATCGCCGAGACGCCTGCGCAAAATACGATCGTGTTGCCGGTGCGGGTCAACATCTTCGACCCGATTCCGTTGCCCGCACCGGTGCCGACCCATCCCAACACGTCGCTGCCGAAGCAGGTCAACGCGGATACCGGCCTCTATACGTATGACATGGTCGGCGTCGGCCCGAAGTGGAAGTTCCTGCTCGGCTTCCGCGCAAGCCGCTCGTCGGCGAACGACGGCGTCGTGTCGTCGTCGACATGGGTCGGATCCCCGGCGTTCGGCATCCTCTACGACGTGCTGCCGACCACGACGCTGTTCGCGAGCTACATGAAAGGCCTGGAGGACGGCGGTGTCGCGCCCGCGAACGCGAAGAACGCGTACCAGGTGCTCGCACCGGCCGTGTCGACGCAATACGAGATCGGCGTGCGCGACCACTACTTCAGGTGGCTGCAATTCAGCGCGTCGGTGTTCGACATCAAGCGCGCGAACGCGGTGACCAACTCGGTCACGCAGATCTTCGCGAACGACGGCACGATCGAATATCGGGGCGCGGAAGCGGTGCTGACGCAGGACATCACGCGTCAATGGTCGCTGTCCGAAGCGATCCAGTACATGCACGCGGTGCAGAACCCCGTGTATGACATGACGATCAAGGGCCTCACGCCGGAAAACACGCCGAAGTGGGTCGGCAACATCGCGCTGACGCATCGCCCGGCCTGGCTGCCCGGCCTCGCGCTGACGGTGCGCGCATCGTTCATCACGAAGCGCCCGGTCAACCCGCAGGATCAGGGATACATCCCCGGGTACACCATCTACTCGCTCGGCGCCAGCTACACGACCCTGATCGCCGGCAAGCACGTCGATATCAAGCTCGCGGTCGACAACCTGTTCAACAAGCGCTACTGGAACTCCGTGCAGACCGGCACGCTCGGCACGGGGATGGATCGCAGCGTGAAGATGGTCGCCAGGATCGATTTCTGATGCGACGCCCAACCCTTTCACTTCCTTTCGTCGAGCGAAATTTCATGAAATCCGTTTCGATCCTGGCCGTCGGCCGTTTCCTCGCAGCCGCGGTCGTGCTGGCCGGCCTGCTGAACGCCGGGGCCGCGCGTGCGGCGCAGGCGTCCGGCAACGACGCGCTGTCGCTGATCATCACTTACCAGACGACGCCCGCGAACCGGCCCGCGCTGCGTCGCGAACTGGCGCAATCGACCGCGCGCGCGTTCGCGCGCTGGAAGCACGACGGGCGGCTGCGCCGCTACGCGCTGCTGTTCAATCGCTATGCCGATTCGGACAACTGGGATGCGATGGCGCTGCTGACGTTCGCGACGCCCGAAGACCTGTATCGCTGGCGCGCGGTCGAGCAGGCGCAGCCCGCGGCGCTGTCCGCAAAGGCCCTCGCGGTGACGACGTCGATCCATACGACGCCGGTCGATACCCGGCGCACGGCGGCGCTCGACGCGAAATCGCCGAATGCCGTGTATGTGGTCATCCCGTACAAGACGCTGGTATCGGCCGGCGACTACGAGAAGTACGCGGATGCCTATGTGCTTCCTCAGTTCAACGGATGGATGGACGAAGGCGTGCTGTCGGGGTATTCGCTCTATACGAGCCAGTTCCCGGCCGGCCGCCCGTGGACGGCGATGGTGATCCTGCAGTACCGGGACGAGGCCGCGCTGAGCGCGCGCGAGGCCGTCGTGGACAAGGTCCGCGAGCGCCTGAAGCAGAACCCCGAATGGAAGGCGATCAGCGACAGCAAGAAGAACGTGCGCACCGAGGAGCAGGTCGTGGTTGCCGATCCGGTGGCCGTGAGCCAATGACCCACCCATCCGCTGACAAGGAGCATCCGATGAAAAGAATCGCACTCGCGGTGGTGTCCGCCTGCCTGCTCGGCGGGCACGCGATGGCCGCCGAGCTTGCCGTACCCGCTGCGCCTGCTGTTCCCGCTGCACCTGCCGCCGATGCACCGCCGTCACGCATCGTGCTGCTCGTCGACGAGATCAAGGCGATCCGCAATTTCCCGGTGGTGCTCGCGGAGCGCCTCGGCTACCTGGGCGACGGCGGGGCGACCGTGACCGTGATGAACATCCGCGACGACATGTCGAGTGCCGACATGCTGAAGGACGGACGGGTCGACGCGGTGGTCGCCTATTACCATCACAACGTGGTCAACCACGCGCACGGCATCGATACGGAGGCTGTCGTCACGCTCGGCGTGACGCCGGGCGCGAAGGTGCTCGTCGCGAATCAGGCGAGGGCCAAGTATCGAAGCGTGACCGACCTCGAGGGCGCGCGCTTCATCGCGGGCGGCGCCGGCTCGTCGAAGAGCACGGTCGCGAACGCGCTCGTGCTGGCGGGCGGCCACGGCATCGGCGATTACACGCGGCTCGGCACGGACGGCAAGGAGAAGAATGTCGACGCGTTGCGTAACGGTGCCGCCGATTTCGTCGTGGCGCCGACGCCCGACGGCGACGTCTACGAATCGAAAGGCGTTGCGACGGTCTTTGCGGACCTGACGTCGGTCGACGGCACGCGCCGGACCCTGGGCACGCTGTTTCCGTCGAGCACGGTCTACATGTCGGGCCCGCGGGTTCGCGCGCATCCGGAAATTGCCCGGCATCTGGCGGCCGCGTTCGTGCGCACGCTGCAGTACATCAACACGCATACGCCCGAGCAGCTCCTGGCCGTCATTCCGCCAGAGATCAGCGGCAAGGATCGCGCTGCCTATCTGAAGGTGCTGAAGGAGGAAATCCCGATGTTCGCGAACGACGGGCGCATGCCGGACGATGGTGCGACGAAGGAGTGGCAGGTGCTCGCCGCGGCGAATCCGGCTTACGCGTCGGTGAAGGTCGAACGGACCTATACCAACGCATTCGTCGACGACGCGCTCCGCACGCTGCACTGAGCGGGGCCGCGGCCGGCCGCATGCCTTCACCGGCGCGCGGTCGCGTTCCGCCCGCGTGGCACATACAGCGTGACGCTGCAGCCGGTCGCGACGTCGTTGAAGCGCAGCGCCATCCCGTGCATCGTCGCGATCGCGGCCGCAAGGCTGAGGCCGAGGCCGCTTCCGGCCGTATGCCGGCTTGCCTCCGCGCGATAGAACCGCCGCAGCACGGCCTGCCGTTCGTCGGGCGGGATGCCGGGGCCGTCGTCGGCGATCGTGATGCCGATGCCCGTTGCGTCGCGAAACGGCCGGATCGACACGTGGCCACCTTCCGGTGCGAACTTGATGGCGTTGTCGACGAGATTGGCCAGCGCTTCGAACAGCAGGTTGCGGTCGCCGTGCAATTCGAGCGGACCGTCCGATGCCCGGCGGTAGTCGAGCGTCACGCGCTTGTCTTCGGCAGTCGGTTCGTAGTACTCGACGACGTCGTCGGTGACCGTGGCGAGATCCACGACGGCGAAGCTCTGCTGGCGCGCATGGGATTCGATCTCGGAGATGCGCAACAGTGCATTGAACGTGTGCAGGATGCTGCCCGCCTCGGCAATCGTGTCGTCGATCGCCATCCGGTAATCCGCCTCGTTGCGCGCGCGCCGCTGCGCGCGTTCGAGCCCCGCGAGCAGGCGGGTGAGCGGCGTGCGCAAGTCGTGCGCGATCGCGTCGCACACGCCCTTGACTTCCTGCATCAGCCGTTCGATCTCGTCGAGCATGCCGTTGACGACATGCACGAGCCGCCCGATGTCGTCATGCTTCGTATGCACCGGCAGACGCCGGCTCAGGTTGCCGGATACGATCTCCTCGATCGAGTGCGTGACGGCGTCGAGCCGCCGCACTGCGCCAACCCCGACGATCGCGGCGCCGACGAGCCCCGTCAGCAGCATCAGCACGCCGGCCGTCACCAGCACGTGCAGCAGCTCTTCGTCGAAATGATCGAGCTCGCGGGTGTTCTGGCACTGCAGCGCGGTGCGGCCGTCCGGCAGCTGCGCGGCAATGCAGCGGCCCGGCGCGTGACGCTCGCCGCCCAGCGGCAGCCGCATCGAGAATGGCTTGTCGAATGCCGGGATCGGCGGCCGGTCGCCTGCGTAGCCGCCCGCGAGGTGCTTGCCCTGCGCGTCGAACAGGCCGAATGGCCGCTGCTGGCGCGGATCGAACTGGCTCTGGTGCGCGAAGCGCGCGGCGAGGTCAGTCCTGGCGTCGCGCACGGTCGCCGCGTGCTCGCGCATCAGCCAGTCATCGACGCGCTCCGTCTCGAAGCCGGTGATTTCGACGTACAGGTAGGCGAACAGCACGGCCGAGACGATGCCGAACATCGCGAGGAACAGCGTCGCGAGCCGGAAACTGGTGGTGCGGTGCAGGTCAGCCAGCTGCACGGAGCGTATATCCCGAGCCACGGACGGTCTGGATCAGCGACAGCGTGCCGGTCGGATCGAGTTTCTTGCGCAACCGGCTCACATGCACGTCGATCACGTTGGTCCGCTCGTCGAGCCGGTAGCCCCAGACGGCCTCGAACAGCATCGTGCGGCTCACCGTCTGGTCGGCGTGTCGCATCAGGAATTCGAGCAGCAGGTATTCGCGCGGCAGCAGCGCGACGGGTTGCCCGGCACAGGTGACCTCGCGGGTCAGCAGGTTGAGCGACAGCGGACCGACCTGGTATTCGTGCACGGCGCTCGCCGGCACATCGTGGCGACGCATGAGCGCGTCGAGGCGCGCCGTCAGTTCGACGAACTCGAACGGCTTGGTCAGGTAATCGTCGCCGCCGGCGCGCAGGCCGCGCACCCGCTCGTCGACCGCGGACAGCGCGCTCAGGATCAGCACGGGGGTGGTCACGCCGGCGCTGCGGATCGCCGCGAGCATGCCGAGCCCTTCCAGGCCGCCGGCCAGCATCCGGTCCAGCACGATCGCGTCGTACTGCTTCGCGACGGCGAGCATGAGGCCGTCGCGGCCAGTCTGCGCGGATTCGACCACCCAGCCGTAGTCGGTGAGCGCGCAGACGATTTCGTCGAGGGTCTGATGATCGTCTTCGACGACCAGGATATTCGGCATCCGGAATCCGCCAGGGAGGGGGGCGCGGCCGGCGGTGGCCCGCTGGCCGCGCGCGAAGCGTAAACTGTTCGCCGACAGTATGCACCGGCGCGCCAAACATCCGGTTCGCGCCAACATGAAATAAATTTCATCTCGTTCATTGCCTGCATGCGGATTCTGATCGTTGAAGACGATGTACGCGGCGCGAAGTTCATCGTGCGCGGCCTGACGGAGAGCGGCCACGTCGTGGACACGGCGGGCGACGGCGCGCTCGGGCTCGCGCTCGCGCGCGAAGGCATCTACGACGTGATCGTGACGGATCGCAGGCTGCCCGGGCTCGACGGCATGGAACTCGTGCGCCGCCTGCGCGAGCAGGATCGCGCGACACCGGTGCTGATGCTGTCCGCGATCGCGGGCCTCGGCGATCGGGTCGACGGGATTCGCGCCGGTTGCGACGACTACCTCGCCAAACCCTATGCATTTTCCGAACTGCTTGCGCGCGTCGAGGCTCTGGCGCGGCGCGCCGACCGCACCCGGCTGCAGGACGTGCTGCGCGTGGCCGACCTGTCGCTCGACCGGCGCATGCGCCGGGCGAGCCGGGGCGGGCGCGAGCTGCAGTTGCAGCATCGCGAATACCTGCTGCTCGAGTGCCTGATGCGCCACGCGGGGCAGGTCGTCACGCGCAGCATGCTGCTCGAGGCGGCCTGGGACTACCAGTTCGAGCCGCGCGGCAACGTGATCGACATGCACGTCCATCGGCTGCGCGCAAAGGTCGACCGCGACTTTGCCGAGCCGCTGATCCATACCGTCGTCGGCGCCGGCTACATGGTGCGCGCCGGCGAATGAGCGCGCCGGCGAATGAGCGCGCCCGACGTGCGCGCCGATATCGATTAAATATATTTCATTCTGGCGCGAAAGGCCGGACAGGAACCCGTCGCTATCCTCGTCGTGTAAAAGTTGCGAGGGAGTCGATCCATGCTTTGGTCGGACGGTCCGCCGCCCCGGCACGCGCCGCGGCGCAAGTCCATTTACGGCCTGATCGCCGTCACGTTGCTCGCCGCATCGTTGGCGGGCTGTTCGTTCGTGCCGACCTACCGGCGGCCGGCGCCGCCCGCGCCCGCCGGATGGCACGATGCCGCGCAAACGTCGCTCGCGGGCACCGTGCCGGTGACGAGCGGCTGGTGGCGCAGCTACGGCGACGCTGCGCTCGACACGCTTGTCGAGCGCGGGCTGCAGCATAACTATTCGCTCGCGTCGGCGCTCGCCAGCGTCGACGAGGCACGCGCCAACGCGGAGAAGGCCGGCGCACCGCTCTATCCGTCATTGACGCTGAACGGCACATTCGATCGCAGCCACCGCCGCAGCGCAAGCAGCGGATCGTCGAACTCGGGCGGCGCGAGCCGCAGCCAGAGCCTGTTCGCCGAGGCGAGCTACGAGATCGATTTCTGGGGCCGCAACGCCGCCACCGCGAACGCGGCAGGCAGGCTCGCGCAGGCCGCCGGCTTCGATCGCGATACGGTCGCGCTGACGCTGACCGCGTCGATCGTCGACACGTACTTCCAGGTGCAGAGCGTGCGTGAACGCGTGGCGCTCGCGCAGTCGATCTCGGCGAACGCGGCGCGGATTCTCGCGTTGCTGCAGGCGCAGCAGGCGGCGGGCGTTGCGACCGAGCTCCAGGTGCAGCAGCAGCGCAATGTGCTCGCCACCTTCCAGGCCACGATTCCGGCGCTGCGCCAGCAGCTCGACCAGAACCTGCATCTGCTCGCCACGCTCGTCGGCGCGGCGCCGGAGGGCTTCGACGTCGCGCCCGCGCCGCTGGCCGGCATCCCGGTGCCGCAGCCGCGTCCGAACCTGCCGGCCAGCCTGCTCGATACGCGACCCGACATCCGCGCGTCGGAAGCGCGGCTTCAGGCGGCCAACTACGACGTCGGTGCCGCGCGTGCCGCGTTCTTTCCGAACCTCGTGCTGACCGCGGACGGCGGGTTGAGCAGCAGCGCGCTGTCGCACTTCCTGTCGAGCCCGTTCGCGAGCGTGGCCGCCGCGCTGACCGCACCGATCATCGACGGCGGCGCGCTGCGTGGCCAGCTGCACGCGAGCGAGGCGGCGTCCGCGAAGAATGTCGCCGACTACCGCCAGACGATCGTCGCGGCGCTCCAGGATGTCGAAGACATGCTGTCGGCAGCCTCGCAGCAACAGCAGGTCGAGTCCGCCGACCAGCAGGCGGCCGACGCCGCCCGCAAGGCCGCGCAGCTCGCCGACGCGCAATACCGCAGCGGCACGGTCGATTTCCTCACGGTGCTCGATACGCAGCGCACCCGCTATCAGTCCGAGGACACGCTCGTGCAGACGCGCCTCGCCCGGCTGCAGGCGTCCGTCGGGCTGTTCCGTGCGTTCGGCGGCGGCTTCGGCGTGACGCAAGCGCCGCCGGCGCTGGCGAGTGCGGCAGGTCCCGCCGCGCCGTCCGTCCCTTCATCCTCTTCCATCGCGCCATGAATCACATTGCCGATCTTCCCCCGCGGCAGCCGATCCGGCACGGCCGCCGCTTTTCGTTTCGGCTCGCCGTCGGCGCCGCCGCCGTGCTCGCGCTCGTTGCGTGGTGGCAGTGGCCGAAGCACGCGGCACCGGCCGCCAAGCCGGCCGTGCCAGTCACGGCCGGCCATCCGGTGACCGCCGATTTCCCGATCCGGGCCGTCGCGGTCGGCACGGTGCAGGCACGCAATGCCGTCGACGTGAAAGTGCGCGTCGACGGCCAGCTGCAGCGCGTGCTGTTCGCCGAAGGGCAGGACGTCAAGGCCGGGCAGGTGCTCGCGCAGCTCGACCAGGGGCCGCTTGCCGCGCAACTGCGCCAGGCCGAGGCGACGCAGAACAAGGATCAGGCCAGCCTCGAGAATGCGAAGCTCGATTTCGATCGCTATTCGAAGCTGGTCGGCATCGGCGCGGCGACGACGCAGAGTGTCGATACGGCACGCACGCAGGTCAAGGCGCTGACGGCGACTGTGGCTGCCGATGCCGCGATCGTGCAGAACGACCGCCTGCAGCTTGGCTTCACGACGCTGACCGCGCCATTCGCCGGGCGGGTCGGTGCACGCGAGGCCGACATCGGGGCGATCGTGCATCCCGGCGATGCGACGGGCATCGTGACCGTCACGCAGATGGAGCCGATCGACGTGCAGTTCTCGGTGCCGCAGGACGTGCTGCCCGAGCTGCTCGCCGGCCAGGCGAACGCGCCGCTGCCGGTGACCGTCACCGCGCGCGCGGGCGGCGAGGCGCTCGCGCAGGGCACGTTGAGCTTCATCGACAGCCAGGTCGACCGGACCACCGGCCAGATCAAATTGAAGGGCGCGTTCGCCAACACCGACCGCAAATTGTGGCCGGGCGAACTCGTCAACGCGCGCGTGCTGCTGCGTACTGACCGCCAGCGGCTCGCGGTGCCGAGCCGCGCAGTCGTCAATACGCAGGCCGGCCCGCAGCTCTATGTGATCGATGCGTCCGGCAACGCGCGCCTGCGCGCGGTGCAGACCGGTGTCGCGGTCGACGGCATGACCGAGATCCGCAGCGGTGTCGCCGCCGGCGACCTCGTCGTGTTCGAAGGTCAGAGCCGCCTCGATCCGGGCACGCCGGTGGCGGCGAAACTCGTCGACGCGCGCGAGGAGGCCGCGACGCCCGCGCCGGCCGCCACGCTGGACGCAGCATCATGAGCCTGCTCGAACTGTTCATCCGGCGGCGCGTCGCGACGTCGTTCCTCGCGCTCGCCGTGCTGCTCGTCGGGCTCGTCGCGTACTTCATGCTGCCCGTCGCGCCGCTGCCGCAGGTCGATTTCCCGACCATCCAGGTCGTCGCGAAGCTGCCGGGCGCGAGCGCGGACACGATGGCGACGTCAGTCGCGACGCCGCTCGAGCGGCAGTTGTCGAACATTTCCGGCATCACGCAGATGACGTCGTCGAGCTCGCTCGGCACGACCTCGATCGCGATCCAGTTCGACCTGTCGCGCGACATCAACAGCGCGGCGCAGGACGTGCAGACCGCGATCAACGCGGCGGGCGGCACGCTGCCGAAGAACCTGCCGAATCCGCCGACCTACGAGAAGGTCAATCCGGCCGATTTCACGATGCTGTCGCTGGCACTGACGTCGCCGTCGCTGACGCTCACGCAGCTCGACAGCTACGCGGAGAATTTTCTCGCGCAGCAGATTTCGCAGATGCCGGGCGTCGGCCTCGTCGACTTCCACGGACAGCAGCGGCCCTCGGTGCGGATTCGCGTCGACCCGGACAAGCTTGCCGCGCGCGGCCTCACGCTGGAAGACGTCCGCTCGATCGTCGGCGTGCAGACCGTCAACGCGCCGAAGGGCAACCTCAACGGGCCGGACCGCTCGGTCGTGCTCAACGCGACCGACCAGCTCACGTCGGCTGCGGCCTACCGCAATCTCGTCGTCGCCTACAAGAACGGCGCGCCGGTCCGGCTCGACGATCTCGGCACCGTGGTCGACGCGGCGGAGGACACGCAACAGGCGGCCTGGCTGCAGCACGAGCGCGCGATCATCATCGACGTGCACAAGCAGCCCGGCTACAACGTCGTCGCGACGATCCGCAACATCACGTCGCGCCTGCCGCAGCTCGAGGCATCGCTGCCCGCGGCCGCGCACGTGCACGTCGTCGGCGACCGCACGCAGACGATCGACGCGTCGGTGCACGACGTGCAGTTCACGCTGATGCTGACGATCGCGCTCGTCGTGATGGTGATCTTCTCGTTCCTGCGCAACGTGTGGGCCACCGTGATCCCGAGCCTCACGATCCCACTGTCGCTGGTCGCGACGTTCGGCGTGATGTATCTGCTCGACTACAGTCTCGACAACCTGTCGCTGATGGGGCTGACGATCGCGGTCGGCTTCGTCGTCGACGATGCGATCGTCGTGATCGAGAACGTGATGCGCCACATCGAGGAGGGCGTGCCGAAGCTGCGCGCCGCGCTGCTCGGCGCGCGCGAGGTGCGCTTCACGATCGTCTCGATGACGATCTCGCTGATCGCCGTGTTCATTCCGATCCTGATGATGGGCGGCATTGTCGGCCGGCTGTTCCGCGAGTTCGCGGTGACGGTCAGCGTCGCGATCGTGATGTCGGCGCTGGTGTCGCTGACCGTCACGCCGATGCTGTGCGGCTGGCTGATCCGCCCGCCGGGCACGGATCGCGGCCGGCTGCGCGCGCTCGAGCGCTGGCTCGAAGTCGCGTTCGTCGCGGTCGAGGCGCGTTACGAGCGCGGTCTCGACTGGGCGCTCGCGCATCGCAAGACGATGCTCGCGGTCACCGTCGGCACCGTCGCGCTCACGGCCGCGCTGTTCGTGAAGATGCAGAAAGGCTTCTTCCCGCAGGAGGATTCGGGGCTGATCATGGGTGTCGCGCAGGCGGCGCCCGATATTTCGCCGCCGGCAATGGCCGGGAAGATGCTGCAGCTCGGCCGGATTGTCGAGGCTGACCCGGCCGTCGACAACGCCTATTACTGGATCGGCCCGAACCCGACCGTGAGCCAGGGCCGCATGATGATCAACCTGAAGCCGTTCGGCCAGCGCACGGCAAGCGCGGCGCAGGTGCTCGCCCGGTTGCGGCCGAAGCTGGCGAAAGTGATGGGCATCACGCTGTCGATGCAGATCAGGCAGGACATCCAGGTGGGCGGACGGATCAGCGCCGCGCAATACCAGTACACGCTGCAGGACGCGGACGTGCAGGAGCTGAACCGGTGGGCGCAGCGGCTCACGCAGCGCTTCGCGACACTGCCGCAGCTCACTGACGTAAGTTCGGACCAGCAGGCGTCGGCGACGAGCGCGACGCTCGTGATCGATCGCAACACCGCATCGCGCTTCGGCATCACCGCGCAGGCGATCGACGACACGCTGTACGACGCGTTCGGCCAGCGCCAGATCGCGACGTTGTTCACGTCGCTGAACCAGTATCACGTCGTCGAGGAGGTCGATCCGAAGTTCCAGTTGTCGACCGACGCGCTGGCGCACCTGTACGTGCGCTCGCCGCTCACCGGCGAACTCGTGCCGATGAACGTGCTGGTCGGCATCGAAAATAACGTGTCGCCGATCTCGGTCAACCACCAGGGGTTGTTCCCGTCCGTGACGATCTCGTTCAACCTCGCGCCTGGGCATTCGCTCGGCGATGCCGTCGCGGCCATTCGCGCGGCCGAGGCGGATGCGGCCAAGCCCGACACGCTCACGGGCACGTTCCAGGGTACTGCGCAGGCGTTCCAGGCTTCGCTTGCGAGCGAGCCGTACCTGATTCTTGCCGCGCTCGTCGTCGTGTACCTCGTGCTCGGGATGCTCTACGAGAATCCGATCCATCCGCTGACGATCATCTCGACGCTGCCGTCGGCGGGCGTGGGGGCGCTGCTCGCATTGCTGCTTTGCGGGCAGGACCTGTCGATCATGGGGATGATCGGCATCATCCTGCTGATCGGCATCGTCAAGAAGAACGCGATCATGATGATCGACTTCGCGCTGGTGGCCGAGCGCGAGCAGGGCCTCGCACCGGTCGCGGCAATCCGCCAGGCCTGCGTGCTGCGCTTCCGGCCCATCATGATGACGACGCTCGCCGCGCTGTTCGGCGCGCTGCCGCTCGCGATCGGACACGGCGCAGGTGCCGAGCTGCGTGTGCCGCTCGGCATTGCGATCGTCGGCGGGCTGATCCTGTCGCAACTGCTGACGCTTTTCACGACGCCGGTCGTCTATCTCGCGTTCGATCGGCTCGCGCGGCGTTTCGAACGCAATACGCACGGGGCCGATGCACCGTTCGAGCCCGAAATCGAGGCCGAGCGATTGTCGTGACCGAGTCGGGGAAGTGCCGCGCCGACGCCGACTGTCGTCACATCACGCGCGATCATCCGCATCCCGAATCGGGATCACCATGCGGCCGCCACAGTTGCGCAGCAGGTCGCGCAGTTCGTTGATCACCGGAAACACCTCGTGGTTCCAGTCGGCGCCCTGCCGGTCGTGCGCTTCCTGCTCGCGCTCGACGATCCAGCGGTCTTCCTTGAAGATACGCTCGGTGAACCAGACCAGCAGCGGCCATGCGAGATCGAGCGCGTACGGCACGCCGGGCCTGCGGATCGACAGTAGTCCGAACGTTCGATTGGTGCGCTGCGCGGCATCGAGCGGCACGTAGACGATCCACAGGTCCATCACCAGCGTGCCTTCGCTCGACCGGATCTGCAGCGTCTGATACGGATAGCCGGTGCGCACCGTCATCACGCTCTTGTCGGTCTGGTCGCCGGCCTTCCTGCTGGCGCCGAACACCAGCGCCTCGCCCACCGGCTGCTTGCCTTCCATCCTCGCGAACGTGTAATCCACCTCGACCCAGTCGTCGCCGCGCCGCCGGCCGACCGAGCGCGCGCGCATCTGTCCCATCTGCCGCCGGTGCAGGAACTGGTGGTTCATGTCCATCAGGTTCTCGTGCATGAACGAATAGTGGCATTTGACCTCGCGGCCGAAGCGGCGCGTCTTGTACGCACGGTCGTCCGCCGACGCGAGCGCGGGGACCGGACGCTCGTCGGCCAGCGCCGCATCGCCGGGAAACACGAAGATCAGCCCGTGCGCCTCGCGGCACGGATAGCTGCGCACGCCGTTGGGCAAACGCTCGCGCCCGAGGTATGGCACGTCGATGCAACGGCCGCTGCAGTCGTAAGTCCAGCCGTGATAGCAGCAGCGGATCGACTCGCCGGTCACCACGCCCGCGTGCAGCGGCACCTGGCGGTGCGCGCAACGATCTTCGAGCGCGAAGACCGCGCCGGACTCGGTGCGCACGAGCACGATCGGGTCGCCGGCAAAGCGCGCACCGAGCGTCTTGCCGCGCTTGACTTCGTGCGACCACGCGAGCGGATACCAGTGATCGGGATGGATGGGCACCCGGCGCAGGTCGCGCACGGGCGCGCTGGCGGGTGGCTCGATGGCACGATGGTCCGGCAAGGGCACTGCACGCATGCGCGACGCCTCCTTCCATGACGGGAGAATCGACCGCCGCTGAAAGCGGACGGTGGATCGGGTCCAGTCTACGCGAAGTCGGCCGTTATGGAGCGCCAGATCAGGGAACGTTGGGATACGCGAGCATGATCCGGATTGATTCCGGTCAAAACCGCGCCCGTTCGAACGCGACATCCGCTGCGCTGCGACATCGTGCGCGTTCGCGCGGTGTGGCGCGGCGCCGTGCGCGACAACGTGTGTCGTGCACGCGCGGTTTCCCGTGCTGCAGCGAGCCGGCGGCCGCGCATGCCGCCAACCGCCAACCGCCCTCGCGTCACGCGCACACCGGACCGTCAAAGATGCGCCTGCCGCCAGAGCACCGCATCAGGTCGGTAGATCGCCGGGAACAGCCGTTTCAGCCCGGCGACCTTCGGCAGATCGTTGTACGCGATGTACGGCGCATCCGGGTGCAGCTCGAGGTAGTTCTGGTGATAGGTCTCGGCCGGGTAGAACCCGCCGAACGTCTCGACGCGCGTGACGATCGGCGCGGGAAACACGTGCGCGCGGCCGAGCTGCGCGATGTAGGCGGTCGCAACCGCGCGCTGCTGCGCGTTGGTCGGGAAGATCGCCGAACGGTACTGCGTGCCGTCGTCGGGGCCTTGGCGGTTCAGCTCGGTCGGGTCGTGCACGACCGAGAAGAAAATCTGCAGCAGCCGGCCATAGCTGATCTGCGCGGGATCGTAGACGATGCTGACCGATTCCGCGTGCCCCGTCAGCCCGGAGCCGACAAGTTCGTAGTGTGCGGTCGCGGCCATGCCGCCCGCGTAACCGGCGGTGACCTGCTTCACGCCCTTCACGTGCTCGAACACGCCCTGCACGCCCCAGAAGCAGCCGCCAGCAAGGACGGCGGTTTCGTTGTGCGATGCAGCGGGCGTTTCGTCGAGCGTGGGCGCCGGCACGGTCGTCACGGGCTCGGCCGAGTTGACGATACGCTGATAGCCGAACGCGGCCGCGGCGGCCAGCGCGAGCACGCCGACGCGATGCCGGAGAGTCGATCCGCGCCGCGGCGTGGGTTGTTGCGATGATGTCGATTTCACGATGTGCTCCTGTGTCGAACCGGACGAGACGAAATCGGTTATCGGTCGGGTGGGCGCATGCGCTCAGCCGAACGTGAACGAATACGCGTGCACGCCGGAATCGAGAAACTCGATCGAGAACGTGCGATCTGCGATCGGGCCTTGCTGGCGCACCAGCTGATACAGGCGTTGCCCCGTCACGGTGCCGTAGCCTTGCGCATCGACGTCCGCGCCATGCGCGTCGCCGGGCGCCGCGCCGTCGAGCGCGATCCGGAACCGGACCGGCTTGCCGTTCGCGTTGGGCCCGAGCACGAGGTGCAGGTCGCGCGCATGAAAGCGGTAGACGATCCGGCCTGCGGGCGCGGCGAGCGTCGCGTCTTCCGCGCCGACCTGCCACGAGCCGGCGAATCCCCAGTCGTTGAGGCCGGGGCGCGCCGGCGCGTCGTAGCGGTGCGCGGCATCGCGCACGACGCCGCCCGGCGACGCGAAGTCTTCCGCGCGCGCATAGCCGACGTAGGTCTCGGGCGACCGGATGTCCGCGTTGTCGGCCGCGGCCATCGCCCCCTTCGCGTTAGCCGCCGCGCTGCCGATCGGCACGTTCAGCGCCTCCGGATGGCCCGCTTCGGCAAGCAGCGCCTGGATCGCGCGCTCTGATTCCACGTACTCGCCTTCGCCGAAATGGTGGCGGCGGATCCGGCCTTGCGCGTCGATGAAGTAGTGCGCCGGCCAGTATTCGTTGCCGAACGCGCGCCAGATCGCGTAGCGGTTGTCGATCGCGACCGGATAGTCGATGCCGAGATCGTGCACGGCCTTGCGGACGTTGCCGATGTCCCGTTCGAACGCGAACTCCGGCGCGTGCACGCCGATCACGACGAGCCCGTACGGCGCGTACTTGTGCGCCCATGCCTGGATGTAAGGCAGCGTGCGCAGGCAGTTGATGCACGAATAGGTCCAGAAGTCGACGAGCACGACCTTGCCGCGCAGGCTGGCCACCGTGAGCGGCGGCGAGTTCAGCCATTGCACGGCGCCGTCGAGCGCGGGCAGCGTGCCTTCGACCGGCAGCGCTGCGGCTGCGGACGCGGCGGCGTGCATCGGTTGCGCCGCCGGCTGCGGTGACGTGTCAGCCGCGCGCATCATCGCGCCGGCATCGCGTTGGGTGGCGGAGGTGCCTGCGGCGGTCATCACGCCATCTGCCGGCGCATTGGCGGCGGTGTTCGCCGCGGCCATCGCCGGTTGCGCGCCGGGCGCGTGCCCGCCGAGGCGATCGATGAGCTTCGACTCGAGGCCGCCGGTCGCGACCGTCGACAGTTGCGCGAGGGCGCCCGTGTCGAGCCCGAGCGCGATCGCGGCGACCCCGGCCAGCAGCGCGGCGCCGATCCCGCGCTTGATCCACTCGCCCGCGCCGAGCGAGCGCTTCATCGCGGCGAACACCTTGCCGCCGATCGCGAGCGCGACGCCGAGCGACGTCGCCGCGCCGGCCGCGTACGCGACGAGCAGCAGCGTCGTGCCGACGCTCGCGCCGCGAAGTGCCGCGCCGGTCAGCACGAGCCCGAGGATCGGGCCCGCGCACGGCGCCCACAGCAACCCGGTCGCGATGCCGAGCAGGAACGACGAGCCGGGGCCCGCCGCGCGGCCGTCGCGCTGTGCGAAACCGGTGAGCCGGTTGCCGGCGGCGACGAGCGGGCGCGTCAGGTGTTCCGCGAGCCGCGGCATCAGCAGCGTCAGCCCGAACACGGCGAGCAGCACGATCGCGGCCCAGCGGCCGGCCTGGTTGGCCTGTGCGACCCAGCCGCCGCCGATGGCCGCGAGGGTCGCGACGAACGCGAACGTCAGCGCCATGCCGACGAGAAGCGGCAGGCCGGTGCGCGTGAACGGCTGGTCGGCGCGCGCGAACACGAACGGCAGCACGGGCAGGATGCACGGGCTCAGGATCGTGAGCACGCCGCCGAGATAGGCGAGGACGATGAGCAGCATGGGGCAGTCTCCGGGGATTTGGGGGCCGAATCAGGCGGCAGTCGGGTGGAACACGAGCGCGAGGCCGTTCATGCAGTAGCGCAGGCCGGTCGGCTTCGGGCCGTCGTCGAACACGTGGCCGAGATGGCCGCCGCAACGGCGGCACATCACTTCGGTGCGGATCATCCCGAACGACAGGTCGGTTTTCGTGACGACCGCGTGGTCGAGCGGCGCCCAGAAGCTTGGCCAGCCGGTGTGGCTCTCGAACTTCGTCGTCGACGAGAACAGCGGGAGCTGGCAGCCCGCGCACGCGAACGTGCCGTGCCGGTGCTCGTCGTTGAGCGGGCTGCTGTACGGCGGCTCCGTGCCGGCTTCGCGCAGGATGTCGTACTGCGCGGGCGTCAGCAGCCGATGCCATTCGCCGTCGCTGTGGACGACTTCGAAGCCGCCGGCGGCCGGGGCGGGCGGGGCAGCGACGGCACTGCGGAACAGCGCGCGGCGGCCCGCGGTGGTCATCGCCGCGAGCGCCGCGAGGCCGGTGGCGCCGGCGAACAGAAAGGCTCTGCGGGTGTGCATGATGGGCTCCTGGTGGCGGATCCTGAAAACATGCGCACAGCGTAGTGACGGGCCGGTACCGAAGTCCTCACGGAAAGTTAAATGAATTGTGATATCCGGGGTGTTCTGTCGAGGTGCGTCGGAATCCGTCGGAGCGCCGACTGACAAGGGCCTTCGAGCCGGTGAGTTGGCAATGTTTGCCGAACATCTGCTCGCGCCGCGATTTTTAGTGTCTTTTTAGTATTCGTCGAGTGGCGAGGCGAATCCGGACTTTGGCTTGCCGATCGAATCGGACTGGGACAAGCGTTGTTTGACTGCGGTCGTGAATCACACCGAGCGTCTGATGCGCATTGATAGACGGACGAATTTGCAAGCCAGCGCGACCGACGTGTGGTCCGCGTGTGGACGCGGAAGTTTGACAGTTTTTACGTAGAAACTTCAGGGGGCGAGTTAGGACGTGCGCGGTTGTGCAGTGAAAGAGGGTCGCGATGCGCTCCGCCGAAGTGGTCCATTTCGAGGCAGGATCCGGCGGAATGAAGGGGAACATAGTCAGGGCTATGTTACCCTTCATTTCGGGACATGGGCGAAGCCCCGGCGTGCGCGGCACTCCCTGTAGGGAATTGCGCAGTCCCACCGCGGCGATCGAAAAGCGGTGCCGTGACCGTTTCGGCGCCCCGGTATTTCTGGTGCCGGCGATGACGCGCGGGTGGGCTGTTCCATTGGGCGTCGCGTCACACGCGGGCCAGGAGGTTCTTCGATCCGGGCGGGGCGGCTGGAGAGGCGGCTTCGTCTCAGGCAGTGCTGAAGCTCAATTGCGAGCGCCCACATTTAGCGCGGTGAGAGGGGAGGGTCCCAGCTGGCAGGTGGCTGAATCCTCTCCGCGGTGCGGAGAGAATTCGGCGAGCGTGGTTGGCGTCCCGACTGGCAATGCCAGGATGTAGCTCCCCAGCGTAACCGTCGACTTGGTAACATGCTGGACGCTATGACTTTTGCCCCTCGATATCCATGATCCAACAGCGCCATCCGGAGCGCCTTGCCAGTCTTGTGCGCGAACTGGTCGGCCTTCCCATCGAAACAGAATGGCTGGAATTCAAGCGTAATAACGAACGTCCCGAAGACATCGGCGAGTACATATCGGCGTTGTCGAATTCTGCAGCCCTGTTTAACAAGGCACACGGTTACCTGATATGGGGTGTAGACGACGCCACCCATGAAATCGTGGGAACCGAATTCGACCCGCGTGGCGCCAAAGTTGGCAACGAGGAGCTCGAAAACTGGTTGCTCAGATTGATCAACCCGAAGATCCCGTTTCAGTTTCTCGAAGTCGTGGTGAACGAGCATCGTGTGGTTCTGCTGGAGATCGGGCGGGCCTACCGGCATCCAGTTCGGTTCCAGCACAATGAGTTCATTCGTGTGGGATCGTATCGTAAGAAACTCAAGGAATTTCCGGAAAAGGAGCGTGCGCTTTGGCGAATCTTCGACGAGACGCCGTTTGAAGCGCTGATCGCCGCCGAAGGCATATCGGATGAAGAGGTCGTCGCGCTACTCGACTACCCGGCGTATTTCGATCTCGCGGAGATTCCCTTGCCGGAGAGCCGTGCGCAGATCATGCAGCGCCTTCAGGCCGAAGGGCTGGTGGTCCGGAACCCTGCCGGAACCTGGGACGTTACCAATCTGGGCGCCATTTTGTTCGCCAAGCGGCTCGACGACTTCCCGCATCTGCGTCGTAAGGCCGTCCGCGTCATCGCCTACACGGACAACAGTCGGATCAACACTTTGCGCGAACAGGTTGGCAACAAGGGCTAGCCGTGATCGTGCCAGTAGTGCCAGTCGGCGACTGCCTCTCGGGTGTCACGATCAACGCGGATGGGCGCGAGCTGGGCCAAGGGCGCGACGATGTCGCGCGTGCCGTGCTGAGCGACCACAAAGATGGCGGCACGACAGAGCTGGTCGTGCGCGAGGGCGACGACCGTGACAGTTTCGCCGGCGTTGAGCGGCGAGGCTGGCATGGCCTGGCGCACGCGGGCCTTGAACGGAAACGCGAGTTGGTTCTCGAGATGGCAATACCAGGCCATCGCGCACTCTTCTTCGGTATAGCTGTCGACCACGATCTCCATCGTGATCCGATGTTCGCGTTTGGCGTCGGTGGTAGAAGCTTTCATGACGGCGGGCCTGATGGTGGGTTAGACATCGACGATGCGCCGCAACAGTCCGTACGACACGCGCCAATGTCCTTCGGTGTCGTGGCAGGCAATCGACGCGGTTTTTTGGTTGAGTCTGACTATGGTGCCGGTCCGTTCACCCAGGTGAGTGTCGGTGAAGCCAACGGTATCGCCAATGAAAAAATCCTCGCGGCTCACGCGTGGCGGCGGTGCCGATTCTGGCTGCGCGTCGGGGGACGTGCCATCCGGCACGATGGCGGCATAGCGAATGGCCCATCGCCGACGCGTCGCCAGATCCTCGACGACGGCCTGCGTCGCGCGCAGTTCGACCACGCGGGCCTGGCGCGCCTTGCTAATGGGATCATCGGCCACATAGCCGATGGTCGTGCCCAAGCGCAGGCCCTGGCGGACCTGCAGGGTGCGCTCGGGATCGTCGAGCATTTTGCCGATGACGAGATAGAGGCGATACAGTTCGCTGCTATGCGCCTGCCGGAGGTCGTCGAGAGAAAGCTGGAGCATGGCGACGGAGAGGTTGACGATGCCGGTGCTTGCTACGCTCTGGTCCGGATGCGCGGGCGGGGCTGGGCGGCCGGTGCGCGTGCAGGCACGCCCGGAATGGGCTCGAACAACGCTTCGATATCGTCGGCCGAGAACTTGACGTTTTCCGCTGCATTGTCAGAGAGGATGGCCCCGGCCAGCGCCGCTTTCTGTTGTTGCATGGCGACGATCTTTTCCTCGACACTGCCCGCCGCGATCAGCTTGTAGACGAACACGGGCTTGTCCTGGCCGAGCCGATGCGCGCGATCAGTGGCCTGGTTCTCGACCGCCGGATTCCACCATGGGTCGTAGTGGATCACGGTGTCGGCCGCGGTCAGGTTCAGTCCCACGCCTCCGGCTTTCAGGCTGATGAGGAACAGCGGCACGTCGCCACGCATGAAGCACTTCACGGGCGTCGTGCGATCAACCGTGTCGCCGGTCAGCGTCACGTAGGCGATATCGAGCCTGTCCAGTTCGGCGGCAATGCGATCAAGCATGCTGGTGAACTGCGAGAACAGCAGAATGCGCCGGCCCTCGTCGATCAGTTCGGGCAGCATCTCGAGCAGCAGCGTGAGCTTGGCCGACTCCTTTACGCGAGAAGCCTGCGTGCTCTTCAGCAGCCTCGGATCGCAACATACTTGCCGCAATTTCAGCAACGCATCGAGCACGATCAGATGGCTGCGCGCGAGTCCCTGCGACGCAATCGCTTCGCGAACCTTCTGCTGCATGGTGGCGCGGACGGTCTCGTACAGGTCGCGTTGCGCGCCTTCGAGCTCGACGGTCCGCACGATGGTCGTTTTCGGTGGCAGTTCGGTGGCCACCTCGTCCTTGCGCCGGCGCAGCATGAAGGGGCGAATGCGCCGGGCGAGTAGATCGCGTCGCACGCCGTCGCCGCCTTTCTCGATCGGCGTGCGCCAGCGCCGGGTGAAGTCCTGGCGTGAGCCGAGAAAGCCCGGTAACAGAAAATCGAATTGGGTCCACAGCTCGCCCAGGTGATTCTCGAGCGGCGTACCCGTCAGACAGAGGCGATGCCTGGCTCGCAGGGCGCGAATGGTCGCCGCCGCTTTGGTGGCGGCATTCTTGACGTATTGCGCCTCATCAAGAATCAGCAGGTGATAGTCGTGCTGCGCGAGGACGTCTTCATCGCGCCAGGCGAGCGCGTAGGTGGTCAGGATCAGGTCGTGCTGATCGATTTCGTCAAAGCGCTCGTGCCGCTGTGGGCCATGCAGGTTCAGCACACGCAGGGCGGGCGCGAAACGTTGCGCCTCGTCGCACCAGTTGTGCACGAGCGTGGTGGGTACCACGATCAGCGCGGGTTGCGTGAGACGGCCGGCTTCTTTTTCGGCGAGCAGGTGTGCAAGGGTCTGCACGGTCTTGCCGAGGCCCATGTCGTCGGCCAGCACGCCCGAGAGGTTGTGTTCACGCAGGAACTGCATCCAGGCCAGTCCCTGGCGCTGATAGCCGCGCAGTTCAGCTTGCAGCCCCTGCGGCACGGGCACGTCGACGACGCCGGGGCCGGCCATCAGCCGTTGTGCGAGCTGCCGGATCGATGCATCGCCATGAAACTGCCAGCGGCCAATGTCGTCGAGCGCCGCGAGGCGTGCCGCATCCCACTCGGAAATCTGCATACCTTCGCCGACGTGCTCGAGCAGATCGACCAGCACGCGCACGACGGGCTTCAGACGCGCCGCAGGCAAACGCAGCCGTTCGTTGCGGTCGGTCTTGAGTTCGATGGCTTCGTTGTCGGCGATCGCATCGAGCTGTCCCGATAGCCATCGGGCATCGCGCTGGAACAGGTCGGCCAGCAGCGGCTCGAGACGGACTCTGCGGTCGTTGACCGTGATGCCCATCTCGACATCGAACCAGCCGTCGCCCGATTGCCGCAAGCTGCCGTCGATCGTGTCGATCTCGATCACGTTGTGGCGAAACGCGTCACTCATGATCACCCGCCAGCCTGCCTCTCGCAGGGCCGGCAGGTTCTGCTTCATGAAGTCCGGCCAGGCACTGGCTTCACCGGGGGCCAGCAGGCCGTCCGGAAACGACTTCGGTCCTTGGGTACGGCTCGCGGCTACTTTCCTGAAGCCGACTTTCTGGAGTTCGGTCAGGCGCTTGCGTTCGACATCGGCATGCCTGCGAATCTGCACGACTTCGCCATCCGCAGTTCGGATCAGTGTCGTATTGCTTTGCGCGTCGAGGTTGTATTCCGCGTAATCAAAGCCGACGGTCGCAAAGTCAAGAACGTGCGGCTGCGAAGCATGCGATGCCCAACTGGATCCCCCCCATGTCGGCAAGGTGTCGAGCCGGAGCACCGGTACCGGCACGGCGTCGACCACCCGGATGGCTGCAGTGTCGTGCGCCGGCGGCAATGGCAAGTCAGGCGCCACCTCTTGTAGCACATTGCCAACGAGTGCCGCCTCGTCAAGGGTGATGGACGGCATCGAAAGAAAATCGGCGAGCTGATCCGCGGACCAGGGCACATCGATGGCGCCGGCTTCACCCGTCTGCAGGTCCACATACCAGCACGGCTGCGTGGTGGTGATGAGAGTGACTGCGGCAGGCTCGGTGTTTAGGACCGGCCGCACGCGGGCGTCCGTCTGGCCTTGCCACACAATCCGACCCTTGCGCACTGAGCCGCCGTGCAGTACGCGTGGAGCGCCGGAATCCATGGTGCTGGCCGGGGGTGCGGCAAATGCACGACCGGTTGCAATGAGCTTTTCCAGGATGGCTGCGCCGGTTGGGCCCTGCAGGCGAAAGCCGCTGGAATAGCCCGCGCTGCGACCCAGCCAGAGCCCGCGCAGGATCGGCAAGTCCGCCTCGCTAACGAATTTGGGCGGCTTGATGAGCGCGTTTTCCACATTGCTCCAGGCATCACCGAGCGAGCGAATGGCGCCGTCTGCATCGACGCGAGCCTTGTAGAGCGAAATCTCCGGATTGCCGTAATACGAGTGGCCGATCAGGTACGCGAGTGCCTGCGTGGCCTTGGCGCCGGCGGATTTTTTGCTGACGGACGACGCTGCGGCGATGCGACGGGCCTGAAACCCTTCCAGCCAGCTCACCAGTTCGGGGCGCACACCGGTGGCTGTGTGTTTGGGCAGATGGGCGAGACCGGCGATCAACAACGCCGCTACGTGCTTGCATTCGAAGCCGACCGGGCACGAGCACTCGCTCTCGATCCACAGGTCTTCGTCGACGTCGTTGAATAAGATCCAAACGTCATAGGGACGTGACCGCGTGCCCTGTACCTTCCCGGTGAGCGTCGCGTTGTTCTGCCAGCGCAGGTCAGAGACCGCGTGCGCATAGTCGCGGGCCTTGGTGACCGTGTGGGCACCCAACCATTCGGAGATGTGTTTTCGATCGTAGCGGATGGCCATCGGCAGAAAATTCAGATAACGATTTCGTCAGAAATGCTCGGGATCCAGCGGAAGCGCCGGGTATTTTACGCGTCGGGCGTGTCGTGCGGCGCAGCGGATTTTGTTGAGAATTGCGCGTCTGTGGTCTGCGCATGCCGACGATCGTCTTCGGCGTGCAGGTAAAGCCCCGTGGTCTCGATCGATGCGTGGCGCAGGTTTTTCGGGATGAAGCGGATATCGGTGCCGGCGTCAGCTTGATGGGAGGCGTCGCTGTGGCGCAGCCAGTGCGTGGAGGCACGCCGCAGCGTCGCGGCGCCGATCGGTTCGGTGGGCTCAAGCGCATCGGCCGCACGCCGGAACACTTCCCTGGTGATCAGGTAGACCGCAGTGGGCGTCAGGTGTCGTTCGCCGCCGGCAATGCCCATCACGACGGGCGTCGTTTCGTCCGGCGCAGGCATTGGCGACAGGCCATAGAACGTGCGATAGCGGGCAATCTCTGCCATCAAGGTGTCAGCGACCGGCACTTCCCCTTCCGTGCCGCCTTTGCCAATGACGTGCAGCCACCAGCGCCCACGCCGCTCGAAAAAATCGGCCGCTTTTGCTTGAGCCGCTTCGCTGGCGCGCAATGCGGTGTGATACAGCAACCGGATCAGCCAGCGGCTGCGTTCGTAGTGCCGGCGCTCGCGAGGCGTGTCCTGTGGCCACGTCTCGACCGAGTCGAGCACGATCTGCCACAACGCATGATCGAGATAGCGTTCGATGCGACGCTTACGCGCGGCGGTCGTTGCGCGCGAGCGACGTAGCGCCAGCGGGTTGCCGGCGAGATAGCCGGCAGCGACCAGGTAGTTGAAGAGTCCCGAGAGGATGCCGAGTGCCTGACGCCGGCTGCGTTCTGATAGCGGTCCATCGAAGAGCCGCCGGCTGCCGCCGCGGCACGGTAGCGCTGGATCGGCCCAGTCCGCAGGGGGAGCCGCCAAAAACCGCTCGTAGAGCAAGAAATCCTCGCGCGTGAGGCTCGAGAGCGGCTTGCCGAGCGCGCGCGTGGCCCAGATGAGCAGGCGCACGGCTTCCTTGCGGTAACTGCGCAGCGTGTGCGGCGAGCCCGCGTACTCGGCGAGCCACAAGCGCACGGCCTCGATGCCCGTGTCGGCGGCGATCTGCCGGTGGGCGTCGCGCGCGGTTGGTGCCGTCGCGGTCGTCAAGTGCGGCGGGCAGCGCGACAGGCAGAAGTGCTCGGGCATCGTTGGACTCCACTGCGAGGAAAAGTACCCCCACGGTTGAACACGAGTCTCCCCAACGCTACCCAAAAAGTCTTTCAGAACTCGATGAACAACAGGAACACTCAGCACGCCGTATTGTTTACCACGCCATTGATTTTAAATCGATCACCCAATCCGCCGAGCGTCACTGAACGCTCCTGGGTTAAAAAAACGTCGGACGTTGAAAACGTACTGCCAGTGGGTGGTCTGCGACTACGCGCTCGATCTCACCTGAGTCGGCGCAGGGCGCTGCGCGGCAGCGCCCGTTTTCCTCATCGATCGTGGTCGCGGATGGCAAGATGATCAAGCCGGATTTCTACCCGGCCGTCGCGCTAGATATTCGTGAAGGTGATGCCACCGTCGACGGCCAACCATTGCGCGGTAATGAAGCCCGCGTCGCCCGAAGCCAGATACACGATCGCCTTGGCGATGTCGTCGACGTCGCCAAGGCGGCCCAGCGGGGTCGTGGCCACGCGTCTGGCATCACGCTCTTCGTTGCGGTTGCGGACCGTGCCTTCGGTCGGCACGGCCGACGGGCAAACCGCGTTGACACGGATCTTGCGGGGCCCGAGTTCTGCCGCCGCGGCTCGCGTGATGCCTAGGATTCCCGATTTGATGCCCGAATAGACGATGGAGTTGGCGGCCGAACGCAGCGCCGCCGTCGAGGCCACGTTGACGATGGCGCCACCTTCGCCCATTACCGCTGCAGCAGCCTGGATGCCCCAGACCACGGCCTTGAACCCGATATCGAGCATTCGATCCATGGTTTCGGGCGCGATGTCCGAAACCGACTGGTAGCGCACCCAGGCCGCATTGTTGACGAGAATGTCGAAGCGTCCCGCTTTGGCGTGAACTTCGTTCACCGCCTCGGTGATGCCGTCGCGGGTGCTGACGTTCTTCACGACCGGGAACGCCTGGCCGCCGGCGGCGATCACCGCGGCGACGGTATTGTCGACCAGTTCTTCTTTCAGGTCGTTCACGCCGACGACAGCGCCACGGGCCGCCAGTCGAAGCGCCGTAGCCTTGCCGATACCGGCGCCCGCGCCGGTCACGAGGGCATGGCATCCGGCCAGATCGTATTGCATTTCAGTCTCCGTCGAAAACGAGTTGAGAAACCGCTTCGTACATACGCGGAAGGCGGTAATGGCGCGGCCCGGCGCTCCACGGATTTCGCCGACACCATTGCCGGCTTGCCGACAGTGTCACGGCATGGGAATGGTGTCCCGAAGCCGCTTTTCAGCGGCCTTTGAATACCGGTTCACGCTTTTCCAGGAACGCCATGCGCGCTTCTTTGGCGTCTTCCGTCCTGGACAGCATCATCGTGATGTCCTGCTCGTGACGGTAAGCCTCGCGCTGAGGCATGTGGTCGGTGAAATTCGCGGCTTTCTTCGCTTGAATGAGCGCGATGGGCGACTTCCTGGCGATGCGGCGCGCAAGTTCGAGGGCGTGGGGCAGAAGCGCATCAGCGGGCAGCACGTCTTCCAATACGTTGCGACGGAGAAGATCCTGTGCCGTCAATCTGTCGCCCGTAAAGAACATGCGGCGGACGGTCGAACGACCGAACAGCGTGCGCAGCATCGACGCGCCGCCGGCCAGGCCGACGTTGATTTCCGGCATCGCGAATACGGCGTCTTCGCTCGCGTACATGATGTCGCATGCGGCCATCAGGCCCAGGCCGGCTCCCAGCGCGGCGCCGTTGATTGCCGCGATCACGGGCTTCGCGCATTCCTTGACCGCATTGCCGGTTTCGCGGGTCCAGCGATTGTGGTCGAGGAAGTCTCCCGGGACGTCGGGATCGGGGCGATCCCGGAGGTCCGCGCCTGCACAGAAGGTGTTGCCGGCGCCGGTCAGCACGGCACAGCGAATGTCGTCGCGCGCGCTGATTTCGTCAAATACGGCAATGAGACGGCGACGCATCGCTCGCGACAGCGCATTCTTGACCTCGGGGCGATTCAGCGTGACCAGGGCCACGCCGTCCGTGACTTCCAGGGTGACCGAGTTCGTGTCTATGCCGAGTGCTTCGCTCATGGTCGTGTCGTCTCCAAAGGAACTTATTGGTGTGGCTCCCGGAAATTGTACTGCCGCAAGGTCGGACGATTTTCAATCAAAAACGCGTTCTGATTTACCTAAAACAATGGGTAGTCTGCGCGACATCGGGGCGTTACCATGCGTCACGGCGACTCGTAAGCGGAGAACCTGAGTTCCGACCCGGACACACGGGACGCCACGAAATCCAGGAACAGGCGGATCTTGGTCGGGATGGCGGGCGAATCGATGATCGTCGCGTACATGCCATCTTCAAAGCCGGAGTTGGTCACCTGATACTCGGGAAGCAGGCGGACCAGTTTTCCGCTTATCAGATCCTTGTGGACCGTGTAGTCGTCCAGCAGGACGATGCCTTCGCCCATGCGCGCGAATTCCAGCAGCGCGATACCGTTGTTGCTGACATGGCGAGGCTGAAAATGGACTTCGGTCTCCACGCCGTCTTTTCGGAATCGCCAGGAATAGCCGGTGCCCGGCATGGAATACGCAATACATTGATGATTCTTCAGTTCTTCAGGCGAAGTCACGGGGCTTCGGTCATTGAAGTAACCCGGAGACACCACCAGGTAGCGATCACTGCGGAACAGGATTCGGCGCTTGATTCCCGATTCGATAGGGGGCGCAATTCGGAAATCGATATCGATTTGATCCTTGTTCAAATCGGACGGCGCTTCGCTGAGCGCCAGTTCGATTTGAATGCTCGGGTACAGCTTCGAGAATTCGCAAATCAGGGTCGGCAATACACCGAGGCCGAACATGACTCGCGAGTGCACGCGCAGCGTGCCCGACGGGGCCGAAGTGATGGACGAGATGCTGCGTTGGGCATCGTCGATGCTGCGCAGAATACCTTCGACGTGCTTGGCGTACTCGATTCCGGCTTCGGTCAGCGTGACGCAGCGTGTAGTGCGCGTGAACAGCTTGACCTTCAACTCGCTTTCGAGATCCATGACCATTCTCGAAACGGAGGCCGGGGCGATGCCGAATTGGCGAGCAGTTTCAGAAAAGCTCTTGTTTCTGGAAATGGAGAGGAAGAATTCCATTGCACGGAGTCTGTCCACGACGTCTCACCTTCCCTGTTGCCGATGCACAGGGCTATTGTATGTATGGGGTTATCCCGATCAGTAAAAGCACAAAGCCGCTACACGTTGGCAGCGGCTTTGCCGAGTCGAATTCGGATTCGCTTGCTGTCAGTGGATGGCTTCGCCTGAGGGCAGGCCGACATAGCCACAGCGCAGTGCAGGAATGCCGAAGCCGATGCAGAAGATCGACACCGACGCGATCACTGCCGGCAGCGCAATCCATGCAACGATGGTTGTCAGCGGCCAGCCCAGGCTGATCATAACAGGGCCGAGGAACGTGCCGGCAATCCCACCGAAGCGGCCCATGCCGAGCACCCACGCGGCACCCGTGGCGCGGCTGCTGGTCGGGTACATTTGCGTCGCGAGCGTGGACATCGACGAGCAGGCGCCATTGTTGGTCATTGCAGCCATGATCAGCAGCGTGAGCAAGGCATCGCCGCGTGCACCGCTGACCGAGACCAGCAGCGCCATCAGCATGGAGATCGCGAAGTATGCGGAGATAACGCGCAGCGGGCCGAACTTGTCCATGAGAACGCCGCCCAGCAGGATGGCGATACCCGAGCACCAGTTGAACCACATCATCGTGTCGGCGGTCTGGGCGAGCGTGCGGCCGTCTCCCTGGAGAATGGTCGGGAGCCACATGCTCAGCACGTACAGCGTGATCGTGGAACAGATGTACGCAACCCAGAGCAGCAGCGTCGGGCCTCGCAGTTCAGCCGAGAACAGTTCGGAGACCGGCAACCGGCGCTTTTGCGCCGCAACCGCGGAGTCGGCCACGAACGTCGTGTCCGTGAAATCGGCTGCGGGGTCGATGCGCTTCAATGCCTTCGCGATCCGGTCCTGTCCCTTACCCGCCGCTGCCAGGTATCGAACCGATTCCGGAAGAAAGAACGCGAGCAGCACGGCAACGACGATCGGGGCGATGCCGCCGGTGATCAGATAGCCTTCCCAGCCGTGGGTCGGGATGACCGATTTGGCCAGCGGGCCGGTAATGCCGCCGCCCACGGCGAAGCCGAAGAGCATGAAGTTCACGGCGCGCGAGCGCATGCGTGAAGGCAGAAACTCGTTCATCAGCGTCGCGCACAGCGGGATGGCGGCGCCGAGGCCAACGCCCGTCAGCAAACGCGACCACATCAGCTCGGTCACATTGGTCGAGCAACCTGCCGCGATCGAGAACACACCGAAGAAGGCCACCGAGATCACGAGCACGACACGGCGGCCGATACGGTCGGCGAGCGGCGCGCCGAAGATGGCGCCAATGCCGATACCGACCAGCGCGGCGCTGAGCACCGGCGCCAAATCGGCTTTGGTCACGCCCCATTGCTTGATCAGCGCGGGTGCGATCAGGCCCATTGCCGAGGTGTCGAGGCCATCGAGGACGATGGTCAGGAACATCAGGGTAAAGAGAATTGCGTGAAAAGGCTTGAGTGGTCGTTGATCGATGAACGACTGGACGTCAATGGTCTTCATGTTGTTGTCTCCTTTTATGTTTTGAATAGGATGCAAGACGGGCGGAGCGCGTTGCCGCGTCGTCCTGATCGAGGGTTAAATCACGCCGGCTCCCGACATGCGCTAGAGATAGGCAATGGCGGACCCGCCATCCACGCGAACGCATTCGCCGTTCACGAACGCGCTTTCATCCGAGGCCAGGAAGCACACCGCATTCGCGATGTCTTCCGGCTGGCCAAGACGCGGCATCGGCGTCTTCGCCTGGCGGATCTTGCGCGTCTCTTCGGATACGTTCTTGACCACGCCTTCGGTCTCCGTGTAGCCGGGAGCAACCGAGTTCACGCGAATGCCGCGCGGCCCCAGCTCCGCCGCGGCCGCGCGCATCAGGCCGAGCACGCCGGCCTTCACGCCGCAGTAGACGAGCGCCTTGGGCAGGCCAATGAAGCCCGACGACGAAGCAATATTGACGACCGCGCCACCGTCCTTCATGTAGCGAGCCGCAGCCTGAATGCCCCATACGACCGAATTGAAACCCGTGCCGGTCATCATCGACACGTCTTTCTCGCTGATCTCGAGAACGGGCGCATAGCGAACCCACATCGCGTTGCTCACGATCACGTCGAAACGACCGGCGACTTCGACGAGGCCGCCTGCGGCCTGGAAAATCGTGTCGCGTTCCGCAACGTTGCCGCCGAAAGCGTACGCGACGCCGCCCTGTGCGTTGATGTCGGCGGCTGCGGCCCGGGCGTTGTCGAGGTCGCGGTCCAGAATGCCGACGATCGCGCCTTCGCGAACGAATTTATTGACGATACCGCGGCCAATGCCCTGGGCGCCGCCCGTCACAAGTGCGACCTTGCCTTCGAGTTGTTTCGCCATTTCTGCTCCTGAACGTCGTTGAATTGATTCACTGATCCTTGAAGCGGCATTCCGGCAGTCCGCGCACGCCTGTTCCGGTGACGGCGACCATGGCGCCGGCAAGCGGGTTTTCGCTCCTGAGCGCGTTCCCGCTGTTGCTGATGCTGGTCACGAAGACCGTATCGAGTGCCGGGCCTCCGATACACGGGCAGCTCGGATAGACCGTAGGCAGGTCGATCACCCCATCCGGCCGCCCGTCGGGCGTGAATCGAGCGAGTTGCCCCGAGAGAACTAGCGCGGTCCAGAGGCTGCCGTCGGCGTCGACGGTCGCACCGTCGGGACCTGATCCGAACGGTGTCGTGTCCGCGAACAGCGTGCGCTCGCCCAGCGTACCGGTCGAGGAATCGTAGCGATAACGACGCAGCTGGTGACTTGGACTATCCGAGAAGTACAGATACTGGCCATCGGGTGAGAAGCAGGTCGAATTCGTGACGCAAATACCTGTTTCCAGCACCTTCAGATTGCCGCGGCCGTCGACCTGATACAGCACTCCCACGGGTTCGCGGCGACCGAGTGCCATCGAACCCAGAACGAGACGGCCTTCGCGATCGACCCGGCCGTCGTTCAGGCGCATATGCGGGGCAGGGTGCGCCACATCGACGAAGTGCGTGAGCTCGCCGCTTTCGGTATCGAGAAAGTGGAAGCTGTCCACGAGCGCGACGAGCAGACGACCGCTTTCGCACAATGCGATGGCGCCGATCGGCGCCGGCAGGTTCCATTCGCGCACCGTATTCGTTGCCAGATCACGCGCTTTCACGACACGCGCGTGGGAATCGATCCAGTACAGGATCTGCTCGCGATCATCCCACAGAGGGCACTCGCCCAGTGCGTCACGGGATTCGCCGGAAATGCCGATGGCGTGATATGTCATTGTGCTTCCCGGCCGTCGTTCGGTTCTGCTGCGCGACGCGCAAGAATATCGGCACGGACTTCGTAGAACGTATCATCGGGGCAGCGCGCGCCGAGCGGGCGGCGCGCGCTGCCGAACATGCCGATGTCGGTCGAATCGGCGACCGGCGTACTACGCGACCAGTCGTAGACCACCGTGCGGGCCGCGACCTTCCATTCGCCATCCCGCTTCTCGAAACGGTCGATATAGCGGCCATACAGCGAGACTTCAGTGACCGCGCCGGGCACGACTTTCCGATCCTCCTGGACGGCGTGGAAATAGCTTTCCGCCAAAGCCTGATCGCCGTGCAACTCGATCATGATGTTGCCGATCAGGTGAACGCCGCGGCCCGGTGTCTTGAGCATGTCCAGTGCCCAGTCGCAGAATCCCGTTGCCGCACCCTGGTACGGGCCGTGGCGGTCCGTTGCATCGTCCCAGTAGGTGGCGCGCAATGCCGTCTCGTCACCGCGGTCGACGCCGCGGCAATAACGGTAGAGACATTCGCGAATGGCTTCACGGTCGAGCAGATCCTGCACGGCCTTGTTCGATACGTCGTTGTTGCTCATCTGTGTCCCTGACTGGAGAAAGGAAGCACCGATGGGCCCATCGGTGCCTTCCGGCTTGCCGTTATTGCGTGACGATCACCGCGTCGAGCACGGCGGCGCCGGTCTCGCGCACAACCAGCGGATTGATGTCCACGCTCATGATTTCCGGGTGATTCATCGCGAAATCGGACAGCTTGACCATGGCCTGGACCAGCGCGCCCGTGTCCTTGGGCGCCGCGCCGCGCCAGCCCTTCAGCAACGCCGCGGCCTTCACCTTGTCGAGCGCCTGGCGGGCGCGCGCGTGCGTGAGCGGGGCGGAGACCAGGGACACGTCCTTGTAGAGCTCGGTATTGACGCCGCCGGCACCGACCAGAATCATCGGGCCAAAGGTGGCATCGTTGTTCACCCCGAGGATCATTTCGGTGCCGCCAACGATCATCGGGCACACCAGAATGCCTTCGATCCGTGCGCCGGGGGCACGCAGGTGGACGCTGTCCAGGATCTGCCGGTACGCGGCGCGCACGGCGTCGGCGTTCTTCACGTTGAGCGCAACGCCGCCGACTTCGGTCTTGTGCATGATTTGCGGGCTCACGATCTTGAGTACCACCGGGTAGCCCATCGCATCGGCGGCAGCCACCGCCGCATCGGCGTCGGCGGCCAGGACGTCTTGCGGCACCGGCAGGCCCGCGTCGGCCAGCGCTTCCTTGGCGAGGGCTTCCGTGGTCACGTTGCCCAACGCCCGGACCTGACGTGTCGCTTCGGCCGGCTCGTAGAGGTTCGCCCACCGGGCGCGGATCGTCGCTGCGGCGCCCAGTGCGAGCGTGGCGCGCGTCGCGTCGTTGAATACCGGAATGCCGATCTTTTCGAGTTCGCGGTCGACTTCGGGCAGCGACAGCGTGACGATGATGACGTCGCGTTCCGGATGCGTCGCCTTGAGCTCGGCCAGCGGCTGCGCATAACGGGTCTTGAACGTTGCGGGAGCCAGGCCGGCCGATGCCAGATACGCGAGCGTCGTACCGTAGCTGCTGTTCGAGAGCATCAGGTCGAGCGCGCGCACCGTGCCATTCCTGACCGATGTGATCTGCGCCGTGACGTCGAGCGGGTTGGCGGCGACCGCGAACGGAAGCAGCTCGAGCATGGCCGTTCGGGCGGCGTCGGGCAGCGCGGGCATCGTGAGGCCGGAATCGCCACAGGCGTCTGCGACCATCACGCCGATACCGCCCGACGATGTGAGCACGCCCAGTTCGTTGTTGACGGGAAGATGGCCGGCGGTCGAGATCAGGTAGGCGATGTCCAGCATCTGCTCTTGCGACTGGGCGCGATACGCACCGCACTCCGCAAACACGGCATCGTAGGCCGCGTCGTTGCCGGCCAGCGAGCCCGTGTGGGTGGCGGCGGCGGCGGCGCCGAGCTCGGAGCGGCCGACCTTCATCACGATGACCGGCTTGTGCGCGTTGGCCGCCTTCAGCAGCGCGCGCCGCAGTTTCTGGCCGTCCCTGGCCGATTCGAGTGCGGCCAGGATGACCCGGGTGCCAGGATCACCAGCCAGATAGTCGATGGCTTCCGCGACATCGACGTCCGCTTCGTTGCCGGTGGCCACGATCTTGCTGAATCCCATGCCGCGCAGCGTGGCAGCGCCGTACAGCGCCGAGCCGAACGCACCCGACTGCGTCGCCAGCGCGATGTTGCCGGCCTTGGGGCTGACACCGTAGAGCACGACCGAGAACGTCGAGAACAGACGCGATTCAACGTTCAGCAGACCGAGCGAGTTCGGGCCGATCATGCGCACGCCGGCGGCTTTGCACATCGCGGCCATCCGGTCCTGGACGGCGCGGCCTTGCGCATCGATTTCGGCAAAACCTGCGGTCAGCACGACCACGGACTTGACACCTTTCTCGATCGCGTCGCGCAATGCCGATTCCACGCTGCCGGTGGGAACCACGATGATCGCCTGGTCCGGAACGTCGGGGACGTCGAGGATCGACGGATAGGCTGCAAGCCCCTGGATTTCCGAGCCGCTGCGGTTGATCGGGAACAATTTGCCTTGATAGCCGGATTCGCGCAGGAATCGCAGTACGCGGCCGCCGATGCGGTCCGCATCCGACGAGGCGCCGATAACGGCCACCGATTTTGCGTCAAACAGGGTGCTGAGCGTAGACGATGTCATAGTATGCGAGTGAGATCGATGACTCCCCGGTCGCGTCGGGGAGCCTGAATCAGGCCGGACTCAGGCTTGTGCGACGAGCCAGTCGAGACATTGGCTGCGGTTGCCGAACCGTTGTGCCGCAGTGCGCGATTGCATGCAGAGCTGGGTCGCGGGCATTTCCACCGTCATGCCCATGCCGCCGTGCATCTGGATCACCGCGTGGCCGACCTGTTCGGCAACGCCCGCACAGAACCTCTTGGTCAGCACGACCAGGCGGTCGATCGCGCAGTCATCGCTGCCGGTGAAACCTTCGAGCAGCCGGGCGACCTGCCCCTTGATCCCCTCGTAGGCCACATAGCAATCCACGACGCTGTGCTGGAGGACCTGGTGGACGGCCAGCGGCTTGCCGAACTGCACCCGGTCGTTGAGGTACTGGATCGTCTGTTCGACCTGCGCACCGACCGCGCCCACGATCTGGACGCATGTCAGCAGCGCCCCGATCTGCAGCGCCTGGTTGACCGCGACGTTGGCGGCGGCGCCGGACAGCACGATGTCGTCCTCGTCGACCTGGAGGCCGTCAACGTCGTAATCCACGGTCACCGCGCCGTCGATCCCGCGGAAGAACCGGGCGCGCCCGGCCAGACGGGCACGCTCGATCAGCACCAGGGCCTGACCTTGCGTGGTCGACGCGTTGAAGACGACATGCGTGGCCGGTTCGCTTTCGTTCGAGCCGCGAATGGCGCCGCGCAGCACGTTGTCTTCGAGGCTGACCGTGGCGGCCTGGAGCGGCGTGCCCGAAACCGATTGCAGAACCGGCGACACGGACGCTTCGCCGCCCAGCAGTCGTTCGAGCACCGGCGCGACCTTCGGCGCGGCGGCCGCTGCTTCGAGGAGAACCGGGGCCACCGCACAACGCTCGACCAGCGGAGCGACGTTCGGATAACGCGAGGCCGCCTCGACGATGGCCGCGAGATCGGCGAGCGTCGCGCCGATGCCGCCGTTGTCTTCCGACACCAGAACCGACTGCCAGCCCAGTTCGATGGCTTGCCGCCATTTCCCCGACGCCTCGCCTTCGACGGCGTTGCCCGGCTGCGTTTCAGCCGCGGCGGCCAGACGTGTCGAAGAGTCGAACATGTCGCCACGGAACATGTTGCTCACGGTATAGCCGGCGCCCATGATCGATTTGGCGATGATGTTCTTCTGGACCTCCGTCGAGCCGCCCGCCAGCGTGCGCGAACGGTAGAACAGGTAGGTATGGACGAAGTTGCGTTCGAGATTCAGTTCGTCTTCCGTCGCTGCCAGCGGCAGAAGGCGCGCGGCATACTCGGGACCGAGCACGTCCATTGCAATCGACGTTACTTCCTGGCTCAGCTTCGAGCACGCCATTTTCAGCGCGGAGGACTTCGACGATTGCAGCGTGCCTGCCATGTCTTCCCTGATCGCCGAAAGCAGGATCTCGCGCGTCCCGTATGCGCCGGCTTCGACCTCGAGCAAGTGATCGAGCGCCTTCAGCAGCGACGGGGTGGCGCCCTGTTCCGTGATCTTGTGCTGAACCAGTTCGGTAACCTGCTGAACGTGACGCAGCAGGCGCGGCATCAGGGCCGGGCTCAGGCGTTCGCGATCGAGCAGGAATTTGCCGTACGACCAGCCCTGGCCTTCGGCGCCGATGCGATTGAACACCGGAACCTTCACATCCTTCAGGAACACTTCGTTGACGTGGTGCCACTGGTCGATCGTGTGAATCGGGCGAACTTCAATGCCCGGCGTATTCATCGGGATCAGCAGCAGCGTGATGCCTTCCTGACGCTTGCCTTCGTTGCTCGTTCGCACGAGCGTGTACATGATGTCCGCTTCCTGCGCGTGCGACGTCCAGATCTTCTGGCCGTTGACGATGTAATGCTCGCCGGACTCGTCCAGGATCGCGGAGGTCTTCAGGGACGCGAGGTCGGAGCCGGCGCCGGGTTCCGAATAGCCTTGGCACCACCATTCCGATCCGTCGATGATCGGAGGCAGAAAGCGCGCCTTTTGCTCGTCCGTGCCGAATGCCTGGATGACAGGGCCGATATGGCCGATGCCGTGGTGATACAGTTGCGGGCAATCCATTGCCGCCGTCACTTCCTCGAAGATCAGGCGCTGCATCACGTCCCAGCCCGGCCCACCGAACTCCCTGGTCCAGCCCGGCGCCGAATAGCCGAGCCCGCCCTCGGCCATCGCGGCCGTGTACCGGCTCAGGAGCTCACGGCCCAGCTTCTGATTGGCGCGCGTGGCGGCACGCACTTCGGCGGGGACATGCGCTTCGATATAGTCGGCGATTTCGTGGCGAAACGCCGCATAAAACGCTTCGTCCTTCACTTGATCCACTTCACTCATGATTGACTCGATTTAATCCAGATGGGGCGGCCGGACCGGTTCGGGGCGGCGCCACGGACGCTTCGACGGCCTGGTTGATCAGCGGCCCACGTACACGGGGGCCCGCTTTTCGAGGAAGGCGCGCTGCGCTTCCTTCGAGTCTTCGGTCTTTGACAGGAATTCGGTGTTGCCCTGCTCGTAGCGATAGGCTTCACGCAATGGCATGTTCTCGGTCAGGCGAGCCGCTTCCTTGGCGAGACGCAGCGCAATGGGCGACTTCGACGCAATTTCCCGGGCGATTTCCATCGCGAACGGCAGCAGCTCCTCCTGCGTCGTGCATGCTTCCACGAGGCCCAGCCGATACAGCTCGCGCCCCGTGACTTTCATGCCCGTGTAAAACATGCGGCGGGCGCGCGACTGGCCGAAAATGCGATTCAGGAACGACACGCCTCCGGCAAGGCCGACGTTGATCTCCGGCATCGACACGTAAGCCTCTTCCGATGCCACCCAGATGTCCGAGTTCATGACGATGCCGAAGCCGGCGCCCATGGCTGCGCCATTGATCGCGGCAATGATCGGCTTCGGGCATTCGCGAATCGCATATGCCGATTCGCGGACGATACGGTGATGCCTCGCAAATGCGCCGGGTTGCGACAGATCCTTGCGGTCGCTGATGTCGGCCCCGGCCGAGAACACGGAACCTGCACCCGTCACGACGATCACCGACACGTCGTCACGCGCGCCGAGCACGTCGAAACACTCGATGATTTCATTGCGCATTTCGGTGTTCTGGGCATTGCGCTTTTCCGGTCGGTTGAGCGTCACGAGAGCGATCTTGTCTTTGATCTCGACCAGCAGGGTATTGAATTCCATGATGTAACGTCCTCTAGTTGGGAGTGCTTCTTAAATCCGATCAGATGCGCGGAATGTTTGCCATGACGACCTGGCTCAAACCGCCGTCGATCAGGAGATCTTCGCCGTTGACGTAGCCGGACCGGTCGCTGGACAGGAACAGAATGGCCTGCGCCATGTCCTTCGGGGTTGCGATCCGGCCGCTGGGCACGGCCTGGTTGCGCGCCTGGAGACGGCGTTCGTCCTGGTAATACGCGTCGCTCATCGGAGTGCGAACCAATCCGGGGCTGACGCAATTGCTGCGAATGCCGAAAGGCGCGAGTTCGAGGCAAAGCTGCTTGGAAAGCATCAGCACGCCAGCCTTGCTCACGCTATAGGCAATGCCGTTCGGTATCGCGATGTCGCCACCGATGGACGCAACGTGCACCATGGTGCCGCCGTGTCCCGCATCGCGCATCTGCGCGCCGAACGCCTGCGCGCAAAGGAATGCACCGGTCAGGTTGATCGACAGCAGACGGTTCCATTCATCGGGCGATGCATCCAGCAGCGCGGTACGACCGCCACCGCCGACACCTGCGTTGTTGACCAACACCTGAGCGGCGCCGAACTCGCGACAGACCGTTTCGGCGGCACGTGCCACGGACGCGGCGTCGGCGACGTCGCAGCCGATCGCGATCGCGGCGCCACCGGCCAGCCGGATATCGTTGACGACTTCGGTGCAGAGCGCTTCGGTACGGTCGATAACCGCAACTTTCGCGCCTGCCGCCGCCATTTGCCTGGCCGTTTCCGAACCGATCCCGCCGGCACCGCCCGTCACGACGCACGTGCGTCCGGACAGACCCAGCCACGACATCGGATGTTCAATGTGACTCATGGCCATGCCCCTTCCCGGATGCGAACAGTTCGTCGAGCGACATTGCGCCCAACGCGGTGCCATGCACGGAGAGATGCGCACCGAGCTGGATGACCTGGAGAATGTCCCGCGCGTCAATCCCGTTGTTCAGGGCGGCACGGATATGGCGGCGTAAGGCGCCGGGATTGAATGCAGTAAAGCAGGCATTCAAGGCGATCTGGACGAGCAGGCGTTCGTTATCGCGCAAGCCCTGGCCGGTGCCGCCGAACTGGATGAAGTCCGCCACCACGCGCGCGTACTCCGCATCGAATCGCGCCAGGTCTTCGATCAAGGCCGCGGCGGCGGGATGCGCGGCCTTGAACGCGCCGCTGAGCTGCATGCCGGCGGACGCGATGTCGCCGGGCTCGCGCGCGTCCAGTTCCTCACCGAGAATGGCGGCGCCCGCATGGACGGCTTCGAGCCCCTGCATCGCCACCAGATGCAGCACGTCGAGCACGTCAAAAGGGGTGGCGCCCGCCTTTACGGCAGCCTTGAGATGCGTCGCCAGACCCGGGCCGTACATATGAGACGACGACGCATCGAGGGCGACATAAACCAGCTCCACCATCCGGGAACCGAGCGGTCCGTTCCTTGCGGGCTGACCGGCATAATCCGCATAGCGCTCGAGAAAGTCGGGATGGAGATTCAGAATGGCATCGGTCCACGGACGCCAATAGCCGCGTGCGGCGATGAATTTGTCCTTGATCCGCTGTCGTTCGATTGACTGCTCCATCCTCGTCTCCATGTGTCGTTGGATATCTGTCGTTCAGGGGGCGATCGTCCACGACTGGCCGGTCAGGAACTGTGCGGCCGCGCCGGCCATGTAGTGAACGATGGGCCGCACCGCGTCGACCGACATCTGCGCGTGGACGTCGAGCGAGTTGATGCGCAAACCCCGGGAGCCCCATTCGCATGCCTGCGTCGCGACGAACATGCGCGCCGCCGCCTCGTCGCCGCAGGTGCGCCAGTCCGTGCTCTGCGCGGGGAGCAGAAGCGTCAGGCTCGCATTTCGCGTATGGGCGCGGGCAAAGCGCGTTGCCGCTTCATGCGCCGTCTTCAGGCGCTGGCCGTCGGCCGCGTTCAGCACGGAAGCGTCGATGACCGCGGCGTACCCGGCATCCCGCTTGCCGACCTGCAGCGACATCCAGTGCTGCCCGGCGTCCGGGGCGGCGCCCACGACCTCGATGGACGTTGCGGCGTTCATGGGCAGGACGTCGTACTCGGCCGCGGCGCACTGGGCGGAGCCGCCATAGACCGAAGCCCCGCCGTCCACCGATACGGCGGACCCGGACAGAGGGCGGGCGCCTTCGCTCGCGAGGAAGCACAGCGCCTCGGCAAGTTCGACGGGTTCCGCGATACGGCCGAGCGGCGTTTTCCCGGAGGCGCGAACGGGATCGAGCCGACCCGCTTCAATCAGGCGGCGCACGATTTCCGTGCGCACGAATCCGGGACACAGCGCGGTCACGCCGAGATCCGGTCGCGCATGGGCCAGCGCCTTCGTGAAGGCGATCACGCCGGCCTTGGTCGGCGAGTACGCGCCACGGAACGGGATCGCGTGCAGCCCGGCGCCCGACGCGACATTGACGACGCGGCCATGCGGCTTGAGCTTCCGTTCCAGCGTCTGGAAAATCAGACGAGGCGCATCCAGATTCAGACGAACCAGCGGCGCGAATTGCGCGTCCGCCATGGCGGTGAGCGGCAATTGCGTGCTGTCCGACATGCCCGCATTGTTGATGATGGCATCGAGGTACGGCATATCGTCGGCCAGTGCCGCGATTTCCACGGGGTCCGTCAGGTCGGCGACACGAATCAGGTGCGGCTCGCCGGCGTGAGGCATCTCGTCGAGCAGGCGCTGCAGCGCTTCGGCCTGGCGATCGACCAGCACGCAGCGCCAGCCTTCCGTGGCGAAGCGCCGCGCGCTCGCATAACCGATACCGGATGCGGACCCCGTCACGAGAACCGTTCTTTCGGACTGCATCGTTATATCCTCACGCATTTTCGATATCGGTCGAGAACCGGAAGCCCTCGAACTGCTTGCGCAGCGCGACCTTGTACAGCTTTCCGGTCGCGGTATGGGGGAGGGAATCCACGAACACGACGTCATCGGGAAGCCACCATCTGGCGACGTGAGCACGCATGTGATCCAGAACGTCCTGCGCCGTCACTTCGATGCCCGGGCGCTTCACCGCGACGAGCAGCGGGCGCTCCTGCCAGTGCGAGTGATGCAGGCCAATGACCGCCGCCTCGGCAATCGCGGGATGGCTGAGGGCGGCGCTTTCCAGGTCCAGCGACGAGATCCACTCGCCCCCCGACTTGATCACGTCTTTCGAGCGATCCGTGATTTTGAGAAATCCGTCGGCGTTCAATGTCGCCATGTCACCGGTCGCGAACCAGCCATTCGCGTCACATCCGTCCTGCTCATGCTTGTAATAGGCACGGGAAACCCACGGGCCGCGCACTTTCAGTTGGCCGGCGGTTTGGCCATCGCGGGCAAGCGGATTGCCGTCGTCGTCGAAGATGGCGATTTCGGTACCGGGCAGCGGGCGACCGGCAAGCATCTGGAGGTCGAAGCGCTTGTCAGGCGTCAGGTGCGCATGCTTGGCAAGCGGCACGTTCACGGTCACGACGGGACTCGTTTCTGTCATCCCCCACGCCTGACACAGATAGGCGCCGAAATACTGCTCGAGCCTCTCGATCACGCGACGCGGGGCCGCCGATCCGCCCGACAGCGCGCGCGTCATCACGATGTCGCGACGGCGCCGTTCCGGGGCCACGTTCTGCGCATAGTCGAGCAGCGACATCCAGACGGTCGGTACGCCACAGGAGACCGAGCACTTCTCGTCGCGGAGCATTGCGTACACGTTTTCACCGGACAATTGCGAGCCCGGAAGAACAAGCTTGGCGCCCGCCATTGCGGACGAATGCGGAATGCCCCACCCGTTCACATGGAACATGGGGACGATCAGAAGAATGCTGTCGCGGGCGCTGATGGCGAAGCTGTCGGCCATGCAGGTGGACATCGCATGCAGCACCGTCGAACGGTGGCTATACAGAACGCCCTTGGGATTGCCCGTGGTGCCCGACGTAAAGCACATGGACGACGCGCTGTTTTCATCGAGTCGCGGCCACGCATACGCGCCGGGGCAGGCGGCGATCAGCGATTCGTAACAGGCGAGGCCGGGTACGTCCAGATCGGGCATCTGATCGGCTTCGCACAGTGCGATGAAGCCTTTGACATTCGGGCATTGCGGCGCAATCTCGGCCACCAGCCCGGCTAGGTTCACGTCGAAGAACACATGGGTGCTCTCGGAGTGATTCAGGATGTAGACGATCTGCTCGGCGAACAGGCGCGGGTTCACGGTGGTCAGGACTGCGCCGGTCCCGGAAACGCCGTAATAGAGTTCAAGGTGACGGTGGGTATTCCATGCCAGCGTCGCGACACGTTGACCGGCGCTCACATCGAGAGACCGGATCAGATTTGCAACCTGCTTCGAGCGGCCAAGCGCGGCGGACCACGTGTAACGATGGGTCCGGCCATTGCCCGGATGGGACACGATTTCCTGATCGCCGTGATAGTTGGCCGCATGCTCGATCAGATCGGAGATCAGGAGCTGCCGTTGTTGCATCAGTCCGTTCATCGTCGTCCTGTTTTATCGGTCTAAAGTCTCACTCCATGAACCCGTTTGCCGTATCGGGCAAACGGAGCGCCGGCCTGGCCCTCGACAGGCATCCCGATTCCGGGATCGCCGGTTCGTCCGACAGACAGTCCTCGTCGACATCCTGTCTCGCGGATCATGCCGGACGACTTCCGCAGACCTTCCCGAACGTACCGCTTACGGCCGGCGCACCGCGGATTAACCACCGGGTTAATACCGATCCCGAGGCCGAAAATATCCGCGAAAGGCTGAGGCTAATGTACTACACGGAATGATCGCGATCGGGGGAGTATTGATGTCGAATTCGCAATACAGAACGAGAAATTGTGTGGGTTGTGCGATGGGTGACGGGCTGCTCATAATCCGCTTCAGCTTGAGCTCCAGCCAGTAATCGACCAACCATTACAACGGAGATGCCATCATGGAATTCGGCGTATTTCTTCTTGCGCAGCAGCGCAGCTACGCTCAGACATCACAGAGCGTCATCCACAACACGATCGAGCAGACGGTCGTGGCCGAGCAGGCCGGCTTCGATGCCGCCTGGTACGCCGAGCACCATTTCAACAACTACTCGCTGTCGCCGTCGCCGCTGATGACGATTGCGCACGCAGCGGCCAGGACGACGAAAATCCGCCTCGGCTCGGCGGTCTGCATTCTTCCGCTCTACCATCCCGCACGCCTGCTGACCGAGATCGGTCTTGCCGATACGCTGTCCGAAGGACGTCTCGAGCTGGGCATCGGTTCGGGCTACCAGCAATTCGAATTCGAGCGATTCGGCTGCAATCTCTCCAACAGCGGCGAGATCTTCCACGAGGTCTGGGACATCCTCAACAAGGGGCTCAACGAAAAGGTCTTCGAGTACAAGGGCAAGCATTTCGACATGCTGCCGACGTCGGTTGCAGTCCGCACGGTCCAGAAAAAGGTGCCGCTGTGGATCACGTCGATGAATCCCGGCACGCTGGGGCGCGCATTCAGGGAAAACGTGAATCTGTTCACGACCGTTCTGCACGGCGGCAACGATGCGCTGCGCGACCTGCGCGGCCGGCTGGAAAGTCTCGCCGCGGAGCTGGGCAAGGATCTGGGCCAGACCAAGATCGGTTTCCTGCGGTGTGGTTTCGCGTCGGACAGCAAGGCAGAAGTCGATGCGTATCTGGATTCGGCACGCTGGGCGCGTCGTATCTCGGAAGCGCTGAAAGACCGACGCATGGACGTGGACGATGGCTACCTGATGAAGGAAACGCCGTGCGCCGCGGACATGACGCTCGATCAACTGCGTGAGAATTTGCCGGTCGGTTCGGTAAACGAAGTGATCGACAAGTTGCTCGCAGAAATCGAAATCCTGAAGCCGAACCATATCGCGCTTCAAACGCAGCTGGGCGACTGTGACCAGAAGACGATGCTTCGGCAGATCGAACTCTGGGGCGACAGGATCATCCCGGCAGTGCGCAAGGAACTGGCCCGCAACAACAAGCTCGCAGCGTGAAGGACCGCATGCCGGAACGATGGCCATGCGTCCGCATGGGCCGGCAGCGGCGCGATACGCTGATTGCGCCGTCGTCCTTCGGGCGATGTTCAGTCATTCGCTAGCCGCGGCAAGTGCGTGACCCATTCGCGCACACGATGCCGGGCCTGGCGCGCCAGCGTGTGATGGCGACGTGCGTCATCCGCACTGCGCGCTCCGGCACGCAGAGATATTCGCGCAAAAGATCCGCAGCACGACCACCGACAATGCCGGCTTGCCGAGCGTGGCGTCAATGCGGGGCGGGCGGTCCGGCGCAGTCGTCGGAGAAGCTGCCCAAATCATTCGTTAAAAAACGGCTTAAGACGTGTTTGTTTTTTGGGTTCTGTTGTCTGGAGGTTTAAATAAATTCGCTTTTTCCGCTCCCGCTTTATCTTGCGGGCGGACTTCGGTCATATTTGATCACACAATTAATAGAAAAAATATTGGAGACACGTCAGTGAAAAAGATTTTCGCAGCTTCCGCATTGGCAACGTTCGCGTTTTCGGCACACGCACAAAGCTCGATGACGCTGTACGGCATTCTCGACCAGGCCATGACGTACACGAATAACACCGGCACGACGAAGGCGGACGGTACCGTTACCCCGGCCGGTTCGAAATTCGCGATGGATTCGCTGTCGGGCACAGCCGGTTCGCGCTGGGGTATCCGTGGCGACGAAGATCTGGGTGGCGGGCTTCACACGATCTTTACATTGGAATCGGGCATCAATATGCCGACGGGTGGCTTCGGGCAAGGCGGCCTGATGTGGGGCCGCCAGATCTTCGTCGGCCTGCGCAGCACGCAATACGGTCAAGTGACGCTCGGTCGCCAGTACGATTCCGTCTACAACTTTACGATGCCGCTGGATGCCGGTACGCTGAACTCGAACGGCGCCGCCATGCACGCGGGCGATGTCGACAACGCCGCTATCAACCTGCGTCAAAACAATTCGATCCGCTATCTGAGCCCGACCATCAAGGGCCTGACGTTCGGCGGCGGGCTTGCTCTCGGCGGTGTCGCTGGTGACGTAACCAACGGCCTGCAATACAACTTCGGAGCCCAATACGATACGGGCATGGGCCTGAAGCTCGGCGCCGCCTACGAGTTCTTCAAGAATCCGACAGGCAGTACGAGCGGCACGGGCTGGTTCACGTCGAATGGTTCGGGCACGCTGTTGAGCCATCAACTCGACGCTGGCTACACCAGCGCGCAATCGTACCAGATCGCCATGGTCGCCGCGCAGTACACGAAGGGCCCGTGGACGTTCGCCGGCTCGTGGTCGAATGCGCAGTTCGGCAAGATGACGGCATTCAACGGGGCATCGGTCACGTTCAACACGTTCGATCTGGGTGTCCAGTACATGTGGTCGCCATTCTTCTCGACGGCCGTGGGCTGGAACTACCAGACGTCGGCAGGCGTGACGCGGCCTGACCGCACGAAGGTGGGCAACCAGCACTCGAATCAGTTCTACACACTCATTTCGTACTTTTTGTCCAAGCGCACAACGCTGTATGCCGCAGCGGGCTACCAGGATTCGCGAGGCGTGAATTCGCAAGGTGGTCGCGCTGTCGCCGACATCGACAACATCGTGGATAGCTCGACGGGCAAGCAAGTTGTCGCTCGACTCGGCATCCGTCATAACTTCTGAGTCCGGTGTTCGCATGGCTCGATGTCGAGAAAAGTATCCGGATGTCGAGTGACGGACGGGAGTGCATGCCCATGATCGGACGTCTGAACAAGGCATTCGGTCATGGGCTGTTTATCGAGGTGCCGGCGGGGCGGCAGCGCGCACGAGCAATTGAGGAGCAAGGCAATGTTTAGCTACGACGTCGTCGAACATGGCAAGCCGCTGCAGGTGAGACTGCGCGAGACCCCGACGCCGAAAGGCCGGGAAGTCCTGGTCAAGGTCACGCATGCGGGCCTGTGTCATTCGGATATTCACCTGTGGGAAGGCTACTTCGATATGGGCGGCGGCAAGAAGGCGATGCTGAGCGAACGTGGCCTGCGCCCGCCGCTGACGCTCGGCCATGAACCGCTCGGTACGATCGTCGCCTGTGGCGAGAACGTGAGCGAGGTCGCCGTCGGTCAGAAGAAGCTCGTGTTTCCGTGGATCGGTTGCGGAACCTGCCGCGCATGTGAAATCGGTCGCGCGAACCTCTGCGCGAAGCCGCGGAACCTCGGAATCGCGATGCCAGGCGCATTCGCTTCGCATCTGCTGGTTCCCGACGAAAAGTATCTGGTTGACGTTGACGGGCTCGACGATGCATTCGCGGCGACGCTGGCTTGCTCGGGACTGACATCGTATGCGGCCGTGGCGAAGCTGCCGCAGCCCTGCGCGGGTGACTGGGTTGCGGTGATCGGCTGCGGGGGCGTGGGCATGTCGGCGATCTCGATCCTGCGCGCGCGCGGTGTCGAGAACGTGGTCGCCTGCGACGTCGACGAAGACAAGCTTGCCGCGGCCCGCGAGCTGGGCGCCACGAGAACGTTGCGCTCGAATCACGCGCGGGCGGAAGCGGAATTGCTCGCGCTGACCGAAGGCCGGCTGGTCGGCGCGATCGATTTCGTCGGCATGCCCGCGACCTTCGCGGTCGCGAACGCCGCTCTGTGCAAGGGTGGCATGTACGTCATCGTCGGACTGCACGGGGGCGAGCTGTCGATTCCGATGCCGCCGATCGCCCAGCGATCGCTGGCCATTGTCGGTTCGTTCGTCGGCACGCTCGACGATCTGAAGGCGACGGTCCAGCTTGCGAGAAACGGCAAGCTGCGTCCGCCTCCGCTGCGTATGCGCAGTGCGAACGACATCAACGACGCATTCGAAGACCTGGGCAGCCGCCGCGTCCTCGGGCGGACGGTCCTCGATTTCTCCGGCATCGAGATTGCCGGGGCGTAACGGCATGGCCGGCCGGTAAGCCGAATCCGTCCGGCATCCTGAATGTCGGAGAAGGATGTTCGCGCCGTCGGCGACGGAAGACCGACGTGAGCGATCCGGCAACGGGCCGCGTGACCGGAACGGTGGAACGCAGCGGGAAGGACGCTCTCGAGCGGCGTCGCGGCGGCTGTACGCGGGTGGCGGTTTCGGCTCCGGATATCGACCCGGCCGACACCCGATCTGCTGAATGGACGAACCGGCACACCGGATGCCGGAGCCGGCTTCGTCCCGTGTAATGCAATGAGGAGCAACCTGATGACTTCAGAAAAAAGGGCACTGCCGCTTGCCGGCATACGCGTGCTCGATCTTTCTCGCGTGCTGGCCGGCCCATGGTGTGCGATGGTGCTCGGCGACCTGGGTGCGGAGGTCATCAAGATAGAACATCCCGGGCGTGGCGACGACACGCGCGACTGGGGTTTGCGCATCGGCCGCACGGAAACCGCCTATTTCAACAGCGTGAATCGCAACAAGCGCTCGCTCACGCTCGACCTGCAAACCGCGGAAGGCCAGCAGATCGCACGCGACATTGCGAAGACGAGCGATGTCGTGATTCAGAATTTCAAATTCGGCGGCGCGGAAAAACTCGGCATCGGTTACGCGCAGTTGAAGCGCGAAAACGGCAACCTCGTTTACTGCTCGATTTCCGGTTACGATCGCGCCGGCCCGGAGGCTGAGCGCCCAGGCTACGATTTGCTCGTGCAGGGCGAAGCCGGATTGATGGCGTTGAATGGCGAAGCCGAACGGCCGCCGCTCAAATTCGGGGTGGCGGCCGTCGACCTGTTCACCGGCATGTATTCGGCGCAGGCGATTCTGGCGGCGCTTTATGAACGCGAACGCACGGGCTGCGGGCGCCACATCGAAATGGCGCTGTTCGACTGCGGACTCATGATCACCGCCTACTATGGACTCGAAGCGCTCGTGGCGGGCGAGGATCCGCCGCGTTTCGGCAACGAGCATCCGTCCATCGTACCGTATGGCGTGTTCGACGCCGCGGACGGCCCGCTGGTGGTCGCCGTTGGCAATAACGGCCAGTACGAACGCTTTTGCCGCGAAGTGCTGCTGCGTCCGGATCTGGCCGAGGATGCGCGTTTCAGGACCAATATCCTGCGCTCGCAGAACCGCGCGGCACTGCTGCCCGAAGTGCGCCGGGCGCTGGCCGCCGAAACGCGTGCCACGCTGCTCGACAAACTCGCGGGCGCGGGCATTCCATGCGGCGAGGTGGCGGGGCTGCGCGAAGCGCTGCTGTCCGAGCGTGCGACGCAAGCGGGGCTCCTGACCAAGCAGGCGCACCCCCATACCGAATCGGGCACGACACCCGTGCTGGCGCCGCCTTGGCGTTTCGACGGCGAGCGCATGCCCGTGCGGCATGCGCCACCGCAACTGGGCGAAGGCACGCGCGATGTGCTGCAACGCGTGCTCGGCTATAGCGACGCGCGTATCGCCGAACTGGCCGAGCGGGGCGTGGTGTGAGCCGGCGCGGCGCGCGAACGCGTTATCGTCACGCGCGCGACGCCGGCCCGGACGCGCTTCATCGTGCAGGCGCGCCGGCCGTTGCACGACAGACGATCCCTTCCCATGTTCGGTCGTCCGCGACGATCCTTCTCGCGTGTTGCGATGTCCCGACGCGAACGGACGACAACACACGCTTTGCCTGCAGAGGCGGAGTCCCGGCAGCGGATGCGAGCACATCGACAACAGCAACGCGCCCTGGTCCCGCGACAGCATCGATCTCTTTTGCGCCACATGATTTTTCGCACGCGCCGTGACCCGATCATGGCGTCATCCGGAACGACGCACAACGATTGCCGGGACAGGCTGCGGGAACGCGAAGATCGATACTGCAGGCAAGCCGACGCGGCGACGGGAAAGCGGCGAAATTCGCTGCGTATTGATGTCGAATTCCGAATACAGACAGCGAGTTTTTTGGATTGGTTCGGCCTGCAGACCGGCTTAGAATCGATTCAGTAACGACTCGCAATCGTCGTCGCCGATGACGATTGCGCTGTCCGGCAGTCAATACGACCAGGATGCCTCTATATCACGTGGCAGTGCGCGACGCACTGGAGCGGGACGAATTGTCAGTGGCGGCTGGGTTAATCGGTAGTCGAGAAATACGGAGACCTGCAATGCGTTTGCATATGACCAACAGTGGCGCGATTACGCTGATTGCACCGTCGCACTTCAAGCAATTCGAGATCCTCGTAGACGAGCAGCCCGGCGCACTGCTGGATCGCGCGATTGCGCGCGTCGGGCAGCGTGCCGATGACGAACACATCTGGGTCAATCCGCAAGTCATTCGGTTCCTGTCCGGCAAGGCCGGCGATGCCGACTGGGAAGCCGGGTTCGAAGCGATGGTGGGTTTCGCCAGGAAGTTCAACTGGGTCAACGAAGCGGGCCTGATTCGCGCGCACATGGTGCGCAATGCAGGTTCGGCTGGCAGTTCGGTGGAAGATTTCAAGGCAGCCATGCGTATGCTGGCGGCGGGTGTATCCGCGATCACGACGGGCGACGTCGCCCAGCCGAGCGGTATGGTGATCTCCAGCCTGACGGCGATTTCGGCGGACCCTCCGCTGGTGGGCTTTTTCGTGCACCGCGATTCATCCATGCTCGAGCCGCTGAACACGCATGGGAAATTCGTGGCCAATATCCTGGGCCAGGCACATCAGCACGTGGTGACGAAGTTCCTGAAGATGCCGCAGGGCTGTGCGCGATTTGCCGACGGGCAGTGGGGGGCGGGGCTGGACGGCCTGCCGATCCTGCTCGACGCGTTGGCGAATGTGGAGTGCGAGGTCATCCATACCACGACGCTGGGCACGCACGAGATGTTCGTTGGCAAGATCCGCAAGACGACCACCGACGATGCGGGCTCGCCGCTGGTGAACTTCAATGCGGGGATTCGCGGTTTGGCGCAGTGAGTGGACATTCCGATGTTTGCATACGACAGCAGTATCAACACGGCTTCGCAATCGGCTGACACGATCGCCGTACGTGTGCGGGCCGTGGCGGTATCGGCATGGGTGAGCCCCAGGGATTACGGGTTCGACCTGTACGGTTATTTCGGTGACGATGGCGCGGAGCCGGTGAATTTCCAGGTGCAGGGAAGATCCGACTCATGACCCGCCCGTTCATTTAAAAACCCTTTTGGATGCGAATCCAGGAGGGCTTTTTCGTCACGCACTCATCGCGTCGTTTGCCGTTGCCGGGCTGGTACCGACATGCCGAATCCACGCAATGCCGCGTCGAAATCATATCGACCCGGAATTGCCGTCTCACGCTACGAGGAGTCTGATAGTGCACCTCCCTGTTCTGTACGCCGTGTCCAATGGCGTTGCTGAAATCGAAATCAATCGACGCGAGCGCAAGAATGCGCTGGACGACAATGCCTACACGATGCTCAGCGAGGCATTCGCCGATGCCGAAAATGATCCGGAAGTTCGGGTTCTTCTCATTCGTGGCCAAAGCGACATGTTTACGGCCGGCAAGGATCTCAAATCCGAATCCGTTCCCCACGAAGGCTATCGTCCGGTCCTGACCTTCATGGATACGGTGAATGCCCTGACAAAGCCACTGATTGCGGCGGTAGCGGGATCGGCAATGGGCATCGGCACGACGCTCCTGTATCACTGCGATGTCGTATATGCGGCCTCCAATGCGACATTCGGCATGCCGTTCACCAAAATCGGCGTGAGCCCCGAATTCGGATCGAGCCGGCTGGCGCCGATGACCGCCGGTTACCGCCTGGCCGCCGAAGCGATGTTGTTTGCCGAAACGTTCGACGCTGATCATGCGCTGCGCACTGGCCTCGTGAACCGCGTGCTGCCGCCCGAAAAGCTGTTCGCCTACGCCCGCGAACGCGCGGAGAAACTGGCGAAGATGCCGGGCGCCTCGGTTGCCACGACCAAGGCGCTGATCAAGCGCCATGCATTCGCAGACATGAACTCGCTGTTCCGGTCCGAGCTGTACGAATTCGAAACGCTGCTCGATTCGGCTGAATCGAAGGCGCTTATCGGAAATTTTCGTAAAGGGCATTGAGCGCCGTCGATGTCGCGTTCGGCTGATCCGTGGACAAGATCCGCGTCGCTTTTCGAGGATCGAATCGGTCAGGACAATTGCAGCTGTACCGGCAGCTCGGTCGTGCGCCGCTGTTGGTGTTCGAAGTTTCTGCTAACCGTGGCCACAGTTACTGCTAACGCGTGAACTCTCGGCAGCACCGCCAGCAAAGGCCGAGAGCGATTTTCTCGTCGTGTCCGCTGTGATGCTTTGGCGCAACAATAAGACTGGGGCGTGTTCACAAATTCTGCTAATGCACCTTCAAGAGTGTGAGATCGTGTTAGTGGCCCGCGAGCGGCTTGATGGGACATGCCGCCCGTGACAAGCTCGTGGTGAGCGTAGGAACGGTGAGCAACAAATTGGGTGTAAGCGCAATGATTTTCTTTGGGTAACTCGATTCTTTACGGCGATTTCAAAGGCCAAAGCGCGCTGTCATCTGACCATTGATGCCCCGGTGCGCAGCTGTTATGAAGCCGGGCGTGACGGTTTCTGGCTGCACCGCTGCCTGGATGCACATCAGATCACGAACCTGGTGGTGGATTCAGCCAGTATCGAAGTGAACCGGCGCAGACGTCGCGCCAAGACCGACCGTCTCGACAGCGACAAGCTGTTGTCGATGCTGATGCGTTACTACGGTGGTGAGCGCCGGGTGTGGACGGTCGCACGTATCCCCACCCCCGAACAGGACGATGAGCGGCGGGTACACCGTGAACTCGGTCGCCTGCGGCAGGACGCACCGCCCACAGCAACCGCATCCGCTCGCTGCTGGTTCTCCACAACCTGCGGCCCGAGCACATCGGTGGCCGCGCGTGGGCGCACTGGTGGGCGCAGCACACCACACAGCTGTTGCCGGCCCTGCGCGCCGAGATCGAACGCGAATTCGAACGGCTGTTGCTCGCTGCCGGGCAGATCAAGGCGCTCGAGGTACAGCAGCAGCGCGAGGTGCGCAGCGGTGCGCAACCCGCGATTGCGCGGCTCGCGCGCCTTGCGGGTATCGGCACCGGCAGTGCCTGGGTCCTGATCAGGGAACTGTTCGGTTGGCGGCAGTTTCACAACCGCGGTGACGTGGCCGGCTGCCTGGGCCTGGCCCCGACGCCCTATGCCAGCGGTACCAGTGAAGTCGAGCAGGGCATCAGCAAGATCGGCAACAAGCGAGCCCGATGGCTGATGGTGGAACTGGCGTGGAGCTGGTTGCGCTTCCAGCGCAGCAGCCAGCTAAGCGACTGGTTCAACGAGCGCTTTGCAGGCGGCGGCAAGCGTATGCGACGCATCGGCATTGTGGCACTTGCCAGACGTCTGGCGGTCGCGCTATGGCGCTATCTGGAATTCGGCGAGATACCCCTCGGGGCAATCCTCAAGCCGCCTGCGAAGAAGGTGACGGCGACCTGAAGAGCCAACGTCGAGCGGCAACAGCGTTTGAAGTCGTCCCCGGTGGAGTGACCAACATGTCGACACACCTGCTTCTTCTCTACAAGGGGTACGAACTTCATCCCCTCGTCTTCGCCCGCACATTCAGTCGCTTTGACGGACATTCCCGTTACGCCGAAGGGTATGACATTGCGGTACGGATATGTCGCCCGGGCGCGATAGCAACCTCCGCCGCGAGCCGTGTTTTCAGGCTGAACCAACCGCATGCATTCTCCGACTTTGGTATAGCAAGGCGTGCCGCCCGGCAGCAGGGAAAGGACATCATAGACGGAAAGGTGAGCGGAGCTTCGGTCATCGACATGTGAAAAGACTGCTGGCGTCTGACATCAGCTGATTTGTTCGGGCTGCGGGTTGCTCTCTCGTTGATGGCCGATTTGACCGTCGTTGTTTCAGAAAGATGGCCACTGGCGGAGAGCATCCTTCGGCGTATTTCTTCGTTCAGTCAAACGCGGCGGTCGGCCGCGGCGACGCGAGAAACTGAACGCACGCATTCTTCGTCACTGGTATCGCCTCCATGCAAAGTGATCGCAATGCGATTCCGTACTACCTCGTTTTACGCACTGACTGTCCGCCGTATGTTCTGAACGCTGACCGCCATGTCCTGCGCCGCGAGGCAAGCCTTCTCCTGCGAGCATTCGCGAGAGCCCGCGGCGCGCCGACCTCAATCGCGGACGACGCATGGAACGACTTTTCCGGCTCGGAATCCATTTCGCTCCTTGAGCGCACGAAGATGCGGGTCTACGCACTGGTTTGCGGGGCCGAAAGCGAACATCAACTCCGGTTACTGGCCGCTCTCTGACTGCACCAACGTGCGCATTCCACGCAGACGGCGAGCTCAGCGGCTCATTCGAAACGAGGTCTGTTTGCGAAGGCGATCGGTCCGACAAATCGTCGATGGCGGCGTGGCTGGAGGTATGTACATCTTCGATCGATCAACCAGGGCAGGCATGGTTACGTCCGAAGATCGCTGCCAGTTCGGCGTCGTCCGGCAAGGGCCGACCGGGATCGAGCCAGTCCCGAGCGAGCGCGACCTGCCTGACGGTCTTCAGCTTCCCACGCCCCATCAGGCGTGCGCTGGCAATGTCGCGGTCGGAATCGCCCTGACGCATGCGCGCCAGGACCTGTCGATACTCAAACACTTCGAACCTCCTTCGACTCATCGGCCCTCCGGGCAAAAAGCCTGAAGGTACCGGGTTGCGGAAATTCGAAATGCGTTTCGGGCTGCCGCCCGACAGAACACTGAGCCCGCTACGTGGCTCGATTACGCCGATCCTGCGGTGGCTCCAATACGCCGATCATCGAGTGGCCCGATTGCGCCGATCATGCACTGGCTCGATTGCGGCGGTCCAGGAAGCGATCGATACTTCTCAGCAGGTGTTCGCGAGGGACGTGACTATAGAGGTTGATTTACCGCTCAGGATGAAACTGCCATAATCCAAAAAGAAAAGCTTGGAAGAGTGGCGGCATGACGTTCGGGAACGCGCTCGTGAGGAGCTTAGTCGGCTTCCGGCGACGCCCGCCAAGTTCGGGCGATTCCCCGTGGAAAGCGAACGGCTTCAAGTCTTTCGCTGGCGTTCCGCGAGCTTGGCGTTGAAGTCATCCAGGACCGCGCGAGCGAGACCCGACGCGAAGCGCTGGTCTCGCACCAAGGCATCATCGTTGGCCTGGTAGTGGAACTTCGCGTAGGCCACTGCTCCGACCTTTTGGTATCCCTCGCCATGTTCGTCGTCGCAGAAGCGCCGGTGCAGGGCCGCGAGTCCTGCTTCGATTGCGTCGGGGTGGGCCTGCGACAACGCCCGCTGCACGAACAGTTCGGCGACTTCGTCGATCGTTCCCGCATACCGCAGCACGTGGATGAGGTCGGCCGCATCCTTGTTTTCCATGCGGTCGTCCAGCGCCAAGGCTTTCAGAATGACAAAGGCAGGCACGTCGGCAAAACGAACCACCTCAGTCGAGATACCTCCGCCGTCCAACAAGTGGCCCGTGATCGCGCGTTCCTGAAACCAGTCGTGCACGATGCCCGCGTACTTTACGGCAAGCGCGGAGACGCGTTCACCGTCGACGTTGACCGCTCGCCCGGGCTGCGCATCGCCAGCGTCGCGAAGGAACTCAACGAGCACGAACATATGCTCGTCTATACGCCCGGCTGCGGATGTGCTTGCAGCCAATCGACGACCGCCAGCATTCGTTCCCAATCGCCCGCGAATTCGAGCGCTTGCAACGGGTGCTGCGCAAGCCACATGGTGAGCTTCGGCTGGCGGGAGCGTGTGATTTCGAGCAGCCGCTCGAACTGCGCTGCGTCGCGGCGCTTGTCCTTGCTCGCTGTGGCGATCGCAGTCGTCGACAAGCGGTGTCAGCAGTTCTACTTGGCGTTTGGCTTTCAGTACTGCCTCGTGCGCGCGATTCAGATCGTCGAAGTGAGTGATCAATGCGTCGACGCGCGGTGCCACCTCGAACGGCTCGAGCATGTGGCTGCGTACGAAGTCAGTGAGATTGCCCACCGATTTCATCGATAGAGCCGTGCATCGGGATCGGTCCTGGACTCATGTGTTTCGTTGCTGCGCTTCTCGCCTTTGAAGTCGCCTGCGCTGCCGCCGTCGCGATCCTGATCGTCATTGTCCTTGGGCACGAAGCTCTTGTGCCCCGCCCACGCCTGGATCAGCGTGCCGTCCACGCTGAAGTGCTCGCCCGAGAGCAGGCACTTCTTCTCGGCGATCACCGCCACCTCGTTGAAGAATTCGATGATCGCATCGTGCTTGATCAGACGTTCGCGGTTCTTCGTGAAGACCGTCGGCACCCAGACCTCGTCATCCATGGCCAAGCCGATGAACCAGCGAAACAGCAAGTTGTACTGCACCTGCTCCATCAGTTGGCGCTCCGAGCGGACGCTGTAGAGCACCTGGATCAGCATGGCTCGCAGCAACTTCTCCGGCGCGATGCTCGGCCGCCCACCCTTGATGTCGGCCTCGTACATCCCGGCAAACAACTGATCCATCTTCGCCAGTGCTTCGTTCGCCATCAAGCGGATCGAACGCAACGGATGAGACTTCGGAACGAAGTCGTCCAGCTTGCGCATGGAAAACAGACTCTCGGTGAATGTGTCGGCGCCGCGCATGATCTCCAGGGGGCAAGTGGGGGGCTTCCATCAACGCTTCAGGGGCCATCCCCGATGACGTTACCGCCGGTACTTCAGCAGCCTGCTAGGCGCGTTTCTCGGTTCGTGGGTAGTTGGGTATCTAAATGGTGCGACCGGAGGCCCGTAGACCTCGTACATCTTCATGGCAGTCGCGCTACTACTTTCCGTGATACTGATGATCTCGGTTCCAGTCCGTTCCGGGCGGTTCGGAACGCGCGAGCAACCCTGTCTTGAGGTTTGAGGGTCCGCCGACATCCGGTGCGATCCGCGACTTTTTCGTGTTTTTGAGTATTCGTGGCGTGGCTGCCAGGCTCCGTCGCCGCTGAGGACGCTCGAGTTTGCCGCGGCAGTCTTGCGGGCAATACGGCTACGGGCACGCCTGCATGCATCCGCCATCAAGTTTAGTTCGTTTATCGAAACAGACGAATCAGGAATTTGTCTAGTCATCGTCATCGGGTGATCGCGTTGCATGCACCATATTCGTGCTCCTGATCTCCCTTCGTGACGCACATCGGAGCCAATTTTTAGGGGATTTCCCGCGTTTTCAGGTTCTTTTTTGATCAGCGCTTGTCGCCACATTTTTCTTCTTGCATGCTTGTATAGACAAATTCCTGAGGCCGCTTGCATGACCGAAGGGATGGCGAACTTCAACGCAAGGAGAACTCTCGTGAACGGCAAGCGCATCAAGTGGACAATCAGGACGATCGGGGTCATCGCGGCGGCTGCGGCAACGTTTTGCGCACCGGCACAGGCGAAGGAATGGAAGACGGTGACGGTGGCGCTCGAAGGCGGCTACGCGCCTTGGAACCTCACGCTGCCGGGCGGCAAGATCGGCGGCTTCGAGCCCGAACTGCTCGCCAACGTGTGCGAGCGCATCAAGGTGCAGTGCAACATGGTTGCGCAGGACTGGGACGGGATGATTCCGGGTCTGCAGGCCGGCAAGTTCGATATCCTGATGGATGCGATCTCGATTACGCCGGAACGCGAAAAGATACTGCTGTTCTCGCGCCCGTATGCGGCGACGCCCGCGACGTTCGCCGTCACCGACACCAGGATCCTGCCGAAGGCCGCGCCCGGTGCACCGATCGTCAAGCTGTCGGGCGACACGAATGCCGACAAGCCGACCGTCGAAGCACTGCGCAAGCAACTGAAGGGCAAGACGATCGGCATCCAGTCGGGCACCGTCTATACCAAGTTCATCAACGACAGCTTCAAGGACATCGCGTCGATCCGCGTGTACAAGACCTCGCCTGAGCGCGATCTCGACCTCGTCGCCGGACGCATCGACGCATCGTTCGACGACGTCACTTATTACGCGGCGAACAATGCGAAGAAAGACAACGCATCGATCGTACTCGCGGGCCCGAAGCTCGGCGGCCCGATCTGGGGGCCGGGCGAAGGGCTCGCGTTCCGCAAGCAGGATGCCGACCTGAAGACGAAGTTCGATGCGGCGATCGGTGCCGCGCTCGCGGACGGCACCGTGAAGAAACTTGCCGACAAGTGGTTCAAGACCGACGTCACGCCGTAAGCCCGCGTCCGGCCGCCGTCGCGTAGGCGATCCACGCGACGGCGGCGGTGCGCATCCTGCCGATCCAATCAATGCTTGCCGGGAGGCACGTATGGCGATCCTTGAAATGCTGGGCTTCGGAACCGAAGGCTGGGGCAGCGTGCTGCTACTCGCCGCGCTGATGACGGTCGCGTTGACGCTCGCTGCGCTCGCGGTCGGCGCCTTGATCGGCGCGGCGATCGCGGCCGCGAAGTTGTCGCGCCACCGCAGCGCCCGCCTGCTCGGCGACCTGTACACGACGGTGTTCCGCGGCGTGCCCGAACTGCTCGTCATCTACCTGTTCTACTTCGGCGGCTCGACGCTCGTCACGACCGTCGGCCAGTGGTTCGGCGCCGAAGGCTTCATCGGCGTGCCGCCGTTCGTGATCGGCGCGCTCGCGGTGGGGATGATTTCCGGCGCGTACCAGGCCGAGGTGTATCGCGCGGCCGTGCTCGCGGTGTCGAAGGGCGAGCTCGAAGCGGCGCGCTCGATCGGCATGCCGCGCAGCATGGTCCTGCGCCGCGTTCTGATCCCGCAGGTGCTGCGCTTCGCGTTGCCAGGTATCGGCAATGTGTGGCAGCTGAGCCTCAAGGATTCGGCGCTGATTTCGGTCACCGGGCTCGCCGAGCTGCTGCGCACGAGCCAGATCGCGGCGAACTCGACCCATCAGTATTTCGTGTTCTTCGTCGCGGGCGGTGCGCTCTATCTGGTGATGACGGGCCTGTCGAACCGCGTGTTCAACCGGGCTGAAGCGATCGTCGGCCGGTCGTTCCGCCGCAACTTCGCACGCAACTGACGGAGAGCCCGCATGTCACTCGATTTCGACTTCCTTTTCGACACGCTGCGCCAGCTGCTCGCAGCGGTGCCGACCACGCTCGGCCTGTTCTTCGCGTCGCTCGTGCTCGGCGGCCTGCTGTCGCTCGTGATCGTCACGATGCGCGTGTCGCCGCGCTGGCTGCCGAACCGCTTCGCGCGTACGTACATCCTTGTGTTTCGCGGCTCACCGCTGCTGATCCAGATGTTCCTCGTGTACTACGGGCTCGGCCAGTTCGGCGTGATCCGCGAGAGCTTCATGTGGCCGCTGCTGCGCGAGCCGTACGTGTGCGCGGTGCTGTCGCTCGCGCTGTGCACCGCCGGCTATACGGCCGAGATCCTGCGCGGCGGGCTGATGGCCGTGCCGGTCGGGCAGATCGAGGCCGGCTATTCGATCGGCCTGTCGGGCTTCGCACTGCTGCGTCGCGTGATCGGTCCGATCGCGTTGCGCCAATGCCTGCCCGCGTATTCGACCGAAGCCGTACTGCTGGTCAAGTCGACCGCGCTCGCCAGCCTCGTGACCGTGTGGGAAGTGACGGGCGTCGCGCAGCAGATCATCCAGCAGACCTACCGGACGACCGAGGTGTTCGTGTGCGCGGCCCTCATCTACCTGGGCCTGAACTTCGTCGTCGTGCGCCTGCTGGGCGCGCTCGAATGGCGGCTGTTGGGCCACCTTCGCGCGCCGAAGCCGTCCGGTGCGCCCGCTGCCGACGCGCGCAACGCCCGGCGGGTCGCATCCTGACCGCCGCCATCCTTCCAGGAGAATCCGATGAATACCGCTGCCCCCGTTGCCCTGTCGGTCAGGAACATCCACAAGTCGTTCGGCGATCACCACGTGCTGAAGGGCATTTCGCTCGACGCGCACGAGGGCGACGTCATCTCGATCCTCGGCGCAAGCGGATCGGGCAAGAGCACCTTCCTGCGCTGTCTGAACCTGCTCGAGACGCCCGACGACGGCTCCGTCGCGCTTGCCGGCGAGGAACTGAAGATGAAGCGCGCACGCGACGGCAAGTTGCATCCGGGCGACCGGCGGCAGGTCGACCGCATCCGCTCGCAGCTCGGGATGGTGTTCCAGAATTTCAACCTGTGGTCGCACATGACCGTGCTCGACAATCTCGTCGAAGGGCCGCTGCGCGTGCAGAAGCGCAGCCGCGCGGAAGCGGTCGAGGAAGCCGAGGCGCTGCTCGCGCGCGTCGGCCTCGCGGACAAGCGCGGCTACTATCCGGCGCACCTGTCTGGCGGCCAGCAGCAACGTGTCGCAATCGCCCGCGCGCTCGCGATGCATCCGAAGGTGATGCTGTTCGATGAACCGACGTCGGCGCTCGATCCGGAGCTGGTCGGCGAGGTACTGCGCGTGATGCGCTCGCTCGCGGAGGAAGGGCGCACGATGCTGGTCGTCACGCACGAAATGGGGTTCGCGCGGCATGTGTCGAACCGCGTGATGTTTCTGCATCAGGGCGAGGTCGATGCGGACGGGACGCCCGGCGAGCTGTTCGGCGGCCAGTGCTCCGAACGCTTCCGCCAGTTTGTGTCGAGCCATCACGACCGCGCCGCGAATTGAGGCTGCCATGACCGTACTCCGTTCGGCACGGCCGCTCGACTGGCGGCAGATTGCAGCAGTGGCGGCCGGCGAGCCGCTTGCATTGACCGACGATGCGCGCCGGCGTGTCGTCGCGGCGCGCGAGCTCGTCGACGAAATCGTCGCGCGCGGCATTCGCGCGTATGGCGTCAACACGGGCGTCGGCGCGCTGTGCGACGTGATCGTGTCGCCGGCGCAGCAGGGCACGCTGTCGCGCAACATCCTGATGAGCCACGCGGTCGGCGTCGGCGCGCCGCTCGGTGCAGCGGAAACACGCGCGATCATCGCGGCCGCGATCAACAACTACGCACACGGGCATTCGGGCGTGCGCGCCGACATCGTCGATCAACTGGTCGCGCTGCTCGAACACGATTGCCTGCCGGAAGTGCCGGCGCACGGTTCGGTCGGCTACCTGACCCACATGGCGCACGTCGCGCTCGTCTGCATCGGGCACGGCCACGCGCGCCATCGCGGCGAACGCGTGCGCGGCGACGACGCGCTGCGCCGTATCGGCCGGGAACCGCTGGCGCTAGGCGCGAAGGAGGGGTTGAGTCTCGTCAATGGCACACCGTGCGTCACGGGGCTCGCCGCGCTCGCGCTCGCGCGCGCGGAACGACTGCTCGACTGGGCCGACTGGGTTTCGGCGATGAGCTTCGAGAATCTCGGCGGCCAGCTCGCCGCGTTCGATCCGGCGTCGTTGGCGCTGCGGATCTCGCCCGGCATCGGGCACGTTGGCGCGCGTTTGCGGGCGATGCTCGCAGACAGCCCGATGCTCGCCGCGGCAAACGGCCGGCATACGCAGGATCCGCTCAGTCTGCGCACGATTCCACACGTGCACGGCGCGGCGCGCGACGTGTTGGCGGTCACCGCGGAAGTCGTCGATCGCGAGCTCGCCTCCGTCACCGATAATCCGATCGTCGCCGGTACGCGCGACGCGCCGGCCGTGCATTCTCAGGCGCATGCGGTCGGCGCGGGTATCGCGCTCGCGATGGACAGCCTTGCGGCCGCGATGGCGCAGGTCGCGGCGATTGCCGAACGGAGGCTCGACCGCCTCGTCAATCCGCTCGTGAGCAGGCTGCCGGCGTTTCTCGCGGCACCGGGCGGCACGTGTTCGGGGTTCATGATCGCGCAGTACACGGCGGTGGCACTCGTTGCGCAGAACCAGCGGCTGGCGGCGCCGGCGAGCCTCGACGGCGGCATCACGTCGGGCTTGCAGGAAGATCACCTGTGCCATGCGACGCCGGCCGCGCTGAAGGCGCTCGACATCATCGAGAATGCAACGCGCGTGCTCGCGATCGAGTTGCTGGCTGCCGCGCAGGCGTACGATTTGCAGGAGAACGACGCGTCGCGGGCGGCGTCGACCGAGGCGCTATGGCGGCACGTGCGCGAGCGCTTGCCTGCCTACCACGACGACCGGCCGCTCGCGGACGACATCGCGATCGCGGCCGGCATCGTCGCGGGCGCGCCGCCGTCGGTGCTGTGACGATCGGCGACGCGATGGCCAGCGGGTCATCCAACCTTCATACGGTCGAGGGCGCATGAACGAAGCGGAACGATACACTCCCGCCCGGCCGGCGGGTACACCGGGCGACGACGTGCCGGCGCGCGCGCTGCCGGCGTACCAGCAGATCAAGCGCTACGTGGTCGAGCGGATCGCGAACGGCGACTGGAAGCCCGGCGGTGCGATTCCGACCGAGGCCGAACTGGTCAAGGAGTTCGGTGTGGCACGGATGACGGTGTCGCGCGCACTGCGCGAGTTGACCGCCGAGCGCGTGTTGACCCGCATCCAGGGCGCGGGCACCTTCGTCGAGCGCCGCCATTACGAATCGACGGTGCTCGAGATCCGCAACATCGCGGACGAGATCGCCGAGCGCGGACATCGGCACAGCGCACGTGTGCTGTTGATCGAAAGCAGCGACGATCCGGATGCGCTCGACGCGCTCGGGCTCCGTGCGGGGCCCGCGTTTCATTCGCGGATCGTGCATTACGAGGAAGACGAGCCGATCCAGTTCGAGGATCGCTACGTCAATCCGGCGCTATTCCCTGCGTATCTGGAGCAGGATTTCACAATCGAGACGCCGAACCATTACATGGTGCGCCTTGCGCCGATCCAGCGCGCGGAATTTCGCATCTACGCGCAGAAACCCGATGCGCAGGTGCGCCGACATCTCGTGATGGAAATCGGCGAGCCGTGCCTGTTGCTGAAGCGCCGCACGTGGGTCGGCGAGCATGTCGCGACGTCGGTGCAGCTGTGGCATCCGGCGTCGCGGTTTCATCTGGCGGGGAAAGTGTAGGCAAATCGCGTGCGATTCGCGCGGACTCGCGAAGCAACGCGGCGTGTCATATCCGACGATTGGCAATGCCGCAGTGGAAGCGTCTGCATGATCCACGGCGGGCGTGGATTCCCCGATGCGCTCCGGCGAAAGCCCTCAAGTGCCGGACAGCACAGCCAACGCCTGCCCGAATTGCCCACTGCGCCGCATCGGTCGATCAGGACCGTATGCGGCCAGCGTACTCGGTTCTCGACGAACGACCGCGCTACTTGACGGGCGTGAGGACCGGTGCGCCCTTGTTCTTGATCAGGAGCACGAGGAACTTTGCCGGCTTCGTGTCGCTGGTATTTCGTCCGACCGTGTGTATGTCGTCCGGGCCTTCGTGGAAGGTGTCGCCTGCGTGCAGCGTGACTTCCTTGCCACCGTTCAGCGCCATCACGATACTGCCCTCTAGCACATAAACAAACGCGTGCGCGTCATGACGATGAACGGGATCGACGCTACCGGGCGGGTAGTCGACGACGATCATCTCGGCTTCCTTGCCCGGATACTCGGGCAACGGTTCCGTGGTCAGCTGCGTGACCTTGGCGTGCGGTGCGGCGACGGCCGGCTGCGTAACCGTCAGGAGCGACGACACCAGCGTCGCCAGAACGAGCGTGATGCGTTTCATGCCGTCACTCCAGATTGGCCTTGTCGAGACCGAACATCTTGTCGAACGAGCCGGGTACGATGCGGAACGCGACATTGAGCCGGTTCCAGTGGTTGATCGCGCCCACGAGGAACGTGAGGTCCGACAGCTCCTTCTCCGAATAGTGCTCGCGCACGCGTTCATAGAGATCGTCCGGCACGCCGTTGGCGGGAAGATGGGTCAGTACATCGGTCCATTCCAGTGCGGCACGCTCGCGTGGCGAGAATAGCGTCGACTCGCGCCAGATCGCGACGTGGTGCAGGCGCAGCTCGCGCTCGCCGTGAATCTTTGCCATCTTGATGTGCATGTCGACGCAGAACGCGCAGCCATTGAGTTGAGACGCGCGAATCTCGACGAGCTCGCGAACCGGCGCCTCGATCGTCGTCTTTTGGAACAACCCGTCGAGTTCGACGAGCTTCTTGGACAACTCCGGCGATTGCTGAAAGTAGTTGAGGCGTTGTGTCATGACGTGCGCTCCTGATCTGTCGGGATGACTATTGAACCTGCGTCGGGGGACGAAGGACCTGCTTGGAACGCATCGTAATCGCGCGCATGAAGGCCCGGTAGAGTCGGGAAGGTGCGCACGCTGTTGCCGTTTCGGCACCAATACGGCTGGCCGAGCAGTCGAGCGCGAACAATCTGCTCTATGCAAGCGCACTCGCGAATCTGCGCTCGGTGCTCATGAGTACGCCGCGTGCACGCGGCGCATCAGCCGTCGACGCACGCGCGCAGCGTATGTGCGAGGCGGCGCGCTTCGGCGGCATCGACGATGTTCGCGAATCCGATGATCAGGCCGCGTCGCGCGTGCTGTGTGCGGCCATTCGCGTACCAGATCGAAAGCGGCAGCACCGCGAGCCCCGCGTCGCGGGCGCGCTCGGCCACCGCGACGTCGTCGACCGGGCCGTCGGGGCCCTGCGCGAACTGCACCGCGAACTGGACGCCGCCTGCCGGCAGTTCGACGATCAACCGCTCGCCGAACGCCTGCTGCAATGCGTGCACGATCAGCATGCGCCGCTCGCCATATAGCGCGCGCATTCGCTTCAGATGCCGTGCGAAATGCCCCTGCTCGATGAAATCGGCCATGGCCGCCTGCAGGAGCGTCGGCGAGCCGGCATTCATGCTGCATGCCACGCGTTCGACGCGTTCCACCGCACGCTCCGGCACGACCGCGTACGCGAGTCGCAAACCGGGGTACATCACCTTGCTGAACGTGCTGCAGTAGATCACGTGATCGCGCCGGTCGAGACTCTTCAGCGCCGGCAGCGGGCGGCCCGCGTAACGAAACTCGCTGTCGTAGTCGTCCTCGACGATCCAGCCCGACGCCTTCTCGGCCCAATCGAGCAGCGCAACCCGCCGCGCGAGCGACAGCGTATGCCCGAGCGGGCTCTGATGCGACGGCGTGACGAGCGCGAAGCGCGCCTGTGCGTCCAGTTGCATGCCGCGCTCGACGTCGATTCCTTCGGCGTCCACTGGCACCGGAACGAGCTGCACGCCGGTCTCGGACAGAAAGCCGCGCGCGAGCAGATAGCCGGGATCCTCGAACCAGACGCGATCGTTCGGGCGCGCCAGGCTGCGCAGCACGAGTTCGAGCGTCGCGCGGTAACCGCCGGTGACGAACACCTGTTCCGGCACGCAGGTCACGCCGCGCGACAGTGCCAGATAGGTGGCGATGTGCTCGCGCAGCGGCCGGTAGCCGGCCGGATTCGGGTAGCCGAGCAGCGCGCGTTCGCCGCTCCGCGCACGCTGCGAGACGAGCCGGTGCCACACCTTGCGCGGAAACGCATCGAGCGCGGGAAGGCCGGGCTGCAGCGGGCGGGGCTCCCCGCTCAACGCGACGGCGATCGGCGGCTGGCGCAGCGGTGGTTGATGAACGTGCGATGTGCCCGATGCCGAAGGCGCGCTGGCCGCTTCGGCGTGTTGCGCCGGTTCGGCGGTTCGCGCGGGCGCGGGGCGTGTCAGCGATTCGGGCAGCGACGGCGAGACGAACGTACCGGCCGCGCCACGCATCTGCAGGTAGCCCTCGTCAACCAGGATCGTGTACGCCTGTTCGACGGTGCCGCGCGCCGTGTTCAGCTGCGTCGCCAGGCCACGTAGCGCGGGCACGCGATCGCCGGGACGCAGGTGACCGGCAGCGATCGCCGTTCTGAACCGTTCGCAGATCTGCAGATAGATCGGCTGTTGATGCCGGCGATCGATTTCGATGGTGAGGGTGGGCGCAGGCGCGGTCATCACGGTCTCGCGGGTGGGGGGCCGGGCGGATCCGGGATGGACCAGTCCGATCGACGATTCTTGGCACTTATCGATAGGACATGATTCTTCCACACTTGCGTCAAGCGATGCGACGGTTGTGGCCACGCCGATCCGATACGGCGCCCGCCGTGCACCGCTCCGTTCAGTGAAGTCCTTTCGTCAGGAGAATTTGCGATGAAGATCGTTGTAATCGGTGGTTCGGGCCTGATCGGCTCGCAGGTCGTCACGCTGCTCGGCGAAGCGGGCCATGAGGCGCTCGCTGCATCGCCGCGTACCGGCGTCAACACCATCACCGGCGAAGGCCTGACCGACGCGTTGACGGGCGCCGACGTCGTCGTCGACGTGGCCAATGCGCCGTCATGGGAGCCGCAAGCGGTGCTGGACTTCTTCCGCACGTCGGCACGCAATCTCGGCAAGGCCGAAGTGGCCGCAGGCGTGCGCCATCATGTTGCGCTGTCGATCGTCGGCTGCGACCGGATGCCGGAGAACGGCTATTTTGCGGCCAAGGTCGTGCAGGAACAGGCGATCGAAGCGGCGGGCGTACCGTACACGATCGTGCGCGCGACGCAGTTCATGGAGTTCATCGGCGGCATTGCGGATTTCGGCACGGAAGGCGGCACGGTGCGCATCGGCGACGGCCTGTTCCAGCCAATCGCCGCAGAAGACGTCGCGGCGATCCTCGCGCAGGTCGCGCTTGACGCGCCGCTGAACGGTACGGTCGAGATCGCGGGCCCGGACCGCGCGCCGTTTGCGCAGATCGTTGCGCGCTACCTGAAGTCGGTCGGCGACACGCGCCCGGTGGTGACGGATCCCGACGCGCGCTACTACGGCGGGCGCGTCGAGGAAAAGTCGCTCGTGCCGCTTGGCGATGCGCGACTTGGCCGCGTCAGTCTCGATCAGTGGCTCGAACGACGCTGATTCACGGTTCGCGTTCGCGGCGGTCCGCCGGCATGCGCCGGTGGCGAGCGATCGGGATGAACGGCATGTCTTGGGGGTATCGGAAATGAATCGATCGGATGCGTCGGAACACGACCTTCGTCTCGAGCTGCCGAAGCGGGCCGACGCGCTGTCCGCAAGCTTTGGGGCGAGCTATGCGGGGATCCTTGCATTCGTTGCGGTGGCGAGCGAGGGGAGTTTCACCAAGGCCGCCGAGCGCCTCGGAGTCGGTCGGCCGGCCGTGAGCCGGAACGTCCAGAAGCTGGAAGCGCAGTTGAGCACGCGGCTGTTCCAGCGGACCACGCGCACGACCGAGCTGACGAGCGAAGGCCGGCGCTTCTTCGAGAACTGCCATCAGGGCGTCGCGCAGATCGTGGAAGCGATGAACGAGATGCTGGATCTGCGGCAAGGGCCGCCGCGCGGCCTCGTACGTATCAGTTCGGCGGTGGGATTCGGCAGAAAGGTCGTTGCCCCGCTGCTGGAAAAGTTTGCGAAGGCCTATCCCGACATCGTCATCGATCTGCTGCTCGACGACGGGCTGGTCGACCTCGTGTCGGAACGGATCGACGTGTCGTTTCGCAACGGGCGCATCGAAGACTCCAGCATCATTGCCCGACAATTGATTCCGATGCAGATGGTGTTGTGTGCAGCGCCGTCGTATGTCGCGAAGAACGGCCTTCCGCAGAGCGTCGAGGAGCTGGCCGAGCACGAGTGCATCAACTTCCGCTTTTCCAGCGGCCGTGTATACGAATGGGAGTTCAACGTCGCGGGCCGCGTGCAAAAGTACCTGCCGACGTCCCGCCTCACGTTCAACGACGCGGATCTGGTGTTGCGTGCGGTTCTGAACGGATCGGGCATTGCGCAGATGGCCGGCTATCAGATTCGCGACCATCTCGCATCGAACGAGCTCGTCGTCGCGCTGGCGAATCATGTACCGGAAGATCGCGGCCACTATATCTGCTATCTCAGCCGGCAACATCTTCCGACGCGCATTCGTATCTTCGTCGACTTCATGACGGAACAGATACGTGCGCTCGACCTGAACTGCATGACCCGGTTCAATGCGGACAGTCCGGGTGTTTCGTGGGCGGGATTGGCGGCGTGAAGAATTCGTGACAGGAAAGACTGAGGAGGGCGCGGCAGCTAGCGTCCTGTCTGATTGATTTCTGGCGGAAAGAGCGCCGCTTGCGAAAACAGGCGGGCGAGGGTGCACAAGAGCACACAAAGGCAAGCCGAACGACATTTCTGAAAAAAGTGCGACTTTGTTCTATCGATGCTGCATCCGCACAACTATGCTTGCGCGTATGTCGTCTCCCGGGCGACGCGCTGGTCGGGCAGCGCGGCGCGCGGACGGGCGGAATCATGATACGAACGGAGCCAATCGATGAACGTGATGGAAGCAATGCCCACGAGCATCCGGGCCGCGTTCGACGGCGCGTCGATCGACTCGCTCGACGCATCGACGGAAATGCATGGCTTCGCAGGATTGACGCGAGTCCGGTACGACGCACCGGGCTTCGGCGCGGTCGCGCTCGCCGTGTTGCCGGATCAATATCTGATCCGGATGTCGTTGGCGGGCGAGCCTGGCGAGCCGCCAGCGGATGCAGGCAGACCAGTGACACGCACCGGCGTGTGGATCACGCGTGGTGGCGAAGGCTATCGCGCACGGCTGGACCAGCCGTTCGACCTTCTGTTCGCGTGCCTGCCGCGGTGCGCGCTGATTGAATCGGCACGCACGATGGGCCTGCGTGACGTTGGCGATCTCGATTGTCCGCGCGGCAAGGCCGATGCGGTACTGCAGTGCCTGTTGAGTGGCTTGCTGACGGCGGCCGGCAGCGACAGCCCGGCTGGCCCGATGCTCACCGGGCAATTGGCGCATGCGATCCAGCTTCATGTCGTCCAGCGCTACGGCACGGCGGAACGCGTGTTGCCGGCACGCGGGATGCTGGCCGGCTGGCAGGTCGAGCGTGCGAAGGCGATCCTCGCGGAGCATGCGAATGCCGAAATTTCGATTTCGCATGTCGCGAACGCCTGCGGGCTGTCGCGCAGCTATTTCATCAAGGCCTTCCGGCAGACGGTCGGCACGACCCCGCATCGCTGGCTGCTCGAGCACAAGATCGAGCGGGCGAAGCAATGCCTGCTCGCGCATATGGAGCCGATCGCGGATATCGCGCAGCAATGCGGTTTTTCGGATCAGGCGCATCTCACGCGCGTATTTACCAGCATGGTCGGCACACCGCCGGCGACCTGGCGGCGCGAGCGCCGCGAATAGTGTGTATCGTCGCGCCGCGCATTCAACGCTCGTGTTCGACCGCGTCGGCCCGGCGGCGCCAGGCACCCGGCGGCGTGCCGGTCAGCCTCGCGAACGCTTGCGTGAAGTGGCTCGGGCTTCGGTAGGAACGGAAGGCCTCTGTCTGCCGTTCGACATCTTGCGCAAAGGTGTGCGACTCGCAGCCGAGGGTGTCCTTGTCGGCCGCGTGTGCCGTGACCTTTGCCGTGTGCGCAACGCTGGATTGTGATGCAGGGGCATTCCGACGCGGAGGGCCGCGTCTTAACCTTCGTCTGGCTGCCGCCTCGTCGGCTTCATTTCTTAGCCTGAATGACTGGAGAACCCGAATGCACCCGCATCTCTTCAAACCGATCGTGATCGGCCGCCGCACGCTTGCGCATCGCGTTGCGATGGCGCCATTGACTCGCTCGCGCGCCGGCCAGCCCGGCAACGTACCGAACGCGCTGAACGTCGAATACTATCGGCAGCGCGCGTCCGCCGCGCTGATCGTCACCGAGGCGAGCCAGATTTCGCAGCAGGGGCAGGGCTACGCGTGGACACCAGGCATCCACAGCGCAGAGCAGATCGACGGGTGGCGAGCGATCAGCGACGCCGTGCATGCGCAAGGCGGCACGATCTTCCTGCAGTTGTGGCATGTCGGCCGCGTGTCGCATCCGGTGTTCCAGCCAGGCGGCGCGGCGCCGGTCGCGCCGAGCGCGATCCGCGCACCGGGCAAGACGTTCATCGTCAACTCGGCAGGTGGCGGCGAATGGGCTGACGTGCCCGAGCCGCAGGCGCTGACAGTCGAGCAGATCGCCGCGATCGTCGACGACTACCGGCGGGCCGCGCGCAACGCGATCGTGGCCGGGATGGACGGCGTCGAGATCCACGCGGGCAACGGCTACCTGATCGACCAGTTCATCAATTCGAACAGCAACCGGCGCACCGATGCGTACGGCGGTAGCCCGGAAAACCGTGCGCGCTTCCTGCTCGACGTGGTTGCGGCGGTCAGCGATGAAATCGGCGCGGACCGTGTCGCGGTGCGGCTGACGCCGATGGGGCGCTTCATGGGAATGGGCGACGACACACCGGAGCAGACTTTCGGTCATGTCGTCGAGCGGCTGAACGCGTGGCCGCTCGCATACCTGCACCTCGTCGAGCCGGCCGTGGTCGGCACCGCGAAGGACGACAACATCGATCCGCGCTGGGAGGCGCTGATGGTCGCGCTGCGCGATGCCTACGACGGCGTGCTGATGCTCGCCGGCGGCTATGACGCGGACAGCGCCGAGCAGGCGATCGCGAGCGGCCGTGCGGATCTGGTCGCGTTCGGCCGGCCTTTCCTCGCGAATCCGGATCTGCCTGCGCGGATCGCGGGCGGGCATCCGCTGAACACGCCGGATCCGGCCACGTTCTTCGGCGGCACCGAGGCCGGCTATACCGACTACCCGGCGCTCGCTTGATGACGAGCAGGCGACGGGCGCGGCATCATGCCCGTCGCAGTCGTCTCCGCAGTCGTCTCCGCAGTCGCCTCGTCCGCCGCGTGCATTGCGCGGCGGCCATCGCCGTCCACCGAGAGCACCATGAACCCGAGCACAGTCAATCCGCAAGACATCGTCACGAGCATCATCGTCCACGAAGTCGAAGCCGATGCAGCCGAGCAGTACGAAGCATGGCTCACGGACATCCGCGTCGCGTGCGCGGCATTTCCCGGTTACTTGAGTACCGACGTGATCCGCCCTGTCGGCACGAGCCGCGAATACGCGACCATCATCCGGTTTGCGGACTTCTCGAGCCTGAGTGCGTGGATGGAATCCGATGTGCGTCGCGAGCATATTGCGCGGATGCAGGCGTCGTTGCGGAAGGGCGACCGCTATGAGATCAGGACCGGGCTCGATTTCTGGTTCTTGCCGAAAAACGCGCCGGTCAAGGTGCCGACTGCATGGAAGCAGTGGCTCGTCACATGGAGTGCCATCCTGCCGCTCAGCATCGTCGTCCCCTGGGGCGTCGTGCCGGTGCTCGCGCACCTCGGCTTCGCCCGCGATTCGTTGATCGACAAGGCGGCCGTGACGGCGGCGATCGTGTTCCTGATGGTCTATGGGGTGATGCCGCGCTATACGCGGCTCGTTGCCCATTGGCTATTCAAGTGACGATCGCATTCACGCACAGCGCTCACGCAGTCAGACGCGCATCGCCGCCGCCCATGATGCGCGCGCCGAGCATCGTGCCGAGCTGCGCCAGTTGCTTGCCGTTGCGCCATTCCACGGTCTCCCACTCGGCTAGCGCATCATCGATCGCGTGACCGTGCATCTGCAGGCTGCGTGCGAGCGACACCGCGTTCGCAGCCGCCTTGCCGGAACCCGCGCCGGTATGCGGACGCGCGACGAACGCCGCGTCGCCGATCAGCGCCACGCGACCGTATACGAGCCGCGGCGCCTGGCAATCCTGGATGATCTGCAGGAACGGTGCGTCGGCCGCGTGGACGAGCGCCGCGAGCGCGGGCGCGAGTCGTCTCGACGCGTCGTCGCGCAGCCACGCGCGATACACGTCTCGCAGTGCACCGGGCGGGATCGAATGCGTGCGCTGCACGCCGTCACGGTCCGTTAGCGCCGCGTCCAGTTCGGCGCCGGCCGGCAGCGTCCGGTACCAGACCCAGTTCCAGCGTCGCTCGCCGGGCCGCGTTGAGCCGTCTTCGCCAGGAATCAGATAGGTGAGCAACTGATGGCCAGCACCTTCCTGGAACGTAAACGCATCCGCCAGCTGCGCGGTCGATTGCGGGTCGAGTGCGGCTTCCGGCACGAGCCCGCGCCAGGCGACGTAGCCGGCATAGGTTGGCTGCGCCGCGGGCTGCGCGCCGCGCAGCAGCAGTGCCCGGGTCGTCGATTGCGGGCCATCGGCGCCGATCAGCAGATCGGCGCGAATCCGTCTCCCGTCCGACAGTGCCACCTCGACGCCATCGCTGTGCCGAGTCATGTCAGTCAACGCGACACCCGCATGCACCACGCCATCCGGCAGGCTGCGCCTGAGCGTGTGGTACAGCACGCTCCACGCGGTCTGGGTCTGCGGCATCCGCTGCCGTGCGATGACCGCACCGCCTGCATCGAGAAACTGCCGGTCGCGCGATGGCACGCCGAGTGCACCCGCATGCGCAATGCCGGCGAAGCGGAACGCATCGAGCACGTCGGGCTGCAGCACGAGCCCGCCGCCACGGCTGTCGAGTTCGCTCGCCGACCGCTCGAACACGTCGACGTGCCAGCCGATCGCACGTAAAGTCGTCGCGGCGAACAGGCCACCGAGCGAGCCGCCGATGACGATCGCACGGCGAGGTGTCGTTGGGTTCATGGTCACGCTCCTTCAGGTAACGGGGATTGCGGCGTGGCCAGCACGCTGCCGCGCTATCGACGCGCGACATGCCGCCACCTGCCGAATCCGAATGGGCACAGCGTAGAGCGCGGCGGGACGATGCAGAATATCGGCTGGGCGCAAACCAGCGTTGCACGATCAGCAAAGGGAGAAGGTATGGACAAACTGCTCGCGCTACAGACGTTCTCTGTCGTCGCGGACACGGGCGGGTTTTCGAAGGCGGCGCGCCAGCTCGGCACTGCGACATCGTCGGTCACGCGCCTGATGGATGCGCTCGAAGCGTCGCTCGGCGTGACGCTGCTGACGCGCACGACGCGGCACGTGACGTTGACCGATGCGGGGGCGACCTATCTCGAACAGGTGAGTCGGCTGCTGTCCGAGCTGGTCGAGGCCGACGAGAGCGTCGCGGACGCGGGAGGCGAACCGGTCGGCACGTTGCGCGTGTCGGTGCCGGTGACGTATGCGCGGATCGTGCTCGGGCCTCACCTGTCGGCGTTTCTCGATGCGTATCCGCGCGTGTCGCTCGATCTCGTCGTGTCGGATGCGTTTCTCGACCTGGCGGCCGACCGGCTCGATGTCGCGGTGCGGATCGGCGTGCCGACGCAGGATCCGGGGTTGATCGTGCGCAAGGTGATGGACAATCGCCGCGTCGTCGTCGCAAGCCGTGCTTATCTGGAGCGAATGGGCATCCCCACGGCGCCGGCGGATCTGGCCGCGCATCACTGCCTGCGCTTTCCGTACCGGCAGGGCCGGCAGAGCTGGGTGTTCACGCGCGAAGGGCACACGGAAAAGGTGGGCGTGAACGGCAGGCTGACCGCGAACAGCCTCGACATCCTGCGAGACGGCGTGCTGAACGGCCAGGGGATCGCACTGGTGCCGACCTGGCTCGTGCAGGGCGACATCGTCGCGGGCGAGATGCGGTCGCTGTTCGACGCATGGTCAGTGCAGCCGGTGACGGGCGATGCGCAGGTTTATGCGGCATATCTGCCAAACCGGCGTCATTCGCGCAAGGTGCAGACCTTCGTCACGTTTCTCGCCGAACGGGTACGCGGGGCGCTCGCGGAATGAACGCCGCGCGCGGGCCGGTTCGAAGCAGCCTGCTGCCGGCCGTCGCGTCACGATGCGATGCAATCCGTGTCCGCATATCGCCCCGCGTTGCTCGACTGCATGCGGTGCGGCAATCGTTCAAATCAGGCGACTAACGTTCAATACGAATCCGCGTGGCGCTGAGATAGTGGGGTACGACAACCTGCTACACAAACATGACGGAGTCGGCAAATGGGTAATGTGGTGACGAAAGATGGCACGTCCATTTTCTACAAGGACTGGGGCGCGGGGCGCCCGGTGGTGTTCTCGCATGGCTGGCCGCTGAACGCGGATGCGTGGGACGCGCAGATGCTGTTCCTCGCGCAGCGAGGCTTTCGCGTCATCGCACACGACCGTCGCGGCCATGGCCGTTCCGGGCAACCGTCGCAAGGTAACGACATGGATACCTACGCGGACGATCTGGCCGCGGTGATCGATGCGCTCGACCTGCACGACGCGACGCTCGTGGGTCACTCGACCGGAGGCGGTGAGGTCGCTCATTACGTCGGCCGCCACGGTAGCGCGCGTGTCGCGCAGGTCGTACTGATCGGCGCGGTGCCGCCGATCATGCTGAAAACCGAAGCGTATCCTGGCGGCTTGCCACTCAGTGTGTTCGACGGCATTCGCGATGGTGTCGCCGCGAATCGCTCCCAGTTCTACCAGGACCTCGCAATACCGTTTTTCGGCTTCAACCGACCTGACGCGAAGCAGTCACAAGGGACGATCGACGCATTCTGGTCGCAGGGGATGACGGGCGGCGTGCTCGGCCAGTATGCGTGCATCCGCGAGTTTTCCGAGGTCGACTACACCGACGACCTGAAAAAGATCGACGTACCGACGCTGGTGTTGCATGGCGACGACGACCAGATCGTCCCGCTCGACAACTCCGGCCGTCTGTCCGCGCAGATCGTGAAGGACGCGACGCTGAAGGTCTATCCCGGCGCGCCGCACGGCCTGTGCGTGACCCATGCGGATCAGGTCAATGCCGACCTGCTTGCGTTCCTGAATGGCTGACGATGGCCCAGGTGGCGCACGTGATGGACGACGTGGCGCCACCTCATTCCGGAACGTGGTTTCGTGGCTGCCGTACTTGCCGCCATGCGCGTGGCGCGACGCCTGTCATTCGCGAGAACACACGCGTGAAATGGCTCTGATCGGCAAAACCGCACGAGATAGCGATCTCCGCGATCGGCAGCGCGCTGCGCGCAAGCAGATCCTGCGCGACGTCGATACGTCGGCGCGTCAGCCATTGATGCGGTGCGAGCCCGGTCGAGCGACGAAACGCACGGCAGAAATAGGCCGGCGACAGTTCGCACGCAGCGGCGAGTTCGAATATCGACAGGCCGTCTTCGAGGTGCGCATCGATCATCGCCTTCGCGCGCATTTCCTGCCACGGCGCGAGCCCGCCCGTCGTGCGCGCGTCAACGATGCGAACGCCGGCGTAGGTTGCAGCAAGATGACCATGCAGTGCGATCAGCAGGCCGTCGACGAACAATTGCGGCGCCGGGTTGCCCGCAAGTGCCGGGAGCAGCAACGTGCCGATCGTCTGAACGAACGGATCCTGGACGCCATGCGGAATCGCGAGTTCGCGGATCGCAACGCAGTCCTCCGCCGCGGCGATCCGCTGCAGCGAGCCCTCCGGCAGGTAAAACTGCAAGCAATCGAATGCGGTGGGCAGAAATGCGGAAGGCCGCGCGGCGAGGTCGACCACCGACACGGCGCCGCTGGCATAGGGGGCGACGCGTTCCGGTTTGCCGTCCAGCCACAGCTCGTGCTTCGGTAGCGGCTGCAGTTGAAGGCAAAGCACGAACGCGTTTTCCGGCGGGATCGGTTCGGTCAGATTGACCGCGCCCGGTGTGGATGTCAGGCGCGTGATGGTGACGTCAGGCGTCTGAAGCATCGAACTCCTGAGCACCGGCATTGGCGGCAGGTTGAAGTACTGTGCGGCATCGTCGCCGTATCGGTTGGACATCGTCGAATTCCTGCTGGTCGGCACAATTGAGCGCAGCGTGACCGCATCTGTCCGCCGGCTCAGCGCAACGGCGGGCGGGCTGGCGGGGATCGACGCGGCCTGGCCGGGCCGATGCCCGCTCTTGTCGGCCGCGATTGCGCGGCTGCCCGTCTCGATGCCTGCCAGGTACGCGGTGTGGTACCGGCCAGCTTGACGAATACACGCGTCAGATGACTCTGGTTCGAGAAGCCGCAAGCGATGGCGATCTCACTCAACGAACCGTTGTTTCGTATGAGGAGTTGCTTCGCATGTTCGACGCGCCGCCTTTGCAGCCAGCGCTTCGGTGTCTCGCCGGTCGCCCGCTTGAGCGCGCGCGTCAGGTTGCCGACGGTCATTGCCGATGCGGCGGCAAGATCGGCCAGCGAGAGCGAACTGCGCAGATTGGCATCGACATGGTCGAGCAACGACCGATACTGGCGTTCCGTCATCCCGCGGGTCCGGTGCTCGAACGAGCGCGTCGCGCTGCCTTGCCCGGTGGCGTAGCCATAAATCGCGACCAGCAATCCGTAGACAACGTCCCGTGTCAGCCCGTGCGGACGTGCCAGTGCGTCGCGCAGCAGCACGCAGAATTGGACCGAGATGGTGTCGCCACGTGATAACCGCTCTACCAGCCTGTCGAGTTCCTGCGCCCACTCGGGATCGGGCCGCCATGCGCCTTCGGCTTGCGGAAGCTGCGCAAGTAGTGCGGCTGCCAGTGACGCGAGTCGGGATAACTCGATATTCGACATGTGGAGCATGCGGTTGGGGTAACGGATGCGAAAGCGCATGCGCACATGTGATCCATTGCGCCGGACGGCCCGGGTAGCCCGCTTCGATGCATTGCATGATCGCGGGCCGGACGCAACCAGCCTTCGCGATCGATCCTAGCATGCGCCAAAATTCGCGACGCACGCAGTTGGCACGGGACGCTTCAGGTTGGGCGTCGTGGATTCTTCACACCTGAAGCGGCGCGTGGCGCGGGCACACGCTGCTCGTGACCCGCTTGTGACCCGCTCGTGACCCGCTCGTGACCCGCTTGTGACCAATTGGCACGTTAATTGGCACTTCATTGACCGAAGAAGATCGAATCGCGCGGCGATGTGTTCGTGCCCGACGCGTGGCCGACTTGCACGGCCGGCACCGCGCTGTGGCCGACTCCGCTCATGTCCTGCACGTGTACGCGGGCTTCGGCGGCCTCGAGTTGGGCAGGGTACGGCTCTTCGGGGGACGGACGATAACCAGCCTGTTCGAGCTGGGCCAGTTCCGCACGCACCTGCGCACGTGTGACCTGGCCGCTCGTCTGCGCGATCGCACCGAGGGAAACGGACAATGCCGCAGCCGCGGCAACGAGATGGACCAACGATTTCATGACGAGCTCCAGTGAAGGGTGGTTTCGGTGTCGACAGCATTGCCGCGCCCGATGAACCGCATCTTATGGGGCGGTGCGCGCCAGATAAATCTCGATCGGACTCACAAACTGTTACCGTCCGGAGAACGATGAGGCCCGTCCTATCGGGCGTTGCCAATGGGGGCATGCAATCGTGACCAATCCGGTCGGGCTATGAGAGCGGACGCGCGATCTGCCGCGGCGACGCGGTGTTCCAGCCGCGCCACGCGCAGCCGCCTGCGCTGAATGCCAACGAGATGATCCTCGCGTCCGAGCTGTGCGCGGGCGCATGACGCCGGGTTCGGCTGGTGTCCGCCCGCTTGACCGGCTATCCGCCGCCGCTCAGCAGCGCTTCCCCTGAAGTGTCGGGATCTGCGCGTACACGCTGGCCAGCCAGTCGACGAAGAGCTTCAGCTTGGCCGGTACGTGCCGATTCGGCGGATACAACACGGAGATCGGCCGCGGCGGCGGGCTGAACTCGGACAGAACCTCCTGCAACGCGCCGGATTTCAGATGCGGCTCGACGAAAAACAGCGTGGTCTTGATCAAGCCGAGCCCTGCGAGCCCGCATGCGATGTGGGTATCGGCCTCGTTGACCGCGACCGTGCCGCGCATCTGCACGATGTGTGTCTCGCCGTCGACGACGAAATCCCAGCTTCGCGGCCGGCCCGTGTCGGCCGACACGTGGCTGACCGCGATATGCTGGGTCAGATCGTCGATCGTTTCCGGCACGCCATATCGCTCGAGATACGCGGGCGACGCACACGTGCAGGTCGTGAGGCTGCCGATCCGCTTCGCGATCATCCCGGAGTCGTCGAGCGCGCCGACCCGCACGACACAGTCGACACCCTCGCCGACGAGGTCGATCTGGCGGTCGGTCACGCCGAGCTCCACCGTGATGTCCGGATGGGCAGCGAGAAAGGCCGGCAATGCAGGAACCACGATCTGCTTGGCCATCGCCGGTGGCAGGTTCACCTTCAGGCGGCCGCGCGCCGCGTTGCGCGAGTGGGACATCGACGCTTCCATGTCGTCGATCTCGCACAGCACCGCGACACAGCGTTCGTAATAGGCCTGCCCGTCCTCGGTCAGCGACAGCCTGCGCGTCGTGCGGTTCAATAGCCGGCAGCCGAGATGCTGTTCCAGCGTACGCAGCAGCGCGGACACGCGCGGCGTCGTCAGGCCGGACGTATCCGCCGCGCGTGTGAGGCTGCCCGTCTCGACGATGCGTGTGAACACGCGCATCGAAAGCAATGTATCCATGAGTGGCGGATCCCCTCCCGGTGGATCGTCGGCGCCGGAATGGCCCGGTTTGCCAGTGAGTTTTCGTGCGTTTACGTGTCGATGCGTTTCCTGAGCGCGTCGCCGGCGAACGGCATTTCGCGCATGCGCTGGCCAGTCGCATCGAAGATCGCGTTCGCGAGCGCGCCGGCGGTCGGCCCCATCGATGCCTCGGCCGCGCCGAGGAACGGCGCGCCGGGGCGATTGATCAGGTGTACCCGCAGGCTGTGCGGCACCGCCGAGAAGCGCAGGATCGGATAGCTGCTCCAGTCGAAGCTGCGAATCCTCTGCGTGTCGTACTTCAGCGCCTCGTACAGCGTCCAGCTCGCTGCCTGAATGATACCGCCCTCGATCTGGTTGCGGATGCCGTCGGGCGACACGATCTGGCCGGCGTCGACGGCCACGTCCGCGTGATCGAGTGTCACCTGGCCGGTTTCAGGAACCACGGTGATTTCGACCGCCATCGCGACATAAGCCATCAGGTTCTTGTACTTGCCGAACGCGAAGCCAACGCCACGATTGCGTGCGCGCGGCGGCCGCGGCCAGCCGAACCGCTTCGCGGCGAGCTGGATCACCGCGCGTGCGCGCGGATCCTGCATGTGGCGCAGCCGGAATTCGACCGGATCGACGCCGGCCGCGTGCGCGAGCTCGTCCATGAAGCTCTCGATCGTGCACACGTTCGTGTGCGCGCCGAGCGATCGCATCGCTGACGTCTGCAGCGGCATCGTCGGCGAGAAGTTGTTGACGATGTGCAGGTTCGGGAGTGCGTACAGCGGAATCGCGTTGCGGTCGCCGCCGCCCTCGGGCTGCGGCATCGGCGTCGACGGCGCGGACACGAACGGCGGCTCGAGCATCCGCGCGGGCAGCAGCCGCCCGGCATTGACGATCCGCTCGTTGTGCGAGCTGCTCCAGAGCGCATACTGCCAGTCGACGATATGGCCGCTTGCGTCGAGCGATGCGCTGACTTCGGTGACCATCGCGGGCGTGAAGTGGTCCCACGTGTGCTCCTGCTCGCGCATCCATTGAACGCGGATCGGCTGGCCCGGCATCGCAGTCGCGATCAATGCAGCGTGCGCGGCCGCGTCGTCCGCACCGTTGTGTCCGTAACAGCCGGAGCCTTCGGTGTGGATGCAGCGGATACTCGGCTTTGGCATCGACAGCATCTCGGCGAGCGCATCGCGCAGCGGATACACGCCTTGCGAGTGGGTCCATACAGTCAGGACTCCATTCTCGAGTTGCGCGACCGAGCATGACGGCCCGATCGAACCGTGCAGCAGGTAGTTCTTCCGGAAGGTTGCGGTCAATGTCTTCGTTGCCGGCGCGACCGCCGTGTGCGTGTTGGCGATCTCGATGCGTTGCGTCGAAATGCGCTTCAGCTCGTCGTGAACCTTCTCGCGGTCCGGGAGCGGGCGGCCAGGCGACCAGTGGCAGCCCGCGGCGAGTGCGCGCTGCGCCTGCACCGCCTGCCATTCGCCGCGCGCGACGACGGCGAGCATGCTGCCGTTACGGACAATCCGTACGACGCCGGGCATTCGCACGACGGCGGCCTCGTCGAACGACAGCAACTTCGCGTCATAGACGGGCGGCATCACGATGCGCGCGTGCAGCATGCCGGGCAACTGCATGTCCTGCACGTAGCTGACGCCGCCGGTGACCTTGTTCGGAATGTCGAGCCGGGGCAGCGACGTGCCGATCACCGTGAACGAGGCCGGATTCTTCAGCGGCGAAGTGGGTGAAGCCTTGCGATGCAGGTCGACGATTCGCACCGCTTCCCCGTAACTCATCGAGCGGCCGTCCGGCGCCTTGATCATGGCGTCGTTGACTGTCAGCGTACGCGCGTCGACGCCGAAGTGCTTCGCCGCGCCATCGACCAGCAGTCCGCGTACTTGCGCGGCGGCGTTCAGCAGTGCACTGCCGCTGTCAGCCATCGTATGGCTGCCGGCGGTCAGCCCTTCGTCGGGCGATGCGCCGGTGTCGGCGGTCAGGAACGTGATCAGCGAGGGCTTCACGTTCAGCTCTTCGGCGGCCACCTGCAAGAGCGCGGTACGCACGCCGGTGCCGAGTTCGACCTTGCCCGTGAACACGGTGATCTTGCCTTCCGGTGTGATCCTGATCCACGCGTCGAGCAGCGGATTGGTCTTCAGGCTGCCTGCCAGCGCTTGCGTTGCCTTCGATATATGCACGGCGGCGCCTTCGTCGGCGATCACTTCCTGCGCGATCGCGCGGGCGGCCGGCGCGAGGCTGAACGCGACGAACAGCGCGCCCGAGACCATGAAATGCCGGCGGCCTTCATCAATGTCGTCGTGGTGGCTCATCAGATCGGCCTGCTGATTGTGACGGGTGGGGACGTGCCTTCCGGTTCCGGCAGCCCGGCGACTTGCCGCACGGCCGCCAGGATCCGCATATGGGTACCGCAACGGCACAGATTCGGTTCCATGTGCGCGCGCAACTCGTGCTCGGTCGGCTTGGGGTGGCGTTCCAGTAGTGCCTGTGCGCGCATGATCATCCCGGCGATGCAGTAACCGCACTGCGCAGCCTGATGATCGATGAACGCGCGTTGCAGCGGTCCCGGGTGGTCGGCCGTGCCCAGACTCTCGATGGTCCTGACGCGACGCTGCCCGATGGCGGCGACCGGAATCAGGCACGAGAACATCGGCTTGTCGTCGACGATCACGGTGCACGCGCCGCATTGTCCGAGACCGCAGCCGAATTTCGCACCGTGCAGATGGAGGTCGTTGCGCAACGCATACAGGAGCGGGGTGGACGGGTCGATGTCGAGCGTGTGCTGGACACCGTTCACGGTGAGGGTAATCATCGCGCGCTGTCCTCCTTTCTGAGCTTCGCGGCCATGGTGTCGACGCCGGTCCAGGCGGGCTGGCCGGAATAGGCGCCGCGAACGTACGCGGCGAGATCCGCAATCTGCTGGTCGTCGTACTGTTCGATGAATGACGGCATGTAGTTGAGGGTGTCCTCGCCGTGCCAGCCGATTCCGTTGAACATCATCTGGATCGCGTTGCGCGGTGTATCCGCGCTGATAGCACTGCTGAATGCGAGCGTCGGCCGCTCGCCGATGGCCTGCATCGGCGATCCGGGCCCGTGGCACTGCGCGCACGACGCCTGGAACAGCGCCGAGCCGCGCTGCTCGGCGGGCGTCGGCGTTTTGCCTGCGACCTTCGTCATCACGGGTTGTGCCGTGGCCCCCGGCTTCTGAATCGACAGGATGTACGTCGCGATCGCCTCGACGTCCTCGACCGGCACCGTCGCAAGATCGCGCGTCACCGGCAGCATCGGCCCGGCGGCCGCACCGTGTTCGCTCGCGCGACCCGTGCGCAGATAAGTGACGAGCTGTGCCTGCGTCCACGGGTGCACTGCATTGCCGAGCGCATTGAGCGGCGGCGCTTCCCAGCCGTCGACGATCCCGCCGTCGAACGCCTTGCCGGATTGCTCGCCGCCGATCGCATTCAGCGGCGAATGGCAGGATGCGCAGTGCCCGAGGCCATCGACGAGCAGCTTGCCGCGATTCCACTGGGACGATTGCGTCGCATCGGGCTGGTATTCGCCCTTGCGCAGAAACAGGACGTTCCAGAATGCAACGGGCGGGCGGAAGTTCAGCGGGAAGATCAGCGCGTTCGCAGGCGTCGACGCGTGAACTGGCTCGCGGGTCATCAGGTACGCATAGGCGGCCGCGATATCGTGGTCGGAGATGCGTGTGAAATGGGTGTACGGAAACGCCGGATAGAGCTGGTGGCCGTCGCGCGCGATCCCGCTGCGCAGCGCGCGAGCGAACGCTTCCTGCGACCAGCGGCCGATGCCGGTGTCCGGATCGGGCGTGATATTGGTCGCGTAGATCGTGCCGAATGGCGTCGCGAGCGGCAAGCCGCCCGCGAACGGCTGGCCGTTATTCGCCGTGTGACAGACGACGCAGTCACCAAGCGCGACGACGCGCGCGCCCGCGCGCACGAGCTGCGGGTCGAACGACGCAGGCGCTGGCGCCGCGACCGGTGCGATCGACGGCTCGACCATGATGCCGATCGCGATCGCCAGGCCGACGAGCGCAATCCCGGCGGCGCCGAACCAGAGTCGTTTGTGTTTCATCGGATGCTCCAGACAGATCGCTGCGCGCGCTACGTCACGCCGGTTGCGCGCCGATCGGGCGATCGCCGGCACCGTGTGCGGCGGCGATCGACATACGTGCCACGGCCCGCACACGCTCGCCGCGACAGGCATGCCTGCTCGCGCGACTGCGAACGCGCGTGCAGGCCGCCGATGCCGCTGCTGCGACATACAGATGGCGGGATTTGATTGCGAGACGGGTACGTGGGGATACGCGGGGCGCTCGCCAAATGAGCGCCGCGTGCGGGCCGGTTCAAAGCGGCCCGCAGCCGGCCGTCGCCTCGCGTCGCCTCGTGTTGCAATGCGGCGGCCGGTGTCGCTTGCGTCAGCGTGCCGGAACGGGGGCGAGCGCCTCGTGCGGCGTTTCGGCGCGTTGCGGCGCCTTATGGACCATCGTGTACGCGTAGTCGACACCCATCCCGTACGCGCCGGAGTGCTCCTTCACGAGTTTCATCACCGCGTCATACGTATCGCGGTGCGCCCAGTCGCGCTGCCATTCGAGCAGCACCTGCTGCCAGGTGACCGGCACGACGCCGGCCTGGATCATGCGTTGCATCGCGTAGTCGTGCGCGTCCTTGCTGGTGCCGCCCGATGCGTCGGCGACCATGTAGATCTCGTAGCCGCCTTCGAGCATTGCGCACAGTGCGAACGAGTTGTTGCAGACCTCGGTCCACAGGCCCGATACGACCACCTTGTTGCGGCCGTTCGCCTTCAATGCGTCACGCACCTTCTGGTCGTCCCACGAGTTCATCGAAGTACGCTCGAGCAGTTTCTGCCCCGGGAACACGTCGAGCAGCTCCGGATACGTAAAGCCGGAGAACGACTCGGTTTCCACCGTAGTGATGGTGGTCGGGATGTTGAAGATCTTCGCCGCCTTGGCGAGACCAACCGTATTGTTCTTCAATACCTGGCGGTCGATCGATTGGACGCCGAACGCCATTTGCGGCTGATGATCGATGAAGATCAGCTGGCTGTTGTGCGGCGTGAGGACTTCAAGCTTCGGGTTTGCCATGGTGGGCTCCGTGATGATCCGGTATCGGGGAGGGTGCGAGCGGGTGACGCCCGACGGTGCGGGTCGCGGCTGCATCGCATTGCGATGCAGCACGCACTGCATGGGCGTGACCAAGCGCGCTGCCCGATCGACGAGGAGCGGCGCGACCAGCGTCCATGACACGACGAATGTTAGGTGGCCGATCACGCACGGTCTTGAACGATAGTGGCGAAATTTGTCGGCAAGTCGCGTGACGCGCGAGGCAATCCGTGTCCGCATGTCGCCCCGCGTTGCGTGATGGCATGCGTTGCGGCAATTGTTCAAATCTGGCGACTTACGTTCAATACGGATTCGCGCGGCGCTGAGATAGTGGGACATGAGTCGCCGCTCGCGCAGCGCATGCGTGGCGCCGGCGATCGCGTCGCACGTCCGCCCGGCGCATACGGGGCGGCATTCACGGAACCCTCAGTCATGAAAGTCTACGTTGCGTCACTCGCGATGGGCGTCCTCGTCGGCGTCATCTACGGCCTCTTCAACGTGCGCTCGCCGGCGCCGCCCGTCATTGCGCTGGTCGGCCTGCTCGGCATTCTGCTCGGTGAGCAGGTGCCGCCACTCGTGAAGCGTCTCGTCGCGCCCCAGGCGCAGCAGACGTCGTTCCTGCGGCACCAGGTGCAGCCGCACATGTTCGGCCAGTTGCCGACCTGCCCGAAATCGCCGGCGCCGACGGTCGCGTCCGCCGGTACCACCGAGACGAATCCCGGAGAACACCGCCATGGCTGAGAACACCGCGCATCCCGACCTGATCCTGCACCGCGGCCGCTTTGCGACGCTCGATCGCGCCAATCCGCATGCCACCGCCGTGGCGATCCGCGACGGTCGCTTCGTGCACGTCGGCGGCGACGAGACGCTGCAACTCGCCGGACCCGCCACGCGGACCATCGACCTGCAAGGGCGGCTCGTGCTGCCGGGGCTGATCGATAACCATCTGCACATCATTCGCGGCGGCCTGAACTTCAATATGGAGTTGCGCTGGGATGGCGTGCGCAGCCTTGCGGACGCGATGGACATGCTGCGCCGGCAGGTCGCAGTCACGCCGGCGCCGCAGTGGGTGCGCGTGGTCGGCGGCTTCACCGAGCACCAGTTCGTCGAGAAGCGCCTGCCGACGATCGAGGAACTGAACCTCGTCGCGCCGGACACGCCTGTGTTCCTGCTGCATCTGTACGACCGCGCGCTGCTGAATGCGGCCGCGCTGCGCGCGGTCGGCTACACGAAGGACACGCCGGAGCCGCCCGGCGGCGAGATCGTCCGCGACGCGGCCGGCAATCCGACGGGGTTGCTGATCGCAAAGCCGAATGCGGCGATTTTGTATGCGACGCTTGCGAAGGGGCCGAAGCTGCCGTTCGAATACCAGGTCAATTCGACGCGGCACTTCATGCGCGAGCTGAACCGGCTCGGCGTGACCGGTGCGATCGACGCGGGCGGCGGGTTCCAGAACTATCCGGACGACTATGCGGTGATCGAGCAGCTCGCGAAGGAGAACCTGTTGACGGTGCGCCTCGCGTACAACCTGTTTACGCAGAAGCCGAAGCAGGAGAAGGAGGATTTCCTGAACTGGACCGCAACGTCGCGCTACCAGGACGGCTCGGACTACTTCCGCCACAACGGCGCGGGCGAAATGCTGGTGTTCTCCGCCGCGGATTTCGAGGATTTCCGCCAGCCGCGCCCCGACATGCCGCCCGAGATGGAGGGCGACCTGGAGGAGGTCGTGCGCGTGCTCGCGCAGAACCGCTGGCCGTGGCGCATGCATGCGACGTATGACGAAACGATCAGCCGCGCGCTCGACGTGTTCGAGCGCGTGAATCGCGACGTCCCGCTGGAAGGGCTTCACTGGTTCTTCGATCACGCGGAAACGATCTCGGACCAATCGATCGACCGGATCGCCGCGCTCGGCGGCGGGATCGCGGTGCAACACCGGATGGCGTACCAGGGCGAGTACTTCGTCGAGCGTTATGGCAACGCGGCGGCCGAGGCGACGCCGCCGGTGAAGCGGATGCTCGACCGCGGCGTGAAGGTGTCGGCCGGCACCGACGCGACACGTGTCGCGAGCTACAACCCGTGGGTGTCGCTGTCGTGGCTCGCGACCGGCAAGACGGTCGGCGGCCTGCAACTGTATCCGCGCGCGAACTGTCTCGACCGTGAAACCGCGCTGCGGATGTGGACCGAGAACGTGACGTGGTTCTCGAACGAGATCGGCAAGAAGGGACGTATCGAGGCCGGGCAGCTCGCGGACCTGATCGTGCCCGACCGCGACTTCTTTGCATGCGCTGAAGCGGAAATCGCGGATACCACGTCGCTGTTAACGATGGTTGGCGGCAAGGTCGTCTACGGTGCCGGTCCGTTCGCGGAGCACGACGAAGGCGCACCGCCGCCGGCGATGCCCGACTGGTCGCCCGCGCGCACGTTCGGCGGGTATGCGGGCTGGGCGGACACCGAAGGCGGCGCTTCGTTGCAGCGTGTGGTGCGGGAGGCTGCGAGCGCTTGCTCGTGCGCGAACAATTGCGGGATTCACGCGCACCGGCACGCGAGCGCATGGAGCAGCAAGCTTCCGGTCGCGGATCTCAAGAGTTTTTGGGGTGCGCTAGGCTGCTCCTGCTGGGCAATCTGACATGACGACACTGACCGGCCGCGGCAATCCCGCATGGATCCGCGCGCTGCTTGCGCAGCCGTGGGTCCTGCCGCTCGCGCGTCTCGCGCTGGTGTCCGCCTATCTGATCGGCGGGGTCGGCAAGGCGCTGAACTTCGACGACGCGATCGCGGAGCAGGCGCATTTCGGCCTGCATCCGGCCGCGTTGTGGGCGGCGCTGGCGGTCGCGGTCGAGATCGGCGGCTCGCTGTGCGTGGTGTTCGGCCGCTTTACGTGGCTTGGCGCCGGCGGCCTCGGCATGCTGACGGTCGTCGCGATGCTGGTCGCGAACGATTTCTGGAACCGCTCGGGCGCCGAACATTTCATGGCGCTCAACAGCTTTTTTGAGCATCTCGGACTGATCGCGGCGCTCGTGCTTGCGACCATGCTTGGCGATGCGAAACATGCGGCCGGCGACAGCCGCGCCTGATTGATCGGACAGCACGATGAAACAACAACGGAATCTCACGATGAAAGCCATTCGCTCAACCTTGCTGGCCGTGATGATCGCGGGCGGCCTCGTCGCCGCGCCCGCGTCGTTCGCGAAGATGCCGGCAAGGACTGTGGCAACGACTGCGACAACGCCGTCGGTTGCCGTCGGCCCGCAGTACGACACGACGCACGTGTACGTCGCGCCGGAAGACTTCGACCGCTTCACCGACAGCTTCGTCGCGACGTTCGGCGGCAGCAAGTCGAAGCAGGGCGTGTTCCAGGTCACGCCGACGCCGAGCCAGACGATGTCGCAGCTCGTGTTCACGCCGTCGGGCACGATCTCCGTGTTCGGCTTCAAGACGCCCGTGCCGTACCCGTTCGGCGCGGAGCGCACGGGCTACCTCGTGACCGACATGGACGCGGCGGTGAAGTCGGCGCGTGCGCACGGCGCCGACGTGATCGTCGACACGTTCCCCGATCCGATCGGCCGCGATGTGGTCGTGTCATGGCCGGGCGGCGTGAACATGCAGCTCTACTGGCATACCGAGGTGCCGCATTACGATGCGCTGCAGCGCGTGCCCGAGAATCGCGTGTACGTGTCGCCGGAGCGTGCGGACACGCTGATCCGCAACTTCGTCGCGTTCTCGCACGGCAAGGTCGTGTCCGATGCACGTCATGCGCCGGGCGTCGAAATCGGCCGGCCGAACGACACCTATCGCCGCACACGCATCGAATCGGGCTTCGGCAAGATGACGGTGATCGCGACGGACGGGCATTTGCCCTATCCGTTCGGGCGGGAACTGACAGGGTATGACGTGCCGAATCTCGCGGACACGCTGCAGAAGGCGCAGGCCGCGGGCGTGACGGTGCTCGTGCCGCCGTTCACGGCGGACGGGCGCGATGCCGCGATCGTTCAGTTCCCGGGCGGCTATATCGCCGAGATTCACGCGAGCGCGTCGAAATGAAATCCGAGGACACGATCCTTGCTGCGATCGCCGGCTTCGTCGATACGCTCAGCTTCGTCGCGCTGTTCGGGCTGTTCACCGCGCACGTAACCGGCAACTTCGTGCTGATCGGGGCCGGC
>NZ_QTQP01000024.1 GCF_003854275.1 Burkholderia sp. Bp8963
CGGGCATCGGCTTCTCGCTGAACAACGCGATGCTGATCATCGCGGGTTCGCTGGTCGGCTCGTCGGGTGCGATCCTGTCGTACATCATGTGCCACGCGATGAACCGCTCGTTCTTCAACGTGATCCTCGGCGGCTTCGGCGGCGACGCGTCGGCCGGCGGGCCGGCGGGTGCGCAGGAGCAGCGCCCGGTGAAGTCGGGCTCGGCGGAAGATGCGTCGTTCATGCTCGGCAACGCGGAGACGGTCGTGATCGTGCCGGGCTACGGCCTGGCGGTGGCGCGCGCGCAGCACGCGCTGAAGGAGCTGACCGACAAGCTGGTCGAGAAGGGGATCGACGTGAAGTACGCGATCCACCCGGTCGCCGGGCGGATGCCGGGGCACATGAACGTGCTGCTCGCGGAAGCGGAAGTGCCGTACGAGATCGTGTACGAGATGGAAGACATCAACGGCGAGTTCGGGCAGGTCGACGTGGTGCTGGTGCTCGGCGCGAACGACGTGGTGAACCCGGCCGCGAAGAACGATCCGAAATCGCCGATCGCGGGGATGCCGATCATCGAGGCGTACAAGGCGCGCACCGTGATCGTGAACAAGCGCTCGATGGCGGCGGGTTATGCGGGGCTCGACAACGACCTGTTCTACATGGACAAGACGATGATGGTCTTCGGCGATGCGAAGAAAGTCATCGAGGACATGGTGAAGTCGGTCGACTGACGCGCTCGTCACTGTGTCGCGGCGTGCCGCCGCCCGGGCGCGTCAGCGCATCGGCGCTTCCGCAATCCGCATGTAGTCCGCGATCCGGCGCCCTTCCATGTCGGGAAACTGCTCGTGCACGGTGATGTCGCCCATCCGCGCGATGTCGAAGGTGCGAAAGTCGTCGCGCAGCTCGCACCACGCGCCGATCGTCCAGCGCCCGCCCCAGTACACGAGCCCGAGCGGCCACACGCGGCGCTGCGTGTGTGCGCCGAGGCGGTCGCGATACGCGAAGCTGACGATGTGCCGCGTGTCCACCGCCTGGTGGATCGCGTCGACCTTCGCAGAGAACGCCTCGTCGATGTGGAACGACGGCGCGAACACCGGCAGGCGGTCGAGCGCGGTGCGCTTGTCGGCCGGCATCGCCGACGCGATCTTCGCGAGCGCCGAACGTGCGCCGCCCGCGAAGCGCGCGCCGCCCCAGGTCTCGAGCATCCGCGCGCCCGCGGCGAGCGCCGCGAGCTCCTCGGCAGTGAACGTGAGCGGCGGCAGGCTCGCATGGCGGTTCAGCCGGTAGCCGATCCCGGCCTCGCCTTCGATCGGCACGCCCGACAACTGCAGGTCGCGCACGTCGCGGTACACGGTGCGCGGCGACACCGACAGCCAGTCCGCCAGTTGCTGCGCGGTCGTCAGGCGCCGGCCGCGCAGCAGTTCGGCGATCTGGAACAGGCGGTCGGCACGGCGCGTCATTTCTGGTCCTCGATTCCGTCGAAGGCGGCGATCCCGCGATGATAGCGCTGCACCCGCTGCACCCGCTGCACCCGCTGCATCTCAGACCGGCTCAGTGGCATTTCCGAGCGTGCAGGCCGACGCGGTTGCCTTCGGTATCGATCAGGTACCCGATGTAACCGTAGTTGTTCGGCAGCTCGACGACCGAGCCCTGCACGATCCCGCCCGCGCGCTTCGCGCGCTCGAGCGCCGCGACGACCGATTCGCCCGCGTTCAGGTAGACGAGCACGCCGGTCGCGCTCGGCTTCATCTGCTGCGGGTCGTAGACGATGCTGCCGCCGGTGCCCGACGCCTCGTGGTCGAACATCGCCATCGGCACGCCGCCGATCACTTCGCGCTGCAGCGTCGTCTGCAGCACGGTTTCGTAAAAGCGGATCGCGCGGTCGAAATCGAGGGACGGAATGTCGAACCATGCGATTGCGCGTTGTTCCTGGATGGCGGACGTCATGACCTGCTCCTTGTTTCGTTTGATTTCGTCTGGGAAACCGGCGTTGCATTGCGCCGGGAATGCAGTGTGATCGAGGGCTGCTGACAGCGTGCTGTCAGTAGCTTCGTCAGTCATGACATGCAGCCGTCGGGATGTGTCAGGGGCGAGCGATGTCGGCAAATGCGCGGATCGGCCGGGTGTGCGCCGGGGACGTCAGGACGACGAGCAGTCACGGGCGACGATCTCGCGTCCGGTTCGGAGAGGGAGGGGGAATTTGCGGCGGCGGGCGACGGCAGGCGCCGCCCGGTGCGTGCGCGTTCGCGTGGCCGCGAACGCGTGATGCTTACGCGTCGCCGTCCGGCGCGGCCGGGCGCGCCTTCACGCTGCCCGCGATCAGGTCGAAGCGGAACAGCCGGCATTCGAGCGCGCCGTTGAAGAGCGGCGTCTTCGCCGACTCGCGCAGCCGGAGCTGGCCCGGCAGCGAACGGTCGGACGTCAGCAGGAATGCCTGCCAGCCCGTGAAGCGCTGCTTCAGCGCATCGCCGAACGAGTTGAAGAATTCGGCATCGGGCGCATCGGTGTGCGTGCGGCGGAACGCGTCGTCGTTGCCGCGGTTGCGGCCGGTCTCGCGCACCTCGCCGCGCGCGCTGCGGCCGCGCACCTCGATCCGCTCGCCGTACGGCGGGTTCGCGACGATGATCCCCGGCGCGTCGCACGGCGGCGCCACCACGCGCGCGTCGACCTGCTTGAGCCACACCGACGGCACGCCCGCCCGCTCGAGGTTCGTGCGCGCCTTGTCGAGCATGTCGCCCGAAATGTCGCTGCCGTAGACCGCGAGATCGTCGCGCTTGCCGCGCGCCGCGCGTTTCGCGTCCAGCGCCGCGACCTTCAGGCCCTGCCACGCGGTGATGTCGTACTGCTTGAGCTTCTCGAAACCGAAGCGCCGCTCGACGCCTGGCGCCACGCCGAGCACGATCTGCGCGGCTTCCGCGAGGAACGTGCCGCTGCCGCACATCGGGTCGTACAGCGGCGTGCCGGGCGTCCAGCCGGTCAGGCGCAGGATGCCGGCCGCGAGGTTCTCGCGCAGCGGCGCCGCGCCCTTGTCGAGGCGCCAGCCGCGCTTGAACAGCGGCTCGCCGGACGTGTCGAGGTACAGCGTGCAGTCGGTGGCGGTCAGGAACGCGAACACGCGCACGTCGGGCGCACCGGTGTCGATGCTCGGGCGCGCGCCGGTCTTGTCGCGCAGCCGGTCGCAGATCGCATCCTTCACGCGCAGCGTCGCGAACTCGAGGCTCTTCAGCGGCGACTTGATTGCGGTGATGTCGACGCGCAGCGTCTGCGTCGCCGCGAACCAGCGCTCCCACGGCTGCTCGAGCGCGAGCGCGTACACGTCCTGCTCGTTGCGGTACGGGCGGTGCGCAATCTTCAGCAGGATGCGGCTGGCGATCCGCGAATGCAGGTTTGCGGCCATGCCGGCGGCCCAGCCGCCCCGGAAATGGACGCCGCCCGGCACCTGCGCGCCCGCGGCGAACGGCGCGCCGTCCAGGTGGCGGCCGGCGATCTCGGCCAGCTCGGCGGCGAGCGCCGCTTCGAGGCCGCGCGGGCAGGGAGCGAAGAATTCGAACAGGGTGGGCGAGGACATAAGACGGGTGAGGACGGACAAAAGTCCACTATTGTACGCGCCTGTCAGTGCGACCCGGGCTGGCTCGCGCGGGCCTTCCGGTCGTCGGCCGGCCAGACGAGCACGACCGGATTCGCGGCGACCGCGCGGCCGATCGCGGCGACCAGCGCGCGCACCTTGGTCGGCCGCAGGCTGCGCGAGCGTACGGCCATCGTGAACGCGAGCGCGAAGCTCACCAGCACGTTGAGGATCGCCATGCTGAGCACGCCCGCCGCGGCCCACCACAGCTCGGGCGTGTGCAGCGTTTCCTTGCCGAGCACGCCGAGCGCGATGCCGATCGACCCCGCGGACAGCGTCACGTGCCGCACCTCGAACGAGAACAGGAACACGCTGACGATCGCGGGCACGAGGCCGAGCATCAGGCCGAGGCCGACGTTGGCGACCACGCCGGCGACGTTCGACCGGCAGAAATGCGCGAGCTTCGCCGCGCCGGCCGCGCCGAGCGTGAGGCGCAGCCGGCGGTTGTACGTGAGCGCGTCGCCGACGCGATGCAGCACGAACCAGTTGTCGGCCCAGCCGGCGATCAGGCTCGACGACCACAGCAGCACACCCGTGAGCGCCGCGTACAGCGGCGTCGGGCCGAGCAGCGAGAACGACTGCAGCGTCGCATGCGCCTTTTGCGGCGAGATCAGGTTCGCGTGCAGCACGCCGCTCGCGAACATCTGCACGAGGAAGCACACCGGCAGCACGACCAGCACGTTGCCGGCGATTGCCGCGGCCTGCGTGCGGATCAGCGCGATCACCGACGCGACAAACTGCTTCACGCCGTCGTCGTGCGTGGTGCCGTCGAGCTCGCGCGCGAGCGTCGGCGCGGTCATCGCCGGCTGTTTGGTCGCGAGCGTGAAATGCAGGAAGTGCATCAGCATGAAGCTCGCCGCGTAGTTGACGCCGGCGAGCAGCCCTTCGAGCATCGACTGCAGGTGCGCGCCGGTGATCGCGAACTTCGCGCAGACCGTCACGACGGTGACGAGCCCGCCGCCCGCGGCCATCCGCAGCATCTTCAGGTACTCGGCGCGGCCGCGCGTGATGTAGTGCTCGCCGGTGTCCGCGTTGGTCTCGACGAGCTTGCGCGCGAACAGCGAGAAATTGCTGCGCACGAGGTGCGACACGCTCTGGCTGTTCTGGTTCGCGTCGACGAGCGCGGCGCTCAGGTGCGCGATCCCGCGCAGGTCGTCGCGCGCCATCCACGCGTTGAGCAGCATTTCCGCGCGCTGGATGCGCATCCGCATCCGCTCGACCTGGAACACGATGTCGACCGACACGCCGTTGCGGTAAAGATGCGAGAACACGTCGTCGACCGCCACATGGCATTCGTCGAGCAGCGAGCGCAGGTAGTTGACCTCGTGCAGCAGCTTGCTCGGATCGCCGCCGTCCTCGACCGCCGCATGCGCGGTCTCGACGGCGAGCATCGCGCGCGTCAGCCGGTAGAACGGCTGCGACTCGAGCGGCTGGTGCGCATCGTCGTCGGACAGGCGGCTGCGCACCGTCTGCGACAGGCCGGTCGAGCTGATCTGGCAGGTCAGGTTGTGCAGCGCGGCCAGCAGGTCGCGCGAGAACGAGCCGGGCTCGTGGCGCTCGTCGTCGGTCACGTCGAACGAGAACAGCGCGGCGATGCGCGCGAGCAGATCGTCGGGCAGCGCGTCGATCCACTGTGCGTCCTCCGGCGCCGGGAACATCAGCGTGAACAGCGCGGTGAGCTCGCGGCGGTTCGGTGCGGGCGGGATCAGCGACGCGTCGAGTCGCTCGAACAGCGCGCCGAAGAAGCCCGAGTGGACGGGCATGCCGGCGTCGCACAGCAGCGAGATCCCGTCGCACTCGCGCAGGATGCTGCGCAGAATCCGCGCGGCGTGCGATTTCCACGCGGGATTGCGGTCCAGCACGTGGAACAGGTAGCGCAGCCGCGCGTGTGCGGGATACGTGCGGACGTCGTCGTCGCGCTCGGCCGCGGCGTCCTGCGCGGACTGCATCGCGCCGCTGCGGCGCAGCCAGTGCGCGAGCTCGATCAGCCATTCGCTGCGCTCGGCGTATGACGCGTCGGCGTCCGCATGCGCGAGCAGCGCGTCGAGCTGGTGGCTCGCACTGCGCGACGCGCGCCACTTCTTGATCAGGGTCGTCAGGGAACGAAACATAAAACGGAATAGCGAAAGCCCGGGACGGGCAGGTTTCGGATGCGGCGAAGCGCCAGCCGGGAGGGCGGCGCCTGGAATGCCGGTGAGGCTGGCCGGGCACGGCGGCACGGTGCGGCCCGTTCGATGCGGCTGGCGCGACGTCACGGGCGCGCGCGGGTTGCGAGGTGGCTTGCCGGCGGCGCGGGTGATGCGTGCGGGCGCGGGTGCCGGCCGGTGCAGGCCTGAACGTGCGTAGGATCGTCAATCGGACGCAAAAACGCAAGCCGACCGGAAGGCCAGTCGGCGGTTCCGGCGGATTTTGACAAACAATGCAAGTTCGGGCCGTGGCGGTCCGCGCGCCGCCGCCGCTGCCGGTTACGTCCCCGGCTTGCCGGTCGCGCCGGTCGGGCCGGCCGCGTCGCCGGCCGTTGCGTTCGCGGGGCACGGGACGAGCGGCGCGGCGGCGGTCTTTCCGCCGGACGTCGTCGCGGCCGCTGCGCCGCGCCGCGCCGCCATCGCGCGCACGCCGGCCGCTGCCTGCGCGGCGATCGCGTCGAGCGCGCGGCGGTGGCCGGCGACGAGCGCGTCGTAGCCGTCGCCGACGGGTTCGGCGATGCTCGTGCGGCAAGTCATCACCGACGGCGTGCCGACCGCGCGTACGCTCCACACCGCATCGATCGCCGCGCGCTTGGCCGGCCACGACTCGAAACGCTGCACATTGACGCTCACGCGGTAGACGGGCACGCCGGCGGGCGTCGCGGAGTTCGCGACGTCGATCGTGCCGAGCTGCGCGGCGAGATCGTCGGACAGCGCGCGGCGGATCTCGTCGGCGGGCGGCGACGCCCAGCGCTCCTGCTCGAGCACGTCGACCTGCGCGGCGCTCTTCTGCACGACGAGCTGGTTCTTCGCGACCTGCTCGGGCACGCCGACGGACGGCACCTCGATCAGGAACGGCGGGTTGGCGGGCGCGGTGCGCGTCGCGAGCGCCGCGTTGGCGGGGCTCAGCGTGTAGAACCGCGCGGGCGGCGAGCTGCACGCGGCGAGCGCCAGCGCGGCGGCCAGCGCCGCGCCGCATGCAAGTGCGTTCACGCGTGTCGTCATGGTTGATCTCCTGGCTTGCCCTTGAGCAGCGATTCGGGGTGACGCTCGAGATAGTCGGCGAGCGCGTTCAGCGACTGCAGCGTGCGCGTGAGCTCCTTCAGCGCGCCGCGCACGTCGGACTGCAGCGGCGAATCCTGCTGCAGCGTCGCTTCCGCGGTCGAGAAGGTCTGCTTCGCGGCCGACAGCGTGTCGCGCGCCTCGGGCGCGACCTGCGTGTCGAGCTGCTTGAACAGCCTGTCGGCGTTCGCGAGCGCGCTGTTCAGGTTCGAGCCGATCTGGTCGAACGGCACCTTGTCGAGCTTCTTCGCGATGTCGGCGACCTGCACCTGCAGCTCGTCGAGCGAGTTCGCCACGGTCGGCAGCTCGAGCGGCTGGCGTGCCGGATCGATCTTCACGACAGGCGCCTTCGGGAAGAAGTCGAGCGCGACGTACAGCTGGCTCGTCAGCAGGTTGCCGGTGCGCAGCTGGCCGCGCAGCCCGTGCTGGACGAGGCGCTCGACGATCAGGCGGCGGGCCGGTTCGCCCTTGCTCGCGATCGTTTCGCGGAAGCGCGGGCCGAGGCGTTCCGGATAGATGTTCATCGTCACCGGCATCGTGAACGTCTTCGTCTTCGGTTCGAACTCGATGCCGATCTTCGTGACCTCGCCGAGCACGATGCCGCGGAAGTCGACCGTCGCGCCGACCGAGAGCCCGCGCAGCGACTGGTTGAAGTTCATCACGACCGGCAGCGGCTGGCCGTCCGGGTCGCGCATCGCGTCGGTCTCGTCGGACGCGAGGCGGAACGTCGTGTTGTTCGGCGCGTTTGCGCCGCTGGTCTGGTTCGGCGGCGCCTGGAACGCGATGCCGCCGAGGATCACGGTCGCGAGCGACTGCGTGTTCAGCTTGAGGCCGCTCGAGTCGAGCCGCAGGTCGACGCCGCTCGCCTGCCACCAGCGCGAGTTGATGCCGACGTACTGGTCGTACGGCGCGTTGACGAACACGTTGAAGGTCACGCCCGTGCCGTCCTTGTCGAGCGCGAAGCCGACCACCTGGCCGACCTGCACGCGCCGGTAGTAGACGGGCGAGCCGATGTCGACCGAGCCGAGCGAATCGCCGCGCAGCACGTACTGCGTGCCCTTCTGGTCGCCGGTGACGGGGGGCGGCGTCTCGAGGCCCGTGAAGTCGGTCTCGCCTTCGGACGAGCGGCCGGCGTCGACGCCGATGTAAGCGCCCGACAGCAGCGTGCCGAGCCCCGACACGCCGGTCGCGCCGATGCGCGGCCGCACGACCCAGAAGCGCGAGCCCTTGACCGCGAAGTCCTCGGATTCCTTTTTGAGCTGCACGTCGACGAGCACGCGCGCCAGGTCCTTCGACAGCGTGATCGTCTTGACCATGCCGATCTCGACGTCCTTGTACTTGACCTGGGTCTTGCCGGGTTCGAGGCCTTCGGCGCTGTGGAAGCTGATCGTGATCTCCGGGCCGCGCTCGCGCACGGACTTGATCACGAGGCCGATGCCGATCAGCGCGGCGATCAGCGGCACGAGCCAGACGAGCGACGGCAGCCAGCCGCTTTTCGACGAGATCACGGGATCGGGCGGGCGGGGACCGTCGGGGGGAGACGGATGGCCGGCCCCCTGCGGGTCGTGCGGACTATTCATGGTGTTTCCCAGAAGTTTCGACGGGATCCCAGATCAGGCGGGGATCGAACTGCATCGACGCGAGCATCGTGAGGATCACGACCGAGCCGAACGCGATCGCGCCGGGGCCGGCCGTGATGATGGCGAGCGAACGGAAGTGGACGAGCGCGACGGTGAGCGTCACGACGAAGATGTCGAGCATCGACCAGCGGCCGATATGCTCGACGAGCCGGAACAGGCGCGTGCGCTGCATCGGCCGCCACGGCGAGCGGCGCTGCGCGCTGATCACGAGGATCAGCAGCACGCAAAGCTTCAGCATCGGCACGAGGATGCTCGCGACGAACACGACGACGGCGAGCGGCCAGTCGCCCGATACCCAGAACAGCACGACGCCGCTCATGATCGTGTCTTCCTGCGAGCCGACGATCGACGACGTGCGCATGATCGGCAGCAGGTTCGCCGGGATGTAGAGGATCGCCGCGGCGATCAGCAGCGCCCAGGTGCGTGCGAGGCTGTTCGGCACACGGAAATGGAGCGCCGCGCCGCAGCGCGTGCAATGCGCGTACGCGTCGGAGAGCGGCTGCACGAGCCCGCACGTGTGGCAGCTGGCGAGGCCCTCGCGGTCGGCCGTCGGCGTCGTCATCGGCGGGGGGGCCTGCGGCAGGGAGGCGGCGTCGCGGCCGCGCGAAGGCGCGCGGCCGGCGCGCAGGTCGTCGGCGATGTCCCACAGCATGCCGGGATCGAACATCAGGACGACCGCGATCATCAGCGTCAGTGCGGCGAACGCGAACAGCGCGGCTTCCGGCACGACGTGCGCGAGCGTGACCATCTTGACGATGGTCACGAGAATGCCGAGCATGAACACCTCGATCATTCCCCACGGGCGCACGAGCTGAACCGCGCGCAGCACGAGATTGAATCCGGGCGGGATCACGCCGCGCCGCATCGGAAACAGCAGGTACAGCAGCGCGGCCATCTCGATGAGCGGGAACAGCACGGTCGAGCAGAACACCATCACCGCGACGAGCGCCATGTCCTGGTGCCACAGCGAATCGATCGCGCCGATCAGCGTCGTCTGCACGCGATTGCCGTTCACGTCCATTTCGAGGATCGGGAACGCCTGCGCGATCACGAACGTGATCAGCGCTGCAAGCGCGAGCGCGCAGATCCGGTCGAGCTGGGCCGACGCGCTGCGGTAGAGCAGCGCGTTGCAGCGCGGGCAGTGCGCACTGTCGTGACCGCCAAGGCGCGGTTTGTGCAACAGTGCGTCGCACTCGTGGCAGGCAATCAGGTCGTTTCGTTGCATGGAGAAAGCGGTTGCGCGACAGCGGGAGGGCGCGTCGACGGGGCCGGAACCCGCGCCAATCTTACCAAAACGGCTTTTCCGCGGTGTCAAGAGCGCGGCGCCGTGTGACAGATCGGTAACGTGGCGCGAAGCTGGCAGCCGGCTGGCACGTCCGTCGTCGGAACCCGCGCGCGTCGAAAGGTTGCGGTAGCATGGCGCCCTTGGCATGCGTCGGACGAATCGGAGCCGCGCTGCACTTTGCTGAACTGAGGACTCCATGGCATCGAAACCGCTGCTGGCCACGCCGGCACGTTACACGCAGACGGCGATCGCGCTGCACTGGCTGATTGCGCTGCTGATCGTTTGCGGCTTCGCGCTCGGCTGGGTGATGACCGACATCCCCGGCTTCACGCCGACGAAGCTCAAGTATTTCTCGTGGCACAAGTGGATCGGCGTGACGGCGTTCGCGCTCGCCGTGATCCGCGTGCTGTGGCGCGCGACCCACGTGCCGCCGTCGCTGCCGGACGGCATGCCGGCCTGGCAGCGCATCGGCTCGCATGGCGTGCATTGGCTGCTGTATGCGCTGATGCTCGTGATCCCGATCACCGGCTACCTGTACAGCTCGGCGTCGAACATCCCGGTCGTGTACCTCGGCATCGTGCCGCTGCCGCGCCTGATCGATCCCGATCCGGTGCTGAAGGAAACCTTCAAGACGCTCCATGTGTCCTTGAATTACATTCTGCTTGCGCTCGTCGCGATGCACATGCTCGCGGCAATCAAGCATCAGTTGTTGGACCGTGACGGCCTGCTGTCGCGGATGCTCCCCTTTGCCAAATGAAGGATCCCATGAAAGTGTCTTTCTCCCGCTCCATGCTGGCCGCGTTCGCCGCGTTCGCCGCGGTGTCGCTTGCCGCGTCGGGCGCGGCGCACGCCGACGTCGATCTGGCGAAGAGCAAGGTGTCTGCCGTGTCGAAGCAGATGAACGTGCCGACCGAGGGCGTGTTCAAGAAGTTCGCCGCGCAGATCAGGTTCGATCCGGCGAAGGCCACGCAGGGCAGCGCGCAGGTGTCGATCGACATCGCGAGCTACGACCTTGGCGACAAGATGTACAACGACCAGGTTGCCGGCAAGGACTGGTTCGATGCGAAAGCCTTTCCGCAGGCGACCTTCGTGTCGTCGGCGATCGCGCCCGCGGGCGGCAGCAAGTACAACGTGACCGGCAAGCTGACGATCAAGGGCAAGGCCGAGACCGTCACGGTGCCCGTGACGATCACGCAGAACGGCGCGACGCAGACCTTCGACGGCGTGCTGCCGATCAAGCGCTCGGCGTTCAACGTCGGCACCGGCGAGTGGAAGGATACGTCGGTCGTCGCGGACGAAGTGCAGATCAAGTTTCATATCGTGTCCGCGAAATAAGCGCGGCAATGTCGTGTAACCCGGCGCCGCGCATGAGCACGGCGACGTTCCAAGGAGAATGAATTGAACAAGCATCTGATGATCGCGGCCGGTGCGCTTGCCGCTTCGCTGTCGTTCCCGGCATTCGCCGACGTGGCGACGTACCAGTTCGACCCGAGCCACACGTACCCGAGCTTCGAGGCCGACCACTTCGGCGGCCTGTCGGTGTGGCGCGGCAAGTTCGACAAGTCGCAGGGCAAGGTGACGCTCGATCGCGCGGCGAAGACTGGCACGGTCGAAGTGACGACCGACATCGCGTCGGTCAGCACCGGCAACACGAAGCTCGACGAGCACCTGCAGTCGGCCGAGTTCTTCAATGCGACGAAGTATCCGGAAGCGACTTACAAGGGCACGATCAAGTTCGACGGCGACAAGCCGACCGAAGTCGTCGGCAACCTGACGCTGCATGGCGTGACGAAGCCGCTGACGCTGAAGATCGACTCGTTCAAGTGCATGCCGCACCCGATGCTCAAGCGTGAAGTGTGCGGTGTCGACGCGGTCGGCGAATTCGATCGTGGCGATTTCGGCGTCGATTACGGCAAGGCGTACGGCTTCAAGATGGCGACCAAGCTGCTGATCACGGCCGAAGCGGTCAAGCAGGACGCGGCCAAGCAGTAAGCCGGCCCCGATCGCGCCGGGCGGCGTGAGCCGCCACGCGAGCAACCGCCGCGTTTCCCGTCGGGACGCGGCGGTTTTTTATTGCCCGGCGCGCCGCGCTGCCGGGCCTGCTGCGTACGCTTGATCCCTTGCTCCACTTGGTATCTCTTCGTCTCGGCGAAAAAGTGTCAACCTGTTTCAGGACGGGTCAGGAAAAACAAAAAGGCCGGTTCGCGAGAACCGGCCTTTTCCGTTTGCCGAAGCAGTGTGCCGAAGCAGCGACGCGCTTACACCTGCGCGCCCGCGTTCGGATCGTCCGGATCATGCGCGAGCTTCTTTTCCTTGATCAGGTCTTCGCGCTTGATGCCGAGCCACATCGCGAGCGAGCCCGCGACGAACACCGACGAGTAGATGCCGAACAGGATGCCGACCGTCAGCGCGAGCGCGAAGTAGTGCAGCGTCGGGCCGCCGAAGAAGAACATCGACAGCACCATCATTTCGGTCGACGTGTGCGTGATGATCGTGCGCGACATCGTGGTCGTGATCGCATGGTTGATCACTTCCTGCACGGTCATCTTGCGTTCGCGGCGGAACGTCTCGCGGATCCGGTCGAAGATGACGACCGACTCGTTCACCGAGTAGCCGAGCACCGCCAGAATTGCCGCGAGCACCGCGAGCGAGAACTCCCACTGGAAGAACGCGAAGAAGCCGAGAATGATCACGACGTCGTGCAGGTTCGCGATGATGCCGGCGACCGCGTACTTCCATTCGAAGCGGAACGACAGGTAGATCACGATGCCGATCACGACGCACGCGAGCGCGAGCAGGCCGTCGGTCGCGAGCTCCCGGCCGACCTGCGGGCCGACGAACTCGACGCGCTGCAGCGTCACGTCCGGGCTTTGCGCCTTCAGCGCGGTCATCACCTGGTCGCTCTGCTGCGCGGACGTGAGGCCCTGCTTGAGCTGCAGGCGGATCAGCACGTTGCGCGACGTGCCGAAGTTCTGCACCTGCGCGTCGGCGTAGCCGAGCTGGCCGAGCGTCGTCCGCACGGGCTCGAGCTGCGCAGCCTGCTGATACTGCACTTCGATCACCGTGCCGCCCGTGAACTCGACGGACAGGTGCAGCCCGCGATGGAACAGGAAGAACACGGCGGCAAGGAACGTTACCAGCGAGATCACGTTGAAGACCAACGCGTGCCGCATGAACGGGATGTCTTTACGGATACGGAAAAATTCCATGGTCGTCTCCGGGTCCTTAACGGGTCGAGCCCGGTTTCTTCTGCGACGCCGCGCGGTTGCGCAACTGCGGCTTGCCGGTGCGCGGCGCGTTGGCGTTCGCGGGGGCGGCGAGCTTCGCGGCGCGCGCGGTGTCGGTCGATTCGTCCGCGGCGGTGAACGACGGGGCGCCGGCGGTCGCGCCTTCCGGCTTCCACACCTGGCCGATCGCGAGCGACTTCAGCTTCTTGCGGCCGCCGTACCAGAGGTTGACGAGCCCGCGCGAGAAGAACACCGCGGAGAACATCGACGTCAGGATGCCGATACAGTGCACGATCGCGAACGCGCGCACGGGGCCCGAGCCGAATGCGAGCAGCGCGAGGCCGGCGATCAGCGTCGTGACGTTCGAGTCGAGAATCGTCGCCCACGCGTGCGCGTAGCCCGACTGGATCGCGAGCTGCGGCGGCTGGCCGGCGCGCAGTTCTTCACGGACGCGCTCGTTGATCAGCACGTTCGAGTCGATCGCCATACCCAGCGCGAGCGCGATTGCGGCGATGCCCGGCAGGGTCAGCGTCGCCTGCATCAGCGACAGCACCGCGACGAGCAGCAGCAGGTTCACCGACAGGCCGATCACCGAGATCGCACCGAACAGCATGTAGTACGCAATCATGAACACGGCGATCGCGCAGAAGCCCCAGATCACCGAGTGGATACCCATCTTGATGTTGTCGGCGCCGAGGCTCGGGCCGATCGTGCGTTCCTCGATGATGTCCATCGGTGCGGCGAGCGAGCCGGCGCGCAGCAGCAGCGCGAGGTCGGCCGCGGCCTGCGGGGTCGGCTGGCCCGTGATCTGGAAGCGGTCGCCGAGTTCCGACTGGATCGTCGCGACCGTCAGCACTTCGCCCTTGCCCTTCTCGAACAGCACCATCGCCATCGGCTTGCCGATGTTCTCGCGCGACACCGCGCGCACCGAACGGCCGCCCGCCGAGTCGAGGCGGAGGTTGACCGACGGACGCTGATGCTCGTCGAAGCCGGCCGATGCGTCGATGATGCGGTCGCCGGTGAAGATCACGTCCTTCTTCAGCAGCACGGGCGCCTGGTTGCCCTGCGTGAACAGCTCCTCGCCCGGCGGCACCGGATCGTTCGGATTCGGGTGCGTGTTGAGCGGGTCGGCGAGGCGCGCTTCCAGCGTCGCGGTGCGGCCGATGATGTCCTTCGCCTTCGCGGTGTCCTGCACGCCCGGCAGTTCGACGACGATGCGGTCGCTGCCCTGCTGCTGCAGGATCGGCTCCGACACGCCGAGTTCGTTGACCCGGTTGTGGAGCGTCGTCAGGTTCTGCTTGAGCGCGGCGTCTTCGACGGCCTTTTGCACGGCCGGCGTGAACGTGCCGACCACCTGCACGCCGCCGCCGCCGGGGCGGGTCGCCCATTGCAGCTCGGTGACCGACGACGTGAGCAGCTGGCGCGCATCGTCGGCGGCCTGCGAATCGCTGAAGTTGACGACGACGGACTGGTCGACGCGGCTCACGCCGCCGTCGCGAATGTTCTTGTCGCGCAGCAGCGTGCGCGTATCGGACGCGTCGGAATCGAGCTTCTTCGTCAGCGCGCCCGTCATGTCGACCTGCAGCAGGAAGTGCACGCCGCCACGCAGGTCGAGGCCGAGATACATCGGCAGTGCGCGCAGCGCGGTCAGCCAGCGCGGCGACGCGCTCTGCAGGTTCAGTGCGACGATGTACTGCGGATCGTTCGGATCGGCGTTCAGCGTCTTCTGCAGCAGGTCCTTCACGCGCAGCTGCGTATCGGTGTCCTTCACGCGCACGCGGATGTTCGCGTTGGCGGCCGTGTTCTCGAAGGTGACGTCGTCCGGCGTGATCTGAGCGGCTGCGAGCGCGGCATCGACCTGGCTGAGCGTCGCCGAGTCGAGCTTGACCGTGGCCTTGCCGCTCGACACCTGCACCGCCGGCGCTTCGCCGAAGAAATTGGGCAATGTGTACAGAAAGCCGATGGCGAGCGCCACGACCATCACGACATATTTCCAGAGTGGGTAACGATTCATGAGGGGGCCGAACGGGGTAGTTGGCTGGAAAGCATCGCGTCCGGCGCCGTGGCGGCCCGCTTCTCGGGCGGGCGCGGCGCGGAAGGCCGGACGCTCGGGGAAGGGCTTACAGCGACTTGATCGTGCCCTTCGGCAGAATGGTCGTCACAGCGGCCTTCTGCACGGTGATTTCGGTGCCTTCGGCGATCTCGACGCCGATGTAGGCTTCCGAGACCTTCGTCACCTTGCCGACGACGCCGCCGCTCGTGACGACTTCGTCGCCCTTGGCCATGGCGGAGAGCATGTTGCGGTGCTCCTTCTGCCGCTTCATCTGCGGACGGATCATGATGAAGTACAGCACGCCAAACATCAGGATGAGCGGCAGGAAGCTCATCAGGCTCGATTCGGCGCCACCCGCGGCACCTTGCGCGAAGGCATTGGAAATGAACGGCACGTTGGTCTCTCCGTAAGGGAAGATCGAAAATTAAGCCGGTTATTCTACCACCGGCCCCAAGCGCGACGGCGCCGCAAAATGCGCTTTGGGATCAAGCTGTTAATGCGGGATAGGGGCCGTCGTCGTTTGCGAAAGAAAGGCAATTGTAATGTTTGACGGTTCTAACCGATACCTGTCAGTGCCTTTTTAGTACTTGTCTGATCGGACGCACGGCGCCGGCACATCGCGCGCGGCGCCGCCCGCCCGTCAGTCGACCCCTCTCGCGCGGTCCTCTGCGAAGCGCTGGCGGAACGCGTCGAACGTGTGCGTCTCGATCGCTTCGCGGATCTCGCTCATCAGCTGCAGGTAGTAGTGCAGGTTGTGGATCGTGTTGAGCTGCGCGCCGAGGATCTCGCCGACCCGGTGCAGGTGGTGCAGGTAGCCGCGCGAGAAGTTCTGGCACGTGTAGCACCCGCAGCTCGGGTCGAGCGGCTTCAGCGAATGCTTGTGCGTCGCGTTGCGGATCTTCACGTCGCCGAAGCGCGTGAACAGCCAGCCGTTGCGTGCATTGCGGGTCGGCATCACGCAGTCGAACATGTCGATGCCGTTCGCGACGCCGTCGACGAGGTCCTCCGGCGTGCCGACGCCCATCAGGTAGTGCGGCTTGTGCGCGGGCAGCTTCGGGCCGACGTGCCGCAGCACGCGCATCATGTCTTCCTTCGGCTCGCCGACCGACAGCCCGCCGATCGCGAGGCCGTGGAAATCCAGCTCGGCGAGGCCCGCGAGCGATTCGTCGCGCAGATCCTCGAACATCCCGCCCTGGACGATCCCGAACAGCGCGTTCGGGTTGCCGAGCCGGTTGAACTCGTCGAGCGAGCGCTTCGCCCAGCGCAGCGACATCCGCATCGAGTCGGCCGCTTCCTTGTGCGTGGTCGGCACGCCGTTGGTCGCGTACGGCGTGCACTCGTCGAACTGCATCACGACGTCCGAGTTCAGCACCTTCTGGATCTGCATCGACACTTCCGGCGACAGGAACAGCTTGTCGCCGTTGATCGGCGATGCGAACGTGACGCCGTCCTCGGTGATCTTGCGCAGGTCGCCGAGCGAGAACACCTGGAAGCCGCCCGAATCGGTCAGGATCGGCTTGTTCCAGCCCATGAAGCCGTGCAGGCCGCCGTGCGCGTCAATCGTGTCGAGGCCCGGGCGCAGCCACAGATGGAACGTGTTGCCGAGGATGATCTGAGCCTTGATTTCATGCAGCTCGCGCGGCTGGATCGCCTTCACGGTGCCGTAGGTGCCGACCGGCATGAAGATCGGCGTCTCGACGACGCCGTGGTTGAGCGTCACGCGGCCGCGCCGCGCGTGGCCGTCGGTCGTCAGCAAGTCGAACTTCAGGCCGTTGTGCGGGCGGATGTGTTCGTGCGCGTCGTGATCGTGCGTAGCGTGAGCGTGGGAGGGGCCTTCGGTCATCGTATTGTTCTCCTTGCCACCGGAAAACAGTCCGGCGCATGTTGAAAACGCCGCCGGGATGCCGGCGGCGGTAAAAAATCGGTTGCGCGCTATCGTAGCGTGCGCGGCGGGCAGGCGGCAGCGGCGTGCAACCGCACGCAGCCTCAAATGATGCGTGCAGACAGTGCGTGCGGTGCTTACGCGCCCGGCGCTTCACGCCGCGTGAGCAGCATCGCATCGCCGTAGCTGAAGAAGCGGTAGCGCGCGTCGATCGCGTGCCGGTAAGCGGCGCGGATCGTGTCGACACCCGCGAACGCGGATACCAGCATCAGCAGCGTCGACTTCGGCAGGTGGAAGTTCGTCACCAGACGGTCGACCACGCGAAACGCGTAGCCGGGCGTGATGAAGATGTCGGTCTCGGCCTGCGTCGCGGCGAGCGGCCGGCCCGCGGCGTCGGCGTCGCGCGCCGCAGCCTCGAGCGCGCGCATCGACGTCGTGCCGACCGCGATCACGTTGCCGCCGCGCGCGCGGGTCGCGGCGATCTTGTCGACGAGTGACTGCGGCAGTTCGTACCACTCGCTGTGCATCTTGTGCTCGGCGATGTTCTCGACGCGTACCGGCTGGAACGTGCCGGCGCCGACATGCAGCGTCAGCGTCGCACGTTCGACGCCCATCGCGTCGAGCTTCGCGAGCATCGGCGCATCGAAGTGGAGGCCAGCCGTCGGCGCGGCGACCGCGCCCGGGTTGCTTGCATAGACGGTCTGGTAGCGGGTTTCGTCGGTCGCGTCCGGATCGTGCTCGATATACGGCGGCAGCGGCAGGCGGCCGTACTGCTCGATCAGCGCCAGGCACGGCGCGGGGAAATGCAGCGTGAAGAACGGCTCGACGCGCTCGCCGACCGTCACGTCGAACGCGTCGGCAAGCGTCAGCGTCGTGCCGGGGCCCGGCGACTTGCTCGCGCGGATCTGCGCGAGCGCGGTGTGCGTGCCCGTCACGCGCTCGATCAGCACCTCGATCTTGCCGCCGCTCGCCTTGTGGCCGAAGAAGCGCGCTTTCAGCACCTTGGTGTCGTTGAACACGAGCAGGTCGCCGGCCGCGATGCACGACGGCAGTTCGGTAAAGCGGCGATCGACGAGACGGGCCGGCTCGACCGAATTGTCGACCTCGAGCAGGCGGCTCGCGGTGCGGTCGGGCAGCGCGGTTTGCGCGATCAGCTCGGGTGGCAGATTGAAATCGAAATCGGAAAGCGTGAACATGCGGGCTGGTTCGAAGCGGCCGGCGTGCGCCGCCGGCAGGCGGAAACGCGTAATTGGGGCGCGCGAGCCGCTATGATGGCGGGGTGCGCGGCTTGGCCGGCGTCGCTCGTTTGGACGACGTGAAAGCCGCTATTGTACTTGCGAAGCACCCTGACGATCCGATGCCCGTGTCACCACGCCGTTCTGCCGCCGCCGCCGTTGCAGATTCCGCCGATTCCGCCGATCCGTTCGACGCGGACGCTGCCGCGCCTGCCGCGCCTGCCGTGCGCGCGGCGCCGCGCCGCGCCGGGCCGCGCCGCGGCGCCGACGGCCGGCTCGCGCAGCCGGCGGCCGCGTTCGACGCACACGCATCCGGCGCCGGTCCGGACGAACCGGCCGGCGACGGGCAGGACGCCGCAGGGTCTTCCGCTTCCGGTCCGGCCGCACCTGATCCAGCCGCACCCAAGCCGGCCGCGCCTGAGCCGGCCGCGCCGAAGCGCAAGAAGGCCGCGGCCGACAAGCCCGTGAAAACCGCCGACAAGCTCGCGAAGCTCGGCCTGACGCGCTCGATCGATCTCGTGCTGCATCTGCCGATGCGCTACGAGGACGAAACCACGCTCACGCCGATCGGCGAGCTGCTGCCGGGCGGCATCGCGCAGACGGAAGGTGTCGTGTTCGACAACGAGGTCGCGTACCGGCCGCGCCGCCAGCTCGTCGTGAAAATCCAGGACGACGACGGCGAGCAGCTCGTGCTGCGCTTCCTGAATTTCTACGGCTCGCAGGTCAAGCAGATGGCCGTCGGCCAGCGGCTGCGCGTGCGCGGCGACGTGCGCGGCGGCTTCTTCGGGATGGAGATGGTGCATCCCGCGGTACGCGTCGTCGAAGCCGACGCGCCGCTGCCGCAGGTGCTCACGCCCGTCTATCCGAGCACGGCCGGCGTGTCGCAGGCGTACCTGCGCAAGGCGATCGAGAACGCGGTCGAGCGCACGCCGCTGCCGGAACTGCTGCCGCCGGAGATCGACCGCACGTACCTGAAACCGCTCGGCGTGCCGCCGCTCGCGGACGCCGTGCGGATCCTGCATCACCCGGGCGTCGACTCGGACGAAGCCGCGCTGATGGACGGCTCGCATCCCGCATGGACGCGCATCAAGTTCGACGAGCTGCTCGCGCAGCAGCTGTCGCTGAAGCGCGCGCACGAGGAGCGCCGCACGCGCGCCGCGCCCGCGATGCCGCGCCGCACGGCGAGCGATGCCGACGCGCTGACGACGCGCCTCTACGCGGCGCTGCCGTTCACGCTGACGGGCGCGCAGGCGCGCGTCGTCGACGAGATCGCGCAGGATCTGACATTGGCGCATCCGATGCAGCGGCTGCTGCAGGGCGATGTCGGCAGCGGCAAGACCGTCGTCGCGGCGCTCGCGGCCGCGCAGGCGATCGACGCCGGCTACCAGGCCGCGCTGATGGCGCCGACCGAGATCCTCGCCGAACAGCACGCGCGCAAGCTGCGCGGCTGGCTCGAGCCGCTCGGCGTGTCGGTCGCGTGGCTCGCCGGCAGCCTGAAGGCGAAGGAGAAGCGCGCGGCGATCGAAGCGGCCGCGCTCGGCACCGCGCAGCTCGTGATCGGCACGCACGCGATCATCCAGGACGCGGTCGAATTCGCGCGGCTCGGCCTCGTGATCGTCGACGAGCAGCACCGATTCGGCGTCGAGCAGCGCCTCGCGCTGCGCGCGAAGGCGGCCAACGCGGCGGACGGCGCGCACGGGTTCCAGCCGCACCAGCTGATGATGTCCGCGACGCCGATCCCGCGCACGCTCGCGATGACCTATTACGCGGATCTCGAGGTGTCGACGATCGACGAATTGCCACCGGGCCGCACGCCGGTGCTGACGCGCGTCGTCGGCGACGCGCGGCGCGACGAGGTGATCGCGCGCGTGCGCGAGGCCGCGCTGACCGGCCGCCAGGTGTACTGGGTCTGCCCGCTGATCGAGGAAAGCGAGACGCTGCAGCTGCAGACGGCCGTCGAGACCTACGAGACGCTCGTCGCTGCGCTGCCCGAGCTGCAGGTCGGGCTCGTGCACGGGCGCCTGTCGCCGGCCGACAAGGCCACGGTGATGGACGCGTTCACGCGCAACGACGTGCAGCTGCTGGTCGCGACGACCGTGATCGAAGTCGGCGTCGACGTGCCGAACGCGTCGCTGATGGTGATCGACCACGCGGAGCGCTTCGGCCTCGCGCAGCTGCACCAGCTGCGCGGCCGGGTGGGGCGCGGCACCGCGGCGTCGGTATGCGTGCTGCTGTACAGCGGGCCGCTGTCGCTCGCCGGCCGTGCACGGCTGAAGACGATGCGCGAGACCACCGACGGCTTCGAGATCGCGCGGCGCGACCTCGAGATCCGCGGCCCCGGCGAATTCCTCGGCGCGCGCCAGTCGGGTGCCGCGATGCTGCGCTTCGCGAACCTCGAAACCGACGGCTGGCTGATCGAGCCGGCCCGCGAAGCGGCCGCGCGGCTGATTGCCGGCTATCCGGACGTCGTCACGCAGCATCTCGCGCGCTGGCTCGGCGCGCGCGAGCAGTACCTGAAGGCGTGACGACCAATAAAGGGCAGATTGAGCGCAGATTGAGGGCCGGATTCAAAAGCGCGGAATTGCGCACGATGATGCGGAGAAACTTGGCGAACCGGCGTCACAGGGTGTATAAATTAAACCTATCGCCTGTATCTATTTGATTGACCCACAATGACGCTGACTGAATTGAAATACATCGTCGCGGTCGCGCGCGAACGGCATTTCGGCCGCGCGGCCGAAGCATGCTTCGTGAGCCAGCCGACGCTGTCGGTGGCGATCAAGAAGCTGGAAGACGAACTCAACGTACAGATCTTCGAGCGCGGCGCGAGCGAAGTGAGCGTCACGCCAATCGGCGACCAGATCGTCACGCAAGCGCAGCGCGTGCTCGAGCAGACCTTCGCGATCAAGGAGATCGCGAAGCAGGGCAAGGATCCGCTCGTCGGCCCGTTCCGCCTCGGCGTGATCTACACGATCGGGCCCTACCTGCTGCCGACGCTCGTCAAGCAGATGATCCAGCGGGTTCCGCAGATGCCGCTGATGCTGCAGGAGAACTACACGCTCAAGCTGCTCGAGTTGCTGAAGCAGGGCGAGATCGATGCGGCGATCATGGCGCTTCCGTTCCCCGAGACGGGCCTGATGGTGCGGCCGCTGTACGACGAGCCGTTCGTCGTCGCGCTGCCGGCCGGCCATCCGTGGGAAAAGCGCCACCAGATCGACGCGGAGGACCTGAAGCAGGAGACGATGCTGCTGCTCGGCAACGGCCACTGCTTCCGCGATCACGTGCTCGGCGTGTGCCCGGAACTGATGCGCTTCTCGCAGACGGCCGACGGGATCCAGAAGACCTTCGAGGGCTCGTCGCTCGAGACGATCCGCCACATGGTCGCGAGCGGCGTCGGCATCACCGTGCTGCCGCGGATGTCGGTCACCGAGGTCGGGCCGCGCGCGAACGGCCCCGATGCCGAGCTGCTGTCGTACGTGCCGTTCAACGACCCGGTGCCGGACCGCCGCGTCGTGCTCGTGTGGCGCAAGAGCTTCACGCGGATGCCCGCGATCGATGCGATCAGCGACGCAATCTCCGGGTGCGACCTGCCGGGCGTCGCGAAGCTCGACATGCCGGCGACGATGAATTGACTCGGCGCGGCCGATGGACGCAGCAGATGAACGGGGTCGTGCGACCCCGTTTATTTTTGCCTATCGCATAGATGGGATTTATCAAATTCAAATAATCAATAGCTATATATAGAATCCTCTGCATGGATCGATGCCCCGCCGTCACGGCGGTCTGCACGTTCAATGCAAGCGTCAAAGGAGGGTGTCATGATGCGTTCGGTATGGCAGCACGCGCAGCGGAACGTCCCGCCGCGCGGGAAGGTCGTAAATCGTGCCCGGGCTGCGATCAGGAGCCTGCGGCCGATCGCGTTCGCGTACCTGGCGGATCGTGTGTATGGCGGCTGAGCCGCCGGATGCCGATCCTTCGTTCCCCCGATGTTCTCCGATACGTTCGCCGTTCCGCCATGAGGATTCCCTATGTCCGAGAACACGAAACACTTGCGCGCCACCGGCGTAGCGGCTATCCGCCGCCGCTTCGTGCCACGCCGGGCGAAGCCGGTTGACGCGGCGCATTGAACCCCCGATCCGACAACGTAGCACGATGGGAGCGATGCTCCCGCCTTTACCCCGCAGTGACCATCCGCCAGGGTGTCCGGTTTCCAGGCCGCGCCGCTGGATGCAAACGAAACTAGGAGAAGACGCATGTCGACCGAAACGAAGTGCCCGTTCCATCAGACCGCAGGCAGCGGCACGTCGAACCGGGACTGGTGGCCCAATCAGCTGAACCTCAACATGCTCCACCGGCATTCGTCCCTGTCCGATCCGATGGACACGGATTTCAACTACGCCGAAGCGTTCAAGACACTCGACCTGGCGGCGGTGAAGAAAGATCTCCACGCGCTGATGACCACGTCGCAGGACTGGTGGCCGGCCGACTTCGGTCACTATGGCGGCCTGTTCATCCGCATGGCGTGGCACAGCGCCGGCACGTACCGCACCGCTGACGGCCGCGGCGGCGCCGGCGGCGGCCAGCAGCGCTTCGCGCCGCTCAACAGCTGGCCCGACAACGGCAACCTCGACAAGGCGCGCCGCCTGCTGTGGCCGATCAAGCAGAAATACGGCCGCAACATCTCGTGGGCCGACCTGATGATCCTCGCCGGCAACGTCGCGCTCGAATCGATGGGCTTCAAGACCTTCGGCTACGCGGGCGGCCGTCCGGACACCTGGGAACCGGACGACGTGTACTGGGGCGCGGAGAAGATCTGGCTGGAACTGAGCGGCGGCGCGAACAGCCGCTACTCGGGCGATCGCGTCCTCGAAAACCCGCTCGCCGCCGTGCAGATGGGCCTGATCTACGTGAACCCGGAAGGTCCGGACGGCAACCCCGACCCGGTCGCTGCCGCGCGTGACATCCGCGAGACGTTCGCCCGCATGGCGATGAACGACGAGGAAACGGTCGCGCTGATCGCGGGCGGCCACACGTTCGGCAAGACGCACGGCGCCGGTCCCGCGTCGGACGTCGGTCCCGAGCCGGAAGCGGCGCCGCTCGAGGCGCAGGGCCTCGGCTGGAAGAGCAGCTATCGCACGGGCAAGGGCGGCGACGCGATCACGAGCGGCCTCGAGGTCACGTGGACGACGACGCCGACGCAGTGGAGCAACAACTTCTTCGAGAACCTGTTCGGCTACGAATGGGAGCTGACGAAGAGCCCGGCCGGTGCGCACCAGTGGGTTGCGAAGGGCGCCCAGGCCGTGATCCCGGACGCGCACGATGCGTCGAAGAAGCACCTGCCGACGATGCTGACCACGGACCTGTCGCTGCGCTTCGATCCGGCGTACGAAAAGATCTCGCGCCGCTTCTACGAGAACCCGGACGAGTTCGCCGACGCGTTCGCGCGTGCGTGGTTCAAGCTGACGCACCGCGACATGGGCCCGCGCGCACGCTATCTCGGCACGGAAGTGCCGGCCGAGGAACTGCTGTGGCAGGACCCGGTGCCGGCTGTCGACCACAAGCTGATCGACGACGCGGATGTGGCCGCGCTGAAGGCGCAGATCATCGCATCGGGCCTGTCCGTGTCGCAGCTCGTGTCGGCCGCATGGGCGTCGGCGTCGACGTTCCGTGGTTCGGACAAGCGCGGTGGCGCGAACGGTGCGCGTGTCCGTCTCGCGCCGCAGAAGGACTGGGACGTGAACCAGCCGGCGCAGCTCGCGACGGTGCTGGAGAAGCTCGAGAGCATCCGGAAGGCGTTCAACGACGCGCAGACGGGCGGCAAGAAAGTGTCGCTCGCCGACCTGATCGTGCTGGCCGGTGCGGCTGGCGTCGAGCAGGCCGCGAAGAACGCGGGCCATGCGGTGACGGTGCCGTTCGCGCCGGGCCGCACGGACGCGTCGCAGGAGCAGACCGACATCGACGCGATGGCCGTGCTCGAACCGGTCGCGGACGGTTTCCGCAACTACCTGAAGGGCAAGTACACGGTGCCGGCCGAAGCGCTGCTGGTCGACAAGGCGCAACTGCTGACGCTGACCGCGCCGGAAATGACGGCGCTCGTGGGCGGCCTGCGCGTGCTGGGCGCGAACGTCGGGCAGACGCCGCACGGCGTGTTCACGGATCGGCCGCAAGCGCTGACCAACGACTTCTTCGTGAACCTGCTCGACATGGGCACGGAGTGGAAGCCGGCGTCGGCCGCGAACGACGTGTACGAAGGGCGCGATCGCGCGACGGGCGATGTCAAATGGACCGGCACGCGCGTCGATCTGGTGTTCGGCTCGCACGCGCAGCTGCGCGCGCTGGCCGAAGTCTACGGCAGCGCGGACGCGCAGCAGAAGTTCGTGCACGACTTCGTGGCGGCCTGGAACAAGGTGATGAACCTCGACCGCTACGATCTCGCGTGATCCCGGCAAGTCGCTGCTGAAGGTCAGGCAGCAGGGAACGGCCGGTCGTGCGACCGGCCGTTTCATCTGGACGATTCGTTTTGCTTGAAGGAGTGACGATCATGACGCAGATGATCCTCGACATGCGCAGCGCGTTCGCGACACCCGTGAAGCGCGCGCCCGCCGCCGCGCTGCGGCATATCGCCGGTTTTGCGATCACGGGCAGCGGCGCGGCCGTGCTGATCGCGCAAGCCATGCATGGTCTGGCTGCTGCCGCCGGCGTTTGAGCGCGAGCCGTGCAGGCTTCGCGCCGACATGACGCGAGACACCGCTCGGCTCTAAAATGCCGGGGTTATCTTCCCGGTGCTTCACCATGCTCGCCCGCTTTCCCCTGTATCTGCGGCTCGTCCGGATGGACAAGCCGATCGGCAGCCTGCTGCTGCTGTGGCCGACGCTCAACGCGCTGTGGATCGCGTCGAACGGCCATCCGAGCTGGACGCTGATCGTGATCTTCGCGCTCGGCACGCTGCTGATGCGCTCGGCCGGCTGTGCGATCAACGATTACGCGGACCGCGATTTCGACCGCCACGTGAAACGTACCGCCGACCGTCCGCTGACGTCCGGCAAGATCCAGGCATGGGAGGCGATCGCGATCGCGGTCGGGCTGACGCTGGTCGCGTTCCTGCTGATCCTGCCGCTCAATACGCTGACGAAAGAGCTGTCGGTCGTCGCGGTGATCGTCGCGGGCACCTATCCGTTCATGAAGCGCTTCTTTGCGATTCCGCAGGCGTATCTGGGCATCGCATTCGGTTTCGGCATTCCGATGGCGTTTGCGGCCGTGCAGGACACGGTGCCGATGCTCGCGTGGATCATGCTGATCGCGAACGTGTTCTGGTCGGTCGCGTACGACACCGAATATGCGATGGTCGACCGCGACGACGACATCAGGATCGGCATCCGCACGTCCGCGCTCACGTTCGGCCGCTTCGACGTCGCGGCGGTGATGGCGTGTTACGCGGTGACGCTCGGCATCTATGTGTGGATCGGGCTGAAGCTCGGCTTCGGTCTCGTGTACTGGGCGGGGTGGGCGGCGGCAGCCGGCTGCGCGCTGTATCACTACACGCTGATCAAGGGCCGCGAGCGGATGCCGTGCTTCGCCGCGTTCAGGCACAACAACTGGCTCGGCGGCGTGCTGTTCGTCGGAATCGCCGCGCATTACGCGGTGTCCGGCCTCTGAACTGCGCTTACGCGCGGCCGAGCTCGTCGCCCATTTCCTTCGCTCGCGCCTCGGCCGCGAGCGCGCCTTGCACGATCGCTTCCTTCACGCCCTGCGCGTCGAACGACGCGAGCGCCGCCGCCGTCGTGCCGCCCTTCGACGTCACGCGCTCGCGCAGCACGCTGGCCGGCTCGCCGGATTGTGCGGCGAGCTGCGCGGCGCCGGTGAACGTCGCGACTGCAAGCGCGCGGCCCTGCTCGTCGTTCATGCCGAGGCGGCGCGCCGCTTCCTGCAGCGCTTCGATGAAATAGAACACATACGCGGGGCCGCTGCCCGAGATCGCGGTGACCGCGTCGAGCTGCGACTCGTCGTCGAACCACACGATCTCGCCGACCGCGCCGAGCACGCCCGACGCGAGTTCGCGGCCCGCCGCATCGACACCCGGCAGCGCGGCGAGGCCCGTCACGCCCATGCCGACCAGCGCCGGCGTGTTCGGCATCGTGCGCACGACGCGCGCGTAGCCGCCGAGCCAGCGCGCGAGGTCCGTACCGCGGATGCCCGCCGCGATGCTGATCACGAGCTGCGACTTCAGATGCGGCGCGAGCGCCTCGGCGACATCCTTCAGCACCTGCGGCTTCACGGCGAGCACGATTGCGTCGTAGCCGGCGAGCGTAGCGTCGATCGCCGCACCGGTGCGGATGCCGAACTGTGCCTCGGCGCGCTTGCGGACGTCTTCGTTGACGTCGATCGCGTACAGGCCGTCCGCGGCGGTGCCGCGCTTGACGAGGCCGCCGATCAATGCCGCGGCCATGTTGCCGCCGCCGATGAATGCAATTTTCATGATGTCGGGATCAGGGAGTGGATCAATGGGAATAGTCGCGCGCGCCGAAGATCGCGGTGCCGACCCGGACGATCGTCGCGCCTTCGAGCACGGCCGCCTCGAGGTCGGCGGACATGCCCATCGACAGCGTGTCGAGCGGCAGGCCGTCCGCGCGCAGCGCGTCGAACAGCGTGCGTAGCGCGCGGTGCGGCGCACGCTGCGCGTCGGGGGTGTCCGCGGGCTCCGGGATCGCCATCAGCCCGCGCAGCCGCAGCGCCGGCAGCGTGGCGATCTCGCGCGCGATCGCGGCGACCTCGTCAGGCGCAATGCCGCTCTTCGACGCCTCGCCGCTGATGTTCACCTGAACGCACACGTTGAGCGGCGGCAGGTGCGCGGGCCGCTGCTCGGCGAGCCGCTGCGCGATCTTCAGCCGGTCGACCGAATGCACCCAGTCGTAGCGTTCGGCGACCGGGCGCGTCTTGTTCGATTGCAGCGGACCGATGAAATGCCACTCGAGGTCCGCACGCAGATCGGCGAGCGTGTCGATCTTGTCGATCGACTCCTGCACGTAGTTTTCGCCGAACGCGCGCTGGCCGGCCGCATGCGCGGCGCGCACGGCGTCGGCGGGGAACGTCTTCGAGACGGCGAGCAGCGTGACGGTGGCAGGGTCGCGGCCGGCCGCGCGTGCGGCGTCGGCGATGCGGCGATGAACGGATTCCAGGCGAACGGCAAGATCGGACATGACGGGCACGAAAGCGGACACAAAAGCGCGGGCACAAAAGCGCGGACACAAAAACGCGGGCGCGCCGCTGACGCGCGGCGCCTCGCATCGCATCGCATTATACGGACGCGGCGCACGGGGCCGCGCGAGCCCTCGCAGGCGACAAACCCTTCCAGCGCATCTAGCCGTACACGAGGTGCTCGACCAGCTGGATCCAGTGCGCGACCGGGATCTGCGTGCCGCTTTGCAGGTGCGCGATGCAGCCGACGTTCGCGGAGACGATCATCTGCGGCTCGAGCGCCTGCAGCTTCGCGAGCTTCTGCTTGCGCAGCTTGTACGACAGCGACGGTTGCGTCAGCGAATAGGTGCCGGCCGAGCCGCAGCACAGGTGGCTGTCGGCGGGCAGGCGCACGTCGATGCCGAGCGTCTCGAGCAGCCGTTCGACCTTGCCGCGCGATTGCTGGCCGTGCTGCAGCGTGCACGGCGGGTGATACGCGACGGTGTGGATCGCGCGGCGCCGCGCGAGCGACGCGAGCTCGGCCTCGAACGCGAGCAGCACGTCGGACACGTCGCGCGTCAGCGCGACGATGCGCTGCGCCTTCTCCGCATAGGCCGGGTCGTCGCGCAGCAGGTGCGCGTACTCGAGCACCGTCGCGCCGCAGCCGGACGCGTTCATCACGATCGCCTCGGCGCCTTGCTCGATATACGGCCACCACGCGTCGATGTTGCGGCGCGCGTCGTCGAGCGCTTCGTCGTGGTAGTTCAGGTGCAGCCGGATCGCGCCGCAGCAGCCGGCCTCGGGCGCGACGACGGTCTCGACGCCGAGCGCATCGAGCACGCGCGCGGTCGCGATGTTGATGTTCGGCAGCATCGACGGCTGCACGCAGCCGGCGAGCATCAGCATCTTGCGCGGATGGGTGCGGTGCGGCCATTCGAGCAGGCGCGTGCGCGGCGGCACCTTGTCGCGCAGGCGCTTCGGCAGCAGCGGCCGCACATGCTGGCCGAGCCGCATTACCGGCGAAAACAGCGCGGCGTTCGGCACGAAGCTCGCGAGCACGCGGCGCACGACGCGCTGCGACAGCGGGCGCCGCACCTGTTGTTCGACGTGCTTGCGGCCGATCTCGACGAGGCGGCCGTACTGGACGCCCGACGGGCAGGTCGTCTCGCAGCTGCGGCAGGTGAGGCAGCGGTCGAGATGCTGCTGCGTGCTGCGCGTGACGGGCGCGCCTTCGACCATCTGCTTGATCAGGTAGATCCGGCCGCGCGGGCCGTCGAGTTCGTCGCCGAGCAGCTGATAGGTCGGGCACGTCGCGGTGCAGAATCCGCAATGCACGCATTTGCGCAGGATCGCGTCGGCTTCGTCGCCGTCGGGCGTATTGCGGATGAAATCGGCGAGGTTCGTTTGCATCGAGCCCTCAGAGTTCGGGGTAAAGCCGGCCGCGGTTGAAGATGCGCGCCGGATCGAACGCCGCCTTCAGCCCACGGTGGATTTTCATCAGCGGCGCGGGCAGCGGCGTGAACACGCCGGCGCTGCGGTCGTACGATTCGCCCGCACGGAACAGCGTCGCGTGACCGCCAGCCTGCTTCGCGCTCATGCGGACGGTTTGCGCGTCGGCGTCGCTGATCCACCAGCGCTGCGCGCCACCCCATTCCATCAGCTGGGTGCCTGGCAGGTGCATCGGCTCGGTGATCGACGGCAGCGACAGCCGCCACAGCGCAAAGCCCGGCGGAATGCCGCTGAAGAACGAATCGGTCTGCTCGCGCAGGCCGGCCCAGAAGCGCTCGGCCTCGACCGCGTCGACGACTTCGCCGCCGAGCACGGTCTTCGCGGACTTCACGCTGGCCTCGGCGCCCGACAGGCGCAGCACGAGGGTGCCGTTGCGCCATGCGCTCGCGCTGACGGGCAGCGGGTGGCCGCCCCATTCGTTGAGCTTGCGCACCGCATCGGTCGCGCTCATCTCGAACTTCAGCGTGACTTCGGCGACGGGTACCGGCAGCACCTTGATCGACAGCTCGAGCATCAGCCCGAGCGTGCCGAGCGAGCCGGCCATCAGCCGCGCTACGTCATAGCCGGCGACGTTCTTCACGACCTGGCCGCCGAACCGCAGCACCTCGCCGCGGCCGTTCATCAGCGCGACACCGAGCACGAAATCGCGCGGCGCGCCGCAGGTCGCGCGCCGCGGGCCCGCGAGGCCGGCCGCGATGCAGCCGCCGACGGTGGCCATGCGGCCGAAATGCGGCGGCTCGAACGGCAGCATCTGGCCGCGTTCGCCGAGGACGGCTTCAAGCTGGGCGAGCGGCGTGCCCGCGCGGACAGTCACCACGAGTTCGGCCGGGTCGTACGACACGATGCCGTGAAACGCACGCGTGTCGAGGATCGCGCCCTCGAGCGCCTGGCCATACCAGTCCTTGGTACCGCCGCCGCGGATCCGCAGCGGCCGGCCGTCGGCACTGGCGGCGCGGATGCGCTCCGCCCATTCGGCGACGATATCGTCCTCTTCCATGATCGGTTGCTGCCTCGTCTTGTTGTCCGGTCGATTGTACCGGGGTGATGCGAATGCACATCGCGACTATCCCTAAGCCCGATTCACCGGTGGAACGCGGCACCGCCGCGCCGGCCCGGAGGCCGCGCGGGCGGTGCAGCGCCGGGACGCCGGCGCGCGCTCAGAAGCGGGGGAGGTCGGGGTGCGGCAGGAGCCCGCCGCGCACGTGCTGGCGGCCGTATTCGGCGCAGCGTGCACGCGTCGGAATGCCCTTGTCGGGATTGAGCAGCGCGGGCGGATCGAACGCGCGCTTGACCGCGAAGAACGCGTCGCGCTCCTGCGGCGAGAACTGTACGCACATCGAATTGAGCTTCTCGATGCCGACGCCGTGCTCGCCCGTCACGGTGCCGCCGAATTCGACGCAGCACTCGAGGATCTCCGCGCCGAACAGCTCCGCGCGGTGAAGCTCGTCCGGATCGTTCGCGTTGTAGAGGATCAGCGGATGCATGTTGCCATCGCCCGCATGGAACACGTTGATGCAGCGCAGCCCGTAGCGCGTCTCCATCTGCTCGATGCGAGCGAGGAGCGGCCCGACCGCGCGGCGCGGCACGGTGCCGTCCATGCAGTAATAGTCGGGGGAAATCCGTCCGGCGGCCGGAAACGCGTTCTTGCGGCCCGACCAGTAGCGCAGCCGCTCGCTCTCGTTGCGCGACACCTTGATGCGCGTCGCGCCGTGCTCGCGCAGCACCGCCGTCATCCGCGCGATCTCCTCGGCGACTTCTTCCGGCGTGCCGTCGGATTCGCACAGCAGGATCGCCTTCGCGTCGAGATCGTAGCCCGCATGCGTGAACGACTCGACGGCCTGCGTCGCCGGCTTGTCCATCATCTCGAGGCCGGCGGGGATGATGCCCGACGCGATGATCGCCGCGACCGCCTCGCCACCCTTGACGACATCGTCGAAGCTCGCCATCACGAGCTGCGCGGCCTGCGGCTTCGGGATCAGCTTCACCGTGACTTCGGTCACGATCGCGAACATGCCTTCGCTGCCGATCGTCACCGCGAGCAGGTCGAGGCCCGGCGCGTCGAGCGCGAGCGAGCCGAATTCGACGATCTCGCCGTCGATCGTCACCGCGCGCACGCGCATCACGTTGTGCACGGTCAGCCCGTACTTCAGGCAGTGCACGCCGCCGGAGTTCTCGGCGACGTTGCCGCCGATCGTGCACGCGATCTGCGACGACGGATCGGGCGCGTAGTACAGGCCGTATGGCGCCGCGGCCTCGGAGATCGCGAGATTGCGCACGCCGGGCTGCACGGTCGCCGTGCGCGCGTACGGGTCGACCTCGACGATGCGCGTGAAACGCGCGAGCGACAGCACGACGCCGAGCGAGATCGGCAGCGCGCCGCCCGACAGGCTCGTGCCCGCGCCGCGCGGCACGATCGGCACCTCCATCCGCCGGCAGATCTGCACGATGCGCTGCACCTGCGATTCGGTCTCGGGCAGCGCGACCGCGAGCGGCAGGCGGCGGTACGCGGACAGGCCGTCGCATTCGTACGGCGCGGTGTCTTCGTCGCGATACAGCAGGCAATGCGTCGGCAGCACGGCCATCAGCGCCTGCACGACTTCCCGCTGGCGCTGCGCGCGCATCTCGGCCGACAGTTCGGGGGCGTTCATCGGTTCTCCAGTGTCGGCGGGACTGCGCGCTCTGGCGCTTGCTCCCGCCCCATGCAAAGCGATTGGCGCGGCGTCGTCGCGCCGCGTCAGCACGTGAAAATCTTGCCGGGATTCATCAGGTTGCGCGGATCGAGCGCGAGCTTGATCGCGCGCATCGTGTCGATTGCGTTGTCGCCGTGCTCCTTCGGCAGGAAGCGCATCTTGTGCAGGCCGACGCCGTGCTCGCCCGTGCAGGTGCCGCCCATGCGCAGCGCGCGCTCGACGATCCGGTCGTTGATGCGTTCCGCTTCGTCGATCTCGTCGGGCTTGTCGGGATCGATCAGGATCGCGACGTGGAAGTTGCCGTCGCCGACATGGCCGACGATCGGGCACGGGAGCGACGACGCGCGCAGGTCGGCCTCGGTTTCCTCGACGCACGCGGCCAGCTGCGAGATCGGCACGCAGACATCGGTCGTCACCGCGCGGCAGCCGGGCTTCAGCTGCAGCATCGCGAAGTACGCGTTGTGGCGCGCGGCCCAGAGCCGGCTGCGGTCTTCCGGCCGGGTCGCCCATTCGAAGCCCTGGCCCTGGTTCTGGCCGGCGAGCGCTTCCACCAGCTCCGCCTGTTCCTTCACACCGGCCTCGGTGCCGTGGAATTCGAAGAACAGCGTCGGCGCCTCGGCGAGCGTCAGGTTCGAGTGGCGGTTGATCGAGCGGATCGCGAGCGAGTCGACGAATTCGACGCGCGCGATCGGCACGCCGATCTGGATCGTCTCGATCACGGTGCGCACCGCGTCGCCCATCGACGGGAACGTGCAGATCGCGGCCGACACGGCTTCCGGCAGCGGATGCAGGCGCAGCGTGATCTCGGTGATCACGCCGAGCGTGCCCTCGGAGCCGACGAACAGGCGCGTGAGGTCGTAGCCGGCCGACGACTTGCGCGCGCGCGAGCCCGTCTTCACGACGCGGCCGTCGGCGAGCACCGCGGTCAGGCCGAGCACGTTCTCGCGCATCGTCCCGTAGCGCACGGCGTTGGTGCCGGACGCGCGGGTCGCAGTCATGCCGCCGATGCTCGCGTCGGCGCCGGGGTCGATCGGGAAGAACAGGCCCGTGTCGCGCAGCGCTTCGTTGAGCGCCTTGCGCGTGATGCCGGGCTCGACCGTGACGGTCAGGTCTTCCGCGTTGATCGACAGCACGCGGTTCATTTCGGACAGGTCGAGCGACACGCCGCCGCGCACCGCGAGCAGATGGCCTTCGAGCGACGAACCCGCGCCATATGGAATCAGCGGCACGCTGTAGAGTGCGCACAGCGACACGACCTGCCGGACGTCGTCGACGCTGTGCGCAAACACGACCGCGTCGGGCAGTTGCGGGTCGAACGGCGATTCGTCACGGCCGTGGTGCGCGCGCACCGCGTCGGCCGTCGACACGCGCTCGCCGAAGGCGGCACGCAGCGCATCGAGGAAGGCGGGGGGCAGCGGGCGGCGCGATACGGCGGGTTGAGCCGAGGCGGCCGATGCAGCCGGCGGGGCGGGGTGATTCACACGAGTCTCCTCTCGATCGGCGCGGGCGCGTCGGCATCGGCGCCGATTCCATGCAAAGTTCGACAGCTTGTCCGGCAGGCACCGCTGCGTGGCGGTTTGTGGCGGTTTGGGTTCATTCTACGCTGGAACACCCGCTGCGAGCCGCGCGGCGGGCTGCGATAATCGGTATCCAACCTGGTAGCTGACTTGGTACCCAAGTCGGTACCTAGGTCGGAACCAACGCAACCGGGGCCGCGCCGCGGCCGCGCAACAGAGGACTTCGCATGGGCAACCGCTTGAGCAAGATCGCCACCCGCACGGGCGATGACGGCACCACCGGTCTGGGCGACGGGCGGCGCATCGGCAAGGACGACGTGCGGATCGCCGCGATCGGCGACGTCGACGAACTGAATTCGAACCTTGGCGTGCTGCTCGCCGAGCCGTTGCCCGACGACGTGCGTGCGGCGCTCGTGACGATCCAGCACGACCTGTTCGACCTCGGCGGCGAGCTGTGCATCCCCGGCCACACGGTGCTCGACGACACGCATCTCGCGCGTCTCGACCAGTGGCTCGCCGACTACAACGCGACGCTGTCGCCGCTGAAGGAGTTCATCCTGCCGGGCGGCTCGCGCGCAGCGGCGCTCGCGCATGTGTGCCGCACCGTGTGCCGGCGCGCCGAACGCGCGATCGTCGCGCTCGGTCGCAGCGAGCCGCTGCACGAGACGCCGCGCCGTTACGTGAACCGGCTGTCGGATCTGCTGTTCGTGCTGGCGCGGGTGCTGAACCGCGCGGACGGCGGCTCGGACGTGCTGTGGGAACGCGATCGCCCGCGGTGACGCGCGGGCGGCCGGGCGCCTGCGCCGGCCGTCATCCTGTCCAGCCCCTTTTCCGCACTGCGACAATTTGCCCGGGGGGGCGCCGGATTTTAAAGATGTATTGTGTGGGCATGTTTAACGGAGAACGAGCATGACCCACATTACCGCCGACCAGATGGCCCGTGTGAAGGCCACCGCCCCTGTCCTCGCCGTGCATGGCGCGACGATCACGCAGCACTTCTATCAGCGCATGTTCGCGCGGCATCCGGAACTGAAGAACCTGTTCAACCAGACGCACCAGAAGACCGGCAGCCAGCCGGAAACGCTCGCGAAGGCGGTCTACGCATATGCGGCGAACATCGACAATCTCGGTGCGCTCGGCGGGGCGGTGTCGCACATCGCGAACAAGCACGCGAGCATGAACATCCGTCCGGAGCATTACCCGATCGTCGGCGAGAACCTGCTCGCGTCGATCGTCGAAGTGCTCGGCGACGCGGTCGATGCGGAAACGCTCGAAGCGTGGCGCGTCGCCTACGGGCAGCTCGCGCAGATCCTGATCGGCGCCGAGGCGGATCTGTACGCGGGTGCGGCGTGGAGCGGCTTCCGGCCGTTCAAGGTCGCGCGCAAGGTGCGCGAGAGCGACGAGATCACGTCGTTCTACCTGACGCCTGGGGACGGCGGCGCAGCGCCGAAGTTCGAGCCGGGCCAGTACGTGACGGTGAAGCGCTTCGTCGGCGACCTGGGCGTCGACCAGCCGCGCCAGTACAGCCTGTCCGATGCGCCGCACGGCAAGTGGCTGCGCATCTCGGTGAAGCGCGAGGCCGGCAAGGCGGAGGCGATCCCGGCCGGCAAGGTGTCGACGCTGATGCACGACGGCGTCGAGGAGGGCTCGGTCGTCGAGGTGACCGCGCCGATGGGCGAGTTCACGCTGAAGCGCGATGCGGATACGCCGGTCGTGCTGATCTCGGGCGGCGTCGGCATCACGCCGATGATGTCGATGGCGTCGACGCTGATCGCGGAAGGCAGCAAGCGCGACGTGCGTTTCATCCACGCGTGCCGCTCGGGCGCGGTGCACGCGTTCCGCGACTGGCTGAACGATACGGTGCGCGAGCACGCGAACGTCAAGCGCACGGTGCTGTACGAACTGGTCGGCCCGAACGACCGCGCGGGTGTCGACCACGATCTCGAAGGGCGGCTCACGCCGGAGCGCGTGAAGCAATATGCGCTGGTGCCGGACGCCGACTATTACATCTGCGGCCCGATCGCGTTCATGAAGGCGCAACGCGACGCGCTCGTCGCGCTGGGCGTCGCGCCGGAGCGCGTGAACACCGAGATCTTCGGTTCGGGCGCGCTCGAGTGACGCGCTGACGCTCGATTTCCGAGAAACACGAAAGCCCGGCGCGAGCCGGGCTTTTCGTTGTGTGGCATGGCCGCGCGCGACGGCGCATGCCGCTGGCCTGCACGGAACGGCTACCGCCGTATTGCGTTTTTCCGCAATGTCACGCGCGCAGCATCAGCGTCGCATGGTAACGCCACACCTTTGGATCGGCGCTGACGAGCGGCATGCCTTCATACAGTGCCTGCGCGACCATCACGCGATCGAACGGATCGGCATGGTCGGGGAAGTCGGGTAATGTCGCGACCGCTTCGACGTGATCGCTGCTGATCGACAACTCTGCGAAACCGGCAAGTCGGAACGCCGACCGTGCGTCACGCGGATGAACGAGCAGATTGCCCTTGCGGTACTTGATCGCGATTTCCCAGATGGACGCCGCGCTGACGTACAGCGTGTTGTCCGGGTTCTCGATCAGCTCGGCGGCCGTCGATGAAAGTTGCGGGGCCCCTTCGGCGGCCCATAGCGCGATATGCGTATCGAGCAGCAGCTTCACGGCTCGAGCCCCTGCTCGCCGCTTGCGTCGAAGTCGGCGGCGATCGAGTCGTCGCCCGCATTGAACGCGTCGACCGTTGCCGGAATATGCAGCCCGGCCAGCAACTGGCGGGCTGCGCCAATTCGCTTCGGCGCCACATAGGGAACGATTCGGGCGACCGGGTGGCCATTGCGGGCAATCACGACCTCGGATTCCCGCCCGAGTTCGAGTGCTTCGACAAGGCCGGAAAGCCGTGACTTGGCATCGTGCATGTTGACGATAGGCATCGAATTTCTCGCTTAGCTAAGCTATGTTAGCTAGTTTAGCAGACTCGAGCGCTTGTCGCGGGCGGCATCCGTGGCCGCCTCGCCGCAAGGCGGGAGCCCGTCGAGCCCCGCCCGCTTGCTCCCGTCAGTTGCCGCTGCCGCGCGCGACGCGACGGGCCTTGACCGACTCCGCAAGCCCCTCGAGCACCTTCACGCTGTCTTCCCAGTTGATGCACGCATCGGTGATGCTCTGGCCGTAGGTCAGCGGGCAGCCTTCCTTCAGGTCCTGGCGGCCTTCGACGAGGTGCGATTCGACCATCACGCCGACGATGCGCTCGTCGCCCGCCGCGATCTGGCGGCCGATGTCCGCGCACACGGGGATCTGGTTCTCGTGCTTCTTCGAGCTGTTCGCGTGGCTCGCGTCGATCATCAGGCGCGCGGCGAGGCCGGCCTTGCCGATGTCAGTGCACGCGGCGTTCACGCTTTCGGCGTCGTAGTTCGGCGTTTTGCCGCCGCGCAGGATCACGTGGCAGTCCTCGTTGCCGGCCGTCGACACGATCGCCGAGTGGCCGCCCTTCGTCACCGACAGGAAATGGTGTGGCTGCGACGCGGCCTTGATCGCGTCGACCGCGATCTTCACGTTGCCGTCAGTGCCGTTCTTGAAGCCGACCGGGCACGACAGCCCCGACGCGAGCTCGCGGTGCACCTGCGACTCGGTCGTGCGCGCGCCGATCGCGCCCCACGAGATCAGGTCCGCGAGGTACTGCGGGCTGATCATGTCGAGGTATTCGGTCCCCGCCGGCAGGCCCATCTCGTTGATCTGCAGCAGCAATTCGCGCGCGGTGCGCAGGCCCTCGTTGATCTTGAAGCTGTTGTCGAGGTGCGGATCGTTGATGAGCCCCTTCCAGCCGACCGTCGTGCGCGGCTTCTCGAAGTACACGCGCATCACGATTTCGAGTTCGTTCGCGAAGCGCTCGCGTTCCTTCACCAGCCGCCCCGCGTACTCGAGCGCCGCCTTCGTGTCGTGGATCGAGCACGGCCCGATCACGACGATCAGCCGGTCGTCCATCCCGTGCAGGATCCGGTGCATCGACTGCCGCGAGTTGTAGATCAACTCGGACGCGGCTTCGGAACACGCGAATTCGCGGATCAGGTGGGCGGGCGGCGTCAGCTCCTTGAGCTCACGAATGCGGACGTCGTCGGTATTGTGCGGGGGCATGCTGTTTCTCCTTGATAGGGCTAGCCGTTCGGTCAGTGCGCGTGCGGCAAATTCATCAATTCAGGCAATTCAGTCGTACTGGGGGCGAAGGGCGAAAAAAAACCGCCGGGTTCGCCGGCGGTTTTTTTCGGGAATTTCGGTTGCGCTTTACGCGCCATCAACCCTCTCGATCCGCCAGCGGTCTGAGATACCAAAAAAAGTAAAAGTAAAACTTGGCGGACATGACGGGAATCGGGTCGTCAAAAAAAATTGATTCGGAATTTATACCTGCTCGCCGCGCGGCTGGCAATCGGGTCTCCCCGAAAATGCGGACAATCCGCGCGTTTTTCGCAAAATGCGCGGATTGTTTGCGCCGCGATGCGGTTATGCCGTACCGCCGACCGTCATCCTGTCGATCCGCAGGGTCGGCTGGCCGACGCCGACCGGCACGCTCTGGCCTTCCTTGCCGCACACGCCGACACCGGTGTCGAGCGACATGTCGTTGCCGATCATGCTCACGTACTTCAGCGATTCCGGGCCGCTGCCGATCAGCGTCGCGCCCTTGACGGGGTAGGTGACCTTGCCGTTCTCGATCATGTACGCCTCGGACGCCGAGAACACGAACTTGCCGTTCGTGATGTCGACCTGGCCGCCGCCGAAGTTCACCGCGTACAGGCCGTTCTTCACCGACGCGATGATTTCCTGCGGATCCTTGTCGCCGTTCAGCATGTACGTGTTGGTCATGCGCGGCATCGGCAGCGCCGCGTACGACTCGCGCCGCGCGTTGCCGGTGACGGGCATCTTCATCAGCCGCGCGTTCAGCGTGTCCTGGATGTAGCCCTTCAGGATGCCGTCCTCGATCAGCGTCGTGCACTGCGTCGGGTTGCCTTCGTCGTCGATGTTGAGCGACCCGCGGCGGTTCGGCAGCGTGCCGTCGTCGACGACGGTCACGCCCTTCGCGGCGACCTGCTCGCCGATGCGGCCCGCGAACGCCGACGAACCCTTGCGGTTGAAATCGCCCTCGAGACCATGGCCGATCGCCTCGTGCAGCAGCACGCCCGGCCAGCCCGGCCCGAGCACGACCGTCATCGCGCCGGCCGGCGCCGGACGCGCGTCGAGGTTCACGAGCGCCGCGTGCACCGCGTCGTCGACGTAGCGCGACAGGATGTCGTCGGTGAAATAGCCGTAGTCGAAGCGGCCGCCGCCGCCGCCGGTGCCGATCTCGCGGCGGCCGTTCTGCTCGGCGATCACCGTCACCGACACGCGCACGAGCGGGCGGATGTCCGCCGCGAGCGCGCCGTCGCTGCGCGCGACGAGCACGACGTCGTATTCGCCGGCGAGGCCCGCCATCACCTGCGTGATGCGCGGATCGCGGCTGCGCGCCATCTGCTCGATGCGCTCGAGCAGCTTGACCTTGGCCGTCGCGTCGAGCGACGTGAGCGGATCGGACGGCAGGTACAGGTCGCGGCCCGAGATGCCCTTCAGCGACGTGGCCGCCTTCACCTTCTGGCGCCCGCCGCCCGCGGCGGCGATCGCCTTGGTGGCCGCGGCCGCCTGCGCGATCGCTTCGGGCGACAGGTCGTCGGAATACGCGAACGCGGTGCGGTCGCCCGCGACCGCGCGCACGCCGACGCCCTGGTCGATGCTGAAACTGCCCGATTTGACGATGCCTTCCTCGAGGCTCCACGCTTCGCTGCGGGTCGCCTGGAAGTACAGGTCCGCGTAGTCGACGCGATGCGTGAAGATGTCGGCGATCGTGCGCGTCAGGAGGCTCTCGTCGAGGCCGTAGGGCGTGAGCAGGATGTCCTTCGCCAGCGCCAGGTTGCGGATGCCGGGTTCGATGATGTTCATGCGGGTATCGGGGTTTCTCAAAAAGTTGTCGGGTGCTTGTCGGCTGTATACAGGGGCAGATGGTTCGTGCAGGCCGGGGTTTCAAGGGGGGCAGGCCGGTGAGGGCGGACGTCAGCCGAGCACGCGATGCCGCCACGCAGGCAGGCTCTGGCGCACGTCGGCGATGCGTTGCGGGTCGAGCGTGCCGATCACGACGCTCGCGCCTTCGTCACGCACCCGGACGATCTCGCCCCATGGGTCGACCAGCATGCTGTGGCCCCAGGTGCGCCGGCCGTTCTCGTGCTTGCCGCCCTGCGCGGCCGCGAGCACGTAGCATTGGTTCTCGACCGCCCGCGCGCGCAGCAGCGTTTCCCAGTGTGCACGGCCGGTGGTGTAGGTAAACGCGGACGGGACGACGACGAGCGCGCAGTCGCCCAGCTTGCGGTACAGCTCCGGAAAGCGGAGATCGTAACAGACCGACAGCCCGACCCGGCCGAACGGTGCGTCGAACGCGACGACCGTGTCGCCCGGGCGGATCGTGCGTGCCTCGTCGAACGATTCGTCGCCTTTCTCGAAGTTGAACAGGTGGATCTTGTCGTAGCGGGCTGCCTCGCGGCCGGACGGATCGAACACGAGCGTCGTGTTCAGCACGCGGTTCGCTTCGGGGGCCTTCAGCGGCAGCGTGCCGCCGATCACCCAGATCCCGTGGCGGCTCGCCGCGTCGGCGAGGAACTGCTGAATCGGGCCGTCGCGGTAGGTCTCGGCAAGCGCGAGCTTGTCGGTGTCCTTATGGCCCATGAAGCAGAAGTACTCGGGCAGCAGTACGAGCTGTGCGCCTTCGCCGGCCGCTTCCGCGATCAGGCGGCGGGCCTCGGCGAGATTGCGCGAAACGTCCGGCGTGCTCACCATCTGCAGCGCGGCAACCCGGACGGGGCTGGCGGAAAGGGTGTGGTCGGTCATCGCGAAATCGGTAGCGTCATAAATGGGGTGCGGCCCGCGCGGTTCAGCGACTTGCCGCGCCGGCCGCGTCGTGATTCATCTTACCCTGATCGCCCCGCACCCGCTCGATGTGGGGATGCGCCCACGACCCGGTGATCGCATAGTTCATCGCGAACGCGTGCGACAGCGTCTCCGACAGCGCGTAGTTCGCAGCCAGCACGCCGACGCCGAGCAGCGGGTTGATGATCGCCGCCGCGATCGCCGCCGTGCCCGCGCCGATCTTCGGCGCGACGTGCGCGTGCAGGTCCTGCGTTTCCGCACCGAGATCGACCGTGCCGTTCAGCGTGACCTTCGCCGGCGACGTCGTCATCTCGAAATCGTCGATGTGCCCGATGCCGTTGGTGATCTTGCCGGTGCCCGAGATCTTCTCGAACGGCAGCCCCTTGCCGATTACGTCGCGGAAGTTGAGCGTCAGGAAGCGCGCAAGGCTCTGCAGGCTCAGCACCCCGAGCAGCTTCGCCGCGCCCGGGTCGACCTTCAGGATCTCGCCGTGCTCGAGGTCGAGCGCGAGATGCCCATTGAGGGACGGGTAGTCGAGCGCGGTCGGGCCGCCGCGCCAGCCGACCCTGCCGGTCAGCGTGCCGTGGCCGTCCCCGACGGTGCGCGGCAGGCCGACGCGGTCCAGCAGCGCGCCGGCATCGCCGATGTCGAGCTTGAAGTCGAATACGGTGCGGCGCGGTGCGTCGGCCTCGTCGACGCCGCGGGCGAGTGCGTGGCGCGACGTGCGCCAGTTCCCGGTCGCCGTGAGCTTTGCGGCCGGGTTCGACAGCTCCAGCTTGTCGAGCTGCCACACGGGCGCGCCGTCCTCTTCGAGGTTGCGCGCGTTGACGACGAGGCGGCCGATGTCGTGGCCGCGCGCGACGACCTCGTCGACGACCAGGTCGATCGACGGCATCGGGTGGTCGGCCGGCGCCTGCAGGTTCATCGCGCGGCCGACCAGGTCGTGCTCGGCACTCTGCGGAATCACGAGCTTCGCGAGCCGCGCGTTCAGCACGCCCGCGCCGTTGTAGCCGCCGCCCGGCGCCCACGACAGGTAGCCCGACACCTGGTTCGACGCGATGTTCGCCTGCCATAGCTCGTCGACATGCGACGCGCCGACGATCACGTTTTCCCAGTTGCGATTGAGCAGCTTCAGCGTGCCGAAATGAAATGCGAAGCGCTTCGGGATGAAGCTCGCGAGATCGACGCGCTCGGCGCCCGGCTGCGGTTCCGGCGCGCGCTGCGCGGGGCGCAGCGTCCGGGCGAGCGCGAGCCACGCGTCGGCATCCAGCTCGTCGGCGTCGACCGCCGCGCTCACGCCGTCCTGCGGCACGTCGGGCATCCGGTGGATGCCCATCGCGCCACGCACCGCGCGCAGCGGCTGGCCGCGGGTCGCGTCGAGCAGGTAGGTCGCGGTAATGGGGCCGAGCGTCAGGTTCGCATGTTCGAGGCGCCGGCCGTCTGCCTGCGGCGCCGGCTGCAGCGTGAAGCTGAACGGCATCGGCGTGCCCGCGGGTTTCGCGAACGGTGCCGGGAAGTTCAGCGCGACGCCCGTCAGGTCGGAACTGGCCGTGAGGTTCGGCAGATGGCCCGGCGTGCCACGCACGGCGACCCGGTACGGTGCGTCGCCGACCACGTGCTCGAGCAGCGCCGCGGCCGGGCCGTGCAGGTTCAGGCCGCGCGCGGCGTCGAGCGCGAGCCTGCCGTCGACGTCGACCGCATACGGGCCGTGCGATTTCAGGTCGCCGCTCGCGTGCACGGGGCCGCCGAGGAAGCGCCCGGACAGATTGTTCAGCGACGCGCCCGCTTCGGTGAAACGCACGTCGCCGCGCAGCGCGGACAGCGGCGGCACGCCGTCGGTCGACAGCGTGTTGCCGCCGAACGCGAGCGCGCCCTCGACGTGCGTATGCGGATGCGCGACGTGCTGCGGGATCGTCAGCTTGAGCGCGAGCGCGGCCGGCCCCTGCGCGTCGATCTTCTCGCCGACGTGCCCGCTGATCATGCCGAGCGAGCTGTTGTCCGCGTAGTCGATCAGGTCGGCGAGCGGACCTTGCGCGTGCCCTTCGATGATCAGCGGCGACTCGGCCGGGTGGCCGAGATCCGCGATCCGGCCGCTCACCTTGTTCAGCGCGACGCGCTTGTAGTGCGCGCGGTCGATATCGAAGCGCAGCTTGTTCTGTTCGAGCTCGAACACGCCGTCGATGCCCGAGAGCGCCGGCCACACGCTCGGCGTGCCGTTCGCGAGCTTGCGTGGCGGGTACGGCGTCGGCTCGAACTGTCCGCCCGTGAACGGCGCGACGATATGGAACACGCCGCCGCTCGGGTTGTGCTCGTACGGGAAGGTCTCGAGCGGGCCGCGCGCGACGATCGATGCGCCTTTCGTGACCTGCCCGGCCTGCAGCGCATGGCCGAGATACTGGCGCAGGTGCTCGGCCATGCCGGTCGGCAGGTAGCGCGGGATGCGGGCGACCGCCGCGCGCGCGAAGTCGGCACGCAGGTCGAGCGAGCCGCGGCCGTGGCCGGGGTTCGTATAGCTGCCCGACACCGCGATCTCGGCGTCCGGGTTCGACACGAGCAGGTCGGGCACCGTCACGTCGACGCGCGCGTGCTTGTCGCCCGGCGCCGGCGTGATGACCCATTTCGCGTTGCCGCGCAGCCGGTCGAACGTGAGGCGCGGCTCGTCGAACTCGCCGGGCACCGTGACCGCGGCGTTGACCATGTCGAAATGCGCGACGCCGCCCGTCTCGTTCGCGTCGACGCGGCCCCACAGGTTTTCGATCCCGGGCCAGCCGGCGCGCGGATGGCCATGCGCAGACAGCCCGGGCGGCGGCTCCTGCGCGGCGAAACTGATGCCCTGCAGGTCGCCGGCGAAGCGGTAGCGGACGACCGGCGCGGCGCCGGTGCGCTTCTCTTCTTCGGCGAGCTCGGCCTTCGCGGGCTTCGCGCGCTCGACCTCGATGTGATAGTTCGACACCATCCCGCGCGGGTCGACCCGCACGAGTTCGTTGCGCAGGTGGGCCGGCAGCGGCAGCCCGCGGATGAATTCGCTGAGGATGCCGAGATCGACGCGGTCGCCGGCCACGCTGATCAGCTGCCCCTGGCTCGCGGACGGTACCCGGTAGCGCGCGGTGAGCGTCGCCATGCCGAGCGAGCGGGCGAGCGGCGTGCCGTCCGGCAGCGGCGGCTGGCCCAGCTCCGCGTGAAAGCGCGACAGATGCAGCGTGTAGTCGTGGCCGGGGTCCATCGTCATGTCCCAGCCGAAGCGCGCGATCGGCACGTCGAGCCGCGGCTGCGTCGGCCGCACGCGCAGCGCGACGTCCGCGCCCTGCAGCGCGCCCCCCGCGGAGCGCAGCCGGCCGTCCCGGAAGGTCGCCCAGATCGCGTTGTCGATCTGGCCCGCGTGCACCGTGAGCGGCATGTTCATGTAGCGCGCGAGCGTCGGCAGGTCGACGGGGCCGGTCGACAGGTACGCGTCGCCGGTCCAGTTCGCCGGCTTGCCGATCGGTGCGAGCGCCTTGTGAGTGAAGCGCGCGCGGAAATCGAGCGGGCCGCGCAGCAGCGTGCCGTTCGCGGGCGCCTGCAGCGCCGCCTTGTGGACGCGGCCGTGGTTGAGCACCGCGAGCCGGATCCCGGACAGCGCGAGTTCCGGCGCGTCGTGCTGCGCGTCGCGCCAGCGCAGCGTGCCGCCGCGCAGCACGATCGCCTCCTGCTTGAGGAGCCAGGTGCTGAACGTGTCGTTGCCGCCGTGGGTGGTCGGCACGCCGACGCCGGCGATGAAGAGCGCGCCGTCCGCGCTGCGCTCGACGACGAGGTCCGGCTGGTCGACGATCAGGCTCGACAGCGCGGGCGACAGGCGCAGCAGCGACATCCACGACAGCGCGGCCGTCGCGTGCGGCACCGACAGCGCGACCTGGCCGTCGCGGCCGCGGATCGTCAGCCTGGCGACTTCGACGCCAGGCTGCATGCCGGACCAGTGCGGGGAAAGCTTGCCGATCGAAAGCTGCGCATGCAGCTTCGCGGACACGAACTGCTCGATTTTCGGCCGGAAGTCGTCGATGCGGGGCAGCAGCACATAGCGCAGCCCGAGGAACGCGCCCGACGCGACGAAGTAGGTACCGAGCCCGACCGCCAGCGTCACCTTGAACACGCGGCGCAGAACCGGATGATCGTGCTTCGGAGGTCCCGCATCGGGCAGTGCTACGGCGGATTCCTGACTGTCGGACATGCTGCGGACGGGCGGCGATATGGTAGTTTTGCGAACTGACGTTGAAATGTATCACACGGGTTCGTGCCGGCGGCCGTTGCGGCGGTGCGGCACGGACAGACCCTTCTGCAAGGCCCGCTTCCCGATGACCGACGCTTCAGCCCTGATCAGCACGTCCTATTCCCATTACGTCGCACGCGCGGTCGCCGCGCGCCCCACGCTCGCAGGGCAGATCGCCGCGTGGGCGGCCGCGCCGCTCGCCCGCGCGCAGCTCGACGCGCGGCTCACCGAACTGCTCGCGCTGCCCGCGGGCGTCGCGGCGCCGACCGAAGACCAGTTCAGGAAAGCGCTCCGGCAACTGCGCGCCGAGGTGATCGGCGCGGTCGCCGAGCGCGATCTGCGCGGGCTTGCCGACGTCGCCGAGGTCACGGGCGCGATGACCGATCTCGCCGAGGTCGCCGTGCAGCGCGCGCTCGCGCTGTTGTCGGCCGAGCTCGAGGCGCTGTACGGCGAGCCGCGCGGCGCCGATGGCCAGCGCGTCGTGCTCGGCGTGGTCGGGATGGGCAAGCTCGGCGGGCGCGAGCTGAACGTGTCGTCCGACATCGACCTGATCTTCGTCTACGAGGATGACGGCGAGACGGCGGGCGGCGCCCGCGCGGCGCTGTCGACGCAGGAATACTTCACGCGGCTCGGCCGGCGCCTGATCGGCGTGCTGTCGGAAGTGACGGCCGACGGCTACGTGTTCCGCGTCGACATGCGGCTGCGCCCGAACGGGGATTCCGGGCCGCTCGTCTGCAGCCTCGGGATGCTAGAGGAATACTTCTACGTGCAGGGGCGCGAGTGGGAGCGCTACGCGTGGATCAAGGGCCGGCTCGTGTCCGAAGGGCAGAGCGACGCCGCGCAGCGGCTCGAGACGCAGCTCGACGCGATCGTCAAGCCGTTCGTCTACCGGCGTTATCTCGATTTCGGCGTGATCGGCGCGATCCGTTCGCTGCATCAGCAGATCCGCCAGGAGGCCGCGCGCCGCGCGTCGATGCGGCCGGACAAGGCCGACGACATCAAGCTCGGGCGTGGCGGGATCCGCGAGATCGAGTTCAGCGCGCAGGTATTCCAGCTGATCCGCGGCGGACAGGACGCCGGGTTCCGCGTGCGGCCGACGCTCGCGGTGCTGCGCCATGCGCACGCGCGCGGGCTGATCGGCGACGACGTAGAGGCGCGGCTGACCGATGCTTACAATTTCCTGCGCACGCTCGAGCACCGGCTGCAATACCGCAACGACGCGCAGACGCACGCGATGCCGGTCGACGCCGGTGAGCGCGCGGCGCTTGCGGCATCGCTCGGCTTTGCCGACTACGCGGCGCTGATGACGGTGCTCGACGGTCATCGCACGTACGTCGAAGCGCAGTTCGACCAGATCTTCGCGGACAAGGTCAACGGCGGGCAAGGTTGCGGCGCGGCGGAGGACAGCGCGGCCGCGTGGATCTGGAGCGGCGCGCTCGCCGACGACGGCGCGGACGACGCGCTGACGGCCCGCCTGGACAGCCTCGGTTTTCGCGATCCGGAGGCCGTGCTCGCGCGGTTGCGCGCGGTCTGGCAGTCGTCGCGCTACACGGGCCTGCCGGAAAAGAGCCGGCAGCGCTTCGACACCGTCGCGCAGCGCGCGCTCGAGGCGGCGCCGCGGATCGACGCCGCGCATCGCGACGACACGATCGTGCGGCTCTTCGATCTGCTCGAGACGGTCAGCCGGCGCGGCGTCTACCTCGCGCTCTTGACCGAATATCCGGCCGCGCTCGACCGCGTGCTGTCGGTGCTCGGCGCAACGCGCTGGGGCGGCGGCTACCTGATCCGGCATCCGCAGCTGCTCGACGAGCTGCTCGACGACGAGGCGATCGCGAGCCCGTTCGACTGGCCGGCGTTCAAGCACGCGCTGCGCGCGCGCCTCGCCGCGGCCGACGGCCCCGAGCAGCAGATGGACCTGCTGCGCCACGCGCAGCACGCGGAGGTGTTCCGCATCCTGCTGATCGACCTCGCGGGGCAACTGTCGGTCGAGCACGTCAGCGACCGGCTGTCGGAGCTCGCCGACGCAGTGCTCGACGTGACGATCGAGGTCGTCTGGTCGCAGCTCGCGAAACGCCACTGCGACGTGCCGAAATTCGCGGTGATCGCCTACGGCAAGCTGGGCGGCAAGGAGCTTGGCTACGCGTCGGATCTCGACCTGATCTTCCTGTACGACGACCCGGACGACCGTGCGGCGGACGTCTACACGACCTTCACCCGCCGGCTGATCACGTGGCTGACGACCGCCACCGGCGCCGGCGCGCTGTTCGACATCGACCTGCGGCTGCGGCCGAACGGCGAAGCCGGGCTGCTCGTCACCGATCTCGACGCGTTCCGCCGCTACCAGCTGCGCGAGGGCGATGCCGCGAACACAGCGTGGGTCTGGGAGCACCAGGCGCTGACGCGGGCGCGCTACAGCGCGGGCGACGCGCAGATCGGCGCGGCGTTCGAGACAATCCGCCAGCAGGTGCTGACGACGCCGCGCGACGCAGCCGTGCTCGCGACGGAAATCGTCGGCATGCGCGACAAGGTGTTTGCCGGCCATCCGAACCACACCGAGCTGTTCGACCTGAAGCACGACCGGGGCGGGATGGTGGACATCGAGTTCATCGTCCAGTTCTGGGTGCTGCTGCACGCGTCGCGCGATCCGGAGCTGATCCGAAATACGGGCAACATCGCGCTGCTGCGCGAGGTCGCGCGCTTCGGGTTGATGAGCGAGGCGGAAGCCGAACGCGTCGGCGCCGCGTATCGCACGTACCGGAAGCTGCAGCACAAGCTGCGGCTCGACGGGATGGAGAAGGCGCGGGTCGATCCGGCGCTCGTCGCCGACGAGCGGGCGGCGGTGACGGCGCTTTGGGAGCGGGTGTTCGGGGCGGTTGAAACGGGCGTTTGAACGCGGGCGGAATCGGGACGGGAGTCGGGCAGGGCTATGCCCGGAGCCACCGTCCGTGGCGGACGCTCGTGCCACCGCCCGTGGTCGACGTCGGTAGCCGACGCCCGAAACACCGGCCGCTTGCGCCGCGGCGGCCGGTCAGGCCGCCAGCATTTCCTTCGCGTGCTTGCGCGTCGTCGCGGTGATCTCGAGGCCGCCGAGCATTCGCGCGACTTCCTCGATGCGGCTCACCTTGTCGAGCGGGACGACCGTCGACACGGTGCCGCCGTTGTGGTCCGCCCCCTTGGCGACCTGGTAGTGCTGGTCGCCGCGCGCCGCAACCTGCGGCAGATGGGTCACGCACAGCACCTGCCGGTCGCGGCCGAGCTGATGCAGCAGGCGGCCGACCACCTCGGCAACGCCGCCGCCGATTCCCGTATCGACTTCGTCGAAGATCAGCGTCGGCGTCGGGCTCGCGGCGCTCGCAATGACCGCGAGCGCGAGGCTGATCCGCGCGAGCTCGCCGCCCGACGCGACCTTCGCGAGCGGCCGCAGCGGCACGCCCGGGTGACCGGCGACGCGGAACTCGACCTGCTCGAGCCCGTGCGGGCCGCCGTCGGCGAGCGGGACGAGCGCGACGTCGAAGCTGCCGCCCGCCATCGACAGCTCCTGCATGCCGGCCGTGACGGCCGTGCCGAGCGCCTTGGCGGCCTGCGTGCGGGCCTTCGACAGGCGCTTCGCGTCGGTGACATACGCGTCCCAGGCCTTGGCCTGCGCGGCTTCCAGTGCGCCGAGGTCGGCGGCCGCATCGAGCGCGGCCAGCTGCGCGCGCCGCGCCGCGTGCTCTTCGTGCAGCGTATCGGGCGGCAGGCGGAACTTGCGGGCGGTCGAATGCAGCGCGTCGAGACGCGTTTCGACCTGCGCGAGGCGGTCCGGGTCGAGGTCGAGACGCTGCGCGTAGTGCGACAGCGAATAGACGGCTTCCTGCAACTGGATTTCGGCCGGCTCGAGCGACGCGAGCGCATCGCCGAGCGCCGGATCGTAGTCGGCGAGGCTGCGCAGCTTCGACACGATCGCGCCGAGCTGCGCGAGCATCGCGTCGTCGGCTTCGGACAGCGCGTTGAGCGCGCCCCGCACGCCATCGATCAGGTTCGCCGAATGCGACAGGCGCTTGTGTTCGTTGCTGACCTCGTCCCACTCGCCGGGCTGCGGCGCGAGCTTGTCGAGCTCGGCGAGCTGCCACGCGAGTTTCTCGCGTTCGAGCTGCAGCTCGCGCTCGTGCGCCTTCGCCGCGTCGATCGCCTGGGTTGCGTCGCGCCACACGCGCCATGCGCGCGCGACGTTCGCGGCATCGGCGACGAGCCCCGCGTGCGTGTCGAACAGCTCACGCTGCGCGTCCGGCCGCATCAGCAACTGGTGCGCGTGCTGGCCGTGGATGTCGACGAGCATCTCGCCGACCTCGCGCAGCTGCGCGAGCGTCGCGCTCGTGCCGTTGATGAATGCGCGCGAACGGCCGTTCGCGTCGATGACGCGCCGCAGCATCACGACGTCTTCAGTGTCGAACGCGTGCTCGTCGAGCCAGCGCGCGACGCGGTCGTGCGGCGTGAATTCGGCGGTGATGTCGGCGCGGCTGCAGCCGGCGCGCACGACGCTCGCGTCGGCGCGCTCGCCGAGGGCCAGCGCGAGCGCGTCGATCAGGATCGATTTGCCGGCGCCGGTTTCGCCGGAAAAGACGGTAAAGCCGCTGTCGAATTCGAGGTCGAGCGCGGCGACGATGACGAAGTCGCGGATCGAGAGGTGGCGGAGCATGGTATCGGGCGGTTGTGCGTCAGGACGCCGTGTCGTCGTCTTCTTCGGTCGATGCGTGTTCGTTCCAGTGCAGCTTCTTGCGCAGCGTCGCGTAATAGCTGTAGCCGATCGGGTGCAGGAACGGCACCGTGTGCTTCGAGCGGCGCACCTCGATCGTGTCGTTCAGCTCGAGCGCGGTGAACGACTGCATGTCGAAGTTCACGTTGACGTCGCGGCCGCTGACGATCTGGATCGCAATCTTCGTGTCGTCCGGCAGCACGATCGGCCGGTTCGACAGCGCGTGCGGCGCGATCGGCACGAGCACGATGCCCTGGAGCTGCGGGTGCAGGATCGGCCCCGCCGACGACAGCGCATACGCGGTCGAGCCGGTCGGCGTCGCGACGATCAGGCCGTCCGAGCGCTGGTTGTACATGAACCGGCCGTCGACCGACGCGCGCAGCTCGACCATCCCGGAGACGCCGCTGCGGTTCACGACGACGTCGTTGAACGCGAGCGCGTGGTAGATCGGCTCGCCGTCGCGGACGATCCGCGCCTCGAGCAGCGACCGTTCCTCGCGTTCGAACTTGCCGGCCAGCATCACGGGGACGCGCGCCTGCATGTCGGCCGCCGCGATATCCGTGATGAAGCCGAGCCGCCCGTGGTTGATCCCGATCAGCGGCGTCTTGTACGGCGCGAGCTGCCGGCCGATGCCGAGCATCGTGCCGTCGCCGCCGAGCACGACCGCCACATCGGCGCGTGCCCCGATTTCGGCCGGGGTGAGCGCCGGGTAGCCGGCGATGCCGATCTCGCGCGCAGTGTCGGCTTCGAATACGACCTCGAAACCCTGCTTCGCGATACAGGCGGCCAGCGTCGCGAGCGGCTCGGCGATGCCGGGCGTGTTGCTCCGGCCGACGAGCGCGACAGTATGGAACTGATTACCGGTTTTCATGGCGGCATTACACCATAGCTCGTTGACGAAAAGAACCGTTTGCGGCCGCGGGCGCCGCGTCCGGCCCGTTTGCTTGGCCGGCGCGGCCACTCGCCGCAGTCGCGCGGTTGCGCTAAAATTTTCCACCATGCTAGATCCTCGCGCACGAACCCTCCTGAAAACCCTGATCGAACGGTATATCGCCGACGGTCAGCCGGTCGGATCGCGCACGTTGTCCCGTTATTCCGGGCTCGAGCTGAGCCCGGCGACGATCCGCAACGTGATGTCCGACCTGGAGGAGCTCGGCCTCGTCTCGAGCCCGCACACGTCGGCTGGCCGCGTGCCGACGCCGCGCGGCTATCGGCTGTTCGTCGACACGATGCTGACGGTCGACGCGCCGATCGACGCCGACGCGGTCACCCGCCAGGTGCAGACCACGCTGCAGGCCGGCGAGCCTCAGCAGAGGGTGGTCGCGGCCGCGGCGAGCGTGCTGTCGAACCTGTCGCAGTTCGCCGGCGTCGTGCTGACGCCGCGCCGCAGCCACGTGTTCAAGCAGATCGAGTTCATGCGCCTGTCTGACAAGCGCATCCTGCTGATCATCGTCACCCCCGAGGGTGACGTGCAGAACCGGATGCTCGCGACCCCGCGCGACTATTCGCCGTCGCAGCTGACCGAGGCATCGAACTACATCAACGCGCATTTCGCCGGACTGTCGTTCGACGAGGTGCGCCGCCGCCTGCGCGACGAGATCGACCAGCTGCGCGGCGACATGACCGCGCTGATGCACGCGGCCGTGACCGCGAGCACCGAGGTGCCGGACACCGAAGACACCGTGCTGATCTCCGGGGAGCGCAACCTGCTCGAGGTCGCGGACCTGTCGTCCGACATGGCGCGGCTGCGCAAGCTGTTCGACGTGTTCGACCACAAGACCGGCCTCCTGCAATTGCTCGACGTGTCGAGCCACGCCCAGGGCGTGCAGATCTTCATCGGCGGCGAATCGACGCTCGTGCCGATCGAGGAAATGAGCGTCGTCACCGCGCCTTACGAGGTGAACGGCAAGATTGTCGGCACGCTTGGCGTGATCGGTCCGACCCGCATGGCGTACAACCGGGTGATCCCGATCGTCGACATCACCGCGCGGCTGCTGTCGCTCACGCTCAGCCAGCAATAACCAGCCTTGACCAGCCTTAAGCGGCAAAGGCCCGTCCCACCATCGTGCCGCGGCGCGCCGCGCGCCGCAATCGGCCGAACGGCCAGTCACCCCGTTCAAGACGGCCCGCTATAATTGAAAGCCGTCCGGTTCCGTGCCCCGAGCACGTACTTTTTATGCGCTTCGATCTTGAGCCGCCATCGAGCGTCGCGGCCGCCCATCGCATCGCGGTGCTGCTGATCAATCTCGGCACGCCTGACGCACCGACGCCGCGCGCGGTCCGGCGCTATCTCGCCGAATTCCTGTCCGATCCCCGCGTCGTCGAAATCCCGCAGGCGATCTGGCAGGTTCTGCTGCGCACGCTCATCCTGCCGCTGCGCGGCCGCGCGTCCGCGAAAAAGTACGCGGCCGTCTGGATGCCCGAGGGCTCGCCGCTGCGCGTGCACACCGAGCGCCAGGTCGAAGGCGTGCGGCACCTGCTCGCGTCGAACAGCTATCACGTGCTCGTCGACTACGCGATGCGCTACGGCAGCCCGAACCTCCCGCAGGTGCTCACGCAGTTGAAGCGCGCGGGCGTCGAGCGGGTGCTGCTGATGCCGATGTATCCGCAATACTCGGCATCGACGACCGCGACGGCGTTCGACGCCGCCTTCGACGCGCTCGCGCGCATGCGCAACCAGCCGGAAATCCGCACGGTGCGCCATTACGCGGACCATCCGGCGTATATCCACGCGCTCGCCGAGCAGGTGCGCCAGTATTGGGCGCAGCATGGCCGGCCCGATTTCGCGGCCGGCGACAAGCTCGTGCTGAGCTTCCACGGCGTGCCGAAGCGCACGCTCGACCTCGGCGATCCCTATCACGATCAGTGCCAGCAGACGGCCGCGCTCCTGATGACGGCACTCGGGCTGTCGACGATCGAGTGCCGCGTGACCTTCCAGTCGCGTTTCGGCAAGGCCGAATGGCTGCAGCCGTACACCGCGCCGACGCTGCGCGAGCTCGGCGAGGCCGGCGTGCGGCGCGCGGACGTGTTCTGTCCGGGCTTTACGGCCGACTGTCTCGAGACGATCGAGGAAATCGGGATGGAGGTGCGCGACGAATTCATCGCCGGCGGCGGCAAGGCGTTCCATCGCATTCCGTGCCTGAACGGCGCGCATGCATGGATCGGCGCGCTGGGCGAGATCGTCGCGGAAAATCTGCAGGGCTGGCCGGTCAAGGCGGCGCAGCCGGAAACGGTAGGCTGAAGCGATGAATTACAGGATTTCCACCGAACCGGGCGCGAAGCTGCGCATCGACAAGTGGCTGTGGGCCGCACGGTTCTTCAAGACGCGCTCGCTCGCGGCCGACGCGGTCGAAAAGGGCCGGGTCCGGATCGGCGGCGCGCCGGTGAAGCCGGCCAAGGAAGTGCGGGTCGGCGACGAGGTCGAGATTGCGATCGAGGGCATCGTCTGGCACATTGCCGTGCTGGGCGTATGCGACGTGCGCGGGCCGGCGAGCGTCGCGCAGACCCTTTATGTGGAGACGGAAACCAGCCGGGCCGCGCGGCTCGCCGAGCAGGAGCGGCGCCGGACGTACCGCGAGCCGGCTGCCGAACTGCACGGCCGGCCGACGAAACGCGACCGCCGCATCATCGACAGATTTTCTGGTGGGGACTGAACATCTGGTCAAGCGTCGCCTGCACGCTTCCGTATTCGGTCGTGCGGTCGGTGACCGCCCCGGACAGGCAGATGGTGGTGGTGCCGGCAATGAGTACCAGCGCGACCACCGATATGGCAAAGGTCAGTTTCACGGTACTCCCCTCGAGAAGACGGGTGAAAACGGCGCCAGGTGGATGTCAGGCGGCGGACAGTTCAGGGTAAACGAGCTTCACCGACGCCTGAGATGCAGTGTAGTGCAGCCCCCGGAGGCCAGCCAGTACTTGCCAGGTAAGCGTTGTTACAGGCCGTTTCGCCCGATTGGCGGGGCGTGCGGGCGGTGCACCGGCAGGCGGCGCGGTTGTTTCGCGGCGATGGCGAATCCACGCGAATAACCCTCTTGAAAATGCTGTTTTCGCTCCTATCTGCACCACGAATGAGCGGTGCCGCCGGGCTTTCGTCCGACGGTTGCCGATTTGGCTTCAACCTCTAATCGACTTTCAGCGACATGGAAAACACGCAAGAGAACCCGGCTACCCAATCGGCCGAAGACAACGGTAGCGAGACGCAGGCAGCGCAAGGCGCCGCGCCGGCAGCCGTCGCCGCCGAAGCGGCGCTCGCCGAGGCTCAAGCCAAGGTCGCCGAGCTGCAGGAAAGCTTCCTGCGGGCGAAGGCCGAAACCGAGAACGTGCGCCGCCGTGCGCAGGACGACGTCGCAAAGGCGCACAAGTTCGCGATCGAAAGCTTCGCCGAGCATCTGCTGCCGGTGCTGGACAGCCTTGAGGCGGCGGTCGGCGACACCTCCGGCGATCTCGCGAAGGTGCGCGAAGGCGTCGAGCTGACGCTGCGCCAGCTGACGAACGCGCTCGAGAAGGGCCGCGTCGTCGCGATCAACCCGGTCGGCGAGAAATTCGATCCGCATCAGCACCAGGCGATCTCGATGGTGCCGGCCGACCAGGAACCGAACACGGTGGTCGCCGTGCTGCAGAAGGGCTACACGATTGCCGACCGCGTGCTGCGTCCGGCGCTCGTGACGGTCGCGCAACCGAAGTAAGGCCGCTGCAATGGCCGTCGCCGGCGTCGATCCGGCCGCATTTGACGCGTTCGGCATGCAGGCGCTGTCGGCCGACACGTTCGACGCCGGTCTCGCGAGCGCGGGCGACGCGCTCGCCGTCGTGTTCTTCTGGGGCGTCGACTGCTTTAACTGCGAAATGGCGAAGAAGGCGATGCTCGCCCAGCCGGATGCGATCCGCGCGCTCGAGCTGAAGTGGTTCCATATCAACGTGTATGAACACCACGCGCTGGGGCGCCGCTTCGGGCTGCACGGCGTGCCGACATGGTTCTTCTTCCATCGCGGCAAGCGGCTTGGCCGGGCGACCGGCTGGCACGGCCTCGCGCAGTTCCAGGCGGCCGTGGCGGCCGCGCGGGCGAAGATCGTGGCGATCGGCGACCCGGCGGTCGATTGAAAAAATTTAATAGCCGCATCGCTTGTCGGGTCTTGAAAACGGTGCGGCCGGACGCATTTCGGGAACAGAGTTGAATTCGGCGCGCGAAACGGCCGCAAAATGGCGGGTTTCGCGCAGCAATCAAGGATTTCTGGAGATTAGGAAAAATGGGAAAGATCATCGGTATTGACCTCGGCACCACGAACTCGTGCGTCGCGATCATGGAAGGCAACCAGGTCAAGGTCATCGAGAACTCGGAAGGCGCCCGTACGACGCCGTCGATCATTGCCTACATGGACGACAACGAAGTGCTCGTTGGCGCGCCCGCCAAGCGTCAGTCGGTGACGAACCCGAAGAACACGCTGTTCGCGGTCAAGCGCCTGATCGGCCGCCGCTTCGAAGAGAAGGAAGTGCAGAAGGACATCGGCCTGATGCCGTACTCGATCATCAAGGCGGACAACGGCGACGCATGGGTTCAAGCGCACGGCGAGAAGCTCGCGCCGCCGCAAGTGTCGGCCGAAGTGCTGCGCAAGATGAAGAAGACGGCCGAAGACTACCTCGGCGAGCCGGTCACGGAAGCCGTGATCACGGTGCCGGCCTACTTCAACGACAGCCAGCGTCAGGCAACCAAGGATGCGGGCCGCATCGCGGGCCTCGAAGTCAAGCGGATCATCAACGAGCCGACCGCAGCCGCGCTCGCGTTCGGCCTCGACAAGGCCGAGAAGGGCGACCGCAAGATCGCCGTGTATGACCTCGGCGGCGGCACGTTCGACGTGTCGATCATCGAGATCGCGGACGTCGACGGCGAAATGCAGTTCGAAGTGCTGTCGACCAACGGCGACACGTTCCTCGGCGGCGAGGACTTCGACCAGCGCATCATCGATTACATCATCGGCGAGTTCAAGAAGGAGCAGGGCGTCGACCTGTCGAAGGACGTGCTCGCGCTGCAGCGCCTGAAGGAAGCCGCTGAAAAGGCGAAGATCGAGCTGTCGTCGAGCCAGCAGACCGAAATCAACCTGCCGTACATCACGGCCGACGCATCGGGTCCGAAGCACCTGAACCTGAAGATCACCCGCGCGAAGCTGGAAGCGCTGGTCGAGGATCTGGTCGAGCGCACGATCGAGCCGTGCCGTATCGCGATCAAGGATGCGGGCGTCAAGGTGTCGGACATCGACGACGTGATCCTGGTCGGCGGCCAGACGCGCATGCCGAAGGTGCTGGAGAAGGTGAAGGAATTCTTCGGCAAGGATCCGCGCCGTGACGTGAACCCGGACGAAGCCGTCGCAGTCGGCGCGGCGATCCAGGGCCAGGTGCTGTCGGGCGACCGCAAGGACGTGCTGCTGCTCGACGTGACCCCGCTGTCGCTCGGCATCGAGACGCTCGGCGGCGTGATGACGAAGATGATCAACAAGAACACGACGATCCCGACGAAGCACGCGCAGGTGTACTCGACCGCGGACGACAACCAGGGCGCCGTGACGATCAAGGTGTTCCAGGGCGAGCGCGAAATGGCGGCCGGCAACAAGCTGCTCGGCGAGTTCAACCTGGAAGGCATCCCGCCGGCACCGCGCGGCGTGCCGCAGATCGAAGTGACCTTCGACATCGACGCGAACGGCATCCTGCACGTCGGCGCGAAGGACAAGGCGACCGGCAAGGAAAACAAGATCACGATCAAGGCCAACTCGGGCCTGTCCGAGTCGGAAATCGACCAGATGATCAAGGACGCGGAAGCGAACGCGGCGGAAGACCACAAGCTGCGTGAGCTGGCCGATTCGCGCAACCAGGGCGACGCGCTCGTGCACAGCACGAAGAAGGCGCTGACCGAGTATGGCGACAAGCTGGACGCGGGCGAGAAGGAGAAGATCGAGGCCGCGCTGAAGGAGCTCGAGGAAGTCCTGAAGAGCACCGCGAGCGACAAGGCCGCGATCGATGCGAAGGTCGAAGCCGTGGCGACGGCCTCGCAGAAGCTCGGCGAGAAGATGTACGCGGACATGCAGGCCCAGCAGGCCGGCGCGGCCGGTGCGGCGGGCGCAGCGGAAGGCGCGGCCCACGCCGGTGCGCAGCAGGCTGCGGACGACGTCGTCGACGCCGAGTTCAAGGAAGTGAAGAAGGACTGAGCCGGGTTGCAACAGCACCGCACGCCGCGCGCGAGCCGCGCGCGGCACGGCTGAAGCGGTCTGTCTTTCCTTCCGGATGGCCGGATCGACTCTACGCCTGGCGGGCTTCGCGGCCCTCCGGGCACATTTGTTTTTTGGCGGGCGCTGCGCACGCCGTCCCCGGACGGCGCGCCGCAACGCCAGACGAGTCGCGAGACTTTACTGCAGGCGAAAGGAGCCGTTGCGTGCATCAGGCGTGACGGCAGTGAATCGATATGGCGAAACGGGATTACTACGAGGTTCTGGGCGTCGCGAAGAACGCGAGCGACGACGAAATCAAGAAGGCATATCGCAAGCTTGCGATGAAGTATCACCCTGACCGCAATCCGGACAACAAGGATGCGGAAGAGCATTTCAAGGAGGCGAAGGAAGCCTACGAAATGCTGTCGGACGGCCAGAAGCGCGCGGCGTACGACCAGTACGGCCACGCGGGCGTCGATCCGAACATGGGCGGTGCGGGTGCACAGGGCTTCGGCGGTTTTGCCGATGCGTTCGGCGACATCTTCGGCGACATCTTCGGCCAGGCGGCGGCGGGTGGCCGCGGCGGCCGGGGCGGTCCGCAGGTGTATCGCGGCGCGGACCTGCGTTACAGCATGGAAATCACGCTCGAGCAGGCCGCGCACGGCTACGACACGCAGATTCGCGTGCCGAGCTGGGTGTCGTGCGAGATCTGCCACGGTTCGGGCGCGAAGCCGGGCACCAAGCCCGAGACCTGCCCGACCTGTCACGGCCAGGGCACGGTGCGGATGTCGCAGGGCTTCTTCAGCATCCAGCAGACCTGCCCGAAGTGTCACGGCAGCGGCACCTACATTCCCGAGCCGTGCGCGCACTGCCACGGGTCGGGCAAGGTGAAGGAAACCAAGACGCTCGAAGTGAAGATCCCGGCCGGGATCGACGACGGCATGCGGATCCGTTCGGCCGGCAACGGCGAGCCGGGCATCAACGGCGGGCCGCCGGGCGACCTGTACGTCGAGATCCACATCAAGCCGCACGCGGTGTTCGAGCGCGACGGCGACGACCTGCATTGCCAGATGCCGATCCCGTTCACGACCGCCGCGCTCGGCGGCGAGATCGAGGTACCGACGCTGGCCGGCCGCGCGACCTTCCCGGTGCCGGAAGGCACGCAGTCGGGCAAGACGTTCCGCCTGCGCGGCAAGGGCATCAAGGGCCTGCGCGCGAGCATCGCCGGCGATCTGTACGTGCACGTGCAGGTCGAGACGCCGGTGAAGCTGACCGACCCTCAGCGCGACCTGCTCAAGCAGTTCGAGAAGTCGCTGGCAGAAGGCGGCGCGCGTCACAGCCCGCAGAGCAAGAGCTGGTTCGACCGGGTGAAGAGCTTCTTCGAGTAACGGCATGGCTGAAGGCAGCGAGAGCGCGCCGTTCGCGCTCTTGGACGATTGCGACTCGACCGCGACCGCGCGGTCGAGTCGCTTGTATACGGGTTTCGTGCGCGAGCGGGTGTGCGCCGATCCCGCGCAGCTCGACGCGGTCGATGCGGCGCTCGCGCAGGACCTGCGTGACGGGCTGCATGCGGTCGTGGTCGGCGATTACGAATTCGGACGCAACCTGCAATGGGCGCAGCCGGGCAAGGCCCCGCTGCGCTTTTTGCTGTTTGCGCGCTGCGAGCGCCTGTCGCGCGACGAAGTCGGCGCGTGGCTCGCGGAACGCGACGGCGGTGCGGCCACGCCGTCGATCGCGGGCGTCGCGCATGTGACGAAGAGCGTGACGCGCGACGAATTCGATACGGCGATCGCCGCCGTGCACGAGGCATTGCGCGCGGGCGACTCGTACCAGGTCAATTACACGTACCGGCTCCATTTCGACGTGTTCGGCACGCCGCTCGCGCTGTACCGGCGGCTGCGCGCGCGCCAGCCCGTGCGCTATGGCGCGCTGATCGCGCTGCCGGAGCGCGCGTGGGTCGTGTCGTGTTCGCCTGAGCTGTTCGTCGAGAAGCACGGCGACGTGCTGCGCGCACGGCCGATGAAGGGCACCGCACCGCGTTCGGATGACCCGCAGCGCGATGCCGACGCGGCCGTGTTCCTCGCGAGCGACCCGAAGAACCGCGCGGAGAACGTGATGATCGTCGACCTGCTGCGCAACGACGTGTCGCGGATCGCGCGCACGGGCACGGTCAAGGTGCCCGCGCTGTTCTCGGTCGAGCCGTATGCGTCGGTGTGGCAGATGACGTCGACCGTCGAGGCCGGATGGCGCGCCGGCACCACGTTTGCCGGCATGCTGCGCGCGCTGTTCCCATGCGGCTCGATCACCGGCGCGCCGAAGCACAAGACGATGCAGTTGATCGACGCGATCGAATCGACGCCGCGCGGCCTCTACACGGGTACGATCGGTTGGCTCGACGCGCCGAAGGAAGGCGTCGGCTGCGGCGATTTCTGCCTGTCGGTCGCGATCCGCACGCTGACGCTCGATGCGATCGGCAGCGGCGTGGCCAGCGGAGATCCGGCCGGTGAAAAGTCGACCGTCGCACGCGGCCGGCGCACCGGCACGATGGGGGTCGGCGCGGGGATCGTCCTCGACAGCGTCGCCGCCGACGAATATGCGGAGTGCGAATTGAAAGCGCGATTCCTGACCGATGCCGATCCCGGCTTCCAGCTGTTCGAAACGACTTGCGCGACGCGTGCGGACGGCATACGTCATGTCGACCGCCATCTCGCCCGGCTGCAACGCAGCGCGGACGCGCTCGGCTTCCGCTTCGATGCGGCGGCGCTGAGGCGCGAGATCGACGCACGTTGCGCGGCACTCGACGGCGACGGTCCGTACCGGATGAAACTGGCGCTGGCGAAGGACGGCACGGTCGAGATCATCGCAGCGCCGCTGAAGCCGCTGCCTGCGGGCCCCATTGGCGTGCTGTTCGCCGCCGACCATGGCTTCGCGCCGACGCATGCCGACGACGCGCTGCTGCTGCACAAGACGACCCGCCGCGCCGATTACGATCACGCATGGCAGGCCGCCGAGGCACTCGGCTGTTTCGACATGCTGTTCGTCAACGAGCGTGGTGAAGTGACGGAGGGCGGTCGCTCGAACCTGTTCGTGAAGCTCGACGGTCAATGGGTGACGCCGCCGTTGTCGTGCGGCGTGCTGCCGGGCGTGATGCGCGGCGTGCTGCTCGACGACCCGTCGTTCGGCGCGACCGAGCGGGTCGTGACGCGCGACGACCTCGCGCGCGCGGAAGCGTTGCTGCTGACGAACGCGTTGCGCGGCGCGGTCGATGCGGTGCTGAAATGACGTGTGCGATGCGGCGCTAGACTGTCGTCGTCTCCGTGCACAACGAAAAGCGCGGCGCCCCTGTAACGGGGCGCCGCGCTTTTTTTCATGTCCGTCGGCCGGCGGCAGATCGCCGCCCGCACGTCAGAACGAATGTTCCGGGCCGGGGAACGTGCCGTCCTTCACCGCACGCACATAGGCTTCGACGGCCGCATGGATGTTCGGCTGGCCTTGCATGAAATCCTTCACGAAACGCGGCCGCTTGCCGGGGAAGATGCCGAGCATGTCGTGCAGCACGAGCACCTGGCCCGAGCAGTCCGCGCCCGCGCCGATGCCGATCGTCGGGATCTTCAGCATGTGCGTGACTTCCGACGCGACGAGCGTCGGCACCGCCTCGATCACCACGAGCTGCGCGCCCGCGTCCTCGATCGCGCGTGCGTCGCGCAGCAGCTGTGCGGCGCCGGATTCGGTCTTGCCCTGCACCTTGAAGCCGCCGAACGCATGCACCGACTGCGGCGTGAGGCCGACGTGCGCACACACGGGCACCGAACGCTCGACGAGGAAGCGCACGGTGTCGGCGAGCCATTCGCCGCCTTCGAGCTTCACCATCTGCGCGCCTGCGCGCATCAGCTTGACGGCGCTCGCGAACGCGTCGGCCGGCGTGCCGTACGTGCCGAACGGCAGGTCCGCGACGACCAGCGCACCCGGTTGCGCGCGCGCGACGCATGCGGTGTGGTACGCGATGTCGTCGAGCGTGACGGGCAGCGTGGTCGTGTGGCCCTGCAGCACGTTGCCGAGCGAGTCGCCGATCAGCAGCACGTCCGCGCCCGCGCGGTCGAGCAGCGCGGCGAAGCTCGCGTCGTAGCAGGTCAGCATCGCAATCTTCTCGCCGGCGTCGCGCATTGCCTGCAGCTTGGGCACCGTCACGGCAGGCCGACTCGATTCCTGGAGATAGGTCATGGAAAATCCGGTTCGATGGGTGAAAAAGCGGCGAGACGCGTCAGCGCGTCGTCTCGCCCTTGACGAAGAACTCCTTGCGGCCACGCATCGTTTCGATGCGCTCGACCAGCAATGCGAGGTCTTCCGGGGATTCCAGCGGGTTCAGATGTTCCGCGGCGACCGTCAGCACCGGTGTGCGGTCGTAGTGATAGAAGAATTCGTTGTACGCGTCGACGAGCGCGCGCAGATAGGTGTCGCCGATCTGCAATTCCATTGGCAGGCCGCGCTTCTGGATCCGCGCGAACAGCACCTCGGGGCTCGCCTGCAGGTACACGACGAGATCGGGCGTGGGCGCCTCGCGCACGTCCAGGTGCGCCGACAGCGCACGATACAGCTGCCATTCATCGTCGGGCAGGTTTAGCCGCGCGAAGATCTCGTTCTTCTGCGGCATGAAATCGGCGACGACCGGCCGGCCCGTTTCCAGTGCGCCGATCAGTTCGCGCGCCTGCTGCGCGCGTTGCAGCGCGAACGACAGCTGCGTCGGCAGCGCATAGCGCGCGGTATCGCGATAGAAGCGTTCGAGAAACGGGTTGTCCTGCGGGCGTTCGAGCAGCGTCTGCATCGACCAGCGTTCCGCGAGCAGGCTCGCGAGCGTCGTCTTGCCGACCCCGATCGGGCCTTCGATCACGAGATAGCGGTGCGGCGCGCGCAGATCGGGCGCGGTGACGGTCAGCGGTGTCGGGTTCATTGGCAGCGGTCCTTGTCCGCGCTGTCGGCCAGCACCTTCTGCAGCAGGCACTGACAGGTCTGGACCTTCTCGATGCGCTGGCTCGCGACCGCCGCGAGGAACGCGTCGGCGCGGCCGCGTGCCGGGATGTCGAGCGCCGGCTCGATCTCGACGAGCGGCACGAGCGCGAACGCGCGATCGGTCAGGCGCGGGTGCGGCACGATCAGGTCGGGTTCGTCGATCGAGTCGGTGCCGAACAGCAGGATGTCGATGTCGAGCGTGCGCGGCGCGTTGCGGTACGGGCGCTCGCGCCCGAAGTGATGCTCGATCTTCTGGCAGAGGGCGAGCAGCTCGCGCGCGACGAGCGTCGTGTCGATCTTCACCGCGCAGTTGTAGTAGTCGTCGCCCCCGGCGTCGACCGGGGCCGTGCGATACAGGCTCGACTTGTCGAGCACGGCGATCGTGCGCTGCTGGGCGAGACACACCACCGCGTCCTTCAGGGTCTGGCGTGCATCGCCGAGATTCGCCCCCAGGCCGAGATATGCAACCGTCATGGCATCACTTCCTACGTCGTTCGCCGGCGAGCGCGTCAGTCTTCCGAATCGCCCGAATCGTCCGGGCCGCCCGGCGCCTGCTCGACGCCTTCGCCCGGCTTGCGATTCCTCGCACCGCCGCGGCGGCGCCGCTTGCGGGGCGATTTTTCCTTGGCCGCGCCCTGCGTGAGCAATGCCTCGCGGGCGGCCGCGTCGCCTTCGATGAAATCCGTCCACCACTGCCCGACGACCGGGTCCAGCTCGCCGGATTCGCAGCGTAACAGGAGGAAATCATACCCCGCTCTAAATCTTTGGTGTTCCAGCAGGCGCATCGCGCTGCGGCCGGAGCGCTTCTCGAGGCGCAGCTGCAGCCCCCAGATCTCGCGCATGTCGGCCGAGTAGCGCTTGTGGATCGCGAGCTTCTCGGTCTGCATGTCGAGCACGTCGTCCATCGCGCGATGCAGCGCGGGCACCGGGAATTCGCCGTCGGCCGTGTACTGCTCGAAGCGCTGGCGCATGTCGTGCCACAGCAGCGTCGCGAACAGGAAGCCCGGCGACACCGGCTTGCCGGCGCGCACGCGCGCGTCGGTGTTGTTCAGCGCGAGCGTGATGAATTTCTCGCCCTGCGGCTGCTCGAGCACGACGTCGAGGAGCGGCAGCAGGCCGTGATGCAGGCCTTCCTTGCGCAGCTGCTTCAGGCACGCGAGCGCATGGCCCGACAGCAGCAGCTTCAGCATCTCGTCGAACAGGCGCGCGGCCGGCACGTTGTTGATCAGGTCGGCGAGCGCGTTGATCGGCTCGCGCGTATGCGGCTCGATGTCGAAGCCGAGCTTCGCCGCGAAGCGCACGACGCGCAGCATCCGCACCGGGTCTTCGCGATAGCGGGTGGCCGGATCGCCGATCATCCGCAGCAGGCGGGCGCGCACGTCGGCCATCCCGTCGTGGTAGTCGAGCACCGTCTGCGTCGACGGGTCGTAGTACATCGCGTTGATCGTGAAGTCGCGGCGCGCGGCGTCTTCATGCTGATCGCCCCACACGTTGTCGCGCAGCACGCGGCCGCTCGCGTCGACTGCGTGCGTGCGCCGGTCGAGCTCGTCGCGCTTCAGGCGCTTCGGCGGTTCGTCCTCGGCGGGCGGCGCGTCGACGAGCGCGCGGAACGTCGACACCTCGATCAGCTCCTGGCCGAACTGCACGTGGACGATCTGGAAGCGGCGGCCGATCACGCGCGCGCGGCGGAACAGGCGCTGCACCTCGGTCGGCGTCGCGTCGGTCGCGACGTCGAAGTCCTTCGGCGCGATGCCGAGCAGCAGGTCGCGGACCGCGCCGCCGACGATGAATGCGCGGAAGCCCGCCTGCTGCAGCGTGTCGGTCACGCGCACGGCGTTCTTCGAGATCAGCGCGGGATCGATGCCGTGCACGCTCACGGGCACGACGGTCGGCTCGTGGTTGTGCGTCTTTTTGGCGGCGGCGCGTGCGCCTTTCTTGCCGCGCGGGGTGGCCGGGGTGTGCGGAACGGCCGTTGCTTCGGCCTGGGGTTGCACGGCGTCGTCCTGGCCGAGCAGCTTGCGGATGAATTTTTTGATCACGACGTTCAGAAGAGATCGAGGATGCGCCAGCCGCGGTTGCGTGCATGCGCGCGCAGCGTGTCGTCAGGGTTGGTCGCGATCGGGTCGGTGACCTTCTCGAGCAGCGGGATGTCGTTGTGCGAATCGCTGTAGAAGTAGCTGTGCTCGAAGTCGTCCCAGTGCTTGCCGAGCGATGCGAGCCACGTTTCGGTGCGGACGATCTTGCCTTCGCGATAGCTCGGCGTGCCGGTCGGCCGGCCCGTGTAAGGCGAATCGGGGTGGCCGTCGGTCGTCTCGACCTCGCAGGCGATCAGCGTGTCGACGCCGAACGCGCTCGCGATCGGCCGGGTGATGAACTCGTTGGTCGCGGTGACGATGCAGCACAGGTCGCCCGCATCGACGTGCTCGCGCACGAGTTCGAGCGCGGCGGGCAGCATCGCGGGCCGGATCACCTCGTGCATGAACTGCTCGTGCCATTGCGCGAGCTGCGCGCGCGAATACTTCGCGATCGGCGTGAGCATCGCGGTCAGGTACGCGTGAATGTCGAGCTGGCCGGCCTTGTAGTCGGCGAAGAACTGGTCGTTCTGACGCGAGAAGCTTTCCGCGTCGACGATGCCGAGCTTCACCATGAAGCGACCCCATTCGTGGTCGCTATCGGTCGGGATCAGCGTGTGATCGAGGTCAAAGAGTGCCAGATTAGTCATGGGTGCGCATTTTACTCGAAGCGGTTTGAGCCCGTGCCCGGCGGCACGATGTCGTCGCCGGGGCGGGCCAGCATCCGGCGCAGCAGCGGCAGCGTGACGGCGCGCTTCTGCTCGAGCGAGAAGCGGTCGAGCGCATCGAGCAGCGCCATCAGGCTGGGCATGTCGCGGCGGAAATGGGTGAGCAGGTAAGCCGCGATGTCGTCGGTGAGCGCGATGCCGCGCTCCTTCGCCGCGAGCTTCAGCACGGCGATCTTGCCGGCGTCGGACAGCGGCGTCAGGTGGAACACGAGGCCCCAGCCGAGGCGTGTGCGCAGATCTTCGCGGACGTCGAGCGCGAGCGGCGCCGCGGGGCCGGCCGCGACGAACGCGCTCGACGGGTGCGCGCGCACCTCGTTGAACAGGTTGAACAGCGCGACCTGCTGCGTATCGTTCATCGCGTCGCAGTCGTCGATCGCGTAGATCGCGACGCGCGGGTCGAACGTGAACGCGCCGAGCGGGCTTTGCGGCGTCAGGTAGCGCGCATAGCCGTACGACGCGTCGCAGACGAGCGCCTGCAGCAGGTGACTGCGCCCGCTGCCGGGCTCGCCCCAGATGTAGAACGACCGGTCCGCCAGCGGACCCGCGGCCAGCGCGAGGTCGAGCTTCTGCAGCCGCGTGACGAGCTCGCCGTTCTCGCCCGTGATGAAATTGTCGAACGTGGCGGGTGGCGGCGTACCGAGATCGAGCGTCAGTTGACGGGAAGCAGTCACAATGCGGATCGGTTGGAGTCGAGCGTACCGAAGGCCGGGCCCGTGCCGGGGAGGGCTGCCACGCCGTCCGCGCGCACGGCCGCGCGCCGGCTCCGGCGCGGCTCGCGTGGCGATGAAAACGGGGACGTGTTGGCCAAGATGCAATCCCTGACGATTCGATGCGGGGAATTCCGGCTGCGCGGCCGGCTTCGGGTAAAATCGCATTTTACCGACCTTCTCGCATTCCCCCATGAATCCTCCGAAATCCGCTCCTGAAGCTCAAGGTCTGTCCTATCGTGACGCGGGCGTCGACATCGACGCGGGCGACGCGCTCATCGACAAGATCAAGCCCTTTGCGAAGAAAACCCTGCGCGACGGCGTGCTCGGCGGCATCGGCGGGTTCGGCGCGCTGTTCGAAGTGCCGAAGAAGTACCGCGAGCCGGTGCTCGTGTCGGGCACCGACGGCGTCGGCACCAAGCTCAAGCTTGCCTTTCATCTGAACAAACACGATACGGTCGGCCAGGATCTCGTCGCGATGAGCGTGAACGACATCCTCGTGCAGGGCGCAGAGCCGCTGTTCTTCCTCGATTACTTCGCGTGCGGCAAGCTCGACGTCGACACGGCCGCAACCGTCGTCAAGGGCATCGCGACGGGCTGCGAGCTGTCGGGCTGCGCGCTGATCGGCGGCGAGACCGCCGAGATGCCGGGCATGTACCCGGACGGCGAATACGACCTGGCCGGCTTCGCGGTCGGCGCGGTCGAGAAGAGCAAGATCATCGACGGCAGCACGATCGCCGAGGGCGACGTGGTGCTGGGCCTTGCGTCGAGCGGCATCCACTCGAACGGCTTCTCGCTCGTGCGCAAGATCATCGAGCGCGCGAACCCGGACCTGTCGGCCGATTTCCACGGCCGCTCGCTCGCCGACGCGCTGATGGCGCCGACCCGCATCTACGTGAAGCCGCTCCTCGCGCTGATGGAAACGATCGCCGTGAAGGGCATGGCGCACATCACGGGCGGCGGCCTCGTCGAGAACATTCCGCGCGTGCTGCGCGAAGGCCTGACCGCTGAACTCGACCAGAGCGCATGGCCGCTGCCGCCGCTGTTCCAGTGGCTGCAGGAGCACGGCGGTGTCGCCGATGCGGAAATGCACCGCGTGTTCAACTGCGGGATCGGCATGGCCGTGATCGTGTCGGCGGCGGATGCCGATGAGGCGCTGCGTCAGCTGACGGCAGCCGGCGAGCAGGTGTGGAAGATCGGCACCGTGCGCGCGAGCCGCGAAGGTGAGGCGCAGACGGTCGTGGTCTGACGCGCTGTCCGCAGGACGATGTCACAGGAAGCCGCCCGGAGATGATCCGGGCGGTTTTTTTTCGGCTGTACGTGCCGCGCGCGGCGACGCGGTTCGCGCGTCAGGCCGGCGGGCGGCCGTCGAGCACGCGCTCCAGCGCGTCGACCGCCTGCGCGGTCGCGTCGGCCGCGACACAATCGACGACGATCCGCTCCGGCATCGCGCGCAGCCACGTGATCTGGCGCTTGCACAGCTGGCGCGTCGCGAAGATACCCTTGTCGCGCATCGTCGGATAGTCGGTGACGCCGTCGAGGAATTCCCATGCCTGCCGGTAGCCGACACAGCGCATCGACGGCAGGCCGAGATGGAGATCGTCGCGGCGGCGCAGCCGTTCGACCTCGTCGATGAAGCCCGCATCGAGCATCGCGTCGAAGCGCTGCGCAATGCGCGCGTGCAGTACCGCGCGGTCGGACGGCTCGAGCGCGACCGGCACGAAGCGGTAGCGGGCCGCTTCGTCGTCCGCGCGCCGTGGCGCGGCGAGCAGCGCCGACATTGGCCGGCCGCTCAGCAGGAACACCTCGAGCGCGCGCTGGATGCGCTGCGAATCGTTCGGCGCGAGGCGCGCGGCCGTCTCCTGGTCGACCTGCGCGAGCCGCGCGTGGAGCGCCGGCCAGCCGTCGCGCGCGGCTTGTGCGTCGAGTTCCGCGCGCACGGCCGGATCCGCCGACGGCAGGTCGTTCAGCCCCTGCGTCAACGCCTTGTAGTACAGCATCGTGCCGCCGGCGAGCAGCGGCGTGCGTCCGCGCGCGGCGATCTCACCGATCAGGCGCAGCGCGTCCGCGCGGAATTCGGCGGCCGAGTACGCATCGGCCGGGTCGATCAGGTCGATCAGGTGATGCGGCACGCGCGCGCGCTCGTCGCGGGTCGGCTTCGCGGTACCGATATCCATGTCGCGATAGACGAGCGCCGAATCGACGCTGACGATCTCGATCGGCCGGCGCTCTGCGAGCGCCAGCGCCGCGGCCGTCTTGCCGGAAGCGGTGGGGCCGAGCAGGCACGCGATCGTCGTCGGGCGGGAAGGCTGGGACACGCTCATTGGCCGCGCATGAACAGACGGTCGAGATCGGCGAGCGTGAGCTGATACCACGTCGGCCGGCCGTGATTGCACTGGTCCGCGCGTTCGGTCGCTTCCATCTGGCGCAGTAGCGCGTTCATCTCGTCGAGCGTGAGGCGCCGGTTCGCGCGCACGGCGTGATGGCATGCGAGCGTGCCGAGCAGTTCGTGCTGGCGCTCGGTGAGCACGCGCGAGCCGCCGAATGCATGCAGGTCGGCGAGCACGGCGCGTGCGAGTGCCTGAAGGTCCGCATCCTTCAGCAGCGCCGGCACCGCGCGGATTGCGAGCGACGTCGGCGACAGCACCGCGAGGTCGAAGCCGAGCGACTCGAGCGTGTCGCGTTCCTCTTCGACGGTGCCGATCTCGACCGGCGTCGCGGTCATCGATACCGGCAGCAGCAGCGCCTGCACCGCGACCGAGCGATCGGCGAGCGCGTTCTTGAACTGTTCGTACAGGATCCGCTCGTGCGCGGCATGCATGTCGACGATCACGAGCCCGTGCGCATTCTGCGCAAGCACGTAGATGCCGTGGATCTGGCCGAGCGCGAAGCCGAGCGGCTGGTCGTCGTGCGTGGTGCCTGCGAGCGATGGCGCCGCGAAGCCCGACGGTGGCGCGACTGGCGCGTCGGCTGCATCGTGCGCGACCGTCGTTGCGCCGGCCGGCGTGCCCGCTCCGCTGTCCTTGCGGCCGAACAGCGCATCGTAGAGCGCAAGCGGCTGCGCGACGGGCAGCGTGCCCTGCGTCATGCGCGACTGGCGCAGCCACGTGCTGCCTTGCGACGGGGGCGAGGACGGCGAGGGCGACTGCAACGGCGAGAAACCGCTGCCGCTGATGCCACCGCTACCGGCCTGACCGAGCGGCGTGCTCTGGAACGACGCCGGGCCCGGCACGGGGCCGATCTGCGCGGCATGGCCGCCCGCGGTGGTTTCCGGCGATGCACCCGCATGGCGTGCCAGCGCGCGCTGCACCGCGTGGAACACGTACTGGTGGATCGAACGCGAATCGCGGAACCGCACCTCGATCTTCGACGGGTGCACGTTCACGTCGACCCCTTCTGGCGGCAGGTCGAGGAACAGCACGTACGACGGGTAGCGGTCGCCGTGCAGCACGTCTTCGTAGGCTGCGCGCACCGCGTGCGTCAGCAGCTTGTCGCGCACGAAACGGCCGTTCACGAAGAAGTACTGCTGGTCGGCGCGGCCGCGGCTCGCGGTCGGCAGGCCCGCGCAGCCGTAGACGGCAAGCGGCCCCGCGCGTTCGTCGAGCGGCAGGTGCGCGGTCGCGAAGCTGTCGCCGAGAATCTTTGCGACGCGCTGCGCGGGCTCGGTCGCGTTCCAGTGTTCGACCGCCTTGCCGTTGTGCAGCACCGAGATCGCGACGTCAGGCCGCGCGAGCGCTGCGCGGCGGATCATTTCGATGCAATGGCCGAACTCCGTCTGCTCGCTCTTCAGGAACTTGCGGCGCGCGGGCGTGTTGAAGTACAGCTCGCGCACCTCGATCGTCGTGCCGACGGCGCCGGCGGCGGGCGCGAGCACGCCCGTCTGCGCGTCGATGCGCGTCGCGTGTGCCGCGTCGGCGGTGCGGCTCGTGATGGCCATCTCGGCGACCGACGCGATCGACGCGAGCGCTTCCCCGCGAAACCCGAGCGTTGCGACCGCTTCGAGCTCCTCGAGCGAGCGGATCTTGCTCGTCGCGTGGCGCATCAGTGCGAGCGGCAGCTCGCCGGGCGGGATCCCGCAGCCGTCGTCGGTGATCGAGATGCGCTTGACGCCGCCTTCGTCGAGCACGATGCGCAACGTGCTCGCGCCGGCGTCGAGGGCGTTTTCGAGCAGCTCCTTGACGACCGACGCCGGGCGCTCGACAACCTCGCCCGCGGCGATCTGGCTGATCAGCTGGTCGGGCAGGGGCTGGATCGCACGCAGCGGGCGCGGCGAGTGCGGATCGGGGGCGGGCACGGCGCCCGCGGCCGTTTCGGTGAATTCGGACATGGCCGAATTATAGCGAGGCGGCCGGCGCGCGCCGGGCCGGCGATCCGTTACGTTTTTTCACGGAGCCTTAAGGTAGATTGGGTATGATGACTGCGTTTCACGCGCCGCCCTTGCCGGGCGGGCGATTCCGCCCTTTTGGCCTCCCAGCCTGCTTGCCCTGAAGGAACCGCACTTGGATACGCTGCTTCATTTCGTCAATCTCGTCCTGCACATCGACGCATTCCTCGGCGATTTCATTCGGCAGTACGGCGCCTGGGTGTATCTGGTGCTGTTCCTGATCGTGTTCTGCGAGACGGGGCTCGTCGTGTTTCCGTTCCTGCCGGGCGATTCGCTGCTGTTCATCGGCGGCGCATTCGCGGCGACCGGCGAAATGAGCGTCGGTGCGCTGATCGTGCTGCTGCTCGTCGCGGCGATTAGCGGCAATACCGTCAACTATCTGATCGGCCGCTGGATCGGCCCGAAGGTGTTCAACACGCATATTCCGGTGCTCGAGCGCTTCCTCGACCGCGCGGCGCTGCAGAAGACCCACACGTTCTACGACAAGCACGGCGGCAAGACTATCGTGCTTGCGCGCTTCATTCCCGTCGTGCGGACGTTCGCGCCGTTCGTCGCGGGCGCGTCGGCGATGAGTGCTGCGCGCTTTCAGCTGTTCAACGTGCTCGGCGCGCTGCTGTGGGTGCTGCTGCTCGTGCTGCTCGGTTACTTCTTCGGCAACATCCCGTTCATCCGCCAGTACCTGAACGTGATCGTGCTGGCCGGGATCGGCGCGGCGGTCGTGCCGGTTGCGCTCGGTGCGCTGTGGAAGATCGTGCGCGGGCGTCAGTCGAGCGATGCGCAGAAGACGGGCGGGCGTTGATGCCCGTTGGTTGTCGAGGCAAGGGAAAAGCGTGGCAGCGGGCCACGCTTTTTTTTCGTCTGTGACCGACGTGCGGCGGCGTCAGGTCGTACGGTTCGAGATCGGCGTTACCGGCGTCGGGTATTGCGCGTCGCGGAACGTGTCGAGGATCGCGCGGTTGGTGTCGCAGTACACCTGCCAGTAGTTCGCCGGCTGCGTGGACGGGCGCACGAACAGCAGCGGGCCTTCTGGCGTGAACTGCAGCACGCCGACGTCCGGCGCCGGGCTGGTCAGCACGTTCGGGACCTTCTGGACCGCTTCCTTCAGGCGGTTGATCGCGTCGACCGCGTCGACGCCGTTCGCGATCTTCGCGGTGAGGTCGACTCGGCGGTATGGCGTCGCGCTGTAGTTCGCGATGTTGTCCGAGAAGATCTTGTTGTTGCCGACGATGGTCACGATGTTGTCCGCAGTGATGATCGTCGTGCCGAACAGGCCGAGCTCCTTCACCGTGCCGGTGACACCGCCCGCGTTGATCACGTCGCCGATCTTGAACGGCCGCAGCACCTGCATGAACACGCCGGCTGCGAAGTGCGCGAGCAGGCCGCCCCAGGCCGTGCCGATCGCGAGGCCGAGGCCGGCGAGCAGCGCGGCGAACGACGTGGTCTGCACGCCGAAAATCTGCAGGATCGCGAGGATCAGCAGGATCGTCAGCAGCACGCCGACGACGGAAGTCAGGTAGTCGGCGAGGGTCGAGTCGACCTTGCCGCTGCGCTGCACGATCTTGCCGAGCAGCCGCGTGGCGATGCGGATCGCCCAGCGGCCGACGAACCACAGGACGATGGCTGCGAGGAGGTTGAGGCCGAAATCCAGGCCGCGGGTCATCAGGAATTGCTGGGCAGTGTCGAGGTTCAGCATGGGGGCTCCGTGGTGACTGTAAGGAAAGAGTTTCGGTGGGAAGCGCTCCCATTTTATTACGTAATTTTACGAAACATGGTTTCGAGAATTGAGCGTAGGGGCGGCGGAGCCCCGGCGGAAGGGGCTGGAGCGAGTGGTGGTTTTGCTTCCTGTCATGATTGACAGTCTTGACAGTCGGCATGTCGCAAGCATGTATAAAACCGTTAAAGTTTTAAAAGTAAGCAAGTTTTCGCACCTGTAAACTGGTACAATGCGGCGCCTCGGTAGTTTGGAAGAGGCAAGCGAAATTAATTTTTCGGGTTGCGCCGGGCATTGACGCATGTCCATAGCGCGTAAGGCATAAGTGATAAAAGGAACCGGGGTTGCATATGGGAGAACCGCCAAACGGGGGTTCCAGGCTGGGCGAGGCGTTCTCCATTCAGCGGAGAGTCATATACGCATTGTTCTTGCGCGAACTGAAGACCCGGTTCGGCAAGCATCGGCTCGGGTATCTGTGGGTATTTTTGGAGCCGGTTGTTCATATGCTCGTGTTGTTCGCGATTCTGGGGTTGATTGCGAAGCACACGATGCCCGGTATTCCCTTTCCGGTATTTCTGATCTGCGGCCTCGTGCCGTATTTCATGTTTGTCAATATTGCCTTGCGATCGCTGAATGCGCTCGAGGCGAATCTCGGCCTGCTCAGCTATCGCCCGGTGCATCCGCTGGATACGCTGATTGCGCGCGCGGGCCTCGAATGCATTATCAGTGCCGTCGTATTGGTCGTATTGCTGGTGATTCTCGATCTGAGCGGGCAGTCAGTTCAGTTGAGCGATATTCCGGAGTTGGCGGCGATCTGGGGTGTGTTGGTGCTTTTTGGATTGGGGCTCGGAATTATTTTCATGGTGATCGGTCATGAATTTCCGGTCAGCGAGAAAATTATTCCGTTGTTCATGCGGCCGCTGTACTTCATGAGTGCGGTGATGTATCCGCTGACGACCATTCCAGCCGAGTACCGGGGATGGGTATTGTGGAATCCGCTCGTTCACGCGCTCGAACTATTGCGGCATACGGTTGTGCCGGCGTATGCGGTCGAAAACGTCAGTCTTGTATATATGACGTTCAGCGCGCTCGTTGTCCTGTTCGTCGGCCTTGCATTGTATAAGGCGCGCGAACCGTCCCTGCTGCGATCATGATCCGTCTCGAGAATCTCACGAAGTCGTATAAAACCCCATCCGGCCGGCATTACGTCTTCAAGGATGTCAATGTTGAAGTGCCGTCGGGCAAGAGTATTGGCTTGATTGGGCGCAATGGTGCGGGCAAGAGTACGTTGCTCAGCATCATCGGAGGCATCGACAGGCCTGATCGCGGCCGGGTGGTGACGAACAAGCGCATATCGTGGCCGGTCGGTCTCGCGAACGGGTTTCAGAGCAGCATGACAGGGCGCGAGAACGTCAAGTTTGTCGCGCGCCTGTACGCGGGCAAGCATGAGTTGGCGGATAAGGTGCGCTTCGTCGCCGATTTCTGCGATCTCGGCAAGTTCTTCGACATGCCGATTCGCAGCTATTCGACCGGTATGCGGGCGCGGCTGGGCTTCGGGCTGTCGATGGCCTTTGATTTCGACTATTACGTGATCGACGAGGTGACCGCGGTCGGGGATGCCGTTTTCAGAAAGAAGAGTGAAGCGCTGATGGAGGCAAGGCGGGCCGTCAGCCAGTTTATTTTCGTTTCGCACGGTCTCGAAGAAGTGCGCCGTATCTGCGATGTCGGGTTGCTGATCGGCAACGGGAAAGTTACGTACTACCCGGACGTGAACGAAGCGATCGAAGTCTACAAACAAGAGAACAATGTCTGATTGGTTGGTTAAGCTGCGCAAGCATCCGCTGCAGGTTTCGCTTATTGCGGTACCGCTCGTCGCATGCGGTCTGTATCTCGGGCTGATTTCCCGGGACCGCTACGTCAGCGAATCGATGGTGCAGGTGAAGGATTCGGGGCGATCCGTTGGCTCGGGGCTGAACATCCAGGCCTTGCTGGGCGGTGGCGGCGATGCTTCGGCGCGCGACGATGCGATCGTGCTCAAGGAGTACATCGAGTCGCCGGACATGCTTGCGAAGATCGATGCGCGGCTGAAGCTGAAGCAGGTGTTCGGCCATGTCGGCCTCGACTTGCCCAACCGGCTTTCGCCGAGTGCGACGCGCGAAGAAATGTTGAAGTACTACCTGCGCCGCGTCAGCGTGGACGTCGATGACAAGACCGGGATGATGACGATCCGCACGCAGGGGCTGACGCCGGAGTTTGCCCGGACGTTCAATCGGGCGCTCGTCAGCGAGAGCGAGACGTTCCTGAATGAACTGTCGCATCGCATTTCCCGAAACGACATGCAGTTCGCGCGAGAGGAAATCGACCGCTCGTACGACGAAGTGAAGGTTGCGCGCGATGCGGTGATCGCGTTCGAGAACAAGACCGGAATGCTGGATCCGACCGCAAGCGCCGAGGCGGGCGGCCGGATGGTGGTGGAGATGCAGTCGAAGCAGGCTGAGCTCGAGGCGGAACTGCGCAATCTGCTGACTTACATGAATGACGATGCGCCGCCCGTCGTTGCCAAACGCAATGCGCTGTCGGCGCTGACCGCGCAGATTGCGGTCGAGAAGGCCAAGCTTAGTGCGCCCGGCGACGGCAAGATGAACCGCACGGCCGCGCAGTATGCGGAACTCAAGGCTCGCCTGCAGTTTGCAACGGATATCTACAAGGTGTCGCTGTCGACGTTCGAAAAGGCGCGTATCGAGTCAGCTCACAAGGCCAAGAGTCTTTCGGTGATCGTGACGCCGAACCTACCGGAAGAGGCCGAGTATCCGCGCAAGCTTCACATTCTGATGTCGCTCGCAGTGGGTCTGTTGCTGTTGTTCGGTGTTATCAGGCTGACGCAGGCGATCATCGAGGATCACCGGACCTGATACACGTCCGTATGAGGATCGGGTGTTGCCAATATCAGGTGGCGCCACGTTCCGCTAAATAAGAAAACCGGGTGCTGTAACCGTCGTTGCCGCGGACTGGTTGATTGAAATCGTGCGGCGTCGATGGGGACGCAAAATTTGAGATGACCAATTTATCAAGAAGCCGGAAGGCATTGGCGGTGCTCGTCCTGACTGCCGCAAGCACGAGTGCTTTCGCGGGAATCAGCGACGCGCTGTTCGGACTGTCGACGACCGAGAGCGACAGTGGCTCGACTTCGGCGAAAGGCGCGTCCGATGGCAGCCAGCGCGGCGCGACCTCGACTGGCTTCAGCTATAACCCCGACGCCGTGGCGGGGGCATCGCTCGCGCTTCAAGGCGGCAAGCTTTCTCGTCAGCAGGGCGGCCCGGGCGGAGCAGCCCCGAGCCCTGTCGACGTCACCGTCGCGCCGCAGGCGCCGAACAACATGTTCGGCTCGCAGCTGTTCGGCGGAACCTTTCACAACAGCCGCGGCACCGGCTTCAATCCGGGTTACCAGGTCAGCATCGGCGACACCGTGACGCTGCGCATGTGGGGCGCATTCGCATTCGACGGGCAACTGGTCGTCGATCCGCAAGGCAATATCTTCGTGCCGAACGTCGGGCCGGTCACGGTTTCAGGTGTCCGCAACGCCGACCTGAACGGCCGCGTGCTTGCTGAAGTGCGCAAGGTCTACAAGGCGAACGTGAATGTCTATGCGAGCCTCGACGTTGCGCAGCCGGTGAAGGTGTACGTCACGGGGTACGTGAAGCAGCCGGGCATGTATGGCGGCATCGCGTCGGAAAGCATTCTGTCCTATATCGACAAGGCCGGCGGCGTCGACGTCGACCGGGGCAGCTACGTCGATGTGACGGTCAAGCGTGGCGGCGTTGTGCGCAAGCACTTCAACCTCTATGACTTCCTGCTGAACGGCACGATCGACCAGCTGCAGCTGGCCGACGGCGACGTGATCGTCGTGGGGCCGCGTGAGCACATCTTCACGGTTCGCGGCGAGGTGTACAACGCGTACGACTTCGAATTCGCGGCGCCCGTGATCTCGATGCAGCAGGCATTGGCCGTGGCGCGCCCGAAGCCGGGTGCAACGCACGTCAGCATCGTGCGCCGTCAGGGCACGGAGCGGACGAGCGAGTACTACCCGATTTCCCAAGCGGCGAATATCAAGCTCAACGACGGCGACCAGTTGTTCGTCACGTCGGACCGCTACGCCGGCACGATTCAGGTCCGTGTCGAAGGCGCGCATTCCGGCGAGCACGCACTCGTGCTGCCGTACGGCTCGACGATGGCCCAGGTGCTGGCGCAGGTCAGGACGAATCCGTTGTCGCGCGTCGACGAAGCCCAGCTGTTCCGCAAGTCGGTGGCGGATCGGCAGAAGGAAATGCTCGCCGTCGAACTGCAGAAGCTCCAGGAAGCGGCGCTGTCGGCGCCATCCGCAACGAGCGAGGAAGCGAACCTGCGTTCGAAGGAAGCGGAGAACATCACGAAGTTTGCCGCGCTTGCCAGCAAGACCGAGTTCAAGGGGCAAGTCGTTCTTAACGAGCAGACGATGGGGAGCGTGATTCTCGAGGACGGTGACGTCGTCAATATCCCCGAACGAACCAGCGTTGTCATGGTGCATGGAGAGGTGCTTTTCCCGAATGCCGTCGAATGGCAGTCGGGCATGACGACGAACGACTACATCTCGCATGTTGGCGGCTACACGCAGAAGGCCGACAACAGCAAGATCGTCGTGATTCACCAGAACGGCAAGGCTGAGCTTGTCGAAGGTGGTACGAAGATTGCTGCAGGTGACGAGCTGATGGTGTTGCCTAAGGTGAAATCGAAGAGCATCGAAATCGTGCGCGGGATCTCGCAGATCCTGTATCAGATGGCGGTGGCCGCGAAGGTGATCTTCTGGTGATTTGGCAGGACGTTACGTTACGCAATCCTGACGGCGTAACGTAACAAAAAGAGGGCCGCGGCGCGTCTTGGCACGAGCGCATCCCGGCGAATTGCCCCGACCGGGGCGAACACAAAAGCAATAAATACTCATGAAAATTCTGACCGTGTTTGGCACGCGGCCAGAGGCGATCAAGATGGCGCCACTGGTGCATGCGCTGAGGGGGAAGCCGGGTGTGGACTGTCGCGTATGCGTGACCGCTCAACACCGGCAAATGCTGGACCAAGTCCTTGAACTTTTTGAGATAAGGCCGGACTACGACCTGAATCTGATGAAGGCGGGGCAGACGCTGCAGTCGATCACGTGCGATATCGTGAACGAGATCACACCCGTTCTCGAATCGTTTCGACCGGACTACATGCTCGTGCATGGCGATACGACCACGACGTTTGCCAGCGCGCTCGCCGCGTTCTACCTGAAGATCAAGGTCGGACACGTCGAAGCGGGGCTGCGTAGCGGCGACATGTATTCGCCGTGGCCGGAAGAGGGCAATCGCAAGCTGACGGGGCAACTCGCCGACATCCATTTCGCGCCGACCGTGGCGTCGCGGGAAAACCTCCTCGCGGAGCGCGTGCGCGACGAAGACATCATCGTGACGGGCAATACTGTCATCGACGCGCTACTGAGGGTGACCCGGCGCCTCGAGCGCGACGACGCGTTGCAGAGCCAGATGCGCAGCGCGTTTCCGGCACTGCGCGACGGGCGTCGCATGGTGCTCGTTACGGCTCACCGGCGCGAGAACTTCGGCGACGGCATCCGGAACATCTGCCAGGCGATCCGCGAGCTCGCGGCACATTATCCGGACGTCGATTTCGTCTATCCGGTTCACCTGAATCCGCAGGTCAAGCTGCCGGCCGAAGAGATTCTCTCCGGCATTTCGAACGTTCACCTGCTGGATCCCCAGGACTATTTGCCGTTCGTCTATCTGATGTCGCGCTCCACGCTGATTCTTACCGATTCGGGCGGGATCCAGGAGGAAGCGCCGTCGCTCGGCAAGCCCGTGCTTGTGATGCGTGACACGACGGAACGGCCCGAAGCAGTCGCCGCCGGCACGGTTCGTCTGGTCGGCTCCGACAGCAGTCGAATTGTCACGGCCTGTCGCGAATTGCTCGACGATCCGGTGCGCTACGAGGAAATGGCGCGCGCGCACAACCCGTATGGGGATGGGCTCGCGTGCAAGCGCATCGTCGATCAGCTCGCAGGCGGTGGTGACCGCAGCGACGTGCAGCTTACGGCCGTCGCCTCCGATACCACGCAGGCGTTCGCCGAGTAATTCCGCGTTCGGAACAAGCGTACCGCTTGTCCGCAGACCCGACACAGGCGGCAAGTCGACGACTTGCCGCGAGCCATCACATCATCAAGGACGTCCCGTGAAACATTCCATTCAGTCTATCTCCGTCATCGGGCTGGGTTACATCGGCTTGCCGACGGCAGCCGTTCTCGCGTCGCGCAAGATCAAGGTGATCGGTGTCGATATCGACCAGCATGCGGTCGACACGATCAACCGCGGCGACATTCACATCGTCGAGCCGGAACTCGATATCGTCGTCCATGCCGCCGTCAAGGAAGGGTGGCTGCGCGCAACGACGCGTCCGGAAGCCGCCGATGCTTTCATGATCGCCGTGCCGACCCCTTTCCACGGCAATTACGAACCCGATCTGTCGTACGTGAAGGCCGCGAGCGAATCGATCGCGCCGGTTCTGAAGAAAGGCGACGTCGTGATTCTCGAATCGACGTCGCCGGTCGGCACGACCGAACAAATGGTCGAATGGCTGGCGAACGCGCGTCCGGACCTCACGTTCCCGAGCAAGGACCGGGACGAATGCGACGTGTGGGTTGCCTACTGCCCGGAGCGGGTACTGCCTGGCCAGGTCATCCGGGAGCTGATCGAGAACGATCGAGTGATCGGCGGCGTCAACCATGCGTCAGCCCTGCGTGCACAAGAGGTCTACCGTACGTTCGTCGAGGGGCAACTGCTGGTCACCGATGCTCGTACCGCCGAGATGTCGAAGCTCACGGAAAATGCGTTCCGAGACGTCAACATTGCGTTTGCGAATGAGCTCTCGCTGATCTGCGACAAGCTCGGCATCAATGTCTGGGAACTGATCGGCATCGCGAATCACCATCCGCGGGTCAACATCCTGCAACCCGGCCCGGGCGTCGGCGGACACTGCATCGCGGTCGATCCGTGGTTCATCGTCAACAAGACGCCGGAGCAGGCGCGGCTGATCCGACAAGCGCGTGAAGTGAACGATTCGAAACCGCATTGGGTGATCAACAAGGTTCGCGCGCAGATCGAGTCGCTCTGCGAGGCCGGCAAGACGCCGTCGGACATCCGCATCGCGTGCCTCGGGCTCGCATTCAAGCCCAATATCGACGATCTGCGCGAAAGCCCGTCGCTCGACATTGCACACAAGCTCGCCGCGGCCTATCCGGGGCAGGTCATGGCCGTCGAACCCCACATCGAAGCGATTCCGAACGAGCTGGGCGCGTTCGGCGCGCAGTTGACGGAGCGGGATGACGCAGTGAAGCAGGCGGACGTGCTCGTCATGCTCGTGGACCATGCGCACTTCAAGGAAATCAAGCCCGAGCTGCGTGCGGACCAGCGGCTCGTCGATGCAAAGGGTATTTGGGCCTGAGAGGGCTTCAGCGCCCGTCGGCCGAGCCGGCGGACGGGCGAATTCGAACGATAACGAGGCAAGGAAGTCGGTATGAGCGTGAAGGTCGAATCGGACGACAGCTACTGTGATCTGCATGTCGGAAGCACGTATTACAAAATACTGCTTCCTCACGCGACGACCGACTATATCCAGGGCAGGATCAACAGCGAGGGCCGACCCTACGAACACGTGATGCTCGAGGACATGGCTTCGCGAGTGCAGCGCGGGCAACTGATTCTCGATGTCGGCGCGAATATCGGCAACCACGCGCTGTACATGGCCATGGTGTCCGGCAGCGAGGTCATCGCATTCGAACCGAATGCGGAGCTCTGCGACGCGCTGCGCCGAAGCATCGACGAGAACGGGGCCGGCGAGCGCATGACCGTACGGCAATGTGCGGTCGGTGCGGTGAACGGGAAAGGCCGGTTCGCCGAAATTCACGTCGACAATCTGGGCGCGCAGTCCGTGAAAGTAGGAGAGGGTGATATCGATGTCATCACCCTCGACTCGCTTGCGTTCGATGCGCCTGTCAAGCTGGTCAAGATCGACGTCGAGGGAATGGAGCTGGACGTGCTGCGTGGCGCGTCGAACCTCCTGGAAAAGGACCGTCCGCTGATCTACGTCGAGTGTCTCGACGAAGGTCAGTTCTTTGCCGTCTCCGACCATCTCGCAGCGCTCGGCTACGGGTATTGGGAAACCTTCAACGCGACGCCGACGCATCTGTTCGTTCCGAACGAACATGCGACGCCCGAGCAGTTTCATTCCCGCTTGAGTCATGCAGTTGCGCAAGGTATTTACCACACGGGGTTTCAATTGCACGAGGCGCAGCAGAGGCTTGGCGACGCCAACCACAAGTACCGCTCGGCGACCGAGCTGGTCGCGCTGTACAAGTCGCAGGTCACCGATCTGGCCGCCGACAAGCTCGCGCTCGAAACGGATCTGGCGGCGATCAAGCAGCGTTTCGACGCGACGAGCGCCGATCACCGTAGTGCGGCGGACCGCGTTGCCGCGCTCAGGGCGCAGATGGAGAAGAATCTGGCCGCACTGGACGCCGCGCGCCACGAGCTGAACGAAGCGCGGGACGCAGCGTCGGAATATGGACGGCGCCTGGCAGAGAGCGAACATGAATTGACGGTTCGGCAAGCGTTGTCCGAGCAGGCCGATGCGACCAACAAGGAGCGTCTCGACGACTGGCAACGGTGGGCAGCCGAACTGGAATCGCGCACTTCGGCGGAGCTGGCAAGAGTGCATGAAGAAACCGCGTCAGTTCGGCATCAACTGGAAGAGGCGCAGGCGAAATTCCAGCGCGCGGTCGGCGACAACCGCCTCCTCGAATTGCGTGCATCGACGCTCGACGCGGATCTGGGGCGTGTCCAGGCCGAGCGGGAACGTGTACAGAAACAACTGACATCACTGAACGCGAAGCAGGCCAATCTCGTGTCGCGTGCCGAGAAGCTGTCAGCCGATCTGAACAAACAGCGGGTCGCGCAGCTTGCTGCCGAAGCGGAGGCCGGGCGCGAGCGCGCGCATCTGACGGCAGAGATCGAGACGCTGCGGAATCTGAGCGGAAATCAGTCGAACGACATCATTCGGCTCAACGCGGAAATCGACGCGCTGAAAACGTCCCTGGCGGATCTCGAGGACCGGCGAATCCGGGAGTCGGCCGCATTGAGACAGGAATGCGACCAGTTTGCGGAGCAATGTGCGGCCTTGCGAGCGGAGCGCTCGAACCAGGACGAGACGATCGCGCAATTGGACGCGGAGATTCAAAGGCTGCGCGACGTCGAAGAGGCTGCACGCCGCAACACTGCAGAACTCGAACAGCAGCTCGCGCGCCGGTTGGAGGACGACGTCCGGCAGAACCACAAGATTGCCGAGCTTGCTTCGACATACGACGCATTGAATGCGTTGCACGAGCGCGAAATCACGGATTTCGAGCAATATCGCGCCGACACCGAAATCACGATCGACGCGCTCGAATCGACGGCGCGCGAGCACACGGAGCGGATCGGCCGTCTGACTGGCGAGCTCGACGCGCTCGAGAGCGAACTCGTCCGGCGCAGCGAGACGATCGGGCAGTTGACCGCAGACATCGACGCGGCAAGCGAGCTGTCGAAGAAGCAAGAACAACTGCACGCCGACGGACTTGCGTCGCTTCAGGAAAAAATCGACGCGCTGCAAGCAGAGCGCGGCAGCCGCGAGGCGGAGCGGCAAGAGCTCAGGTCGACGCTCTCGGTCCTGCGGTCGGAAAGCAAGGCCGGCGTCTCCAATCTCGAGCGCATCAAGCTGGACGCCGTCCGTCACAAGGTTGCGTTGACGGAAGCGAACGCGCATGTCGAGCGCCTGCGCCAGCAGGTGATCGCCGCAAATCAGCAGGTGTTGCGCACCAAGAACACGCTGTCGTTCCAGCTGGGACACGCGCTGATATTCGGCACCAAGTCATGGGGCGGCTTTTTCGCGCTGCCGGGCAAGCTGTTGGCGATTCACAAATTGTCCAGGCAGCGTCGCCACGAGAAAAGCCTGAAGGGACAAAAGACGGTGCATGCGAAGCCCGCCGTGCCCGGCGTTTCCGGCCCGCGGCGAAGCGAAATCGTCGAGCATGTTGCCGATGCTGCACGCGCACGATTGCAGGGGCTGCATGACGACAACGGGCAGCAGCTTGCGCATCGGATGAAGCAGCTCAAGGTGGCGGCGATCATGGACGAGTTTACGTTCGGTTCGTACGATCCCGAATGCAATTTGCTGCAACTGACGCCGACGCATTGGCAGACCGAACTGAGCGCGTTCAACCCGGACATGCTGTTCATCGAATCGGCATGGCGGGGCAAGGACGACCTGTGGGGCAGCAAGGTTGGCCACATGAGCCAGGAGGTCGTGGGTATCGTCCAGTGGTGCCGCGATCACAAGATCCCGACGATCTTCTGGAACAAGGAAGATCCCGTCCACTTCGAGACGTTCCTCTCGACTGCGAAGCTGTTCGATTTTGTCTTCACGACGGATATCGACTGCATTCATCGATACAAGTCCGCGCTTGGACACGAGCGTGTCTATCTGCTGCCGTTCGCCGCGCAGCCTTTCGTCAACAACCCGATCGAGAAGTACGAGCGGAAAGACGCGTTCTGCTTTGCAGGCGCCTATTACGTCCGGTACCCGGAGCGGACGCGCGATCTCGGCAATTTCATCGTGAATCTGCCCGAGTATCGACCGCTCGAGATCTACGACAGAAACTACGGAAAGAACGATTCGAGTTACCAGTTCCCGGAAGAGTATCAGCCGTTCATCGTCGGCAATCTTCCGTATTCGGAAATCGACAAGGCGTACAAGGGCTACAAATACGCGATCAATCTGAACTCGATCAAGCAGTCGCAATCGATGTTTGCGCGCCGCGTGTTCGAGTTGCTGGCATCGAACACGATCACGGTCAGCAATTTCTCGCGGGGTGTACGCCTGATGTTCGGCGACCTGGTCGTAACGAGCGATAGTGGATCGGAAATCCGGCGGCGTCTCGACGCACTTGGCGGAGACGAAGCCGGCACGCGGAAGCTTCGCCTCGCCGCGTTGCGCAAGGTGATGCGCGAGCATACCTATCAGGATCGGCTCGCTTACGTGATCTCGAAGGTCAGCGAGGAGAACTTGCCGTCGTTGCTGCCGCAGATCGTCGTGATCGGTTATGCAAAGGATCAGGTACAGACGGATCGCATCCTGCAGTCGTTCGCGCGACAGCGATACGAATCGAAGACGCTGGTGCTCATCGTGCCCGAGCAGTTCAGCCCGACGGGGATCCCGAACGGGGACACGGTGCGCGTACTGTCTGCGCTCGAATCGGACACCGTGACGCTGCCGACGCTCGCGTCGCCGGCCGCGTGGCTGTCGGTCATGGTCGCGGACGATCATTACGGTGAGCACTACCTGACCGACCTCGCACTGGCCACGCGTTACTCGAATGCACTTGCGATCGGCAAGGTCGCGCAGTATGTGTGGTCGGGCAGCAAGGGCATGTCGCTGATCCGCAGCGAAGCGGCGTACACGCACGTTCAGAGCGTGCCGGCACGAGCCGGTATCGCGCGCCTCGATACGTTGCCGAGCGTCACGCTGCGCGAATGGATGAGGGAACCGTACACCGCGCAGTTCGAGAGCGATGCAGGCTTCGCCGTCGACGAATTCAACTACTGCCGCAGCGGTGTCGCACTCGATGACGCCGGTCGTGCAGCCGTCGACGATGCGGTCATGGCCGACCAGGGTTTGACGCTGGCCGAAATCCAGAAGCGGGCGGAAGCGATCGAGCCGGAGAAGGTCGACAGCGCCGCGCTTCCGCAACTGCGTGGAGGCGACCTCGCATCAATGCTGACGAAGGCGCCCGCCAACAGCCGTGTGTCGATGGTCGAGCGCGGTGGATGCCTGCAGGTCGATTCAGCACTGCCGGACGGCACGCATGAATACTGGTATGCAGACCGGGATTTCGAGCCGTCGGCGCTTTCGGTCGACAATGGTCACTTGCGGTTCCATCTGGAAACCACGCCCGGCCTGAATCTTCAGATCGCCGTGCTGTTTCTCGATGGCGCGAAGGCGCGAATCGGCCACGTCGTCAAAGCTGCCAACCGCAACCACGATGTCGAACTGCCCGCGAACACCGCGTACCTGCGGCTTGGTCTGCGCGTATATGCGGGCGGCTCCGCGCGCGTTCAATCGTTGCTGCTCGGCCACCGGTCGCTTCTGCCGGCTGACGTGTTCGCGCAAGGGCAGCACCTCGTGCTGACGAATCACTACCCGTCGTATGACGATCTCTATCGCAACGGATTCGTGCACAGCCGGGTGCGCGGCTATCGGGACCGCGGCGTGCGTAGCGACGTGTTCCGTTTCCGCGCCGAACAGATGGCGGAGTACCAGGAGTTCGAGAACATCGACGTCATGACGGGCGGCGCCGATGTCCTGAACCGATTGCTGGAGACGGGTCGATACCGTTCCGTGCTCGTCCATTTCCTCGACGAGGCAATGTGGGAGGTGCTGAAGCAGTACGCGGACCGCATGAAGATCGTCGTGTGGGCTCATGGTGCCGATATTCAAAGCTTCGAGCGACGGGCGTTCCTCTATGACGATGCCGAGCAGCGCACGGCGGCAGCGGCAAAGAGCGAAAAGCGTCTCGCATTCTGGCGAGACGTGTTGAATGAACGGCCGGCGTCGCTGCATCTCGTCTTCGTTTCGCAATATCTTGCGACGACGGCGATGGAGGATCTCGGGGTCGTGCTGCCGAACGACGCGTACAGCGTCATCCACAATCCGATCGACACCAGACGGTTCAACTACGTCGAGAAGGATGTCGAACTGAGAAAGAAGGTGCTTTCGATCCGGCCGTATGCGTCGAAGGTGTATGGCAACGATCTGAGCGTGCGGGCGATTCTCGCGCTCTCGGGCAAACCGGGCTTCGACGGGATGCAGTTCCATCTGGTCGGCGATGGCGTCCTGTTCGACGAGACGGTCGAGCCGCTTCGTGCATTCCCGAACGTCAGGATCGAGCGACGCTTCCTGACGCAAGGCGAGATTGCCGACCTGCATAAGGAATACGGAATTTTCCTGTGTCCGTCGCGAATGGACACGCAAGGCGTTTCGCGCGACGAGGCGATGGCGTCGGGCCTCGTGCCGGTCACGAACAGCGTTGCGGCGATTCCGGAGTTCGTTGACGAATCCTGCGGCGTGCTCGCGCCGGAGGAGGATGCGGATGCGATTGCCGACGGCATGCTGGCCCTGGCCGAAAACCCGCACAGGTTTGCGGCGATGAGCGTCGAAGCGGCGCGCCGCGTACGGCGGCAAAGCGGTCACGAGCTGGTGATCGAGCGCGAGATCGCCTGCTTTCGGGATTGATCGGGGCGCCGTGTCCGACGAGTCGTGCGGCCATGCTCGACGGTAAGTGTGGCACGCGCATTCGGGCCGGTCGCGAAACTGTCTTCACGACCGGTTTTCTGCTGACTGTGGCGCTTGGATGCACATGACGTGGCCTGTGCTGGTGATCGTGTAGGTGGTAGCAAGACCTTGAAAACCAGCGGCGCGCAGCTCGAGCAACATACCGAGCTGCGCTGTCGATCGTGATCGTGGCAGGGGAAAGATGGACCAACAATACTTGGATCGTGTCGTGTCCGGCAAGCGCCAGCCGACGGTATGCTGCGTCGCGCGCTTGAACGGGAGAGCGACGGTCGAACAGCGCGCGACAATCGCGCGATTCGAACCCCGGATCGGATGCGCGAGGGGCGTCTGGTCCCGGATTTACGACGCTCCAGGGAAACTCGGGATCGCTGCCGGGATCGAGCTCATCGCTCGCCGTTTTCGGATCGTCTGTGGACGTATCTGCTGCCCTGAACAATGACAATGATGCAACATAGCCCGAATTGCCATCACTCCTTGGATGGCATTCTGCTCTCCGACACGGGAGTGCAATTTTCGCTCGATATCACGGGGGCGAATCGATTCACCCTCTGCTTCGACCTGCATTGCGGACCGCTAACAGGACTCAATCAGGCGCTGGTCCGGGTGGAGTTCGAGGAGCCGCCCGAGGACCTCAAGCAAATGGGATTCGTGCATTCGCATCACGGATGGTGGTATAGGTACATCCCCACGACGGCGGGAACCGTTTCGATCGATTGGGAGTTCTCGCAGGCCGAAGCGTTTGCAGGTGTCGTGCACTTCAATGTGCAGACCTGGGGGGCGAGCGATCTCGTGAGACTCAAATCCTTTGTTGCGCTTACTAGCCCGTCAGTGGCGGGCCTGTCGGAACGTTACGCGGATTCGCGTGACGCCGGCCGGTATCCGCCAAAGATCTGGCCGAGCATTAGCGAGTTCCTGGCTGCACCGATGCTTGAAAGCTCTGCCCATATCGTCCCGGTCAATGATCTGCTGCTGGAGTTTTTGGTCGTCGACCGCGGCAGCCCCGCGCTCTTTTGCTTTCTGCACGGCAACGCTCCGCGTTCCGAAGTATTCAAGTTGCCGGTGTTCAGCGGCGTATCGATGATGAGCAACGTAAACAGCTCGATCCTCATATTCTCCGATCCGGCGCTGCTGCTGGACCCGAGCCTGACGATCGCATGGCACGTCGGTACGTCGACAACGCCGCTGCAGTACGTGTACGAGCTGATTACGAGAAAGGTCCGTTCGGTTCTCGCTCCGGAGCGGCTCGTGTTCTGGGGCGGATCGGGGGGAGGCTTCGCTTCGCTTTATCTGTCGACGAAGTTTGCGGACTCGACGGCCTTCGTATGGAATCCGCAGACGTCGATTCTGGCATTCGAGGAAATGGCCGTACGGAACTTCGGGCGCGTTTGTTTTGGCACCGACGATCTCGCGGAGCTTCAGAAGAGACTCGATGGCGTCGCCGTGGCCGATCTGGGGGACGCGTACAAAGGCATCGGAAATCGGGTGATTTATCTTCAGAATTTCACGGATTGGCACACCGACCATCATCTGAAACCGTTTCTGGAGAAAGCCAGCCTTCCGTCATTCACGGGAAGTGAATACTGGGGCTGGCTGGAGGACAGGTTCTTTCTGCATCTCGGCAGTCTTGCACAAGGCCACGAGCCGCCCCCAAAGGAGGCGATCAATGCGTTTCTGGTCAAGTTGGCGCAGTCTGGGCCGGACGAAATCGAAACGGTAAAGGTGTCCGGGCATTGATCGGTATCCGAGTGCAATGACCAATGGAAATCTCATGGATACGAAGCAGGCGTGCGAGCCTGCGATCGACAAATACGGCGTGGTTTCGCTATGAATGAAGCATGGATTGATCAGGTTGTATTGAATCGCGGGCACGGGGTCCTGAGCGGCGGGCTCAGCATCGAGCGCAAGACGTCGGTGCGCTTGTCCGCCACGATCGGCTGGGAGCCACCGGAAAAAGCGAACCTGCTCTTCGTGATCACCGGCGAGCAACTGACCGAGGTCAAGGCAGCAGAGATCGGCTTCATCAAGACGACGACAGGCTATTACAAGTACCTGTTGCCATTCATCAACGGCGACCGGATCGAATTCGAGTTCGACGCGGTGCCGGAGATCACCAGCTTCCAGATTCGGCCGTGGAACATGACCACGCCGGTCGTGCTTCAGGACGTGGTTCTGATGAGCGACGCCGCCGTGCCCGAGTTTCCTGGAGCAGCCAGGAAGGTCATGAAAAAATGGCACGCATTGACTGCCGATGGAACACGCCCGCTGTCGGCGAATTTACTGGTACGGAAATCGGGATGCGGTTTCAACTGCGTCGCGCATTGCAATCGCTGGTTCGAGTCGATGGACGATTTCAGCCTGCGCTCGCAGACCGAGGCGTTTGGCCGCGACGACATCTATGTCGAAACCCGCTCCGGAGAACTGATTCCTGCATCGTTGCAGCGCGCAAAGCCGGCATTTCTCGACGTTCCAGCGTCCCTCGATCAGTATCTGAAGTCGATCGGCGACAAATCCAGGAACATGATTCGCAAGGCGCAGCGGCTCGCCTATGAGTTCCGGGACGTCGACCCGGACGCATTCGGGCAGGATATCTATGAGATCAGGACGTCCGATCCGATGCGGCAAGGGCGGCCGATACCCGAGTATTTCCATTCGAATCCGCCGAAGTACGTGATTTCGCGCAGCCCGGTGGATTGCGGCATACATACCGAAAAGTTCGTCGGCATATTCCAGGGGGACCGTCTGGTGTCGTACGTCACCCTCTTCCTGTTTGGGGAAATCGCGCAAATCAATCACATCCTGTGTCACAAGGAGCACATCGCGAACGGCGTGATGAATCTCAACGTGATGCACGTGGTCGATGAACTGATCAAGCATCATCGCCACGTGAAGGCGGTGAATTACATGTACATCGCCGATCCCAACAGCGGAATTGATACGTTCAGGCGCAGCGTCGGCTTTTCCCCGCGGAATTTTCTTGCCTACGATGGCGTGATACCCGCACTGATTGATGGTGCACAGCAAGACGAGTCCGCGGATGCCCCTGTTGCGTCGACGGCGCAAGAGAAGGGCCGGAAGAAGGAAAAGCTGCGGCTCTCGGAGTGGTCGTTCGTGCGCGAACAGATCGGCATCGACGGAGCCCTCGAGCACATGACGAGCAAGATCGGGCGTCCGGTCCCGGTGATAGAGGCACCGGTTCCCGAGCGATTCGTGGACTTCGTGTCGCGCGGACTGACGAATTCAATGGCTGAGCAGCCGGTTGGTGCCGTTATTGGCGTTCCGTTTCCGAGCCGGGTCAGCGAGGAAACCGGTCATGGCATTGCTGAATATTTGAGCAAACGTTTCAAGGGGTGCCCGGTCGAAAACAGCGGCTTCCAGGATGGCTTCAAGGGCGGGGCGTTTCGTGCGCTGGCGTTCTTTGATGTGGCCGAGTGGAGCGCAGAGTTTTGCGACGGGTTCCTCGTGCTCGAGAAAGTGAGTGAGACTGCCGGTGCGTCGCTCGCGGACGCCGAGGCAGCAGAGGTACAGGTGCTGAGTGCCGACGATTTCTTGCGCTCGGTGAGTCCTCGTCCGTCTAGCCTCGACCGCGTTCGTCTGGTGACCGACTATCACGCGCTGCCGCCGGACTGGTTGCAGGACGGTGTCGCGCAGATGTCGTTCATGGCGGGAGCGACGCGTATCGGCGTCACCCTCGGGGCGCGCTTTCCGTGGAACCACACGTTCACGTTGAACGCCGATCGCATGTGGTATTTCTCGCTCGCCTATGTCGGTCGTCTGCTCGCGACCTGGACGAGTCGGAACGACGAATCCGCGCGCAGGATGGCGATCGATCTGATCAGCGACTTCATGGAGTTCAATGCGTCGCCGGAGAACCGGCAGATGGTGGGCTCCATCCCGTCCGCAGATCATTCGGCAAGCGAGCGGCTGAAGGTGCTGCTGACGTGTCATCAATTGCTAGAAGAAAGCGAGGCTCCGGAACTTGCGAAGCTTCGAGCGCCACTGCTGCGCGAAATCCACTTGTGGGCGGAATGGCTCGCGGACGACCGCAATCTTGGCGTCGGCAATCACAAGCTGATGGGTGCAACGTCGCTTATCTACTTGAGCGCGCTTTTGTCGGATAATGCGGGCCGCGGTTACATCAGGATTGCCGCGGACCGTGTTCTTGCGCTGGCCGACGATTCGTTCGACCGGGATGGACTGTGCAATGAAAACACGATCGGATATCACAATTTCAATCTGTCGCTCTACCGGAAACTTCGAACCGTGCTTTCCTCGCTCGACATGGCCGACGAATTGCGAGGGAAAATCGACACTCTGATCGACCGGGCGGGCGGGGCGCTCGAACTGTGCGTGCTTCCGGGCGGGACGATTCCGCCGATCGGCGATTCGCCTCGATACGAACTCGGGTTGCCGTCCAGGAACGGCGCGTTCTGCTTTTTCGAATCGGGCTTCGCGGTGGTGAAGCGGGACGATTTTTATTTTTCGCTGGTATGCGGAGGACGGACGGAATGGCATAAGCAGATGGACGATTCGTCGATCTATCTGCAATACAAGGGGGTAGACGTCGTCATTGATGCGGGGAGTTACTCGTACGATCAGAGCAACCCGTATACTCGATGCATTACGTCGACCACCGGACATAGCGGCATTGTCCCTGCGTCGCTCGATGGCCTGCCGCGGCATGAGGTCCAGTCGAAGTTCGGCCCCGTGTCAGGACGGATCGAGAGATTCGAGGAATCGGACGATGGCGTCAGGATCGCGTGTTCGTACGCCGTGAAGGGATGTGACGCAACGTACAAACGCTACATCTATGTGGGGCATGCCGACGAGGTGGTGGTGGTCGATACGTTCGACGCCCCCGAGTCGGCCGATACGGTGCAGCGTTTCATTCTCGGCCCGGGGCTGGAAGTGGCCGCCGGGGACGGGGTAATCCGGCTGACGGCGCCGTCATTTGCCGGTGCGATCGTCCATCAGGCGGTTGCCGATATTTACCAAGGCCAGTCCGAGGACAAGATACGCGGCTGGAGCGCATTCGAATTCGGAAAGGTGGTGCCGACGACGGGTATCGATCTGCGCACCGGCAATACGGAACGGGAATTTTCGACGATTATCAGGCTCGCCGACGATGGATCGGGTAAGTGTTCCACAGCGGCAATGAATTTCGCAAGACGCGCGGACCCGTTCTTTGCAGCGGCAACCGTGTGATTGCATGACCAAAACAAAAGCCACACGAGGAAAAATGGATGGCGTGCAGTAATCCGAAGCTTCTGATCCATGGGAGTTGCGTCAGTCGAGACGCCTTTACCGATCGATATCCGCAATCATCGCGATACGAGCTGGTCGGCTATCTGGCGCGCAGCTCATTGGCGACTGCGTTTTCTCACGGCGAGGTCGAGGGCATCGACTTTGACGCGATCGCGTCACCGTTTCAACGCAGGATGGTGCAATCGGACGTTTCGCATGGGCTGAGCGCAATGCTCGCCAGCGGAGGCTTTGATCTGCTGCTGGTGGATCTGATCGACGAACGGTTCAACCTGTTCGTGGACGAGTTCGGTGCGCGGTGTACGGTCTCGGGTGAATTGCAGTCCTCGGGTTTCGAGCCGGGGGCACGCCGTGGACAGGTGATCAAGCCGTTTACCGACGCATTCTTCGACCTGTGGGAAGAGGGCTGGCGTGCGATCGTGGCGGCGCTGGATGCGCACGGCCGTCTCAGGGCGCTGGTTGTCAACGAAGTGTACTGGAGCAAGGCTTGCTCTGACGGCACGGACTTCATGCCGTCATATTCGGGCGACGACATCGACCAGGCAAACGCATTTCTGTGCAGGCAGTATGCGCGGATGCGCAAGGATCTCGACGAGGACCAATTCCTGCATTTTGACGCTTCGCTGCTGGTCGGCGCTGTCGATCATCAATGGGGGAAGAGTCCGTTTCATTTCGTGAATGCGTATTACACCAATTTGCTCGACAGCCTCGAACGGTACACGACGCAACCCCGGTCGAACAGCGCGGGGACGTCTGGCAAGCAGGGGGGCAGCGTGGGTTTCGTAAAATATTTTCAGGACAAGCTGCGGCTGGCCGGAATCAAGTTTCGCCATGAGGAAGTGGAGCGCGTGACTGCATGGCACAGCGACAGGGTGACGCTGCAGAAGGCGGGGCCTGGCGTGGAGGTCAGCGTGCGCGCGACGGGCGATACGCGTATCAGGATGAGCGCGATCGTCAACGGAGATCTGTCGGGGAACAGAAACCTGCTGCTGGTAGTCAGCGGCGACGGTCTGACCGACGCAGAAATGCATGCGATGGGCTACGCGAAGTCATGGGTTGGCTACTTCCGTTATCTCAGGAAAGATATTCGGGACGGTCAGCTTCGCGCCGAGATCGCGATCAATGCCAAGGTCACGTCGTTCAGGATCATGACGTGGAATTTCGATGGCCCCGTTCTGCTTTTCGACCTGAACTTCGAATCCAGCGACGCGACGCTCAGCGGCTCGATGCTGACGGAGAAGCGCCGGGACGACGGGCATTCCGTCAATATCGTCCGTGAACCGGCAATTCGGGCCAACATGCTGCTCAAGAAGCACCGCTGCGGGCCCGAGTGTATCGTTCACTGCGACAAATGGTTCTCGTCGATGGATGCGTTCGCGTCTCGGCACAATGTCGAGAAATACGGTCGGGATCCCGTTTTCATCGAGGCTGGCAGCGGTGAATTGATGCCGGCAAGCCTGCAAAAGTCGAATCCGGCGTTCCTGACGATTCCCGAATCGGTGGACGCGTATCTCCGGTCAATTGGCGACAAGTCCCGGAACATGATTCAGAAGGCGACCAAGCTCGGATACGAATTCCTCGACGCGGGCCCTGCGGGCTTCGAGCAGGATATCTACGAGATCCGTACGTCTGATCCGATGCGGCAGGGGCGCCCGATTCCCCAATACTATTATTCCAACCCGCCGGTATACGTGATGAGTCCGAGCGCCGTCGGGTGCGAATACCATACCGAACGATTCTTCGGCATCGTGCATGACGGGCATCTCGTTTCGTACATCACGCTATTCATGTTCGGGGAACTCGCGCAGATCAATCACATCCTCTGCCACAAGGAACACGTGAAGAACGGGGTGATGAACCTCAACGTGTTCAGTGTCGTGAAGGAACTGATCGAGAAATTCCCGTGGGTCAAGGCGATCAACTACCTGTACGTCAACGACGACGGTCTCGGCATCAACCTGTTCAAGCGCAGCGTCGGCTTCAAATCGGAACGATTCATCGCGTACGACAGCACACTGGACGCGCTTCAGCCCGCTCCGGTGGATGACGGTGCCAAACATGACGTCGCCCCGCGCGCCGAACCGAGCGAAAGTCAGAAGCCGCGCGTGAAACTCACGAAATGGCAATTCGTGCGGGAGTCGGTGCAACGTGCGTCGCTGGCATCGAAGGTCGAATCGCTGCTCGAACGGCCGTGGACCGCCTTGCCACATCCGTCCGATTCGGAGTTCGCGAAGTTCTGCTCGACCGGCCTCGGCGAGGCGACCGAGTCTCACCCGGTGGGCGCGTGCTTTCTGGTCCCGTTTCCCAGCCGGGCCGAGGAGCATCGTCATCCGGACGTGGCCCGCTATCTTGCCCGCAGATTCAAGGGCAACCCGATCCCGGACGACGGGTTTTCGGTCGCATTCCGCGGCGGGAACCTGCGTGCGCTCGCGTACTTCGGAATCGAAGAGGATTCCGGCAGTTTGTTCGATGGTGTATTGGTGCTGGAGAAAGTGGCGTGACCCGGCGCCACGGCCCGTGTGACGAGGCCTCGATTTCCTGTATCCGTTCGTTAGTGGTAGCCAAGATTGAGCATTGAAACGTATCCGACCATCGCGCTGGTAGCGGACGGATTGACATCGTCGAGTCTCGTATTCGACGGTCGCGTCATCCCGGTGGGGCCTTGCGATTACCGGTGGCGGCTGGCATTCGCGCGTCCCGACTATCTGCTCGTCGAGTCGGCGTGGTCCGGCCTGCGCGATCGGTGGAAATACAAGATTGCCGCTTATCCGGGGCATCCGGAGCGAACCAATCGCGCGCTGGTCAGGCTCGTCCAGGCGGCGAAGGATCGCGGCATTCCCACTGTGTTCTGGAACAAGGAGGACTCGGTTCATTTCGAGCGATTCGTGGAAAGCGCGAAGCTGTTCGACCACGTCTTCACGGTCGACGCCAACGCGGTGCAACGCTACAAGGCCGTCATGGGCGAAAACGCGTCGGTGCACACGCTGATGTTCGCGATCCAGCCGCGCACGCACGGCTTTACGGGCTTCAACTTCAAGCACCGGCGGGCGAATTTCGTCGGCAGCTACAGCAGCGAAAATCACGTGCGTCGTCGCGCCTGGCAGGACACGCTGTTCGGTGCCGCGTGCCGCAGCGGCCTCGGTCTTACCGTGGTCGATCGCAATTCGGGGCGCAAGGCGTCGCATTACCGCTTTCCCGCGCTCGAGGGGCTCGACGTGCGGCATGCCGTCAAACACGAGCAGACGGCGCAGATGTATCGCGACTATGTGGTGTCCCTGAACGTGAATACGGTCGAGGATTCGCCGACGATGTTTTCCCGACGGTTCGTCGAAATCCTCGGCTGCGGCGGGATTGCGGTAACGACGCCGGCGATGTCAGTCGACGCCATGTTTGCCGACTTCTGCCACGTTGTCCGGAACGACGACGAAGCACGCGAGCTGTTTGCGCGTCTGCGAAACGGGCCGTCCGATCGCGACCTCGAGCGCGCGCGCGCCGGCGCGGAGCATGTGGCGAAACATCACACGTGGCAGCATCGCCTGCAGCAGATCGCGGAGGTACTGGGAAGGTGAGCGCGATCATGCGAGACGCGCACGAGGCGCTGTCGCTGCGCGTATGGCGGCGGCTCGCGCTGCCCACGCACCCGGGCTACCGCGCCCGGGTACTGGTGCTTGGCGACTCGCACGTCCGCGTCTTCGAGCACGTCTGGTTTGCCATCTCGCTTCCGCGCGTGCGCTTCGACATCGAATACGTGCCGGGTGCAACGGCGATCGGCATCGAAAACCGGAATTCGATCACGTCGGCCTTGCTCCGTTTCACGGATCGCCTGGCGTTGTCGCGTCACGACTGGGTATTGCTCAACCTCGGAGAGGTCGATACCGCGTACTCGCTGTGGAAGCTGGTCGAGTTCCGATCATGCCCGATTCCGGAATTGCTCGACGAGGCCATCCGCAACTATTGCGACTTCATCACCGAAGTCGCCGCGTCGCATCGCGTGGCAGTGCTGAGCGCACCGTTGCCAACCCTCGCCGATCAGGCCGCGCCATGCGACGAAACGGCCGCCGTGCGCCAGCAGGTCTCAGCTTCCCAGCGGGAACGAACCGAACTCGCGCTCGAATTCAACGCCCGCGTCAGGGCGTTCTGCGAAGCGCACGACGTGCCGTACCTCGACTCGAGCCCATACGCGCTCGGCCCGGACGGCCTCGTGAAGCAGTCCTGGCGCCATCGTCGCCGCTTCGACCATCATTACGCGCGCGCGCCGTACGCGCGGTGTCTCGCAAAGCAGCTGAAAGCGTTGTTCCGAAAGCCGGCCGCGCGCCGCGCCGGACCGACGGCCACTGAGCGTGACGAGGTGCACCCGTGAGCCGGCCGAAGCGCTGGGCCGTCCCATTCCAGAGCGTCGGCCTGTGGTCGTGGCTCGGCACGAACCCGTGGCTCGACGGCGTCGTGCGCTGCTGCCTGCCGTGGCAACTGTCCGGCGTAACCGGCGTGCTCGGCTGGGGCCTTCGCGAAAGCGGCCGGCGCGCGCAGGCGTGGGCGGAACGCGCTGGTGTCGACGTGCTGCGCATCGAGGACGGCTTCCTGCGTTCGGTGTCACTCGGCGTGCTGGGCGACAACGCCCTCTCCGTCGTCATCGACGACCTCGGCATCTACTACGACGCAACCCGCCCGTCCCGCCTCGAGGCGCTTGTCAAGGAAGCAGCCGCGGCCGGCGACGCGTCCGCGAACACCGGCTCCGCCGCCCAACGCGCGATGTCCCTGATCGTCCGCCACGGCCTGTCCAAATACAACCACGCGCCCGACTTCGTGCCGCCGGAAGGCTGGCGCGACGACGCCGTCCTCGTCGTCGACCAGACGCGCGGCGACGTCGCGGTGCGCCTGGGCGGCGCCGACGAATCGTCGTTCCGCGCGATGCTGGCCGCCGCGCTCGCCGAAAACCCGGACAAACCCGTCTGGGTCAAGACGCACCCCGACGTGATGTGCGGCAAGAAAACCGGCTACCTCGTCGACGATGCACTCGTCGATCCACGGGTGCGGCTGCTGCCGCTCGATGTCAGCCCGCCGTCGCTGCTGAAGCGGGTCAGCAAGGTCTACGCGGTGTCGTCGCAGATGGGATTCGAGGCGTTGCTGTGCGGCAAGCCGGTCGCGACATTCGGGCTGCCATGGTATGCGGGCTGGGGCCTGACCGACGACCGGCATCCGGCCGCGCCCGCGCTGGCGGCCCGCCGCGGCGGCGCGACGCTGGTTCAGCTGTTCGATGCCGCGTACCTGCAGTACTGCCGTTACGTGAATCCCGAAACCGGCAAGCGCGGCACGATCTTCGACGTGATCGCCCATCTCGCGAAGCAGCGCCGCATGAACGCCGTTTCGCACGGCGAACTGGTGTGCGTCAGCCTGAGCCTGTGGAAACGCAGCGTCGTCGCGCCGTTCCTGCGGCAGGGCGGTGCGCGCGTGCGCTGCGTCGCGAGCCCGGAGGCGTTGCGGCGCCTTCCGCCTGACCCGTCACGATGCGTGGTGCTGTGGGGCGCGCGGCATCCCGAGGTCGCGGCTATCGCCCGCGAGCTGAACCTGCCGGTGCTGCGCATGGAGGATGGCTTCATCCGGTCGGTCGGTCTCGGCTCGAACCTGATCGCGCCGCTGTCGCTCGTGATCGACGATCTCGGCATCTATTTCGATCCGCGCACGCCGTCGCGGCTGGAATCGATTCTCGAGCACGCGGAGTTCGACGACGCTGAACTGCGCGAGGCGCGCACCGTGCGCACTGCGCTGGTCGATGCCCGCCTCGGCAAGTACAACGTCGGCGAGGGTGGCGTCGTGCTGCCGGAGCCCCGGCCTGCCTCCGTGATCCTGGTGCCGGGCCAGGTCGAGGACGATGCGTCGATCCGCACGGGATCGCCGTGGATTTCCACGAATCTCGAACTGCTCGCGGCCGTGCGCGGGGCGCACCCCGATGCATTCATCGTCTTCAAGCCGCACCCGGACGTGGTGAGCGGCAACCGGGCGGGCGCGGTCCCGCTGCATGACGCGCAACGGCTTGCCGACGTCGTGGCGCCCGATGCGGACGTCATCGCATGTCTCGAGCAGGTGGACGAGGTGCACACGATGACGTCGCTGGCCGGTTTCGAGGCGCTGCTGCGCGGCAAGCGCGTCGTCTGCTATGGCGCGCCGTTCTATGCGGGGTGGGGGCTCACACGCGATGTGTTTGCCGGCATACCGGCGCCGGGCACGCCGTCGCCGCGCGTGCACGCGCACGCCGCCGGCGACGTGCCGGACACGCATCCGGTCTGGTCCAGGCGCCGCCGTCGCCTCGCGCTGGACGAACTGGTCGCGGGCACGTTGCTGCGCTATCCGCGATATGTCCACCCGGTTTCGCGGATCGCGATCGACGCGCAACGCGCAATTGCGCTGCTTCATGCGCAGCGGCAGGCGACGGGGCAGGGACGAATGAAGCGCAATTGGGCGGTGCAACAGTTCGGAAAAATGAAAATGTGGCTGCTCACGACCTATGCTGAATATCGGGTGACGGCCGGAAAATCGATCTATATGGGTCTTCAGCGCTGGCTCGCGAAGCTTTAGCGAATCGGCGCCGGTTCCAGCGCCTGCCGGTTTTCGGCTTCGGCCGGCCTGGCGGGCGGCAGCGGGAGATCCCACCGCGGCCATTCGAGCGTCACATTTTTCGCGTATTGGCGGTTGTAGGGGGGTATCGGGAAACGATACAATCTTTCACCTATAAATCCGGGGTCGAAAATACAGGCAGCGCGCTGACTTATGTCGGCGGTCGGCGCATTCGGGGCGTAATTCCGGGCGAATGCGTAAAAATATTGAAAATGATTAATCACATTAATAATGCGACGCTCTTTCCTCGTGCTGCAAGGCACGGCATCGCCGTTCTTTAGCCGGCTGGCCGATGTCTTGCTCAGCCGTGGGCATCGCATTCGCAGAGTGAATTTCTGCGGAGGGGACCTGATCTATGCCGGAAAGGAGCTGTCTTGCGACTACACAGGGTCCGCGGACGAGCTGGCCGACTGGTACGCGGGTGCGTTGCGCGCCGACGGCGTGACCGACGTGATCCTGTTCGGCGACTGTCGGGCGATCCATCGCCCCGTGCACCCCGTTGCCCGTGATCACGGCGCCACCGTGCACGTGTTCGAGGAAGGCTACGTCCGGCCGCACTGGCTCACGCTCGAACGGCATGGCGTCAACGGCCGGTCGCTGCTGTCGCGCGATCCGGCGTGGTACCTGTCGCAGCGCGACTCGACCCCGCCGCGCGACCTGGGGCGTGCGACCGGCTACAAGCTGTCGGTCCGCGCGTTTCACGACATCCGCTATCGCGCCGCGAACACGCTGCACCAGGCGCGCTTTCCGAACTATCGCAGCCACCGTCCGCGCAATGGCTTCGTCGAATACGCGGGACTCGCGGCGCGCGCGGTCCGGCAGCCGCTGTACGACCGCGAAGCGGAACGCGTCACGCGCCGGCTGTTTGCCGGCAAGCGGCCGTATTACCTGCTGCCGCTCCAGGTCAATGCGGATGCGCAGATCGTCCATCACTCGCCGTTCGACAGCGTGCGCGATTCGATCGACGTCGTGCTGCGCTCGTTTGCGCTGCATGCGCCGGGCGGGCACGATCTCGTGGTGAAGAACCATCCGCTCGACACGGGGCTGTTCGACTATCGCGGCCATGTGGGCCGCCTCGCACGCGAACTCGGCATCGCCGATCGCGTGATGTTCATCGACGCCGGCCATCTGCCGACCTTGCTCGACCATACGCGCGGCGTGGTGCTCGTCAACAGCACGACCGGGATGTCGGCGCTCTACCACCATTGCCCGCTCATCGCACTGGGTACGGCCATCTATGACATGCCGGGCCTGACGTGGCAAGGTGGGCTGGATACCTTCTGGCGGCATTCGGGACCGCCGGATGAAAGACTGTTTCAGGCCTTTCTCGACTACGTGATCTACCGTACGCAGATCAACGGGGATTTCTATACGCGCAAGGGGATCGACATGGCGGTGGCAGGGTCCGTGCGACGACTGGAAGCAACACGCCTGGAGGTGACCGATGCCGTCACGTGAGCCGCGGCACATCGTGATCACCGGTGCGAGCGCCGGGATCGGGCGCGCGCTTGCGCTGCGCTACGCGTCGCCGGGCGTCGTGATGGGGCTCATCGGCCGCGATGACGTGCGTCTCGCGGACGTCGCGGCCGCGTGCCGCGAGCACGGCGCCGTCGTCGAGACGGGGCGGGTGGACGTCTGCGATGCCGACGCGATGCGAGCCTGGCTCGACGCGTTCGACGACGCGCATCCGGTCGACCTGCTGATTGCCAATGCGGGCATCGCGAGCACGCTCGCGCACGCGGCGGACTGGGAGGATCTGGCGCGCACTGCGGCCGTCGTCGACACGAACCTGTATGGCGCGCTGCACGCGGTTCTGCCGGTGATCGCGCGCATGCGGACGCGCCGTCACGGCCATATCGCGATGGTCAGTTCGATCGCGGCGCTGCGCGGGATGGCGATTTCGCCGGCCTATTGCGCGAGCAAGGCGGCGATCAAGGCTTACGGCGACTCGGTGCGGCCCGTGCTTGCGCGTGACGGTGTCCGGATGTCGGTGATCCTGCCCGGCTTCGTGAAGACCTCGATGAGCGACGTGTTCCCGGGCGACAAGCGGCAAATGTGGTCGGCGGATCGTGCCGCGCGCCTTATCCGGCGCAAGCTCGACGCGGGGCGTGCGGAAATCGCCTTTCCGGGCATGCTCGTGCTCGGGATGCGCTTGCTGGCGCTGCTGCCCGCCGCGCTGGCGGACGCCATTCTCGGAAAGCTCTCGTATCTGCCGCGCGAGGGGCGCTAGCATGGCTGGCGTGCACGCACTCGTCTTTGCCGCGGCGCTCGTCGCGTCGTTCGGCCTGGATGCCGTCGCGGTTCCGCGTGCGCCGCTGCGCAGATCCCCGTGGGCCGTGCTGCTGCATCTCGTTGCGGTGTCGTGTATCGGCGCATGCGTGTATGCGGTCACGATGCGGCCGGTGTTTTCGGCCTGTGTCGCCGCCGCGCTGGTCGCGCTGCTCGCGGCGGTCAGCAATGCGAAGTACGAGTCGCTGCGCGAACCGTTCGTGTTCACCGATCTCAGCCTGTTCAGCCAGTTGTTCGCGCATCCGCGGCTCTATCTGCCGTTTCTCAGTATCGGGAAAGTCGTGGCGATCGCGAGCGGCGTCGCGCTGCTCGTGGCCGGATGCCTGGTCGATCGTCCTGCGTCCGCGCCGCGCGCGGCGGCCGCGCTCGGCGCGCTCGCGTGCATCGTCGTCGCGCGCCGGGTAGCCGCGCGCATGCCGCTGACGCTCGACGCATTCGACGACCAGCGCCGTCACGGTTTCTTCGCCGTGTTCGTCGCGTACCTGCTCAACGGGATGCGCAGAACGACGTTCCGGACCTTCGACACAGCGGTCACGCACGGCCCGTTCGCAGCGGGCGCGCCGCGGCGCCAACCCGACGTGATCGTGATCCAGAGCGAGTCGTTCTTCGACATCCGCCGCGCGACGTCCGCGGTCAGGCCGACGCTGATGTCGGCGTTCGACCGCGCGCGGCGCGAAGCCGTCGCGCATGGCGCACTGACCGTTCCGGCGTGGGGCGCGAATACGATGCGCACGGAGTTCGCAGTGCTGACGGGCATTGCGCCGGCGTCGCTCGGTTATGCGCGCTTCTATCCCTATGCATTCCTGCGCCGCGCATGCTCGTCGCTCGCCGGCTGGTTCAAGCGCGGAGGCTACCGGACGCTCGCGATCCATCCGTATCACGCGGACTTCTTCGGACGGGACCGCGTGTTCCCGCTGATGCAGTTCGACGCGTTCATGGACATCCGCAGCTTCGACGGCAAGCCGCGGGTGGGGCAGTACGTCGCGGACGCGGCGGTCGCGGATGCGATCATCGATGCGCTCGACGCGCCGCGCGAGCAGCCGGCCTTCATCTTCGCGATGACGATGGAGAACCATGGTCCGCTTCATCTCGAGCCGGTAGCGCCCGGCGATGGGGGCCGGTTCCATGCGCTCGGCGAAGGCGCTGCGTGGCGGGATCTGACCGCGTATCTGCGTCACGTCGACAACGCGAACGCGATGATCGAGCGGCTGCTCGACCATGCGCGGCGGCGCGAGCACGACACGATCGTCTGCTTCTACGGCGATCATGTGCCGGCGTTGCCGAAAGTATTTGGTAATCTTGGCGTCATGCCAGATCGGAGCGAGTATTTCATTTGGCGAAATACCGCGGCACCCGCCGCTTCCGCACGTGACGTCGGGGCGGAAGAACTCGGCCAGCTGCTGCTGGCCATCACGAATTCGAACGAGCCGCGCGCGCACGCATGCGATGCGCTGGCCAAGTCAGAAAAAGCATGAACAAGCACATAGCGATCATCGGGATGGCATGCCGGTTTCCCGGTGGGGTTGAGGGGCCCGACGACTTCTGGCAACTGTTGCGCGACGAACGGGACGCAGTGACCTGCATTCCGCCGGACCGCTTCGGCACGGGGTTCTATCAGCACCCGTCGAAGCGCGAGCCGGGCAAGAGCTACACGTTCGCCGCGGGCGTCCTCGACGACGTCGCCGGTTTCGACGCGGCGTTCTTCGGCATCTCGCCGCGCGAAGCGGCCCAGATGGATCCGCAGCAGCGCCTGCTGCTCGAGCTCGCGTGGGAGGCGTTCGAGGACGCCGGCGTGCGCCCGGCCGCGATGCGCGGCAGCAATTGCGGTGTCTTTGTCGGTGCCGCGAGCATGGATTACGGCAACCGCAACATGGACGATCTGAACGTGATCGATCCGTATTCGGCCACCGGCAACACGCTCAGCATCGCGTCGAACCGCGTGTCCTACCTGTTCGACCTGCGTGGCCCGAGCATGTCGGTCGACACCGCATGCTCTTCGTCGCTCGTCGCGCTGCACCAGGCCGTGCAGGCACTCCAGTCCGGCGAGGCCGAGCTGGCGCTCGCAGGCGGCGTCAACCTGCTGCTGCATCCGTTCGGCTTCGTCAGCTTCTCGAAGGCGTCGATGCTGTCGCCGCGCGGCCGCTGCCGTGCGTTCGATGCGACGGGCGACGGCTACGTCCGCTCGGAAGGCGGCGCGTTCGTGCTGCTGAAGCCGCTCGACCGCGCGCTCGCCGATGGCGACACGATCCACGCAGTGATCGCCGGCTCCGGCGTGAACTCGGTCGGCCATTCGCCGGGCGGCATCAGCGTGCCGGGCGCGGCGGCGCAGGCGGCGCTGCTGCGCAACGTCTACGCGCGCGCGGGCATCGATCCGCGCTCACTCGCGTATCTCGAAGCGCACGGCACCGGCACGGCAGTCGGCGATCCGATCGAGGCCCGCGCGCTGATCGACGTGGTGGCGGGGCAGCGTCCGGCGGACCAGCCGCTCCTGATCGGCTCGGTAAAGACCAACATCGGTCACCTCGAAACGGCATCCGGGATGGCCGGCCTGCTGAAGGCCGTGCTGTGCCTGAAGCACCGCGCGGTGCCGCGCTCGCTGCACTTCGTCACGCCGAACCCGGGCATCGATTTCGACGGTGGCCGCCTGCGCGTGGTCGATCGGTACACGACGCTCGACGAAGACGGCACGCCGCTGACGATGGGTGTCAACTCGTTCGGCTTCGGCGGTACCAACGCGCACGTGGTGTTGATGGAGGCGCCGTCCGATCCGTCCGCCGAACCGGCCACGCCGGCCGCAGTCACGCCAGCCTTGCCCGCCACGCCGTCGCCGCTCGTGCTGACCGCGCGCAGCGCCACGGCGCTTGCCGCGCTCGCCGGCCGCCATCTGGCGCCGCTCGACGACGGCGGCGACTGGCAGGCGCTGGCCGCGGCCGCCACGCGCCGCCGTCAATGGCTCGAACATCGCGCGATCGTCGCGCCGGCCGATGTCGCCGAAGGGCGTGCGGCGCTCGCCGCGCTGGCGCAGCCGTCGCCGGACGCGCTGCCCGCCTGCGTGGTGACGGGCGACGTGCCGGCCGACGTCCCGGCCGACGCGGCGCGCACCGCGCTCGTGTTCTCCGGCAACGGCTGCCAGTGGGCCGGGATGGGCAAGCAGCTGTATGAAGAGGATCCGGTGTTCCGCACGGCGCTCGACGAAGTCGATGCGCTCTGGTGCGCGGACGGCAGCCCGTCGCTCGTCGACGTGATGCGCGAGGGCGCGAGCGCCGAGTGGCTCGAGGCGACCGAGCACGCGCAGCCGCTGCTGTTCGCGATCCAGGTCGGGATGACGCGCGTGATCGATGCACGCGGCATGCGCCATGACGCGGCGATTGGACACAGCGTCGGCGAGATCGCCGCCGCGTGGGTGACGGGCGCGCTGTCGCTCACGGATGCGGTGCGCGTGATCAAGATCCGCAGCCGCGCGCAGGCGCTGACCAAGGGCAGCGGCCGGATGGCGGCCGCGGGCCTCGGCGAGGTGGCGGCGCGCGAGCTGATCGCGGGTGACGGACTCGCGCGGCTCGTGGAGATCGCGGGCGTGAACAGCCCGGAATCGGTGACGCTCGCAGGCTCGCTGCAGGGGCTGCAGGCAATCGAGGCGTCGCTGCGCGGCAGCGGCAAGTTCTTCCAGATGCTGAACCTCGACTACGCGTTCCACAGCAGCCACATGGACCGCATCGAGCCTGTCGTACGCGCCGAGCTGGCCGGCATCCGGCCGCAGCCGGGCACCGGCGGCTTCGTGTCGACCGTGACGGGCGGCGCGCTGTCGGGCAGCGAACTGGACGCCGCTTACTGGTGGCGCAACATCCGCGAGCCGGTGCGCTTCGGCGCCGGCATCGCGCATCTGATCGCAGACGGCGTGCGCGTGTTCGTCGAGGTGTCGCCGCATTCGATCCTGCGCACCTACGTGAAGCAGACGCTCGCTGCGGCCAACACGGCCGGCGTGTCGCTGCCGACGCTCAAGCGCGACCACGGCAGCGCGGCGATGCTGCAGCACGCGATTCTCGCGGCGATCGCGCACGGCGCCGCCGTCGATCCCGATCGCTTCGCACCGGGTGCGTCGCATGCGTTGCATGTAGCGCTGCCGACCTATCCGTGGCAGCGAGACCGCTACTGGCTGACGCCGACCGCGGACGGCTATGGCCTCGTGAACCGCCGCCGCGAACATCCGCTCCTCGGCTACCGCCTGCACGAGCATGCGTTTGCGTGGGAGAACCAGCTCGATCCCGCGAAGCTGCCGATGCTGGCCGATCACGTCGTCGACGGCGGCGTCGCGTTCCCGGGCGCGGGCTACGTGGAAATGGCGCTGGCCGCCGCGCGCGTGTATTTCGAAACACCGGACGTGGCGCTCGAGAATCTCGAGATCCGCGCGCCGGTCGTGTTCCAGCCGCAGCAGTCGAAGCAGTTCCGGCTTGCGATCGAGCCGCGCACCGCGACCTTCGTGATCGAGACGCGCGACCGGATGTCCGAAGGCGCGTGGACGCTCAACGTGACGGGCCGGATGCTGGCCAGCGGCAACACGCTCGACGCGGCCAGCACGGTGCCGCCGGCGACGCTCGACGCGCTGCTTGCGCTGCCGGCGATGAGCGGCGACGCGCTGTATGCGAGCACGGCGGCGATCGGCCTCGGCTACGGACCGGCGTTCCGCTGGGTCAGCGCGGTGCGCGTCGCCGACGATGCTGCGCTGGCCGACGTCGCCGCGCCGGCCGCGTGCGGCGACGCGCAGGCGCTCGCTGCCTACCTGCTGCATCCGGCGCTGATGGACAGCGGCTTCCATCCGCTGTTCGCGCTGCTCGCCGCACACGCACGCGACGACGAGCATCCGGCTTACGTGCCGGTACAGATCGGCCGCGTCGACTACCTGCGCGGCGACACGGTCGCACGTGTGCTGGCGCGTATCGACCGGCGCAGTCCGCACTCGATCGTCGCGACCTTCGCGTTTCTCGATGCGCGGGGCGCGATCGTCGCGCGGCTCGGCGGCTGTCGGTTCCGGCGCGTGGATCTCGTCGGCCGCCGGCAGAATCCGCCGGCACGCTTTGTCTACACGCTCGAGGAAACCCCGCTGCCAGGCGACGTCCACGCGGTGGGCCTGCCGGCGCCCGGCGCGCTGCTGGAGCAGGCGGCGGCCCGGCTTGCCGCGGTCGAGAACGGCGGCGAGCGTGCGCGGCACCTCACCGAAATCGTGCCGCTGCTCGACGTGCTGGCGAGCCTCTACGCGCTGCGGGCATTCGATACGCTCGGCGTGTTCGGCAGCACGTGGCAGCCCGCGCCCGCGCATGCGGCGCTCGCCGGGCGGCTCGCGAACATGCTGGTCGAAGATGGCCTCGCGCACCGCGACGGCGGCCGTCTCGTGCGCGACGATGAAGCGTGCGCGGCGCTGCCGCCGCTCGACGAGCTGTGGCGCGGCCTGTTGGCCGAGTCGCCCGCGCATGTCGCCGAGCTGACGCTGCTCGCGCATTGCGGCGCGGCGCTGCCCGACGTGCTGAACGGCACGCAGGATCCCGCGCGCGTGCTGTCGCCGACCGGGCACAGCCTCGTCGAACACTTCTTTGCCGCGTCGCCGACCTGGCGCCACGCGCATGCATTGCTGAAGGCCGGCGTCGAACAGGCGCTCGACGCGTGGCGTCCGACGCGCCGTCTGCGCGTGCTCGAGCTGAACGCGACCGACGGCGACGTGCTTCAGACGCTCGGCCTTCATCTGCCGGCCGCGCGCTGCGATTACGCGATTGCCGCGACGGCCGGCCAGCTGGCGGGCTTCGAGGCCGATGCGGATGCGGGCGTGCGCACGGTCGCGTTGCAGCCTGGCGAGCGCCTGGCGCTGGCGGGCGACGATGCGGGGCCCTACGACGTGGTCGTCGTCAATCGCGGGTTGAGCGGCCGCGAGGATCCGCTCGATGCGCTGCGCGCGATTCATTCGTGGCTCGTGCCGGGCGGGCTGCTGCTGCTCGCCGAGTCGCGCCGCGGCCGCTTCGCGGACATCGTGTTCGGCTTGCAGGCGCTGTCGGCCGATGGCGCGGGGCCGGTGCCGGCGATGCCACTGACGGCACTGACGCCGGCCGATCTCGGCGCGGCGCTTGCCGGCGCCGGGTATGCCGACGTCGCGCGGCACGCGGAACAGTCGCTCGACCTCGAAGGCGCACCGACGTTTGCGATCGCGCGCAAGCCGGTGAACGCCGCCATCAACGTCGCCGCGGACCACGCAGACCACGCAGACGGCCTCGATGCGCTCGCGCGCGCCGAGCGCTGGCTCGTCCTGCACGCGCGGGAATCCGGTGCGTTCGGCGCGCAGCTTGGCGACGCGCTGGTGCGCGCGGGTTACGCAGCCGACGTGCTCGAAACCGCGCACGCGGCCGATGCGATCGCCGCGCTGCCCGACGCGCAGCCGTATCACGTCGTATTCTGCGCGCCGGAGACGGCGCTCGACGACGCGGCGACCGGCGCACAGCTGCTCGCTGCGCAGCGCTCGGGGGCGATCGCGCTCGCGGCGCTCGTGCGCGCGTTCGACGCGCAGGCGAGTGCGGCGGCGCGGCTGACCGTCGTCACGCGCGGCGGCGCGCCGTTCGCCGGCACGGCGAACGCGCATCCGGAACACGCGACGCTGTGGGGCCTCGGCCGGGTGCTCGCGAACGAACATCCGGAGCTGGCCTGCCGCCTCATCGACGTCGATCCTCACGCCGGCGTGGCGCTCGACGTGCTGGTGCGCGAAATGACGGGCACCGCGCTCGAGGAGGAAGTCGTGCTGTCCGCGCGCGGTCGGCTGGTGCCGCGCATGCTGACGGCCGCGAATGCGGCGGTCCGCGAAGCGCGCGATGCCGCGCAGCCGGCGGTGCTCGCGTTCGACGCGCCCGGTTCGCTGCGCAACCTCGAGTGGTTCGCGCTGCCCGCGCACGCGCTTGCCGCCGACGAGATCGAGATCGAGCCGGCGGCGACCGGGCTGAACTTCCGCGACGTGATGTACGCAATGGGCCTGCTGTCCGACGAGGCCGTCGAGAGCGGCTTCGCGGGCGCGACGATCGGCATGGAGCTGTCCGGCCGGGTCGTGCGCGTCGGCGCGGACGTGACGGGCTTCGCGCCCGGCGACGCGGTGCTCGGCTTCGCGCCTGCATCGTTCGCGACGCGCGTGACGACCCGCGCGGCGGCGATGGCGCACAAGCCCGAGCGGCTGTCGTTCGAGGAAGCCGCGACCACGCCGATCACGTTCTTCACCGCGTACTACGCGCTCGTCGAGCTGGCACGCCTGCGCCGCGGCGAGCGGGTGCTCGTGCACGGCGGCGCGGGCGGCGTCGGGATCGCGGCGATCCAGCTCGCGCGTCATTTTGGCGCCGAGGTGTTCGCGACGGCCGGCAGCGACGAGAAGCGCGAGTTCGTCCGCCTGCTCGGCGCCGATCATGTGCTCGATTCGCGCAGCCTGGCGTTCGCGGATGAAATCCGCGCGATGACGGGCGGCGCGGGCATCGATATCGTGCTCAATTCGCTCGCGGGCGAGGCGATGGTGCGCAGCATCGACACGTTGCGTCCGTTCGGCCGATTCCTCGAGCTCGGCAAGCGCGATTTCTACGAGAACAGCCCGATCGGGCTGCGGCCGTTCCGCAACAACATCAGCTATTTCGGCATCGACGCCGACCAGCTGCTGGGCGCGCTACCGGAGCTGACCGCACGCCTGTTCGGCGAAGTGATGGCGCTGTTCGCGGCCGGCGTGCTGCATCCGCTGCCGTATCGCGCGTTCCCGGCGGAGCGCGCGGAAGATGCGTTCCGCTACATGCAGCAGGCACGCCAGATCGGCAAGGTGCTCGTCACCTATCCGTCCGGCACGCCGGCGCCGAAGCGCGGCGTTGCCGCGCCGCGACCGCTGGCGCTCGATCCGCATGGCGCCTATCTGGTGGTCGGCGGCACGGGCGGGCTCGGGTTTGCGAGCGCGCGCCGGATGGTCGAGCGCGGTGCGCGCCACCTGACGCTCGCGAGCCGTTCCGGCACGCTTGCCGCAACGGCCGTGGACGAGGCCGTGCGCTGGCGCGACACGCTCGGCGTGACGGTCGACGTGGTCGCATGCGACGTGACGGATGCGGCCGCGGTCGACGCGATGGTCGCGGCAATCGCCGCGCGCGGCACGCCGCTCAAGGGCGTGCTGCATTCGGCGATGTCGATCGACGACGGCCTTGTGCGCAATCTCGACGACGACCGTTTCGCGGCGGTGCTCGCGCCGAAGGTGGCCGGCGCGTGGAACCTGCATCGGGCGACGCGTCTGCTGGCGCTCGACTGGTTCGTCGTCTATTCGTCGGCGACGACGTATCTCGGCAACCCGGGCCAGTCGAACTACGTCGCAGCCAACAGCTTCGTCGAGGCGCTCGTCGAGCACCGGCGCGCGGCGGGCCTGCCCGGCACGTTCATGGCGTGGGGGCCGCTCGAGGATGTCGGTTTCCTCGCGCGCCACGCGGACACGCGCGAGGCGTTGCAGGCGCGCATCGGCGGCGCGTCGATCACGTCCGACGAGGCGATGGCCGCGCTCGAGCGCGCGCTTATCGTTGGCTCGGTGGGCTCGGCGGGCACGGCAGGCGAAGCGGTGGTGCGCCTCGACTGGCACGCGATCGCGCGCGGGATGCCCGCCGCGAAGGCACGGCGCTACGCGCTGCTGCAGTCGCATGCGGGCGGCGGCGACACGCGCGACGGTGGCGGGCAGCTTCGCGAGGAAGTGCTCGCGCTGGCGCGCGGCGACGCGGTTGCGCTCGTCGCCGAGACGCTGCAAGGGCAGATCGCCCGCATCCTGCACATGACGCCGGAGCGCATTGCGCTCGACAAGTCGGTGCTCGACATGGGGATGGATTCGCTGATGGGCATGGAGCTCGGGCTCGCGGTCGAGGAGGCGTTCGACGTGAAGCTGTCGGTGATGGCGATCGCCGAAGGGGCGAGCGTGACGACGCTGGCCGGCCGGATCGTCGATTCGATCGCGACGTCGGTCGATGGTGACGGCGAATCGGCGGAAGGCGCGGCAGACGATGCCGTTGCCGCGCTCGCCGCGAAGCATGCGCTCGACGGCGACGCGCAGGCGCTGCTCGACGTTGCGCCGGCAGCCGGCGCGGCGCCGGCTGCGCTGGAGACCGCCCAGTGAGCGTGCCGGCCGGTTGGACCGGCAGCCAGGGCACGCTCGCACGCGAGCTGACGATCGCCGGACACGGGTTGCACACGGGCCGGCGGGTCGGCGTGCGGATCCTGCCGGCCCATCCCGAGGACGGCGCGACGGGCATCGTGTTCCGTCGCGTCGCGAACGGCCGCACGCTCGCGACGCTAGCGGTCGATCCCGCATTGCGCCGCGCCCAGCCGCTCTGCACGATGCTGCGCAATGCGGACGGCGTCGGCGTGCGGACCGTCGAGCATCTGCTGGCGTCGCTGCTTGCATGCGAGATCGATCACGCGATCGTCGAGCTCGATGCGGAGGAAGTGCCGATTCTCGACGGCAGCGCCGCGCCGTGGGTCGACGCGATCCGCACCTGCGGGCGCGTCGCGCTGCCCGCGCCGAAGCGCTTCATCCGCGTGCTGCGGCCCGTCGTCGTCGCGGATGGCGACGGCGGCGAACGGCGCGAGATGCGGATCGAGCCTGCGCCGCGCTACGAGCTGAGCGTGCGCAACGACCTGCGCGGCTTCGGCGACATGCATTGGGACGGCGCGCTGACACCTGCCGCGTTCGCGGCCGAGATCGCGCCGTCACGCTCGTACGGGCGCGTGAAGTGGGCGGTGCCCGCGATCGTCGCCGGCTATCTGCGCGGCGTGCCGATCCTGCGCGGCGCGCGGCCGTCGTGTACCGCGTCGATCGTCGGCAGCCGCGTGCTGGGCGGGATGCGGCTTCCCGACGAGTTTGTCCGGCACCGCGTGCTCGATCTCGTCGGCGACCTCGCGCTCGCCGGCGCGCCGTTGCTCGCGCGGGTCAGCGCATGGCGGCCCAGCCACGAGATGAATTTCCGGCTCGTCGATGCGCTGCTGGCCGACACCGGCGCGTGGGAGTGGGCCGAGTTCCCGGCGTAATGCCGGCGAGCACGGGAGCGCCGCGCATTTGCGGCATAACATGGCGTTTTTTTAGAGATAGGCGTACGAAGCGATGGGATTGGGAGAGCATCTTCGGCAGCAACTGGCCGCGAAGGCGCTGAAGCGGCAGCTGGACCGCGTGGCCGACGGCGTCGTTGCGGCGCCTGCCGCCGCGCCGCAGCAGATGTCCGCGCGCAGCCGGTTCGAGGCGATGCCGCTCTATCAGCAGGTCAGGATCATGCGCGAGATGGGCGAGAAACTGCGGGTGGACTCGCCGTTCTTTCGCGTGCATGACGGGGTCGCGGGCGCGACGACGCGCATCGCCGGGCGCGAATACGTGAACTTCGCGAACTACAACTATCTCGGCCTTGCCGGCGATCCGGTCGTGTCGGCGCGTGCGAAGGCGGCAATCGACCGCTATGGCACATCCGCGTCGGCGAGCCGGATGGTGGCCGGCGAGCGGCCCGTGCAGCGCGAGCTCGAGCAAGCGCTCGCGTCGTTCTACGAGGCCGACGACTGCGTTGCGTTCGTGAGCGGCCATGCGACCAACGTGACCGTGATCGGCGCGCTGTTCGGGCAGGGCGACCTGATCGTCCACGACGCGCTCGCGCACAACAGCATCGTGCAGGGCGCGCAGCTGAGCGGCGCGAAGCGCCTGAGCTTTGCGCACAACGACTGGCAGGCGCTCGACGAGCTGCTGACGCGCGTGCGCCGCGACTACCGGAACGTGCTGATCGCGATCGAAGGCCTGTACAGCATGGACGGCGATTTCCCGGACCTGCAGCGCTTCGTCGATGTGAAGGAACGTCACGGCGCGTTCCTGATGGTCGACGAAGCGCATTCGCTCGGCGTGCTCGGCGCGACCGGCAAGGGCATTCGCGAGCAGGCCGGCGTCGCGTCCGGCGACGTCGATCTGTGGATGGGCACGATGAGCAAGACGCTCGCCGGCTGCGGCGGGTTCATCGCCGGGTGCCAGCCGCTCGTCGACATGCTGCGTCACCTGGCGCCGGGATTCCTGTACAGCGTCGGGCTCGCGCCGACGCTCGCCGAGGCGTCGCGCGCGGCGCTGGAGTGCCTGCTGGCCGAGCCCGAGCGGGTCGCGCAGCTGCAGGCGCGGGGCCGGCAGTTCCTGACCGAAGCGCGCGCGGCCGGGTTGAATACGGGCACGAGCGCGGGTTACGCGGTCGTGCCCGTCATCACCGGCAGTTCGCTGAAGGCGGCCCAGTGGGCGAACGCGCTGTTCGATGAGGGCATCAACGTGCAGCCGATCTTCTATCCGGCCGTCGAGGAAAAGGCCGCGCGCCTGCGCTTCTTCATCTGTTCGACGCACGAGCCCGAACAGATCAGCCGTACGATCGCCGCGCTGTCGCGGCTTGCGCGCTAGGCGGCGCAGTCGTGCGCGCCGTCCACGCGCCTGCGCGTCATGCGGGTCCGCCGCCCGGCGAGCCGTGTGGTGAGCCATATCGTGAGCCTTATCGTGAGCCTTATGGCGAGCCGCGCGTGCGGTTCCGCGCGGCCGGGCCCGACGATGCGGCCGCGTGCGCGCCGCTCGTGTTTGCATCCGGTATCCGCGAGTTCGGCTACTTTCTCGGCGCGCCGGAAGCGCGCTGCATCGCATTCCTGAACGACGCGTTCCGGTCGCGCCACGGCCGCTTTTCGTGGCGGCGCCATCGGGTCGGCGTTGCCGACGACGGTACCGTGCTCGCCGTGATGGCGATCCAGGACGGCAGCCGGACGCTGCTCGACGACGTGCACGTGGTCTGGGCGCTGCTGCGTTTCTTCGGGCTGGGCGGCACGCTCGGCAGGTTGCTGCGCGGCGTCGTGCTCGAAACCGAGCTGCCGGCGCCTAAGCGCGCGCAGATCCTGGTCGCGCATTGCGCGACCGGCGACGCGCATCGCGGCCGCGGCATCTTCAGTGCGCTGCTCGACGATGCGCTGCGCGCCGGCGTGCTGCCATCCGACGGTAGCCGGGCCGTCGTGCTCGACGTGCTGGTGAGCAACGTTCGCGCGAAGGCGCTGTACGAACGGCTCGGCTTCGTCGCGCTCGCGCGTTCGCGCAAGCCGTCGCGCTGGTTGCCGGCCGGGCTCGAATCGATCCGGATGCGGCTCGAGCGCCGCAGCTGACCTGACGCGCCGGCCGCGCGTCGTGCTGCGTCCGCTGCGAAAGACCCCTAGCTGCGCCGCGCCGGCGCAAATGGCAACTGCTCGATGTCGGCGCCGTGCGCGATGATCGCGGTGCTTTCCGGAATCTCCTCCCACGCGCCGCGCAGGTCGACGAGCGGCTCGGACAGCACCATGAACGCGTCGTCGCCCGCTTCCGCGATGCGCGGATTGTGCGGATACAGTTCGTGCAGGTGCTTGAACGACGTGCTGTGGAACAGCGAGCGCGACTGCTGCTCGCTCGAGTATCGCACCGAGATGATCCGTTCGCCGTCGGTTGCGCATACGGTCATGTTCAGCGGCGTGGCGACGCGATGGTGCGCGGCGATATCCTCGACGACGCCGGCCATCCGCTCGAGCGCAGGCAACGGCGTATGTTCGAGACCGAAGGTCAGCGCAAGGCGGAACATCACTTCGGAATCCGTCGATCCTTCGAGCGTCGGGAACAGTGCGGGATCGATCTTCAGCGTCAGGTCGCGGCGCAGCTTGTGGAAATCGCGGATCAGCCCGTTGTGTGCGAACAGCCAGCGCCCATGACGGAACGGGTGGCAGTTGGTTTCCTGCACGGGCGTGTCCGTCGCCGCGCGGATGTGCGCGATGAACATCCGCGAACGGATTGCGCGCGCGGCCTCGCGCAGGTTGCGGTCGTTCCACGCGGGTTGCACCGACCGATAGCGGAACGGGAGCTCGTCGGGGTGGCCGTACCAGCCGAGGCCGAAGCCGTCGCCGTTGGTGGTCGTCGCACCGAGTTGCGAATGCAGGCTCTGGTCGATCAGCGAGTGCTTCGCGCGGAACAGGACGGTCTCGAGATGGATCGGGTTGCCGGTATAGGCGAGCCAGCGGCACATGGGTCGCTCCTTCGCGATAGGACCTTTGCGCATGGTAGCCGACTTCCGGGGAGCGGCGTACGGGGCAGGGTGGGCGGCGCGCGCGTTGGTCTGGACTGACGAAAGCGAGGCTGGCGGGCGGGAAGCACGGGGCTCGGAAGCCTGTAGCCGCAAGCCCGCAAGCCCGCAAGCCCGCAAGCCCGCAAGCCCGCAAGCCGGCGCCACGAACGATCCGCGGCGCCGGGAGGAGACCGTAGCGTCCGCTCAGTCGCCCATCGCGTCCATCACGCGCGCCGAATAGACGAGCGCCGCGCCCGCGTTCAGCGCGATGGCCACGCCGAGCGCTTCCGCCACTTCTTCCTTGGTCGCGCCATGCTTGGCCGCCTCGGCCGTGTGCACGGCGATACAGCCGTCGCAGCGCGTCGTGACCGCCACCGCGAGCGCGATCAGCTCGCGCGTCTTCGCGTCCAGATGGCCGGTCTTGGCGCCGGCGCCAGACAGTGCCTTGTAGCCGGCCAGCGTATCAGGCGACAACTTCGCCACTTCGCCGATGCGCGTCGAGAGTTCCTTGCGATATTCGTTCCAGTTCAGCATGGCTCGTCCTTTTCAGGGTTGAGTGACGGCGGCGGGTGCCGCGGTCTCGGTTGATGCACGGTTATTCTGAACGTCCACGCTGATGGTTTCGATACACTGAAGCGTCAATTTTTAGCGCGATCGTCTCATGGATGCATTGAGTCAACTGCTGCTGCTGGGCCACAGCCACGTCGAGCTGGACGTGCGCTGCCTGCTCGACGGGCCGTTCGCGATCGCGCACGGCGCGCTGCCGCCCGGCGAAGCGGCGTTTCACCTGCTGCTGGCCGGCCAATGCCGGCTGCGCACCGCGAGCGGGCGGACGCTGCATCTTTCGGAGGGCGATTTCGTGCTGCTGCCGAGGGGCGACGCGCACGATACCGTCGATGCCGCGGCGGCGGCGGGCGCGTCGTCGGCGCGGGTGCGCGAGTGGCCCGCGACGGGCGGTGCGGTGCTGCCGATCAAGAGCAATATCGACGCGCCCGACCGCGCGAGCGTGGATCTGCTCTGCGGCCGCTACGTGTACGAGCGCGGCCCCGGCGAGCTGCTGATGCGTGCGTTGCCGGGCGTGCTGCATGTCGGGTTGCGCGAGTCGTCGGGGCTGGCGCAGCTGCAGGTGCTGACCGACGTGCTGCGCGCGGAGGCGTCGAACGTGCAGCCGGCCGCCGGCGCGATCGTGAACGCGCTCGGGCAGGCGCTACTCGCGTATGCGCTGCGCGCGTATGGGCAACACGCGCAGGTGCCGCCCGGCTGGCTCGCACTGGCCGCCGACGCGCGGCTCGGGCCGTCGGTCCAGGCGGTGCTGCAGGCGCCTGCGCAGCCGTGGACGGTCGCGTCGCTCGGCGACGTAGCGGCGATGTCGCGCGCGACCTATGCGCGGCATTTCCGCGAGAAGGCGGGGATGAGCGTCGGGGCGTTCGTCACGCAGATCCGGATGATGCGCGCGTGCGCGCTGCTGAAGGACACGCATCGCGGGCAGGCCGAGATCGGACAGGCGGTCGGCTACCAGTCCGAAGCGGCGTTCGGCAAGGCGTTTCGCGACGTGTTCGGCACGACGCCCGGCCGATGGCGGCGCGCGCAACGCACGCCGTGAGCGGGGCGTGCGCTGTCCGGTTGGCGCGGTCACCGTGCAGAAGAACACGCGCGACCTGCAGAACGCGAAGCCGCGCTTCGCCGACATCGATCCCGTACAACCGCCGCAGGAGTGATGCAGCGGCAGGCGGGGTGCGCTTCCTGCCTGCCTTCGTCGTGGCGCGCGGATCGGAATTCTCGTGATTTCGGAATCGTCCCGGAATGCTTCGGATGTCTAACGTATGCTCACGTTCGGACAGCGCCATCCGTTCCATTCGTGCCGGGCACGGATGTGCGAGCAAAAGTGCGCAGCAAAGAAAAAAGGGCTTCCAGTTTCCTGGAAGCCCTTCCTTCTTACATCTGGTAGGCCGTGCGGGACTCGAACCTGCGACCAACGGATTAAAAGTCCGCTGCTCTACCAACTGAGCTAACGACCCGAAGAAGCGAAACTATAATGGTGAATTGCAGGCCTGTCAACAACCTGCGCCACAATTATTTGATTGTCTGCAACTTGCCTTGAGCCGTCTGCGCCGCGCTCGACCCGCCGTACTGCGAGACGACCTGTTCGAAGGTCTTCTTCGCCGCCGCCTTCTGGCCTTGCTCGAGCTGGTTCGTGCCGATCGCGACGAGCGCGTCGGCCGCGCGCGGATGCTGCGGAAACTTGCTCACGATGCCCTGCCAGGTCGCCGTCGAACCCCGGTAGTCGCGCAGTGCGTACTGTGCGTTGCCGAGCCAGTACTGCGCGGTCGGCTGATAGGGGCTCTCGGGATACTTCGCGATGAAGCTGCGGAACGACGCAGCGGCAGCCTTGAAGTTGCCGTCGCGGAACTGCTGCTGCGCTGCATTGAACGCATCCGTTTCGCCCGGCTGCACGGTGCCTTCGACACCGTCCACCGTCTTCTGCTGCGGCTCGAACTTCTTGAGCCGCGTGTCGAGATCGGTGTAGTACTCCTTCTGCTGGCGTTCGAGCGTCGTGAGCCGGTTCGTCAGATCCTCGTTCTCGCCGCGCAGCGTCGCGACCTGCTGGTTCAGCTGGTCGAGGCGGCCGGTTTGATCGAGGATCGTGCGCTGCGCAGCCTGCAACTGACTCGTCAGGCTGTCGTTCTTGCTGCGCAGGTCGAGAACGGCGCGACGCGCTTCGTTGTCGTCGAACATGCCGGCGTGCGCCGGCGCGGCCGACCACGCCGCGCCGACAACGCAGACGGCTGCGGCTACGCGCAGCCAGGTTACACGGTGCGTCATACAGCGACCCTTCCGTAACTTACTGTTGATAGACGAGATCCGAGCGGCGGTTCTGCGCCCACGAAGCCTCGTCGTGACCCGCTGCCTGCGGCTTTTCCTTGCCGAGGCTCACGGCTTCCATTTGCGAGTCGGGCACGCCGAGCAGTGCCATCGCACGGCGCACGGCTTCCGCACGCTTCTGGCCGAGCGCGAGGTTGTACTCGCTCGTGCCGCGGTCGTCGGTGTTGCCCTGGATCAGCACGTGGCGCTGCGGATGGCCCTTCAGGTACTGCGAGTGTTGCTGCAGCAGCGGCTGGTACTCATCCTTCACCGAATAGCTGTCGAAATCGAAGTAGATGCTGCGCTTGGCGAGCGGGCCGTTCGGATCGTTCAGCGGATCGACGTTCACTTGCGCGACGTTTTCCGGGTTCGGCTGCGTGCTCATCGCACCGGCGTTGGCCTTTTCGTCGAGCTTCACGCCCGACTTGCATGCTGCCAGCGCGCCGACCATCATCACGGCCAGGGCCAGACGAACTTTTTTCGACATCATGGTTACTCTCCTTTTGGTCATTGCATGAAGGGTCCCCACGACGGCTCGCGTACGGAGCCGCCCTGGACGGACAGGATCTGCGGCGGCGCGCTGCCGTCGGAAGGAACGGCAGCCAGCACGTTGCGACCACCCGACTGCGTCGCATACAGGATGTACTGGCCATTCGCCGCAAAGCTCGGCGACTCGTCATGACTGGTATTCGTGATCGCGTTCGCCGCGCCCGTCTGCAGATCCTGAACGTACAGCTTGAAGCCCCCGCCCGTGCGGGAGATGTAAGCGAGCATCTTGCCGTCCGGGCTCACGCGCGGGCTCGTGTTGTAGCTGCCGGTGAACGTCACGCGCTGCGCCGAGCCGGCGCTTTCGCCCTGGGCCGGCATCCGGTACACCTGCGGCGCGCCGCCGCGGTCGCTCGTGAAGTAGATCCAGCGGCCGTCCGGCGAGTAATTCGGCTCGGTGTCGATCGAGCTGCTCTGCGTCAGGCGGCGCAGGCCGCCGCCGTTCGAGTCGACCGAGTAGATCTGCGTGTTGCCCGTCAGCGACAGCGCGACCGACAGCGTCTGGCCGTCCGGCGACCACGCCGGCGCGCTGTTGTTGCCCTTCTGGTCGGACACCATGTAGCGACGGCCGGTCGGCAGGTCATGGATGTAGACGATCGGCTTCTTGCGCTCGAACGATACGTACGCGACCTTCGTGCCGGTCGGCGACCACGCCGGCGAAATGATCGGCTCGGTGCTCGACAGCGCGATGCGCGCGTTTTGGCCGTCCGAATCGGAAATCTGCAGCTGGTAGCGGTTGCCCGACTTGATCACGTACGACAGCCGCGTCGCGAACACGCCGCGCACGCCGAGCAGCTTCTGGTAAATGTAGTCGGCGATCTTGTGGCCGGCCGTGCGCAGCGTCGTGTCGGTCGCCGTCAGCGACAGGCCGCCGAGGCTTTGCTGCTTCACGGTGTCGTACAGGATGAAGTTGACCTTGTACTGGCCGTTTGCCTCGCGGTTCACGCTGCCCGCGACGAACGCGTTCGCGCCCTTGGCCTTCCATGCGCCGAAATCGACCGACGCAGTCTCGGGCACGGGTGTGCTGCCTGCGTCGATGTTGGTGAATTTGCCGCTGCGGGCAAGGTCGGAACGGACGATCGACGTGACCTGCTGGGGCAGGCCCGCCTCGTTCGCGAAATTCGCGGTGGCGATGGGGAACTGGGTCGAACCGACGCCGGTGATCAGCACGTTGACCTGCGCGTTAGCGGCGCTGCCCGCCGAGATCAGACACGAGGCAACGAGTGCCCTGAAACCTAGCTTCGTCATCAAACTCATGCTTCTTGCTTCCCGTATGACTAGTATCGCTGCGCAACCGCAGAGACAGTAAAAATACCCGATTCGTTCCCGTCTTCCAGCGACGCCCGGAGTGTAAGCGCATTTCCGCTCACTCCGCCGCCTTGAAGGTAATCGTAATGTCCGGCGGGGTACGACCGTTAGAATCGGGAGGTAACGGGACCGATGCCTGGATCGCACTGACCACGGCTTGATCCCACCCCGAATTTCCGCTCGAACGGCGGATCGATACGCTCAATACGTCGCCCGACGGCGTGCAGCGGATCGCGACGACCGTCGTCAGCCCCGCGCGCTCGCCGCCCCAGACGATGTTCGGCTTCACGCGGCGCCGCACCTTGTCCGGGTAACCCGGAGTCGCTGCCGTGCCGCCCGAGCCCGTGCCCGTGCCGCTCTTCGCGAGGCCTTCGCCGCCGCCTTCGCCACCGCCGGCGAGACCCTGCATCTGCGCGAGGCGCGTACGCCGCTCCTGGTCGAGCTTCGCGTTCGCCGCCGCGTCCGCCTTCGCACGGGCTGCCGCCTCTGCCTTCGCTGCAGCCCTTGCTTCGGCCTTCGCCTTGGCTGCGGTCTCGGCTTTCGCCTTCGCGGCCTGCTGCTGGGCCTCGAGCTTCGCCTGCTTCTGTTGCTCGAGCTTCTGCTGCTCCGCGAGCTGCTGCTTGTGCTGCTTGAGCTTTTCAGCCTGCTTCTGCTTTTCGAGCTCGGCAGCCCGCTGCGCGGCGAGCGCAGCCGCCTGCTGGGCCGCGAGCTGCGCGCGTTTCGCCTGCTCTTCCTGTTGCGTCTTCAACTGCTGCGCGCGGCGCTGCTGTTCGAGCAGCGCTTCGCGCGCGGCGGCTTCCTGCTGGCGCTTCTTCTGCTGCAGCGCGATGTCCGCTTCCTCGTTCCTGACCGGAGGAGGGGGCGGCGCGACCTTCGCGGGCGGCGCCGGTGCCGGGACCGGCTGCGGCGTGGCCATGTCCGGCACCGTCGACCACAGCTCGGCCTCGGAGCCCGCCGGCGTGCTGTTCTGCCATTGGACGCCGTGGTACAGGAACAGCGCGAGCAGCACGTGCATCAGCGCGGCGAGCGCGAACGCGCGCCACGTGCCGCGTTCGCGTGGAGGCTGAGGCGGGTAGGCGGTGCTGCGCGGGGGGGGCCGTTTCATTGCGATTTGACGAGGAGGCCGACGCGTTTGACACCACGCGCCTTCAGATCCGACATCACGGTCATGACGGCATCGTACTGCACGGTCTTGTCGGCTGCGATCACGACCGGCTGGTCGGGGTGATCGGCCTGACGGGCGACGATGAAGCTGTCGAGCTCGGCCTTCGTCATCGTGTCTTCCTGGGTCGCGCCCGACGCGCCCTTGTACTTGACGCTCATCGTCCGGTCGGCCTTGATGTTGACGACGACAGGCGGCGTCTGTTCCTGCGGCGCGGCGTTGCCGACGGTCGGCAGGTTGATGATCGACGGCGCGACGAGCGGTGCGGTGACCATGAAGATCACGAGCAGCACGAGCATCACGTCGATGTACGGCACGACGTTGATGTCGGCCATCGCGCGGCGCGAGCGGCCGCCGCGCATGCTGGATCGGATGGGAGTTCCGGCCATGGCGCGCTCCTTACTGGGCCTGACGCTGCAGGATGTTCGAGAACTCTTCGATGAAGGTCTCGAAGCGGATCGCGAGGCGGTCGATGTCGTGCGCGTAGCGGTTGTACGCGACCACCGCGGGAATCGCGGCGAACAGGCCGATCGCGGTCGCGACGAGCGCTTCGGCGATGCCCGGCGCGACGTTCGCGAGCGTTGCCTGCTGGACGTTCGCGAGACCGCGGAACGAGTTCATGATCCCCCAGACGGTGCCGAACAGGCCGATGTACGGGCTGACCGAGCCGACCGACGCGAGGAAGGCGAGGTTCGCTTCGAGCACGTCCATCTCACGCTGGAACGATGCACGCATCGCGCGCCGCGCGCCGTCGAGCACGAGGCCCGGGTCGCTGATGCGCTTTTCCTTCGCCTTCAGGAACTCGCGCATCCCCGATTCGAAGATCCGTTCGAGTGCGCCGATCGTGTGGCGGTTGTTCGCCGCGCTCTGATACAAGGCCTGCAGGTCGCCACCCGACCAGAAATCCCGTTCGAAGCGCTCGGTCTGCGCGCGTGCGCGGCGGATCGCGAACCACTTTCGGAAGATGAAGGTCCACGACATCAGCGACAGCAACAGCAGCAGCCCCATCACCGCCTGGGCCAGGACGCTCGCATTGAGGACGAGGGAAATGATCGACAGGTCTTGAGAAGTATTCATATAGGTTTGAGTTACGTCCCTTCGGGGGCGCCCCGCCAGGGGTGCCCGGCGGGTTGCAGCGTGGCGCGCCGGCTGACAGGCCGGGTTGCCGTGCCTGATGCCGAACCTTGCTTAGTATCGATTCAGGAAGGCGAGTTCATAGGCATCGTCTAAACGGGGCTCACGCGAGCCTCGTTGACAACATCGTCTGACCGGCGTCGATGACGGGCCCGCGTTGCAGCGCGTCGAGCACGGCCGGCGGGATCGCCGCGGGCCGGATGCCGGTGCGGTCGACGCAGCCGATGCGGATGTGCCCGGCGACGAGCAGCGTATCGCCGCGCCATGCCTCCTGTGTGAATTCCACCGACGCGCGACCGATTCGCCCGGGCCGGCTCGTGATCGCCAGCGCGTCGTCGAGCCGCGCCGGTGCGCGATAGTCGAGCGCGGTGCTGCGGACGATGAAGAGCGCGCCCGTCTCGTCGGCGAGCTGCCTCTGATCGATGCCGCAGGCGCGCAGCCATTCGGTGCGGGCGCGCTCGAAGAACTTCAGGTAGTTGGCATAGAAGACGATGCCGCCTGCGTCGGTATCCTCGTAATACACGCGCACCGGCCAGGTAAAGCCGGAAGGCGCTTCCGGAGGGCGGGTAGGCTGAGTCATGGCGCGCATTTTACCGGAAGCGGGTAACGGGATTTGTTACCGATTCGTAACGGAATGTAGTAGCGGCGGGCCGGCCGGCGGCCGGCCCGCGCGGGTTCAGCCGCGGTGAACCGTGGGGCCGCCGGGCGCCTGTGCGATCGGCATCATCTCGATCGTGTTGATGTTGACGTGCGCCGGGCGAGTCGCGATCCAGTAGATCGTGTCGGCGATGTCCTCGGGCAGCAGTGGCTGGACGTTCGTGTAGACGCTGGCCGCCTTCGCGTCGTCGCCGCGATAGCGGACGTTCGAGAATTCGGTGCCGCCGCAGAGGCCCGGCTCGATGTCGGTGACGCGCAGCGGTGTGCCGAGCAGGTCGGCGCGCAGGTTCAGGCTGAATTGTCTGACGAAAGCCTTCGTCGCGCCGTAGACGTTGCCGCCCGCATACGGATAGGAGCCCGCGACCGAGCCGAGATTGAAGATGTGGCCGCGGCCGCGTTCGATCATGCCGGGCAGCAAAGTGTGCGTGACCGTCACGAGACCCGAGCAGTTCGTGTCGATCATCGTCTGCCATTCGTCGAGGCTGGCCTTGTGGGCCGGCTCGACGCCGAGCGCGAGGCCGGCGTTGTTGACGAGCACGTCGAGCGCCGCGAACTCGGCGGGAAGCGCCGCCGGCACCGCGGCCACCGCGGCCCGGTCGCGCACGTCGAGCTCGAGCGGCAGCAGCGCGTCGCCGAGTTCGGCTGCGAGCGCATCGAGGCGATCCTTGCGTCGCGCGGTCGCGACGACGCGGTGGCCACCCTTGACGAAGGCACGGGCGACGGCGGCGCCGAAGCCGGCGGACGCGCCTGTAACGAACACGATCATTGCTGCTCCTGGTCGGAAAAATAGCGGATGGGGAACCTGCAAGCGTACTGAGATTGCCGCGCCGCGGCAAGGCGGCGGAACGTATCCGCCACGGGCGCAAGGAACCTGTCCCTGACTGTTTGGCCGGCGGCCGCGCGGTTGCCTATTCATGACGCATCCAATAAACTAACGCGCTCATCACCCCTGCGTGACTGGCGATAGAACCCTCGGGTTCAAGGTGGAGCATCCCACCGTGAAGCGCAGGGCACCGTTTTTGCCGTTCGCCTGGGCAGCCGTTGTGTGCCGTCGCGTGCATCGCCGGTGGCTGTCCCTGTCTCGCGTCATACGGATTCTTCCGCCACGTCGAGCTGGTGCCGCCAGCAGCGCAGTGTACTCGGCCACCCCGGTCAACCTGTACACACTTAACGGAAACCGTATGTTTGACAGAGCCCAGAGCACCATCGCGAACGTCGATCCCGAAGTCTTTGCCGCGATCGAGCAGGAAAATCGCCGCCAGGAAGATCACATCGAGCTGATCGCGTCGGAAAACTACACGAGCCCGGCCGTGATGGCCGCGCAGGGCTCGCAGCTCACGAACAAGTACGCCGAAGGGTACCCGGGCAAGCGCTACTACGGCGGCTGCGAATACGTCGACGTCGTCGAGCAGCTCGCGATCGACCGCGTGAAGGAACTGTTCGGCGCCGAAGCCGCGAACGTCCAGCCGAACTCGGGTTCGCAGGCGAACCAGGGCGTGTTCTTCGCGATGCTCAAGCCGGGCGACACGATCATGGGCATGAGCCTCGCGCACGGCGGCCACCTGACGCACGGCTCGCCCGTGAACATGTCGGGCAAGTGGTTCAACGTCGTCAGCTACGGCCTGGACGCCAACGAAGACATCGACTACGAAGCCGCCGAGCAGCTCGCGCAGGAACACAAGCCGAAGCTGATCGTCGCGGGCGCATCGGCGTTCGCGCTGAAGATCGATTTCGAGCGTCTCGCGAAGATCGCGAAGTCGGTCGGCGCGTACCTGATGGTCGACATGGCGCACTACGCGGGCCTGATCGCCGCGGGCGTCTACCCGAACCCGG
>NZ_QTQP01000025.1 GCF_003854275.1 Burkholderia sp. Bp8963
GTCGTATCCTGTCCACGGAGGGCTGTGTCAGGCGTATTCATATGCGTGCTCCTTCGGAGAAAACGAGTGTGCAACTCCGTTTTACTCCAGTCGGGCTTCTGTCACTGCCCTCCCACATAGCATCTAGCATTCACGCCACACGTGCGCCGGCCCCGAACGGGCCCGGCATCGCCTGCGCCGCGCCGCGCCGCTCACGCGGCCGCTCTGCGCCATCGCGCAATCCACATTCCCGAACTCGCGAGCGCCATCATCAGGCCGAGCGCACACGCATCGGCGGCGAGCCCGACGCCGACCAGATGCGCCACGCGCGCGCCTTGCGACAGCGGATGCAGCAGCGAATCGAGCACCAGCGAGATCGCGGCCCCCGCGACGAAGCACGGCAGCCCGCGCTGGCCGATCGCGACGACCGGGCGCACGGCCCGCGCGATCCGCGCGATCCAGCCGTAACGCACGCAATCCGCCATCAGCCATGCGATCGCCGCGAAGTTCACGATGCGCGCGAATGCGAGGTCACGCTTGAGCTCGCCTTCCGGTAGCGGCAAGCCCGAGAACAGCTTGTAGCTCGCGCAGGCCAGCACGATTGCGCACGCGATGCCGGTCGCCGCGGCGCTCCAGCGGCCGAGCGCGATCCGCCGGTAGACGGGCTGGCAGCGCGCGAGCACGCCGGCGACGAACATCAGCTGCCACGCGAACGGGTTGAAGCTCCAGCGGAACGTGTCGGTATACAGCAGCTCGGGGCCGAGCCAGCCGGCGGCGAGCCACGACGCTGCGCTGAACGCGACGAGCAGCCACGGGTGGCGGTGCGCGAACGGCACGATCGCCAGCGCTGCCAGCGCGAACAGCACGTACATCGGCAGCACCGACGCGAGATACGGCTGGCGCTGGAACGTCAGCAGCTCGGCGAGGCCCGTGAGCGGTGAAGCGAGCATCACGCTGACGTCGTCGAGCGCGAGGTTCGGCGCATCGATCCCGTAATGGGCGAGCACCGCGGACACGACGAGCATCAGCGTAGACGTCGCGAGAAACGCGCGATAGATCTGCATTGCGCGGCGCATGAACCGCCGCTGCGCGGCGCGCGCGCCGTGCCGCTCGGCGATCGCGACATACGCGCTCGCGGTCGCGAAGCCGCCGAGGAACACGAACACTTCGGCTGCGTCGCACAGCGCGAACGCATGCAGCGTCACGCGCGACAGCATGCTCGTGCTGATGTGATCGACGACGATCATCAGCAGCACGATCCCGCGGAAGAAATCGACTTCGATCAGGCGGCCTCCACGGGGCGGCCGCAGCGCGGCGGACGGCATGTTCACGGACATGATCGCGCCCGCGAAATGCTGGCGCAGCATTCGCCGGGGATCGTCAGGAAAGGATGGCGCGCGCAGCCGGCGGCGATACACGTATGCCTGTATCGCGCCAACCCGGCTGGCCAGGCAGGGGGATGACCGTTCATCGGAAAGCTGCATACGGAGGAAAGACTGTCCGTTCAGTCTAATGGCCGATCAGGGCATACCCTAAGTAACAAAATGCAACGGAATCTTCTGTTCGATTACACGCGCGGGATCGGCAACGCATCGCGCGCGCAATGCGGGCGGCACGGTCAGTGCACGGTCAGGTTGCCGTCAGCATGCGAGCGATGCGCAATCGCGTCGCCGTCGTCGCAACGGCCCGCACGCTACGCGCGACGCGCAGGCAAACGCCGCATCAGCATCGCGCTGTGCCACGCGGTCAACGCGACCGCGACCCAGATCGGCCCATAGGTCGCGAGCTTCGCGACCGTGAGCGTCTCGCCGAGCAGCAGCAGCGACACCGCGACGAGCAGCACCGGCTCGACATAGCCGAGAATGCCGAACAGCGCCATCGGCAGCATCCGGCTCGCCTTCAGGTAGCTCGCGAGCGCGAGCGTGCTGAGCACGCCGAGCCCCGGCAGCAGCGCCGCCCACAGTGCGGGATGGTCCGCAACCTGCGTCGCGCTCGTCGCGACCATCGCGGCCGCGACCGGACACAGCAGCGCCATCTCGAGCGCGAACGCGGCCAGCGAATCGGCGTTGATCCGGCGGCGCAGCACGAAATACGGCGGATAGCCGAGCGCGACGACGAGCGTCGGCCACGCGAACGCGCGCGTCGCCCACACCTCGTGCGCGACGCCGAGCGCCGCGCAGGCGACTGCCGCCCATTGCAGCGGATCGAGCCGCTCGTGATAGTAGAAGCGGCCGACGAGCACCATCGTCAGCGGCAGCAGGAAATAGCCGAGCGACACTTCGAGCATCCGCCCGTGCAGCGGCGCCCACAGGAACAGCCACAGCTGCAGGCCGAGCATCGCGGCGCTCGCGGGCAGCGCGATCACGAGGCGCCAGTCGCGCACGGCCCGGGCGGCGAGCTCGACGAGCGCCGGCCAGCGGCCGCGCAGCGCGATCAGCGCGAACGCGCCCGGCACGGTCCACAGAACCCGCCACGCGAAAATGTCGAGCCCCGTGAGTGGCTGCAACAGCTTTGCATACGCGGACATCAGCGCGAACAGCGTCGACGCCGTCACCGACAGCACGACGCCGCGCCCGGCCTCCGGATACCCCGTCATCGCCCGCTCACTGCTGCTGGAAGCGTTCGTAGCGCTTGTCGGTCTGCCGCTCCTCGAACGTCACCTCGGTCACGCGCGCGGCAGGCGGCCCGTGCCGCAGCCACGCGAGCATCCTGTCGATCTGTGGCCCGGGGCCCTGGATCATTGCCTCGACGCTGCCGTCGTCGAGGTTCGCGACCCAGCCGCGCAGCTTCAGTGCATGCGCCTCGCGGACCGTCGCATGGCGGAAGCCGACGCCCTGCACGACGCCGCGCACCCGTACGTGGTAAGTCTCGATCCGTTCGTCCAGTTCGTCGCGGCTCATCGTCGTCGCCCTCCAGTTGCGTCCAAGCCCGGCATTGTAGTCGTGTGGCTGCACCATGTCAGTGCCGGCCCGGCGCCGCCGCCGCACGCTGTCGCCCGAACCGTCGCCGCGTGCTGCCCCCCCTGACCGTCGCCGCTCACGCCGACCACGTACAATCTCGCACGACGCACAACTGCCGCTGCGCTCGCGCGCGGCCATGAGGACTTGCATGACTGATACATCCCGCGATCTCGTTCTGGTTACCGGCGCGTCCGGTTTCGTCGGCTCGGCCGTCGCGCGCATCGCGCAGCAGAAGGGCTATGCGGTGCGCGTGCTCGTGCGCCCGACCAGCCCGCGCACGAACGTCGCGGACCTCGACGCCGAGATCGTCACCGGCGACATGCGCGACGAGGCGTCGATGCGTACCGCGCTGCGCGGCGTGCGCTACCTGCTGCACGTCGCCGCCGACTACCGTCTGTGGGCGCCGGACCCACTCGAGATCGAGCGCGCGAACCTCGAGGGCGCGCTCGCGACGATGCGCGCGGCGCGCGCCGAAGGCGTCGAGCGGATCGTCTACACGAGCAGCGTCGCGACGCTGAAGGTCACGAGCGCCGGCGACCCGTCCGACGAGAACCGGCCGCTCACACCCGAGCAGGCGATCGGCGTGTACAAGCGCAGCAAGGTGCTCGCCGAGCGCGCGGTCGAGCGGATGATCGCCGACGAAGGGCTGCCCGCGGTGATCGTCAATCCGTCGACACCGATCGGCCCGCGCGACGTGAAGCCGACGCCGACCGGCCGCATCATCGTCGAGGCCGCGCTCGGCAAGATTCCCGCGTTCGTCGATACGGGGCTGAACCTCGTGCATGTCGACGACGTCGCGAACGGCCACTTCCTCGCGCTCGAGCACGGCCGTATCGGCGAGCGCTACATCCTCGGCGGCGAGAACCTGCCGCTGCAGCAGATGCTCGCCGACATCGCGCAGATGACGGGCCGCAAGGCGCCGACGCTCGCGCTGCCGCGCTGGCCGCTCTACCCGCTCGCGGTTGGCGCCGAAGCGGTCGCGAAGCTGACGAAGAAGGAGCCGTTCGTCACCGTGGACGGGCTGCGGATGTCGAAGAACAAGATGTACTTCACGTCCGCGAAGGCCGAGCGCGAACTCGGCTACCGCGCGCGGCCGTACCGCGAAGGGCTGCGCGACGCGCTCGACTGGTTCCGCTCCGCCGGCTACCTGAAGTGATCCGACGTGCGCGGAGCCGCGCGCGCCGCGCGTCGCGCCTGCGCAATGCGCGCGCATTTCACGCGGCGCGCGCAACACCGCGCACAACACGTCAATCTCCCCTGATACTCAAGCCCGGCGCCGGCAAAAACGCATGCGCCGGCATTGTGCCTGCACTTTGTTACACGCACGTGCGGACCGGCATCGGCGCAGCGGGTAAAATCGCGGGTCTTACGTAGAGAAAGCACGCATGAACCTGAACGATCAGATCGATGCGCTCAATGGCGGCATCGATCAGCTCCTCCATGATCACCGCGCCGCCCAGCAGGCGGCGCGCAGCGCGGATGCCTTCGCGCGCGCGGCCGCGGCCGAAGCCGAAGCGGCCGCCCAACGACATGCCGCGGCCGAGACCGAAGCGCAGGCTGCCGCGCAGCGCCATGCACAAGCCGCCGCCGAGGCCGAAGCCGCGCTGCAGCGCCACACCGAAGCGAGCGCAGAAGCCGAAGCCGCCGCGCAGCGCCACAACGACGCAACCGTGCACGCCGAAGCCGCCGTGCAACGTCACGCGGAAGCAACCGCGCTGACCGAAGCCCTCGCGCAGCGCCATGCGGATGCCGAAGCCGCATCGCAACGCCACGCGGCCGCGATCGCCGAGGCCGAAGCCGCCGCACAGCGCCATGCCGACGCGACCGCGCAAGCCGAAGCCATCACGCGGCGCCACGCCGCTGCGATCGCCGAAGCCGAAGCCGCCGCGCAACGCCATGCCGAGGCCACAGCCCAGGCCGAAGCCATCGCGCAGCGCCATGCCGAAGCGATCGCGCAAGCGCAAGCCGCCGCGCAGCGTCACGAACAGGCGATCGCCGACGCCGAAGCGCTGGTCGAAGCCGTCGTCAAGGAAGCCGTCACGAAGCAAGCCGCCGCGGCGGAAACGGTCGACGCAGCCGAGGGCGTTGAAGCGGAAGCGGTGAATACGCAGGACACAGCCGAGACCGTCGAAGCGGAAGTGGTGAATACGCAGGACGCAGCCGAGACCGTCGAAGCAGAAGCGGTGAATGTGCAGGACGCAGCGGCAGCAGACACCGACGCGCCTGCGGACAAATCGACGCTGCATGTCGCGCGCCCGTCCCAGAACGAACTGACGCTGACCGTCAACGGCGAATCGATCACGCTGCATCCGGAGCAGTTGAGCCAGCTGATCGAGGAGCTCGCGCACGTGCGCGCGTCGATGCAGCTGGAGCAACCGGCGGGCATCCCGGCGGGCTGGCGGTTCGTGTCGACGAAGAATCCGATGATGGCCGTGCAGAAGCAGCCGAACGGCGACCGCTTGCTGGTCGCGCGCCACACCGGCTACGGCTGGGTGCCGTTCACGTTCTCGCCGGACGTAGTGGTTCAAATGTACATGATGCTCACCCAACGGTAAGCACGGGGCGTCGATCCTGCGGCTATCCGCAGGCTAGCCGGCCGAAGGATGGCCAGCAGGGGCGGCGGCCTGCCGCCCCTCGGTCTGCCGCCCCTGATTTGCATCGGGCCCGCCCGCTGAGCGCGCGGGCCCCTGCGCTCAGCGGTCCACCGGCGCCTGCACGCGGGCCTTCCACTGGCCGCCCTTGCCGCGCCAGTAGCGCCACGCGGACGCGAAAGTCGCACCGACGTAGAACGCCGCGATGAGCGGCAGCGCGGGCGCCCACCACGGCGAGCGCCGGTAGTAGCGCAGCATCGGCGCGTACGCGGTGCACATCGACGCCCATGCGAGCCATGCGGGCCACGCGCGTGCACCGTAGGCGAGCGCCGCGACGGGCGGCACGAGATAGATGATCGCCATCCCGAGCAGCGTGCCGGCCAGCAGCCACGGCGAATAGTGAAGCTGCGTGAACGCGGTGCGCGCGATCATGTTCCAGATGTCGCGCCAGCTGTCGTACGGACGCAGCGACACGCTGCGGTCGGCGAGATCGAGGCGGATCGGATGGCGGCCGCTGCCGCGATGCTTGATCTGCGCGGCGAGGCTGCAGTCGTCGATCAGCGCGTTGCGGATCGACTCGATGCCACCCGCCTCATCGAGCGCCGTGCGCTTCACGAGCATGCAGCCGCCCGCGGCGCCGGCCGTCTTGTTGCGCGGATCGTTGATCCACGAGAACGGGTAGAGCTTCGCGAAGAAGAACACGAACGCCGGGATCAGCGCCTTTTCCCAGAACGAATCGCAGCGCAGCCGCACCATCAGCGACACGAGATCGCGGCTTTCGGCCTGTGCGCGCGTAACGAGCTGGGCCACGGCGTCCGGCGGATGGCCGATGTCGGCATCGGTCAGCAGCAGGTAATCGGCCGGCAGGCCGAGCGTCTGCACGGCGGCGATGCCCTGCGACTGCGCCCAGACCTTGCCCGACCAGCCGGCCGGCAGCGGCTTCGCGCCCAGCACCGTCAGGCGGTCCGCGCGATTGATCGCGAGCGCCGCCGCGCGGGCCGCGTCGGCGGTGCCGTCGTCGCTGTGGTCGTCGACAATGATCAGATGAAAGTCGCCGGGGTAATCCTGCTCGAGCAGCGACGTCGCCGCGCGGGCAATCACGTCGGCTTCGTTGCGCGCCGGCACGACCGCGACGACGGCCGGCCAGCCGGCCTCGGCGGCGGCGCCGCGCGCGGCGGGCGGCAGCGGCCGCGCCGGCTGCGCGCGCCAGAAGCCGCCGCGCGCGGCGAGCAGGACGATCCAGATCAGCAGCGACAGACAGGACAGCAGGAATGCGATCGCGAGCATCATCGACGCACCTCCCGCAATGCGCCGCCGCGGCGAGCCGCGGCACGCACGGACACCACAATTGGGGTCGGGTTGAAAGCGCCGGAAACGGCGCCTGCGGCCGGCCGCGGGCGCGGTCCGGCAGGGCAATACTCGTAGGAATCGACGGTCATCGACAGGCCTTGAAATGTGCTCGACGTCGGGCTACCGGGGGGAAGCCCGCGAAACCGCGTAGTTTACTGGGTTCCGCGCGCGCGGGCGCCGACCCGGGCCGTCCCCCGATTGCAACATGGATGAAACGGCACCAGAGCAAGGAAGGGCCGATAGAGTTAAAATGCGCGATTAATTCGGGGTGCCGGGCCGTTCCTGCATTCATAACATTAGTCGGGACGATCGAAGCAGCTGGCTTGCCGGCTCCCTCGAACCCCGCGTCTGTCGTCGGAGTTCGCTTGCCTATGCGAGTCATCCTTGCCCAGCCTCGCGGTTTTTGTGCGGGGGTTGTCCGGGCGATCGAGATCGTCGATCGCTCGCTGCAACAGCACGGTGCGCCGGTTTATGTGCGCCATGAAATCGTTCATAACCGGCACGTCGTCGAAAATCTGCGTAATAAAGGGGCACGATTCGTTGAGGAACTCGACGAGGTGCCTCATGGCGCTGTCGCGATCTTCAGCGCGCACGGTGTCGCCCAGACGGTCGAGCTTGACGCGCAAGCGCGCGGGCTCGACGTGCTCGACGCCACCTGCCCGCTCGTCACGAAAGTGCACGTGCAGGGCCGCCAGTATGTCGCGGCGGGCCGCCGGCTGATCCTGATCGGCCATGCGGGCCATCCGGAAGTCGAAGGCACGATCGGCCAGATTCCGGGCGAGGTGATCCTCGTCCAGAGCGAAGCCGAGGTCGACACGCTGACGCTGCCGGTCGATACGCCGGTCGCGTACGTCACGCAGACGACGCTGTCGGTCGACGACACGCGTGGCATCATCGAGGCACTGCAGCGCCGTTTCACCGACATCGTCGGGCCGGACACGCGCGACATCTGCTACGCGACGCAGAACCGCCAGGCGGCGGTGCGCGAGCTGAGCGCGCAGGTGGACGTGCTGCTCGTGGTCGGTGCGACCAACAGCTCGAACTCGAACCGGCTGCGCGAGATCGGCACCGAAAGCGGCGTGCCGAGCTATCTCGTCGCCGACGGCTCGGAAGTGAAGGCCGAATGGTTCGCGAACGCGCAGACGGTGGGGCTCACCGCCGGCGCGTCGGCACCCGAAGAGATGGTCGAGGATGTAATTGGCGCGCTGCGCGCGCTGGGGCCCGTCGAAGTCACGACGATGGCGGGCCGTGAGGAAAAAGTCGAATTCAAGCTGCCGGCGAAGCTTACGCAAGCTGTCGCCCGCGAAGTTTAAGGAGGACATCTCTTGTCTATTCCGCTGCTCCAGCAAGTCCGCGTCGGCGCATACATCACGCGCCAACACCTGTCCGGCAACAAACGCTATCCGCTCGCGCTGATGCTCGAGCCGCTGTTCCGCTGCAACCTCGCTTGCAACGGCTGCGGCAAGATCGATTACCCGGATCCCATCCTGAACCAGCGCCTGTCGGTCCAGGAATGCCTGGAAGCCGTCGACGAGTGCGGCGCACCGATCGTGTCGATCGCCGGCGGCGAGCCGCTGCTCCACAAGGAGATGCCGGAGATCGTCAAGGGCATCATGAAGCGCAAGAAATTCGTGTACCTGTGCACGAACGCGCTGCTGATGGAAAAGAAGATGGACGACTACCAGCCGAGCCCGTACTTCGTCTGGTCGGTCCACCTCGACGGCGACGCGCAGATGCACGACCACTCGGTGTCGCAGGAAGGCGTGTACGACAAGGCGGTCGCGGCGATCAAGGAAGCGAAGCGCCGCGGCTTCCGCGTGAACATCAACTGCACGCTGTTCAACGACGCGATCCCCGAGCGCGTCGCGAAGTTCTTCGATACGTTGAAGCCGATCGGCGTCGACGGCATCACCGTGTCGCCGGGTTACGCCTACGAGCGCGCGCCGGACCAGCAGCACTTCCTGAACCGCGACAAGACGAAGAACCTGTTCCGCGAGATCCTGAAGCGCGGCGAAGGCGGCAAGCGCTGGTCGTTCAGCCAGTCGTCGCTGTTCCTCGACTTCCTGGCCGGCAACCAGACCTACAAGTGCACGCCGTGGGGCAACCCGGCGCGTACCGTGTTCGGCTGGCAAAAGCCGTGCTATCTGGTCGGCGAAGGTTACGTGAAGACCTTCAAGGAACTGATGGAAGACACGAACTGGGACAACTACGGCGTCGGCAACTACGAGAAGTGCGCGGACTGCATGGTCCACTGCGGCTTCGAAGCGACCGCCGTGATGGACACGATGGCGCATCCGCTGAAGGCGTTCGCCGTGAGCCGCAAGGGCATCAAGACCGACGGCGCGTTCGCACCGGATATTCCGATCGACAAGCAGCGCCCGGCCGAGTACGTGTTCTCGCGTCACGTCGAGATCAAGCTCGAAGAAATCCAGCGCGCCGGCAAGGGCAAGCTGCAGAAGCCGGCGAAGCCGGCCGCGGCGGCTTAAGCCACATCGCGCTGCGACGCGATGCGCACGGCGTCAGCGCCGCGCGCATCGACCCCGACCAGTCAGCCGCACGAAAGGGTGCAACGGAATCGTTCCGTCGCACCCTTTTTCTTTGCACGACACGTGTCATCCATCCATTCGAGCACTCCATGTCTGCCATCGACATCACCACGATAGAAAGCTGGCACGCGCACGTCTACTTCGACGCCGCCAGCCGCGACACGGCCTGGGCGTTTCGTCAGATCGTCGACGAACGGTTTGGCGCGAGCATCCAGCTCGGCCGTTTCCACGAGCGCCTGGTCGGGCCGCATCCGGCGTGGTCGTATCAGATCGCGTTCGATGCCGCGCACTTTTCCGACATCGTGCCGTGGCTCGTGCTGAACCACCGCGCACTCGATATCTTCCTGCATCCAAATACCGGCGACGCGCTGCGCGATCACCGCGATGCGGCCGTGTGGATCGGGAAATCGTATGCGCTGAATCTGGCGGCGCTGGCCGAGTGACGCGCGGTGCGTCGTCACCCGTTCCGGGCCGCGATTCGATCACGCGACATACATCGCAACGCTGACGAACTGACACAGGCTGCCCGCGAGAACGAACAGGTGCCAGATACCGTGGCCATGGCGGATGCGCTCGTCGTTGATGAAGAAGTAGATCCCTGCGCTGTAAATGACGCCGCCGGCCACGAGCCAGGCCGTCCCGACCGGCGGCAACGCATGTATCAGCGGACGGATCGCAACGAGCGCAAGCCATCCCATCAGCACATACAGCACCATCGAAACCACGCGGGTGCGCCGCCCGAGCGTGAGTTCCTGCGCGATGCCCAGCGCGGCGAGCCCCCAGCTCACGCCGAATAGCGACCAGCCCCACGGCCCGCGCAACGTAACGAGGGTGAATGGCGTGTAGCTGCCGGCAATCAGCAGGTAGATCGCCGAATGGTCGCATTTCTGCAGAAGCGCTTTCAGGCGCGGCCTGCGCACGCTGTGGTACAGCGTCGAGATCGCATAGAGCACGCAGAGCATCGCGCCGTAGACGCTGAAACTCACCACCTTGTAGGGGTCGCCCTCGAGCGCGCCCATCGTCACCAGTGTTGCCAGCCCCGCCACCGATAGCACCGCGCCGACGAGATGGGTAATGCTGTTGAAACGCTCACCGACATGCACGACGTCGTCCTCCTGCGCGAGTTCATCGGGGCCAATACGTCATATGATACCGGCTCGTGAACGATGCCGGGTTGCTGACAGATCAAGCCCGACACGCGGACGACACGCGGGCGACGAAGCGATGATCCGGAGGACCGCGCGTATCCCGATCCGGGCGAGCGCGCGGCGGGGGTCAGCGTCTGGATGGGATGCGACGGCGAACGAGCGCGCTGTGCAGATGCGCGCGGTGAACCGCGGAGGGCCTCTCGCTGGCCGTCAGCCCGCGTTGCCTGCAGGCGGTTCCCACTCGGCCACGAGTTTCAGCAGGCCGGGAAATCGCAAATCGAGATCTTCCGTGCGCACGCGGCTGCGCCGCTCGAGTCCGTATTGACGCTGGCGCAGCACGCCCGCATCGCGCAGCGCCTTGAAATGGTGGGTCAGCGACGATTTCGGGCGATCGAACCCGAACCAGCCGCATGGATGATCGTAAGCGTCGGATTCCAGCATCAGCTTTCGCACGATCGTCAGCCGCAACGGATCGGCCAGCGCGCCGAGAATGGTTTCGAGGCGAAGCTCGGCGACGCCCGGCTCCGGCAACGGATCGGGCAAATCCGCAGGCACCGGCACGATGCCGGCCTCACGTTCATGGTTGGCTCGTTTCATGTCCGCAAGCATATCACCCTGTACGAGTTTTCTCGAACTAAGATATAGTTCGAGAAAACTCGTACAAGGAGAGCGTTCATGTCCGACACCGCCGTTCCCCCATCACGACACACTGCCACGCGCGCCATGCCTCGCATGGCGCACGCCGCGTGGATGGTCACCGCCGTCTTCATGCTGTCCAACTCGCCGACGCCGCTTTACGTGTCCTGGCAGCGCGCACTCGGTTTCTCGTCCGGCACGCTGACCGTCATCTTCGCGCTCTACATCGCCGGCCTGCTGGGCACGCTGCTCGTCGCCGGCCAGCTTTCGGACCGTTACGGGCGCAAGCCGGTCCTGCTGCCCGGCCTCGTCGCGGCGCTGATCGCGTGTGCGTTGTTCGCGACCGCGTCGTCTGTCGCGATGCTCGCGATCGCCCGCCTGCTGACGGGCATCGCGGTCGGCGTGATCGTGTCGGCGGGCATGGCGTCGGTGATCGATCTCGCGGGTGCCGAGCGGCGCAAGGCCGCGCTGCTCGCGTCGGTGGCCATGGTGTTCGGTGCGGGACTCGGGCCGCTGCTCGCCGGCGTCGCCGCGCAAACCGCCGCGCAAACCGCCGCGCATCCGGTCGCCATCGTCTTCGGCAGCGAGTTCGTGATCCTGCTGAGCGCGTTGGCCGTCGCCCTGTGGCTACCGCGCAATCGGCCCGCGCAGGTGCGAAGCGATGCCCCGCCGCTGCGTCTGCCGTCGGTACCGGCGCACAACCGGCGCCACGTCGCCAGCGGCATCGCCGTGTTCGGGCCGGGCATCACCGCGACCTCCTTCGTGCTCGCGTTGGGCCCGTCGTTGCTGGCTCGCCTGCTGCACGTTCGCAGCCCGCTGCTCGCGGGCGGGATGGCCTGCGCGATGTTCCTCGCCGCCACCTGCGTCCAGTTCGTTGCGCGGCGCGGCTCGATCCGTACGACGTTCGTGGCCGGCACGGTCGCCACCATGCTGTCGATGGCGATGCTGTGCATCGCCGTGCATGCGTCGTCGGCCGCTGTCCTCGTCCTTGTCGCGGCGGCACTCCTCGCGGGCGCCGGTCAAGGCCTCGGACAGCTCGGCGGCCTGACGCTGATCGGCCTGCACGTACCGGACGCACGGCGTGCCGAGGCAAACGCCGTCATGAACATCGGCGGCTACCTCCCGGCGGGACTGATGCCCGTGATGACCGGGTACGCGATCGATCGTGTCGGCTTCACGGCAGGTGCGACCGGTTTTGCAGTCGCGTTGGCGACGATCGCGATCGCCGCGGGTGCGGCGGCTGTGCTTGCGCTGCGTCACGACAACGGCTGACGGTCAGGATGACTGACCGTGGCCACGCGTGAGCGCATGGTGCATGCGTTGCGCAAGTCCGCCGGTTTGCCGTCGACAAGAAAAAGGCGTCATGGCCTGCAAGCCATGACGCCTTTTTGCTTCGTTCGTGCCGCTTCACCCGCTCAACAGCACTTCCCCGCCCCCGACCCATACCGCGCGTTCTGACGTTCGCGGAAGAATTCCTCGTACGTCATCGGCTCGCGGTCGGGGTGCGTTTCGCGCATGTGCGCAACGTAGGTGTCGTAGTCGGGCAGGCCGACCATCAGCCGCAACGCCTGCCCCAGGTAGCGGCCCGCGCTGCGCAGATCACTGCCGACATCAGAAAACATCGCGGCCTCCCCTTAACGTCCGCTGCCGAGCGCTTGCGCGGCCGGCATCGACTCGTACGGCGTCTCGCGCACGGTCGGCTTCGCTTCGCGGCGCGCGCGCTGGATCGCGAGCACACCGTACACCGCGATGCTCACTACGACGAGAATGAACAGCCCGGCAAGCGCGGCGTCGATGTAGTCGTTGACGATGATCCGCTGCATCTGCGCGATCGACTTCGCCGGCGCGAGCACCTTGCCCTCGTCCACCGCGGCCTGCAGCTTCGCGGCGTGCGCGAGGAAGCTCACCTTCGGGTTCGAGTCGAACACCTTCTGCCAGCCGGCCGTCAACGTACAGATCAGCAGCCACACGGTCGGCACGAGCGTGACCCACGCGTAGCGCTCGCGCTTCATCTTGAACAGCACGACCGTGCCGAGCACCAGCGCGATCGCCGCAAGCATCTGGTTCGAGATGCCGAACAGCGGCCACAGCGTGTTGATGCCGCCGAGCGGGTCGACTACGCCCTGATACAGGAAGTAACCCCACGCCGCGACGCACAGCCCGGTCGCGACCAGGTTCGCCGGCAGCGACTCGGTGCGCTTGAGCGCCGGATGGAACGTGCCGAGCAGGTCCTGCAGCATGAAGCGGCCCGCGCGCGTGCCCGCATCGACAGCCGTCAGGATGAACAGCGCTTCGAACAGGATTGCGAAGTGATACCAGAACGCCATCATCGCTTCGCCGCCGATCACCTGGTGCAGGATCTGCGCCATGCCGACGGCCAGCGTCGGCGCGCCGCCCGCGCGCGCGATGATCGTCGTCTCGCCGACGGCCTTCGCGGTTTGCGTCAGCATGTCCGGCGTCAGCATGAAGCCCCATTGCGAGACGGTGTTCGCGACCGCTTCCGGTGTCGAGCCGAGCACGGCGGCCGGCGCGTTCATCGCGAAGTAGATGCCCGGTTCGATCACGCACGCGGCGACGAGCGCCATGATCGCAACGAACGATTCCATCAGCATCGCGCCGTAGCCGATGAAGCGCGCGTTGGTTTCATTGTCGAGCAGCTTCGGCGTCGTGCCCGACGAGATCAGCGCGTGGAAGCCCGACACCGCGCCGCACGCGATCGTGATGAACAGGAACGGGAACAGGTTGCCCGACCACACGGGGCCCGTGCCGTCGACGAACTTCGTCAGCGCGGGCATCTTCAGTTCCGGCGCGACGATCAGGATGCCGATCGCGAGGCCGACGATCGTGCCGATCTTCAGGAACGTCGACAGGTAGTCGCGCGGTGCGAGCAGCAGCCACACCGGCAGCACCGATGCGACGAAGCCGTAGCCGATCAGGATCCACGTGAGCTGCGTGCCGTTGAACGTGAACCACGCGGCGAGCGTCGGCGAATCGTGCACGGTCTGGCCGAACGCGATCGACGCCATCAGCCCGACGAAGCCGATGATCGACACTTCGCCGATGCGGCCCGGACGGATGTAGCGCGTATAGACGCCCATGAACAGCGCGATCGGAATCGTCGCGGCGACGGTGAACGTGCCCCACGGCGAGTTGGTCAGCGCCTTCACGACGATCAGCGCGAGCACCGCGAGGATGATCACCATGATCAGGAACGCGCCGAACAGCGCGATCACGCCCGGCACGGTGCCGAGCTCCATCTTGACGAGATCGCCAAGCGAGCGGCCGTCGCGGCGCGTCGAGATGAACAGCACGATGAAGTCCTGCACCGCGCCCGCGAACACGACGCCCGCGAGAATCCACAGCATGCCGGGCGTGTAGCCCATCTGCGCGGCGAGCACCGGGCCGACGAGCGGGCCTGCGCCGGCGATCGCGGCGAAGTGATGGCCGAACAGCACGTACTTGTTGGTCGGCACGTAGTCGAGGCCGTCGTTGTGCCGGACGGCCGGCGTCATCCGCAGCCCGTCGAGCTGCACGACCTTGCTGGCGATGAAGCGGCTGTAGAAGCGATACGCGATCAGATACACGCAGACTGCGGCGATCACGATCCAGAGGGCGCTGACCCGCTCGCCGTGCGCGAGCGCGATGGTGCCGAACGCGAACGCGCCCAATAGCGCGACCGCAATCCAGATCAGGGTGCTGGAAGCCCGATTCATGGTGTCTCCTTTGGTTATCGATATCGCGCGGCCAGGCTGCCGCGCGCTCGTTTGTCGGTATTGCACGTGATACCGGCCTCGCAAAGGCCGGCATGATGGGCTACGTAGTATTCGCGTTCGGGGGACGGCTTACAAGCGGATAACTACGTATGCGACGCTACGTAGAATTACGTAGGTTGACTATCGGGAACGCAACCGGTCGCAGCGCAACGCAGTTCCGCGGAATAAAACCTAGAATGGAACGAAGCGCCGGTCGTCTTGTACAACCGGCCGGGCGCTTCTCCTTCCCTCGGAAGCAGCCGCCATGAACCTTCACGATGCGCGCGTCACCCGCCCTGCGCTGGGCGCCTTTTGCGTGGCTTCGCTGGCGGCGCTGTCCTCGTGCGGCGGCGACGCGTGCTTCGGTTTCAACGACGGATGCTTCAACGGAAACGGCAACGGCACGCAGTCCCTCACCGTCTCCGGCACGGCCGCCACCGGCCCGGCGCTGGCCAGCGCGACGGTCACCGCCCTCTGCGCGCAGGGTTCGGGCTCCGCGCTGTCGGACGGCGGAGGGAACTACAGCATGACGTTCAATGCGACGCTCCCGTGCGTGCTCACCGTGACGTCCGGCGGCAACACCCTGCATTCGCTCGCGTTCGCCGGCGGCACCTTCAATACGACGCCCGAAACCGAGCTGATGGTCGTCTACCTCGCGTCGCAGCTCGGCACGACTACGGGCGGCCTGATCGCCAACCTGCCGAACAGCACGCATGTGCAGCAGGTGCTGGAAAACCAGTCCGACGTGCAGGCCGCGCAGGCGGCGGTCGTCGCGAATCTCCAGCAGCACTATGCGCTCACGCTGACGACGCAAGCATTCCTGACGACACCGTTCGTGGTCGGCCAGCCCGGCGTCGACAGCGACCTCGTCGCGCTGGCGAAGGCAGGGGCGATCGACGCCAACGGCATGCCCGACCCGGCCGCCGTGTCGCTGTTGTCGCAGGCTGGCGCCGCTCATCCGCTATGAGCGACGACGTGATGTTCCATATGGCCGCACTGCGGCATTCGTCGCACGAAACATGACGGAAGCGGCGCACGGCGCGCCCGGACGACAGCCGTCATCCGCGGATCGGGTTCAGTGCTTGTCGTCGAGCTGCTTCGGCTTCGGCGGCGACGGCACCTTCGCGTACTGGAACGCCGGCGTCGCCTTCAGCGCTTCCTTCGTCGCGCCCGGCAGGTAGATGTTGCCGTTGCGCACGTCGAGCGACGCGATCGGCACCGCGACGTCGTGCGCGGCAACCCCGAGGAAGCCGCCGGCCGACACGATTGCCGCCGAGATCGAGCCATCCGGCGCGACGATCAGGTCGCGGATCGTGCCGACCTTCTGGTTGTCGTCGTTGTACACGCGCTTGCCGAGCACGCTCTTCTTCACGCTCCAGCCCTCGAGCAACACTTCCGATTGCTGGACGGTGACGCTGAGCTGCTGGGCGCCCGCGACCTGCGCATGCGCGCTGACGCTCGACGCGAGAACGGCGGCGACGACGACAGTCTTGTAGAAAGCCATGGTGATGACACTCCGGTTTGGTTGTCGTTGGTTCCGGGAGCGAAGCGGCGCAGGCGCCGTGGCGGATCGGTGAGCGCCGCACTTCGTCGATGGCGCGGCGGCCGGCACACGCCGCCGCTGCGTGTGCGCCCGGCCGGCTCGCATGGCCGCATCGCGTGGCGCAACACGGTTGTCATCTTAGCGACATTCGCCGCGTGCCGCCTTCAAATCCGATGCCGCTGCGGTTTGTCGAGCCGAATCAGGATCATCATCGGTGTCGACAGGCCGCAACGGCACCGTGCGGGTTGCGCGGGTGACATCACGCGTTGCGCGAATACACGCGCCGATGCCGCACCGCCTCGGCGAGCACGTCAAGCACGGGTTCGGTCTGCGTCCAGCTCAGGCATGCGTCGGTGATCGACACGCCGTACTTCAGCGGCACGCCCGGCTTCAGGTCCTGACGCCCGGCCTCGAGATGGCTCTCGACCATCACGCCGACGATCCGGTGCTCGCCCTGCGACAGTTGCCGCGCGAGATCCTGCGCGACGTCGATCTGGCGCTCGTGCGATTTGTTCGAGTTCGCGTGCGAGCAATCGACCATCACCTGCTCGCGCAAGCCCGCCGCGCGCAGCACCGCGCAGCTCGCCTCGACGTGCGCGCCGTCGTAGTTCGGGCCGCTCTTGCCGCCGCGCAGGATCACGTGCGCGTCGTCGTTGCCGCGCGTCTCGAAGATCGCGGCCATGCCCATCTTCGTCATTCCCATGAACGCATGGCTCGCGCGCGCGGCGACGATCGCGTCCGACGCGACCTGCACGCCGCCGTCCGTGCCGTTCTTGAAGCCGATCGGGCAGCTCAGCCCCGACGCGAGCTGCCGGTGGCTCTGGCTTTCGGTCGTGCGCGCACCGATCGCCCCCCACGCGATCAGGTCCGCGATGTACTGCGGGCTCAGCAGGTCGAGGAACTCGGTCGCGGCCGGCAGGCCGAGCGCGTTGACGTCGAGCAGCAACTGGCGCGCGGCGCGCAACCCTTCGTTGATGCGGAAGCTGCCGTCGAGCCGCGGGTCGTTGATGTAGCCCTTCCAGCCGACCGTCGTGCGCGGTTTCTCGAAGTACACGCGCATCGTGATCAGCAGATCGTCCTTCAGCGCGTCGGCGGCGACTTTCAGGCGGCGCGCGTAGTCGAGCGCCTGGTCGTGGTCATGGATCGAGCACGGGCCGACGACGAGCAACAGCCGGTCGTCGCGGCCATGCAGGATGTCGCCGATCGCCTTGCGGGTGTCCTCGACGAGCGTCTGCGTGGCGGCCGGCACCGGCAGTTCGTCCTGCAGCAGCGCCGGCGAAATCAGCGGACGGACGGCGCCGATCCGGACGTCGTCAATGCGCGTGGTGTCCTGCGTCGCGTCGGCTACGCCTACCTCGCGATCGTGCGAAGGATTGTCGAGGTTTTTCATGGTGATCTCCGGGGTCGTCTGGAATGACTGGCGTGACTGGCAGGCTCGATTATGGCACTCGCCCCACCCGCGGCCCAGCGGACGCATCGGCGGGGCAGCCCGTTCCGCTCAGGACGGCTCGCCCGACGATTCGACGTCGATCCCGAGTTCGGTCGCCATCCGCTGAACGAGCGCGCTGAGGCGGGTGACTTCGTCCGCGAGGCGCTTCTGTTCGGCCTTCAGCGCCTCGAATTCCGACGGCGGCACGGAATCCGCGCCGCCCGCGTCCGGCCCCGCGATGTCGCTTGCACTCACTTCGCCGCACATCAGATGCATCCAGCGGTTCTCGCGCGCGCCGGGCGCACGCGTGAGCCGGACGACGAGCGGCGGCTGGCGCGTCGCCAGCTCGTCCAGGAACGCCTCGACCGACGAGATATCGGCGAAGCCGTGCAGGCGCGCGGTGTTCAGGCGCAGCTCGGCGGCCGTTTGCGGGCCGCGCAGCAACAGGATCGTCAGCAGCGCGATCGCCTGGCTCGGGATGCCGAGGACGCGGTTCACGTTGTGCTCGAAGCGCGGCACGCGGCTGCTGCTGCCTTCCATCACGAGGCTCAGGTGCTTCAGCGCGTCGATCGCAGTCGTCACCTCGGCCTCGGTGACGTTCATCACCGGCAAGCGCGCGGTTTTCTGGTTGCAGCCAGCGGTCAGCGCATTGAGCGACAGCGGGTACGTGTCGGGCACAGTGTGCTGTTTCTCGACCAGCACACCGAGGATGCGCGCCTCGAGCGGCGTCAGTTCACGGAGTGGGCGTGGCGTAGGAGTATCCGGCGTGGTGTTCATGAGTCGGGTGGCGTCGCGGCAAGCTGCGGGTGAAGGGGATGCGGATCGCGGCCCGCCGGCTGCGCCGAGCGGGTCGAGCCATATGATAGCCGGTGCGGCGGCAGTGGAGATTGGACACGTCGACGCACGGCGTCGGCATCGGCGCCAGCACCAGCGTTTGCGCGACGCGAACGCCGGCGCTACGATACCGCTTCATTCGCATGTTTGCGGTGCGTTGCAGCAAGCATTTCCAGCAAGCCGGCTGCCACGATCGGTCCTCCGTCACGTCGCCCGCACTGCCCGACGAACACGGACGGCCGACGCTTGCCAGGATCGCCCGCATGCCGCGCCTCAAGCACGCACACCGCCGTCCACTCCCGTCCGCTTTTCCGCCGCCATGGTCAACACGCCCACACTTTCCCCGAACGTCCGCGCGATCGTCACCGGTCACACGCGCGGCCTCGGCGCCGCGCTCGCCGCGCTATTGCTGCAGCGGGGCATCGCCGTACTCGGCCTGTCGCGCAGCCGTCATCCGTCGCTCGGCACACAGGCCGGCGATCGCTTCGCCGAAGTCGAACTCGACCTGTCGGACCCGGCGCGCGTCGAAGCGTGGCTGGCCGGCGATGCGCTGCGCCGCTTCGTCGACGGCGCATCGACCGTGCTGCTCTTCAACAACGCCGGCACCGTCGAGCCGATCGGTCCGCTCGACGCGCAGGACCCGGCGGCGATCGCGCGCGCAGTCAGCCTGAACGTAGCGACGCCGCTGATGCTGTCGGCCGCGCTCGCGAAGGCCGCGGCCGATACCGCCGAGCGCCGCGTCCTGCACGTATCGAGCGGCGCGGCGCGCAATGCGTACGCGGGCTGGAGCATCTACTGCGCGACCAAGGCTGCGCTCGACCATCACGCGCGCGCGGTCGCGCTGGACGCGACACGCGGACTGCGGATCTGCAGCGTCGCGCCGGGTGTCGTGGATACGGGCATGCAGGCGACGATCCGCTCGACCAGCACCGACAATTTCCCGCTGCGCGACAAGTTCGACCAGTTGAAGGCGAGCGGCGCGCTCGCGACGCCGGACGCCGCCGCGCGACAGCTGATCGACTACGCGCTCTCCGACGCGTTCGGGGCGGTGCCGACCGCGGATGTGCGCGAATTGCCGGCAGGTTGATCCGGATGCGCGGCATACGCCCTCCTTCAGGGCTTTCAGGGGCTTCAGGACATTCAGGCGGGCGAGGATGCCAACCGATATAGAATCCCCCGATCACGTTCCCCCGAAGGATTCCCCGATGGTCAAGAAGACCACCGCGCCGTTCCAGCAGATCAAGACGCGCGTTCGCGAGAAGATCGAATCCGGCGACTGGCATCCGGGGGACCGCATTCCGTCCGAGCTCGATCTCGCCGCGCAGTTCGGCGTCGCGCGCATGACGGTAAATCGCGCGCTGCGCGAACTGACCGAGGAAGGCGCACTGAAGCGCATCGCGGGCGTCGGCACGTTCGTCGCCGAGCACAAGCCGCAATCGAACCTGCTGATGATTGCGCACATTCGCGACGAGATTCGCGCGCGCGGCCACGAATACCGTTGCCGCGTGCTCAGCAAGTCGCGCGAGCCCGCGTCGTTCGACGTCGCGGCCGCGTTCGGCCTGCCGGTCAACACGCCGGTGTTTCACGTCGTCTGCGTGCATGAGGAGAACGGCCGGCCGATCCAGCTCGAGGATCGCTACGTGAATCCCGCCGCCGCGCCCGGCTTCATCGACCAGGACTTCCAGACCGAGCCGCCGTCCGAGTACCTGTACAACAATGTGTCGCACTACGAACTGGAGATCGAGCACGTGGTCGATGCGTCGCTGCCGTCGGGCGAGCAGGCGCAGCTGCTCGACATGCGCGCCGGCGAACCGTGCCTGACGCTCACGCGCCGCACCTGGACCAACGGCCTGCCCGTCACGTTCGTGCACTTCCTGCATCCGGGCAACCGCTACCGGCTCGGTTCGCGCTTCAAGCCAGGCGCGGGGCGCCGGCAGGCGTAACGCGCACGGTGCATTCAGCGCGGTGCGTTCAGAGTGCAGCCACCTGCCCCGCGCCCTTCGACCACACGACCGGGAACAACGGATGCGCGAGCGGCCCGCCGTCCGGCAGCTCGTCGGCGAGGCCGGGGAAATCCGGCGACGTCTTCCAGCGCCGCGGCGCGTGGCGAACATCGTCGCCGACGAAGCGGATCGAAAACGCGCGCCGGCGGTGCTGCGTGCCGCCCGACGCATGCAGTGTCAGCATCCGGAAGCACACCATGTCGCCCGGCTCGAGCGCCCAGTGCCGGATCGGAAACGCGGCACGATCCCCTTCGATATCCGGAAGATCGGCGAGGCTGCCTTCCGGAAACCACTTCGCTTCCTTGTCCATGAACGTGCGCGGCATCAGCCACGGGCCGCGGTGCGACCCGGCGACGAATTCCAGCGTCGATTCGAGCGGCACCGGATCAACCGGAATCCACATGCTGACGTTGTCGTCGCCTTCGATGTTGTAGTAAGGCTGATCCTGGTGCCACGGCGTGCGTTGCCGCGTGCCGGGCTCCTTGACGAGCAGGTGGTCGTGATGGAGCCGCACCGCGTCGCCCCCCATCAGCGCCGCCGCGACGGACGGCGCGGGCGACCGGACGATGAAATCACGATACGCTTCGTTGTGCTGCCAGTTGCAGAAATCCTCGAAGAACCAGCCCGGATCGTCGGGCCGGCTCGCGACCTTCGAACGCGCGCTCGGCTGCGCGAGGTTCGTATCGATGCCGGCCTTCAGCGTCGCGATCTCGTCCGGCGAGAAAATGCCCTTGATGCATACCGCGCCTTCCGCGCGAAACGCGTCGATCAGCTCGGGCGTGACGGCCTTCGCGACGCGGTCTCGGATACTCATGGTCATGGCTTGCCTGTCGGTGGGGGGTTAAATCACGGGATACGGGATACGGGTTCGCGACATCACGGCTTCACGCCGTAGATGTCGAAATCGAAGTACCTGGCTGCGATCTTCTGATACGTGCCGTTCGCGCGGATCGCGGCGATCGCGGCGTTCAGGCGGTTCTTCAGGTCGGCGTCGCCCTTGCGCAGCCCCATCGCGACACCGTAGCCCGTGATGCGCACGTCCGTCACGTCGGGGCCGGCGAACGCGAAGCCCTTGCCGCGCGGCGTCTTGAGGAACGAATAGCCGGCCTGCGTCTTGTCCTGGAACGTCGCGTCGAGGCGGCCGTTGACGAGATCCTGGTACACCTGATCCTGGTTCTGGTACGACACGATCGTCACGCCCTTCGGCGCCCATTCGGCCTTCGCATACGCCTCCTGCGTCGTGCCCTGGTCGATGCCGATGCGCTTGCCCGCGAGCGACGCCACGGTCGGCAGCAGCTTCGAGCCGGCCGGCGCGACGAGCGCGCCCGGCGACGCGTACAGCTTGTTCGAGAAGTCGATCTGCTTGAGCCGCTCGTCGGTGGCCGTCATCGCCGACATGATCACGTCGAACTTGCGCGCGCGCAGCGCCGGAATCATCCCGTCGAAACCCTGCTCGACCCACACGCATTTCGCATGCAGCTGCTCGCAGATCGCATTGCGCAGGTCGATGTCGAAGCCGGCGAGCGCGCCGTCCGGCTGCTTCGCCTCGAACGGCGGATACGTGGGATCGATACCCCAGCGGATCGTCGTCGTGTCCTGGGCGAACGAGACGAGCGGCGCGAACGCCAGCGCGGTAACGAGAAGCTTTGCAGTCCGGTTCATCGCATTTCCTTCGAAGTCTCGACGCGGCGGGCGGCCGCCCTGGCGTCCGGTGGGGAATGCCGCACCGATTGGCCGGCGCGGCATGCGAGCATGCTTGTTTTCCGATGAAGCTGGAATGCAGTCTAGACTGCTATATTTTTGAGCGCAAGCGGTGGAGAGTCGGGGTGGACCGGGTACTGGCTCGGATGGACGCGCACCACGCGAAGGCGGCGGAAGGCAGGCCTATGTATGCGATATTTCCCGGTAATTGCAGGGAATTGTTGGCGTTTACCCCGCGCGACGCATGCACGCCACAGAGTCTCGTTTCCACCGATTTGCCGCGGACGAGGATGTCTATACCGGTCGAATTGGCGAGGTCAACGTCGCGTCCCGAGCGCGGTCCTGACCGGCAGTCTATACCGCGCGCGCGATCGGGCGGCGCAGCGCCTTGCCCTCGTTGATGTAGGATATACTTTACATTCGTGCGCCACCGAGCGTCGGCGGCCGGGAGGTCAACATGCAACTCTACGAGATTGGTCAGGCTGTCGCGAAACGGCGGACGGAGCTCGACCTCACGCAAGCCCAGCTGGCGAAGCTCGCCGGCCTGTCGCGCTTCACCGTCAACCAGCTCGAGACCGGCAAGGTCAAGGATCTCGGCATCAACAAGCTGATTCCGCTGCTGAGCGTGCTCGGCATCGAACTGACTGCCCAGCCGCGGCCGGAACAGAAAGGCCTCTACAAGGCCGCCGTGAGCGCGAATGTGAGCTACAAAGGGGATCTGACCGAGTTCATGCTGGCGGACGCAATGGCGACGGGGCGGATTCCGGAAGGCTATGAATCGCAGCTTTCGGTCGTGCTCGACGAGGTGCCGGTTCCCGTCGTGGTCAAGGCGGCCGAGGAAGCGGCCACACGCTCGGGCACGCCGCTGCGGCAAATCTGGAAGCACCTCGCAGTCTGGTCGAAGGATCTTCACCTTTATCGCGGAGTCTGGGGTTGAACGCGCCTTCGCTGTTCTCGCGCCTCCGATCCCGCTAACGCGCGCCGGCCGCCGCCGCGATCAACGTGAGCGTCATCGCAAGCGACCAGACAATTGCGCCCCGCCTAAGCAACATGCGTCTTCCTCAATCAGTGCCGATGCCGCGTCACGCGGCCAAAAACGCGTGACGCGCGCACCCTTCCACTCCGGACACGCATCGCATCCGCTTCATTCGCCCCGGCGAAACAGCAATTGCCCGTCACGTCCACGCATGTTAAAAATCGTCGCGCGCAGTGAAAAATGAAATGCCCGGATCCACAAAAGTGCAGAAATGAATAGACCCCTGTTCGACCTCGACCTGCTGCGGGCGCTCGTGATGGTCGCCGATTGCGGCAGTTTCACGACGGCGTCCGCGCGGCTGCATTCGACGCAATCGACGGTCAGCCAGAAGGTGCGGCGGCTGGAGGAGATGGCGGGCCACCGGCTGCTCGATCGCGGCACGCGCGACGTGCGGCCGACCGACGCGGGCGTGACGATGCTCAGCTATGCGCGGCGGATGCTCGCGCTCAACGACGAGATGTTCGAGGCGCTGTCGGGCGCGACCGTCGCGGTGACGATCCGGCTCGGCGTGCCCGACGATTTCGCGGCGGGCCGCACCACGCACGCACTCGCGGCATTCAAGCGCGAGCATCCGCAGGTCAAGCTCGAAGTGACATGCGGACTGAGCCGCGACATCAGCGCCGCATACGACCGCGGCGATCTCGATCTCGTGCTGATCAAGCAGCGCCGCGACAGCCGCGAAGCGGTCGCACGCTGGCCGGAGAAGCTGAAATGGATCGACAGCGCGAAGCATCCGTCGATCGATCTCGATCCGGTGCCGATCGTCACGTTTCCGCCGCGCGGGCTGTATCGCGACGACATGATCAAGGCGATCGAGGAGCGCGGCCGACGCTGGCGGATCAGCTTCACGACGTCGAGCCTGAGCGGGATCCAGGCGGCCGTCGCCGACGGGCTCGGCATCAGCGTGCTGCCCGCGCGCGTCGTCACGGCCGAGCACGTCGTGCTGACCGCGAAGCAGGGATTCGCGCCGATCGAGAACATGGACATCGCGATCCTGCACCGGCCGACCGCCGATCCGATGGTCATCGCGCTGACGAAGGCGCTCGCCGCGATGCTGGAGCGCGAGCGGCGGTAAGCCCGGGCGAGCGAGCCTGCGCGCGTCGACTCGGCCCGCCTGCGTTCAGACCAGCGCGCCTTCGCGCGCGACGATCGTCCCCGCCGACACCACGAGCTTGCGCACCGGCCGCGCGACGACCGCCTCCGCGGGCGTCAGCGCGTCGACGAGCACGAGGTCCGCACGGCAGCCGGGCGTCAGCCCGTAATCCGCGAACCCGCAGCCGCGCGCCCCGGCATGCGTCACGCAGTCGAGCGCGAGTTCGAGCGCGTCATCGCGGCGCAAGTCGTTGCGCATGCCGATCAGCATCGCGCGTTCGAGCATGTCGGGCGAACCGTACGGCGTCCACGTATCGCGAATCCCGTCGTTGCCGCCGATGACGGTCACGCCTGCCGCGCGGCATGCCGCCAGCGACGGCACCGCGACCGACGCCGGCGCGGTCGTGACGAGTGCGACGCCGAGATCGGCCATCCGCGCGAGCAGCGCATCGCGCGCGCGCTCGCCGATCTCGCCGAGACAGAACCCGTGGCTGATCGTGACTTTCCCCTGCATCCCGAGCGCGGCCGTGCGCTGCAGGATCAGGTCGAGCGAGAACGCGCCCATCGTCGACGGCTCGTGCAGGTGGAGGTCGAGCCCGCGTCCGAAACGGTCGGCAATCCCGAACAGCACGTCGACCGCCTCGGCCGGATCGCCTTCGATCGCGCACGGATCGAGCCCGCCGAGCAGGTCGGCGCCCGCGCGCAGCGCGTCGGCCAGCAATGCATCGGTGCCGGGCCGCTTGAGCACGCCCGACTGCGGAAACGCGACGATCTGGATTTCCATCTGCCCGCGCAGCGTGTCGCGCGTGGCGAGCACGCCGTGCAGATGGCGCAGCCCCGCGTCGGTGTCGATGTCGACGTGCGTGCGCAGCCGCGTCGTGCCGGCCGCGAGGAACGCGCGCGCAAGCGCGAGCGACTGCGCGCCGGCGTCATGGCCGCTCGTCGCGCGCCAGCGCCGCTCGTTCTCGATGCGGTCGACGAGGCGCGGGCCGACTTCGTTGCGATACCACGGCATCCCCCAGTGCGTCTTGTCGAGGTGCGTGTGGCCTTCGACGAGGCCCGGCAGCACGAGCGCGCCCGCGCCGTCCTCGACCGTGCAGCCGGCCGGCGCATCGAGCGACGGGCCGACTTGCGCGATGCGCTCGCCGTCGATCAGGATGTCGAGCGCGTCGCCGGCGCCCGTGCGGAGATTTCGAATCAGCAGGCTTGTCATGAGCGTGTCCCTTCGTCAGAACGATGCGGGCCGGTAACGGGTAACGGGTAACCGGCAAGCGGCGGCCAGCCTGGCCGCGTCAGCGCGCGAAATGCAGCGCCGGCGTGAGCGGCGCACCTGCGTCGCTTTCGCCGTGCCGCACGACCCAGCGTTCCGCCGGCACGCCCGCGACCGCCGCCGCCGCGTTCGGCGCACGCACCGCGACGAAGGTCGCGCCGCAGCCGACCGCGAGCCCGTAACGGTCGATGCCGATCACGCGTGCACCCGCATGCGTCGCCATGTCGAGCGCGATGCCGAGGTCATCGTCGGCGTAGAAGCCCGAGCGATAGCCGACCAGCATCGCGCGCTGCAGCATGTCGCCGTTGCCGTACGGCCACCACGCGTCGCGGATGTTGTCGTTGCCCGCGAACACGTTCACGCCCGCCGCGCGCAGCTGGCGCACCGGCGGGAACGCGCAATCGCCCGGCGCGTTCGTCAGGATCGCGACGCCGGCTTCGGCGAGCGCCGCGGCCGTGCGCGCGACGTCGTCGGCCGGCACTTCGCCGAGCGCGTACGCATGGCTCACCGCGACGCGTCCGCCGAGCCCCGCCGCGCGCGTGCGGGCCGCGATCCGCAGCAATTGCGCGATGCCGGTCTGCCCCGGCTCGTGCAGGTGGATGTCGAGCTTCGCGCCGCGCTTCTCGGCGATCCCGAACAGGATGTCGAGCTGGCCGTCCGCGTCGCCGTCGAGCGTCGTCGGGTCGATCCCGCCAACCACGTCCGCGCCCTCGCGCACGGCCGCGTCGAGGATCTCCGCGGTGCCCGGGCACGACACGACGCCCGCCTGCGGAAACGCAACCAGCTCGATGTCGACGATTCCGCGCCATTGCTCGCGCGCGGCCATCACCGCGTGCAGGTTCGCGAGGCCGGTCGTCGCGTCGACGTCGACGTGGCTACGCATCGCGACGGTGCCGAACGCGGCCGCCTGCGCGATCAGCGCGTTCGCGCGCTCGACGATCGGCGGCGCGGCCGCGAGCAGCCGCTTCTCGACCGCGAGCCGCTCGCGCAGCGTCGCGACGGTTTCGTGCGGCACCCAGCGATCGCCGACGAAGCTCTTGTCGAGATGGATGTGACCGTCGACGAAGCCGGGCAGCACGACCCGTCCGTCGAGATCGATCGTCTCGACGCCGGGCGCGGGTGCGCAGTCGGCGCCGATCGCGACGAAACGTCCGTCGCTGACGACGAGGTTCACGGGCTGGCCGTCCGCGTCGACGGCGTTGATGAAGATGCGATCAGTCATGGCACTGGGGCTGTGAGGCGGTCGCGACGCCGCGCCGGAACGGACAGGGGGGAAGAACCGCAGCGGGCGCGGGGCAACCGGGAGTGGGGAATCCGGTCACGATATCGGACGCCGGTGCGCGGCGCCAATTAAATGTCGCGATGCCGCGCATTCGATTTCGTGATGCGTGGCGGGCCGTCCGGCCGGCCTTACGGAATCCCCGATTTACGCGGCAACAGACTTTACACGTTGTTACCGGGCCGCTCCGGACGCGCCTGCAGCCATTCCTTATACTCACGCCGAGTTCGCCACCCCGTCCGATGATCCCCTCGGCGAACACGTTGCCGATGCAGGAAACACCATGAAGCGCATGCCCTCCTCGAAGACCGTTCTGTTCGCCTCGCTCGTCGCCGTGGCGGCGCTCCCGCTGACCGCCTGCGTCGCGCCGGGCTATGGCTCGTATGGCGCGCAGGGCTATCCGCAGCAGCAGTACGCGCAGCCCGCGCAGCCAGCGTATTCGCAGCCTGGTTACGTGCAGCAGCCCGCCTATCAGCAACCCGCTTATCCGAACCAGGCGCCGTCTCCGTACGATTCGCAGTACGGCAACCAGCAGTACGGGAACCAGTACGGCACGCAATACGGCACGATCTCGAACATCCGCCCGGTCAGCAGCGCGGCCGCGCCGGCGGGCGTCGCCGGCACCGTGGTCGGCGCGCTGCTCGGCGGCGTGATCGGCAACCAGTTCGGCCGCGGCCACGGCCGCGATGCGGCGACCGTGATCGGCGCACTCGGCGGCGCGGTCGCGGGCAACCAGATCGGCCAGCAGATGGGTGCGCAGCAAGCGCCGAGCAGCTACCGGATCGACGTGCAGGTCAGCGACGGCTCGATGCGCTCGTTCGACGTGCCGACGCCGGGCGACCTGCGGCCGGGCGATCGCGTGCAGATCAACGGCAGCCAGCTGTCGCGGTATTGATTCGACGCGATCGCTGCCGGGCAGCCTGAGCTTTCCCGGCTTCTTCCTGAGCTTTCCTGATCGTTCCGCCTCTCGCCGACGCCCGGCGAATCTTCGTCACACGCGCTCGGCCTCGAGCGCGATCCGCGTCGACTGCGCGGCCGCCTGCAGGTGCAGGGACCGCCGGTAGATCACCGTCAGCACGACGAGCAGCGCACAGCCGACAACCAGCGAGCCGCGCGTCGACGGATCGATGCCGAGCATCACGAACACGAACGCGACGAACGCGAGGCAGATCCACGACGTGACGCGCGCGCACGGCATGCGAAAGCGCGTCGTCACGTCGCGCGCGGCCATCACCTGCCGGAACCGCATGTGGGTCAGGATGATCATCGCCCAGATTACGACCACATCGAACGACAGCACCGACATCAGCCAGCCGAACACGCGCTCCGGAATCACGTAGTTCAGCAGCACGCCGACCGACATGCACAGCACGGTCGCGCCCACCGCACGCGACGGCGAGCCGTGCGCGCCCAGCGTCGCGAACGGCGCCGGCGCGAGGCCGTGTTCCGCGAGGCTCACGAGCATGCGCGCGCCGCTGAACACCACGCAGTTGAAGCTCGACAGCGCGGCCGTCACGACGACGAAGTTGACGACGCCCGCCGCCTGCCGGAGCCCGAGCGACTCGAAGGTCGTCACGAACGGGCTGCCACGCGTGCCGAGCTCGTTCCACGGATAGAGCGCCATGATGATGAACAGCGCGCCGACATAGAAAATCAGGATCCGCCACAGCACCGAGTTGATCGCGCGCGGGATCACCTTCTGCGGCTCGCGCGCCTCGCCTGCAGTAATGCCGATCATCTCGACGCCCGCGAACGAATACGCGACGATCGGCAGTGCACTCACGAGCCCGAGCACGCCATGCGGGAACATGCCGCCGTGGCGCCACAGGTTCGACAGGCCGACCGGCACGCCGTGATGGCCGAGCCCCGTGAACACGATCAGCGCGCCGCCAGCGATCATCAGCAGGATCGTCGCGACCTTGATGAGTGCGAACCAGAACTCCAGCTCGCCGTACACCTTCACGTTGAGCAGGTTGAAGCCGGCGATCGCGACGATCGACGACACGACCCAGAGCCACTGCGGCACGTCCGGAAACCAGAATCCCATGTAGATGCCGACCGCGGTGGTCTCCGCGACACCGACGCCGACCATGAGCATCCAGTAGATCCAGCCGACCAGGTAGCCGGCGAACGGCCCGAGGTATTCGAACGCATACGCGCCGAACGAGCCGGCCACCGGCCGGTGCACGGCCATCTCGCCGAGCGCGCGCATGATCAGGAAAATCATCGCGCCGCCGATCAGGTACGCGACGAGCGCGCCGGGCCCGGCCGTCCTGATCGCGGAAGCCGAGCCGAGGAACAGGCCGACGCCGATGGCCATGCCGAGGGCCATGAACGAGATCTGGCGCGAACTGAGGTCGCGTCGCATCGAGTGCTGTTGCATGTTGTCTCCAAACGTTGATCGTCACGGTCCGCCGGATGGGTCGGCCGTTGGATGGGCAACCGGGATCGTGTCCGCGGTTGCCCCTGCTGCATGCGCGGCGCCGGATTCGGCAACCGCGCAAACCCGCTGCACGCACGGCGCCGGATTCGGCAGCCGTGCAAATCCTCTGCACGCTCGGCGCCGGATTCGGCGGCCTTGCAAACCCGCTGCACGGCGCCGGATTCAGCGGCCGTGCAGGAAGCGCTCGACCCGGAACGGCGTCGGGTCGACGAACGGAGCTGCATCCATCATCAGGTCGGCGATCAGCCGGCCCGTCACGGGGCCGAGCGTGAAGCCGTGATGCGCGTGGCCGAACGCGAACCACAAATCCTTGTGACGCGGCGCCGCGCCAATGACGGGCAGCATGTCCGGCGTGCACGGCCGGCGGCCGAGCCACGGCGCGCCGTCGACACGCGCGCCGAGCGGAAACAGCCCGCGCGCGACCGGTTCGACCGCCGCGAGCTGCGTCGGCGTCGGCGGCGTGTCGCGATAGCCGAGCTCGACACCCGTCGTCAGCCGGATGCCGCGCGTCATCGGCGTGATCAGGAAGCCGCTGTCCGCGTCGAGCACCGGCTGGTTCAGCCGCGCGCCCGGCGCCGCCGCGTAGTGCATGTGATAGCCGCGCTTGACCGCGAGCGGCAACCGGTAGCCGAGCCGCTCGCACAGCAGGTCCGACCACGGGCCGAGCGCGACGACGGCCGCGTGCGCCTCGATCGGGCCGCGCACGGTGTCGACCCGCCAGCCGTTCCCGGCCGTGAGCGTCAGCGCGTCGCCGGTCACGATGCTGCCGCCGAGCCGCTTGAAATGCCGCGCATAGGCGGTGACGAGCGCATGCGGATCGCTGATCGAATCGGATCCCGTGTAGCGCAGCGCGCCGATCAGCGCGGGGCTCAGGAACGGCTCCGCGTCGCGCAGCGCGGCCGCCTCGAGCGCTTCGAACGTCACGCCGTATTCGGCGCGCCAGCGTTCCGCGTTGCGGGTTTCGGCATCACGCGTCGCCGCGTGGCGGAACACCTTGAGCCAGCCGCCCTCGCGCAGCAGCGCATGCGCGCCCGCCGCGTCGATCAGCGCGCGGTGCTCGGTCACGCAGTGCTCGATGAGCGGCGCGTACGCGCGCGCAATCTCCGCATGGCGCGCCGGATGGGAATTTCGCCAGTAGCGGTACAGGAACGGCATCAGCTTCGGCAGCGCGGCGACGTGATAGCGGACGTCGGGCGAGCGGTTGCACGCATACTTGAGCAGCGCGCCGAAGCCGCGTGGAAACGCGTACGGGTACACGCCTTCACGCTGGATCAGCCCGGCGTTGCCGAACGAGGTTTCGTTGCCGGGCGCCTTGCGGTCGACGAGCGCGACCGACAGGCCACGCTGTTGCAGGTGGACGGCCACGGACACGCCGATCATGCCGCCGCCCAGGACGAGCGTATCGAACTTCATGGAGGACTCCTGGATGCGCGCGGCGCCGGTGTCAGGCGAGCGCGATCACGAGCTGGCTCATGCGCGGGCCGGTCTGCAGACGTTTGATTTCACTGGACATGGATTGCACCTTCGATGATCCGGCCACGATGGGCCGGTGGAATGACGGGGGTCGGGGTGTCGTCGCGCGATCCGGCGTCTGAACGGACGGGCCGGACAGGCCGCCTTGCCGCTGGTTTCGTGCCGCCCGATGCTAGAGTTGCCATGACGCCCCACCGATGGCGATTTCGACGAAAATTATCATATACGAGAAAACGAATTCTCGTATACGACAAAACCCGTATTCACGCCGCGCGTGCCCCGCGCCGAGTTTTCGCATGCCCACATCCACCGACCCCGTTCCGCCGCCATCCGACGCCGCCCCGCCGCAGCTCGACCACCAGACGGTCGGCGCGCGGCTGCGCGACGCGCGCAAGTCGCGCGGCCTGACTCTTGCGCAGCTTTCCGAGCGCTCCGGCATTGCGGTGTCGACGATTTCGAAGGCCGAGCGCGGCGACATCGCGCTTACCTACGACAAGTTCGCGGCACTGACGCACGCGCTCGCGCTCGACTTCGACACGATGTTCGGCCGCCCGGCGCCCGCCGGCGCGATGACGCCGTCGTTCACGCCGGCGGGCCAGCAGATGGTCTACGACACGCCGAACTATGCGTACGGGATGCTCGCGAACGACCTGACCGGCAAGCGGATGGTGCCCGTGCGCGGGCGGATTCATGCGCGCAAGCTGTCCGACTTTGCCGACTACATCCGGCACAGCGGCGAGGAGTTCGTGTTCGTGTTGAGCGGCGAGCTGGAACTGCGCTTCGAGAACGGCCATGCATTCCGGCTTGCGACCGGCGATAGCCTGTATTTCGACAGCTCGGTCGGGCATGTGTACCTGAGCCTCGGCGAAACCGATGCGGAAGTGCTCGCGTGCTGCGTCGACGGCGACGCGCGGCGGCCGCACGACGCGATCTGAAGCGGGCGGCGCCGCGTCATCGCGGCGCCTTCGATCGGCAACGCAGGCATTGCCGATTCCGATTAGCATGGACGTGCCCTGCGGCGCGCCGCGCCGCAGATTCCGACGATCCACCAGACCAACGATACATGATCACGATCCGCCTGCTCGACGCCGCCGACGCGGCCCTGTTCCAGTCCCTGCGCCTCCTTGCGATCGAGACGTCCCCGACCTCGTTCCTGCCAACCCGCGACGAACAGGCCGCGCTCTCCGTCGACGAAGTGGTGTCGCGCATTCGCCCGACGCCGGAGCTCGCGGTATTCGGCGCGTTCGACGGCGACGCGCTCGTCGGCATCACCGGCGTGCGGCGCGATGCGCGTGTGCAGGTGCGCCACAAGGCGACGGTCTGGGGCGTATTCGTCGATCCGGCCTACCGTCGGCGCGGCATCGCCGAATCGCTACTCGACGCCGCCGTCGCGCACGCGGAACGCGCATGGCAGTGCGCGCAGCTGCTACTGTGCGTGAACGCGATCAACGAAGCAGCCAGGCGGCTCTACCTGTCGAAGGGATTCGCCCGGTTCGGCACCGAGCCGCGCTCGCTCTTCGTGAACGGCCAGTTCTACGACGAGGAGCATATGGTGAAGGCGCTGGCGTAGTGTGCTACCCGTGGTGTGCGCACACGCACAATTTGGCGACGTCAGTTGATATACGTTGTCGAATGTTTATGCGCAAAAACTTTGGTAAATGGATGCGCCGGACGCGCGACGCGTCCGGCGTGCATCACTTGCCGAACGGTGGTTCGCCCCGCTCCGGCAGCGTGTCGCCGCCCGCCGACGCGGCCGGCTCGAACATCAGCACCAGGCCACCGCTGTAGCTGCCGTTGGTGCTGACCGCGCCCTGCCGGATCGGCACATCGACGCTGATCTTCAGGTTGTGCACTTCGTCATAGCCATCGCTGCCCAGCTTGACCTGCGTGACCTTGCGGGGGGCGCCTTGCGCGATTTCGGCATCGCCTGCGTTGCTCGTCAGCGCAACCTTTGCATGGGTCATCTCGTAGTTGCCGTTCGACAGCTTCAGCGGTTGCATCAGCATGACATTGAAGTCGGGACGCTTCGTCCACACACGCACCGGCAGCGTCTTGATGAACTTTTGTTGCGTATAGTCTTCCGCGTCCAGCTCGACCGTCCCGTACCAGGTCGAGCCGTCCGGTTTCGATACGTAAATGCTGTCGCCGCCCTTCGCTCTCTGCCCCGCCTGCCCGCGATGCTGCCCGCTTCAGTAGTTCTTCCCCTGTTCATCCCCCCTCACGCCGCGCTATCGTGTCCATCACCTTCACAGCCAGGAGCCCAACTTGCCTTCCCGCCACGGAGTCGACCTCACCCGCGCCCGCGCGCTGTTCGACCGCGAGCGCCAAGCGTTCACCGAAGCGATGCCGACGTCCCGCACGTTGTCCGCGGAAGCGGCCGAGCATCTGCTGTTCGGTGTCCCGTTGCACTGGATGCAGGACTGGTCGACTCCGTTCTCGCTGTACGTGAAGGAAGCGCGCGGCGCGACCTTCACCGACGTAGACGGCCATCGCTACGTCGATTTCTGCCTCGGCGACACGGGCGCGATGTTCGGCCACGCGCCCGAACCCGTCGCGCGCGCGCTCGCGGAGCAGGCGACGCGCGGCTACACGACGATGCTGCCGAGCGAGGACGCGGCATGGGTGTCGCGCGACCTCGCGCGCCGATTCAAGCTGCCGGTCTGGCAGTTCGCATTGAGCGCCAGCGACGCGAACCGCTTCGTGCTCCGCTGGGCACGGGCGGCCACCGGCCGCAACACGATCGTCGTGTTCAACGGCTGCTATCACGGCACGGTCGACGACGTGTTCGTCGATCTCGTCGACGGCCGCCCCGTGCAGCGCGACAGCCTGCTCGGCCAGGCGTATGACCTGCTCGCGAACACGCGCGTCGTCGAGTTCAACGATCTCGCGGCGCTCGAAGCGGCGCTGAAGGCGGGCGACGTCGCATGCGTGCTCGCCGAGCCTGCGATGACGAACATCGGCATGGTGCTGCCCGATCCCGGTTTCTGGGATGAAGCGCGCGCGCTGACGCGCCGCTACGGCACGCTGCTCTTGATCGACGAGACGCACACGATCAGCAGCGGCCCGGGCGGCTATGCGGCCGCGCACGGGCTCGAACCGGACGCGCTGGTGGTCGGCAAGCCGATCGCCGGCGGCGTGCCGTGCGCGGTCTACGGATTCAGCGCGGCATTCGCGGAACGCGCGATACAGGCGAAGCTGAATGCGCCGCCCGGACATTCGGGCATCGGCACGACGCTCACCGCGAACATGCTCGCGATGCGAGCGACACGCGCGACGCTGGAGGAAGTCGCAACAGAAGCGGCGTACGCGCACATGTTCGAACTTGCCGCGCGGCTCGCGTCAGGTCTCGAGCAGGCGATCGCGAAACACGCGCTGCCGTGGTGCGTGACGCGCATCGGCGCGCGCACCGAGTTCCAGTTCGCACCGACACCGCCGCGCAACGGCACGATCGCGGGCCAGCAGCTCGACAGCGAGCTCGAGCACATCGTGCACCTGTATCTGCTGAACCGCGGCGTGCTGATCACGCCGTTCCACAACATGATGCTCGTGTGTCCGGACACGACCGCGGCCGACGTCGACCGCCTGGTCGCGCAGTTCGATGCGTGTCTCGGGGAGCTGATTTGAGCCGATGATACGGTTGCCGGCCGCGCGCTGCGCGGCCGGCCCCGTTCAACCGCAGCTGAAACTCGCCGCCGAATTCACATCGCCCGAGCCGTTGTAGTGCGCGGTCTTCGGATACGGACACAGCGGCCGTGTGCGGCCCGCTCCCCACGATGCCGGCACGTCCGCATTCGGCACCGCGTTCGCCGCATCGCGCGCGGCGGAGACGATCGCGTCGGGTGCGCGCCCCTGTTCGACCCACGCGACGAGCGGCGTCAACATGTCGAACTGGTCGGCGGCCGGCCCGCCCGAGCAATGGTTCATGCCCGGCACGCGGTAGAACCGCGCGAAATCCGACGCATCGCCACCGTTCGCCTGCGCGAGCCGCGCGTACCAGTCGCTCGTGTCGTTCGACGAGAACACGGGGTCGCCCGTGCCGTGATAGACGAGCAGCTTCGCGCCGCGCGTCTTCAGCGCCGACAGGTTCGTTTCGTCAGGCGGCACCATGAACGACCATGCGGACTCCGTATACACGCCGCTCGTCGCGAAGATCGCCGGCGCGTCGTTGTCCATGTCGAAGCCGAGCGCGAAACCGGGCAGGTTCGCGAGCGTCGCCGCGGTCTCCGGCGGGCTCATGAACGTGAACGCCATCGCGGCCGGATCGAGCGTGATCGCATTCGCCTGCTTCCATGCCGCCCAGCCGCTGCCGGCGATGCCCGGATCGTACGGAAAGCTCGCGTACAGCGCCGTGCCAGCACTGTTGCGCGCGCCCGTGAACACGTTCTCGAGCGCGCTCTTCTGCACGGGCGTCAGGCACGCGCCGGTGCGCGTGCCGTTCGTACAGGTCGGGATGTCGGCGTCGATGCTGAAATGCGCCTGGCACGCGGCGACGTCCTGCACCATCCCGTCCGCGACGCCGTCGAGCGCATCGCATTTCTCGAGGATCTTCGCGCCGACGAACCGGCGTTCCGCATCGGTGAAGCCGCTGCGGATGTCCGGCAGCCCGTTGGCGCCGGTCGCCGAAGCGATCTTCGCGAACTGCTGCGCACCGTACATTTCGCCGATCGCCGCTTTGGGCAGATGGAAACCCGGATCGCCCGCGATGATCCCGTCGTAGTCGGCCGCGTTGCGCGCGGCCGTCACCATTGCGTGGCGGCCACCGTTCGAGCAGCCGCCGAAATAGCTGCGGTCCGGCCCCTTCCCATACGCGATGCGAATCACCTGCTTCGCCATCGGCGTCAGCGCATCGACGGCCGCATAGCCGTAATCCCGGCGCGCCTGCGGATCGACGCCGAACAGCGGGTTCTGCGCGGCGCTGTGTCCGGAGTCCGAACTGATCACCGCGAAGCCCATGTTCAGCGCGTTCGTCAGCGGCCCGCCACCGCCGATCTCGCCGGTCGCCGTCACGACGTTGCCGTCGAGCCCGCCGTTCGCCTGGTAGAAAAAGCGGCCGTTCCACGCCTTCGGCAGGCGCATCTCGAAGCCGATCGCGTACGTTTTGCCGTCCACGGGGCTCACGCGCTCGTTCATCTTTCCTTCGATCACGCAGTGTTCGGCGATCGGCTTGCCGGCCACCGTCAGCGCGCCCGCGGCTGCGGTCGTCACCGACGTGAACGACGCGTTCGCATAGGCCAGCTGGGCGGCGAGCGCGGCGCAGGTCTGCGTCATCGTCGCCGGTGTCGCGGCCGACAGGTGCGGCGAAGCGGTCGAGATCGAGTCGTCGCCGCCGCAGCCGGCAAGGATCGCGGCGGACAGCGGCGCGATGCAAAGGAGTACGGATTTGTTCACGGTGTCTCCGGATCGTCTTGATCGTCGCTCAGAACATGTGCTTGACGCCGACCATCGCGCCGAGCTGCCCCATGCCGGCGCCGGGCGTCGTGCCGGCGCCGCCGCCGCTGACCGCGTAGCGCGCATGCGCGCTGTTCCACAGATACGACGATTGCGCGTAGACCGACGTGCGCTTCGTCAGCAGGTAGGTCGCGCGCAGCGTCGCCATCGTCGCGCGCGTGTCGTGCGCGCTGTTGACGATCCGGTAGCCCTCGCCGTCGACAATGAAGTACGGCTTGAACGTGTACGACGCGCCGACGAAGAACAGATCCGACCGCGCGCCCGCCGCGGCCGGCGAATCGGTCGTCACGTGCCGACCGATCCAGCCCGCGCCGATGCGCGCGCCTGCCGCCTGCGCATACGCGCTGACGTGCACGCGCGCATCCTTGTCCGCACTGCTCGTGAACGCGACGGGCGCGACGCCGTCGAAGAAGTTCGCGGCGGCGGACGTACCGCCGCGCTGCTCCTCGTACGACGCTGCCGCGCCGAAATACGCGCTGTCGTACTTCAGCATCACCGACCAGTCGCGGCATTCGACCGCCTTGCCGGGCACCTGCCCCGCACACGTGCCCTGTCCGGGCGAATTGCCGGTGCCCGCACCGTCGCGGCCGAACGAGTAGCCGGCGCCGAACGTGAAGCCCTTGTATGTGCCGACATAGGTCACCGCGTTGTCCGCGCGGCCGTTCGGCACGTATGCGTCGAGCGAGCCGAGGCCGTAGATGTCCGGGCCGATGATGTCCGCGCCCTGCAACGCGAGATAGGTCATCGTGTACTGGCGGCCGAACGCGAGCGTGCCGAAGCCGCTCTTCAGCCCGACGAACGCCTGCCGGCCGAACAGCCGGCCGCCCTGCCCGAGGTCGCCGCCGCGCACGTTGAAGCCGCTCTCCAGCGCGAAGATCGCCTGGTAGCCGCCGCCGAGATCCTCGGCGCCGCGCAGCCCCCAGCGCGACGGCATCTCGCCCGTCACCGCGGGCATCCGCACCACGTGGTCGCCGGCCGCGTTCGCGTGCGACACGAATTCGATGCCGGTGTCGACGATCCCGTACAGCGTCACGCTCGACTGCGCGTGCGCGCTCGATGCCGCGAGCGCGAGCGCGCACGCGCCGGCCGCCGCCAAGGCTTGGGTGTTTTTCATGAGGTATCTCCAGACCTGCGTTGATGTCGCGCTCTGCCGGCGCGCGTAATTGAAACGAGAACTCAGTCGCGCGCCTGCGGCCGCCTGATCAGCAGCAGCGCGGCCGCGGCGGCGACGAGCGTGACGGGGATGCTCGCGCCGATCACGAGCGACGCGCTGCGGCCCATCGCGAGCAGTTCGGCGGCCGCGAGCGGGCCGACGACGGAGCCGAGCCGGCCGACGGCGACCGCCGAGCCGACGCCGGTGCCACGCATCGCGGTCGGGTAGTAGATCGCGGCGAGCGCGTACAGCACCGACTGGCCGCCGACGACGAACATCCCGGCCGCGAACGCGGCGGCGGACAGCCACGCGAGGCCCGGCGCGACCGCGAGCGCGGCGAGCGACAGCACGATCCCCGCGTACATGCCGCCGACGACGCGCGACGGGGCCATCCGGTCCATCGACATGCCGATGCCGAGCGCGCCGAGGCCGCCGCCGATGTTGAAGAAGATCTGCACGATGCCGGCCTGGCCGCGCGCGAGGCCCTTCGCGGCCATCAGCGACGGCAGCCAGTTCAGCAGGAAATACAGCACGATCAGCGTGCAGAAGTAGCTGAGCCACAGCGCGAGCGTCGTGCCGGTGCGCGCGTCGCCGAACAGCGTGTGTGCGACGCCCGGGCGCGCAGCGCCCGACGCGCTGACGTCGAGGAACGCGCGCGATTCCGGCAACATCCCGATCAGCAACGGCACGAGCAGCAACGGCCCGGCGCCGCCGACGTAGAAGATGTGTCGCCATTCGGTGTCACCCGCGAGCAGCACGCCGATCAGCGACGCGATCACGCCGCCGAACGGAATGCCGCAGTACATCGCGGCGACCGCGCTGCTGCGCGAGCGCGCGCCGACGGCCTCGGACGACAGCGCGATCAGGTTCGGCATCGCGCCGCCGAGGCCGATGCCGGTCAGCGCGCGCACGACGACCAGCATCGCGAAGCTCGACACCTGCGCGGTGGCGATCGACAGCAGTCCGAACAGGCAGACCGACGCGATCAGCACGCGCTTGCGGCCGATCCGGTCGGCGAGCCGTCCGCCGAGAATCGCGCCGGGCAGCAGGCCGAACGTGCCTGCGCTGAATGCGATCCCCATCTGCGATACGGTCAGCCCGAATTCATGGGCCATGCGCGGCGCGGCGACGCCGACCGACTGCAGGTCGAGCCCCTCGAGCAGCGCGATCGCGAAACACAAGCCGAGCGTCGTCGCGACGGCCGGCCTCTCGGCAACGTAGGTGTCCATCTCGTCTCCTAACCTGCGCGGCATGCCGCAATGCATGCGCGGTGTGCTTGTCATGACCGGATCATGCATCAGGTTTTATCAGGAAACCTGATTCAAAGTCCGAAATAAGATCCGCTCGACCTGCCGGTCGCGCGGACCGTCATCCCATCGAAGGACGGGATGATTTAATAACAGGTAACCTGATATTTCAAGTACGACGTGCGCCGGTGTTAACCCGCAACGGCCGCGGGAACCGGCGCAGTCGTGTCATGCAGAGACAGGGAGAAAGCGCGTGAACAGGCCCTTCTAGTCGCGCAAGTTGCGCACGAACAGTTCGAGCGTGCGCTGGACCTGCGCAACGTCGTCGGCCGTCAGGCCGTCGCCGAGCATCCGGAGTTCGAGCGGCCGCAGCACGCTTTCGCATTCGCGCAGGATCGCCGAGCCTTCGTCGGTCAGCCGCAGCAGGATCACGCGGCCATGATTCGGATCGGCTTCGCGCGTGACGAAGCCGCGGCCCGCCATCGCGATCATCACCTCGTTCGCCGACTGCGGCGTGATGAACGAGCGCACCGCGAGCTGCGCATTCGACAACGCACCGCGCGCCTCGAGCACCGACAGCGCCGTGTACTGCGCGAGCGTGACGCCTAGCGGCGCGAGTGCATCGCTCATCTGGCGGCGCAGCAGCCGGTCGAGATTGCCGATCAGGTAGGTCAGCCGCTGCTGCGGGCGCGTGCGCGGCTTGTCTTCGGTGGCGCGGGCCGCGCGTTTCGCGCCGGCCGGCTTGACGGGTGTCGAACTCATGAAGGTGTCGGAATGGATGTCGCGGGCCATCTTACCTCACGCGCGACACGCACCGGCATGGCCGGCTCCCGCGTTGCCGCACGGCGCCGGTCGCGCGGCGCGGGCTGCGATGCAGCGCGCCGCGCCGACATGCGCGACGGCGTTCGCGACCATCGGCAAGTTGTATACAACGCGACCTCCAGAAGCCGTATCGATGTGCTCGTTGATGCTCGTATACCCGGAAATTTCAACAATTCCGCTTGATCTCCGAGCGTCGATGTATACACTTTGCATCAGGCAACCTGACAACTTCGGTCGCACCGCTCCAGCGGCACGACACCTCACCCGACACACGATGACCCGCCTCGACGCACCGCCACCCGACACGCGCACCGCCGCGCCCCCGTCGCAGACCGTCCGCGCACTGCTCGGCCTGCGCGAACTCATCGTCGGCGGCGAGCTGGGCCCCGGCGCGCGGATCTCCGAGCTGTGGGTCGTCGAGCGGCTCGGCGTATCCCGCACGCCGGTGCGCGCGGCGCTGATCCGGCTCCAGGAAGAAGGGCTGATCGAACCGATCCCGACCGGCGGCTTCGCCGTGCGCGCGTTTTCGGCACGCGAGATCGGCGACGCGATCGAACTGCGCGGCACGCTCGAAGGGCTCGCCGCGCGGTTTGCGGCCGAGCGCGGCGTCCCGCCGCCGACGCTGCGCGACCTGCACGCGTGCGCCGACGAAATCGACACGCTGCTCGCCGGCCCGCTGACCGACGACACGTTCTCGCGCTACGTCGATGCGAACGCGCGCTTCCACCGGCTGCTCGCGGGCGCCGCGGGCAGCGACGTCGTCGCGCGGCAGATCGACAAGGTCGCGACGCTGCCGTTCGCGTCCGCGAGCGCGTTCGTCGTCGTGCAGTCGCTCGATCCGCGCGCGCGGGAAACGCTCGTCGTTGCCCAGGCGCAGCATCGCGCGGTGCTCGACGCGATCGAGCGCCGCCAGGGCGCGCGCGCGGAAGCGCTGATGCGCGAACACGCGCAGATCGCCCACGACAACCTGAAGCGCGTGCTCGACAACCAGCGCGCGATCACGAAGCTCGCGGGTGGCAACCTGATCCGCCGCGACGCCGGCTGACGCGGCGCGCGGCCCTTCTCGCGGCGCGTGCCGCGCCGCCTTTCCGACCTGAACACTCGGCGTGTCCGCACGCCCTGGAGGAGACGCATGTTCCTGAAAAACGCATGGTATGTCGCGTGCACACCCGACGAATTCGCGGGCAAGCCGCTCGGCCGGCAGATCTGCGGCGAGCGCATGGTGTTCTTTCGCGATGCGGACGACAAGGTCGCCGCACTCGAGGATTTCTGCCCGCATCGCGGCGCGCCGCTGTCGCTCGGCACCGTCCGCGACGGCCGGCTCGTGTGCGGCTATCACGGGCTGACGATGGGCGCGAACGGCAAATGCACGAGCATGCCGTGCCAGCGCGTCGGCGGCATTCCGGCGATCCGCACCTATCCGGCCGTCGAGCGGTACGGCTTCGTGTGGGTGTGGCCCGGCGATCCGGAACGGGCCGATCCGGCGACGATCCACCGGCTCGACTGGGCCGACGATCCGGGCTGGGCCTACGGTGGCGGCCTGTATCACATCGGCTGCGACTACCGGCTGATGATCGACAACCTGATGGACCTCACGCACGAGACCTACGTGCACGCGTCGAGCATCGGGCAGCCGGAGATCGAGGAGGCGCCGCCCGCGACGAAGGTGAACGGCGACACGGTCACGACCAGCCGCTTCATGGAAGGCATCCTGCCGCCGCCGTTCTGGGCGGCCGCGCTGCGCGGCAACGGCCTCGCCGACGACGTCCTCTGCGACCGCTGGCAGATCTGCCACTTCACGCCGCCGAGCCACGTGATGATCGAAGTCGGCGTCGCGCACGCAGGCAACGGCGGTTACCACGCCGATCCGCGCGACAAGGTGTCGAGCATCGTCGTCGATTTCATCACGCCGGAAACGGACACGTCGATCTGGTACTTCTGGGGGATGGCGCGCAGCTTCGCGGTCGACGATCCCGCGCTGACGGAGACCATCCGCGCCGGACAGGGCAGGATCTTCGCCGAGGATCTCGGCATGCTCGAAGCACAGCAGCGCAACCTGCTGACCTGGCCGGACCGGCCGCTCCTCAAGCTCAACATCGACGCGGGCGGCGTGCAGTCGCGGCGCGTGCTCGACCGGCTGATCGACCAGGAGCGCGCCGCCGCGCTGTCGTGCTGACCACGTGCCGCGCCGCCACGCCGCCGAGGTGCAGCGGTGCCGAGGTGCAGCGGCGCGGCACGCTCAACCCATCGTTCCCATGAAACTCACACTCACCCGCAAGCTCCCCGCCGCGACCGACATCTGCATGTTCGAACTGGCCTCGGCCGACGGCGCCGCGCTGCCGCCATTCACGGCTGGCGCGCACATCGACGTCCATGTCGGCGGCTTCGTCCGCCAGTATTCGCTGTGCAACAGCCCGTCCGAAGCGGGCGTCTACCGGCTCGGCGTGCTGCGCGAACCCGCATCGCGCGGCGGCTCGCTCGCGATGCATGCATGCGAGCCCGGCGCGACGCTCGACGTCAGCGCGCCGCGCAATCACTTCCCGCTCGACCCGCACGCCGCGCACAGCGTGCTGCTGGCCGGCGGCATCGGCATCACGCCGCTCCTCAGCATGGCCGCTTACCTGATCGAGACCGGCCAGTCGTTCGAGCTGCATTACTGCGCGCGCGAGCCGGCGCGCGCCGCGTTTCTCGACCGGCTCGGCACGCCGGGGCTCAAGGCCCGCACGCGGCTCTGGTTCGACGACGATCCGGCCGGCCGCCGCATCGATTTCGCGCAGGTGCTCGCGAACCCGGAGCCGCGCACGCACCTGTACGTGTGCGGTCCCGGCGGGTTCATCAGCGCCGCGCTTGCGGCAGCCGCGCAGGCCGGGTGGAGCGCGGCGAACGTGCATCGGGAGTATTTCGGCGCGGCCGGCGTAGGTGCGGCCGGCGTAGGCGCGGCCGGCGCAGCGGCGGCCGGCGTTGGCACTGCCGTCGCGGGTGCGGCGGCGTCGGCAGACGGCGACCGCGCGTTCCAGGTATCGCTCGCGCAGTCGGCACGCATCGTCGACGTGCCGGCCGGCACGACAATCGTCGAAGCGTTGCGCGGCTGCGGGATCGACGTGCCCGTGTCGTGCGAACAGGGCGTGTGCGGCACCTGCGTCACACGCGTGCTGTCCGGCACGCCCGATCATCGCGACGTGTACCTGACCGACGACGAGCGCGCGGCCAACGACCAGATCCTGCCGTGCTGTTCGCGCGCGGTCACGCCGGTGCTGGTGCTCGATATCTGACGGAAAGGAAGAAGAAGAAGAAGAAGAAGAAGTCTCGCGCCGCGCCGCTAGCGCGCGACGGCGAGACCCGGTCCGGCCGGCAACCGCGCCCGGCATCCCGTTTCGACAAGCGCGAGCCGATGCGCGAATGCCGCAAGCGGATAGTCGAAGAAATACGCGCCGAGCTCACGCTTGTCCGCATAAAACGGATCGTCGTGCGGCGCATCGGCAGCGATCCGCAGCGTGCGCGCCCACGCGAACGCGAGCAGCAGCCACCCGACCAGCGCGAGATAGTCGTCCGCGACGCGATACGGCAACTCGGGATCGTCCGCGCTCGCGTGCATCACGTCCGATGTCGCGCGCTCGACATCCGCACACAGTGCGGCCACGCGCACGCCCGCTTCCTTCACGGTGCCGCCGCCGGATTCGCCGCAACGCTCGGCCTCCGCCCGCACGAGATCGAGCAGCGCACGCAGCCCCTCGCCGCGATCCGCGAGCACCTTGCGCGTCAGCAGATCGATCGCCTGGATCTCGTTTGTCCCTTCGTACAGCATCGACACGCGGCTGTCGCGCACCGTCTGCTCGATCCCGTATTCGTGGATATAGCCGTAGCCGCCGAACACCTGCAGCGCGTTCGACGCAGCCGCGAAGCCGTTCGCGGTGAAGAACGCCTTCGCGACCGGCGTCAGCAGCGACACGAGCCGCGACGCGGCCTGCCGCGCGGCCGGATCGGGATCGTGCGCGGCGACGTCGAGCCCGTGCCCGATCCAGTAGCCGATCGCGCGCTCGGCCTCGACGATCGCCCGTCCGTCGAGCAGGTTGCGCCGGATCGCCGGGTGCAGCGCGATCGGCGCCGCCGCGCCCGACGCGCACGTGCCGCCGGCCGCGCGCCCCTGTTCGCGGTCGCGCGCATACGCTGACGCGGCCTGCGATGCGCTTTGCGCATGCCCGACACCCTGCATCGCGACCTGCAGCCGCGCCGCGTTCATCATCACGAACATCGACGCGAGGCCGCGATGCGGTTCGCCGACGAGCCAGCCGGCCGCCGCGTCGAAGCGCATCGCGCAGGTCGGGCTCGCCTTCAGCCCCATCTTCTTCTCGATGCCGTCGCACCAGACGCCGTTGCGCACGCGCCCGGCCGGCCCGTCGTGCCACTTCGGCACGACGAACAGCGACAGGCCCTTCGTGCCGGGTGGCGCATCCGGCAGCCGCGCGAGCACGAGATGCACGATGTTGTCGGTCAGGTCGTGCTCGCCGCCCGTGATGAACATCTTGCTGCCGCTGATCCGGTAGCCGTCGACGGCCGGATCGGGCACCGCCTGCGTGCGCAGCAGGCCGAGGTCGCTGCCGGCCTGCGGCTCGGTCACGCACATCGTCGTCAGCCATTCGCCGCTCGCGATCTTCGGCAGCACGTCGCGCCGAAGCCGATCCGAGCCATGCGCGCGCAGGCACGCAACCGCGCCGTGCGTGAGCCCCGGCGACATCAGCCACGCGTGGTTCGCGGCCGCGAGCATCTCCTGCAGCGCAACGTCGAGCAGATGCGGCAGCCCCTGCCCGCCGCAGTCCGGATCGAGCGCGAGCGTCGGCCAGCCGGCATCGACGTAGTCGCGATACGCGTCGCGGAACCCGTCCGGCAGCGTCACGCCGCCGCCGTCGAAGCGGCAGCCCTGCAGGTCGCCGCTCGCGTTGAGCGGCGCGAGCCGCCCGGCCACGAAGCGCGCGGCTTCGTCGAGCACCTGCTGCGCGGTCGGCGCGTCGAGATCCGCCCATTCGGGCACGCGGCCCCACAACGCCGGCGCATCGAGCCATTCGTCGATCACGAAACGCATGTCGCGCAGCGGTGCGCGATACGGGTCAGTCATCGTTTGCACTCCTGATACGGCTCAGTCATCGTTCGCATTCCTCACGCACGACGCGCCGAGCCGGCGAAGATCACGCCGGTTTCCGCTGCATCGGCCGCGTCCGCCGCATACATCGCGTCGACCAGCGCCGCGCGCTGCGCGAGCACCGCGCGCTGGTTGATCGAGCCTTTGTCGGTGATCTCGCCGAGATCGAGCGACGGCGGCTCGTCGAGCACGCGCAGCCGCGAGATGAAGGTCGCGCTGCCGGTCGCGTCGCGGTTCAGGCGCGCCAGCAAGTCCGCGAAGAACGCGCGCACGGCCGGCGCGCGCAGCACGGCGCGCGGATCGGCGTCGGGCCCCGCGCCGGCGAGGCGCCGGCAATCGTCGACACGCGGAAAGATCATCGCGCCGACGTCGTCGCGGTTCATCCCCGTGACGACCGCGTCCTGCACGTACGGCGCGCCGTTCGAGATGATCCTCGCGCGCATCGGCCCGACGCTCACGAACGTGCCCGACGACAGCTTGAAATCCTCGGCGATCCGGCCGTCGAACATCAGGCCGATGTCCGGTCGCTGCGGATCGGCGAAACGCACCGCGTCGCCGCTGCGGTAATAGCCTTCGTCGTCGAACACGTGCTGCGCGTCCGCGCCGCTCGCGCGCCAGTAGCCGGCCATCACGTTCGGCCCGCGAAAGCGCGCCTCGAGCTTGCCGTCGACCGGCACGAGCTTCGCCTCGCAGCCGGGCGCGGGCAGGCCGATGTAGCCGGCACCGGACAGCGGCCCGGTCGTGAACAGGCACGACGGCGCGGCCTCGGTCATGCCGAGCCCCGCCATGATGCGGATGCGCTCGCCGCAGTGCGCAAGCGTCACGCGCTCGAGCCGCTCCCACGCAGCCTGCGACAGCCCCGCGCCCGCGAAGAAGTACATCTTCACGCGCGAGAAGAAGGTCGCGCGCAACTCGGCGTCCGTTTCGAGCGCGGCCGTCAGCTCTTCCCAACCCTTCGGCACGTTGAAGTACAGCGTCGGCGCGATCTCGCGCAGGTTGCGCAGCGTCTCGTCGAACTTGCCGGGCACCGGCTTGCCGTCGTCGATATACAGCGTGCCGCCGTTGTAGAGCGCGATGCCGACGTTGTGGCTGCCGCCGAACGTGTGGTTCCACGGCAGCCAGTCGACCAGCACCGGCGGCTCGAGGCCGAACTGCGGGAACGTCTCGAGCAGCATCTGCTGGTTGCTGCACAGCATCCGGTGCGTGGTCGGCACCGCCTTCGGCAGCCGGGTCGAGCCGGACGTGAACAGGAACTTCGCGATGCCGTCGCCGGTGAGCGCGTCGTGGGCCGCATCGACGCTGCCCGGCACCGTGTCGAGCAGCGACGCGAAGCGCGTGACGCCGCGCATTTCGTCCGGTGCCGACACGACCACGCGTTCGACGTCGGGCGGCACGGCCGCATCGAGCGCGGCCTGGAACGCATGGCCGTCGGCCGCGAACACGAGGCCGGGCGTCAGCAGCGACAGCGCATGGCGAAGCTTGCCGAAATCGGTCGACACGAGCGAATACGCGGGCGACAGCGGCGCATACGGAATGCCGGCCCACATCGCGCCGAACGCGACCTGCAGGTGTTCGAGATCGTTGCCGGACAGGATCGCGACCGGCCGCTCGGCCGACAGCCCGCGATCGAGCAGCGCCTGGCCGATCGCGCGCGCGCGGTCGAGCATCTGCGCGTACGTGATGCCGATCCACGCGCCGTCCGGGCCGCGCCGTGCGACCAGCCAGCGGTCCGGGTGCGCGTGCGCGCCGCTGACGAGCCGGTCGGTCAACCGGCGCGGATACGCGCCGAGCGGCGTGTCGGCGCGCAGGTACCAGCAGCCGTCGCGCTGCACGATGTGCGGCGGCGCCGCGCCGATCGCGACGGGCCGGTAGCCGGCGGACGCGGGCGGCGCGGCGGCGGCGCCGCGCGGTTGGGTCGGATCCGCAATCAAGGTGTGTCTCCTGTGTCGGCCGAACCTGGCGCTTCGGCGTCCGGTTCGGTCCCATGCTTCGCACTCTGAGCCCATCCAGCCGGGCCGGACTCACCGGACGCACTCATTGCGTCCGGCGGGCACTTCATTGTGTCGCTGTTGTAGTTATTGCCGCGCTGTCGCGGCCCGCTCAGATCGGGTAGTGGCGCGGCCCGGTCTGCACGGTGATCCAGCGCAGGTCGGTGAACTCGGCAATCGACGCCTTGCTGCCGAAGCGGCCGTAGCCGCTCGCCTTCACGCCGCCGAACGGCATCTGCGCCTCGTCGTGCACGGTCGGGCCGTTGATGTGGCAGATACCCGACTCGACACGTTTCGCGAGATTCATCGCGCGCGCGATGTCGCGGCTGAACACCGCCGCCGACAGCCCGTATTCGCTGTCGTTCGCGGCCGCGAGCGCGGCTTCGTCGCCGTCGACGCGCTGCACGGTCACGACCGGCCCGAACGATTCGTCTGCGTAGAGTTTCATGTCGCGCGTGATGCCGTCGACGATCGTCGGCTGCATCACCGCGCCGTCGACGTCGCAGCCGAGCGGCAACGCGGCGCCATGCTCGCGCGCATCGGCAACGAGCGCCGCGATGCGCTGCGCGGCCGCCGCGCTCTCGAGCGTACCGAGCACCACGCCCGGCGCCGCCGGGTTGCCGGCCTTCAGCGTGCGCGCCTTCGCGACGAGCTTGTCGACGAAGGCATCGGCGACCTTGCTGTCGACGATCACGCGCTCGGTCGACATGCAGATCTGCCCCTGGTTGAAGAACGCGCCGAACGCGACCGCATCGACCGCCGCGTCGAGATCCGCGTCGTCGAGCACGAGCACCGGCGCCTTGCCGCCGAGTTCGAGCAGCGCGGGCTTCAGGTGCCGCGCCGCCAGCTCGGCGACGATCCGGCCGACGCGCGTCGAGCCCGTGAAGTTCACGCGCCGCACGGCCGGGTTCGCGATCAGCCGCTCGACGAGCGCGGGCGCGTCTTGCGGCGCATGCGTGATCACGTTGACGACGCCGTCGCCGAGGCCCGCGTCGTGCAGCACGCTGCCGATCAGCCGATGCACGCCCGGGCAGCCTTCCGACGCCTTCAGCACGACCGTGTTGCCGCACGCGAGCGGCATCGCGAGCGCGCGGGTCGCGAGGATCACCGGCGCATTCCACGGCGCGATGCCGAGCACGACGCCGCATGGCTGGCGCACGGCCATCGCAAGACTGCCCGGCACGTCAGACGGGATCACTGCGCCGTCGATCTGGGTCGTCATCGCGGCCGCCTCGCGCAGCATGTTCGCGGCGAGCATCACGTTGAAGCCGTACCAGTTCGCCATCGCGCCGGTTTCCGCGCGGCCCGTCTCGATGAATTCGCCGGCGCGCGCATCCATCCGGTCGGCGGCGGCCATCAGACGCCGGCGCCGCTCGGTCGGCGCGAGCGCCGCCCACGCGGGAAACGCGCGCGCAGCCGCCGCGACCGCCGCATCGGCGTCGGCGAGCGTCGCCGCGGCCGCGCGCGATGCCACCTGCCCCGTCGCCGGATCGATCCGGTCGAACGTGCCGCCGTCCGACGCGCCGCGCGACACGCCGTCGATCAACAAACTCACTTCGTGCATTTCGCTGTCTCCGCTCAGGTCCGGTTGCGTGCGGTGCGCCCGCTCAGCGCTTGTACGCCTGCAGGCCCGGCTTGATGCTCTTGTCGTCGAGGAACTGCTTGAGCCCCTGCTCGCGGCCGCCTTCCGGATCGCGATGGTTCGCCTGGTCGAGCTTCGCGTACAGGTAGTCCTCGTTCTGCTCCCACGTCAGTTCGCGGCAGCGCTTGAAGCCGTGCTTCGCGTTGCGGATCACGACCGGGTTCTTGTCGAGCAGCTTCGCGGCAAGCGCGCGCACTTCGTCGCGCAACTGCGCGCGCGGCACGCTCTTGTTGACGAGCCCCATCTTCGCGGCCTGCTGTCCCGTGAACGTGTCGCCGGTCATGATGTAGTACAGCGCCTCGCGGTGGCCGACCGTGTCCGCCATCGCCTTGCTGACGAGGTTGCCGGGCGGGATGCCCCAGTTGATCTCCGACAGGCCGAACACCGCTTCGTCGGCCGCGATCGCGAGATCGCATGCGACGAGCGGCGAGAACCCGCCGCCGAAGCACCAGCCGTTGACCATCGCGATCGTCGGCTTCGCGTACATGCGCAGCAGTTGCCACTGCCAGCGGCTCGCATCGCGGCGGATCTTCTCCTGCAGGATCTCCGGGCCCGCATCCACTTCGCGGAAATACTCCTTCAGGTCCATCCCGGCCGTCCACGCGTCGCCTTCGCCCGTCAGCACGAGCACCTGCGCTTCCTGGTCGAGCTCGAGCGTTTCCAGCACGTCGATCATCTCCGCGTTCAGCGTCGGGCTCATCGCATTGCGCTTCTCCGGACGGTTCAGCGCAACCCACGCGATCCCGCCCTCGACCGTGACTTTCACGGTATTCCAGCGACCTTCGTAACTCATCTTCGTTCTCCAATGACAGTGCCGCCCCTCGCGACTCGCTGCCAATTTACTATCAGGTAGCCTGATATGTAAAGCGGAATGGAACGGGCTCAGGACAAACCCCTAATCGGGCGTGAACGTGTGGTTTAGCGAGAGGTATGTCGCCGGGCGGCGACTGTGTGATGGTGGGCGGTGGGCGGTGGGCGGTGGGCGGTGGGCGGTGGTGCGATCATGCGCGATAGCCACGCCGACCGCACCGTCACGCTCACCTTGTGCGCTTCAACGCAAAGCGCGCCGTCGGCATTCCCGCGTACCGCGTCTGCGCAACGAACACACCGCCGGCGTGCGCGTCGTTCGCGAGCGCCGCATCGTCCAGCCCGACCCGCGCGCTCGTCACGTACAGGCGCCCGGCTTCGTCGAGCGCCACGCAGCTCGGCTGCGCGGTCGGCACTGCGATGCGATCGGTCTCGACGCCATCCGCGCCGTAACGGACGACACGCCGTGCGCCCCACTGCGCATTCCACACACCGCCGTCGCGATCGACCGTCGAGCCGTCCGGTTCGCCGTCTGTATCCGTCAGGCGTGCAAACGTTCGCACGCGATCGACGCTGCCCTCCGCGCGGTAATCGCAGACGAGAATTTCACGTGTGGGCGAATCGCAGAACACCATCCGCGAGCCATCCGGCGAGAACCCGATGCTGTTCGCGATCGCGGCCGGCGGCAGCGCGAGCCGTTCGAGCGTCAAATCCGGGTTGAGGCGGTAGAACCCGCCGATCGCGCGCGGCGCCGCGCCGCCGCCTTCGTCCTTCATCCCGAACACGAATGCGCCGTGCGGATCGCAGCGGCCGTCGTTGAGCCGCGTCGGCAGCTCGGGCTCGACGTCGACGATGTGCGTGAAGCTCGCCGTGCGGACATCGAAGCACGCGAGACGCGTCGCGAGCCCGACGAGCAGCACGTCGGGCTCGTCGGTCAACGCGAAACACGCGAGCCGTTCGGGCATCGGCCAGCTCGTCGCGCCCGTGCCGTCCGCGCGGCAGCGCCACAGCCGCGCGCCTTCGATGTCCGTCCAGTACAGCGCGTGCGTTGCATCGCACCATGTCGCGCCTTCGCCGAGCGTATTGCGGCAGTCCACGAGCAACGTCGCCGATGCATTCGCCGCCGATGCCGCCTGATTCTCCTGATGCATGCTGTCTCCGGAATCCCTGTTTGCATTCGCGCGCCGCGATGGTTTGCAGGATCCCGGCCCGGCCGTCAGATCCGCATCGCGCGGCGCTGATTGCGACGATACTGGTCGAACAGCACGGCGAGCAACAGAATCCCGCCGCGTATCAGATATTGGTAAAACGTCGGCACGTTCAGCAGGCTCATTGCATCCTGCACGGCGCCCATGATCAGCACGCCGACGAGCACGCCGGAAATCGTCGCGACACCGCCCGTCAACGACACGCCGCCGAGCACGCACGCGGAGATCACGCCGAGTTCGAGGCCGACCGACGTCTTCGGGTCGCCGAGGCTCATCCGCGACGCGAGCATCACGCCGGCAAAACCGGTCACGAGCCCCTGCAGCACGAACACGGTGATCCGGATGCGCATCACCGGCAGTCCCGCGAGCAGTGCCGCGTCGCCGTTGCCGCCGACCGCCAGCACGTTCTTGCCGAACACCGTCTTGCGCAGCAGGAAGCCGAACACGACGAAGCCGACGATGTTGCTCCAGATCGGATACGAGATGCCGAGGAACGACCCCGAGCCGAGTTCGAAGAAGCGCTCCTCGGAGATCATCACCGCGTCGCCGTTCGACGTGATGAACGCGAGCCCGCGCACGACCTCCATCATCGCGAGCGTGACGATCAGCGAATTGATCCGCCAGCGCGCGATCAGCACGCCGTTGACGAGCCCGACCGCGCCGCCCGCGAGCACGCCGGCAACCGTGCCGAGCAGCACGCTGTGCGTCGCGGTGATCAGCGTCGACGCGACGACGCCCGAGAACGCGACGATCGACGCGACCGACAGGTCGACCTCGCCAAGCGCGAGCACGAACATCATCGTCACCGCGATCGAACCGATCAGCGTGACCGACAGCAGCAGGCCCTGGATGTTGCGGGGCGTGAGGAAATCCGGCACGGTCAGCGACAGCGTCGCGAACAGCACGACGAACACCATCACGATGCCGGAGCGGTTGATCAGGTCCCACATGCCGCCGCGCGCGTGTGCCGCTGGTGCGGGCGTGTCGGTGGAAGAGGAAGTGCCTTGAGGTTGCATGGTTTGGCTCATGTCGTTACGTCGTTTCCATTCCGGTTTCGCTTCGGTCCTGCCGCGGCGCGCGTTCGGGCGCCGCGCGTCGGCTTCCGTCCTGTTTCGCTGCCGTTTCGTTGCAGTTTCGTTGCAGTTTCGTTGCGCCGGCGTGCGCCGCTAGCGCGGCAACGCAAGCTTGATCAGCGCATCGGGGCTCGCCTGCGCCTTCGTCATGCAGCCCGCGATCCGCCCCTCCTTCATCACGACGATGCGGTCCGACACGCCGATCACCTCGGCGAGATCGCTCGACACGAGGATCACGGTGCGGCCCGCGTCCGCGAGCTCGTAGAACAGGTTGTAGATTTCCGCGCGCGCGCCGACGTCGATGCCGCGTGTCGGTTCGTCCATCAGGAACACGTCGATGCGCTCGGCGAGCCAGCGCGCGAGGACGACCTTCTGCTGGTTGCCGCCCGACAGCGCGCCGATCGGCGTGTCGCCGTCGCGGGTCTTGATCGCGAGCCGCTCGATGTAGCGCTGCGCGAGTTCGCGTTCGCGCCGCGGCGCAAGCAGCATGCGCGCGGGGCTGAAATGCCGGCGTGCGCTGATGTTCAGGTTGTCGGCCACCGATGCGATCGCGACGATGCCTTCCTGCTTGCGGTCTTCCGGGCACAGCGCGATGCCGGCACGCACCGCGTCGCGCGGGCTCGCGAACGCGACGCGCCGCCCGTTCAGCTCGACGTGTCCGGCGCTCGGGCGCTCGGCGCCGTACAGCAGCTTCATCAGCTCCGAGCGCCCGGCGCCGACGAGCCCGAAGAATCCGACGATCTCGCCTCGGCATGCGCTGAACGACACGGGTTCGGACAAGCCTGGCCCGGCCAGCCCTTTCGCCTCGATCAGCACGTCGCCGGCCGTGCGCGGCCGGTAGCCGTATACGTCCGCGATCGGGCGGCCGACCATGCAGCCGATCAGCCGGTCGCGATCGAGGTCGGCAACCGCTTCGAAGGTCTCGATGCGCCGGCCGTCGCGAAACACCGTCACGCGGTCGCACAGCGCGTAGACCTCCTCCATCCGGTGCGTGACGTAGATGATCGCGCGGCCATCCGCGCGCAGCGCCTGGATGATCCGGAACAGTTGCGCAGTCTCTCGCGCGGACAGCGAGCTGGTCGGCTCGTCGAACGCGATCACGCGCGCGTCGCGCATCAGCGCCTTGCCGATCTCGATCATCTGGCGCTGCCCGATCGACAGGTGCTTGACCGGCGTGTGCGGGTCGATGCGTTCGCCGAGCCGTTCGAGCTCCCGCATCGCCCGCGCGACCAGCGCGCGCTCGTCGACCACGCCGAGCCGGTTCGGCAGCTGCCCGAGCATCAGGTTCTCCGCGACGGTCAGCTCGGGCACCAGGTGCAGCTCCTGGTAGATGATCGCGATGCCGGCCTCGAGCGCTGCGCGCGTCGACGCAAAGCGCTGCGCGACGCCGTTCAGCGTCAGCGTGCCGGCCTGCGGCTGGTTCACGCCGGACAGCACTTTCAACAGCGTCGACTTCCCCGCGCCGTTTTCGCCCATCAGCCCGTGCACCTCGCCCGCGCGCACCGACAGCGACACGGCATCGAGCGCACGCACGCCCGGAAAACTCACCGTGATGCCGTCGAGTTCGAGCAGCGCGCCGTGCGCGCCCGCGGCGGCCGCGGCGGCTGGGTAGCCGGGCACTGCCATGCTGCCCGCCTGCTTGCTCGTGTCCGTCGTCGTCATCGTGTCCTCGCCAGCCGTCGTCGTCATTGCGTCCTCGCCGCCGTTGCTCAGATGCCCAGCTCGGCGCGCACGGCCTGCCAGTTGCCGCGCGTCATCAGCTTGCCGCTCGTCTGCGTGTCGGCGGGCGGCACCTTGCCGTTGCGGATCCAGTCGACGAGGTTCTGCGTGCTGTCCTTGCCGTGGTTCGTCGAGCTGACCGCGATCGTGCCGAAGAAGCCGGTCGGCTCCTTCTTCTGGAACTCGGCGAACGCCTCGCCCGCGCCGTTGATGCCAACGCCGATCACGTCGGCGGCCGGAATGTGCAGTTGCTCGGTCGCGCGCACCGCGCCGAGCACGGTCTCCTCGTTCAGCGCGAAGATCACCCACTTCTTCACGTTCGGATGCCGCGCGAGCACCGGCGCGGCGGCGCTGAACCCGCCTTCGTCATCGGTCGTCTTCTGCGGCGCGTCGTAGATGTTCTCGTTGCGGAAGCCGTTCGCGAGCAACGCCTGAGTCGCGCCGTCGGTGCGCAGCTTCGCAGTCGGCAATTCGTAGTTCGTCACGCGCAGCGCGCCGACTTCCTCGGGCTTCCAGCCGCGCTTCTTCATCTCGTCGGCGATCGCCTGCCCGACCTGGTTGCCGATCTTCGTCGCCGACATCCCGAGATGCGGCACGTTCGCGAGCGGCTTGCCCGACGAATCGACGAGCTGGTCGTCGACGGTCACGAACTTCATGTCGTAGCGCTTCGCACGCGCGGCGATCGCGGGCCCGAGCCGCACGTCGGGCGCACAGATCACGAAGCCCTGCACGCCCTGCGCGCCGAGGTTGTCGATCGCCGCGAGCGTCTTCTCGCCGTCGGGCGTGCCGATCTTCACGACCGAGAAGCGCTCCTTCTGGCCGAGCGCGGTGGCCGCGTTCTGCTCGTTGATGAACCACGCCTGCTCGGGCATCTTCACGAGAAAGCCGATCTTCAGCGGTGTGTCGGCGCGGGCAGCGCCCTGCATGCCGAGAGGCGCGAGGATCAGCGCCGCAAGCGCGGCGCGCAGGGTCAGTCGTCGGATCGTGCGGGTCATGTCATGTCTCCTCTGGGTGCGGGTCGTTGTCGACCGTGGTGTAGGTGTCGCTGTCTCTGTCGTTGTCTTTGTCGCTTTCGTTGCCGTGCTCGACGGCGATGCAGCGTTTCCGGCAAGCGCGGCGTTCGCGGCTGCTCGCTGCCGCCTGCCAGCGGTCAGCGTGCCCAGCGCAGCACGAGCGGATCGAGCCGGCGCGCGATCGCGACCAGTTCGGCGCGCGTGTCCGGATGCAGGTCCGGCAGCGGATGGCGCGGCCGCTCGCACGCGATCACGCCGCCTTCGCGCATCAGCGCCTTCGCGGCCAGCAACCCGGCCTGGCGGTTCTCGTGATTGATCAGCGGCAGCCATCGCGCGTAATCCGCATAGGCATCGTCGATGCGCCCTTCACGGTGCGCGACGAGGATCGGCCGCAGCCCGTCCGGATACGCGCCGCCCGTCATCGCGCCGGTCGCGCCCGCGTTCAGGTCGGCCAGCAGCGTGATCGCCTCCTCGCCGTCCCACGGCCCTTCGACCGCGTCGCCGCCGAGCCGGATCAGCTCGCGCAGCTTGTTTGCGGCGCCCGGCGTCTCGATCTTGAAATACGCGACCCGCTCGATCTCGCGTGCCATCCGCGCGAGGAACGGCGCGGACAGCGCGGTGCCGCTCGCCGGCGCGTCCTGGATCATGATCGGGATGTCGAGCGCATCCGACACGCGCGCATAGAATTCGAAGACCTGCGGCTCGGGCACGCGGAACGTCGCGCCGTGGTACGGCGGCATCGCCATCACCATCGACGCGCCGAGATCCTGTGCGCGGCGGCTGCGCGCGGCGCAGACGTCCGAGCTGTAGTGCGACGTCGTCACGATCACCGGCACGCGGCCGGCGACGTGTTCGAGGATCGTGCGCGCGAGCACGTCGCGCTCGTCGTCGGCGAGCGCGAACTGCTCGGAGAAGTTCGCGAGGATGCACAGCCCGTCGGCGCCGGCGTCGATCATAAAATCGACCGCGCGCTTCTGGCTCGCGAGATCGAGTGCGCCGGTCTCGGCGAACGTCGTCGGCACGACGGGAAAGATGCCGCGGTAACGCGGGGAACGGCTGGATGTCATGGTTCGGATCCTGTGCGGAAAGACGCAGCGACCGGGCCGGCCCGCGTCAATGCGAATGGCTCGGCACCGCGGCGCCGCGCTGGCCGACCAGGAAATCGAGGTCGCACCCTTCGTCGGCCTGCAGCACGTGGTCGATGTACAGCCGCGCGTAGCCGCCCTTGCCGAGCTGCGCGGCAACGCCGGGCGCGGCGGCCGGGTCGACGTCCGACAGCCGGCGCGCCAGCTCCTCGTCGTCGATGTCGAGCCGCAGCGTGCCCGCATCGCAGTCGAGCTCGATCCAGTCGCCGGTGCGCACCGCCGCGAGCGGGCCGCCCGCCGCCGCCTCCGGCGCGACGTGCAGCACCACCGTGCCGTAGGCGGTGCCGCTCATCCGCGCGTCGGAGATCCGCACCATGTCCTTCACGCCCTGCCGCAGCAGCTTCGGCGGCAGGCCCATGTTGCCGACCTCGGCCATTCCCGGATAGCCGCGCGGCCCGCAGTTCTTCAGCACGAGCACCGAGTTCGCATCGACCTCGAGCGCCTCGTCGTTGATCGCCGTCTTGTAGTGGTCGAAGTTCTCGAACACCACTGCGCGGCCGCGATGCCTGAGCAGCTCGGGGCTCGCCGCCGACGGTTTGAGCACCGCGCCACGCGGCGCGAGATTGCCGCGCAGGACGCGGATTCCGCCATCCGCGATCAGCGGCCGGTCGAGCGGGCGGATCACCTCGTCGTCGTGGTTGGGCGCGTTGCGCACGTTGTCCCACAGCGTCTTGCCGTTGACGGTCAGCGCGCCGGGGTGCGGCAGCAGCCCGGCTTCACCGAGCCGGCGCAGCACCGCCGGCAGGCCGCCCGCGTAGTAGAACTCCTCCATCAGGAAGCGGCCGGACGGCATCAGATCGACGATCGTCGGCGTGTCGCGGCCGATCCGCATCCAGTCTTCGAGTTCGAGCGGCACGCCGATGCGCCCCGCGATCGCCTTCAGGTGGATCACCGCGTTGGTCGAGCCGCCGATCGCTGCGTTCGCGCGAATCGCGTTCTCGAACGCTTCGCGCGTGAGCACCTTCGACAGCGTGAGCCCGTCGAGCGCCATCTCGACGATGCGGATGCCCGACATGTGCGCGAGCACGTAGCGCCGCGCATCGACGGCCGGAATCGCCGCGTTGTGCGGCAGCGTGACGCCGAGCGCCTCCGCGAGGCACGCCATCGTCGATGCGGTGCCCATCGTGTTGCAGGTGCCGGCCGAGCGCGACATCCCCGCTTCGGCGGACAGGAAGCGATGCAGGTCGATCTCGCCTGCCTTCAGCGCTTCGTGCAGTTGCCACACGGCGGTGCCGGAGCCGATGTCCTTGCCGTCGAGCTTGCCGTTCAGCATCGGCCCGCCGGACACGACGATCGCCGGCACATCGCAGCTCGCCGCGCCCATCAGCAGCGCGGGCGTAGTCTTGTCGCAGCCGGCGAGCAGCACGACCGCGTCGATCGGGTTGCCGCGGATCGCCTCCTCGACGTCCATCGACGCGAGATTGCGCGTCAGCATCGCGGACGGCCGCAGGTTCGATTCGCCGTTCGAGAACACCGGAAACTCGACCGGGAAGCCCCCGGCCTCGTAGATGCCGCGTTTCACGTGCTCGGCGAGCTTGCGGAAATGCGCGTTGCACGGCGTCAGTTCGGACCACGTATTGCAGATGCCGACGATCGGCCGGCCATCGAATTCATGATCGGGGATGCCCTGGTTCTTCATCCAGCTCCGGTACATGAAGCCGTTCTTGTCCGTCGTGCCGAACCATTGGGCGGAGCGCAGCTTGGGTTTTGTCGCCGACATCGTCTGTCCTGTGTGAGACGGGGATATCGGCGCAGTCTAGAAAGAATTCTGATAACGTACCAATGATGTTTTCGACGTCTCCGATACCTCTTTCAACATCGATATAAACCCGTACGATGCCCGATGCCAGCCCGTGGGAAATCCGCACCCGCCTGAAGACGCGCCAGTTGCTGCTGGTCGTCGCGCTCGCCGACGAAGGCGGCATCCATCGCGCGGCGGCCGTGCTGAACATGACGCAGCCGGCCGCGTCGAAGCTGCTGCGCGAACTCGAGGATTCGATCGGCGCGGTGCTGTTCGAGCGCCTGCCGCGCGGGATGCGGCCGACGCTGTACGGCGACGCGCTGATCCGCCACGCGCGCGCGGCGCTCGGCAGCCTCGACCAGGCCCGCGACGAGCTCGCCGCGCTGAAGGCCGGGCACCTCGGGCACGTCGCGGTCGGCGCGATCACGTCACCGGGCCTGCGCGTCGTGCCGCCGGCCGTCGCCGCGGTGAAGGGGACGCATGCGGGCATCCACGTGTCCGTCGAGATCGACACGAGCAACGTGCTGCTCGAACGCCTCGCGCAGGACAAGCTCGACATCGTGCTCGGCCGTCTCTCCGCGGAGCACGACAAGCTGCACCTGCGCTATGAGCCGCTGACCGGCGAGCCGGTCGCCGCCGTGGTGCGTCCCGGGCATCCGCTGCTCGCGCGCGCGCCGCTCGCGCTCGCCGACGTGCAGCGCGCCGCGTGGGTCGTGCCGCCGGCCGGCAGCGTGCTGCGTCACCGCTTCGAGCTGATGTTCCAGCGCGCGAGCCTCGCGCCGCCCGCGAACGTCGTGGAAACGGCCGCGCTGCTGTTCATCACGCGCGTGCTGGAGCAGAGCGACATGATCGCGGTGCTCGCGGAAGAGGTCGCGCGCTATTACGCAGGGCACGGCATCGTCGCGATGCTGCCGCTGGAGATGGATTGCCGGATGGACGACTTCGGGCTCATCACGCGGACGGACCGGCTGTACTCGCCGGCCGTGTCGGTGATGGTCGACGCGCTTCGAACGGCGGCGCGTGAGGTCTACGACGTGACGATCTGACGGAGCGGCTGCGCGCGCGGGCTGCCGCCTGTCATGCCCCGCCCGCTACTCGCCACCCGCATCGTCTGCCCGCAGCCGCGCGTCGACATGCCCGATGTTCTTTTCGTGCGACACGAGCATCAGCGTCAGCGCGTGATGGATCTCCGGCTGGTCGAGCGTCGGCAGCAGCGCCTGCAGCTTGCGCACGACCCAGCGCTGGCCGCGATTTAGAAACGCCATCCGCTCGGCCAGGTCATCAATCGCCATCGCCTTTTCGTAGAACGCGCCGGTGGCCCGCGTCGGCATCGCGTTCAGCGACCTGATCGCGTCGACGAGCACCGCGCACCAATGCGCTTCGTCGTGGCGAATGTCCGTCATCAGCTTCCGCAGTTCGGGATCGTCGATCTCGGCAACCGTCTCCGACGCAACGCGCGCGCCGGCGCGCTCCGCTTCCAGCAATTCGTCGAGCACGGCGAGCAGCGCGGCGCGGCGTTCGTCCGTCGCAGCCGGATTGCGTGCTCCGGTGGTTTGCGCGGCGGCGGCAGCGGCCTGGTTCCCGAGAATCGCCGCCGCGTCAGCAACGATGCGGCGCAGCACATCGCCCGCACTCGCGATTTCGCCGATCCGGCCCGCGCCGGTGCCGGCGTACAGCGCCATCGCCTCGAAATCGCCGGTCATCGAACGCAGCGGCGAATCGGTGCTGAACAGGTAGATCGGGCGCCCTTCCTCGTCGCCGATCACGACCCGCTCGGGGCCGAACGGATCGCCGCGCTCGCCGCGCGTCACGCTCGACGGCAGCACGCGCACCTTCGCGCCGCGCGGCCAGTTGATGTGGAAGATGTCGGTCAGCAGCGTGTCGCCTTCGCGGGCGTCGACGATGCGCTGCTTGTGATACGGGTGTGCGAACGATTCGTGGGTCGCGAGAAACGCGGTGCCCATCACCGCGCCCTGCGCGCCGAGCGCCATGGCGGCCGCGACGCCTGCGCCGTCGACGATCCCGCCGGCCGCGAGCACCGGCAAGCGCGTCGCGCCGATCACGTCGCGCAACAGCGCGGACAGCGGCCGGTCGCCGCGCACGTGGCCGCCCGCTTCGTGCCCCTGGACGATCAGCGCGTGCGCGCCGGCCGCCTCGGCCGCGCGCGCGTCGTCGAGCGAGCCGACCTGGTGGACAACCCGCACGCCCGCGTCGCGCAGCCGCCGCACGGCGGCCGGCACGACGTCCCAGAACAGCGCGACGACGGGTACGCCGAGTTCGATGCAGGTGTCGAGTTGCGCGTCGAGCAGGTCGGGCGGCGTCGACGCGGGAATCAGGTTGATGCCGAACGGACGGCTGGTCGCGGCGCGCACCTGCTGCACTTCGCGCCGGATCAGCGCGACCGGCTCGCGTACCATGCCGAGAAAACCGAACCCGCCGGCCACGGTCACGGCGCTCACGAGTTCCGCGCGGGCGACGCCGCCCATGCCCGCCAGCACGATCGGCCAGGTACAGCCGAGCAGATCGCAGACGGGGCGGTGCAAGGTTCGGACGGCGCGGGCATCGTGCCCGTCGCCACTCGTCGGATTCGACATGCGGCGTCCTCCTTTCAGGATCGGCGGCACGTCAGGCGGGCGGCAAAGGGAATCACCGCGATCGACGGAGCGCGCACGCGACGCGCGCCAGAGTGACGGGCCGGAAAGCGAAATAGATCACATTGTGACATATCTTAACGAAAGCAGCCGACGTGAACGCAGCGTGTTTGACGCACGTCACGGCCGGCCTCCGCCGCTCACGTCCACCCTTCGAGCCTGAGCGTCGAGCGCACGAGCCGCTGCTCTTCCTGTTCGATTTCCCGCAGATAGTCGACGCACTGGCGGATATGCTCGCTCGCCGCCTTGCGCGCCTGCTCGGGCAAGCGCCCGGTCACCGCGTTGAAGAGCCGCGCGTGCTGGCGGTCGATCTGCTTTTTCAGCGGCTCGCGGTGATACAGGTTGTTCACCGACGCGAACACCGAGCTGAGCAGCAGGTCGGTCAGCGACTGCAGCGTGTTGACGAGCACCGGGTTGTGCGACGCCTCGCAGATCGCGAGATGGAACGCGTGATCGAGCTTCGCGCGCGCAGCCGGATCGAGATCCTGCGCATCGGCCGCGACCATCTCGTCGTAACGGCGCGTGATCAGGATGAAATCGGCCGGCGTGCCGCGCAGCGCCGCAAGCCGCGCGGCCTCGGCCTCGAGCATCCCGCGCACCTCGAACAGGTCGTACAGCGTGCGCGGCTGCGAGCCGAGCAGATGCATCATCGGCGTGATCTCGCGCTGCGGGGTCAGACTCGCGACGAACGAACCCTTTCCATGCGTCGTGTCGATGATGCCGCGCGCGCGCAGCAGCTTCATCCCTTCGCGCACCGCCGTGCGCGACACGCCGAGCTTCTCGGTCAGCCGCCGTTCGGACGGCAACGCCTGTCCCGCCTTCAGCACGCCGTCGACGATCAGCTTCTCGATCCGCTCGGCGACCACGTCGGCCACGTGCCGCGCACGGCCTTCCCGATCCTGCGTTTCCATACTGGTATGACCACTTTCCTGAGATGCCGGTGATTCTGCCACAAACCCTTGTTTCTGTTGGGTTTCGACGGACATCCCTACGCTCGCGCAAAGCCGCCGTAGAAAAACTGGTATGACCACGTTCCCAAGGTCTGGACACGCCCGCCCGCCCCCTCAAGAATCCGTCCTTCCGGCGGACCGCGCAGCACGCAGCGCGCGGCCGCCAGCATGGCGGAGACCCCTCAATGAGTTTCATCTACGACGAACGGATTGACGGCGCCCTGCCGCCGGTCGACCGGCCCGCGCTCGTCGCCGCGTTGCGCGCGGCGGCGCCGGGCCTCGACGTGCTGCACGAGCGCGAGGCGCTGAAGCCGTTTGAATGCGACGGCCTCGCCGCGTACCGCACGGTGCCGCTTGTCGTCGTGCTGCCGGCCACGGTCGACGAAGTGCGCGCGGTGTTGCGCGTCGCGGCCGCGCACGGCGTGCCGGTCGTCGCGCGCGGCGCCGGCACGGGCCTGTCGGGCGGCGCGATGCCGCTCGAGAAAGGCATCCTGCTCGTGATGGCGAAGTTCAACCGGATCCTGTCGATCGACCCGGACGCCGGCACCGCGCGCGTGCAGCCCGGCGTGCGCAACCTCGCGATCTCGCAGGCCGCCGCGCCGCACGGCCTCTACTACGCGCCGGACCCGTCGTCGCAGATCGCGTGCTCGATCGGCGGCAACGTCGCGGAAAACGCGGGCGGCGTGCACTGCCTCAAATACGGCCTCACGGTGCACAACCTGCTCAAGGTCGAGATCCTGAACATCGACGGCGAGCTGCTGACGCTCGGCGCCGACGCGCTCGACGGCCCCGGCTTCGACCTGCTCGCGCTGTTCACGGGCTCGGAAGGGATGCTCGGCATCGTCGTCGAAGTGACGGTGAAGCTGCTGCCAAAGCCGCCGAGCGTGAAGGTGCTGATGGCGAGCTTCGACGACGTCGGCAAGGCCGGCGCCGCGGTCGCGCAGATCATCGGCGCGGGCGTGATTCCCGGCGGGCTCGAGATGATGGACAACCTCGCGATCCGCGCGGCCGAGGATTTCATTCATGCCGGCTATCCGGTCGACGCGCAGGCGATCCTGCTGTGCGAACTCGACGGCGCGGCGAGCGACGTCGAAGAAGACGCCGGGCGCGTGGCCGCGCTGCTGCGCGACGCGGGCGCATCGGAGATCCGCGTCGCGCGCGACGAAGCCGAGCGCCAGCGCTTCTGGGCCGGCCGCAAGAACGCGTTCCCGGCGGTCGGCCGCATCTCGCCCGACTACTACTGCATGGACGGCACGATTCCGCGCCGCGAACTGCCGCGCGTGCTCGAAGCGATCGCGGCGCTGTCGGCCGAATTCGGGCTGCCGGTCGCGAACGTGTTCCACGCGGGCGACGGCAACATGCATCCGCTGATCCTGTTCGACGCGAACCGGCCCGGCGAACTCGACCGCGCGGAAGCGCTCGGCGGCCGGATCCTCGAGCTGTGCGTCGCGGTCGGCGGCAGCATCACCGGCGAACACGGCGTCGGCCGCGAGAAGATCAACCAGATGTGCGTGCAGTTCAACGCCGACGAAATCACGTTCTTCCACGCGGTGAAGGCCGCATTCGATCCGCAGGGCCTGCTGAACCCCGGCAAGAACATCCCGACGCTGCACCGGTGCGCCGAATTCGGCGCGATGCACGTCCACCACGGCCAGCTGCCGTTTCCCGAACTGGAGCGTTTCTGATGCGTCGCGAATTCGAAGCAACCGACGACAGCGCAACGCTGGTCGCACACGTCGAGGCCGCGCTGCACGACCGGCAGCCGCTGCGCATCCGCGGCGGCGACACGAAGGCCCACCTCGGCCGCCTGGTCGCCGCGCGCGAGATCGACACGCGCACGCATCGCGGCATCGTCAGCTACGACCCGACCGAACTCGTCGTCACCGCGCGGGCGGGCACGCCGCTCGCCGAGCTGAACGCCGCGCTCGACGCGGCCGGCCAGATGCTGCCGTGCGAGCCGCCTGAGTTCGGCGGCGCGGCAACGGTCGGCGGGATGTTCGCGGCGGCGCTGTCCGGGCCGCGCCGCCCGTGGGCCGGCGCGGTGCGCGACTTCGTGCTCGGCTGCCGCGTGATCACCGGCCACGCGAAGCATCTGCGCTTCGGCGGCGAAGTGATGAAGAACGTCGCCGGCTACGATGTATCGCGGCTGCTCGCGGGCAGCTTCGGCTGCCTCGGCATCGTGACCGAGGTGTCGTTGAAGGTGCTGCCGAAGCCGCGCGCGACGCGCGACCTGGCGCTCGCGCTCGACGCCGCCGACGCGCTGCAGCGCGTTGCCGCATGGCGACGTGCAGGCCTGCCGCTCGCGGGCGCGTGCCATGCGGACGGCGTGCTGCGCGTGCGGCTCGAAGGCGGCACCGGCTCGGTGAACGCGGCGCGCGCGACGATCGGCGGCGACGACATGGATCACGCGTTCTGGACGCAGCTGCGCGAATGCGCGCTGCCGTTCTTCGACGATCCGCGCCCGCTGTGGCGCCTGTCGGTGCCGGCCGCTGCGCCGCTCGAGTCGCCACCCCGTGCGCTGCCGGGCGCGACGCTGCTCGACTGGGGCGGCGCGCAGCGCTGGCTGAAGAGCGACGCAGATCCGGCCGAGCTGCAGCGCATCGCCGCGCAATGGGGCGGCCATGCGAGCTGCTTCACGCCGGGCGTCACGCAGGCGCCGTTCCAGCCGCTGCCGCCCGCGCTGCTGCGCGTGCACCGCGCGCTGAAGGCCCAGCTCGATCCGCACGCAATCTTCAATCCCGGGCGCATGTACGCCGATTTCTAGACCCAACTTCCAGGCCCGACTTCGAAGCCCGACTTCCAGGCCCGACTTTCCAGCGATCTGCCGATGCAAACCAATCTCAGCGAAGCAAGCAAGGCCCTTGCGCGGGCCGACGAAGCGGAAGCGATCCTGCGCTCGTGCGTGCACTGCGGCTTCTGCAACGCGACCTGCCCGACCTACCAGGTGCTCGGCGACGAACTCGACGGGCCGCGCGGCCGCATCTACCTGATCAAGCAGATGCTCGAGGGCGAGCCCGTCGGCGATACGACGCAGCAGCATCTGGACCGCTGCCTGACCTGCCGCAACTGCGAGACGACATGCCCGTCGGGCGTGCGCTATCACACGCTGCTCGACATCGGCCGCGCCGAAGCCGAAAAGCGTGCGCGGCGTCCCGCGCGCGAGCGCCTGCTGCGCGCGGGCCTGCGGCACGTCGTGCCGCGCCCGGCGACGTTCGCCGCGCTGCTGAAGGCCGGACGCGCGCTGCGCCCGCTGCTGCCGGGCCCGCTGCAGGACAAGATCCCGGCCGCCGTGCCCGCCGCCGCACCGCGCCCGCCCGCGCGCCACGCGCGGCGCGTGCTGATGCTCGAAGGCTGCGTGCAGCCGGCGCTGTCGCCGAACACCAACGCGGCGGCCGCGCGCGTGCTCGACCGGCTCGGCATCAGCGTGACGCCGGCGCGCGAGGCCGGCTGCTGCGGCGCGACCGAATACCACCTGAACGCGCAGGACGCGGGCCTCGCGCGCGCGCGCCGCAACATCGACGCGTGGTGGCCCGCGATCGAGGCCGGCGCCGAGGCGATCGTGCTGACGGCGAGCGGCTGCGGCGCGTTCGTGAAGGAATACGGCGAGCTGCTGCGCCGGGACCCCGCGTATGCGGACAAGGCGCGCCGCGTGAGCGCGCTCGCGCGCGACCTCGCCGAAGTGATCGCGGCCGAGCCGCCTGATGCACTCGCGGCACTCGCCACGTCCGGCGCGCCGCGCGTCGCGTTCCACTGCCCGTGCACGCTGCAGCATGCGCAGCGGCTCGGCGGCGCGGTCGAAAGCATCCTGACGCGGCTCGGCTTCGATCTGACGAATGTCGCCGACGCGCACCTGTGCTGCGGCTCGGCCGGCACCTATGCGCTGACGCAGCCCGAACTCGCGACGAAGCTGCGCGACAACAAGCTCGACGCGCTCGAAGCGGCGCGGCCGGACCTGATTGTCACCGCCAACATCGGCTGCCAGACTCATCTGAATGGCGCGGGCCGTACGCGCGTGCGTCACTGGATCGAACTCATCGACACGCCCCGCGTCATCTGACCCACTGAATCCGGAGAACCGCCATGCAGACCCGACCCGTACTCGACCGCGCCGACGCCGAACGCATGATCGCCGCCGCCCGCGCGGAAGCCGAACGCCACGGCTGGGCCGTGACGATCGCCATCGTCGACGACGGCGGCCACCCGCTCGCGCTGATGCGGCTCGACGGCGCGTCGCCCGCGAGCGCGTACGTTGCGCAGGAAAAGGCGCGCGCCGCCGCGCTCGGCCGGCGCGAAACGAAAGCGTATGAGGATATGATCAACGGTGGCCGCACCGCCTTCCTGAGTGCGCCGCTGTCGGGCTTGCTCGAAGGCGGCGTGCCCGTGACGGTCGGCGGCCAGATTGCGGGCGCGATCGGCGTGTCTGGCGTAAAGTCCGAACAGGACGCGCAGATCGCCCGCGCCGGCATACAAAGCGTCGCGGCGTGATCCGCGCGCGCCCCACCTTTCCCCGGGAGGATTCACGATGATCGACCATGACGGACTGCAAGTCGCGCCAGCGCTGAGCCAGTTCATCGAAAACGAAGCGCTGCCGGGCACCGGCATCGACAAGGCCACGTTCTGGCGCGGCTTTTCGGCGCTGGTGCACGACCTCGCGCCGCGCAACCGCGAGCTGCTCGCGGAACGCGATCGCCTGCAGCAGGAACTCGACACGTGGCACCGCGCGCACCCCGGCCCGGTGCGCGACCATGCCGCGTATCGCGCGTTCCTCGAGCAGATCGGCTATCTGGTGCCCGCGCCCGCGAACGTCGCGGCCGCCACCACGAACGTCGACAGCGAAATCGCCGAGCAAGCCGGCCCGCAGCTCGTCGTGCCGCTGTCGAATGCGCGCTATGCGCTGAACGCGGCGAACGCGCGCTGGGGCAGCCTGTACGACGCGCTGTACGGCACCGATGTGCTGCCCGAGGACAACGGCGCGGAACGCACCGCGGCCTACAACCCGACGCGCGGCCAGCACGTGATCGACTATGCGCGCGGCGTGCTCGACAACGCGGCGCCGCTCGCGCGCGGCTCGCACCGCGACGCGCTGCGCTACCGCGTGCAGGACGGCCAGCTCGCCGTCGACACGAACGCGGGCGTCACCACGCTCGCGCAGCCCGCGCAGTTCGCCGGCTACCAGGGTACGGCCGACGCGCCGTCGGCGATCCTGCTGAAGCACAACGGGCTGCACATCGAGATCCAGATCGACGCGTCGTCGCCGATCGGGCGCACCGACGTCGCGAACGTGAAGGACGTCGTGCTCGAGGCGGCGGTCAGTACGATCATCGACTGCGAGGATTCGGTCGCCGCCGTCGATGCGGAAGACAAGGTGCAGCTCTATCGCAACTGGCTCGGCCTGATGCAAGGCACGCTCGTCGAGGAAATGTCGAAAGGTGGCAAGACCTTCACGCGCCGCCTGAACGCCGACCGCGACTACACGACGCCCGCCGGCGGCACGCTGACGCTGCACGGCCGCTCGCTGCTGTTCATCCGCAACGTCGGCCACCTGATGACCAACGGCGCGGTGCTCGACCGCGACGGCCACGAGATTCCGGAAGGCATCCTCGACGGCGTCGTCACGACACTGTGCGCGCTGCACGACCTGAAGTCGAAGCGCAACTCGCGCACGGGCTCGATCTACATCGTGAAGCCGAAGATGCACGGCCCGGTCGAAGTCGCGTTCTCCGACACGCTGTTCGCGCGCGTCGAGGACCTGTACGGCCTGCCGCGCAACACGTTGAAGATGGGCATCATGGACGAGGAGCGCCGCACCAGCGTGAACCTGTCCGCATGCATCGCGGCCACCGCCGCGCGCGTCGCGTTCATCAACACGGGCTTCCTCGACCGCACCGGCGACGAGATGCACTCGTCGATGGAAGCGGGTCCGATGATCCGCAAGGGCGACATGAAATCGTCCGCGTGGATCACCGCGTACGAGCGCAACAACGTGCTCGCCGGCCTCGCCGCCGGCCTGCGCGGCCGCGCGCAGATCGGCAAGGGCATGTGGGCGATGCCGGACCTGATGCATGCGATGCTCGAGCAGAAGATCGCGCATCCGCGCGCGGGCGCGAACACCGCGTGGGTGCCGTCGCCGACCGCCGCGACGCTGCATGCGCTGCACTATCATCTCGTCGACGTGCAGGCCGTCCAGCAGGAACTCGAGAAGATCGCCTACGCGAGCGAGCGCGACACGCTGCTCGAAGGGCTGCTGACGATCCCGGTCGTCGAGCGTGCCGAATGGAGCGAAGACGAGATCCTGCACGAAGTCGAGAACAATGCGCAGGGCATCCTCGGCTACGTCGTGCGCTGGGTCGAACAGGGCGTCGGCTGCTCGAAGGTGCCCGACATCAACAACGTCGGCCTGATGGAAGACCGCGCGACGCTGCGCATCTCGAGCCAGCACATCGCGAACTGGCTGCGCCACGGCGTGATCACCGAAGACTTCGTGCTCGGCGTGTTCAAGCGGATGGCGCGCGTCGTCGACCAGCAGAACGCCGGCGACGCGAACTACCGGCCGATGGCGCCCAACTTCGATTCGTCGTACGCGTTCAAGGCCGCGTGCGCGCTCGCGCTGCAGGGCACCGCGCAGCCGAGCGGCTATACCGAGCCGCTGCTGCATCAGTTCCGGCTCGCGTTCAAGCAGCACCAGCGCGCAGGCTGAGTGGCGCATGCGGGTTCGCACCCGCATGGGTTCCCGCCGAAACGGGCGGCCATCGTGGCCGCCCGTTTTCATATGGCGTGCGGTCTGACAAGGCTCGAGCGCGTATTCGCGCACGTTGGAATCAAGCGTAATTTGATTCGCGCCGGCGATTCTCAACATTTATCGCGCGCACAAACGCGCGCGTTATACTGCGTCCGATACCGCTGAGGAATCGGATTTCGGTAGACGCCGACAGCGAAAGCGCGATTGTCATCCGCGCAAGCCGCCGACAAGCCGCGGATTTTTTTCTCCACTATCGGGGGGACACACATCAGGATGGCCGCGGCGCCCGCCCAGCGCCTGCCCGTCATCCGGCATGAACGGCCGTACCGGATCGCCGCCAATATCGTCATACGAACAATCGCATCGGCCCGAGGCGCCCGTCGTGCGCCGCGGCGATGCCCACCGATCTTTGGACCATGGCAGAAACCGACTACGCGGTGCCCAGCGAGCCCGGCCTGACACGCCGCGCTGCCGCTCGGCTGCGCCGGCTGTTCGCCCCGCACCTGATCTTCTATTCGGGGCTGGCGATCGCGCTGATCCTGTTGCTGCTGTGCGGCAGCCTGCTCTACGAAGGCCGGATCGACGCGCGCGAGCGCGCGCGCACCACGCTGCAGAACCTCGCGCTGATGGCCGCCTGGGACATCGAGCGCAACGTCGAGATCTATTCGCTGTCGCTGCAGGCTGTCGTCGAAGGCGTGAACCAGCCCGAAGTCATGCGCCTGCCGATGTCGCTGCGCCGCCAGGTGCTGTTCGACCGCTCGACGACCGCCCGCTATCTCGGCGGCATCTACGTGATGGACGCCAACGGCAATATCACGGTCGACGGCGAGAGCGACGTGCCGCGCGCCGGCAATTTCAGCGATGCACGGTACTTCACCATACACCGCGACCGGCCGGACATCGGCCTGTACGTCAGCGATCCTTACCATTCGAGGCTGCGCAACGGCTCGCCGAGCGTCGCGCTCAGCCGACGCATCTCGCGCCCGGACGGCTCGTTCGGCGGCATCGCCGTGATGTCGATCCGGCTCGAATATTTCCAGGACCTGTTCGCGCGCCTCGCACTCGGCAAACGCGGCTCGATCTCGCTGATCGCGACGGATGGCCTGATGCTGATGCGCCAGCCGTACGACCCGAAGATCATCGGCCGCGACATCAGCAAGGCGAGCACGTTCAAGCGCTTCATGACCGCGAACGACGGCAGCTTCAGCGACACCGCGTCGATCGATGGCGTGCGGCGGCTGTACGTGTTCCGGCACCTGAACAACCTGCCGCTGATCATCATGGTCGCGGAAGCCGAATCGGACATCTACGCGGCGTGGTACAACCGCGCGATCCCGGTCGGCTCGGCGATGGCGGCCCTCGCGCTCGGCTTCGTCGCGCTGTCGCGGCTGCTCGACGTGCAATTGCGCAAGCGCCATCGCGCGGAAGCCGAACTGCAGGCGCTCGCGCGCACTGACGGTCTCACGGGCCTCGACAACCGCCGCATGCTCGACGACACGCTCGAGCGCGAATGGCGCCGTGCCGCACGCTCGCAGCATGTGCTGTCGCTATTGTTCATCGACGTCGACCACTTCAAGCGCTACAACGACACGCAAGGCCACCAGGCGGGCGACGACGCACTCGCGGCGGTCGGTCGCTGCATCGCCGGCTGCCTGCGCCGGCCGGCCGACTACGCGGCGCGCTACGGCGGCGAGGAATTCGTCGTGATCCTGCCCGACGTCGGCCCGGAAGGCGCGGCGGCGATCGCCGAGACGATCCGCGTGAGCATCCAGGACCTCGGGATCAAGCATGCGGCGAGCGAGTTCGGCCGGCTGACCGCGAGCATCGGCGTGACCACCTGCTACCCCGAATGGGACGGCGGCGTCCAGGCCGCGCTGAAACTTGCCGACGATGCGCTGTACTGCGCAAAAGCGGGCGGCCGCAACAAGGTGGTCGTGCAGGCCGCCACGCACCTCGAACGCCGGCGCGCGTGACGCCGGGCGCGCCGTGCCGGCCCGACCGGCGCGCGCGCCCGTAAAATCGCCGACAATACCGACTCGTTGCGCGGCCGTACCGCGCATCCGGCACGGCCCACCGGCCGGCATCCGCCGCGCGGCCGGCCCCTACCGTCATGAAACTCAAGGCAAAGATCTTCCTTCTGGCCATCGTGCCGTTTCTCCTCGCGATCGCCGGCATCGGCTTCGGGGTGCGCCAGCAGGCGACGGCGCTCGCGCGCACGCAGCACGCGACGATCCAGGCCGCGTACCTGTCGAGCAAGGAAGTCGAGCTCAGGCATTACGTCGACCTCGCGACGAGCTCGATCATGCCGCTGTACGAAGCGAGTGGCCGCAACGCGCGCGACGACGCGCTGCTGCGCATGCAGGCGCTCGCGATGCTGCAGAAAATGGATTTCGGCCCCGACGGCTACTTCTTCGTGTACGACCTGCACGGCAATTCGCTGATGCATCCGCGCGAGCCCGAGCGGGTCGGCCACAATTTCTGGTCGATGCGCGACCCGCAAGGCGGCCTGACGATCCAGCAACTGATCAGCGCCGCGTCGCACGGCGGCGGCTATGTGCGCTATATCTGGCAGCGTCCGTCGACGGGGCGCCCGGCGCCGAAGCTCGGCTACGTGGTCGCGCTCGAGCACTGGGGCTGGATGGTCGGCACCGGCATCTATCTCGACGACGTCGACAATGCGTTGCAGCGCATCGATGCACGCGCGTCCGCGAACATCGAGCGCACGATGAGCTGGCTCACCGCGATCGCGCTGGCGGGCGCGGCGGCAATCTCCGTCTGCGCGCTGGTGCTGAACGTCAGCGAATCGCGCAGCGCGGACGCGAAGCTCAAGCAGCTCGCGCAGCGCGTGGTCGAATCGCAGGAACAGGAGCGCGCACGGCTGTCGCGCGAGTTGCATGACGGCATCAGCCAGATGATGGTGTCCGCGAAGCTGATGCTCGAATCGGCGCTCGCGCGCTTCGAGCGCGGCACCGCGCGCATGCCGGCGGCCGAGCAGGCGCTCGCGTCCGGCGTCGTGCGGCTCGGCGACACGCTGCGCGAAGTGCGGCGCATCTCGCATGCGCTGCGTCCCGCCATGCTCGACGATCTCGGCCTTGCGGCCGCGCTCGAGCAGCTCGTTCGCGAACTCGGCGCGGAAAGCGGCATCGACATCGGCTACACGCAGGTCGCGCACAGCGGCACGCGGCCGCTGCCCGCCGCCGTCAACACCGCGCTGTTCCGGATCGCGCAGGAAGCGCTGAGCAACATCGTGCATCACGCGCACGCGTCGCGCGCCGCCGTCACGCTCGACCTCGGCGCTCACGCGATCACGCTGACCATCGCCGACAACGGCTGTGGCTTCGACGCCGAGCGCTCGCAGGCCGACGCACGCGGCGGCATCGGCCTGCGCAACATGCGCGAACGCCTCGACGCGCTCGGCGGTACGCTGTCGATCACGTCGCAGGTCGGCCACACCGTGGTGGCCGCGCGCGTGCCGCTGACGTCGGCGGCCTGACCTCACGCGCCGCCAACGATTTCCAGGAGACCTTCGCCCATGCGTGCCACCGACAACGACAACGACCACGCCAACCTGCCAGCCACCGAGCCCGTCGCCGAGCCCGTCGCCGAGCCGGTCGCCCGCCTGCTGCTCGTCGACGACCATCCGCTCGTGCGCGACGGCCTGCGGATGCGGCTCGAAGCCGCCGACCTGTCCGTCGTCGGCGAGGCCGGCAACGCCGACGAGGCGCTCGCGCTCGCCGAGACGCTCGAGCCCGATCTCGCGCTGATGGACGTCGGCATGAACGGGATGAACGGCATCGCGCTCGCCGGCGTCTTCCACGAACGCCATCCGGGCATCCGCGTGCTGATGCTGTCGATGCACGACAACGTCGAATACGTGACGCAGGCGGTGCGGGCGGGCGCGAGCGGCTATCTGCTGAAGGATTCGCCGGCGAGCGAGATCGTCCGCGCGATCGGCGCGGTGCTCGCGGGCCACACATTCTTCAGCGAGGGGCTCGCCGCGCGGATGATCCACGCGCACGCGGCGGCGTCGCCGCTCGATCGGCTGACGCCGCGCGAACGCGACATCCTCGACACGCTCGCGCAAGGCCTGTCGAGCAAGCAGATCGCGCAGCAGACAGGGCTGTCGGTGCGCACGGTCGAGACGCACCGGCTCAACCTGAAGCGCAAGCTCGACATCGAAGGCCAGGCCGAGCTGATCAAGTTCGCGGTCGAGCATCGGCGGCGGTGAGCGCGCGGCGGCGCATGTGCAATCGCATGTGCAACAAGCGCGCAACAAAAAAGGGCGCCTGAGTAAGGCGCCCTTCGTGCATCGGAACCGCGTTGCCGCTCAGTTCGTCCGTGCGTTGTGCTTCTGCAGGTAGGCGATCAGCCCGTCGACGCCGCCCGACGCGAGCTGGCTCTTGAACTGGCCCTGGTAGACCTGGATCAGCCACGCGCCCGACATGTCGATGTCGTAGATCTTCCAGTCGTTGCCGACCTTGCCGAGCCGGTAGCCCACCGACTGGCTGTCGCCCGGCGTCGTCACCGTCGACTGCACGAGCGCATCGGTGCCCGATGCGCTACCGGCCTTGAACGAGAACTTCGCGTCCTGGCTGCCGAGCTGCGCGAGCGACGCGGCATAGGTGCGCGTCATCAGCAGCTTGAATTGCTTGTACAGCTCCTGCTGCTGTTGCGGCGTCGCCTGCTTCCAGGCGTCGCCGACCGCGATGCGGGTCGTGCGCTCGAAATTCGTCGCCGGCAGGAAGCGCTGCTCGACGACCTGCGTGACCTTCGCCATGTCGCCGCCACGGGCGGCCGGATCCGCCTTCATCGCAGTAACGGTGCCCTCGACCGCGTTGCGGACGATGTCGACCGGCGCGCTTTGCGCGAACGCGGAAATCGACACGGTGGCGGCGGCGAGGAAAGCAAACAGATGACGTTTCATACGGATATCGCACTCGGTAAGGAAAGACGGCCGGCGCGGCAGGCCGCCCGGTCGACGCAAGTATAGCGGGCCTGACGCGCGGCTGCCGCGCGGTGACCGACTGTTACCTTTGGCGCCGGATTGTCACAAGAGCGCCGAACGCCGGGCCGATTCATGTAAGCACCTCCTTACATCCGGCCCCGTTGCCGGGCCCCCTTATGTGGTTCCATTATGCGGCCCGGCCCGCCTCAACGGCCGCCGGCCCCGATTCCCCCGCTGCGGGACAAATCTCCTTCCGTTCCCGAAATGCCCGAACGTCACGACTCACGCCACGATGCGCCGGTATACTTGGCTACTTTGCCTTTTCGAGCCACACCCCACCGCCACATGGTGACCTCTCTCATCATTCGACTCGTTGCGTGGTCGGTGCGACGCCCGATCTGGGTCGTCGCACTGTCGCTGATCATTGGCGCCGCGAGCGGCGTCTACGTTGCCGGCCACTTCAGGATCAACACGGACATCAGCAAGCTCGTCGACGCCGAACCGCAATGGGCCGCGCTCGGCCAGTCGATCGACCGCGCATTCCCGCAACGCAACGGTACGATCCTCGCGGTCGTCGAAGCACCCGCCCCCGAATTCGCGACGGCCGCCGCACACGCGCTGACGGGCGCGCTGCAGAAACAGGCCGACGCCGGCCGCCTCGGCCAGGTCGCCGAGCCGGGCGGCGGCCCGTTCTTCGAGCACAACGGGCTGCTGTTCCTGTCGCCGCAGGAAGTTGCGGATACGACGTCGCAGCTCGCGAGCGCGCGCCCGCTCGTCAACGAGCTCGCGAAGAACCCGAGCCTGACCGGGCTCGCAACCACGCTGTCGACGACGCTCGGCCAGCCGCTCCTGACCGGCCAGGTCAAGCTGCCGGGGATGGCCAAGCTGCTCGCGCGCAGCGCCGCGACGGTCGACGACGTGCTGGCCGGCAAGCCTGCCGCGTTCTCGTGGCGCGCGCTCGTCGACAGCGACGCGGCGCACCAGCCGGCGCGCGCATTCGTCACCGTGCAGCCGCTCGTCAACTACGGCGCGCTGAAGGCGGGCGCCGCCGCGAGCCAGACGATCCGCGACACCGCGCGCACGCTCGATCTCGAGAAACGCTTCGGCGCAGTCGTACAGCTGACCGGCGAGCAGCCGCTCGCCGACGACGAATTCGCATCGGTGCAGGACGGCGCGGCGCTCAACGGCGCGCTCACGCTGTTCGCCGTGCTCGTCATCCTGTGGCTTGCGCTGCGCTCGAAGCGGATGATCGGCTCGGTGATCGTCACGCTGTTCGTCGGCCTCGCCGTCACCGCGGCGCTCGGCCTGATGCTGGTCGGCTCGCTGAACATGATCTCGGTCGCGTTCATGGTGCTGTTCGTCGGCCTCGGCGTCGATTTCTCGATCCAGTACGGCGTGAAGTACCGCGAGGAGCGCTTCCGCGACTCGCGCATCGATCACGCGCTGATCGGCGCCGCGCACTCGATGGGCCTGCCGCTCGCGCTCGCGACCGCGGCGGTCGCGGCGAGCTTCTTCTCGTTCATCCCGACCGCGTATCGCGGCGTGTCCGAACTCGGCCTGATCGCCGGCGTCGGCATGTTCGTCGCGCTGCTGACCACGCTCACGCTGCTGCCCGCGCTACTGCGCCTGTTCGCGCCGCCGGGCGAATCGAAGACGCCTGGCTTCCCGGCGCTCGCGCCGGTCGACGATTTTCTCGACCGGCACCGCAAGCCGATCCTGATCGGCACGCTCGCGGTCGTGATCGGCGGGCTGCCGCTGCTCGCGTTCCTGCGCTTCGACTTCAACCCGCTGCACCTGAAGGATCCGCACAGCGAATCGATGGCGACGCTGATCGCACTGAAGGATTCGCCGGAGGCATCGGTCAACGACGTCACGCTGCTCGCGCCGTCGCTCGCCGCGGCCGACGCGGCCGCGAAGCGCCTCGGCGCGCTGCCCGAAGTCGGCCGCACGACGACGCTGTCGACGTTCATCCCCGCCGGCCAGCCGGAAAAACGCGCGGCGATCGCCGCCGCCGCGAGCGAGCTGGTGCCCGCGCTGACCCAGCCCGCCGCGCCGCCCGCGACCGACGCGCAGCGCGTCGCCGCGCTCAAGCGCGTGTCGGACCTGCTCGGCTACGCGGCCGAGGATCACCCCGGACCCGGCGCGGCGGCCGCGCAACATCTGTCCGCGTCGCTCGCAAAGCTCGCCGCCGCCGACGCCGCGACGCGCGACCGCGCCGAACGCGCGTTCTCCGACACGCTGCACGTCGCGCTCAATCAACTCGCGACGCTGCTGCAGCCGCAGGACATCACGCGCGACACGCTGCCGCCGTCGATCGTGCGCGACTGGGTCGCGCCGGACGGCCAGGCGCTCGTGCAGATCTCGCCGAAGGTGCCGAACGGCGTCGATCCGGGCGACGACGCGATGCTGCGCCGCTTCGTGACTGCCGTGAAGGCCGTCGAGCCGAACGCGATCGGCGGGCCGATCTCGATCCTGCATTCGGCCGATACGATCATCAACGCGTTCCTGCATGCAGCGCTGTGGTCGATCGTGTCGATCACGATCCTGCTGTGGATCACGCTGCGCCGGTTCGGCGACGTGTTGCGCACGCTCGTGCCGCTGCTCGTGTCGGGCATCGTCACGCTCGAGATCTGCGTGTTGATCGGCATGCCGCTCAACTTCGCGAACATCATCGCGCTGCCGCTGATGCTCGGCGTCGGCGTCGCATTCAAGGTGTATTTCGTGATGGCTTGGCGCGCGGGTCAGACTGGCCTGCTGCATTCCAGCCTCACGCATGCGGTGCTGTTCAGCGCCGCGACGACCGCGACCGCGTTCGGCAGCCTGTGGCTGTCGCATCACCCGGGAACGTCGAGCATGGGCAAGCTGCTGGCGCTGGCGCTGACTTGCACGCTGATCGGCGCCGTGGTGTTTCAGCCGGTACTCATGGGCAAACCGCGCGTGAAGCGCGCGAAGAACCAATCGCAAGGAATCAATGAATAAGGTGCGAATCATTGCGGCGAGCGTCGCCGCAGGCGCGATGCTGAGCGGCTGCGCGACCGGCCCCGACCGCAATCCGGCCGACCCGCTCGAGCCGATGAACCGCGCGGTGTACAAGTTCAACGACACCGTCGACCAGAACATCGCGGTGCCGATCGCGAAGGGCTACCAGAAGATCACGCCGACGCCGATGCGCACGGCAATCAGCAACTTCTTCTCGAACCTCGGCGACCTCGGCAACATCGCGAACAACCTGCTGCAGTTGCGCATCACCGACGCGACGGAAGACCTGATGCGGGTTGCGATGAACTCGTTGTTCGGCGTCGGCGGCCTGATCGACATCGCGACGCCCGCCGGCCTGCCGAAGCATCACCAGGATTTCGGGCTCACGATGGCCCGCTGGGGCATGCCGTCCGGCCCGTATCTCGTGCTGCCGGTGTTCGGGCCGAGCACGTTCCGCGACGGCGTCGGCCGCGCGGTCGACGTGCGCTTCAACCTGCTCAACTACATCGAGCCGGCCGCGCGCAATCCGATGTACGTGATGCAGTTCGTGAGCGCCCGCTCGGACCTGCTCGGCGCGACCGACCTGCTGAAGCAGGCCGCGCTCGACCCGTACTCGTTCGTGCGCGACGCGTACCTGCAGCAGCGCAAGTCGCTGACCTACAAGAGCGAGTCCGCGCCGAGCGCGCTGCCGAACTACAACGAGCCCGGCGAGTCGGACGGCGCGCCGGCGAACACGCCGGCCGCGCCCGGGTTGCCGAATTATCAGGATCCGGGCGAATCGGGTGGGGCGCCGGCGAACGCACCGGCTGCACCGGCCGCACCGGCCGCGCCAGGGATGCCGCAATACAACGATCCGGGTGCGGACAATACGATGCCGGCGAGTGCGCCGGTTGTGCCGGCAAGCGGAGCTGCTGCGCAGTAACGTCGAATCGGTCGGGAAATGCTCAGGGGCGCTGCACGATGCAGCGCGCCTGATTGCTGACGAACCCCTCGTTTTTCGGAACGAGGGGTTTTGTCTTTCAGGCGCAGGCGGAGTGGAACGGAAGAGGGGAAGAAGGGCCGCGCTTGCGCCGGCTCAGACGATCCGCAGCGCCCCCGCGCGCCCGAACGCATGCCGCGCCTGGATCAGCGTCGTGCGCGCCGCGCGCGCATCGCCCGCGACCTGCAGCAGCGGGCCGAGCTGCGAAGGCTGCTTCAACAGCTCGCGCAGGATCGGCAGGATCGCCGTGCTGCCGTCGTCGCGCAGCCCGGCTGTCGCCGCGCGCGGCAGCGTGCGCCACGCCGGATCGACGATCGCGCGGCACACCGCGAACGGCACGCCGCGCGCGGCCGCGAACGCCGCCGCGATGTGCGACTCCATGTCGACGGCCTGCGCGCCCTTCGCGCGATACAGCGAAGCCTTGTCCTCTTCACTGACGACCGGCGCGCCGACAGCCGCCATCACGCCGCGCTTCACGCGCGGCCACACCGGCGTGTCGTGCAGCGCGCCGACGAGCCGCGCGCTCCACGCGACGTCGGTCTGCACGCGTCCGAACGGCCCGTCGATTGCATCCGGGATCACGAGCGCGCCCGGCTCCAGGTCGGGTGCGAGCCCGCCGGCCGTGCCGAAGCTGATGATGCCCGCGCAGCCGTGCGCGGTCGCTTCGGTCAGCGCGCGCTCGAGACGATCGGCGCGCGCGGCGAATACGGCCTCGACACCGTCGCCGCGCGCGATGCGTGCCTCGAACGCCATCCCCGTCACCGCGATGACGGGCAGCGTGCCGTTATGCGTCGATGCCGCCACGCGTCACATCCCGACCGTCACGCGCGTCGCGTTGTCGCGCTTCAGGTTGCGGTAGCGCGCGAGCGCCCACAGCGGGAAGAACTTGCGATAGCCGTGGTAACGCAGGTAGAACACGCGCGGGAAGCCGGTCGCCGTAAAGCGCGTCTCGTCCCACAGCCCATGTTCGTTCTGCTCGGCGATCAGGTAGTCGATCCCGCGCGCAACGGCCGGATGGTTCACCTCGCCGGCCGCCATCAGGCCGAGCAGCGCCCAGGCCGTCTGCGACGCCGTGCTCGGCGCCTGCTCGTAGCCGCGATAGTTGAGCTTGTAGCTGTCGCCGTCCTCGCCCCAGCCGCCATCCTTGTTCTGCACCGACAGCAGCCACTGCGCGCCGCGCTTCACGCGCGGATCGTCCGGGCCGAGGCCGGCCGCGTTCAGCGAGCACAGCGCGGTCCACGTGCCGTACACGAAGTTCATCCCCCAGCGGCCGTACCAGCTGCCGTCCGGCTCCTGTTCCTTCAGCATGTAGTCGAGCGAGCGGCGCGCCGCTTCGCTGTTCGCGGCCGTCTCGCCGAGCTGCGACAGCATCGACAGGCAGCGGCCCGACACGTCCGCGGTCGGCGGATCGAGCAGCGCGCCGTGATCGGAGAACGGGATGTTGTTCAGGTAGTACTGCGTGTTTTCCGGCTCGAACGCACCCCAGCCGCCGTCGCTGCTCTGCATGCCGACGACCCACTCGCGCGCGCGCGCGATCGACTCGCGGTACGCGTCCGAATGCCGGAGCTTCTCGACGCGGTCCATCGCCATCACGACCACGGCCGTATCGTCGACGTCCGGGTAATGCGGGTTCGCGTACTGGAACGCCCAGCCGCCGGGCCGCACGTTCGGGCGGCGCGAGATCCAGTCGCCGCGCACGTCGAGGATCTGCAGCGGACGCAGCCATTCGAGGCCGCGCACCACGGCGTCTTCCGCGCGCGGGTCGCCCGTCTCGAGCAGCGCGTGCGCCGCGAGCGACGTATCCCACACCGGCGACAGGCACGGCTGGCAATACGCTTCGTCGCCGTGCACAACGAGCAGCTTCTCGACCGACTGGCGCGCGATCGCGCGGTTCGGATGGTCTTCAGGATAGCCAAGCGCGGCGTACATCATCACCGAGTTGGCCATCGCCGGATAGATCGCGCCGAGGCCGTCCTCGCCGTTCAGGCGCTCGTCGACGAACGCGACCGCCTGCCGGATCGCGCGTTCGCGCGTGTAGCTCGGGAACAGCCCGTCGACCGCGCGCAGCGCGTGATCGACGACGCGGAAGAACGCGAACCAGCCCGCGCTCTGGTGGCCCTGGCGCGGCAGCAGCCCGGCGTTGACGGGCGGATCGATGAACAGCTCGTCGATGCGCACGCCGCGCGGGTTCTTCGCGATCGGCCGCTTCGCATTCAGCACGAGCAGCGGCACGATCACCGTGCGCGCCCAGTACGACACCTTCGACAGGTGGAACGGAAACCACTGCGGCAGCAGCATGATCTCGACCGGCATCATCGGCACCGCGCGCCACGGAATCGCACCGTACAGCGCGAGCTGGATGCGCGTGAACACGTTCGACATCTCGGCGCCGCCCATCGCGTGGATCGCTTTGCGCGCACGCTGCATGTGCTCGGCGTTCTCGTCGTCGCCGATCACCTTCAGCGCGAAGTACGCCTTCACGCTCGCGCTGATGTTCGGCGCGCCGTCGGTGAACAGCGGCCAGCCGCCGTCCGGCTGCTGGATGCGGCGCAGATAGCGGCCGATCTTCTGTTCGAGCTCGAGGTTCGGCGTTTCGCCGAGGTAGTGGACGAGCAGGATGTACTCGGCCGGAATCGTCGAATCCGCTTCGAGTTCGTAGACCCAGTGTCCGTCCGCGTTCTGCGCGGCAAGCAACGCGTCGGTCGCACGGGCGACGGCGGCGTCGAGGCCGGCCGACTGCGTGTCGGCGGTCAAGGTCGGCATATCGGTGAGATCGTTCATCGGTCCCTCTCTTATTGTGTCTGGAGCACGTCCGCGGCCTTCTGGCCGGAACGGAGCGCGCCCTCGATCGATGCGGGCAGGCCGGTGGCAATCCAGTCGCCCGCCAGCACGAGATTGGTCCAGCGCGTACGCGCAGCCGGACGTTTCATTTCCTGCGACGGCACCGCCGCAAAACCCGCGCGCGGCTCGACGACGAGCTGCCACGGGGGCAAGGTTTCCGCGCGTGCGCCCGTCACGCGCGCGATGTCCTGCCAGATCGTCTGCGCGAGCGTGTCGCGCGGCAGCTCGAGCCAGCCGGCTGCGTCGCGGATCGTCGCGGCGAGCTGGCCATCGGCCGCCCGCACCGCGTCGACGGCACCGTTGACGACCGTCGTGTACAGCGCGCAGCCCGGCGCCGGTTCGGCCGCGAAATACGCGGTGACGACCGCGCTGTACGTATCCGGCGCGCTCAGGTCGGGCACGAGCGGCTGCGCGACGTCGGGCGGGACGGCCAGCACGACCGCATCGCCCGGCGCGAGATCGACGCGCTCGCCGTCGATCACCAGCGCGTCGACCGCGTGGCCGCGCGCGCCGAATTCGAGCGCGTCGAGACGCGAACGCAGCCGGATCGTCGCGCCGCCATGCTGCAGCATCCGCAGCGCGGGCTCGACGAACGCGCTGCCGAGCCCGTGACGCGCGAACAGCGGGCGGCACGCAGGCCCGCCCGCGGCGAATGTGCCGCACACCACCGCGCGCGCCAGTTCGGCCGTCGCGTGGCGCGGCTCGACATTCAGCGCGCCGAGGAAAAACGGCCGCAGCCAACGATCCCACAGCACGCCGTCGCATCGCATCGTCTGTGCGAGTGAGCGGCCCGTGCGCGCGAACGCGAGCGGCGCGAGCGACAGATAATCGAGCGGCGTCGTGCCCGGCGCCCGCGACGCGGCGTCGAACAGCCAGGACGGCCAGTGGCCGTTGCCGAAACGCAGCGTCCAGCGCTGCTGCGACGTGACGTCGGCCACCGGAAATTCAGGCAGCGCGGGCCCGGACAGCTGATCGGCCGCGCCGATCGCGCGCAGATAGCGCTGCGTCGACGGCTGTCCTGCGAACACCAGATGCAGCCCGCTGTCGATCGTCGCGTTCAGCGTGCCGTCGAACCACGAGCGGCAGCGTCCGCCCGGCTGCGCGTGCGCATCGTGCAGCACGATGCGGCGCCCGCGGCGTTGCAGCTCGACGGCGGCCGACAGGCCCGCGAGTCCTGCCCCGACCACGTGGACGGTTCTGGGCATCGGCTCAGAACAGCGCGTAGCGCGCGGCGATCATCAGCATGCGCGCCTTCGGCTTGCGGATCGGCTCGCGCGGCGCGTCGAAGCCGCGGGCGATCGCGGCCTCGAGAATGCAGCGGTATGCGCCCGACATGATGCGCGGCGCCTTCACCTGCGCGCGAGCGCAGGTATCCATCACCGCGTCCGCCTGCCGGAAATGCTCGAGCGCGCGCTCGACGAGCGTCGCGCACACGCGCGGCAGCGCCGGCGCGCGCGCGATCGTCACCGGATCGGTGATCGCGATGCCTTCGCGCGCAAGCAGTTCGCGCGGCAGGTAGCAGCGGTTGATCCCGGCATCCTCGTCGATGTCGCGCAGGATGTTGGTCAGTTGCAGCGCGCGGCCGAGATGGTGCGACAGCGTGATCCCTTCGGCCTCCGGCATCCCGAAAATCCTCACCGACAGACGGCCGGCCGCGCTCGCGACGCGGTCGCAATAGAGGTCGAGCGTCGGTTCGTCGGGCGCGCAGATGTCTTCGGCGGCGTCCATCGCCATCCCGTCGATCATCGCGTGGAAATCGTCGCGCTTCAGGTCGAACGCGCGGATCTCGCGCGTGAGCGCCGCGAGATGGCGCGGCGGCTGGCCGGCGAAGCACGCGTCGATGTCCGCGCGCCAGCGCTCGAGGCCGGCGGCGCGCTCGGCGCGCGGCAGGTCGCTGTCGGCGATGTCGTCGACCGCGCGGCAGAACGCATACACCTGGAACATCGCGTCGCGTTGCGCGGCCGGCAGGATGCGCATCGCGAGATAAAAAGAACTGCCCGATGTGACGGCAGCGGCGTCGGTTTCTTGTTCGTCCACGACGAGATTGGAAACGGCCAAGACGAGCTCCACGGAGACGCCCACGCGGGGCGATTGAAGAAGCCATGCCCGGCTGGGATGGTAAAGGCGTCAATTACGTGCGAGATGTGCGAACGTTCGACGCAGACAGGCACAAATTACCGGCCGGAAGCCGGAATTGGCCGAAAGTATAGCAATCTTTGAAGGTCGATGGCGGGTTGGCCACCGCGCCGCGCCGCGGCGCTAGCGGCCGCGCAAGCCGCGCGCAGCGGGCCGCTGCGGGTGACGGGCTATGCGTTGCAGCCCGCACCTAGCCGTACACGACGTCACGCTGCAGGTCGAGCGCAATCAGCCCCATTTCGCGTGTCAGCAGCAGCATCGCGCGGCGCTCGAGCCGCGAACCCATGAAACTCGTCACGCGGCCGTCGGGTTCCGCGGTGAACTGGAACAACGGGCCGCCGGTGCCGAACCAGGCGCCGGGCACGTCGGGGGATTCCTGCCAGTCGATCTGCTCGAACACGCGCGTGATGCCCGCGCGTACCGCGGCACTTGCGCCGATCGGCGGCGCGACGTCGCCGAGGTCGTCGAGCGAATAGGGGCCCGGCTTGTCGGGTTTCCGGTAGAAGAGATAGTCGACGTTCATGGGGCGCGATCGGTTCAAAACATCAAATTAACGCGATCCGATGCGAATTCAAATCAGATCAGAACGAAATGTGGCCTGTGCGACACATTGAGGGCCATATTGCCGCAGGCCGCCGCCGCTTGGCCCGCGCGGGTTCGTCTAAGATGATGCCTTATCTGAAAATCATAACCCCCCGAGAACCGATGGAGACGAACTTGACCGCCGCTTCGCCCGCATCCCAGCAGTCCGCCCACCCCGTCTTCGTGCTCGTGCATGGCGCATGGCAAGGTGCGTGGTGCTACGCGCACGTCGCGGCCGCGCTCGCCGCGCGCGGCCACCTGTCGATCGCGCGCGACCTGCCCGCGCACGGGATCAACGCGCGCTTTCCCGCGTCGTACTTCAAGCGTCCGCTCGACAAGGAAGCGTTCGGCGCCGAGCCGTCGCCGGTTGCGAACACGACGCTCGACGACTATGCGTCGCAGGTGATGCAGGCCGTCGACGACGCGTATGCGCTCGGCCATGGCAAGGTCGTCCTCGTCGGCCACAGCATGGGCGGCCTCGCGATCACCGCGGCCGCCGAGCGGATGCCCGAGAAGATTGCGAAGATCGTCTATCTCGCGGCGTTCATGCCCGCATCGGGCGTGCCGGGCCTCGACTACGTGCGCGCGCCGGAAAACCGGGGCGAGATGCTCGGCCAGCTGATGCTCGCAAGCCCGCGCACGGCCGGTGCGCTGCGCATCGATCCGCGCAGCGACGACGCCGCGTATCACGCGACGGCCAGGCAAGCGCTGTTCGACGACGTGTCGCAGGCGGAATACGAGGCGGTGGCGAACCTGATGAGCTGCGACGTGCCGGCCGCGCCGTTCGCGACCGCGATCCCGACCACCGCCGCGCGCTGGGGCGCGATCGACCGGCACTACATCAAGTGCCTGCAGGACCGCGTGATCCTGCCCGCGCTGCAGCAGCGCTTCATCGACGAAGCCGACGCGTTCGCACCGGACAACCCGACGCACGTGCACCAGCTCGACAGCAGCCACTCGCCGTACATCTCGCAGCCGGCGGTGCTCGCTGGCGTGCTGGCCGACATCGCGAAGAGCTGAAAATCTATGCGTAGGCCACCGAACGATCGCGGCCGAGCCGCTTCGCGCGATAGAGCGCGGCGTCGGCCTCGTTGACGATGATGTCGTAAGTCAACGCGCCCGGCCGCGCGCACGCGGCGCCGACGCTCGCCGTCACCGGCACGCTCACGCCTTCGGCCTCGACCGGCGCACGACTGATCTCGCAACGCACCTTCTCCGCGACCAGCATCGCTTCGTCGAGATCCGTGCACGGCAGCAGCAGCGCGAATTCCTCGCCGCCGAAGCGGCCGAACGTGTCCTGCGCGCGCACGATCGCGGTAACGCGCTGCGCCATCTCGCGCAACACCGTGTCGCCGACCGCGTGGCCGAAGCGGTCGTTGATCGTCTTGAAGTGGTCGAGGTCGAACAGCAGCACCGACAGGTTGCCGCCGTAGCGCTGCCAGCGCGCGTACTCGTCGTGCAGCCGCGCCTCGAAATAGCGCCGGTTCGCGATGCCGGTCAGGCCGTCGAGGTTCGCATGCTCGCGCAGCTTCGCGACCGCCTCTTCGCGCTCGCGCTGCATCACGCTGACGTGCGTGACATCCGAGATCGTCACGCACACCGCCTCGACTTCGCGCCCGCGCGTGAGCGGCATGAACGTGCAGTCCTGCTGCATGAAGTCGACGCCCCCCGTGATCGGCCGGTCGTGCTCGAAGCGGAACAGGTACGGGCGCTGCTCCCACGAGCTGAACGCAAAGCTGCCGAGCTGAAACACGCTCTCGAGCTTGCGCGCGAGCCACGCGCGCGGCAGGTCCGGAAAGCTGTCGAACAGGTTGCGGCCGATCACGTCGGCCGCGGCGACGCCGCTGTGGTCCTGCATGAAGCGATTCCACATCAGCACGTTCATCGCGCGATCGAGCACGAACAGGCCGAACCCGACCCGTTCGATCACGAGATCGCTCAGCGAAGCGGAAGAGGTGGTGACAGTCATAGCGCGGACAGCAACGCGTCGAGCGCGTCGCCCATCAACCGGATCGAATCCTCGGCCATCAGCATCACGAAATGCGCGCGGAAGCCGTCGCCCTCGAGCCCGAAGTTCACCTCGAGCAGCAGCGCAACGCTCCATGCGAGCACGGTCGGCTGGAATACGTCGTCGAACGACATGTCGGCACCGAGCAGGCCCGGCGGAAAGAACACCGGCGTGCGGCCGAGCTCGTCGAGGATCGACGCGACGCACGCGCCAATCAGCACGTTCGCGACGTCGAACACGAGTTCGTCGTGGCTCGCAACCTCGCCGCGCGCGGCCGGGTCGCCGTCGTCCGCCGCACGCGCGCCCCATGCGCCGTCGCCGAACGTGCGGTCGACGAGCGACACGAGTCGCGGGACGCCCGCGCTGCGGCACAGCACGAGCGCTTCACCCTTGATGTCGGACCTGAACCCCTGGCGCACGGCGGTCACGTTCTCGTGTATGCCCGTCATCTCGCGCAGCGCATTGCCCGCATTGACCGCATGCACGATGCGCACGCGCGGCACCGACAGCTCGATGAAGCGGCCGAGCAGCAACGCGAGGCGCGCCGCGGCGCGGCCCATCGCGAGATTGGCGATTTCCTGCAACGCGTCGCGTTGCTCCGCCGTGAACACCGATTCAGGCATACAACCCATACTCCTTGAGAATGGGCAGCAACGCCTCCAACGTCACGGGCTTCGCGACGAACGCGATCGCGCCGAGCTCGAGCACGCGCTCGCGCGCCTGCGGCTGGATATCGGCGGATACCACGATCACGAACGTGTTCAAATCCTCGTGGCGCAACGTCTCCAGCACCTGATAGCCGCTCATGTCGGGCATCGTCAGGTCGAGAAACATCACGGAAGCCTTGCCGTCACGATAGAGCGCCAGTGCCTCGCGGCCGTTCGCGGCATACGCGACGTCGACGTCCCAGTCCCCCGGTAAGGCCTTCGTCAACAACTTGCGAGCGAGCAGCGAATCGTCGGCAATCACAATCGGCAAAGGCATGGCGGGCGGAGCGGTATGCGGAATGGTCTCTCTCGCGTTAACGGCCGCGTCGCGCACTTCTTGAGGCCTCGCACGAACCGGCTCAGGCATTCCGCCGGACGGCCGGGCGGCGGGCGCCGCCGCGCGATTCGCGTGCGACGCGGGCCGCGAGCGGTGCTCGGCGGGCGCGTATCTGTCAGGGAAAGCAAGGCGCGATTCTCTGAGTAAAACCGGTGCGGTGCAACTCTCCATATTCACGGTTTCGGACAAAATCCATCCGATCACGCGGCATTCGGAAAACAGGTGCAACCAATTTCGCGATCGAGACGCAAAATTTTCCTTTGTGTACGTTTGCGCTTCCGGATTCGTCGCGTTTTCAATCTGACGAATTCACCCTGTAGGAACCGTCAGGGTCGCGCGGGCCTCGCGCGTCGAGGAGGCGTCGAGTGGGCGGCGGGGGGCGGGCGCAACTCGTTTATGATGGCAGGCACCTTCGTTTCACCCTTTTCCCTCCGATGACGTCCGAACGGCCCGCCGACTCCCGCGACCACGCTTCCGCCGACGATTGGCAGGAGGACGACGGGACCTACGCGTCCGGCGCTCCCGAACACGATTTCGCGGTCCGCCGCGTGACGCTGATCGTGCTGCTGATCGCGGCGATCGTGCTGCCGTGCATCTATGTGTCGGTGATGGCCTACAACGATCTGAAGGCGCGCGAGGCCGCCGCGAGCGACGTGACGATGCGCACCGTGCGCGTCGCCGAGGAGCACGCGCTCAAGGTGTTCGACCTGAGCGAAACGCTCGATGCGCGCATCGTCGATCTCGTGCAGGACCTGGACGACTCGACGGTGCGGCAGCACGAATCCGACATTCACGATGCGCTCAACACGGTCGGCGGCGGCTACCCGCAGGTCGCGGCCGTGTCGATCTTCGGTGCGAGCGGGATGCTGCTCGCGAACAGCCTCTACTACCCGGCGCCGTACGCGTCGATCGCGAAACGCGACGACTTCATCGGCATCCGCGACGGCAAGGTCATCGAACACATCTCGCGCCTGATGATGGGGCCGCTCAAGCTCGAGAACATTCCCGTGTTCAATACGGGTGTCGCGCGGCGCCACAGCGACGGGACGTTCGCCGGCATGGTGTCGATCGCGCTGAAGTCGTCGTATTTCAACGCGTTCTACCGCGACCTGCTCGGCGGCGCGAAAACGCCGATGACGATGGCGCTCACGCGGACCGACGGCGCCGTGCTCGCGTCGTATCCGCCGCAGCCGGCCGCCGCGCTTGCCGAACAGGTGCTGCTGCCGGACGGCGAGCGGACCGACCCGCGCGCGGGCGTCGTGCGCGTGCGTCACGACGCGGGCAGCGAGATCGTCGCGTACCGGCAGGTCGGCAGCTATCCGGTGTACGTGTCGTGCGCCTACCGGACCTCGGCGATCTGGCGTGAATGGTACGAACACCTGAGCGTACTGTTCGCGTCGATGTTCGCGCCGTCGTTCGCGCTGTGGTGCGTGATCTGGCTGTCGCTCAAGCGCCTCAAGGCGGAAGAGGAGGCGTGGGATCGCTGGCAGGCCGAAGCGTCGATGCGGCGCTCGATCGAATCGGCATACCGGCAGTCGCGCAAGATGCAGGCGCTCGGCAATCTGGTCGGCAGCGTCGCGCACGACTTCAACAACCTGCTGATGATCATCTCGAGCAACGTGCAGATCGTGCGGCGTCGCGGCGTTCAGCATCTCGACATCGAGCTCGGCGCGATCGAGCGCGCGCTGAAGAACGGACAGTCGCTGACGCGCCAGCTGCTCGGCGTTGCGCGCAAGCAGCCGCTGCACAACGAGACGATCGACGTCGGGCAGTGGGTCGGCACCTGCCGCGAACTGCTGAAGACGTCGCTCGGCTCGAAATCGTCGCTGATCGTCGCGATCGCCCCCGGCGTGTGGCCGATCCGCGTGGACGTGGCCGAGCTCGAGCTCGCGGTCATCAACCTGGCCGTCAATGCGCGCGACGCGATGCCGACCGGCGGCCGCTTCACCGTCGACGCGCGCAACGTGACGTTCCGCCGCGAAGACGGCTTTCCGCTGACCGGCGATTTCGTGCAGATCTCGCTCGACGATACGGGCGCCGGCATGGCGCCCGACGTGCTCGCGCGCGCATTCGAGCCGCTGTTCACGACGAAGACCCAGGGGATGGGCACCGGGCTCGGGCTGCCGCAGGTGTTCGCGTTCTGCGAACGCTCGGGCGGCCTGGCGACGATCGACAGCGCGGTGGGCGCAGGCACGTCCGTGCGGCTCTACCTGCCGCGCGCGAGCGCGGCGGACCTGGTCGCGCGGCCAGCGCTTGCCGCCGCGCATGCGCACGATGCGAGCCCGGCGGCCGGCCTGAACGTGCTGCTCGTCGAGGACAACAGCGAAGTCGCCGCCGGCACGGAGGCGCTGCTCACGCTACTCGGACACCGTGTCACCTACGCGGCATCCGCCGACGACGCGCTGCGGCTGGTCGAAGACGCGTCGGCGCACGAGCGCTTCGACCTCGTGATTTCGGACATCCACATGCCGGGCCGCCTCAACGGCATCGATCTCGCGGAAGCGATCGGATGCCGCCCGGAAAAACTGCCCGTCATCCTCGTGACGGGCTATGCGGAGGAGCTCGACCGCACGCGCGGCGTCAACCTGCGCGTGTTGTCGAAGCCGTTCGACATCGCGCTGCTCGACGAAATCCTGCAGGGCGTACGCGACGCGCGCGACGCGAAGCACGCGGGGATCTAGATACTATGGAAGGGCCGTGAAAGTAAGCCCCCTGGAGTAAAACGAGGATTCGGAGACTCGTTTCTCGAAAGGAGCACGCAAATGGATGCGCCCGACATGGCCCTTCAAGGGCAGGATACGACGGTAGCTGGCCAGCTGTACATGGCTTTGGAACTGGGCGAGAAGAACTGGAAGCTGTCCCTGGGGAGCGGCGCGCAGGCACCCAGCCGTTGCACGGTCGCCGCCGGGGATACCGGGGCAGTACTGATCGCGATCGCAAAGGCGCGGCTGCGCTGCCGCCTACGCGCCGATGCATCGGTATTCAGCTGCTACGAGGCAGGCCGCGACGGCTTCTGGTTGCATCGCTGGCTGGCTCAACAGGGAATCGTCAATGTTGTGGTGGACTCCGCAAGCATCGAAGTAAACCGCCGGGCCCGTCGCGCGAAGACGGACCGACTCGACAGCGACAAGCTGCTGTCGATGCTGATGCGTTATCACGCTGGCGAGAAGCGCGTATGGGCGGTCGCGCGCATCCCCACGCCCGAGCAGGAGGATGACCGGCGGCTGCACCGCGAAGTCGAGCGTCTGCGACGGGAACGTACCGCCCACTGCAACCGGATCCGCTCCCTGCTGGTATTGCACAACCTGCGGGTCGAGCGCATTGGCGGCCGGCTATGGGTGCGCTGGTGGGCTTATCAGGCCGCGCGGCTGTTGCCAGGCGTGCGCGCCGAAATCGAACGAGAGCTTGAGCGACTCACGCTCGTTCTCACGCAGATCAAGACGCTCGAAGCGCAGCAGGAGCAACAGGTTCGCAGTGGCATGCAGCCTGCGGTCGCGCGGTTGTCGCAGCTTGCGGGGATCGGGATCGGCAGCGCATGGACTTTGACGAAGGAACTCTTTGGCTGGCGGCAGTTTCACAATCGCCGGGAAGTTGCCGGCTGCCTGGGTCTTGCGCCGACCCCTTACGCAAGCGGCACCAGCGAAGTCGAGCAGGGAATCAGCAAGGCGGGCAACAAGCGAGCCCGATGGCTGATGGTCGAACTCGCGTGGAGCTGGCTGCGCTACCAGCCCAACAGCCAGCTCACTCGCTGGTTCAGTGAGCGCTTTGCCGGCGCAGGCAAGCGGCTGCGGCGCATTGGTATCGTGGCGCTCGCACGGCGTCTGGCGATTGCCCTGTGGCGCTACTTTGAACAGGGTGAAATTCCCGCCGGCGCGAGACTCAAGCCGGGTGACATCAACCTTGCGAGGGCGTAAGCGGTACAGGAAGGCAGGCGATGCTCAACGGTCAACGCGCCCGTAACACGCTCGGGCTACCCATCCGGGTGGCCGTTGCGCTAGATGGGGCGCGTCGGTAACAGAGTGGTTCCAGCGCTTTGCGCATGCGGTATGAGGTGCTCGGCTTCGCAGGCCGGCACGGATAGAAGGTAGAGCCGGCACTGGCCGGTCCATCAGACACTCTGACCTGAATACGACGTGGAGAGGCTTGCTTGCCCATGGCCGTTGCCATCTCAACGCTGAGTGGAAAAGGACGCATATCGTTTGACACTGCATTCCCATCAATCAGGGCTTGACTTCCAATGCCCCATAGAAGGGCCTGTTCACGCTAATAACGGGCTTGCGCTGGCCACCAGAAGGGCCGAGCGCGAGGATTGCGACGAAGCGAATACTCGACGTATTCGCGAGGAGCATGACGCGGCGATCGGCCCTTCTGGTGGCCAGCCCCACGAATGATTTCTTTAATCAGGGGAACGTGCCCTAGGAAACGTCGAAGAGGGGTCCGGCAGGCGCCGGACCGGCACCGCGAGTTCAGGCCGCGTTGTGGGTGCGCACCCAAGCCGCGTAGCGGTCGACGAAGCCTTGCAGGAACTTGCGCGTATCTTCGTTGACGATCTCGCCGTGATCGTCGATACGCGTCGCGTCGTGCTTGATGAACATCTCCGGCTGGCCGAGCGTCGCGACGTCGAGATACGCGAGCACGTTGCGCAGATGCTGCTGCGCGAGCGCTGTGCCCGTCGCGCCCGGCGACGTGCCGAGCACCGCACCGGGCTTGCGTGCCCACGAATTGGCGCCCCACGGACGCGAGCCCCAGTCGAGCGCATTCTTCAGCACGCCCGGCATCGAGCGGTTGTACTCCGGCGTGACGAACAGCAGCCCGTCGGCCGCTTCGATCGCCTGCTTGAAACGCCGCGCGACTTCCGGAAAGTCCGCATCGTAATCCTGGCTGTATAGCGGCAACTCGCCGATCTCGACGAACTCGAAAGCGAGATCGGCCGGCGCGAGCGAGATCACTGCCTTGGCGAGTGCCCGGTTCCACGATTCGCGACGCAGGCTGCCGACGATGACCGCAATACGATGAGCCATGACTTTCTCCTTCCGGTGGGTGAGGAATCGAATCGATTACATCTGGATAGGCGGCAAAGGTCTGTTTATAGGCAGGCCAGCCCGCGAGCCGCCCCACGGGGCGATCCGGCGGACTTTCCACAAGGTTTTCCACAGAAACTGTGGATAACTTTGCCGGAATGTGACGCTGTGACAAACGACGTATTGCTGTTGGATAACTGTGCACAGCGCAAACCTGTGGGCAAGCATAGCGCAGCCTGGCGGCGGTGATTGCGAAAGCCGCGACGGAACATGCGTTGCGAGCCCGCCCGTGGGCCAGTAAGCTGCTCGCACCGTGCGACGCGCGCGGATTCCTTCGAGAGAATGCCATTGATGCCGTCCGCGTACGACAATCCCGCCTATCTCGCGCAATTGCGGCGCGACCTGCTGCGTTTTGCGCGCCTGCAGCTGCGCGATGCGGATGCGGCCGAGGACGCTGTGCAGGAAGCACTGGCCGCCGCGTGGACGCGCGAGTGCGACTTCGCGGGCCTGTCCGCGCACAAGACCTGGGTGTTCGGCATCCTGCGCAACAAGCTGATCGACGTGCTGCGCGCGCGGCAGCGGATGGTGAGCCTGTCCGCGCTCGACGCCGAACTCGACGGCGAATCGGTCCTCGACCGCGAACTCTTCAAGAGCAACGGTCACTGGAGCGCGCACGCGAAACCGCGCCCGTGGCCGCAACCGGAAACGCTGCTGCAGCAACAGCAGTTCTGGATGCTGTTCGAGGCATGCCTGAACCATCTTCCGGAACAGATCGGACGCGTGTTCATGATGCGCGAGTTCCTCGATTTCGAGATCGCCGACATCTGTACCGAGCTGACGTTGACGACGAACCACTGCAGCGTGCTGCTGTACCGCGCGCGTACGCGCCTGCGCACCTGCCTGAGCGAGAAGGGGCTGACGACCGAAGATGCTACTGGGGAAATGTAAGGACGTGACGCGCCTGCTGTCGGATGCGCTCGACCGGCATCTGACGGCACACGAGCGTGTACAGGTGCGCGTGCACCTGCCGGCTTGCAGCGGTTGCCGGCAGTATCGCCGGCAGATCGCGTTGCTGCGTGCGGCCGCGAGAACTGCCACCGGCCGTGACGGCGGCGGCGCGGGAGAGACGTGACGGCGCGGCGTTCGGGGATCATCCGGCGCGCATGCGCCGGATTCCTGCAATAAGAAAAATTCGAGTAATTAGAATTATTCGAACAATTCACGCACCGATTCCGGCGGTCGCCCGATAGCCGCTTTGCCTTTGTACACGACGATGGGTCGCTGCAGCAGGATCGGGTGCGCGGCAATCGCCTCGTACGCCTGCGCGTCGGTCAGATCCGCGCGGGCCAGATCGAGTGTCTTGTACAGCTCTTCATTGTCACGGAGCATGTCGCGCACCGGACGCCCGAGCTGACGATGCAGCGCTTCCAGCTCCTGGACCGTCGGCGGCGTCTTCAGATACTCGACGACCGCGACGGGCGCGCCGCTCGGATTCAGCGACTCGACAAGCGCCAGCGTTTCGCGCGATTTCGAGCATCGGGGGTTGTGGTAGATCGTGATCATCATTCGGGACTGGATTGTGGATCCCGTATTGTAGCCAGTCCGGGCGCACGCTCGAATGGGTGTACTGGCGGGAACTGCTGCGTGCCGAACAGGGGCATGCGTTGTGCCGTGAGTTCGTAGCGCCGGCTGGCAGCAAGAATGGCGGCGGCGAATCGTTGAACGGTGGTCGGCATCGGTTTATGCGCATAAACCGACCGATGCAGGTTGAAGTCTGAGCGCCGTCGATGGCTCACGGACGGATGCGATCCCTGGCATCCCGACCGGGGGAGGGTGCCCAGCGACCAGCGACCGCAATGCTCCCGTTCTTTAGCGTGTTCGATTGCGATGCAACGGTGCGCCTTCGGATCGTGACGCGCCTGGTTTATGCGCATAAATCAGGCGCGGCGATACCAGACCGCACTCACGACAGCCCAAGCGAATTTGTCGTCGGCTCAGCGCACCTCTCCTCCGGTTTTCCTACGGCATTTCCGGGAGCCGCTCGCTGGCTCCGAGTCGGTTTATGCGCATAAACCGGACTGCATTTTGCCGCTTGCCGTCGCTCCCGACATTTCGACGACTGGGCTTGGGCTCGTGAGAACGAGTGTCCAGAGAATGACTCAATCCCGCACGTCTCGGCGTGCGTGTCACGTGTGCCGACGGACCGCACGCAAAGACGTTCTGCGCGGATACCCGAACTGGTCGCTCACCGCACGAGGACGCTACCGCTACCACACTGGTTTATGCGCATAAACGACTCGTCCGATTGGCCAATGCGTAGTTGATGAACAACAATTTCATTGAATTATGAATATCGTCCTGTAGAATTCCATCGACCAAAAACAGGAGTGAAAATTGGCCGCGGAAATCATAGCTGTCACTCAACAAAAAGGCGGCGTCGGTAAGAGCACGATCGCCATGCACCTCGGCGCCGCATTCCATGAGAAAGGGAAGCGCGTCCTCGTCGTCGACGCGGACGGTCAAAACACACTGGTTCACTGGTCGAGCGCATCGGGCGACAGCGACACCGGCATCCCTTTCCCGGTAGTCAATCTTGCGGAAGCCGGCAGCCAGATCCACCGCGAGATCAAGAAGTTCATCAACGACTACGACATCATCGTGGTGGATTGCCCGCCGTCGATCACGGAGAAAGTGTCCGGCGTCGTTCTGCTGGCGGCATCGATCGCCGTCATCCCGACTTCCTCGTCACCGGCCGATTACTGGTCGAGTGTCGGGCTGGTCAAGCTCATCCAGCAGGCGCAAGTGATGAACGAAGACCTGCGTGCGGTATTCCTGCTGAACAAGACCGAAGAGAAGCGCATGCTGACCCGCGAATTGAAGCGGGCGCTCGAAGAGCTCGGCTTCCCGCTGCTCAGAACGCAGATCCCGACGCGGGAAGCGTACAAGCAGGCAATGGCGCTCGGTCAAACCGTCCTGCAGATGAACGATCGCGGCGCCAGGCTCGCGGCTGCCGAAATTCGTGCATGCGCCGACGAGATCGTCGCGATGCTGCCCTGACTTTATGCGCATAAAGGAGTCGCATGAAACCCTCCCAATTTGCCAAAGGATTCCAAGCGCGCCCGGATACGACGACGAGTGAAAAGCGCACTGCCCTCGATCGACTCAACGCGATCGACGGACTCGTCAAGCCGGAAACGTCCGCTCCCGCCGCTGCGAAAGCGGCCAGGAAAGACATCGCGCCGTCTCCCGTTATCCCGGACATCGTCGCCGACGTGTCGACCGATGAGTCCGCGCAGTATCGCGCGTGGCGCCTCGAGAACCGCTACGCACCCGGGCAAGTGATCGAGCTTTCGCTGAAAGCGATCAAGCACAGCCCGTTCAACCCGCGACACTTCTATCTGAAATCGTCGATCGCAGAACTCGCGGTCAACCTCGCGAAGCAAGGGCAGCAGCAGGCGATTCACGTGATCCCCGATTACGACAACCCGGGCACGTACTTCGTCAGCGACGGTGGACGCCGCGTGCGCGCACTGAAGGAAGCGAACAAGGAAACCGTCAAGGCAATCGTGATCGATCTGCCGATCGGCCTCGAGAGCTACAAACTCGGGTATGACCTGAACGTTCAGCGCGATTCGCAAACCGTATTCGACAACGCCGTCGTATGGCGGCGCTTCCTCGACGACAAGCATTTCCAGAGCCAGAAGGAGTTGGCCGAGCATCTCGGTCTCGACGAGTCGACGGTCGCTGTCGCACTGTCGATCGGCAAGCTGCCGGAAACGGTCATGCAGGAAATGGTCGCCCGCCCCGATCGCTTCGGTTCCAACATGGCGTATCAGGTTGGCCGCTATCACAGCGCGCGCGGCACGGATGCGACGCTTCGCCTGATCAACAAGATCGTGTCCGACGACCTGAGCACGCGCCAGGTGTCCGACATCGTGAAGGGTCGCGCGGCCGCGCAAGAAACGCCGAAGCCGGCCAGCCGCCAGCGCTACGCGCAACGGCTCGAGATCAAGCTCGGCGGCGTATCGGTCGGTGATCTGAAGTCGTATGGGGACGATCGCATCGAATTGCGCCTGCGCGGATTGTCGAAAGACAAGCGCGACGCGATTCTCGAGCAGCTCGAGCGAATGTTGTTGTCGAAGTGATCAGAGGCGGCCGGCGCCGGGCGATGCCGGGGCCGCCGCAGGCAGGACAGGCGGCTCAGGCCGCCCGCGATTGATTCAGCGTAAAGGAGAGCAGATCGCCGTCGGTCGGCTCGCCCCAGGTCTTCTGGGCCAACCAGTCGAAGAAGGCCGTCTCGGCCAGTTTGGAGTCGAGGCCGCGCTTGCGCCAGTCCTCGCGCAGATGCGAGCCCAACGTCGGCAGCGCTTCCGACTCGAACGACTCGCGCGCCACTTCGCGTTCCACCTCACCCTGCTCGTCGTACAGTGCCTTGGCTTCCTTGCGACGGTAGGCCGTGTATTCGCTCAACAGACGCGCCTTCAGATCGTCCGGCTGGGCCGCTGCAGCCTTGCCGGACGGTGCACCGGCAGGCAGGGCGTCGACGGCCTCTACAGGCGGCGCATAGCCCTTCTTCAGCGCATCCTTGAACAGGGCCGCGGCGCTGCGCACCGGCGGCAACGACGTGCTGCGCATCCGCTGCTCGGTCATCTGCAGCGCGGCACGGATCCGGTTCTCCTCGCTGTCCGCGTACAGCGTCTGCGCTTCCTTCAGCGGGATACCGAGCTTCACCATCCGGTCGACCAGCGTGCTGTCGAACACGTTCGGATGTTCGTCGAGTGCCAGCATCGGCTGCTTGCGCTCGGTAACACGGAACTGGATCTCGGCCACCCGCCGCCCTTCGCGATGCTCGATCAGCTCGACGAAGATGTTGGTGACCGCGTTGACCTCGGCGATCGCCGGACGCAGATAGTCCCGCTTGAAGTACTTGTATTCGCGTTTCGCCTCGTCGCCAGCCTCGGTGTCAGGCGTACCGGACAGGATCGGCCGCCACCATTCCCATGGCTCGCGCATCGTCAGATGGCTCGGGTTCGTCAGGTAGCGCACGCAGATCTCGTACAGCGCGAGACCGGCACTGCTGCGCAGCTGGCTCTGGAACTGAAGGCTCAGGCGCGCATACTGGACCGGATCGAGCAGCTTCTTCTTGATCTTCGGCGCGAACGAAAATTCGACCCACACGCGGCGCGTTGCCGGGTCTTCGAGAATTTCCGCGTCCGCGATCAGCGTCGAGATCCCCCACTTGCGGCCAGGCTTCTGGCTCGACGTGCCCGTGCTCCATTCAACCTGCACCGACACCATCCGGCGCAGGTGTTCCTTCACCAGCGCGGTGTCGTTCGAGTCGAATGCGGAGTTGGCGACGATGTCCGACAACAGCGCGCGATAGGTATCGCCCGAATCGTCGGCCTGCTGCGCCACGGCCAACAGGACATTGAACAGCTTGCGAGTCAGGAGCGTGATCTTGCCGCTTTTCGGCTGAATTGCGATCGCCTCGACGGCCTTACGCAATTCGGCTGAACTGGCACTCACCACATCCACATCGGTTTTTTTGGCGCGCTTCGTGGCCATGCTTCGGGTCGGAGGAGAAGTTTCCCGGAAGGATAGCGTCTGTGGTGAAGCTCGTCCAGAACGACATACTCACCATATCCGGTGAAGCGCGCTTGCGAAACGGCGCTCACCCCAACCGGCTCCCGCAAAGGCTCACCGGTCTAGAATCACTGTGTTTCGGACTCACCTTTACGCGTCGGGGCAGACGCGGATTCACAGTTTTTTGCCTGTGCCGAACACGTGCGCGATGCACTCCCGTATCGGCTCACCTTTCATGATGTCGCAATTTTACGACTGGCTTTATGCGGTGCCCGCACAGTATCCACACTGCACCTAACTGATCACTGTGACCGCCGGCGCGGCCGCCTGTATGCATGTACAGGCGGTTCACGACGGGGCATCGCCAGGCGGCCCTGGTATCCCGAAAAGGCGCGGACGTGGCAACCCGAACGGCTCGATCCGTTGCGCCAAGCGTACGGTTTGACGCGTCCCGGCCGACGCTTCGGCAGCCGGGGCGCGCATTGTACAGTGCCCAATCACCAAAGGCTCCCGAAAAATCTCACCTCACGACCACACAGGCCGGACATTCGATTGCCGCCGGATCCCCGACACAGGCGGGATCGCCTAACTGTGGCTCCTGTATTTCCTCACCTTATCGACAAAAAGCGCTGTGAAAACCGCAGCCAGCAAGACTCCCGAAAAGTCTCACCGTAACCTCCGCGGTTTCAAAAATCCCAATGTCCTCCGATACTTATGTGCAATTGTCGAATGCGCAGGCCAGCACAGCGATCTCCCGAATAGCCTCACCTTTCCCGGGCAGTCATTCGTACGACGACAACGTGTCGGCTCCCGAAAAGCTTCACCTTTGCCGAAAAAGCGCTCGCCAAAACAGCCTCACCATGTAGCTCTGGCGGCCTTTTCCACGGAAGTAACCACCCACATCTCCCGAAAAGCCTCACCTTTGACCATTTCTCGAGCAAATAGCGTTCCCGAAAAAGCTCACCTTTGGACTGTGCATATCGATCTCGAGCCGGGTCCTGAAAACGCTCACCTTATGCAGCGTGGACCAGGAAAACCCGGATTTCGCCCCCGAAAAGTCTCACCTTTACGGTTCCACCGGCCCACAGACGGCCTTTTGCTGTGCAAAATCACGTTCGCCTCCCGCAAATCCTCACATCAAATCGGCCGCGAATCCCGTGAAATCTCACCTTTCGCCCGAATTGCCTAAAAGAAGGGCAGAAACGGCGGTAAACGAAGGTCCTGAAAAGCCTCACCTATGTCTGCACAGGCAGAAAACTGTACGCTCAGACACAGCGGGCGTTTCGCGGCTGTGCCGTCCCGAAAACGCTCACCTGTGGAAAATCCGTTGATTTGCTGTGCTCCTGAATCCGCTCACGACCTTTCCCGCAACGGCTCACGCAGCTCCCCGAACCCCATCACGTCGGCTCCCGCAGAAGATCACCTTGATTCCCGTAAAGCTTCACCTTGTCGGCCGGAAACCCTTGCTACGTAAGGCTGTGCCGTGGCGTTAACGTTTTTAACTAAGGGTTCAAAGGTGTTTACTTCTAATACTCTCAACACGTCCCCCCGACGAGTTTTCCACAGATACCCCAACCCCAACACCCAGCGTCCTGCCCACAGTGCATCCTGTGAAACAACCCTGTTTTTTCGTGGACTGACGAAAAACGCCGCGAATACAATCGCTTAGGGTCGTTTCTTCGCTTTGTTTCACGGAATCTGTCGCTGTGATTGACGACAAGCGCTCACAGCAACGCTTCCTGTGCACAGCGACGCAAAATTACAACGTCTGGCAGAAAAAGGTATTGAAAAATACGTATTTCGTTATGATCGCGACATTCGAATCTCAGTGAGCTACGTCATGACCCTCGACGAGATGCGCCAGGTCATCCGGGAAGAGCTGGAGTCATTGCGCGCAACCGGTGCCCGACGCCAGGAGCTGTCGCTGCATGCGTGCAAGCGCTTGTTCTTCGATCTTGGAATCCGGCCGTCGGCCGCCAACGTCCGCGATCTTACGCAGACAGGCAGCGCCAGCGACATTCCGAAGGACATCGATCACTTCTGGGAACGGATCCGTTCCGCGTCAAAGGTTCGCCTCGAAGGCGCAACCATTCCGAAAGCGGTCGAGGAGAAAGCCGGCGCCCTGCTCGGCGCACTCTATGAAGAAGCGCTGAAAGCTGCGCGGGACAGTCTTGATGCCGACCGCGAGCAGGTTCGCGCGAATGTCGCACAGGCCGAACAGCAATTGCGCGACGCAACCGTTCGCCAGGAAACGCTCGAGGCTGCCCTCGCGCGCAGCGAAACCCGCAATGAGCAGTTGCAGGCACGTGTTACCGAACTCGAGGTTCAGCTTGCGTCACAGACAACGCACGGTTCGGCAAACGAAGCGACACTGCTCACCACAGTCGGCCGCCTGGAACAGGAAGTGGTCACGGCCAAGAGCCGCATCGATGCCGAGCAAACGCAGAATGCCGCGCTGCGCGACCGCATCGACGTACTGCAAGCCGAGCTGCAGCAGCGCACCGAGCATTACGCGCAGCAGATCAAGGATGCCGTGGCGGAAGCGGAGCGTCGCGTGAAGCCGATGCTGGTCGAACTGGATTCGTTGCGCAGCATGGCGTCGACCTACCAGTCCGGATTGCGCGATGTGCAACGCAAGGAATTCGATTTTCTGCAGCAGCTGAGTGCGGCCAAGGCTCGTGCGGACCGTCTCGACGAACAATTGCGCAGCCAGGGCGATGAATTGGAAACGGCGACGCGCGAGCGGAATGCGCTGCGCGCGAATCAACGGATGAATCCGGAGATCGCCACACTGATCCGGCGCCTGGCCGAAACCGGCAAGCTCGATGCCGATGCATTCTCCGTGATCGGTACCACGCTGGACCACGAAACGCCGGTGCCGAACCAATGCCCGCATTGCGACGGCGAGCCCGAACTGTCACATGACGAAGCGGGTTTCGAAGTGTCGTGCCCGGAGTGCGAACACGCGTCGGGTTCGTGGCCGTCCCGCTTCGAAGCAGTCACGCGCTTTGCCACGACGGATCGGCATTGATCAGGACCGCGGGCACAGGTGAGACACTGCGGGAAGCAAAAGGTGAGGATATTCGGGGGCGCTGTAAGGGTGAGGTCGTGCCGGGCAAGGCTGCTCACGCATCGTTAGCGTGAGCAGCACGGAGGTCAACCGTGAGATTCGCGGTCGGGCGCCATCTCACCTTCGCGTTCAGCCAGATCGTCACGCCAGTTTTTCCACGCGCGATGCAGGCGATTCGAGGAAATCGGCTGCATGAAGCCCAGCCACTGGCCGACCCGCTCGAGTGGCACGTCGTTCTCGAACAGCTCCGCGGCATAGGTGTTGCGCAGGGTCTGCGGGCTTGCGCGCGCGGTGCGTGACGACGCAATGTCGGCCGCTTCGACGATCGCGTCGACCGCGCGCAACATCGTTGCCTTGTGCATCGGGCGTCCGGCATGCGAGGCCGGGAAGACGAGTTCGCCCGGAATCTCCTGACGCTTGCGTTCCGCGAGCCACGCGTCGAACAGCGCGATCGCGAATGACGCCAGATGCGTTTCCCGTGCGAAATCGGGATGCGTCGACGGAATCTGCAGCGTCGTGCCGCTCGTATTGATGCAACTAATCGTAAGAACGCGTGCTTCGCCGGTCTTCACGCCGGCGCCGAGAAATGCGGCGACGAGCGCCCGGTCGCGACGCTCTTTCCATAACGCGGCGCCGGATTCGACGATCGGCGAAAACAGATAAGTGAGCAACTTCGCACGCTCGGACGGCGCGAGAAAGCCGGTCGGTTCATTGTCGCGTGCCTTGCGCCAGATCGCTTCGCCATCCTGAGCGATGAAGCGGGCCGGGTTGGTCGATGCAAATTCGCTGCGCCGGATGTGGTCGAGGACACGCTCGATCAACCGCAAATAGCGCATGCGCTGCGTTTTCCTGATCGGCAGTTCGCCGACGAAATACGCGATCGATGCGGTGTCGACGGTCGCGAGATCCTTTTGATGGGCGCGCAGCCACGTGAGAAAGGCGCCCCATTGCGCGCGATAGACATCGGCAGACGACTGTCGATAGTCCTGCATCGCAAGCCATGCATCGAAGGCCGCTTCGGGGGATGCGATCCAGTCCGACGCACCGCGGTCGAACAGATCCTTTTCCGAGTCGGGCGAGCGAGCTTCAGCAGATGAAGGAAGGGACATGTTATTTATTCCGTTAGTTGCGCATATGGTAGTCCTTTCCGCAACGTCGTAGTCAATCGCCCCAGGCCTTGGCGACGCGGGCGGCTCGCGGTGCGGGTTGCGCATCGTGTTGGCGTGCCGCGGCCTCGTATGCTTTGAGCGCGAACGAGAACGCGGCGGGCAGTGCGTTCGAGCGCCCGAAATCGATCGGATCGTCCGTTTCGGGAAACGTCATGTCCGACGGCCGTTCGAACAGTTGACGCATGCCGGCCTCGTGCCGGCTGGCGAAACCGAGGTCTGCCAATGCCTCGGCTTCGATTGCGTGCAGCAGGCGCCAGGTCAGCGGCACCTGCTGGCGGGTATAACGTTCGGCAATGTGGCGAACGATCTTTTCCAGGTCGTGCGCAGCAGCCTTGAAACTGAGCGCGGCCAAGTCTTGTTCTTCGGTCATCGCAGGCTCCTGTCGACCAGAGTTGGCGCTTCAGCGCCTGCTCTGGTCCCGTGCTTCGCGGTCGACCAGCGTTGGCACTTCGGCGCTCACGCCGGTCACGTGCAAAGCGGAATGTCCGTATACTGTACAAACATACAGTATTTTGCGCAACTGGCCGATCGGATGACTCGGCAGCCCGTCAGCGATGAATCACGATCAACAACGCTCTCGCTTCGCTCTTGCCGGGGTTGCGGATCGCGTGCGGCGCGTCGGCCGCGTAGCGTGCGGTGTCGCCGGCTTTCAGGCGACGTGCGGCCCCCGCCGCCTCGATTTCCATCGCGCCCTGCAGCACCGTGAGGTGCTCGCGTGTGCCCGGTTCATGAGCGTTCGACGCGAGCGCGCCGCCGCCGGGCAAGGTCAGTTCGTACCACTCGAACTTGCCGGCGAGGTCGATCGGGCCCCACACACGCAACTGATACTGGCCGTCGTGGCCGGCCAGCGTCGGGATGTCGTGCGGGCCGTCGACACGAATCGTCTCCGCTGCTTTCGGCTGCGAGAACAGTTCGTCGAGCGTGATGCCGAGCGCATTCGTCAGGCGCCACGCGACTGCGATCGTCGGGTTCGCCTTGTCCCGCTCGATCTCGGAGAGCATCGATTTCGACACGCCTGCCGCGCGCGACAGGTCGTCGAGCGTCAGCTTGCGCTCGTTGCGCAGGCGCTGGATCTGTTCGCCAACGCGCGGGGGCGTCGCGGCGGCCGGCGGCTGGGCGGCGCTCGCGGGCGCGCGCCGAGATCCGGAGGAACTTGCCATTTGAATTCCGTTCGCTTAGAGTTGTTCGGTATTTCGAATTTTAGTTCGGAATAACGGAAAAGAGCGGTCAACCGAACGACCGACTATAACAGTAGCAGGCCGCTGCGCCGCCACCACGAATGGCGCGCGGCGGATTGCGAATCCAGTCAGGAGCTTTGCGATGCGTGATGCCTTTCTCGCCCAGGTGCGCGGGACGCTCGACCAGATCCGCGCGGACGGTTTCTACAAGACCGAGCGCGAGATCGCGAGCCCGCAAGCGGCGGCCGTGCGGCTCGCCGGCGGTGCCGGCGTGCTGAATTTCTGCGCGAACAACTATCTCGGCCTTGCGAACGATCCGCGCCTGATCGCGGCGGCCAAGGCCGGCCTCGATCAGGACGGGTTCGGCATGGCATCGGTGCGCTTCATCTGCGGCACGCAAACCGTGCACAAGCAGCTGGAAAGCGCGATTGCCACATTCCTCGGCACCGAGGACAGCATCCTCTATTCGAGCTGCTTCGACGCGAACGGCGGGCTGTTCGAAACGCTGCTCGACGAGAACGATGCGGTGATCAGCGACGAACTGAACCACGCGAGCATCATCGACGGTGTTCGTCTGTGCAAGGCGAAGCGGTACCGCTACCGGAACAACGATCTCGCCGATCTCGAAGCGAAGCTCAAGGAAGCCGATGCGGCGGGTGCACGGCACAAGCTGATCGCGACCGACGGTGTGTTCTCGATGGACGGCATCATCGCCGACCTGAAGGGCATCTGCGATCTCGCCGACCGCTACGGCGCGCTCGTGATGGTCGACGATTCGCATGCGGTCGGCTTCATCGGCGAACATGGCCGCGGCACGCCGGAACATTGCGGCGTCGACGGGCGCGTCGACATCATCACGGGCACGCTCGGCAAGGCGCTCGGCGGCGCATCCGGCGGCTACGTCGCCGCGCGCCGCGAGATCGTCGAACTGCTGCGCCAGCGCTCGCGCCCGTATCTGTTCTCGAACACGCTCACGCCGAGCATTGCCGCCGCGTCGCTCGAAGTGCTCGAGCTGCTTGGCAGCGACGAGGGCGCGAAGCTGCGCGAGCGCGTGCGCGAGAACGGCGCGCGCTTCCGCGAGCAGATGACCGAAGCGGGTTTCACGCTCGTGCCCGGCGCGCACCCGATCATTCCGGTGATGCTCGGCGACGCTCAGCTCGCGACGAAGATGGCCGATGCGCTGCTCGGCGAAGGCGTCTACGTGATCGGCTTCTCGTTCCCGGTCGTGCCGCGCGGGCGCGCGCGGATCCGCACGCAGATGAGCGCGGCGCACACACCGGAACAGATCGACCAGGCTGTCGCGGCATTCGTGCGCGTCGGCAAGTCGCTCGGCATCGTCTGACGGAGAGCCGACCATGAAAGCACTGGCAAAGCTCGAGCGCGGCCCCGGCCTGACGCTGACCCGCGTGAAGCGGCCCGAAGTCGGACACAACGACGTGCTGATCAAGATCCGCCGCACGGCGATCTGCGGCACCGACATCCATATCTGGAAGTGGGACGACTGGGCGCAAAAGACGATTCCCGTGCCGATGCACGTCGGTCACGAGTACGTCGGCGAGATCGTCGAGATGGGGCAAGAGGTGCGCGGCTTCGCGATCGGCGACCGCGTATCGGGCGAAGGGCACATCACGTGCGGCTTCTGCCGGAACTGCCGCGCGGGACGCCGCCACCTGTGCCGCAACACGGTCGGCGTCGGCGTCAATCGCGAAGGCGCGTTTGCCGAATATCTCGCGATTCCCGCGTTCAACGCGTTCAAGATTCCGCCGGAGATCCCGGACGATCTTGCGTCGATCTTCGATCCGTTCGGCAACGCGACGCATACGGCGCTGTCGTTCAATCTCGTCGGCGAAGACGTGCTGATCACTGGCGCCGGCCCGATCGGCATCATGGCCGTCGCGATCGCGAAGCATGTCGGCGCGCGCAACGTCGTGATTACCGACATCAACGACTACCGGCTCGAACTGGCGCGCAAGATGGGCGCGACGCGTGCGGTCAACGTCGCACGCGAGTCATTGCGCGACGTGATGGCCGACCTGCACATGACCGAAGGATTCGACGTCGGGCTCGAGATGTCCGGCGTGCCGAGCGCATTCACGGGCATGCTCGAGGCGATGAATCACGGCGGCAAGGTCGCGCTGCTCGGCATTCCGCCCGCGCAGACGGCGATCGACTGGAACCAGGTGATCTTCAAGGGGCTCGAGATCAAGGGCATTTACGGCCGCGAGATGTTCGAGACCTGGTACAAGATGGTCGCGATGCTGCAAAGCGGGCTCGACCTGTCGCCGATCATCACGCACCGCTTCGCCGTCGACGATTACGAGCAAGGCTTCGCGGCAATGCTGTCGGGCGAGAGCGGCAAGGTGATCCTGGACTGGACTGTGTGACGGTGACGCACGACGGCACGTAGCGATTGCCGTTTGCTGCGTGCCGCGCGCCGCTTCTCAAGGTCAGTGTCAATACAACGTCAGTTTCAAAGCGCGGCGCGCCCGGCTCTTCGGCCGGGCGCGTTTGCCGCCAGCACGTCGTTGACCGCATTCGTCGGTGATGTCCGGGACATCTCCCGACTCACTGTCGCGCACGCCATCTCCGCTCGCGATCTCACGCCCGCCGTCGCGCATCTCACCCGTCACGTCATTCGTCGCGAAAGGTGAGGAGATTCGGGAGCACATTTTCGGATCGCAGATGCGCACCTCGACGCGCGTCGCCAGGTTGATCGGTGAGGCTCGCGCAAAAACTGCGATCACGGTTGGCTCCTCGCCATTCACATCTTCGGCGCACGAACACAGTCGTTCTGGTTCACGCCGCCATCCGCTTCCCTGCTTCGCCCGCTTTCCAGCAAGCCGAGTTGAACCCCAGCGCACCGAGCGGCTCGGGATACTGCGTGCCGAGCGCGAACCCGCGCGCGGCGGCGATCGCGGTGCGCGGCATTCGATCGGCAACGCCCGCAACGCCCTTGTCCCGGCGTGGTCTTTCACCCGAGATCCTTGACGGCGGAGAACGATCGTTCTACCGTATACGCATGAACACACATGACGACATTGCTGCCGAGCCGGGCGTGCGCGAGCGGCTGCTCGATGCGGCGGAAGCGCTGATCTATTCGGGCGGCATCCGCGCGACGGGCGTCGACGCGATCGTGAAGCGCTCGGGCGCCGCGCGCAAAAGCTTTTATTCGCACTTCGAATCGAAAGAGGCATTGGTGGTCGCTGCGCTCGAGCGGCGCGACGCACGCTGGATGCAGTGGTTCGTCGATGCAACGCTCGCCCGAGGCAAGACGCCGCGCGCGCAACTGCTCGGGATGTTCGACGTGTTGCGCGACTGGTTCCGGCAGCCCGATTTTCACGGCTGCGCGTTCCTGAACACAGCCGGCGAGATTGCCGACGCCAATGATCCGGTGCGTGTGGTCGCACGTGCGCACAAGGCGCGATTGCTCGCGTTCGTGCGCGAGCGGCTCGACGCGCTGGCCGGTGATGACGGGATCGACCGGCGCGCGGTTGCACGCGTCGCACGTCAGTGGCTGGTCCTGATCGATGGCGCGATCGGCGTGGCGCTCGTGAGCGGCGACGCGACTGCCGCGCGCGATGCGCGCGCCACCGCCGAACTGTTGCTCGACGCCGCGTCGCGGTCGCCGACGTAGCAAAGCTGCCGCGCTTTCGCGCGGCCAAACCCTGAACTGGAGAATGCGATGTCCGAATCAGCCGAAGTCCGTCCGCCCGTCCCGCCGTTTACGCTCGATACCGCGCGCCAGAAAGTCCGCGCAGCCGAGGACGGGTGGAATACGCGCGATCCGCAGCGCGTGTCGCTCGCCTATACGCCGCAAAGCCGTTGGCGCAATCGCGCGGAGTTCGTGACCGGCCGCGACGAAATCGTCGGGCTGTTGCAGCGGAAATGGGCGCGCGAGCTCGATTACCGGTTGATCAAGGAACTGTGGGCGTTCGGTGGCAACCGCATCGCGGTGCGCTTTGCGTACGAATGGCATGACGATGCCGGCAACTGGTTTCGCTCGTACGGCAACGAGAACTGGGAGTTCGACGAAAACGGCCTGATGGCGCATCGCCACGCGAGCATCAACGACCTGCCGATCCGCGAGGCGGACCGGCTCTTTCACTGGCCGCTCGGCCGTCGTCCGGACGATCACCCCGGGCTGTCCGATCTCGGTCTGTAAGCGCATCGATCCGACGACGGCGACGGCATCCAGGTGCCGTCGCGCACCGTGCAGGAATCCAGGCCGGAAGCAGCGCCGCAACCGAACGGTGAGGAAATTCGGGAGCGTGGATTCGAGCACGGTGAGCTTTTTCGGGAACCCCCAGAGCGTTGCCACGGTGCGCATCGACATGTCGTGCACTTCACCGATGAGCATCGCCTGCGCGTCGTCGCACGTGCCGTGCGATTCGACACGTAGATCGCGTCACCTCACGCGCAACGGAACGCGTTGCGCGCCCCGTCGCTGACGAACGAGCTCACCCCGCAATGCGCTTCGCGATCGCCTCACCCACTTCCACGGTGCCTGCGCTGCCGCCGAGATCGCGCGTCCGTGGCCCCGTGCGTAGCACGTCCTCGATCGCGGCGACGATCGCATCGTGCGCTTCGCGCTCGCGGCCCGCACCGTTGCCGACGAAGTCGAGCATCATCGCGGCCGACCAGACCATCGCGATCGGGTTCGCGATGAATTGCCCGGTGATGTCGGGCGCGGAGCCGTGCACAGGCTCGAACAGCGACGGAAACGTGCGGTCAGGATTGAGGTTCGCCGATGGCGCGATACCGATCGTGCCGGTACATGCCGGGCCGAGATCCGACAGGATGTCGCCGAACAGGTTCGACGCGACGACGACGTCGAAGCGGTCCGGCTGCAGCACGAAGCGTGCGCACAGGATGTCGATGTGCTGCTTGTCCCAGACGATGTCCGGATAGCGCTCGGCCATCTCGGCGGCACGCGCATCCCACCACGGCATGCTGATCGCGATGCCGTTGCTCTTCGTCGCGACGGTCAGGCGTTTCGCGCGCCGCTGCGCGAGCTCGAACGCGAACTTCAGCACGCGCTCGGTGCCGTGCCGCGTGAAGATCGATTGCTGCATCACCACTTCGCGGTCGGTGCCCTCGAACATCGTGCCGCCGACCGACGAGTATTCGCCCTCGGTGTTCTCGCGCACGATCATGAAGTCGATGTCGCCCGCGCGGCGGCCGGCGAGCGGCGACGGCACGCCGTCGAACAGGCGCGCGGGACGGAGGTTGATGTACTGGTCGAATTCGCGGCGGAATTTCAGCAGCGAACCCCACAGCGAGATGTGATCCGGCACCGTGGCGGGCCAGCCGACTGCGCCGAACAGGATCGCGTCCACGCCGGCAAGCTGCGCCTTCCAGTCGTCGGGCATCATCCGGCCGTGCTGCGCGTAGTAGTCGCAGCTCGCCCAGTCGATGTGTTTGTATTCGAAGCGGATGCCGAAGCGGGCCGTCACGGCGTCGAGCGCGCGCAGGCCTTCCGGCATCACTTCACGGCCGATGCCGTCGCCGGGGATGACGGCGATGGTGTAGATCTTGTCGGTCATGCGAGTGCTCCTCTCTATCAGATGTCGGCCAGCGCTAGCGCTCCGGCGCTTACGCATGGTCCCATGCTTCGCGGTCGGCCAGACTTGGCGCTCTGGCGCTTGTTTCGGCCCCGTGCTTCGCGCGCTGATTCGATGCGAAGTTTCAGGGCGGGTCTCGCCGTCGCGGCCCGCGCCCGGCGGCGTTCGATGGCATTTTATTTATTTCCATCCGGATTAAAATCGCCTGAAACGTTAATCGACTTTCCACGAATCGTGAACAAATCGCCGAACCTGGACGACCTGCGCGTGTTCAGCATCGTCGTCCGCCTGACGAGCTTCAGCGCGGCGGCCGAGCAGCTTGCCGTGTCGCCGGCGTACGTCAGCAAGCGTATCGCGTTGCTCGAGGCGCAACTCGGCACGCGGCTGCTGCATCGCTCGACGCGCCGCATCACGGTGACGGAAGCCGGCGAACGCGTGCTTGCGCGCGCCGAGAAGATACTCGACGACGTCGATCATCTCGTCGATGACGTGTCGACAGCGCGCACGGTGCCGCGCGGCACGCTGCGCATCTCGAGCAGCTTCGGTTTCGGCCGGCACGTCGTCGCGCCCGCGCTGCTCGACTTCACTGAACGCCATCCGCAGCTGAACGTCCGGCTCGATCTGTTCGACCGGCTCGTCGACGTCGCGGGCGAAGGGTTCGACCTCGACATCCGGATCGGCGACGAGATCGCCGATCACCTGATCGCGCGCCGGCTCGCGGCAAATTACCGGGTGCTGTGCGCGTCGCCCGACTATCTCGCGCGGCGCGGCACACCCCGCTCGCTTGCGGAACTGTCGTCGCACGAATGCCTCGCGATCAAGGAGCGCGATCATCCGCTCGGCGTGTGGCGGCTGAACGTGCGCGGCGAGACGTCAACCGTGAAGGTTGGCGGCGCGCTGTCGACGAATCACGGCGAAGTCGCGGTGCAATGGGCGCTTGCCGGGCGCGGGATCGTGCTGCGTTCGATCTGGGAAGCCGGGCCGTTGATCGCGAGCGGCGCACTGTGTCGCGTGCTGCCGGACGCGACGCAGCCGGCGAACATCTGGGCCGTCTATCCTGAACGCGTCGCGACGTCGGCGAAAGTACGCGTGTGTGTCGACTTTTTCGTGGATGCGTTCGCGCGTCTGGATGAGGCGGCACGCGACGGCGCCGCGTGATGCGGCGCAAAGGTGAGCTTTTTCGGGGGCATGTGCAGGCACCGGCAGGCGCGCCGTTCCGGTCCGCGGAATAGGGCGAAACGGAACGAGGCGGAACGAGGCAGGACGAAAAAGGACGAAAAAGGACGAAAAAGGACGCTCCGATCGTTTTCGGCGGGCATGCCGAGCAAAGCGGCGATGCAGGCTTCGTCATGCATTGCGCCGCCCGGCAGCGTCAGGACTCCGTCAACACCTGCCGCCAGGCAAGTTCGGTCCATTGCCTGCGCTGGGCCTCCCGGCGCAGCGTGTCGTCCGGATTCACGACGCTCGGATGATGCACGGCTTGCAGCAGTGGAATGTCGTTGAGCGAATCGCTATAGCCATAGCTCCCGTCCAGTGTTTCGCCGTGCCGCTCGAGCCATGCGTGCAGTCGCGTGACCTTGCCCTCGCGATAACTCAGCACGCCGCGGGTCCGGCCGCTATAGACGCCATCCGCCACCTCCAGTTCGATGCCGATGGTGTCGGCCACGCCCAGCCGCCGCGCGATCGGCGCGACCAGATGCTCGCCCGACGCCGAAATGACCAGCACGCGGTCGCCGCGCGCGCGATGGTGTGCGAGCTGACGCAGCGCGAGCGGGAAGACGCGCGGCACGATCACAGCCTCGATGAAGCGGTCGACCCACGGTTCGACGTCGTCACGCGTGAGGCCGCGCAGCGGCGTCAGCGTGTAATCCATATAGTCTTCCATTGCCAGTGTGCCAGCATAGTAAGCACGCAGCAGTTCGGCTTCGCGCGGCAGCATGTCGGCCGGCGCCAGGCCGTGCTCGACCTGGAAACGCAGCCAGAGATGCGAACTGTCGCCGTCGACCAGCGTGTCGTCCATGTCGAAGATCGCGAGCGCCATTTAATGCACCTCGCGAACTTGCTGGCGGTCGATCGACAGCGCGACCGCACGTCCGGCCGGCAGCAGATCGTCGACGCCGCGGTTCAGGTGGTCGACCTGCAAGCTGACGCCGTCGGCCTCGACCTGGTAGCGGATGATGTTGCCGAGCAGTTGATGGCTGCGGATGACCGCCGGCAACGGCGCGTCCGGATGGGCGGGATGGCGTGCATCCGGCTCGCAAAGGTGGATCGATTCCGGCCGGATCGCGAGATGGCCGGTCAGTTCGATCCCGAGCAGCCGGGCCGCTTCAGACGGCGACAACAGGTTGTAGCTGCCCATGAAGCGAGCGACGAACGCGTTGGCAGGACGCGTATAGACGGTCTCGGCCGTGCCTTCCTGCACGATGCGTCCGTGGTTCATCACGAAGATGCGGTCCGATAGCGTGAGCGCTTCTTCCTGATCGTGCGTGACGAATACCGTGGTCAGGCCCAGCCGCTGCTGAATGTCGCGGATCTGTTCGCGCAGGTTGCGGCGGATGCGCGCGTCGAGCGCCGAAAGCGGCTCGTCGAGCAGCAGGATGCGCGGCTCCACCACGAGCGCGCGCGCAAGTGCCACACGTTGGCGCTGTCCCCCGGACAGCTCGTGCGGATAGCGGGCCTCCATGCCGCCCAGTTCGACGAGCCGGATCGCATCGGCCACGCGCCGCGCGGTTTCGTCGGCCGGGCGCTTGCGCATCTTGAGACCGAACGCGATGTTCTCCGCGACTGTCATATTCGGAAACAGCGCGTAGCTCTGGAACACCATCCCGATGCCGCGCCGTTGCGGCGCCAGTGCCGTGATGTCCTGGCCGTCGACGCGGATGCAGCCGGCGTCCGCGTCGGTCAGGCCTGCCAGACAGCGCAGCAGCGTGGATTTGCCGCAGCCGCTCGGCCCGAGCAGCGTGACGAATTCGCCTTGCCGGAGACCGAGCCGGATGTCCTCGAATACGGTTGTCGCGCCATAGCGCTTGGTCAGACCGTCAATTTCCACAAAATCCATAAGGAAACCTATTTGTTGTTTGAGCGGCCGAGCCGATTGGCCAGCCAGGTCAACACGAGTGTGCACAGGAAGTAATTCATCACCAGCGCGCTGGTGAAGTGGCCACTGCGCGCATTCAGGCTGTACAGATAGACCTGCAGCGTTTCGTAGCGTGCACCGACCAGCATGTTGGCGAACACGAATTCGCCGAACAGAAGCGAGAACGACAGGAACAGCGACGCCATCAGCGCTTTGCGCAGATTCGGCAGAATCACCTGCATGAACGCGCGCGGCGTGCTCGCGCCGAGCAGGCAGGCGGCGTCCATCAGGCCGGCGACATCGAGTCCGCGCAGGCTGTCGGCGAGTGCGCGGTACATGAAAGGCAACGCGATCGTGAAGTAGCTGCCGATCAGGATCCACGGCGTGCCGACGATCTGCACCGATCCGTCGGCGAACAGCTGCAGCAGACCGACCGACGCGACGACCGGCGGCATCGAGAACGGCGTCAGGATCAGCACGTTCATCCAGCGGTCGGCGCGCGGGAAGCGGTAGAACACGACGAATGCCGCGGGCACGATCACGAGCGTGGCGAGCAACAGCGTGCCCGCGCAAATCAGCAACGAATGGGCAAACGCAGTCAGGAATCTCGCGTCGTGCCAGAGCTGCAGGTGCCAGTCGAGCGTCAGTCCTTCGGGCAGGATCGACGCTTCCCATCGCGTCGACAGCGAGTAGAGCAGTGTCGCCAGGATCGGCAACGTGAGCAGGAGGCTCAGCAGCGCAACGACACAGCGATGGAGGCGATCAGCGCGCATGGTAGCTCCTCTTCAATAGCCATTGGTTGACGGCGGCGATGAGCGCGAGCAACGCAACGAGCAGCACCGACAGCGCGGCGGCCAGGTCCGGCTGCAGATCGAGGTTGCCGGACACGAGGCTCGCAATGCGCACGGTCACGAGGTTGACGTTGCCCGAGGTCAGCGCAAAGGCGGTCGCATATGCGCCCATTGCATTGGCTAGCAGCAGGATGAAGGTGCCCAGCAACGCCGGCGCGAGCACCGGCAGCGCGATGTGCCGCCAGTACGCCCAGCGCGTTGCACCGAGCAGCGCGGCGGCCTCCTGCCACTGATCGTCGAGCGCATCGAGCGCCGGATACAGGAGGAGCAAGCCGAGCGGCAACTGGAAATACGTGTAAAGCAGGATCAGTCCGTTGCGCGAATACAGATGAAAGTCCTGCAGCAAGCCCCACTCGCGCAATAGAAGCGTGAGCGCGCCGTTGGTGCCGATCAGGATGATGAACGCGAACGCCAGCGGCACGCCGGACAGGTTGCTCGTCATATTGGTGAGCGCGATCACCACGTTTCTCAGCCGGCTGTCGACGCGGCGCAGCGACACGGCGCCGAGCAGTGTGATCAGCAGCGCAATGACGCTCGAATGGAGCGAGAGGCGCAGGCTGTTGTCGAACGCCTGGCGGTAGAACGGTGAGCCCAGAATGGCCCGGAAATGCTCGAGCGACAGGCCATGCTCGCCCGTCACGCTGTGCGCGAGCACCCAGCCCATCGGCGCGACGCAGAACAGGCCCAGCAGCGCGAGCGTCGGCATGAGCAGGAGTGCCGAGCGCCAGTAGCGCAGGCGACGTGAACGGGCAGGCGGGGCGCCGACGCGCATCGTTAGCGGCGAAGAGAGGGAAGTTTTCATTGGATCGGTGGTGTCGAGAGGCCACACGAACGCCGAGGCGAGCGGGCCGTCTGCCGCGTCGGGGCGGCGTCGCCGTCGGGCAGCGACGCCCCCTGACATGCGGCGCGTGCTTATTGCATGTTGACGATCACCTGCTCCTGCCACTGGCGCGGCAGCTGCTTCTGCGTGTTTTCCCAGGCGGCGATATCGCCGATCGGCCTCGCGACGCGGTATTGCGCAGCCGGCAGCAGCTTGGCGGCGATATCCTGCGGAATCCTGACTTCCGCGCGGATCGGACGCGCATAGCCACGCGCCAGGTTGACCTGGCCGGCATCGCTCAGGATGTACTCACGCGCGAGCATCGCTGCGTTCGGGTGCTTCGCGTACTTGTTGATGATCGTCGAGTAACCGTAGGTTAGCGAACCGTCCTGCGGAATCGACACGTCGAAGCGCGAACGATCGATCTTGTCGCGGTAGGCGAGCGCATTGAAGTCCCACTGGATGCCGACTTCCACTTCGCCCTTTTCCAGGTTCGCGATGTTCGGGTCGTTCAGCGTCAGGCGGCCCTGCTTCGCCAGTTGCGCGAACAGGTCGAGCGCCGGTTTCAGGTTCTTCTCGTTGCCGCCCAGCGCATATGCGGCGGCGAGCACCGCGCTGCTCGCGCGCGCGGAGGTGCTCACGTCACCGAGCGCGACCTTGTACTTGCCCTTGAGCAGGTCGGCCCAGGTCTTCGGCGGGTTCTTCACGAGCTTGTTGTTGACGATGAACGCAATGGTGCCGGTATACGACACCAGCCATTGGCCGTCCTTGTCTTTCGCCCACGCGGGGATCTGATTCCACGTCGTCGGCTTGTACGGCTGCGTGACGCCCTTTTGCACCGCCACCGGCGCAAAGGTATAGCCGACGTCGCCGATGTCGCCGCTCGCGTTGTTCTTCTCGGTTTCAAACTTGGCGATTTCCTCGGCCGAGCTCAGGTCGGTGTCCTGGTGCTTCAGGCCGTATTTCTGGGTCAGTTGCGCCCACGTGTCCTGCCAGTTGGCCCAGTCGGCAGGCATGCCGAGGCTGTTGACCGCACCTTCCTTCTTCGCGGCGACGATCAGGTTGTCGGTGTTCTGCGCAAACGCGGTAGCGACGGTCAGTGTCAAGGCGCCAGCCATGCAGCCGGCAATCAGGGTTCGCACGGTAATCATCCTCTGGACTAGTCAAAAAAACAGCGCGAATAGTAGAGGCCGAATGTGTCAGTTTTGCGTCCGGGCGGTCGCGCTCCGGTTTGGAGTCCGGAAGATCGAGTATTTCATCGGTCTTTATGCGGTAAATTTGCGCGATTTCGCGGATGTCACACGGCCGTCATCATGCTTTGGCAAAAAGACTGGTCTCGAAGAACGACAATTGGACTAGTCCTGAGATGAGCGATCGTCCTCCTACCCAGATCACGCAGATCCGCCAGGCGCTGGCCGGCCAGATCGACAGCGGCCTGCTCACGCCCGGCATGAAGTTGCCGTCCGAGCGCGAGCTGTGCGAGCTGTTCGACACCACCCGAATCACGCTGAAGGATGCGCTGCTGGCTCTCGAGGCGGAAGGACTGATCTATCGCGAGGAGCGGCGCGGCTGGTTCGTGGCTTACCCGCGGCTGAACTACAACCCGCTCTATCGCACCTATTTCCAGCGGATGGTCACGCTGCAGAAGCGCGAGGTGGAAACCCGCGTGGTTGCGACCAGCCAGGTGGTCGCGAGCCCGGTGCTGTGCAGGGAAATGGAATTGGCGCCGCTGACTCGCCTATACCAGATCTGCCGCCTGCGCTACCTCGACGGCCGGGCGGTGTCGTATGTCGAGCATTTCCTGAAGCCGGAGCGTTTCCCCAACATCCTGGAGCGCGACCTGTCGAAATCGCTGACGCTGACCTACATGCGGCACTACGACCTGCATTTTTCCCGTTCGCGCTTCGAGATCTATCCATCGGCCGCGCGCGGCGAGGTCGCGCAGCACTTGAACGTCACGCCGGGCAGCCCGATCCTGATGATCGCGAGGGTCAATTACGACCAGCATGGCATGCTCGTCGACTGCGACCACGAATACTGGCGCCACGACGCGGTGCGCATTTCGGTCGACAGTCAGGCGGAACAACCATTGGGCGTAGAAGATGCGGCATGAGCGCCCCGAACGCGCCACGTCATCGAGCAATCACATGCCTCATTCCATGCAAGCGATTCAGAACCGGTTCGACGCGCTGTTGAGCCACAACGTGCAAGAGCCATCTCGTTGGCCTGTTCGCGGTCTCACGTGGGACCTGGCCGCGAGACTGCTGCAGCGGCTCGACAGCGTGCGGCTGTTCGGCCACGCGTATCCATTGCTGACCAACCTGACGCACGGACGCTATCGGCCGATCGACCTGCTCGATTTTGCGTGGCGCCACGAACTCGACGGCGTATGCATTCATCTGCTGGACGGGGAAGCGCGCAGCCTGAGCCGGATGAGCGATGACGAATTGCGCATAGTCGCGCGCCGTGCCGAGACGCTCGGCTTGGCGGTCCACCTGGAGATCAGCAGCACGGCGCGCGTCGACGTCGATGAAGCGGCACGGATCGCTCAGGTCATGGCGGTGCGCAACCTGCGGGTCTACGCACGCTACGAGGGCCGGCTGTCTGCCGTCATGGACCGGATCGAGGCCGATCTGCGCTACATCGCGCAACTGGCGGACCGCTGTGATTTGCACGTCGATTTCGAACAGCACGAAGAACTCAAGAGCGCGGAGATCGCGGCGCTGCTGCGTCGCGTCGATCACCCGCGCGTCAATGCGCTGTTCGACTTCGGCAACATGATCAACGCCGGTGAAGCGCCGCTGCAGGCGTTGCGGACGTTGGCACCGCACATCCGTCAGGTCCACATGAAGGGCGTGCGCATCGTGCCGGAAGCGCGAGGATTCGGCCATTACGGCGTGCTGCAAGGCAGTGCCGACGATGCGCTGCCCGGCGCGCGGATGCTGTTCGAACTGTTGATGCTGGGGGAGGACGCGCCGCAAGTGATCGCCTTCGCCCTTGAGCAGGAAAACCACTATCCCGCGCCGGCATTCCGGCTGATCGACGAAGAGCCGGACCCGTTCATTCCGTACCGCGCGATGAGCGATACGCCGCTACCCGCGGGTTATACCGTCGAACAGATGATGGACGGGGAGGAGCGTTGGGCGATCAACCAGATTGCCTATGTGCGCGGGATGCTGCGGGAGTTGAGGGTGCTGGCGGAGTGCGCGCTGCGCGCGTCGCCTCACAGCCGCTGATCCCTCGCCAGCATCAGCACGCGCGCCCAGCGCAGCGCGTCGTTCTTGTCCGTCATCGGCAGCTTCCATTCGCTGCGCGACGCATCGCGGACACGCACGACGAGATGCCAGCGCCCACCGATCGGCGCGGCCTGGCAGCCGTCGAGTTGCGACAGCGTATAGCGGCCGTCGTCGCCATCGTGCGACAGCCACAGCAGCCCTTGCGTCGCGGACACGCGCAGCTCGCCCCACGCGCGATGCACGACGTGGGTCCAGCCTTCTTCCTTCGTGTTCGGCGCGATGTCGCGGCGGCGCTTGATCCACCAGGCAACGAGCGCGATCAGCAGCGCGGCGGCGACTGCCGCGGCGGTCACGGCGACCGGCTGGCCGAACTGGGCGGCGATGACGTGAAACGTATGAATCGCGCCCCACACGAGAGCGATGAGCGCGAACAGGGCAATGAATATCGGCATGTCGGAATCAGAAAAGGAACGGACCGGCGCAGGCATCGCGCCGGGCCGTCTTGCACGACGTCACCGCTTGCGGTGGATGTCGTGCGTCACGAAGCCCGAGTCGTTCGTGGGCAACGCGAGGCCGTCCTTGACGGCGAGCGTCTTGCGGATGTCCGACAGACCTGCGGACCAGTGGTCGCGCATCGTCGACAGACCGAACTGATAGTCCTTGTAGTGATGCTCGTAGGCCTTCTGCTGGTAGATCAGGTGCTGGATGTTGTACTTCTTGCCGCACGACATCGCATCCGCCTCGATGCACCACGGGTCGGTCTTGCGCTGCTCTTCCGGCACCTGGTCGAGCACCTGCCGCAGGATGTTGCGATATCGCTGTTCGCGCTGCAGCGTGTCGGTGACGAAACGCGTGCGGCTCGAATACTGGACATCCTTCGTGCGCTCGGCAACGTCAGCCATCGTGCGCGGCAGCGGCCCGCGCGCGCTCCACAGGTCGACCTGGAACGCGAGCGTGTCGCGGCGCGGACGCGCGCGCAGCACTTCCATCAGCGGCGTGTTCGACACGACGCCGCCATCCCAGTAGTACTCGCCTTCGATTTCGACCGGCGGGAACGCGGGCGGCAGCGCGCCCGACGCCATGAAGTGCTCCGGCTCAAGGCGCGTGTGCGTGTTGTCGAAGTACACGAAGTTGCCGGTGCCGACGTTGACCGCGCCGACCGACACGCGCGTCTCGCCCGAGTTGATCCGGTCGAAATCGCACAGCTTCAGCAGTGTCGCGCGCAGCGCGGACGTGTCGTACCAGCTGACCTTCTCCGGATGATCGGAGATGCCCGGCAGCGGCGGCGGGAAGCGCGGCGCGAAGAAGCCCTGCTGGCCCTGCATCATCGCGCTGGCGGCCTGCGACGCGGTGAAGAACGTGCGGATCTGGTCGATGCTGTTGAACAGCGCAAATTCGAACGCGGCCGGTATCGCAGGAAAGAATGCCGGCTGGCAGATCGTTTCCCAGAACTGGCGCAGCCGCTCGACGCGATGCTCGGGCGCGTTGCCGGCGATCAGCGCGGTGTTGAGCGCGCCGATCGAGATGCCCGCGATCCAGTCGAGCGGGATGCCCGCCTCGTGCAAGCCTTCGAACACGCCGGCCTGATACGCGCCGAGCGCGCCGCCACCCTGCAGCACGAGCGCGATCGTCTCGTAGGGCAGCGTGCGCGCGGGGGCCGGCGCGCCGGCCTCGTGATGCAGGTCCGCCGCATCGACGGCCTGCTTTTCGGTGCGGGCGTGCGGCTTCATTGCATGAACCAGCCGTGGCTGACGACGAACGACTGGCCGGTCAGCGCGGCGCTCGGGAACGCCGACAGGAACAGCACCGTCTGCGCGACGTCCTGCACCGTCGTGAACACGCCGTCGACCGTGTTGCCGAGCATCACCTTCTTTACCACTTCCTCTTCGCTGATGCCGAGCTCCTTCGCCTGTTCCGGAATCTGCTTGTCGACGAGCGGCGTGCGCACGAAGCCCGGACACACCACGTGCGAACGCACGTTGTGCTTCGCGCCCTCCTTCGCCAGCACGCGCGCGAGGCCGAGCAGCCCGTGCTTCGCGGTCACGTAGGCCGACTTCAGCGGCGACGCTTCGTGCGAGTGCACCGAGCCCATGTAGATCACGACACCGCCGCGATCGTCCTTGTACATGTGCTTGAGCGCGGCCTTCGTCGTCAGGAACG
>NZ_QTQP01000026.1 GCF_003854275.1 Burkholderia sp. Bp8963
GCGTCGCCTGGGGCCACGTCACGCTGCCGAACCTCAACGGCCGCGGCCGCTACGTGCGGATGTACGGCACGAAGCGCGCGACGCCGTGGGGCTACTCGCTCGACGAGATGCAGGTGTGGGGGTCGTAGGCGAGTGACGAGGCCGAAGCGGGCGGGCGCGGCGGCATCACTGATGATGCCGCACCCCCGACACGATCTCCTGCTGCGACGCCTTGCGGCTCAGCAGCAGCGTCACGACTGCCGACAGCGCGAGCGTCCCCGCGACGACGTACAGCCCGGCCGCATACCCGCCCGTCACGTTCTTCAGCCAGCCGATCGCGAACGGCCCGACGAACCCGCCGAGGTTGCCGATCGAGTTGATCATCGCGATCCCCGCGGCCGCGCCGGCCCCCGACAGGAACATGCTCGGCATCGCCCACAGCGGCGCCTTCGCCGCGCTGATGCCGATGTTGACGACGACGAGCGCGAGCACGGTCAGCAGCGCGGTGCTCGCCTGCCCCGCGAAGATGAAGCCGACGCACGCGAGCACGCACGGAATCACGACGTGCCACGTGCGCTCGCCGGTGCGATCCGAGTGCCGCGCCCAGACGATCATCGCGACAACAGCCGCGACGCTCGGAATCCCGGTGAGCAAGCCCGTCTGCAACGCGCTGAAGCCGAACTGCCGGACCATCAGCGGCGCCCACAGGCCGAGCGTGTACAGCCCCGCCGACGTGCCGAAGTAGATCAGCGCGAGCGCCAGCACGCGCGGGTCGCGCAGCGCCTGCCACGCGCCCGCTGTGTGCCCCGCATGCGCGTGACGCACATCGGCTTCGGCCTTCAGTTTCGCGATCAGCCAGTCGCGCTCGTCCGGCTGCAGCCATGCCGCTTGCGACGGCGCATCGGTCAGGCGCTTCAGCACGACGAAACCGAGCACGATCGCCGGCAGCGCCTGGAGGATGTACAGCATCTGCCAGTCCGCGAGCCCGAACATCGGCGGCAGCTGCATGATCGCGCCCGACAGCGGCGAACCGATCGCGGTCGAGATCGGCGCGGCCGCCATGAACCACGCAGCGGCCACCGCGCGCTGCTTCGCGGGGAACCACAGGCTCAGGTACAGGATGATGCCGGGAAAGAAGCCCGCCTCGGCGACGCCGAGCAGGAAGCGCAGCACGTAGAAGCTCGTCGGGCCGGCCGCGAACGCGGACACGGCCGACACGAGGCCCCACGTGATCATCACGCGCGCGATCCAGATCCGCGCGCCGACGCGATGCAGGATCAGGTTGGACGGCACTTCGAACAGGAAGTAGCCGACGAAGAACAATCCGCCACCGAGCCCGAACGCGGTCGGCGACAGGCCGATCGCGTGGTTCATCGTCATTGCGGCGAAGCCGACGTTCACCCGGTCGAGAAAGCTGACGAAGTACAGCAGCATCACGAACGGAATGATGCGCGACATCAGTTTCCGCGCAACGCGGGATTCCAGGTTGGCCTGCATGTGTCTCCTCCTTCGAGGTCGAGCTGTGCTCTGTCTTCAAGTGCTGCGATCGATGCATCGAAACGCTCGACGCTTCGCACTGCAAACCGATCCGTCAGGCCGCTACCACCGCGTTCGCGACGCGCTCGCACACCGCCGCCGTCACCTGCGCGGTCGTTGCACTGCCGCCGAGATCGCGCGTGTGCAGCAACGGATCGGCCGTGACGGCTTCGATCGCGTGCATCACGCGCGCGGCCGCTTCCGTTTCGCCGAGATGCTCGAGCAGCATCACGACCGACCAGAACGTGCCGATCGGATTCGCGAGCCCCTGGCCCATGATGTCGAACGCAGAACCGTGGATCGGCTCGAACATCGACGGATAGCGGCGCTCCGGATCGATGTTGCCGGTCGGCGCGATGCCGAGGCTGCCCGCGAGCGCGGCCGCGAGATCGCTCAGGATGTCCGCGTGCAGGTTCGTCGCGACGATCGTGTCGAGCGTTGCAGGACGGTTGACCATCCGCGCGGTGGCCGCGTCGACGAGTTCCTTGTCCCACTTCACGTCGGGGAATTCCTGCGCGACCTCTTTCGCGATCTCGTCCCACATCACCATCGCGTGACGCTGCGCGTTGCTCTTCGTGATCACCGTCAGCAGCTTGCGCGGCCGCGACTGCGCAAGCCGGAACGCGAAGCGCATGATGCGTTCGACGCCGGCGCGCGTGAGGATCGACACATCGGTCGCGGCCTCCAGCGGATGGCCCTGGTGCACGCGGCCGCCAACGCCCGAATACTCGCCTTCCGAGTTCTCGCGGACGATCACCCAGTCGAGATCCGCCGGCTTGCAGCGCTTCAGCGGCGCGTCAATGCCGGGCAGGATGCGCGTCGGGCGCACGTTCGCGTACTGGTCGAGGCCCTGGCAGATCTTCAGGCGCAGACCCCACAGCGTGACGTGGTCGGGCACGTTCGGATCGCCGGCCGAGCCGAACAGGATCGCGTCCTTGCCGCGCAGCGCATCGAGGCCGTCGGCGGGCATCATCGCGCCGTGCTCGCGGTAGTAGTCGGCGCCCCAGTCGAAATTCTCGAACTCGAACGCGAAATTCCGGCTGCCGCGCGCGAGCGCTTCCAGCACCTGCCGTCCGGCCGGCACGACCTCCTTGCCAATGCCGTCGCCGGGTATCGTTGCGATGCGGTACGTCTTCATGTGTCCATCCTGGAATGAGCGTGATCGTGAACGCACTTTACTCAACTTGCAGCGCCACAACCGGTGCTAAACTCAAAGCATCTTTAACCTGAATTCACAAGTGAACCGATGGTGGATACGGTCCAGCCGGCCGATCTCGGCTTCTTCTCGACGCTCGCCGCGTCGGGCAGCCTGAGCGCCGCCGCGCGCGAGCTCGGACTCACCGCGGCGGCCGTCAGCAAGCGGCTCACGCTGATGGAGCAGCGCGCGGGCGTGACGCTCGTGAACCGCACGACGCGGCGGATGATGCTGACGCCCGAGGGCGAGGTGTATCTGGAATACGCGCGCCGGATCCTCGACCAGGTGGACGAGCTCGGCGAGCTGCTCGGCAGCGCGAAGCAGAACCCGAAAGGGCTGCTGCGCGTGAACGCGACGCTCGGCTTCGGGCGCAGCCACGTCGGCCCCGCGATCTCCCGCTTCGTCGCACGCTATCCGGAAGTCGCGGTGCAATTGCAGCTGTCGGTAATGCCGCCGCCACTCACCGACGATGCATTCGACGTCTGCATCCGCTTCGGCGAGCCGCCCGACACGCGGGTCGTCGCGCGGCGGCTCGCGGCGAACCGCCGGCTGCTGTGCGCGGCGCCCGCGTACCTCGCGAAGCACGGGATGCCGGCGACGCCGCACGACCTGACGCATCACAACTGCATCGGCATCCGCCAGGGCGACGAAGGGTACGGCATCTGGCGGCTGACGAGCGGCCGCGGCGCCGCGCGCAGGACCGAAGCCGTGCGCATCAACGGCAACCTGACCACCAACGACGGCGAGATCGCCGTCAAGTGGGCACTCGACGGGCACGGCATCCTGATGCGCGCGGAATGGGACATCAACGAGTACCTGGCCGACGGCCGTCTCGTCGTCGTGCTGCCCGACCACGAGACGCCGAGCGCGGATATCTACGCGGTCTATGCGCAGCGGCATCAGATGTCCGCGCGGATTCGCGCGTTCGTCGATTTTCTCGCGGTGGAGCTCGGACGGTCGCCGCAGGCGTAGGCGGCGGTGGGCCGCCAAGCGGGTCAAGGTCAGGGCCAGGCTCCGGCAGCCGCGGATCGTTCGGCATACAATCAGGCGTTCGCGTCATCGCGTCCACGGAGCCGCCATGTTCGACCTGACCACGTTGACCACCTTCATCGCTGTCGTGCTGGGCCTGTTCCTGATCCCCGGCCCCGCCGTGCTGCTCGTGCTGAGCCGCACCGTGCAGGCCGGCCGCAAGACCGGCATCCTGACCGGCCTCGGCATCGCGAGCGGCGATTTCATCCATACGCTGTTCGCGGCCGTCGGGCTGTCCGCGCTGCTGATGACGTCGGCGCTCGCGTTCAACGTCGTCAAGCTGATCGGCGCCGCCTACCTGATCTATCTCGGCGTGCGCGCGCTGCTCGACAGGCCGGGCGATCCGTCGCTGCCGAAGGTATCGCCCGTCACGCCGCTCATGGCCTATCTGCAGGCAATCCCCGCCGAAGTGCTGAATCCGAAGACCGCGCTGTTCTTCCTCGCGTTCATGCCGCAGTTCGTGCACCCCGAACGCGGCTCGACATTCGTGCAGTTCGCGGTGCTCGGGCTGATCTTCGTCGTGCTCAGTTCGCTCTATACGACGCTGATCGCGCTGTCGATACGCCCGCTCGGCCGCCTCGTGAAGCGCCTGTCGTGGCTCACGCGCTGGCAAGGAAAGATCGTCGGCACGATCTTCATTTCGCTCGGGCTGAAGGTCGCCACGCAGCAGCGGTAAACGCCGAAGCAGTGCGCGCGGAGCATATCGCGCGCTTGCACATCCCTATCGAGCGGATGGACACGATCGACGATTCGCATGCCGAAAGGCTCGACGCGATGTCGCTTACCGCATGCCGTCCAGCACCTGCCGCACCCCGTCCCAGTCCAGCCCGAACCGCGCGAGATACTTGCGCAGCCGGTCCGCATCGTTCGGCTGCTTCTTGCCCTGCCTCGACACCGCGAACAGCGTGCGCCCCGCCTCCGACAAGCTCGCCGACACGCGGCACACATCCAGCACGCGCTCGAGCTGCACGCGGTCGAACAGGTCGAGTTCCGCCGCACGCATGCCCAGCGCCGCATCGACGAGCTCGCCTGACGTGCTCGCATTGTCCGCTGCGGACCAGGTGCGCGCGAGCCGCCCGACTTCTTGTTCGGCGATCGCGTCGGTGATGCGCCCCGCATCGGCGAGCGTCGCCATCCGCGTGACCGATGCCGACAGCTCGCGGAAATTGCCGGCCCAGGCCGCACGTGGCGACGCCGCGAACGCGAGGTAGCGCCGCCTCGCTTCGACGTTGAACCGCACCTGTTCACCCTGCTCGCGGCCGAAGCGGTCGAGTTCGAAATCGAGGTTCGGCTCGATGTCCTCGCGCCGCTCGGCGAGCCCCGGCAATTCATAGGTCCACAGGTTGATCCGCGCATACAAGTCCTCGCGGAACGTGCCGGCCGCCACCATCTGCCGCAGGTCGCGGTGCGTGCCCGCGATCAGTTCGAAGTCGCTCGCCGCCTCGACGTCCGCGCCGACCGGCAGGAACCGCTTCTCCTCGATCGCCTTCAGCAGCATCGCCTGCTCGTCGAGCCCGAGCTCGCCGATCTCGTCGAGAAACAGCAGCCCGCCGTCCGCCGCGCGCAGCAGGCCCGCGCGCGCGCTCTGCGCGCCGGTGAACGCGCCCTTCACGTGGCCGAACAGCGTCGACATCGCCGCATCGCCACGCAGCGTCGCGCAGTTGATCTCGATGAACGGCCCGGCCAGCCGATGACGGCCGCGCTTCAGCTCGTACACGCGCTTCGCGAGGAACGACTTGCCGGCGCCGGTCGGCCCGACGAGCAGCATCGGCGCGCGCGAGCGCACGGCCACGCGTTCGAGCTGCACGATCAGCGCATTGAAGCGCGCGTTGCGCGTCGCGATGCCCGCCTTCAGGAACGACACCGTCTCGTCGCGCTCGCGCGTGAAGCGCTGCGCGATCCGGTTGTAGCGCGACAGGTCGAGATCGATCACCGACACCGTGCCGGGCCCGCTCGGCCCCTCGTCGGTCCGTTGCGGCGGCCCGGTCTGCACGAGCCGCGCGGGCAGGTAGCGTGCCTCCGCGAGCAGGAACCAGCAGATCTGCGCGACGTGCGTGCCGGTCGTGATGTGGATCAGGTAATCCTCACGGTCGAGATCGAACGGATACGCACGCGCATAGTCGTGCAGCGTCGCGTAGACCTCCTCGAAATCCCACGGATCGTGAATCGCGATCGGCGTGAGCCGTACGTCGGTGTGCGGCGACACCTGCGCGAGATCCTCCTTCACGCGGTTCGCGAGGCGCTCGTAGGTCGGCGGGTGCAGCAGTTCGAGCCGGTCGATCGGCAGCTCCGGCTGCTCGCACAAAGAAATCGTCGGCCGCCACTTGCGCCAGCGGCGCGGCGCGCGGCCGCCCTGGTCGAGCACGATGCCGAGGAAGCCGATCGCGACGGTCTTGCGCATGTTTATCCAGATTTATAAACGATGATCCGATCGTATCAGAATTTGGCCATTTACCGACACGCGCCGGACCGGCCGCACCCCATCCTCGAATAAACGTTTCCGTTCAATATCAATGGGTTGAGAAATTTTTCGGCGCGTGGACGGGCCACTGGCACGCTCCTCGCTAAATAGAAAGCGCCGGATGTCCCGCTGGCCCGCGAGCCAAGGTTCGCAAGCCTTGCTGGTGCGCCGCCGCCGAACCCCGTTCGTCGCGGCCGCGCATGCCGCCATGGACAGACGAAGGCAACTGGGCGCGCGTGGAGCGCCTCGTCCGGGTTCGATTCCCGGGGCGTCCACCTGTTCGATAGCTCATTCGGGTAGAGCAGTCGGCCACAAACCGACCGGTAGCGGGTTCGAATCCCGCTCGAACGCTGTCCGCAAGGACAGTCTCGTTACGCAAAGCAGTACCCGCCGGCGCGGGCCGCGAGGCCCGCCGCGCGTCGGACCGGTCGCGGCTCCGCGCGAACGGCCGGGCGGCCGGACGGCCCGCGCAAACGCGCACGACGACGCCACGCTGCACGCGTCGCCGCGCGCACCCGTGCGGCGCGTCCGCCCTGCCCGCCCGCTCGCGTCGCGCCCCGATCCGCGCGACGCATGTCCGCCGGCGGACCATAATGAAAAGGACAAGAATATGTGGATGCGTCATGTCGTAAAAAAGAACGAGCGCGCGCTGCTGTTGAGCGAGGGCGATTTCGTGAAAGTGCTCGAACCGGGCGTGTTCCGGGCCTTCGATCCGTTCAAGCGCCTGTCGGTGCAGACCGCGCGTCTCGACGCGCCGCTCGCCGACGACGCACTCGCCGATTACCTGCGTCATGACGCGCAGGACGTGCTCGCGCGCTACTTCGTCGCGATGGATCTCGCCGACGACGAAGCGGGCCTGCGCTACGAGAACGACGTGCTCGTCGAGATCCTCGCGCCCGGCACGCGCCGGCTGTACTGGCGCGGCCTGATCGAGCACCGCTTCGAGCGGATCGATCTCGCGCAGGGCGGCGCGCTGCCGGCCGGGCTGACGAAGCGGCTCGCGCAAACGACGCTGCGGGCGCGCGGCATCGCGGGGCTCACCGGCGTGCTGCTGGCGCAGGTGCCGGCCTACCATGTCGGTGTGCTGAAGATCGACGGCAAGATCGAGCGTTTGCTGGAGGCCGGCCTCGCCGCATTCTGGCGCTTCAACCGCGACGTGACGGTCGAGCTCGTCGACCTGCGGCTGCAGGCGCTCGAAGTCGGCGGGCAGGAGATCCTGACGCGCGACAAGGTCGCGCTGCGGCTGAATCTGTCGGCGACGTGGTGCTATGCGGACGTGCTGCGCGCGTACGGCCAGTTGCAGAAGCCGGTCGAGCACCTGTACCGCGAGCTGCAGTTCGCGCTGCGCGCCGCCGTCGGCACGCGCACGCTGGACGAGCTGCTCGAGGACAAGCAGGCGATCGACGAGGTCGTGATCGCGCAGGTGCGTGCGCGCCTGGCCGAGTCGGGCGTCGACGTGCGCAGCGTCGGCGTGAAGGATATCGTGCTGCCGGGCGACATGAAGACGATCCTCGCGCAGGTCGTCGAGGCCGAGAAGGCCGCGCAGGCGAACGTGATCCGCCGCCGCGAGGAAACCGCGGCAACCCGTTCGCTGCTGAACACCGCGAAGGTGATGGAAGAGAATCCGACCGCGCTGCGGCTGAAAGAGCTCGAAACGCTCGAGCGCGTCGCGGAACGGATCGACCGCATCTCGGTGTTCGGCGGTCTCGACCAGGTGCTGAATGGGCTCGTCAGCATCAAGGCCGCGCAATGAACGCGGCGGCGCGGCGCACGGGCGCCGCGCCAACCATAACGAAAGCAGGTGAAGCAATGAGTGGACTGGATTATCAAGTGATGGAACTGGCGCACGGCAAGCCGGTGAAGATGTGGACCCAGGGCGTCGCCGTCGAAGAGGATGCACGCGTGCAGCTGCGCAACACCGCGCAGATGCCGTTCATCTTCCGGCACGTCGCGGTGATGCCAGACGTGCACCTCGGCAAGGGCTCGACGATCGGCAGCGTGATTCCGACGAAGGGCGCGATCATTCCGGCCGCGGTCGGCGTCGACATCGGCTGCGGGATGATGGCCGCGCGCACAACGCTGACGGCGTCGGACCTGCCGGACTCGCTCGCGGGGCTGCGCAGCGCGATCGAACGCGCGGTGCCGCACGGCCGCACGCCGGGCCGGCGTGATCCGGGCGCATGGGGCAACCGCGCGCCGCAGCAGGTCGACGAGATGTGGAAGTCGCTGCTGCCGGGGTTCCAGCGGATCGTCGCCAAGTATCCGAAGCTGGAGAAGACGAACCACTACGTGCACCTCGGCACGCTCGGCACCGGCAACCACTTCATCGAAGTGTGTGTCGACGAGAACGACGCCGTGTGGTTCATGCTGCACAGCGGTTCGCGCGGCGTCGGCAACGCGATCGGCAGCCTGTTCATCGAGCTCGCGCAGGCCGACATGCGGCAGCACATCGCGAACCTGCCGGATCGCAACCTCGCGTATTTCAACGAGGGCAGCCGGCATTTCGACGACTACGTGGAGGCGGTCGGCTGGGCGCAGGACTACGCGCGCCGCAACCGGCTGGTGATGATGGATGCGGTGATCCAGGCCGCGCGCGGCGCGATCGGCAAGCCGTTCGACGTCGACGAGCACGCGGTGAACTGCCACCACAACTACGTGCAGAAGGAACGCCACTTCGGCGAGGACGTGCTCGTGACCCGCAAGGGCGCGGTGTCCGCGCAGAAGGGGCAGCTCGGGATCATTCCGGGCTCGATGGGCGCGAAGAGCTTCATCGTGCGCGGGCTCGGCAATCCGGAGAGCTTCTGTTCGTGCAGCCACGGCGCGGGACGCGCGATGAGCCGGACCGAGGCGAAGCGCCGCTTCACGGTCGACGACCAGGTGAAGGCGACGCAAGGCGTCGAATGCCGGAAGGACGCGGGTGTCGTCGACGAAATCCCGATGGCCTACAAGGACATCGACGCGGTGATGGCGGCCCAGCGCAGCCTCGTCGAAGTCGTGCACACGCTGCGTCAGGTGGTGTGCGTGAAGGGTTAGCGCCGTCACTATAGCGCTGACGCGCTGGCATCCGGCATCGATGCCAGCGCGCGTATCCGTGCGACTCCGCTCACTCCCCCACAACCGAAATCGAAAACCCGTCCCACCCTTTCGAACCGACGGTCTGCACGGCCGTTGTCGCGAGACGCGGCTCCGCGGCGATGAATCGAAATCCCTCGCGCACGCCGACAACATCGGAATCATGGTTGTCCGGATCCGCCACCCCGCCGCGCCGCACGACGTTGTCGACGACGATCACGGTGCCCGGCCGCGACAGCTTCAGCGCCGCGTCCAGGTAAGCCGGATTGTTCTCCTTGTCCGCATCGATGAAGACGAAGTCGAACGGTTCGGCACCCGAATCGATCAAATGCGCGAGGCCGTCCTTCGCGTTGCCGACGACGACCGACACGACGTCAGCGAACCCGGCCCGCGCAATGTTCTGCGTCGCGACCTTCGCATGCTCGGGGTCCAGCTCGAGCGTCACCAGCCTGCCGCGTCGCTCGCCGCGAGCGCGGCATCGAGCGCATCATCGGACGGCACGAGCGTCCCGGTCAGATATTCGTCCACCCGCGTCCACTGTTGCTGATCCATGTCGCCCTCGTCGTCCGTGGAAAACCGCATTCTATGGTGCACGCAACCATAAGCAACCAACCAATCGATCTAAAGTCTTCGCGCGGCTATCTCTATAATCGCCGGACGGCCGTACCCCGAGATCATCACAACAACACACGGAGCACAGCATGACCGACCGCGCTGATTCAAACTGGCGTCTCGAAACCCTCGCCGTCCACGGCGGCTATCGGCCCGACCCGACGACGCGCGCAGTCGCGGTACCGATCTACCAGACGGTTGCTTATGCGTTCGACGACACGCAGCATGGCGCCGACCTGTTCGACCTGAAGGTGCAGGGCAACATCTACACGCGGATCATGAACCCGACGACCGACGTGCTCGAGCAGCGCATTGCCGCGCTCGAGGGCGGCATCGGCGCATTGGCGCTCGCGTCGGGCCAGTCGGCCGTCACCTACGCGATCCAGACGATCGCCGAAGCCGGTGACAACATCATCTCGGCGAGCACGCTGTACGGCGGCACCTACAACCTGTTCGCCCACACGCTGCCGCAATACGGGATCACGACGCGCTTCGCCGATCCGCGCGACCCCGCGTCGTTCGAGCCGCTGATCGACGCGCGCACGAAAGCGATCTTCGCGGAATCGGTCGGCAATCCGCTCGGCAACGTCACCGACATCGCCGCGCTTGCCGACGTCGCGCATCGTCATGGGATTCCGCTGATCGTCGACAACACGGTGCCGTCGCCGTACCTGCTGCGGCCGTTCGAGCACGGTGCCGACATCGTCGTGCATTCGTTGACGAAATATCTCGGCGGGCACGGCACGAGCCTCGGCGGCGCGATCGTCGATTCGGGCAAGTTTCCGTGGGCCGAGCACGCGGACCGCTTCAAGCGGCTCAACGAGCCGGACGTCAGCTATCACGGCGTCGTCTACACGGAAGCGTTCGGCGCGGCCGCGTACATCGGCCGCGCGCGCGTGGTGCCGCTGCGCAACATGGGCGCGGCGATCTCGCCGTTCAACGCGTTCCAGATCCTGCAGGGGATCGAGACGCTCGCGCTGCGCGTCGAGCGCATCAGCGACAACGCGCTGAAGATCGCGCAGCATCTCGCGCGCCATGAAAAGGTCGAATGGGTGAATTACGCGGGGCTGCCCGATCATCCGGACCATCCGCTCGTCGCGCGCTATCTGTCCGGCCGCGCGCCGGGCCTGCTGACGTTTGGCGTGCGCGGCGGCCTTGCGGGCGGCGCGAAGTTCCAGGACGCGCTGAAGCTGTTCACGCGGCTCGTCAACATCGGCGACACGAAGTCGCTCGCGACGCATCCGGCATCGACGACGCATCGCCAGCTGTCGCCGGCGGAACTCGCGAAGGCTGGCGTGAAGGAAGAGACGGTGCGGCTGTCGATCGGGATCGAGCATATCGACGATCTGATCGCCGATCTCGATCAGGCGCTCGCGCAGGTTTGATGCTAGGGCCGCGCCGGCAGCTGCTCGATTCGTCGGCGCGCCAGCCAGTCGAGTAGCTGCCGGCCATCCGCCTCGCCGAACCAGCGCGCGTGCCCGACCAGATAGCCGTCGTATGCGACGTCGACGTTCTCGGGCGAACCGACGATCCCGTCGAAATAAGCGACCTCGGACAACGCGAACTCCGTATGCACGATCGGCAGCAGCGCGATCAATGCCGCATACGCATCGTCGTCGAGCGGTTCGAGCGACTCGTAGCCGTCGAGCAACGCGGCGATCTGCTCGTACTCGACGCGGCGCGCATTGGCCGGCGCCATCCAGTCGATCGCATTGCGCTCGATCGCGAGCGCAAGGTCCATCACCGCACAGGTGCGGTCCGACAAACCGAAGTCGAGCACGGTCTGGACCTGTGCGCCGGGCCCCGCATCGGTCCACAACAGGTTCGACGCATGCCAGTCGCCATGCGTCCACAGCGGCGGCAACGCAGGCAGCAGCGGCGCGAGGCGTGCATGGTACGGGCCGATCGCGTCCGCGACGTCATCGCGCCAGTCGCGCGTCGCGAGCGCGCGCACGAGCCGCGGTTGCGCATCGACCCAGCGTTCGAGCGCACCCGCCAGATCGTCCGACGACAGCACCCTGAAACTCGACAGCAGCAGCCGCACGGGCCGCGCCGGCGCATCGAAACCGGCCGACGCACGATGCACGCAGGCCAGCGCGCGGCCGGCCGCATGCGCATGCGACGCATGCGTGAACGGCTTCCACGACATCACGCCGCGATACGCGTCGACGCCCGGCGCGACCGCATGCACTTCGTAGGTACAGTCGCCGCGTGTGACGGCGGTCGCGCCGTTGCGATCGGCGAGCACGTCGGGCACCGGGCAGCCGCGCTCGCGCAGATGCGCGATGAAGCGATGCTCTTCCGCGAGGCCCGCGACGTCGCGGATGCTGGCGTGATGGCGCTTCACGAACAGCGCGCGGTCACGCGCGGTGCGCACCAGCACGGCCGCCGAGAACGGCCGCGGGCTGTGCCACGCGAGTTGCGCGGGCGGTCCCGCGCCATCGATGCCCGCGAGCACCGCCGCGACTTCGTCGCGCGTCATCAGCGGCCAGTCGCGTTCCGCCTGCTCGCCGTCGACACCGAACTGCGGCGGCGCGACATCGTGCAGGCCGGCGTCGTCATCAGGCGCTGGCGCGGCCGGCTCGAGGGGAAACGACATCAACGCTCCTTCTGCTGAAACGAATCAGAGCCCGGCGTCGCGCGACGCGAGCGAGGGCACGCGCAGCGCATCGGCCGTCCTGCGCCAGTCGCGCCAGCCGACGACGGCCAGCCCGATGAATAGCGCATAGAGGCCCGCGGTCAGGTACAGCTCCTTGATCACGAACATCCCGACATACACGACGTTGACGACGATCCACAGCCCCCACGACGCGATGTAGCGCCGCGCGGTCCAGTATTGCGCGACGAGGCTGAATGCGGTCAGCGACGCATCGACGAACGGCAGCGCCGCATCGGTCCAGCGCGCCATCATGCCGCCGAGCAGCGCACTGCCGACGACCGCCGCGATCAGGTCGGGCACCACCATCGCCGGCTTGAGCCCGGTGACCGGCACGACCGCGCCGTGCGATGCGTCGCCACGTTCGGCATCGTGCGTGCGCTGCGCGAGCCAGCGGCGCCAGCCATACACCTGCAGCACCGCGAACGCGCCCTGCAGCAGCATGTCGGAATACAGCTTCGCGTCGAAGAAGATCCAGCCGTACAGCGCGACCGACGCGAGCCCGACGGGCCAGCACAGCATGCGTCGCTTCGCGGTCAGCCAGATCGCGAGCGCGCTGACGATCACGCCGGCGATTTCAAGTGCGGACATCGTTCTCTCCAATATAGTCGGCCGGACGGCGCGTCTCCACCCGCGGCCGTCCGGCGATCACGGATGCCGGCGCCCGGAGCGCGGCACCCGGTCAGAAATCATAGGTCAGCGACACGCGCGCGGTGCGCGGCGCACCGGGGAACAGGTACGCGTCGCCCTGCTGCTCGCCCGCATCGCGCCAGTAGAACTTGTTGAACAGATTGTCGACCGACACGCGCAGCACCGTGCGGTGTCCGCCGATCTTCGTCGCATAGCGCGCGCCGAGATTGAACACGAACCAGGCCGGCACGCGCGCGGTGCCCTCCTCGTTCGCATTGCGGCTCGCGCTGTAGTCGACGCCGCCGAGCAGGTCGAGCCCCGCGACGCCCGGCACCGCATAGTCCGCATACAGCGACGCACGCAGCGCGGGCACGTTGATGATCTGGTGCCCCTCGTAAGCAGCCGACCCCGAATCGTACGCGCGCGCACGAATCGCCGCGACCGTCGCGGTCAGCGACAGGCGCTGCGTGACCCGCCCCGCCGCGCCGAGCTCGATGCCCTGGTGCCGCTGCGTGCCGCGCTGCACGAACGTATAGCTCGTGCCGGACGCGTCGGGTTGCGCAAACTGGAACGGCTTGCTGATCGAGAACACCGCGGCCGTGATGCTCAGCCGGTCGAGCCAGTCGTACTTCGCGCCGACTTCGACCTGATGCGATTCGACCGGCGGCAGGAACGCATACGCATTCGTCGCGCGCACCGGCGCCTGGTCGCCGAGCGACAGCGCCTTGCTGTACGACGCATAGAGCGACAGCACATTCACCGGCTTGTAGACCAGCGCGACCTGCGGCAGGAACACCGACTTGTCGGTGCGGGCCTGCGGGCCGTCGAGACTGTCCCAGCTCCGCTGGCGCAGCAGCACTTCCTTGCCGCCCGCGAGCACCTGCCAGTGATCGCCGAAGCTGATCCGGTCGACGCCGAATACCGAGTACTGCCACGCGTCGAGCCGCGGGTACGACTGCCCCGGCTGGTTCGGCGACGGCGCGAACGTCTGGTCCGGGCCGTAGATATTCTCGCTGCCGACGTAGTCGTACACGGCATCGGCCATGTGCACGACGCGCCGCTGCACGCTCGTGCCGAACGTCAACTCGTGCCGCACGGGCCCCGTCGTGAACTTGCCCGTCGCCACGGCACGCACGTCGTCGTTGCGCCGGTATTCGCCGGGGCTGCGGAAGTCGTATACGTCGAAGTCGCCGTTCGCGCCGAAGAAGAACGGCGACGTCGCGCCGGCCGCGCAGCTCGGCGCATACGAACAGCCGTATGCGAACGCGCTGTTGTCGTCGATCATCGTGCGGCTGCGGCCCGCGGCCACGTAGGCCTTCCAGTCGTCGTTGAACTGGTAGTCGAAGCGCGCGTTGAGGTTCAGCGCGTCGGTCGTCACGGGCTTCGCCCAGGGCTGCGTGCCGAGCGCCTTCGACGTCGTCTTCACGGACGGCACGACGGTGCCGCCAAGCAACTGGTATCCCGGCGCGGAACGCTGGATCCACTGCTGAAATTCCGCGTTGAGCTGCAGGCTCGCACGCGGGCTGATGTCCCAGTCGGCGGCGATCGAACCGAACGTGCGGCGGCCATTCGTCCCGTCGATATACGAATGCATGTTCTCCTTCGCCGCGTTGATCCGGATGCCGAACTGGTTGTCCGGGCCGAAGCGCCGGCCGAGATCGACCGCCGCGGACGTCGAGCCGCGGCTGTCGACGCCCGTCGACACGCTCGCGACGTTCGCGGAGCGTTTGGTGACGAAGTTGATCACGCCGCCAGGCGCGACGACGCCGCTGTCGATCCCCGCGAGCCCCTTCAGGATCTCGACGCGCTCCTTGTTTTCGAGCGGCACATTCTGTTCGCCGGACACGGTCAGCCCGTCGATCTGGATCGCACTCGCGAGATCGACCGGGAAGCCGCGGATCGAGAAGCCTTCGAAATAGCCGACCGGCGCATATGCGTTGCTGACCGACGCGTCGTTCTTCACGACATCGCTGAGCCGCTTCGCCTGCTGGTCGTCGAGTTGTGCGCGGGTCACGACGCTGACCGACGCGGGCGTGTCCTGCAGCGGCGCGTCGTCGAAGCCCGCGACCGACGCCGTGCGCGCGCGCCACGCATTGCCGCGCGCGCCGTTCACGGTAATCGCCTGCAATGTGCCGTCGCCGGACGCCGATGCGGCATCCGGCGCAGCGACGGGCGCATCGCCCGGTGCCGCGCTCGCATGCGCGGCGAATAGCGTGATGCCGACGCCGACGCCAACGCGGACGCCGACACGGACATACGCGCGCCGCCGACGTACGGGCGACGCAGTTCTTGTTTTCACAGTCATTTTGATGGATCTGAAACGCGCGGCCGGGCTCAGCGTCCGGGCCTGCAACGCAGGGCGGCGCGCATTTTACCGCGCGGCGGCAAGCCGGCAGCGGAATCGGGCGGGAACGGGGAAAAGGGAGAAATGGAAGGTTGAATCGCGCGATCAGGCGACACTGGGGATCGCCATGCCCCAATCGATGGTGTCGGGCGCGGAATCGCCCCCGACAGCGGCCGGAACGGCGGCAGCACTCGCGCCGCCGCCTTCAAGTTCCGCTCACGCGGTATCGACGGCTTTGAGCCTCAGCGTGTCGATCATCTGCTCGCGCATCACGAACTTCTGCACCTTGCCGGTGACCGTCATCGGCAACTCGTCGACGAAGCGGATATAGCGCGGGATCTTGTAGTGCGCGATCTGCCCCTGGCAGAACGCGCGCACGTCGTCGTCGGTCATCTGCTCGCCTGCGCGCAGCACGATCCACGCGCACACTTCCTCGCCGTATTTCGGGTCCGGCACGCCGAACACCTGCACCGATTGCACCTTCGGGTGGCGGAACAGAAATTCCTCGATCTCGCGCGGATAGATGTTCTCGCCGCCGCGAATCACCATGTCCTTCAGCCGGCCGACGATGTTGCAGTAGCCGTCCGCATCGAGCGTCGCGAGATCGCCCGTGTGCATCCAGCCGTCGACGATCGTTTCGCGCGTCTTCGCGTCGTCGTCCCAGTAGCCGCGCATCACCGAATAGCCTTTCGTGCACAGCTCGCCTGTCGCTCCGACCGGCACGATGTGGCCGTCCGGATCGACGATCTTCACGTCGAGATGCGGCTGGATGCGGCCGACCGTCGTCGTGCGCTTCTCGAGCGGATCGTCGGTCGAGCTCTGGAACGATACGGGGCTCGTCTCCGTCATCCCGTACGCGATCGTGATCTCCGACAGATGCATCTGCGACACGACGCGCTTCATCGTCTCGATCGGGCACGGCGAGCCGGCCATGATGCCCGTGCGCAGCGTCGACAGGTCGTAGTTCGCGAAGTCCGGATGGTCGAGCTCCGCGATGAACATCGTCGGCACGCCGTGCAGCGCGGTGCAGCGTTCTTCGGATACCGCCGCGAGCGTCGCGACCGGATCGAACGCCTCGCCGGGGAACACCATCGCGGCGCCCGTCGACACGCACGCGAGCACCGCGAGCACCATCCCGAAGCAGTGATACAGCGGCACCGGGATGCACAGCGCGTCCTGCTCGCTGAAGCGCATCGCCATCGCGATGAAGCGCGCGTTGTTGACGACGTTGCGATGCGTGAGCGTCGCGCCCTTCGGGCTGCCGGTCGTGCCGCTCGTGAACTGGACGTTGATTGGCTCGTCCGCATTCAGCGTGTGGGTGACCGCGTCGAGCGCTGCGGTGTCGAGCACGCGGCGGCCGTTCGCGACGACGTCCGGATAGCGCAGCATGCCCGGCGTGTCGCCGTCGCCCATCCGGATCACGATCCGCAGGTGCGGCAGCCGCGCCGCATGCAGCTCGCCGGGCGCGCAATGCGCAAGTTCCGGCGCGAGCGCCTGCAGCATCTCGACGTAGCCGGACGACTTGAAGCGCTCGGCGGCAATCACCGCCTTGCAGCCGACCTTGTTCAGCGCGTATTCGAGTTCCGCGAGCCGGTACGCGGGGTTGATGTTGACGAGAATCGCGCCGATGCGCGCGGTCGCGAACTGGGTCAGCAGCCATTCGACACGGTTCGGCGACCAGATGCCGACGCGGTCGCCCTTGACGATCCCAAGCGCGGCGAGGCCGGCCGCGAGCACGTCGACTTCGTGCACGAACATGCGCCAGTCCCAACGGATGCCCTGTTCGCGGAATACGACGGCCGGCCGGTCCGGAAAGCGCTGCGCGGTATCGCGCAGCAGCGCGGCGAGCGTCGCGTCGGACAGCGGCACGTCGGTGCGGCCCTGCACGATCGACAGGCCGTCGCGCGGGATGAAGCACGCCGGGGCACCCGGCATGACGGTGGTCATGAAATGTCTCCTGGTCGTTTCGGTCGGCCCGCGACACGGACCGATATCCATCGAACTGATTGCATCGCCGTCGAGCGGCGAACTACCGCATGCTCGCAGACATGCGACGCAAAAAGGCGCGGCGGCACACGCCGGACGACAACGCACCGTTCAGCCGCGCAAGACCTGCGCGGCAGTCGACGCATGTGCGCGCTGCCGCCAGCCTCCTGCATCATCGCTGCGTCACTTGCTCTGGCGAACGGCGTCCGCCGTCCCCTGAATGAACGCCTGGATCCTCGTAACGTCGTCTTTCGTCAGCTTGCCGGTGAAGTCCGGCATCCCGCGCTCGACGAACGGTCCGTTGAACACGATCTTGTCGAGACTCTCGATCATCCCCGAGCCGACATACGCGAGGTTCGGAATCGCGCCCCCCTTGTCGACACCGGGCACGCCGTGACAGAACACGCAGTTGTTGACATAGAGTTGCATCCCGGGCTTCACGTCCGCTTCCTTGTATTTCACGCCCGACAGCAGGTCCGTCATCGCATACGGCACGGTTTCGGGCATTGCCGTCTTAGCGCCGAGCGCAAACGTGTAGATCCGGCCAGGCGACCGCTTGTCACTGCCGCGCAGCATCAGCCCATATACTCCGCCCCAGCCGACCGCGATCGACACGTATTGCTTACCGTCGATCGAGTACGTGACTGGCGGCGCGACGACGCCCGTACCAACCGGCGCCTCCCACTTCTTCTTGCCGGTCGTCGCGTCATACGCAACGAGCCGCGCATCGGCGGTCCCGTGGAACACCAGATTGCCCGCCGTGACGACCGCACCTCCGTTCCACGGTGACGCGTAATCCTGCCTCCAGGCCTCCTTCTGCTTCACCGGATCCCACGCGATGAAGCGGCCCCACGCGCTGCCCTTCGGCTGTGCGGCGTTGATCTGCTCACCGGTATTCCACCCGGTGCCGGACATCGGCTCGTTGTTGTTTTTCGAGTCGCGCTCCCAGTTCAGGTTGTCGGACAGTGTCGCCGGCACGTTCTGCACCGGCATGTAGACGAGGCCGGTCTTCGGGCTGTACGCCATTTCCTGCCAATTGCGTGCGCCGAACGGGCTCGGCACCACCTCGAGCGGAGCGGTGCTCGGTTGTGCCATCGGGGTCTTGATCGGATGTCCTTGCACGTCGTATCCGGTCGCCCAGTTCACATCGACGTAGTTCTTCGCCGAAATGAACTTGCCGTTGGTCCGGTCAACCACGAAGAAGAAGCCGTTCTTCGGGGCCTGCATGATCACCTTGCGCAGCTTGCCTTCGATGTTCAGGTCAGCCAGGACGAGGCTCGCAGTTGCGTCGTAGTCCGAATTCTCGCCCGGCGTTTCCTGATAGTGCCAGACGTATTTTCCGGTATCGGGGTTCAGCGCAACGATCGAATCGAGGAACAGGTTGTTCCCGAGCTTCGGATCGCGCATCCTGGCGCTCCACGGGCTGCCGTTGCCGACGCCGAGATACAGCAGGTTCAGATCCGGGTCGTAGCTCATCGCGTTCCAGACGTTGCCGCCGTTCGCCGATCCCATCTTCGGATCCCAGGTCCTCGCCGCCATCTTCATCGACGCGTCCTCGAACGGCTTCGACGGATCGCCCGGCACCGCATACCAGCGCCAGACCCGCTTGCCGGAGTCGACGTCGTAGGCCGTGACGAACCCGCGCCCGCCGTATTCGCCGCCGCCATTGCCGATGATGACCTTGCCCTTCACGACGATCGGCGCGCCCGTGATCGTATAGGTGCCGCGCTGCCCCTTTATCGTGTCCTGCGACCAGAGTGCCTTGCCCGTTTTCGCGTCGAGCGCGATCAGCCGGCCGTCGAACGCGCCGACGAACACCTTGCCACGATACAGCGCGACGCCGCGGTTAACGACGTCGCAGCAGCCGCGAACGCCGTAGCGACGCGGCACTTTCGGATCGTACGTCCACAGCGCCTTGCCGGTCCTGGCGTCGACCGCGTGGACAACGCTCCACGGCGCCGTCGTGTACATCACGCCGTCGACGACAAGTGGCGTCGCCTCCACGCCGCGGGTCGAATCCAGCTCGTACGACCATGCGAGCCCGAGATCGGCAACGTTCGACGTGTTGATCTGGTCCAGCTTGCTGTAGCGCGTGCCGGCGAAATCGAGGCCATGCAGCGGCCATTCGCGCGTGTCCGCCTCATTCGCGCGCGCCGACGCTTCGTCGACGTTGGCCACGGTTGCGCGCTGCGGCCGCGGCGCCGCGCTCGTCGCGGCCATCGTCGGCGATGACAGGATCGCGAGCGCCAGCGCCGCCGATGCGGCCGCGCGTTGCGCCACCAGGCGGCGCGCGCGCGGCGACCGGGAACCTGCGTTGGCTGCCGATGCCGTTTCACACTTGACGGTACGAATACGGGATGTGTTCAAGTCTTCCTCCATTTTGTTTTTCACCGCGCGCGATGCCGCGCGCGATGCGAACCATTCGTGAACGCACGTGCGCTCAGAACACCTTCAGCAGCCGCAGGTTGAAGCGGTCCGCTTCCTTGGGCCCGTTCTGCACCGAGATGTCCTGCCCATACGTCCCGAGAACCTGCCACGTCGGCGCGGGAAACCATGCGAATCCCACCGAGAACTTGTTGGTGCTGGTGCGGTTGTCCTGCGATACGCCGTCGATCGTCGTCCGGCCGCCGAAGGATTGCGAAAAGCCGGCGCGCACGTCGAACATGCTCGTGACGTTGTAGCGCAGCCACGCCTGGCCCTGAAAGAGCGGATCCTGCCGCAGCGTCGAGCCGGCCGGTCCGTAGTTCGTATTGTTGCCATAGAACGTCACATCCGCGACGAGGTCGAGCAGCAGATTGCCGACCAGCGGTGTGATGAAGCCGGCCTGAAGCGCGCCCTTCCAGCGGTTCTCTCCGAGATTCAGCGCGCGATTGTGGTCATAGCTCCCGGTCGGGACATACAGGAACGGCGTGATGCCGAAGTACGTCTTCTTGTCCGGATTGTTCACGAGCCAGACGGTCGCGGCAAGAATCAGGTCGGCGGTGCCGCCCGAACTGCCGAGTCCTTCGAGATTCCTGCTGCCGCGCACGTTGCCGAACGGCAGCAGGAACTGCGGGTCGACGATGAATTCGCCGATGTTCATGAAATGGACGCCACGCAAGATGCCGATGTCCGACGTCAGCTTGCCGCCTGAGACCTGCGTGCCGTTCGACATGATCCGGTTGTCCTCCGCATGCTGGTAGTAGAGCATGCCGAGATTCGTTCCGGCCGGCAACGCGGTGTAGTCGCCGGCATCCACGTCGATGGCCGCGGCCGGAAGCGAAGTGGCCGCCAACGCGGCGCAAACGGCGCCCGCGGCGACGCGGCCCCCGACCGTGCGGGGGAAGCATTTCAACTTCATCGTGTCTCCAATATGTTTGTTATCGTCCGCCCGGAGGCGGTACGGATGTCTCGCAACGCCTGTGTCGTCGTCAGTGCGCGATGCTCAGCACACTCGTCTGCGTGTATTCGGCGAGCCCTTCGGACGTGAACTCCACGCCCAGCCCCGACTCCTTCGCGCCCACGAGCGGAATGTGCGGCCCGAAGTGGAGGTGATGGTTGACCCACGCGGTGCCGACCTGAAGCTGCTTCGCGACGCCGATCGCCCTCGCCTCGTCGCCGGACCACACCGATCCGCCGAGGCCATATGGCGTCGCGTTCGCTCGCGCAAGCGCGTCGTCGAGATGCTCGTAACGGAGAATCGGCAGGATCGGCGAGAACTGTTCTTCGGCGACAAGCGGGTTGGCATCGTCCAGATCCCGCACGATCGTCGGCAACACGAAATATCCGCCGCCCTCCCGCGTGCCGCCGCCGGCGACGATCGCGCCGCCCTCGCGCGCGACGGCCAGAAAGCGCCTGGCCTTCTCGAACTGCATGGCGTTCTGGACGGGACCGTGTGTGGTCGATGCATCCAAGCCGTTCCCGACGACCGCGTTGCGCGCGTGTTCCGCGATCGCTTCGCAAAGCCGGTCGTAAAGTGCCGCCGGTGCGTAGACGCGTTTCAGCGCCAGGCACACCTGTCCGCAGTTGTAGAATGCGCTCGCGAACAGCTTCGCCGCCGTCGCTTCGACGTCCACATCGTCCAGCACGATCGCGGCGTCGTTGCCGCCGAGTTCCAGCGTGACCCGCTTGAGCTTCGGCCCGGCGCTCTCCATCACCTTCTTGCCGGTCACAGTCGAACCGGTGAACGAGATCTTCGCGACGTCGGGGTGGGCGGTCAGCACCGGCCCGAGATCGTTCGCGTCGGTCACCACGTTGACCACGCCCGCCGGCAGGAGATCGGCGAGTCTCGCGCCCAGCATCAGCGCGGTGATCGGCGTGGTGGGCGCCGGCTTGAGGACGACGGTATTGCCCGTCAGCAGCGCCGGCGCGAGCTTGTACGCCGCGATCAGCAGCGGGAAGTTCCATGCGGTGATCGCCGCGACGACACCAAGCGGCTTGCGATGAACGTCGATCCGGTAGCTCGCATCGTCCTGCACGGTTTCGACCGGCAGCTCGAGCCGCGCCAGGTAGCGCACGAAATGCTCGGCGAGCTGGGCCTCCTGACGCGCCTCCTGCAATGGCTTGCCTTGCTCCGACACCAGCGCTCGCGCGAACGCCTCCGCGTCGTCGCGCAGCAGATCGCCGACGCGCTCCAGCAATGCGGAGCGTTCGATCATGGGCAACGCTGCCCATCCAGGCTGCGCCCGCTTTGCCGCGGCGACCGCGGCGGCGACCTGTTCGTGGTCGCCGCGCGGAACCGTGGCGAACGCCCGCCCCGTCGCGGGATCAATCACCTCGAGGTGCCGGTCGGCGTCCACCAGCTTTCCGTCGATCAACAGTCTTGCGTCTTTCGTCATACCCTGTCTCCGTTCGTCAGGCGTGGCGGCTCAATGCGTGCTCGACAGTGATCTGCCAGGACTTCCGCCATCGCTCAGCACGTCTTCGCAAAAAGAGTGCCACCCCGTCGTTCCGTTGTGCCGAGCGCCGTCGCTGCTATAGAATCCGCGGAGAACGACGACGAGATATCGAGACAGACATACGCAGATGCCACGCCGGACGCGCGTGTCGCTGCCGAAGACTGAGTCAGGCGCGCCGGTACGCTGACTCAAAATGAGACACCTGGAGGAGGCAATCATCGTGCGAGCCGACATTGCACTGGATGAGCGGATCACCGCTGTTCGCGAGCATTTCTTCGAAACGGGCGTCGTTGGCGACGAAACGATCTCGCCTTATCTCGTGCGCTCATGGCAACGCTCGCGCAGCCACGGGATGTCCACATCCGACCGCCGCCTGCACGACGCCGCCCATGCGGTGTCGCCACGCCAACTCGAAGAAGCGAATGTCGATCTGGTCAGGTATGCGCTGCCGGAAATCGAGCAACTCCGTCACACGTTCGCCGGCGATCGCTGGATCATCGCGTGCCTGAACGCAGAAGGTGTCGTCGTCCATACGGTCGGTGGCGAGCATGCATCGATGCAGGCGCTCGCGCGTGTGCTGCGCCCAGGCTGCGATCTGAGCGAACAACGTGTCGGCACGAACGGGCCGGGCTGCGCACTCACCGAAAGGCGCCCGATGCTTGTACGCGGCCGTGAGCATTTCCTCGACGAAGCGGGCCGGTTCGCCTGTGCCGCCGTGCCGCTGATCGATCCGTTCGGCGCGCTGGTCGGCGCGCTCGACGTGAGCTACAACCACACGCCGTCGCAAGCCGATCCGCTCGCGTTGCTCGCGAGCGCCGCGCGCGCAATCGAAAACCAGATGCTCGACCACCTGCCGGACAGCGTCGTCATCCGGTTCCACTACCGGCCCGACATGGTCGACACGCCCTATGCCGCGCTGCTCGCGGTGTCGAACGACGGGCGCATCATCGGCGCGAACCGATGCGCGCGTTCGACCCTCGGACTGGGCGATGGCCGCCTCGGCGACCGGTCTGTGTCGTCGGTCCTCGACGTGCCGTTGGCGCGTCTGCTGTCGATCGCGATGTCGCCGCCGTCGACGGTTCCGGTGCGGCTGGACTGCGGGATGCGCGTCTTCGCGTACGCGAGCGTGCACGGTCGCATGAACGGCCGGCACGCCGAAGTCACGGCGCGCCGCACGACGCACGCGACGAGCGGCACTGCCGTTGCCCCCGAACGGGACCAGCCGTACCTCAACGAGGATACCCGGGTCGAAGAGTGCTTTGAGAAGGCGCGACGCGCGCTGTCACGCGACATTCCGGTGATCGTCTATGGCGAAACCGGCACGGGCAAGGAAGTGCTCGTACAGCGCCTGCACGCATCAGGGCCGCGACATGGCGGGCCGCTTGTCGCGATCAACTGCTTTGCGTTGCCGGCCAGTCTCATCGAGTCCGAGCTGTTCGGCCATGAATACGGCGCCTTCACGGGTGCCAAGCGCGGCGGAACGGCCGGCAAGATCGAGCAAGCCAACGGCGGCACGCTTTTTCTCGACGAGATCGGCGATCTGCCGCTCGAACTGCAGGGCCGGCTGCTGCGTGTGTTGCAGGAACGCAAGGTCACACGGCTCGGCGGCCACCGTGAACTGCCCGTCGAGTTCTCGCTGATCTGCGCGACGCATCAGCCGCTGCGCGAACTCGTCGCGCAGGGAAAATTCCGCGAGGATCTTTATTATCGGCTGACGGGCGTGAGCGTTACGCTGCCGCCACTGCGCGAACGTTCGGATCTGCTGCCACTGATCGACTGGCTGCTCGCACGCGAATCCGCCAGCATGCCTGACGGAAGCGGCGCATACAGGCTCGACCGCATCGCACTGCGCACGCTGCTCACCTACTCGTGGCCCGGCAACATCCGTCAGCTGCGCAGCGTGCTGCGCGCCGCGGCCGCACTGGCGGACGCGGACTGCGAGATCCGCGTCGAACACCTTCCGGGCGAACTGCTCGATCCGGTCGGCACGCCGAGGATGACGGCCGATCGACCCGCCAGCCACCCCGGAACGCTCGCCGCGCGCGAAGCGGACGCCATCCGTCAGGCGCTCGAATTCCACAACGGCAATGTTTCCGCGACAGCACGCTCGCTGGGTATTTCGCGAGCGACGCTACACCGCAAGATCCATGCGCTGTGAAATCGCGTGACGCAGGATCGCAGGTGCCGCTCAGAACCCCTGCATCGTCGACGTCGGATCCGCGACCAGATGCACGACGCCGTAGATCACTGCGCCGACGAGCGCGGCGAGAATGATCGCGACGAACGGCAGCAGCGTGAAGTTGACGTTCGCGAGATCCGCGGCATGCGCCTTGCTGTTGCGCACGCCGAAGAAACTCCACAGGACCAGGCGGATCATGCCGAGCAGTTTCATGGCTTCGCTCCTTTGCTCATTTCGGATGACGTGATGGTCGATCCGATCGGCATCGGAAAAAAGAAGCAGTTGCGAACGCTTTTCGGGCAGCACTTCGTCGCGCGCCGGGAAGCGCGAAGCCGCTCAGGCCGGCCCGGCGGCGCCCGGCCGCTGCCAACGCGGCAGGCACGCGGCACAGGCCAGCCCTGAGAGCAGCAGCACCGACACCGCCAGAACGGTGCCGCCGGTGCCGAACAGCGCGCTCACGCCTGTCGCCACCAGCGCCGCGCTGCCGATCTGGCAGAAGCCGACGAGCCCCGACGCCGTCGCCGCATGGCCGTGCTCGCCGGCGATCGCGCCGGACACGGCCAGCGAAAGCGACGACCCGTTCGCCAGGCTGACGAGCGACATCGGCAGGATCACGGCGGCCACCCCGACGAACCCGCAAGCAGCGACGACGACGAACGCGACGCCGCCGAGCGCGAAGCACGCGATGCCGGCCGCGACGATCCGGTCGTATGGCCAGCGATCGAGCCAGCGCCGCGCCAGCAGGTTGGCCACGATGATGCCGGCAGTCAGCGGCACGTAGAGCCAGCCGCACTGCCGCTCGCTCAGGCCCTGCCGCGCGAACAGGAACGGCGACTGCGTCAGGTACACGAACCACGCGCAATAGATCGCGCAGACGATCAGCGTGTAGCGAAGGAATGCGCGGTCGCGCAGCACCTGCGTAAATCCGGCAAACGGCGACGTGCGAACCCGTGCGCCGCGGGGAAGGGTTTCCGGCAGAAGGACCAGCACCATCAGCAGCGCCGCGACCGCGAACGCCGCAACGAACACGAAGTCGGCACGCCAGCCGAACGACGCGGCTAGCTGGCCGCCAACCGCGGGCGCGAGCGCCGGCGACAACGACACCAGCGGATAGACCACCGCGTACACCTTCGCCGACGCGCGCTTGTCGCAGGTGTCCGCGATGATCGCGCGGCCGATGACGAGGCCCGCCGCCGCGCCGGCCGCTTCCAGCATTCGCCACGCGAGGAAACCGGCGAAACCGGCCGCCGACGCGCAGCCGAGCGAGCCCGCGATGTAGAGCGCGATGCCGGCGAGCAGCACCGGCTTGCGGCCGTGGCGGTCCGACAGCGGCCCGTACGCAAGCTGCGCGGCGGCCAGCACCAGCAGATAGACGGAAACCGTCTGCGGCATCTGCCAGTCGGCCAGGCCGAACGCGGCCGCCATCGCGGGCATCGCCGGCAGGTAGACGTCGGACGCGATCAGGCCGAACGCGCTGAGCATCGCGACGGTAACGATGAAGGACAAACGTGGCATCGGGTGTGACATCAGCTGGGGCATCAGGCGGCTCCACGCACGCCGGCAGCGCCGGCCGTGCGCTTGTTCGAAGAAAGGGAAAGGCGTGATGTTAGGCAGCCACCGGCCATGTGAAAATGCACGGATTCGCATGCTCATGCTGCAAATTTGCAACCCTGGACACGAACACATGAACTGGGACGACGTACGCATCTTTCTGGCGATCCAGCGCGCCGGCACGCTGCGCGGGGCCGCGCAGCAACTGGACCTCGACCAGACGACCGTCGGACGACGGCTCGGCGGCCTGGAGCGCGACCTCGGCAGCCGGCTGTTCCTGCGGACCACCGGCGGCCTCGTGCTGACGGACAGCGGCCGGCAGGTGCTGCAGACGGCCGAGGGAATGGAACGCCTCGCGGTGTCGTTCGAGCGGCGCAGCGAGGGGGCCGACGAACGGATCGCCGGCGACGTGCGCGTGACGACGACCGACGCGCTCGCGGTGGATTTCGTCGTGCCGGCCATCGAGCGCCTGCAGGTCCGCCACCCGGACGTGCGGGTGATCCTGAGCACCACCACGCGCATGCTCGACCTGGCCCGCCGCGAGGCCGACGTCGCCGTGCGCACGCTGCGGCCCGAGCAGTCCGAACTGATCGTGCGCCAGCTCGGCAGCTGGGAGGTCGGGCTCTATGCGGCCCGGCGCTATCTTGCGCGGCGCGGCGAGCCGCAACCCGGCAGCGGATTCGCGGGCCATGACATCGCGCTGTACCAGCCGGGCGTCACGCAGCAGCAGGACGACACGCTGGCCGGCGAATCGCGGGCAGACGGACGCGTGGTCGCGGAACTCGATTCCAGCCTGATGCTGGCGACCTTCGTGCGCGCGGGCCTCGCGCTCGGCGAATTGCCGAGCTACGTCGCTCAGCGCGACCCCGAACTGACGCGGATCTGGCCCGGACGACGCAGGGCCAGGCCGTATGAAGCGTGGCTGGTGCTGCACCAGGATCTGGCCCGCACGGCCCGCGTGCGCGTGGTGGTCGACGCGATTGCCGACGCGTTTGCGGTCTGACGCGTGCTAGCCGACGTGCCTGCGTGCCACCCGGTCCGCGAACTGCGGCGCCCATTCGACCGCCGACCACCGGAACGGCATGACCGCCGAGCTGCGCCGCACCTCCTGCACGCGATACCGCACGACCCGCTGCGCGCCGTCGAACGACTCGACCAGCGGCCCGTCCCAGACGATCTCGGCAAGCGCGGCGACATACAGCAGATCGCCACGCTCGAAATCGACGAACAGCAGGCCCGCGCGCGGATCGTGCCGGAGATTGCCGAGTGTATTGAAGAGCCGGTTGCCGCTGTAATCCGGCGTCGTCAGCGTCCACGCGTCGTCGACGTGCACGAAGCCCGGCAGCCCGCCGCGATGCGACACGTCGGCGCCACCCGCCGCGCCCGCTTCCACCGACGTATTCGCGCTCGCGACGAAAAACGTATCCGCATGCTCGAGCAGGGCGCGATCGTCAGCGCTCAGTCGATCGGACCGTTCGAGCTGCGGCGCGTCGGCAGCCTCATGCGGATCGAACACGGGCGTGCGGCCCTGGATGTACTTCGCGCAATTGCCGAAGCTCTGCTCGACCGCAATCGTCAGCGCGTTGCCGTCGACCGCGTGCACGACGCCATTCACGCGATTGCGCCGCCGCGTGTCGAACTGGATGCCGAGCCCGCCGAGCGGCGCGCCGGTCCGCCACGCGCCGTCGAGCGGATCGCCGGGCAACGTGTCGCCGGCGATCCGCAACGTGCGCGAATCGGGCGATGACACGAAACCCGGCGCGCCGACCCGCAGCGTCGCCCACGGCTGGCCGCCCGCATCGACGCCGCCGAGCACGAAAAACGGCAGTTGCGAATAGAACGTCCGATGCTGGTCGGGGATGAAGCGCCGGATGCCGCGCCGGCCGATAGCCCCCGCTGCATCGGCGACGCCCGCGCGCCGCTGCACTTCCAGCTCGCCCGCATGGAACGGCGAAATGTCCAGCTCCCAGGCCGGGATCGCAACAGTTGGCGTGCTCATCATTTGCTCCCCTGATTGAATCGGCGCGACCCGTGCGTCAGGCCGCGAGCAGGCCCGCGCGCGTCGTCGGCATCGCGACGAACCCCGGCAACGCCTCGACTCGTGCAAGCCACGCACGCAGATGCGGATACGGTTCGAGCGACACGCCGCCTTCCGGCGCATGCGCGATGTACGTGTATGCGGCGATGTCGGCGATGGTCGGCTGCGCACCGGCGGCGAACCGCTTGCCCGCAAGCTCCGCGTCGATCACGTCGAACAGCCTGACCGCAGCGCGCTTCGCCGCGTCGTGATCGAGCGGCGCGCCGAACACGGTCACGAGCCGCGCCGCGCACGGGCCTGCCGCGATCGGCCCGGCCGCGAGCGACAGCCAGCGCTGCACGGCCGCCGCGCCCACCGGATCGTCGGGCAGCCAGTGCGCGTCGCCATAGCGTTTCGCGAGATACACGAGGATCGCGTTCGAATCGGCCAGCACCATGCCGCCGTCGTCGATCACCGGCACCTGCCCGAACGGGTTCAATGCGAGGAAGGCCGGCTTGCGTTGCTCGCCCGCGCCGAGATCGACGTCGACGATCTCGAACGGCACGCCGAGCAGCGACAGGAACAGGCGCACGCGATGCGCATGCCCCGACAGCGGAAACGAATGGACGCGGATGGGAGAAACGGGCTTGCCGGCGGCGGACATGGTGACACTCCGGGATCACGCGCCGCCGGGAATCGGCGACGAACGACCCCAGCGTAACGCGCGCCGCCGGTCTTCAGAAGAGCGATAATCGCGGAAACATTATCCTTTCCGACAGGACAATCGACGATGGCGGATCTGCGCGACGTGAACCTGAACCGGCTGGCGATCTACGTGGCGGTGGTCGAAGCGGGCTCGCTGACGGCCGCGGCCGAGCGGCTCGGCCTCGCGAAAACGGTGGTCAGCACGCACATGCAGCGGCTCGAATCCGAAGTCGGCGCGAACCTGATCGTGCGCACGACGCGGCGGCTTGCGGTGACCGACGCGGGGCGCGCGTTCTACGACGCATGCCGCGACATCATGCGCGCGACCGAGCATGCACTCGAAGCGGTGTCGTCGGACGCGGGGCCGCTGCGCGGCACGCTGCGCGTGAGCGCGCCGATCGACTACGGCGAACAGGTGGTCGCGCCGGCGATCGTCGCGCTGCGCGACGCGCATCCGGCGCTCGACGTCGAGCTGATCGCGAACGACCGGCTCGTCGATCTCGTCGCGGACAACATCGACGTCGCCGTGCGGATCGGCCGGCTCACGGATTCGAACTACCGCGCGGTGCAGCTCGGCGCATACGAGAAGTGGCCGGTTGCGAGCCCTGCGTTCGTCGCGCGCTGGGGCATGCCGCGCACCCCGGACGCGCTCGCGGCACTGCCGTTCGTGATGCTGTCGTCGCTGGCGCGTCCGCAGACGCTCGAGCTCGAGAACACGCGCGGCGGCAAGGCGTCGGTGCGCTGCACCGCGCACGTCGTGTCGAACACCGCGACCGCGTGCCGCGCGATCGCGCTCGCGGGCGGCGGCTTCGGGCTGCTGACCGATTTCTCGACTGCGGACGACGTCGCCGCCGGGCGGCTCGTGCGCCTGCTGCCAGCGTGGCGCTCGCCGCCGTCCGGGATTCACGCGGTGTTTCCGTCGACGCGGCTGCCGTCGCCGAAAGTGCGGGCGTTCATCGACGCGACGCGCAAGCGGATCGGCGACACGCCGCCACGGGGGACGCGGCCGCGGTCGGCCGGATCGAAAGACCTTCGTTCCAAGACTTGACCGGGTGCCGGCAGCGCAGCCCCCAACCCGCCCCGCCCGCGCGTTCGGTCTCCCTACCCGCCCAACCGCTTCGCGAGCACCGACGTCATCGCCATCCCCGTATAGGTCGGGTTCCACGACCCCGGCGACGGGAACAGCATGCTCCCCGTGCCGTACAGATTGCCGATCCCGTGCAGCTTGCCCGACGTATCGGTCACCGAATCGTTCGGCGAATCGCCCATCCACAGCGTGCCGGCCTCATGGAACACCAGTGACGAATCGATGTCCGGCAGGTCGGCCCGCCACGTGATGTCGAGCGGTTTATCGAGCGGTGCATGCATGTACTGCACCGGCGCACCGGCCGACAGCACGCGCACGATGTCCTTCACCGACTGGTTCATCTTGCGCCGCGCATCCGCGTCCTGCGGCTGCTCGCGCAGCGTGATCAGGGTCTGGCCGTTGCGCACGCTCACGCGGTTCCAGCTCTTCGGGCTGCGCTCGCCGAGCATCTCGCCGAGCGCCTGCACGAGCACGTATACGTAGCCGGGCTCCCGGTACATCGCGAGCGACTGCGCGGACGACGCGTCGGGCAGCACGCGATACAGCAGATCCTCGTCCTCGGCCGGATGCGGATTGAACACGACCGAGATGTGGTTGTGGAAGAACCGCTCGTCATCGACCTGGCCGAGCTGGTAGTACGCGCACACCTGCAGCTGGTCCGCGAGTGCCGGAAAACGTCCGGCCGGGATCCGGAACGTCAGCGCGGAGCGATTGTGCACACACAGGTTCTTGCCGAGCAGCGGATGCTCGGGCAGCGCGGTCAGGCACAGTGCGGCCGCCTCGATCGTATTGTTCGCGAGCACGATGCGCGCCGCGCCGACGTCGAGGCTCGTGGTCCGGTGCTGGTCGGTCGACACGAGCTCGAGCCGCGCGATGCGGCCGCCGTCCGCCTGCATGCGCGCGACCGTCGTGAGCGGCACGACCTTCAGGCGGTCGGGATACGCCTGCGCGAGCGCGACCAGCGTCTTGACCGGCGCGTACTTCGCGAACTGGCCGGGCGCGACGTCCGCGCCGGTCGCCATCGCGCTGTCGAGATCCGACGGCATCGTGAGCGGCACCGCGCACGCGATGCTCGCGTTGCCTTCGAACAGCCGCGCCTTCGCGATTCCGTCGAGCGTCCGGTTGTCGTTGCCCGCACATGCGAGGCTGAAGCGCCGGCCGATGCGCTCGCCGAGCGGATACCACTCGGCGTCGAGCGACGCGACGACCGACGCGGGCCAATGCGGAAACTCGAACGACCGCGGCTGCGGCACCCACGCGTTCCAGAACAGCGCGCGCCCGCCGACATACGGCTGCTGCGGCGCGAGCGTGAAATTGCTGTCGCAGATCCACGGCGACACGGCCGGCCCGTACACCGCGTCGACATACGCGGGCGGCAGGTTCTGCGCGTGGTCGGGGAAAAAGATCGAGCCCTTCTCCAGCACGAGCACGCGTCCGTTGCCCGCGCGCAGGATGCGTTCCGCGAATGTCGTGCCGTACGCGCCGCCGCCGATCACGATGTAGTCGTAGGGCCGCTTCAGGTCCTCCCAGTTGCCGAGAAAATATTGCGCGAGATTGGACAGCACGGGCTGCGCAGTGCCCGGCCTGTCGATCGCCAGAAAGGATTCGAGGCTCACGGTCGTTCTCCTTCGCTACACGCGCGCGGCGCGCTCACAGGAACACCGCGCGGCTCTGGATCGCCGCCGGCGCCGACACGAAGGTCTGCACCGCGTGCGCATGCGCGCCGTCGAGCAGCGCCTTCATCGCCTGCTGCATCGGGTGCCGGCTCAGCCCGTAGCGCACGCTCACGCGGTGCGCGTCCTCGGGCCGCAGCCAGTAGGTCCTGAACGGCTGCAGGATGTTCCAGCGGCACGCGATCGCGCGCCCGTCGTGCTGGCCGTACTCAGTGATCGACGACAGGTTGCCGGGGGTCGCCGTGAGGCCGTTCAGGTCGGCGACGCAGGTGAAGATGTCCTCGGCCGGCATCTGCGGATCGTTGACCTTGAAGCTCCAGGTCTCGACCCATTCCGGCTCGTAGAACGGCACGCCCGCCTTGCGCACCGGGTTGAACGACGGCAGGTTCACGCCGAACGTGGTCTTGAATTTCGGCTCGCCGAACAGCTCGACGCCCGCCTGGATCGCGGCGTCGCTGTCGCACGGCACATACACGCGGTGATTGCCCATCAGCTTGCTCTGGTCGTCGCCCATCACCCACTGCTCGAAGCTCAGCTCGGGCAGCGACGCGGCCTGCGCGGCCGGAAACGCGACGATGTTCAGCTCCACCTCCTGCGTGACGCCGATGCAGTTCGACGGCCACTTTTCGGCCGGCTGGCCAACCCCGCCCGAGAATTGCCCGGCATAGGCCTGGAAGTTGAACGCGACCGACGCGCGGCCGCCGAACAGCGCCGGCCTCAGCGGCGTGTCCTGCAGGAACGGCGCCACCCGTTTCGCATCGACGAGAAAATGCACGACGCAATTGATCAGCGATGCGTAGTAAAACGGCATCGACAGGGGCGCGGGTACGGAAGGCAGCTGGGTCGACATGAAAGTCTCCTCACGAGGTGACGGACAGCGATCAGGAAAGGGCCGCGTCGGGCGCGGCCGGCGGTGCGTATTCGAACGTCGGGGCGGCATGCAGCCGCGTCGCACGCCCGGGCAGCGGGTTGTTCACGAGGCGCAGGAACCGGTCCTTCAGCGTGAACATGGTGCCGATCCCCTGTTGCAGCAGCGCGGGCGTACCGTTGAACGCCTGCTCGATCGTCCGCAGGAAATCCCAGTACGCGACGTTGAACGCCTGCGCATGCGCGAGGATCTCCGGCGCGTCGCGATAATCGTCGAGCTTGCTGTTCGGCCGGATCGGGATCGCCGCCGCCCAGTCGACCTCGAACGGCTTGCCGCGCGGGCCGGTCTCGACCGTGTCGTTCCACTTGTACTCGCGGCCGGCCAGCAATTCGTTGAAACGGAAGAAGTGCGCGACTTCCGGAAAGCTCTTGTACTGCTCGCGGTTGCCGGTCCAGATCGTGTCGCTGACGCCTTCGCCCTGATCGCGGATGGTGCGCAGCGCGAGCAGCGCCGACACGCTGTCGATGACCGGGAACGTCGCGCCCGCGCCGTCGTAGTAGAACCCCGCGCCGACCTGCCGCGCAGGCTCGCCGATGAACGTGCGCGCCTCGCCGTAACGGTCGACGAACGCGCGCAGCTTCGCTTCGATCCGCACGTAGAACTCGCCGATCGTCATGTCGCCCGGCGCCGGGTGCGCGCGGAACAGCACGCCGTAACGAATCTCGCGCGGCCGCTCGATCGCGCAGCCCTGCTCGACCGCCTCGCGCGAGAAGCCCAACAGGTTGACCTTGATCCCGTCGATGTCGAACGGCAGCGGCGCCGGATAGTCGGGCATGAAGTTCGGCGCGCTCGTCTGCGGCGCGCCGCCGAGCGCGTTCATCACGTTCGCGACGAGCGTCAGGTGCAGCATCTCCTCGACGACGATCGAGCGCAGCACCTCGAGCGCGCGCCAGCTGCTTTTCGGCGCGAGCGTGTAAAGCGCGGTCAGGTACGGCGGGATCGTCGCGTGCTCGAGGATCAGCGCCTGCTGCAGGTCGTTCAGCAGATCCTTGCGGTCGGTGTCGATGTCGGTCGAGCCGATCGCGTCGGCCAGTTCGCGAAACGTCCGGCCGAGCGTCGGGATCGTCTCGCCGAGGCCCGGATGCGGCAGGTGCTCGAGCAGACCGGTCTCGTCGATGCCGGGTTCGCCGGCCTGCGCCGCCTGGTACGCATGCAGCAGGCGGACTTGTTCCGTGAGGTTCATGCGGTAGCTCCTGCGTTGACGTGCGGTTGGCGGCCCAGCGCCGCTTCGATCCGGTCTGCGGCAAGGAAGCTGAGCGACGCGCCCGTCAGCGTGGGGTTGGACGTGCCGCTGGTGGTCATGCTGCCGCAGCCCACCACATAGAGGTTGTCGTGATCCCACGCGCGCAGGTCGGCGTTCACGACCGAGTCGTGCCGATGGCTGCCCATCCGGTGCCCGCCCATGTAATGCCCGGCGCCCTGGTAGTTGAACGTGTGCCCCCGGTACGAGAAATGCGGCTGATCGTCGAACTTTTTCGTACGGTCGTCGATGCCGCACATCTTGAAGATGCGATCCGAAACCTGGCGCGCCAGCGCGAAACCGGCGCGGGTGTAGTCGCTCACGTCGTAATGGATCACGGGCCGGTAATTGCCGAGGACGTCGAGATACCGCTTGTCGATCTCCAGCCGGTTGCCGGCTTCCGGCAATTGTTCGACGAGAATCCCGAAGCGCACCTGGCACGTCACGCGCTCGACGAGTGCGCGTTGCAGCCCGCGTCCCCACTGATTGCCCTTGACGAACTCCGCCACATCGCTCGCCGGTGCGGCCGTCGGCCAGCCCCAGCCTTCGTTGCCGATCTCGATGCGGAACGACGCGGTGTGATCGCGGAACGCGCCCCAGCGCATCCCCTCGATGCCCGACGTCGCGATCGGCCCGCGGAACGGCCACACCTGTCGCGGCGCGAGCCCCCAGGTCAGCAGCTCGGGATGGTCCATCAGCCCGACGCCGACGAGCCCGCTGCTGTTCGCCGCATGCGACGCGAGCAGCAGCTTCGCGTTTTCCACGGGCGCCGCGCACAGTACGACGATGTCGCCGCGCGCAACGAAGGTCTGGTAATTCGGCTCGCCCGGCTTGACATAGCTCTTGACCGTCACGCCGGTGATGCGGCCGTTGTCGCGGTCGATCAGCAGCTCGCTCGCCACGCACTGCGTGACGAGCGTCACGTAGTCGCCCGGGCTCGCAACGAGCGTCTTCATCGCGTTGTACTTCGCCTGCACCGGACAGATCGGCACGCAGCTCGTATTGCCCATGCAGCGATGCCCGATCGCGCGCGAACTCACCGAGCCGACCGGCGCATAGCCGTTGCCGCCGTCGTAGGCGTCGTTCGGTATGCCATTGCGGCCAGCCGGCGTGCCGATCACGTCGAGCGGATGCGCGCCGTCGCCGGGATCGAAGGTGCGCCCCTTGAGCCCTTCGGCGAACATCTGATCGACGAGGCTCGGCGGCAGGCCGTGCATCGGATACACGTAGCCCTGCGGAAAGTGCTGCCCGTGATAAGCCTGTTCGTCGACGTTCGCGGACACGCCGAGCTCGCGTTCGGCCTGCTCGTAGTAGCGCGAGAAGGTGTCGTACGACAGCGGCCAGTCCTGCGCGACGCGATACAGGCTGTGCATCCGGAAGTCCTCGGGCAGCATCCGCAGCGACGTGCCGAGCCAGTGCAGCGTCGTGCCGCCCGCGTAGCGCGTGTAGGTGCTGCGGTACGGCAGCGGGCCGCGCTGCACGAAATAGCCGCCGTCCGTGTTGTCGTGCTCGGGGACGACTTCGATCTGCAGCTCGTTCGGCTGCGGCGCGTTCGGGTTGTTCGAATACGGCGCCTGCGGCACCTTCGCGAGTGTCGCGTAATAGGTTTCGAGGAACTGCGAGTAGTTCGTGAAGTTCAGGCCGGAGCCGGTGCCGGCCTCGAGCAGCAGCACGCGGCGTTTGTGCTCGGCCAGCCGGCGCGCGACGATGGCCCCCATGATGCCCGCGCCGACGATCACCACGTCGTAATGGCGCGCAAGCGCGCTCTGCGCTGCTTCGATCTTCATGCTGGATTCCCCGGTTGAGCCGGGCGCAGCCCGGCGGGACAAGCGAGACAAGCGAGACAGGCAAGACAGGCGAGACTCGACGGACGGCGCGCGGCCGCCCGGCTCAGCGCAGCGGCGGCGCCGAAGGCGGGATGGACCAGGCGGCCCAGCCCTGCTGTTTCGCGCCCGGCGGATGGGCGCCGACCAGCGGCCAGACGAGCGCCTCCTGATAGGTGCGCGCGGAGATCACGCTGTCCTCGTCCGGCTGACCGGCGGGCAGATACTCCGCCCGCCAGGCGGTGGGCAGCTCGGACCACACGCCGGTGTACCAGGCACTCAGCAAGTTGCGTGTCAGCGCGCCGTAAGCACCGTGCAGCAAGACGTGCACGGCCTTGTCCTTGTCGGGGCCGGCGTCAGGCACCGCAGTCATCTCCGCCATCCACTCGTCGAAGATCTCGCCGCCGACTTTCGCGACGAAGAAATCGCACAAGGTTTCGCCGATGCCGGTACCGCGCAGCGTGAACTGCGTGAATTCGAGAATTTTCGAGCTGTTCTTCATGAACGCCGAATGGCGCTGCATTTCGCGATTGTCCTGCTCGGCATTTTCATTATTCATTTTTCAATTCGCCCCGAATTGGAATAAATCGGCGGTTCATCCATGAATCCTGAACCGGCCGCGGACGCAAGACGCCCGCGTGCCGCCGGAACGCGGACGTACCGCCGCCTCCCGCCCTGTCGGACAGGCCAGGCAACGCTCGACTGACTTCATGACGTGGCGCACCAGCGCGCGCCAGGCAAGAAAGAAAATTGGTCCCCGGAATGCCCTCGTTTCTTACGGCATCTAAATCATTCGATTAACCCCAAACCGTGTGAGGAAAATATATTCGACGAATTCCGGAAAAGCAAAGGACGGCTGCCGATTGTTTTTTTAATTCAAATCCGGCTTGTCGTTGAAAAACGCTATGGGCGCGAACGGCGTCGTTTCCGGTCATCCGGGCCGCCTCTGCGGCTACGCGACCGACCGCAGCGTGCCGAGCAGCACCTTCCTGCAGCTCGCGATCACATGCGCTTCCGGATCGCGGTAGCCGGTCAGCAGCCACGCCGCGCCGACGTTCGTCATCGCGCCGACGAGCGCAATCCCGATCAGCCGCTGCCCGGCGCGCTCGGCCGCCGTGACCGTGTCGCCCGGCGCGCCGATCGCCATGATCAGCTTGCCGAACTCGACGAGCATGCGCTGGTATGTCGCGTCGGTCTCGGCACTCACGCCCATCACTTCGAGCAGCAGCACGCGCGCCGCGCACGGGTCGCGCAGGAATCCGAAGAACGCAGCGAGCCCCGCGTCGACGCGCGCATCCAGATCCCCGCCGCGCGCGGCCACCGCGTGCGCGACCGCGTCGCGCAACTGCTCCGCATGATGCAGGTAGGTGCAGCGCAGCAAATCGTCGGTGCTGTCGAACGCTGCATAGAAATAGCGGTCGTTGAGCTTCGCTTCCTGACAGATCGACCGCACGGTCGCCTTCCGGAATCCGACCGTGCCGAACACGCGCGTCGCCGCGCGGATCAGCGCATCGCGCCGCTCCGCCGCACGCACCTCGGGCGCCACGCCACCGTACGAGCGGCCCCGTTTTTCCGTTTCGAGTGCTTTCTCCATTCCGCTATTTGACATCAGGACACCCGAAAACTAAAGTGGTGACGGCTAACACCAAAATTAGACGCGCCGCCGGCGCAGCGCAAGCGGACACGGGAGGAACGACGGATGAAGGGGTTTTCCGGCAAGGTCGCCGCAACCGGTGCACGCCGCGACGGCGCCGAGCTCGACGTGTTGATCGTCGGCGCCGGCCTGTCCGGCATCGGCGCGGCCTATCACCTGAAGCAGCGCTGCCCGTTCGCGAGCGTCGCGATCCTTGAAGCACGCGATGCGATCGGCGGCACCTGGGATCTGTTCCGCTATCCGGGCATTCGTTCGGATTCCGACATGTTCACGCTCGGCTACAGCTTCCGTCCGTGGCACAGCGACAACGCGATCTCGGATGGCCAGACGATCCTCGACTACATCCGCGACACCGCACGCATCTACGGAATCGACAAGACGATCCGCTACGGCCACAAGGTCGTTGGTGCGGACTGGGATTCGGCCCGCGCGCGCTGGACGGTGCGCGTCGAATGTACGAACAGCGGTACGACCGGCAGCACGACCGAGCCGCTCGTGCTGACCTGCCGCTTCCTCTACATGTGCAGCGGCTACTACGACTACGACGCGGGCTACCAGCCAGACTGGCCCGGCATGGACACGTTCGCGGGCAGCGTCGTGCATCCGCAGCACTGGCCGAAGGACCTGTCGTACGCGAACCGGCGCGTCGTCGTGATCGGCAGCGGCGCGACCGCGGTGACGCTCGTGCCGTCGATGGCGGGCGCGGCAAAGCACGTGACGATGCTGCAGCGCTCGCCGACCTACATCGTGTCGCTGCCCGCGCGCGACAAGATCGCGAACGCGCTGCGCAGCGTGCTGCCGTCGCGGCTCGCGCACCGGCTCGTGCGGATCAAGAACGTGCTGCTGACGATGTATTTCTACAATCTCGCGCGCCGCAAGCCGGACGCGACGAAGAAGTTCATCATCCGCGCGGCCGGCAAGCAGCTCGGCCCCGGCTTCGACGTCGCGAAGCACCTGACGCCGCGCTACAAACCGTGGGACCAGCGCCTGTGCCTCGTGCCGAACGGCGACCTGTTCAAGGCGATCCGCGCGGGCCGCGCATCGATCGTCACCGACGAGATCGAGCGCTTCACGCCGACCGGCCTGCGTTTGAAGAGCGGCCAGCGGCTCGACGCGGACGTGATCGTCACCGCAACCGGGCTGAAGGTGAAGATGCTCGGCGGCGCGAACGTCACCGTCGACGGCCGCGCGGTCGACCTGTCGGAAACGGTGTCGTACAAGGGGATGATGTACAGCGACGTGCCGAACCTCGCGTCGTCGTTCGGCTACACGAACGCGTCGTGGACGCTGAAGGCCGAGCTGATCGCGCGCTACGTGTGCCGCCTGCTCAACCACATGCGCGCACACGATTACGACACCTGCGTGCCGCGCCTCGCGCCCGGCGACCTCGGCAACGTGCCGGCGGTGAACCTCAACTCGGGCTACATTCAACGTGCGGCCGGGATTCTGCCGAAGCAGGGACAGAAGAAGCCGTGGAAATTCCACCAGAACTACGTGCTGGATCTTGCGTCGCTGAAGTTCAGCCCGCTCGCCGATACGGCGATGCAATTCGAGCGGCGTGCGAAGCCCGATGCGGCCGCCGCGCAGATCCCGCAACCCGCGCTTGAAACTCGCGCTTGAAACTTGCACTTAAAACTCGATGAGGCCGACATGAGCCATGCATACCATCTGATCCAGCACGTGCTGCTCGGCGTCGTCGCGGTGCTCGCGGCGCTCGCCCTCTTTACCGGGTACATCGCGCGGCGCGTGACGCGCGCGTTCCCGCCCGAAGGCCGCTTCGTCGATGTCGGCGGCGACCGCATCCATTACGTCGAGTACGGCAGCGGCCCGCCGATCGTGTTCGTCCACGGGCTCGCGGGGCAAATGCGCAATTTCGCGTACCTGCCGCTGCAGCAGCTCGCGCAACGGCATCGCGTGATCCTGCTCGACCGGCCGGGCGCCGGCCGCTCGGTGCGCGGCGCACGCTCACAGGCGAACATCTTCGCGCAGGCGCGCATGGTCGCCGGCTTCATCGACGCGCTGCAGCTCGACAAGCCGGTGCTCGTCGGCCATTCGCTCGGCGGCGCGATCGCGCTCGCGGTCGGCCTCAACCATCGGGAGCACGTGAGCCGCCTCGCGCTGATCGCGCCGCTCACGCACCCGGAAGCCGCGCCGCCGGGGCCGTTCCGGCCGCTGCTGATCCCGTCTCGGCTCGTACGCCACTTCGTGTCGTGGACCTTCGCGATTCCGCTGACGATCCTGACCGGCCGCAAGGCCGTCACCGCGGTGTTCGCGCCGGAAGCGGTGCCGCACGATTTTCCGGTCAAGGGCGGCGGGCTGCTCGGGCTGCGGCCGAGCAGTTTCTACGCGACGTCGTCGGACCTGATCGCGGTGCCCGAAGACCTGCCCGCGATGGAGCGCCGCTACGCGTCGCTCGCGCTGCCGGTCGACGTGCTGTACGGGCGCAGCGACCGCATCCTGAACTGGCGCAATCACGGCGAGGCGCTCGCGCAGAAGTCGCCGCGCGTGCGGCTGCGGGTGGTCGACGGCGGCCATATGCTGCCGGTGACGATTCCGGACGTCACGACCGAGTGGCTGGCCGACGTCGCGGCGGCGCCGGTCGAGGCCGAAGCACCGGACTTGCCGGACTTGCCGGACATGCCGGCTGCGCCGGTTACGCCGGTCGCGCACGTCGGGCGCTGAGGTCGCGCTGAGCGGCGCACGCCGGCTGCGCCCCGAGTTGCCTCCGCGCCGGCCACACCAGTTGCTCACGCCGGGCGCTGAACTCGCTCCGCGCGGCCCACGCCGGCTGCGGCCCGTCGGGCGCCGCAGCCGGTTTCAAGCCGGCTTCAGGCTTCGTCGTCGGGCAGACTCAGGCCCAGCTCGGCAATCACCTCGCGCGCGCTGCGGAACGCCTCGACCGCAGCCGGCGCACCCGCGTACAGCGCGCTGTGCAGCAGCACCTCGCGAATCTCGACGAGACTCGCGCCGTTGTTGAGCGCGCCGCGCACGTGCCCCTTCAGCTCGGTGCCGCGGCCGAGCGCGGCCAGCATCGCGCACGTGCAGAGGCTGCGTGTCTTCAAGTCGATCCCGTCCCGCTGCCACGTGCTGCCCCACGCGTGTTCGTTCAGCCAGTCCTGCAACGGCCGCGAAAAGCCGTCGAGATCGCGCATCGCGCGTTCGACGAACGCCTCGCCCATCACGTCGATGCGACGCGCCTTGCCGTGTTCCCTGTCCTGTTCGCTCATGTCGGTGTCCTGGTCCTGTGTCGATTCGGGATGTCGCTGCGGTGGTGTTGCGGGTTGTCTTGCGGGTTGTCTTGCCGGTTGCCGGTCCGCTCGGGTCCGCCCGCGAGCGGGCGCATGCACGCCATGTTCGCGGCGTCAGGCCGGTTCGTCAAAGACGCCGTTCTCGGTTGGGCGTCAAGCCGGAACGCGCCGGCGCGGGACCACCGGTGCACCGGGTTGCCGGCAATCGCGACACCAGACGCCGGTGCTACGTAACGTTTCGTCGGACGTTACGCCTTCTTGCGGGAACATTGCGCCGCACATGATGGGCCCGTTCCGCAAAAGCGCCTTTACTCTGAACAATAGGTATCGAACTTCGCGCTTCCCGCATGGAATTGCGAAGCAATTGCACATAATCCTCCATGGCGCGGAAATTGCAGTGTTGGCCCGGACAAATTCCAATCGTCGAGGCCAACATGCAAATCTCCTTCACAAAAACAACGCTCTCCCTTGCCATCTCGTCATTACTCGCGCTCTCCGGCTGCGGCTCGGTCGACGGTCCGACCACGCCCAGCAGCCTCAAGCCGAGCACGTCGGGGACGTCGGGAGCGGTCAGCACATCGGGTACCTCGGGGTCGTCCGGGACTTCCGGCAGTTCGGGAAGCTCCGGAACGTCGGGGGGCGGTAGTTCAGGGTCTTCGGGGTCTTCGGGGTCTTCGGGGTCTTCGGGGTCTTCGGGTACTTCGGGTACTTCGGGTACTTCGGGTACTTCGGGTACTTCGGGTACTTCGGGTACTTCGGGTACTTCGGGTACTTCGGGTACCTCGGGTACTTCGGGTACCTCGGGCACCTCGGGCACGTCGTCGGGTACGTCGTCGGGTACGTCGTCGGGCACTTCGTCGGGCACTTCGTCGGGCACTTCCTCGGGCACTTCCTCGGGCACTTCCTCGGGTACTTCCTCGGGTACTTCCTCGGGTACGTCCTCGGGTACGTCCTCGGGTACGTCCTCGGGTACGTCCTCGGGTACGTCGTCGGGTACGTCGTCGGGTACGTCGTCGGGTACGTCGTCGGGTACGTCGTCGGGTACGTCCTCGGGTACTTCCTCGGGTACGTCGTCCGGCACGTCCTCGGGTACGTCCTCCGGCACCTCTTCTGGCACCTCGGGCGCCACCCCGCTCGGCAGCATCCTCCAGCAGACCGGCAATCTCGTCACGTCGCTCGGCACGGCCGTCGCGACCGGCGGCGCGCAGGCAGCCGGCGTGTCGAACAACCCGGCGGCGACCAGCTTGGGCAATGCGGTCACGAGCCTCGGCAACGGCGTGCAGTCGCTCGGCAATGGCGTCGCGGCCGGCCTCGGCTCGATCGGCGTATCGCCGAATCCGCTCGGCCCGACGCTCACCTCGACCACCGGCCTCCTGAGCGGCGCAGGCGGCGCCGTCAACAACCTCGGCAACGCCGTCACGAGCCTCGGCAGCAGCGGCCCGCTGTCGCCGCTCGCTCCGGTGACGACGACGGTCGGCGGCCTCGTCAACACGGTCGGCAACGTGATCAACACCGCGGCGTCGGGCCTGAACACCACGCTGAGCAACACGCCGATCCAGAACCTGGGCACGCAGGTCGGGACCCTGATCAACCCGATCACGAACACGCTGACGGGCGGCGCCCAGACGCCCGGCACCACGCAGACCACTGGCACGGCCACGGGCCTCGGCACGCCGGTCGGCAACCTGCTGACCACGATCGGCAACGGTCTCGGCACGGCCGGCTCGACGGTCGGCAGCTCCACGGGCAACCCGGCAGGCACCGCCGCCGGCAACGTCGTCACGCAGCTCGGCAACACGGTGACGAGCGTCGGCGGCCTGCTCGGCGGCAATACGGGCAATTCCAGCAGCGGCACGAGTGGTACAAGCGGCACGAGCGGCACCAGCAGCGGCGGTCCGCTCGCGCCGATCACAGGCCTGCTCGGCTCGCTGGGTTCGCTGGGCGGGACCAGCAGCGGCACGGGTGGCACGGGCGGCACCAGCAGCACTGGCCCGCTCGCACCGGTGACCAACCTGCTCGGTTCGATCGGCGGCACCAGCGGTACGGGCAGCACCAGCGCCGGCGGCCTGCTCGCGCCCGTGACGAACCTCGTCAATTCGCTGACGCCGCTCGGCGCGAGCCTCACCGGCTCGGTCACGACGCCGGGCGGCAACGTGACGGGCAACCTGGCCGGCGCGCTGACGAACGGCCCGCTCGGCACGCTCGCCGGTTCGCTGACGTCGCCCGCCGGCACGACCGGCGCAGGCACGACGGCAAGCCCGAGCGGCGCGGCCGGCACGGTGACGACACCGTCCGGCAGCAGCACCGTCGCGGGCGCCCTGACCGGCAGCTCGACCGGCGGCACCGCAGGGGCCACGAACCTGCTCGCGCCGGTGACGAACCTGGTCGGCGGCCTGCTCGGCGGCACCGTCAAGAAGTAATCGACCCGCAGCGCCAGGTGGCCGGCACATAACAAACCCATGCCCGGCCGCCCGCTGGCGCCGCCCGCGCGGCGGCGCCAGCATCATCCATACGAGGATCGAATGAACTCCACGCTCGAAGGCGTCGCCACCGTCCAGGATCGGCCGCCCCGCTCCGCCACTCCGTTCCGGGCCGGCCTGCTCGGCATCACCGTGGGCCTCTTCGCGCTGTGGATCACGCGCGACCAGCCGGGCCTCGACGGCGCCACGCGCGCGGTCATCGCCAGCCTGTCGATCATCGGCACGATCGCGCTGCACGAACTCCTGATCTCGCGCGTCTACCTGCGCCCGAGCGCCGGCCTGTCGCGGCAGGCCGTGCGGCCGCTCGGCATCGCGCGCGTCGCGGTGCGGCTCGGCGCGCTCGCATCGATCTATGCGGGCATCGGCATGCTGTATTGGCTCCTGCCCGAATATCACGGCACGTTCTACCTGCCGTTCTGGTCGCTGCTGCGCTCGCTCGCGCCATACGTGATCGTCGGCGCGCCGTTCTACTTCGCATGGATGGACCGCCATCAGCGCGAAACCGACGACGCGTACCTGCTGTGGGGGCGCTTCCTGTTCCGCGGCGAGCAGCCCGCGAGCTGGCAGCCCGTGCGCGAGCTGCTCGCCGGCTGGATGGTGAAGGCGTTCTTCCTGCCGCTGATGACCGTCTATCTGTCGAAGGACGCCGACCATCTGACCGCGTCGCTCGCGAACGCGATGCACGCGCCGATGTCGCTCGCGCTGTTCGTGTTCATGTACGACCTGTCGTTCACGATGGACCTGATGTTCGGCACCGTCGGCTATCTGTGCACGTTCCGCATCCTCGACAGCCACGTGCGCACCGCCGAGCCGACGACGCTCGGCTGGGTCGCCGCGCTGCTCTGCTACCAACCGTTCTGGTCACTGATCTCGAGCAACTACATCCACTACGAAGGCTCGATGTTCTGGGACAACTGGCTGATTTCAGTGCCGGCGATCCGCGTCGTCTGGGGCGTGACGATCATCGCGCTGCTGCTGTGCTACGCGATGTCGACGATCGCGTTCGGGCTGCGCTTCTCGAACCTGACCAACCGCGGGATCATCACGTCGGGCCCGTATCGCTTCACGAAACATCCGGCCTACATCGCGAAGAACCTGTCGTACTGGATGGTCTCGGTGCCGTTCGTCGAGCCGCTCGGCTGGCAGGTCGCGCTCGCGCACTGCACGGCGCTCGTTGCAGTCAACCTGATCTACTTCCTGCGTGCGAAGACCGAGGAGCGCCACCTGATGCGCGATCCCGACTATCGCGCGTATGCGGCGTGGATCGCGCAGCATGGATTGTTCGCGAAGCTCAAGGGCCTGGCCGGTTTGCGACAGGCGACCTGAAGCGCTCGAAGCGGTACACGATCGCCGGCGGAACATTCATCCACACGATGCCGACGCGCGCGGCACGAACGCCGATCGCGTCGAGATCGCGCGCCGGGATCGGGCAACGCGGCGCATAGGTGAATTGATAGAACACGCCGCCGGCAGCCAGATGGCCGGCGAATGCGCCGTGAACGATCGCGACCGCCTGTTCGACCGGCATCGCAACGAGCGGCAGCCCGCTCACGATCGCCTGCGCCCGCTCCCCGCCAAAGAAACCGCCAGTCATGCCGAGTCGCGCCGCATCCATCTAGCCGAGATCACTAGCCGAGCAGAGAGTTACTTCGACTTCGGCGTGCTACCGCTGCGCGTTCAGGCGCTGCTCGCGGGAGAGAAGTCGATCGCTGAGGCGGCAAAAGAAATTGGTGTGACAGGATCTCGGGCCGGAAAAGCTGCGCTGGCTGAGGAGCCAGCCGCATACCTTGCTGAACCGGGAAAGTTGGCCAAATGGAATCGATTATGGGCCGTGTCTTTTGACTCGGTCCCGAAGCCGAAAATTCACAATGTGAAATTCGGAGCGTGACGCGCATCAAGTGCTGGTCCTTATGCGGCCATTCCGGGAGAACCAAGGCGGGCGGGCTCAAGAAATGGGGCCCGAAAATGAAAAAACCCGCTCAAGGCGGGTTCTTCCAGTACTATCGTCTGTCCGCAGGGGGAGGCTTTCGCCCACGAGTCCCGCAGCTAGTGAGACCCATGCTATCTTTTTCCCACAGTGATGTCAAACAAGGATGTAATCGACGCCGTCACAGCCTCGCTATCAAGCGCTCGCATGGCGACGTTCAACACAGCCGCGTGTCCGGCAGACGATCAGGACATGGCGTCGCTGAAACTATACGCTTGGAACGCGGCAGTATCCGGGGCGCTGCTCCCCGTGCTGCACGTCTGCGAGGTGGCGGTGCGCAATGCAGTCTCGGAAGCGCTCGAAGCGGTCTACGGAGCGAATTGGCCCTGGTCGCCTGTATTCGAAGGCAGCTTGCCGCGTCCGCGGATCGGATACAACCCCCGGAATGATCTCACCTCCGCTCGTCAGGGTGTGAGGACGGTGGGGAAGGTGATCCCGGAACTGAAGTTCGTCTTCTGGCAGAAAATGTTCACGGTGCGTAACGATACTCGTCTGTGGGATCCGCACTTGCGCCGCGTATTTCCTAATCTCGATCCGAGCGTTTCGGTGGCCACACATCGGCAGCTGATCTATGGTCAGCTCGAGGACATTCGGAAGTTGCGCAACCGCATCGCTCATCACGAACCGATCTTTAATCGCAATCTCTTGCAGGACTACTCGACGATCATGTCGTTGGTTCACCACCGCTGCAACCTGACTGCGATGTGGGTCAGCCAATCACAGACGGCCTTGGCCGTCATCAAGGCAAAACCGTAAATTGAATAGGCAGACGCCCCCAGTCGATTTCTGGATCTTGTCGCCGCTCAAGCCCTGAATTGACTTCAGGGCTTTGTTGTCATGGTCGAGCCGAAGGCTTCTTCTATGCTCAGAACTTCCAACATGTCAGGTTTCACCCAAAGCCCCCAGTAAGCCCGAAATCTCATCCCGAAACAAACCGGATAGCTAACTCGTTGATTGTTAACGGCTTTTCACGTGAAAGCCCTGGCGAAATGAACGATATGCGGCCTTTTTCGGACTAGTCCGATTGCATCCGGGGCGACGGCCTTGCTATGGTCTGGGCCGTCCGCATGCACAGCGGCCCGCACATTGCGGAAGCCATGCCACGCGACGCCGATGCTGGTGCCGTCACACGCAAGGACGGCCGCACGCGCGGGCGCCCGCCCGCATTTCATCGTCTGAGCTGCGCCGTCTGCCGGCGTGGCGCTTTCATGAGGTTAGAGACGTGAAGGGTAAAGCCCTGATCCCGTTTGCGCTCTGCATCGCGGGCTTAGCCGCGATCGCCGCCGGTTTCCAGCACATCCCCAGCTGATACGCGGCCCCGGCTCGCTTGCCGAGCCAGGGGGCCGCGTCATCCATTGCATTCCCCATGACCCATTCATTCGACTCGCTCGACACGATCTCCTTTTGCCATGCGCATCGACGTAAAGCATTGCCAGACCGGCATCGACGATGAGCTGGACACGCTCCACGCTCGTCTCCATCAACCGGGCCATCGCCTGCATGGCCTGCCTTCCGTTTCGCTCGGCGCGTCGGGCCTGATCGTCCGCCATCGCGAAGCGGACGGCGAATACTTCCTGTATGTCGAAGATCCGGCGACGCGGCAGCTCGCCGGCTACACGGTGTTCAACCGGCTGCCCGAACTCCCGCGCCGCGCCGATCGCTACCAGCGCGCGCCGCATTCCAAATGCCGTTCGTCCCATCAACGCAGAGGGCTCGCGACCACGCTGTATCGCTGGGGCCTCGACGCGGGCCTGTGCCTGATCAGCGGCGCGCGCCAGTCGGCCGGCGCCGCGCGGCTGTGGACGAGGCTCGCGCAGGACTACCGGCACGGGTTCGTCGACGTCGAAGACCGCACGCTGCGCTATCTCGGCGTGCAGGTCCCGGCCGACGTGCACGATGCGCTGCATACGCGGCGCCTGCTGCTCGGCCGCGGGTGGACGCTCGCGGATTTCGCCGCGGTCGCGGGGATGATGGGCGGGCCGTCGACGACCGGCGATCGGGGTTGCGCGCCTTGAAGCAGAACGACAGGCGGCCCCACGGCTACCGATGCGATAATCCATCGCACCGTACACTGCTCATCCGTGCCCGCCATCGCCCCGGGCGCCCGTCAATGCCGACCGAACCCCGCACCGACACGCATTCGCACCTCAACATCCTTGCGCTCTGCGGCAGCCTGCGATCCCGCTCGACCAACGCCGCGCTGCTGGACGCGGCCGTTTCGATCGCGCCGGCCGGCATGCGCATCGCGCGCTTTCAGCGTCTCGGGCAATTCCCGCTGTTCAACCCCGATGCCGAACACCCAACGCCCGAACCCGTGCGCGATTTCATCGACCAACTGAACGCCGCTGACGGCGTGCTGATCGCGAGTCCCGAGTATGCGCACGGCGTGACGGGCGTGATGAAGAATGCGCTCGACTGGGTCGTCGGCTGCGAGGCGTTCGTGCACAAGCCGGTTGCGGTGCTCAACGCATCGCCGCGCGCGATGCACGCCGACGCGGCGCTGAAGGAAACGCTGTCGGTGATGTCCGCGCGCATCGTCGAAGCCGCGTCGATCGCGATCCCGATCCTCGGCAGCCAGTTCGATTCCAAAGGCATCGCCGCGCATCCGCCGTTCGCCCGCGCGCTGGCCGCTGCACTGGATGCATTGCGCTGCGCGATTGCCCCGACACGCGAGCAGGATTGACGTCGAGACGCGCCGCGGTCGATGTATGCGGTCGATGTACGCGATCGCACCCGCGCCGCGCGCGCTATCGCGCCTTGCCCCTCGCCGGCTTCTTCGCGCCCTTCGCGCGCGGCGCTTCCTTCTCCGGCTGCGCACCGCTGCCGGTGAGGTCTTCGAGCCACGCGAGCGCGTCCACGTACGACAGGAATTGCTGCAGATACCCGGGCGACAGGTCGCGCATCAGCGACAGCGACCGGTGCACGAGGCTGTTCGAATTGAGCGGGCCCGCATTGCGCGGCACCTGATCGAGCGCCTGCCGGTACTGCTTCTCGGTGCGGACCTTCGACCACGTCGCCCTGAAATACTCGATCATGCCCGGATCGATCCCGGCGCGGTCCGCCTGCGCGTCGCGCGCAAGGCGCTCGGCGAGCCCCGCCAGCGCACCGCGCGCCGGCTTGGCCGGCGCTTTGTCGGTCGCTTTGTCGGTCGCTGCGTCAGTCGAAGCCTCGCCGTCGTTCAACACCGCCCGCGCGACGTCGTCCGCGTAGCCGGCCAGCAGTGTCGCGAGCCGCGCGTCCAGCAGGCGGCGCGCGTCGCCGTCGTGGCCGGCCGCGCGCCGCGCCAGCGCGTCCATCAGATGAAAACGCACGGGATCGAGCCGATCGTCGCCGCGCGCGCGCCACGCGTCGAGCAGCGCACGCGCCGATGCCGCTTCACTGCACACGGTGGCCACCATTCGATGCGGACTGGCGCGGCACCGGCGCGATCTCGACGCGCCGGTTCTTCGCACGGCCGGCTTCGTCGGTGTTCGAACTGACCGGCTGCTGCGAACCGAACGCGGCCGCGAACACCGACGACGCGGGCACGCCGGCGTCGATCAACGCGCGTGTCACCGTCAGCGCGCGCTTGGCCGACAGCTCCCAGTTATCCGCGAACAGACGGTTGCCCGCGCGCACCTGCTGATCGTCGGAAAACCCGCTGATCATCAGGATCTCGTCGCGGGTCTTCAGATACGCGGCCAGCGGGCCGGCCAGCGTCTTCAGCAGCGCGTCGCCTTCAGGCTGAAGCTGATCCGAGTTCAGCGCGAACAGCACGTTGCCGGCGATGCCGATGCGTCCGTTCACGAGCGTCACGCGCCCGGCCGCGAGCGGCCCCGCGAGCGCCTGTTCGAGCAGCTTGCGCTGCTGCGCTTCCTGCTGGCGCTGCCGGATCGCTTCCTCGAGCTTCGACGTCACCTGTAGCTGCATGCCGATCACGCCGACCAGGATCAGCACGAACGCACCGAGCAGCACCGACATCAGGTCGGCAAACGCGGGCCAGACCGCCGCGGACGATTCCGCGCCGCCGTCGATTTCGTCGTGCATGCGTTACGCTCCGACGGACGCGCGCCGGCCGGCGAGCTGCTGCAGGTCTTCGACGATCTGCTTCTGCGACATCATGCTCAGGTCGATCACTTCGCGCGCCTGCGCGACGTAGTACTCGAGCTGCTCGTCGCTGCGCACGAGCGATTTCTCGAGCGCGGCTTCGATCCGCTGCAGGTGGCTCAGCAGCTTGTCGTTCGACTCGCCGAACGCGTGCACGGCCATCCCGAACGCGTCGCCGAGGCTCGCGACCTCGACCGCGCCCGCCGTCACCTGCGCGGCCACGGTATCGAGCTTGCGGGTTTCCGCATCGACCGTGTCGTTGAAGCGCGCACCGACGCGCTCCAGCAGCTCGGCCGACGTGCCGACCAGCGCATCGACCGCGCTGCGCTGCTCGGTCGATGCGTGGTTGACGGCGTCGAGCAGCGTTTCGAGCGTCGCGAGCAGGCGGCTGCGCTCCTCGAGCATCGCGGTGTCGCGGACCATGCTGTCCGACAGGCGCTGACGCAGTTCGGCGACGACCTCGGCCGCGGCCTTCGGCGCCTCCGACGCGGCCTGCACGAGCCGCGAGATTTCGTTGATCGTGTCGCTCGCGTGCGCCTGCGCCTGGGCCGTGATGTCGTTCGCGGTGCGCGCCAGCGTGTCGCAGATGTGCTGCTGGCGGGTCGCCGCGTGCGCGCTCGTCTGTGCCCATTCGTCGCGCAGCGCGGCCGCCATCGATGCGAGCGCGTCGGTCCATGCGGAGAGCCGCTGTTCGTCGCGCGCGGTCAGTTCCGTCTGCAGGTTCGCGTGCGATTCGCCGATCGTGTGCAGCAGCGCGGCCGAATGCTGTTCGAACGTCGCGGCCTGCGCGGTCAGGTCGCGCGTGGTCTGCGCGAGCGCGTCGCAGATGTCCTGCTGGCGGCTCGCCGCATGCACGCTCGCCTGCGCCCATTGCTCGTCAAGCTTCGCCGCGATCGACGCGAGCGATGCGGTCCATGCGGCCAGACGCTGTTCGTCGCGCGACGCGAGTTCCGTCTGCAGCCCCGCATGCGATTCGCTCATCGTGCTCAGCAGCGCGGCCGAACGCTGTTCGAACGTCGCGGCCTGCGCGGTGAGGTCGCGCGTGGTTTGCGCGAGCGCGTCGCAGATGTCCTGCTGGCGGCTCGTGTTGCTTGCGCTCGTCTGCGCCCACTCGTCGCGCAGCGCGGCCGACATCGCAGCAAGCGATGCAGTCCACGCGGCCAGACGCTGTTCGTCGCGCGACGCGAGTTCAGTCTGCAGCCCCGCATGCGATTCGCTCATCGTGCTCAGCAGCGCGGCCGAACGCTGTTCGAATGTCGCAGCCTGCGCGGTGATGTCGCGCGTGGTTTGCGCGAGCGCGTCGCAGATGTCCTGCTGGCGGCTCGTATTGCTTGCGCTCGTCTGCGCCCACTCGTCGCGCAGCGCAGCCGACATCGCAGCAAGCGATGCAGTCCACGCGGCCAGACGCTGCTCGTCGCGCGACGCGAGTTCCGTCTGCAACCCCGCATGCGATTCGCTCATCGTGCGCAGCAGCGATGCCGAATGCTGTTCGAACGTCGCGGCCTGCGCGGTGATGTCGCGCGTGGTTTGCGCAAGCGCGTCGCAAATCGCCTGTTGACGGCTCGTATTGCTTGCACTCGTCTGCGCCCACTCGTCGCGCAGTGCGGCCGACATCGCGGCGAGCGATGCGGTCCATGCGGCCAGCCGCGCTTCGTCGCGCGACGCCAGTTCCGTCTGCAGACCCGATTGCGACTCGCTCACCGTATTCAGCAGCGATGCCGAATGCCGCTCGAACGTCGCGACAGCCGCCTCCAGCGCGCGCGCATTGTGGCCGGCCAGCGCCTCGCCGACCTGCTCCTGCCGCGCAAGCGCGTGATTCCATGCTTCCGCCACACGCTGCTCGGTCGCTTCGAAGCGCGTCGCGACACGATCCAGCAGGTCGGTCGAACGCTGCGCGAACGTGTCCGTGAATTGTCCGAGCGCGCCGCGCAGATGCTCGGCCGACGCGTCGCTCGTGCGCTGGTGATCGGCCAGCGCGCGGTTCCAGATGCCCGTCACGTTCGCGGTGGTCGCCTCGAAGCCGCTCGACAGGCCGTCGAGCTGCCGCTCGACCGCATGCGTGACGGTGTCGCGCATCACGGCCATTTCGCGTTCGAGCCCTGCCATCGTCGCCTCCATCACCGGCTGCAGCGCCGCGCCGGCCACCCGCGCGCTTGCGGCGGCACTGTCCTGCAGCGACTGCCCGACGCTCGACGCGAGCCGTGCATACGCGTGCTCGGTCCGCTCGAAGAACGCCTGCTGGTTTTCGAGCTGCTGCGCGTGCAGTGCGACGCTGCGCGCTTCGAGCGTCGTCATCATCGTCTGCAGCCGGTCGACCAGCACCGGCATCGCGTCGGCCTGCTGCTGCAGCAGCCGGAACGATTCGTCGCGCTGATGCGCGGACGAATGGACACGCAGCGTCGTCGCAATCTTCGCGTCGAGCTGCTGCACTGTGTCGGCCCGCTCGCGGCGGATCAGCGCTGACAGCAGCCCGAGCATCGCGGACGTCGCGACGCCGGCGATCGACGTGCCGAACGCGAACCCGAGCCCCTTGACCGGCGTAACCAGCGATGCGCGGATCGCGTCGAGGTCGGTCGCGCTCTCCAGCGCCGCGCCGGTGCCCTTCAGCGTCACGACCATCCCGAGCAGCGTGCCGAGCATGCCGAGCAGCACGAGCAGGCCGACCAGGTACGGCGTGAGCGCCGGGCCCGGCAGCGCCGCGCGCGCGCCCTCGATGCGCGCGCGCACCGCGCTGCGCAGGCCCGGATGGAGCGTGTCGAGCCACGCATCGAGCTTCGGCGGCGGCTCGGACAGGCCGTCGACCGCACGCGCGAGCGTCGCGGTCGCCTGCCGGTAGCGCCACAGTTCGAACGCGCCGCCGAGATAGCAGGCGCCGATCAACAGCGTGACGGCCGACGCGAGCGGATTCGACACGACATAGCCGGCGCCGATCCAGCACACCGCGATCAGACCGGCCACGAATACAACGAGATCAAAACGAATTCTGGACATAACGTATTGATTAGCTGGTGCGAAGCGCCGCGAGCAGCCCTTCGACCGTTTGAAACCGGATTTCCAGTTCGGCGAGCAGGACGCTTTGCATATCCTTGCGGAACACGTCCAGCCACGCGCCGGGCGTGACGGCCGCGATTCCTGCGTCTTTTGCGCGTCCCGCGTTTTCTGCGCTTCCTGCGCTTCCTGCGCTACCCGCGCTTCCTGCATTTCCCGCGGCTCGCGCTTCGGCCCACATCCTCGCTTCGGCTTTGGTGCCTGCTTCGGCTTCGACTCCCGCTTTGGCTTCGGCGAGCGCCCGCCGCTCCGCGTCGCGCAGACGCTCGAAGTGCGCGCCGAGCAGCGCGGGCACGGTCGCCAGCAGGCTGCGTTCGCGCGCGCCGAGCACCCGCTCCATGATCGCGTCGAGCGTTGCGAGCCGCGCCATCCCGGGCGTGCGCGCGGCGAGCGCGACGCGCACGCGGCCGCGCAGCTGCCCGATTGCGGTTTCCATCTCCTGCTGCCGGGCCAGGTAGCGCTGACGGAAATCCGCGTAATCAGCAGTCGCGGCACTCGCCGCGGTGGCGGCGGCCGGCGGCACGGGCAGCGCGCCCGTGCGCCGGCCGGCGGGGGGCCGGCTGCCGCCGACGATCGCCTGCGCGAGTTCGTGGCGCACGCGGGCACACTCGCGCTCCGCGTCGCCGCCGGACGCGCGCGCGCTGCCGGTGACGGCGGGCGGGCTCGCGTTCAGCGCCGACGACAGCGTGATCGCGTCCGTCCAGCCGAGCCACTGGCTCAGCCGGTCCGCGAGCGTCTGCCGGGATTCGGGCACGTCGGCATCCGCCAGGCGCGCGAGCAGGCGAACGAGCGTCGGGCCGCTCAATGCCGTGCGCGGGGGAGCTTGCACCATGACTGCTACCGTCAAAAAAGGCAGCAGTTTACACGTCGGCGAGCGGTCGGCCGTCAGTTTACGGTCGGCGAACGGGTTGCGAAACGGGCGGCGGCGGCGCGAACGCCCGCCGCACAAGGCCGGCAGCGCGATCGCATGCGGCCGACGAGGCACCGGGGATACCGGACACGCAGGCGGCAGCCGCCGTGCGGACGGAGTAGAAGGCAGCCCGGCGGGCGTCGCCGGACTGCCTGCCGGGTTCAACGCCCACGGCCACGGCCACGGCCGCCGCCTGCGCGGCGAACGGCGGTCAGGGGACGAAGGGGTCAGATCCCGACTTTCGGGGCGGTCAGGATCAACCGCACGCCGAGCGCCGTGATCGCGCCGGCCGCGATCCGGTCGACCCACTTCTTCGCGCGCAGGTACAGCTCGCGCGGCCGGCGGCTGGAAAAGCACAGCGCGACGATCGTGTACCAGCCGAACTCGACGGCGAACACGAGCGGCGGCAGCACGAGATAGCACCAGAGCGGCGGATGCTGCGGCAGCAGCGCGGCGAAGATGCTGCCGTACCAGATCGCCGTCTTCGGGTTGCTCAGCTGGGTCGTGAGCCCCGTCCAGAACGATTTGCGCGCGCTGCCGCCGCGCGCGGCCAGCGGATCGTCGACCGCGATCGGGTGGTTCGCGCCGCGCCAGATCTTCGACGCCATGTAGATCAGGTACGCACCGCCCGCGACTTTCAGGCCGATGTACAGCCACTCGACCGCCTGCAGCAGCGTATAGAGGCCAGCCAGCGCGATGCCGCCGAAGAAGATCCCGCCCGCGCCCATGCCGAGCGCGGTCGCGAGACCGTCGCGGCGCGACAGGCCGATCGAATTGCGCGCGACGAGCACGAAGCTCGGCCCGGGAATCATCGCGCCGAGCCACAGCGCGACCAGGATGCCGAACACGGCAGCGGAAGCGGTCATTGGAATCTCCTCCAGATAGCGGCCCCGTTCCGCCGGAGCCAGTGCGTGTTGTCTGAACGATCCGAACGGCGATTCTGGCACGCTTCGAGGCGGACCGAAAGCCGCCGGCCGCGGCGGCATGCCGGTGCCGGTTCACGCTGATAACGGGTTTGGGCTGCCGCTGGCCGGCTGCGCACACCCGCGTGCCGCTTCGATCCGGCCCGTGGCGGCGCAAGGACTGACGCGTCCGGACAGGCCGAACGCGCGCCGTGCACGAAGCGGCCGTGATCGGCGGCCAACAGGTCTACCATAGCCAGTTGGCGCACCGCGAACGCGGCCCGGCAGGCGGGCACGCCGCGTGGCGCCGCGCGTTGCTCGCGACGCGCCCGCCGCGAAGGAGATGGCCATGACCCAACGCTTCGACGCGATCATCATCGGCACCGGGCAAGCCGGCCCGGCGCTCGCCGCGCGGCTGTCCGGCGCCGGCATGACGGTCGCCGTCATCGAACGGGGCCGCTTCGGCGGCACCTGCGTGAACACCGGCTGCATTCCGACCAAGACGCTGGTTGCCAGCGCGTATGCGGCTCATCTGGCGCGACGCGCCGGCGAGTACGGCGTGACGATCGGCGGGCCGGTCACGGTCGACATGAAGCAGGTGAAGGCGCGCATGGACCAGATCTCCGGCCGCTCCAGCCGCGGCGTCGAACAATGGATGCGCGGGCTCGCGAACGGCACGATCTTCCAGGGCCATGCGCGCTTCGAGAGTGCGCGCAGCGTGCGCGTCGGCGACGAACTGCTGGAGGCGAACCGGATCTTCATCAACGTCGGCGGACGCGCGCTGGTACCGCCGATGCCCGGCATCGACGAGATGCCCTTCCTCACCAACTCGACGATGATGGACGTGGACTTCCTGCCCGAGCATCTGATCGTCGTCGGCGGCAGCTACATCGGGCTCGAGTTCGGCCAGATGTACCGGCGCTTCGGGTCGCGCGTGACGATCGTCGAGAAGGGCCCGCGCCTGATCCGGCGCGAGGACGAGGACGTGTCGCAGGCCGTGCGCGAAATCCTGGAGAACGAAGGGATCGATGTGCAGCTCGATGCGAACTGCCTGAGCGCGCGGCGCGACGGCGAGCGCATCGTCGTCGGGCTCGATTGCACGACCGGCGCGCGTGAAGTCGCGGGCTCCCACCTGCTGCTCGCGGTCGGGCGCGTGCCGAATACCGACGATCTCGGACTCGACAAGACCGGCGTTGCGATCGATGCGCATGGCTACATCCCGGTGGACGAGCAGTTGCGCACGAACGTCCCCGGCATCTGGGCGCTGGGCGACTGCAACGGCCGCGGCGCGTTCACGCATACGTCATACAACGACTACGAGATCGTCGCGGCCAACCTGCTCGACAACGATCCGCGCAAGGTGTCCGATCGCATCGTCGCGTATGCGCTATTTACCGACCCGCCGCTCGGCCGCTGCGGCATGACGCAAACCGAGGCGATGCAGTCGGGGCGCAGGCTGATGGTCGGCACGCGCCCGATGACGCGCGTCGGACGCGCGGTGGAGAAAGGCGAGAGCCAGGGGTTCATGAAGGTGATCGTCGATGCGGATACGAAGGAGATTCTCGGCGCGTCGATTCTGGGTGTGACCGGCGATGAGGTCGTGCATTCGCTGCTCGACGTGATGTATGCAAAGGCGCCGTATACGACGATCAGCCGCGCGATGCATATTCATCCCACCGTGTCGGAACTGGTGCCGACGATGCTTCAGGAGATGCATCCGGTTGCCTGAACGCGGCGACCGGGCACCTCGTCGCTCAGCCATTCGCGCGCGCGTCATGCTTGCTGCCGGCCGTTCCCGCATCGGGAAATGGCCGCATGCGCTCCGGCACGCCGCACGCACCGCGTATCAGCGTATCAGCGCAGCTGCGCGACCAGCGCCCGTGCCACCTCGCTCAGCGCATCGCCGCGTTCGAGCGCGGCGCGCGGGCGCGCCGCCTCGCTTTGCCCGTCACGTGCGCGCGGCACGAAATCGGGCGACGATGAGAACTTGACGATCGTCAGCGCGCGCTTCGGATCGACGAGAATCGATTGCCCGAAGCGCCCCGCCGCGGCAAACGAGCCGTCGCCGTCGTTGAGCTGATACCAGTAGTCGCGATACGCGTAACCGTCCTTCCCCGGTACGACATTGCCCTTCGCAAACAGCGCCGCGTTGTGCGCGGGACGCAGCGCCGCGCGGATCGCCGACGCGGGGAGCGCGCCCGGCGCGCCGCCGAGGCCCGTGCGGACCCGTTCCGCAAATCGCGCTGCGTCGCGCAGCGTCGTGTACAGCCCGCCGCTCGCCATCGCCATCCCGTTGCGGTCGACCGCGACGTACGCATCGTCCTCCGCGAAATCCCGCCATAGCCACTTCTCGACGAGTTCGCTCCACGACTGCCCGGTCGCACGCTGCATCGCCCATGCGACGGCCTCGGGCGAACCGTTCTGGTAGAACCACACGTCGCCCGGTGCGGCGTCACGTGCCGGCTGCACCGTCTTCAGGAACGCGACGATGCTGTCCGGCGCGTCGGCGCGGCGCGGCAGCAGGCCGATCGCGCCGAACAACCCGAGGTCCGGCGGCAGGCCCGGCGCATAGGTCATCGGCACTTCCATGTCGAGATTCTGCTGCAGCGTGGCCGTGCCGAACGGCGTACCGGCCAGCTCCGGCAACGCGTGCGACAGTGGCGCGTCGGCGTCCACCGCGCCCGCTTCGATCAGCCGCGCGGCGACGAGGCCCGTCACGGACTTCGTCATCGATGCCCACGCATGCGGCTGGTCGGGCCGCAGGCCGTCGAAATACCGCTCGTAGACGACCCGGCCGCGATGCACGACGATGAACCCGTCGGTGGCGGTGCGGCGCAGATAATCGTCGAGCGTCAGCGTCGCGCCGCCGATCGTGACCGGCAGCGTATCGAGGTTCGGCATCGGCTCGGTGGGCAGCGGCAGCGGCGCCGCCGCATGCCGGATGCCGTCCGTGGGCGCGAGTCGCCGCGTGTTGCGCAGCGCCCAGCGCAGGTTCGCCGCCGTGAACGCATTCGCCTTGCTGACGATGCGCTCGGCAGGCGGCGGAAAGCCCTGCATCACATCGGCGCCGGCGGAATCGGCCGCCGCGCGGGCCGGGGCCGCACCGAGCGCAAGCCCGCAGGCAAACAGCAGGCAAACGGCGAACCGGCGTCCGGCCGTCGCCCGATGCATCGTGGGTTGGATCTGCATGAAGGTGTTGTCTCGCAAGAAAACGGGCCGCGCCGTGCGCGGCCCTCGGTCACAAGGGCTGATCGTCGACACGCAACTGGTTCGTCACCGCGACGACACCGTCGACGCGGCCCGCCACCGTAGCGGCGAGCGTCGCCTGGCTCGTGTCGGCAACCGAGCCGGCAAGCGTCACGTTGCCGTCTCGCACGCGCACGAGGATGCGTGTTGCGTTCAGGTCGCGGGTACGAGCGAGCGCCGCACTGACGCGACGCATCAGCTTGCGGTCGGCCGCCTTGCGCTGCTTCGGCGTGACGTTCGGCGGCGCCGCCTGTGTTATCGACGCCGCCGACAGGCCGGGCTCGCCAGGCTGCGCGAGCGCGGGTGCGCCCAGGCCGGCCAGCACGCCGGCCAGCGCAAAGGAAAGAAGCATGAATCGCCTACGCATGATCGAATCGGACTCCAGATCGATGAATGATGGAAACGGCGCCGCTCAGAAGCGCGTCATCAGGCCGAGCGACACGCCCGTCGTCGCGCTTGCGCCGGGCCGCATCCCGAGTGCGGCAAGCGTCGCCGGGTCGCGCATGTACGCGCCTGCGACCGCGTTGCGATCGACTTCGACGTACAGCTCGGTGCGCTTCGACAGGAAATACTGAACCGCTGCATAGGTCGTGAGCTTGTGGCCGCCGGCACCCGTCACGTTGCCGAGATCGCGCGCCTTGTCATAGAAGCCCGCGGCGGTCACCTGCACGAACGGCGTTGCCTGCACGACCACGCCGAACGACGGAATGTCGTCGCGGCGCGTCGGCGCGCCGGCCTTGCGCGCATCAACGGCAAGCGACGCATAGCTCAGATAGAAGCGCGCGCGGCCGAGCTGCAGCGTGCCGCCGGCCTGGATCGTCTGTGCGGACTGTGTGCCGTCGGCGCTGTACGTCTTCGCATACGATGCGCCGCCGAGCACATTCAGGAATGCATACATCACATCCGCCGAGAAATTCGTTCCCGCCCGCGTGTTGCCCGCGACGCCGCCCGGCGAATAGCTGGCGCCGTAACGCAGGCCGCCCGCCTGCCCGAGATACTTGATCGTGTTGTTGAAGCGCGAATCGAGCGTGAAGAAGTTGCCGTCGAACAGCACGCCGGGTTCGACTGCAAGCGACTGCCCTCGCCCGCCCAGCGGATCGAGCGCGATGCCGAGGTCTTCCGCCGCATTGAACTGGCGCCCGAGCGTGATCCGGCCGAAAGCGCCGGACACGCCGACATAGGCGGCCTGCGAGAACAGCGTGCCGGTCGTTTTCAGCGCGCCCGTGCCGCTGTTGAACGCGCCGTCCAGCACGAACAGCGCCTTCGTGCCGCCGCCGAGATCCTCGTTACCTTGAATGCCAAACTCGTTGCCGGAAATGATGTTGTTGTTGAAACCGACCTGACTGCCGCCCACCATCCCGTTCACCCATCGCACGCCACCACCGATCCGGCCGAACAGCGTCACGCTCGACTGCGCGTGCGCCGCCCCCGTCAGCGCGCCGATCAGGGCCGCCACCACCACCTTCTTCATGCGTCTCCTCCTGTTTCGTTTAACTGCCTGTCTCCATCCATTACTTCGCACGACTGTTTTTTTAATTCCGGCCGACTCGCCGCACCCGCACGTGCGATCCGCGCTAGCCGCGCGCGCCATGCATCGCGGCCGTCGCGCGTTGCAACCCGCGCGCCATGCGCTCGCGCGAGCGTTGCGGATCGAGGCACCACGCGCCGAGCATGCCGCACGCGACGAGCACGATGCCGCAGACGACGCATGCCTGCTCGAAGCCGCGCGCGGTCGACGCGCCGGTCGCTTCGATCAGCATTCCCGTCACGACCGGTGCACCGAGACCGGCGAGCGACGCAAAACCGTTGCTGAGCGCGAGCACGCCGCCGCGCTGCGAATCGGGCGTCACCTCGGCAAGCATCGCCGGGCCGATCGAATACATCGTCAGCGTCATCCCGCTGCCGACGGTCAGCAACGCGAGCTTCGCCGCGCCCGGCAAGCCCGGCAGCACCATCGTCGCAAGCATCAGGCCGGCAACGGCAAGCGTCGCCGCGACGAACGTGCCGCGCCCGTGCCGCGACGGCACGCCGCGCGCGAGCAGGCGTTGAGAAAACCATGCGAACGCGAGGCTCAGCGGCGACGTCGTCGCGACGAACAGCGCGAACATCCGCCCTGCCTGATGCGGTCCGTAACCGAGGCCAAGCTGCAGGTAAGTCGGCATCCACGTGAGCGTCATCGCGAGAATCCAGTTCGCCGCGAAGTGCCCGAGGAAATTGCCGATCACCGTGCGGTCGGTCAACAGCAGGCCGTATGGCACACGCTCGCCACCGCCTGCGTCGGCCGCGCGCACGTGCGTGCCCTCGGCGCCGCACAGTGCCCACACGATGCACCAGGCCGCGCCGAGCAATGCAAGCAGCGCGAAATTGGCACGCCAGCCCCAATGCGTCGTGACGACCGGCATCGCGAGCCCCGCGAGCAGCAAGCCAAGCGCGCTGCCCTGGTGCAGCAGCGCGACCGGCAGGTTGCGGTGCGCGTCCGGAAACCACTTGTAGAGCGCGTGCGTCGCAACCGGCGACGCCGGTCCTTCGCCGATGCCGAGCAGCACGCGGCACGCGATCACGACCCAGATCGAACCGGCGACGAGCATCGGCAGCTGCAGCGCGGCCCATGCGGCAGCCATCCCGAACAGCAGCCATTTCGCGGGCCAACGGTTCGCCGCGAGCCCACCCGCGACTGCCGCGATCGCGAACAGCCAGTTGAGGCTGCCGCCGATCAGGCCGAACTGCGTCGGGCTCAAATGCAGGTCTCGCATCATCGGCACCGACACGAGCCCGAGCACGACCTTGTCGAGGAAATTCACGAGCATCATCAGCGCGAGCATGATCGCGATCGACCATGCCCGCCACGGACGGTATTGCGCGCCGTCTGTCGTCATCGCTGTCTCCAGTATTGTTGTGTTGCGTGTCGTTGTGTTGCTTCATCGCACCGGCCGTCGCGGCAGCCGCCGCTACGGCCGGTCAGTCGCCATGCTCGCCGAGCGCGGGCACGCGATCGTCGCCGTCGGGCAGCCCCAGCGAAAACTTCACCGGGAAGCGCACCGCGAGCGCGCCGCCGGGCACCACGCGCACGACGCCGCGCGCGTGCACATGCGGATCGGCAAACAGCTCGTCGGCATCCGGCAACGGCGATACCGGCAGGTCGCACGCGCGCAGCATGCGCATCCATTCGGCCAGCGTTCGACTCGCGAAGACCGAGCGCAGCAGCGCGCCGACCTCGTGCTTGTGCCGCTGCCGCCCCGAGCGCTGCGCGAAGCGCGGATCGCGCAGTTCGGGATACGCGTCGCCGAGCGTATCGGCGAGCGTCGCCCAGAACTTGTCTTCGAGAATGCCAAGCGCGAGGTGCCGCCCGTCCGTGGTCTCGAACAGGTCGTTGTCGGGCATCACCCACGGTGCGTCGCCGGGCGCCACGCGATGCGCGCGCGACGCCCAGGCCGCCGGCGCGGTCCACGCGAGTGCCGTATCGTGGATCGACACGTCCAGATGCTGGCCGCGCCCGCTCGCGCGCGCGCTCATCACCGCGACTGACAGCGCGAGCGCCGCGTGCATCGCGGCCGAGTAATCGGCGAGGCGCACGCGCGGGCGCGCGACCGCATCGTCGAGCTGCGCGGGAATCGCCCAGTAGCCGGCCTCCGCGAGAAAGTTCAGGTCGTGGCCGGCACGCGCGGCGTTCGGGCCATCCTGCCCGTAGCCCGAGATCGAGCACAGAACGATGCGCGGATTGGCGTGCGCGAGCACGTCGTAGCCGAGCCCGAGCCGCGTCATGACGCCGGGCCGGAAGCCTTCGACAACCGCGTCCGCGTCACGCACGAGTTCGAGAAACCGCTCGCGATCCGCGTCCGCCTTCAGGTCCAGCGCGACCGAACGCTTGCCGCGATTGAACTGCGCGAACACGGCGTCGCCGAGCAGCCGCGACGCATCGCCCGTGCGCGGCGGCTCGACCTTGACGACGTCGGCGCCGAGCTGGCGCAGCAGCGCGCACGCGTGCGGCCCGGGCAGCAGCTGGCTGACGTCGACGATCGTCACGCCGTTCAGGCACGACCACGACGGCTTCCCGCCGTCCGACGCCGACGCCAACGTTTCCTGATGCTCCGGACGAGTCGTCATGGGTTACGCTCCCGCGCCCGAAGGCTCGAGGATCGCCTTCGCGATCGTGTTGCGCTGGATCTCGCTCGTGCCGGTCAGGATCCGGAACATCCGCAGCTTGCGGAACGTCTGTTCGACCGGATGATGCCGCGTCACGCCGACATTGCCGTGAATCTGCACGGCCTTGTCCGCGACCTCGAAGCAGCGCTCCGACACGAACAGCTTGCATGCGGAGGCCGCCATCCGCAGGTCCGCGCCTGCATCGGCCAGCGCGGCCGTGTGCGCGATCATGCTCTCGCACGCCCACAGCGCGGCAGCCATGTCGGCGAGCATGTGCTGGATCGCCTGGAAGCGCGCGATCGGCCCGCCGAACTGCCGGCGCGTGCGCGCATAGTCGAGTGACGCTTCGTATGCCGACATCGCGAGGCCGAGCATCGTCGGGCAATGCAGCAGCCGGTTCACGTTGATCCGCGACATGCCGAGCCGGAAGCCGTTGCCGATGCCGCCGAACACGTTCGCGCGCGGCACGCGCACGTCGGTGAAGCGGATGTCCGCGTCGATGTGCTGGCCCGACATCGGCACGTACTCGTGCTCGACGGTCACGCCCGGCAGATCGAGATCGACCAGCACCGCCGTGATCTGCGGCGGCGTCGCGGACGCATCGGTCACGCACATCACGATCGCGAAATCGGCGAACGGTGCGCCGCTGATGTAGTGCTTGGTGCCGTTCACGACGAGCATGTCGCCGTCCTCGACCGCGGTCGTGCGGATGCTCATCGCATCCGAGCCCGAGTGCGGTTCGGTCAGCGCGAAGCAGGTCGATTTGTCGCCGCGCATCACCGGCTTGAAATAACGCTCGAGCTGATCGGGCGTCGCATGCTTGAGCATGTTGCCGATGCGCGGCGGCCCGCCCAGCTCGCCGAGCACGTGCGGCGCGAGCGCCGCGCCCGACGCGGCAAGGTCCGCCTTCAGCGCGCATTGCTCGACGATCGACAGCCCCTTGCCGCCGATCGCGGCGGGCAGGCTCGCGGTATAGAAGCCGAGTTCGGCGGAGCGCCGCCACACGCGGCGCAGCACGTCGCGCGGCCACACATCTTCCGAGCCGAGACCGAGCTCGCGCTCGATCGGCCGCAGTTCATCGTCGACGAAGCGGCGTACGGCCGCGCGCAATTCGACGAAATCCGGACGGTTCAGGTGATCGAACATGGGTAGCCTCTTCAGTTCACGCGCCGTGCGGCGCCATGCCAGTATTGTTCGCGCACGAGCTTGCGGGCGATCTTGCCGCTCGCGTTCTTCGGCAGGTCCGCGACGAAATCGACGGTGCGCGGCAGCTTGTAGTCGGCGAGCAGCGCGCGGCAGTGCGCGACGAGCGTGTCGGTCTGTGCGCTGCGACCCGGCTTCAGCACGATCACCGCCTTGACCGCTTCGCCCCATTTGTCGTCGGGCACCCCGACGACGCACGCTTCGAGCACGTCGTCGTGCCGGTACAGCGTCGCCTCGACTTCGGTCGGATAGACGTTGAAGCCACCCGAGATGATCATGTCGTTCTTGCGGTCGACGAGGTAGATGAAGCCGTCGCGGTCAGTGCGCGCGAGATCGCCCGTATGCAGCCAGCCGTCGACCAGTACTTCGCGCGTCAGCTCGGGCGCGCCCCAGTAGCCCTGGAACACGTCCGCGCCGCGGATCACGATCTCGCCGATCTCGTCGCATTCCACTTCGTGACCTTCGGCATCGACCACACGCACCTCGGTTTCGCCGAACGGCCGGCCACACGATGCAAGCCTTTCATGACAATGGAGCAGCGCATGCGCGTGATCGGCGATGCCGAGACGCGTGACGCCCGACGTCGACTCGCTCGCGCCGTAGCCCTGCGACAGCACGGGGCCGATGCGCACCCACGCTTCCTCGATGCGCGCCGGCGCCATCGGCGCCGCGCCGTAGCCGAGCACCTTCAGGCTGCGCAGGTCGGCGTAGGCGAGGTCCGGCTCGTTAAGCATCATGTTGATCATCGCCGGCACCATGAACGTGTGCGTGATGCGCAAGCGCGCGACTTCGGCAAGAAAGTGCGCGGGATCGAACGTGTCGAACAGCACGAGCGTCGCGCCGCAAAACAGGTACGGCTGCATCAACATCCCCGACGCGTGCGTAATCGGCCCGATCAGCGCGAGCCGGTCGCCCGGGCGCACCGGGCGGTCCATCCCGAGCACGATCTTGCGCAGCGACGCGAGCCGGTTGCCGTAGCTCTGCATCGCCGCCTTGATGCGGCCCGTCGAGCCCGACGAGAAATGCAGCACCGCGAGATCGTCGGGCGCGGGCGTGTAGTCGGGCGCAGCGGCGCTCGCCTGCGCGAGCAGCGTTTCATAGTCGCGGTAGCCGTTCGCTTCGGCGTCGAGCGCAATGAACCGCTCGACCGACGCGAAACCCGGCGTATCGGGCGTGTAGTGCGTGTAGCCACGCCCGCCGATGAACGCAACCGGCGTGCAGTTGCCGACGACGTCCGACGCCTCGGCCGCCGTGAAGCGCGGATTCAGCGCGGCCTTCACGAGGCCCGCCTTGTACAGCGCGCACTCGATCTCGACCAGCTCGATGCAGTTGCGCGCCTGCACGGCGATTCGCGCGCCGGGCGCGAAGCCGAGGCCGCGCAGCGCATTCGCGAGCCGCGACGAGCGTTCGTCGAGCTGACGGTAGGTGATGACGCGGTCTCGGTGAATCACGGCGGGCTGATCGCCCCAGTAGCGGGCCGCGCGCCGCAGGAAATAGGCAAAGCTCAATCGGGTTCTCCGTAGTCCAGCAGTGCCATCAGTCTGTAAGATGGGGGGCATCACCACAATGCAGCAGTGGCTATAAAGTCATAACCAAGAGGAATCCCCGGATGGATACGCGCGATCTCGACTATCTGCTGGCGGTGGAACGCCACGGCAGCATCGGCAAGGCGGCCGACGCGCTGGGCCTGAGCCAGCCCGCGCTGACGAAGGCGATGCAACGGATCGAGGCGCAGGTCGGCGTGACGCTGTTCGACCGGACCGCGAACGGCATGACGCCAACGCCGGCCGGCGCGCAGTTCATCGCGCGTGCGCGGCGCATTGCGCTGGAATTCGACGATGCGATGAAGGAGATGCGAGCGATCAGCGGCGGCGAGCAGGGGCTCGTGCGGATCGGCTATTCGCCGACCGTGCCGAATGCGCTCGTGCTTGGCGCGTGCCGGCAGCTGATCCGCGAGCGGCCGGCCGCGCGGCTGCGGCTGCGGCGGCGGCTTGCGCGCGAGCTGTTCGACCTGCTGGCTGCCGGCGAGCTCGATCTGGTCGTCGCACCGGAACCGCAGCATGCACGCGACGCCGTCGCGGTCGTCGAGCTGTTCCGCGACCGGCTCTCGGTGCTCGCGGACGATCGGCATCCGCTGCAGCGCAGACGCGGCCTCACGCTCGCCGATCTTGCCGAACAGGAGTGGCTGCTGCCTGAAACGACGATCACGGTGCGCCGGCAGATCGACGATGCATTCCGCGCACGCAAGCTCGCCGCGCCGCGTCTGCGCGTCGAGACGGATTTCGGCAGCACCGCGCTGATCCAGCTATTGCTCGACACGCAATTGCTGTGCGTCGGCGGCACCGAGGCGCTTGACATGCTGACGGGGGTACGCGCGCTGGACCTCCGGCCTGGCGAGCTGGAGCTGGACCGGCGCATCGGTGCGATTCACCGCGCGGATGCGTATGTGTCGCCGCTCGCGCAGCGGATGATCGCGCTGCTGCAGGAGCGGGTGAAGTAGCGGCACCCGCATTCGGGGGATACTTCGGCCACGGCGTTATGCCGCGTGATGCCACGTGATGCCGGGGCAGCAGCCGAGGCCGCTGCCGCGTCCGGTTAGAATGCGCGGGGTTCACCCCGACTAAAACAACGATGACGATCCGAGACCGCACTCCCGAAGACAATCCCGCGCTACTGGACATCTGGCACCGCGCCGTGCAGGCCACGCACACCTTCCTCACCGAACAGGACATCGCCGAGCTCTACCCGCAGGTGCGCGATCTCTATCTGCCGAGCGTCACGGTATGGGTCGCCGAAGCCGGCGACGGCCGCATCGCCGGTTTCATCGGCACGAACGACGCGCAGGTCGAGATGCTGTTCGTCGACCCCGACCGGTTCGGCCAGCGCACCGGCACGCGCCTGCTCGATCATGTCCGCGCGAATCATGCGCACCTGACGGTCGACGTCAACGAGCAGAACCCGGGCGCGCATGCGTTCTATCGCGGCTATGGTTTCCGGGACGTCGGCCGCTCGGCGACGGATTCCGCCGGCCGGCCGTTTCCGCTGATTCACATGGCGTATTGATTGATCGTCGGCCGGCGCGGCGTTACGCGCCCTCCCCCAGCCACTTGTACATCACGAGACAATCGACGAAGCCGAGCCGTGCGTGCCGATACGCGCGCGGCAGGCGCCCGACGATCTCGAACCCGAGCTTCTGCCACAGCGCGACCGCGGCTTCGTTCGTCGCGACCACCGAATTGAACTGCATCGCGAGGAAGCCGCGCTCGCGCGCGACCTGCTGCGAGTGTTCGCACATCCGGCGCGCGACGCCGCGGCCGCGCGCGGCCTCGCCAACCATATAGCCGCAGTTGCTCACGTGGCTGCCGGGCCCCGCCGCGTTCGCCTTCAGGTAGTACGAGCCGAGCAGTTCGCCGTCCTCTTCCGCGACCCACGTGCAAAGCGGCGCTTCGAGCCACAGCTTGCGTGCAGCCTCCTCGGTCGGCGTGGGGTCGAACGCGTAGGTTTCCTGCGCGGCCACCACCGCGCGGTAAATGGGCCAGAAGTGCGCGAAATCGGCTTCGGTCATCGGGCGAATCGTGAGCATGCGGGTCCTTGCAAGTGAGGATAAGGTCACGGAAATGCTGTCGATTCTAGACCCGGTTCGCGTTCGCCGTCAGCGATGGCCGCCGCTCAATCCTTGCCGAACTGCCCATCTTTCAACCGCCACACCCCGAGCGGATTGCCGTCCTGCAACGCGTCCGGCAGCAGTTCGTGCGGGAGCGCCTGATAGCACACGGGCCGCAGGAACCGTTCGATCGCGAGCGTGCCCACCGACGTCGTGCGCGAATCGGACGTCGCCGGAAACGGCCCGCCATGCACCATCGCGTGCGCGACCTCGACGCCGGTCGGATAGCCGTTCGCGAGAATGCGTCCGGCCTTGCGCTCGAGCGTCGGCAGCAGCCGCTGCGCGAGCGCGTAATCGCCGGCTTCGAGATGCAGCGTCGCGGTCAGTTGGCCTTCGACGTGCTCGGCAAGATCGATCATCTCGTCGACATCGCGGCACGTGACGATCAGCGACGTCGGCCCGAAGATCTCGTCCTCGAGCGCGGCGTTCGCGACGAATGCAGACTGCGTCGTCGCGAACAGCGCGGGCAGCGCCGCCGCCTGTGCGTCCGTCTGGGCGTCCGTCTGCGTCCCCGCCCGTGCGCCCGCCTGTGCCTCCGCCTGCGCCCCGTGCGCGACCGCGCTCACACCGTCCACTGCCGCCCGCTGCGCGACACCGCGCTCATACGCAGCCGCGATTCCCGCCGTCAGCATCGTCTGCGCGCCCTTCTGCCCGAGCGCCTGCGAAGCGGCATCGATGAACGCCTGCGTGTCGGGCCCGTCGAGCACGACCACGAGCCCCGGGTTCGTGCAGAACTGGCCGACGCCGAGCGTCAGCGATTCGACGAAGCCACGCGCGATCTCGCCGCCGCGCGCCGCGAGCGCGCCGGGCAGCACGAAGAACGGGTTGATGCTGCTCATTTCCGCATAAACCGGAATCGGCTCGCGGCGCTGCGCGGCGATGTTCATCAGCGCGAGGCCGCCGCCGCGCGAGCCGGTGAAGCCGACCGCCTTGATCGCCGGATGCGCGACGAGCGCCTCGCCGATCGCGTTGCCCGCGCCGATCACGAGCGAGAACACGCCTTCCGGCAGGCCGCACGCGGCAACCGCCTGCTGGATCGCGCGCCCCACCAGTTCCGACGTGCCGAGGTGCGCGGGATGCGCCTTCACGACGACCGGGCAGCCGGCCGCGAACGCCGACGCCGTATCGCCACCCGCGACCGAGAACGCGAGCGGGAAGTTGCTCGCGCCGAACACGGCGACCGGGCCAACCGGAATCTTCCGCAGGCGCAGGTCGGGCCGCGGCAACGGCTGGCGGCCGGGCTGCGCGGAATCGAGCGTCGCGCCGAGCCAGCGGCCGTCGCGCACGAGTGCCGCGAACAGTTTCAGCTGGCCGACCGTGCGCGCGCGCTCGCCTTCGAGCCGTGCGACCGGCAGCGCCGACTCCTGATGCGCGCGCGTGATCAGCGCATCGCCGAGCGCGACGAGGTTGTCGGCAATCGTGTCGAGAAAGCGCGCGCGCACGTCGAGCGGCATCGCGCGAAACGGATCGAACGCGGCCGCCGCCAGCGTGCACGCACGATCCACGTCCGCTGCGTCGCCCGCGCCGTACACGGGCTCCAATTCGACACCGCGCGCGGGATCGAATGCGCGCAGCGTCCCTGCGGCGCCGCGCACCGCTGCGCCGCCGATCAACATCTCTCCAGTGATGTGCATCATCCACCTGCCTGCTTGTGCGGTTCGTTGAGGTCGATCCGGTAGATCCGGACCGCGTTGTCGTGCCAGATCGCGCGGCGCGCCGCGTCGTCGAGATTCGCGAGCGCCGCGGCAAAGGTCCGCAGCAGCGCCGCATACGTGACCCGCAATCCCGCCACGGGGAAATTGCTCGCGAACAGGCAGCGCTCCCACCCGAATATCGCGATCGCGTCGCGGATCAGCCGCTGGTTCTCCGCGTCGTTCCACGCGGCGTCGCGCAAGCCGAATTCGGACAGCTTCACCGACACGCGCGGCAGCGCGGCAAGCGCTTCCATCCCGCGCCGCCAGCGCGCGAGCCCCGCGTCCGAGCGGTCCCACGGCAGCCCCGCGTGTTCGAGCACCACGTCGACACCGGGCGCATCCGCGAGCAGTGCGGCCGCGTCGCCGAGATGCCAGAACGGCACCCGCAGATCCCAGCATAGGCCGTGCGCGGCAACGCGTTCGAGCGCGGCCGGCCAGCGCGGATCGCGCAGCGTGCCGGGTCCGTCGACGGCCGCATCCGGCGCGGGCGCGGGCGCGGTGCGCGGCTTGAAGCGCACGCCGCGCACCCGCGGCCACGCAGCCTGTTCGGCGAGCCGTTCCGCGGCATCGTCGGCCAGCAGGTCGACCCATGCGACGATCGCCGACGGCAGCCCGTGCGCAGCCGCGACGTCGTGCAGCCAGCGTGTCTCCGCGAGCGCCTCGTCGCGCGCGCGCTCGGCCTCGACGTGCACGCTCGCGACGATCGGCGCGCCTTGCGCCACGCGCCGGTAGTCGTCCACGCCGAAATCGCGACACAGCGCCGCGTAATCGCCGAACATGAAGCGCGCCGGATCGTACCCGTCCTGCAGCCACGGATAGTGCGCGGACGCATCGAGCCGCCACAGGTGGTGATGCGCGTCGACGAGCGCGTCCGGCATGCCGTCCGGCGGCGAACCGTTGCGCATGTCAGCGCGCTCCGGCAAGCACATACGACGCGTCCGGCTCGCGCAGCGTCGGCAATGCGCTGACGAAACGCCACGCATCGAGGTCCAGTTCGCGCACGTAGTCGTCCTGGAACGACACGTATGCCACGCGCCGTGACGGGTGGAACGACAGCGCGGTCGGGTTCGCGGGCAGCGCGACGCGCTCGATTTCCTCGAGCTGCTGCGCGTCGAACACCGAGATCGACTGCTCGCCCGAGTTGGTCAGCAGCAGCAGGTCGCGGCCGTCCGGCGCGCTCGTCCGGTAAATGCGGTTCGGATCGCTGCGCGTCTTCACGCGGCGGCCGCAGGTCATCGTGTCGGTGTCGATCGCGACCAGCGTGTCGTCGCCGCGGTTCGCGACGAACAGCGTGCGCTCGTCGCTCGACAGCGCATTGCCTTCCGGGCGCGGCCCCGGCATCACCGCGCGCGGCGCGACCGTCGCATCGCGCGGATGGAACTGCGTGACCGTGTTCGACAGCAGGTGCACGCCGTATGCGCGGCTCGCGTCGCGCGTCAGCGTGACGAGGTGGGTCTTCACGCCGCCGGACGGCACGGCCATGTTCGGCACCGGCTGCTCGGTCGGGCGATCGAACACGAGCAGCATGTCGTGCGCCTCGCTCATCGCGTAGAGGCGCCCTTCGCGGTCGCTCGCCATCCCGTGCGGCCGGTAGTACGGCCACAGGTCGAGCATGCGCGTATGCGTGCGTTCGACGAGGTCGATCTCGGCGATCCGGTGATCGCCTTCGTGGCCGCGCGACCACGCGGTCTCGATGCCGAAGATGCCGACGTACGCGTAGCGGTCGTTCGCGTCGACGGTGAATTCATGCGGGAAGTTCGGCAGCACGATGTGCTTGAGCGCCGTCTTCGTGTCGAGATCGTAGAAGCTGAAGGTATGGGCGCACTTCTGCACCAGCAACAGGATGTCGTTCATCGTGAGTCTCCGTACTTCGTTCTTGCCGCCGCGGCGCGCGCTGGGCGTCGCGGCGAGTGTGGGCGCATTGCGTTCGCTGGACCGCGCATCGGTCCTGGTATCGGTTCGTGTATAGGTCCTGGCATCAATCCTCGCAGCGCTTCGGCAGCGTCATCGCGAGCAGGCCGGCCACCGCGAGCGTGACCGCGAGGCTGTACACGCCGGCCGCCGAGCTCACGTGCTGGGTCAGCACGCCAACCGCGTACGGGCCGCAGAAGCCGCCGAGGTTGCCGAGCGCGTTGATCAGGCCACGCGCGCTGCCGGCGGTTTCGACGCTGCAGAGCTTCGGCGGAATCGCCCAGAACACGCCGGCCGCCGCCTGCAGGAAGAACCCGCAACCGATCAGGAACGCGAACGATACAGGCATCGACGATTTCGTGAGCACCGACAGCGCGAGGCACGCAGCGAAGCCGACCAGCGGCAGCAGCACGAAAAGGCGCCGCTTGCCGGTTCGGTCAGACAAATACGACGTCGCGAACATGCCGATCATCATCGCGACGTACGGCAGCATCGCGAGCAGGCCGATCTTCCCCATCCCCGTGTGCGTAAGGTTTTTCAGCAGCGTCGGCAACCACATCGTATAGCCGTAGATACCGACCTGGTAGCAGAAATTGATCGCGATCAGCAGCCAGATCGTCGGGTTGCGCAGCATCGCGCCGAACGACGCGGCGGTCGGCGTGCCCGCCGCGCGCTTGCGCTCCTGCTCGTCGCGCAGCGCGTCGAGGATGTACGCCTTCTCGCGCGGCGACACCCAGCGCGCGGTCTCCGGACTGTCGTCGGCGAACCGCAACCAGACGATCAGGAACAGCAGCGACAGCGCGCCCGTGCTGAAGAACAGGTGGCGCCAGTCGTATGCGGCGAGGATGAAGCCGGACAGCGGCGCGGTGATCATCCCGGCGAGCGGCACGAACATGATGACCATCGCGTTCGCGCGGCCACGCTCGCGATCGGGGAACCAGTTGCTGACCATCGTCAACACGACGGGCAGCATCCCGCCCTCGGCGACGCCAAGCAGGAAGCGCAGCGTCAGCAGTTCCCACGTGTGCGTGACGAGGCCCGTCAGCGCAGACAACACCGCCCAGCTCACGAGCGACCATGCGATGAAGGTCTTGCCGCTGCCGAGCGCCGCGCGCCGGCCGCCGGGAATCTGCAGGAACAGGTAGCCGAAGAAGAAGATCCCGCCGGCCAGGCCGGCCATCGTCGCGTCCATCCCGAGATCGGCGTTCATCCCGCCCGGCATCGCGAACGCGATGTTCACGCGGTCCATGTAAGAGATGATGCACGCGAGCAACAGCGGTGGAATCACGCGCAACCAGCGGCGGCGCGGAATGGCGTCGCCGGCTTCGTATGCCGGATTGGCCGGATTGGCCGGGTTCAACGTGTTCATGATGTCTCCAGTTTTTTAGGTGGTCGACAACGGCGGTCTTCTCGCGAACCGCCTGTTACGCCGTTTCAACGACCCCAGCGCAGCACCAGCGGATCGAGCCGCCGCGCCGCGTCGAGCAGCCCCGCGCGCGTGTCCGGATGCAGGTCGGGCCACGGCGCGCGCGGCTTGTCGCACGCGATCACGCCGCCGGCCTTCATCAGCGCCTTCGCCGCGAGAAAGCCCGCCTGCCGGTTCTCGTAGTTGATCAGCGGCAGCCAGCGCGCATATTGCTCGCACGCTTCGTCGCGGCGGCCCGCGAAATACGCATCGGTGATCCGGCGGATCCCGTCCGGATAACCGCCGCCCGTCATCGCGCCGGTCGCGCCCGCGTCGAGATCGGCGAGCAGCGTGATGCCCTCCTCGCCGTCCCACGGCCCCTCGATCGCATCGCCGCCCACGCGGATCAGCTCGCGCAGCTTCGCCGCCGCGCCCGGCGTCTCGATCTTGAAGTACGACACCGCGTCGATCTCGCGGGCGAGCCTCGCGAGACAGTCGACCGACAGCGTCGTGCCGCTCGCGGGCGCGTCCTGGATCATCAGCGGAATGTCGAGACCGTCGCTCACCTCGGCGAAGAACGCGTGGATCGCCGGCTCCGGCACGCGGAACGTCGCGCCGTGATACGGCGGCATCACCATCACCATCGACGCGCCCATCTCCTGCGCGCGCCGGTTGCGTTCCGCGCAGATCCGCGCGCTGAAGTGCGACGTCGTGACGATCACCGGCACGCGGCCGGCGACGTGCTCGAGCACCGTGCGGGTCAACAGGTCGCGCTCGTCGTCGCCGAGCGCGAACTGCTCCGAGTAGTTCGCGAGGATGCAGATGCCGTGCGAGCCCGCGTCGATCATGAAGTCGATCGCGCGGCGCTGGCCGTCGAGGTCGAGCGCGCCCGCCTCGGTGAAAATCGTCGGCGCGACCGGAAAGACGCCCTGGTAACGTGCGCACATGATCACTCCACGATGTCGAATTGGTCGAGGAACTCGGTCTTCAGCGTGAGGCCGAGGCCGGGCACGTCGTCGCGCAACTGCAGGAAACCGTTCTCGGCCACCGGCTCACCGTCGAAGATGTAATAGAACAGCTCGTTGCCGACCTCGACATCGAACATCGGGAAGTACTCGCTCATCGGCGACGCGAGCGTGCTCATCGTCAGGTGGTAGTTGTGCATCTGGCCCGCGTGCGGGATCACCGGCACGCTGTACGCCTCGCACAGCGCGTTGATCTTGTGCGCCATCGTGATGCCGCCGACGCGGTTCGTGTCGTACTGGACAACCGACACGGCCTTGCGGTCGAGTAGCTGCTTGAAGCCGTACAGAGAGAACTCGTGCTCGCCGCCGGAGATCGGAATGCTCGTCAGCCGGTTCAGCTCCGCATAGCCGTCGATGTCGTCGGCGATCACCGGCTCTTCGAGCCAGCGCGGCTGGTATTGCTCGAGCTTCGGCAGGATGCGCTTCGCATATTCGAGGTTCCAGCCCATGTAGCACTCGAGCATCAGGTCGTTGTCGTAGCCGATCACCTCGCGAATCGCCGCGACCGACTTCAGGTTCTCGACCACGCCCTGCTGCCCGTGCGAGGGCCCGTAGCCGAAGCGCATCTTGAACGCGCGGAAGCCTTCGTCGAGATAGCGCTGCGCTTCCGCCTGCATCTCGCTCAGGTCGGTGCGGTACAGCTTCGAGTAGTAGCAGGGAATCTTCTCTTTCGTGCGGCCGCCGAGCAGCTTGAACACGGGCTTGCCGACGCTCTTGCCGAGCACGTCCCAGATCGCGATGTCGACCGCGGAGATCGCCGCCATCCCGACACCCTTGCGGCCCCATGCGTGCGTCGCGCGATACATCCGCTGGTTCAGATATTCGTAGTCCCACGGATCCTGGCCGATCACGAGCGGTGCGAGGTACTGGTCGATGATCGCCTTCGCAATGTGCGGTGCGAGCGCGACGTTGCCGAGCCCGACGATGCCGTCGTCGGTTTCGACCTCGACGACCGTCCACGCGTGGAAGCGGAACGTGCTCATCGTTTCCTGCGGCGCGTACAGCATGTCCATCGCGTTCGAGCAGAAATTGCCCTGCGGCGGCACGGTCTTGCCTTTCCATTGGTACACGCGTGCGCGTACGGCCTTGATCTTCATGGCGTTGTCTCCTGATTGTCGGTTTCGTTTCGGGTGTCGATAAAGTCGGGCGCGGCCGTCACGCCGACGTGGTCTGCCGGCGATGCGCGGCGCCCATCCGGCACGCGATCTGCAGCGCCTGCCAGGTCGCGCCGACGTCGGCCGTGCCGCGCCCCGCGATGTCGTACGCGGTGCCGTGCGCGGGCGTCGTGATCGGCACCGGCAGGCCGCCCTGCACGGTCACGCCGCGCGAGAAGCCGAGCAGCTTGATCGCGATCTGCCCCTGGTCGTGGTACATCGTGACGATCGCGTGGTAGTCGCCGGCCTGCGCCTTCAGGAAGATCGTGTCGGCCGGGAACGGGCCGTGGAACGGCGCGTCGGTCGGCCAGTCGCGCGCCTGCAGCGCACGCACGGCCGGTGCGATCACGTCGATCTCCTCGCGGCCGCACATGCCGCCGTCGCCGCCGTGCGGGTTGAACGCGGCAACCGCGACCTTCGGCGCTGCGACGCCGTTCGCGAGCAGCGACCGGTAGATCAGTTCGGATGCCTGCTCGATCCGCTCGATCGACAGATAGCGCGCCGCATCCTTCAGCGGAATGTGCGACGAGATGCGCGCGGTCCACAGCTCGCCGAGCGTGTTGAATTCGCAGAAGTAGCCGGTCACGCCGAGGTATTCGGCGAAGTGGTGCAGTTCGTCCTCGTGCGCGAGGCCGCCGAGCTTCATCGCGTGCTTGTTGAGCGGCGCGAAGCAGATCGCGTCGACGTCGCCCGCGAGCGCGGCGTCCATGCAGCGGTTCAGCACGTCGAGCACCGAGCGGCCGCCCGCGGGCCCGGCCATACCCATCGTGACCTGCGCGGGATCGACGGTGTCGACCGCGACGAACGCGGGCCGCGCGACGGACGGCCGCTCGCGCACGTCGGCGAGCGACGCGACCGGCTCGACGTCGACCTGCACGCCCGCGGTGCGCTGGCCGGCTTCCCACAGCCAGCGGTCGCCGATCAGCACGAGATTCGCGCGCGACACCGCTTCGGGGCGCGCGAGCAGCTTCGCGATCAGCTCGGGGCCGATGCCGGCCGGGTCGCCGAGCGTCAGCGCGACCACGGGCAAGGTCGCGGCGGCCGTCATGCCCGCTCTCCCGCGCGGGCCGGGCCGCGTACCGTCATAGCCGAATTCGTCTGCATGTTCGTCTCCTGTCTGGCCGGCAAGCGGCCGTTCGTCATCTGGGGTTCATGCTAGGTAGACGGAACACCCCGGTAAATTGAAAACTCTTGATGAATTGATAACCAGGGGTAATCGGATTGGGTTCGATCGACAGGAAGGATTCGACGCCGCAACTGCTGAACCGGCTGCGGATGCGCCAGGTGGCGCTGCTGCTGGCGGTCGAGGAGTGTTCGACGCTGCGCGCGGCCGCCGACCGGCTCGGCCTCACGCAGCCGGCCGCGACCAAGATGCTGCGCGAGCTCGAGCACGCGCTCGGCCAGCCGCTGTTCGAGCGCGTCGGGCGCGGGCTCGTGCTGAATCCGGCCGGCGAGCGGGTGCTCGGCTACTTCCGCGGGATCCGCGGCAGCATGGAGGCGCTGAACCGCGAGCTGGCCGAACTGCAGCTCGGCAGCGCCGGGCGGCTCGCGATCGGCAGCATCATGGCGGCGACGCCCGGACGGCTCACCGAGGCGCTGGTACAGCTGAAGTCGCGCTACCCGCTGCTCGCGATCGACATTGCAGTCGACACCAGCGACAAGCTGATGCCGCAACTGCAGGAAGGCGTGCTCGAAGTGGTGATCGGGCGCAACGTCGGCGCCGACTGCGAATTCCGCGCGGTCGACGACGAAGCGCTCGCGATCGTCGCCGGCCGCGATCATCCGCTCGTCAGTGGCGGGCCGGTCGGGTTCGCGGCGCTGCTCGACTATGCGTGGATTATGCAGCCGGCCGGCAGCCCCGCGCGCGAAGTGGTCGAGCGCGAGTTCCGGATGCACCACCAGCCGATGCCGCGCGGGCTGGTCGAGACCGGCTCGATCCTGACGACGATGAGTCTCGTCGACCGCTCGCAGATGCTCGGCGTGATTCCGCGGACGGTTGCCGAGCTGAATGCCGAGCACGGGATGGTTGCGATCGTCGACTACACGCTCGCGCAGAAGCTGCCTTCATACGGGAGCCTCGTACGGCGCGACAGGCCGCTGTCGGTGGCCGCGCAGCAGTTTCTGGCGTTGTTTCATCGGGAGGCGGGCAGCAGCGAAGGGGCGTCAGACGGAAGGTGACGGGAGCACCGTGCCCGGCCCCGATGCGTGTCGGCAATCGCCGCATCCGGTTCGCCCGGATGCAGGGCCGTCCACCCGCCGCCGCGCGGCGCTCAACCGTCATCGCGCTCCCGCAGCAACCCGCTGCGATACGCGCCCGGCGCGACCCCGTACCAGCGCTTGAACGCCTGCGAAAAACTCGACAGATCGCTGAACCCGAGCCGCTCCGCGACATCGGCCAGCGTCAGCCGTTCGTCGCCGAGCAGCGCCTCGGCCATCGCGCCGCGCGATTCCGCGAGCAGCGCGCGGAACGTCGTGCCCTCTTCCTGCAGCCGCCGCTTCAGCGTGCGCGCGCTGGTGTTCATCAGCCGCGCGATGTCCTCGAGCGAGAACGGCGTCGCGCCGGGCGTCGCGCTCAGGTAATCGCGAATCATCGCCGCGGTGCCGACGTGCGCGCGCCGCGCTTCGAGCAGGCGGCTGCACATCTGCTCGCACATCGACACCGTGATCGGGTTCGCATGCGGCAGCGGCCGGTCGAGTAACGCGCGCGCGAACACGAGCGTATTCGAGCGTGCGCCGAACACGGGCTCGACGCCGGCGATCCGCGGCAACGCCGCAGGCGCCGCGCGGCCGCGCGCCGCCGCCGGGCGCTCGGCCTGCAACGTGAAGCGCGACAGCGTGAAATCCGCGCCGCCCATTTCCTGCAGCAGCACGGTCGCGGCGGTCATGTCGCGCTCCACGACGAACCGGCTCAGCTCGCCGGCCAGGTCGGGCGCGCCGAAGCTCAGCACGCAGTTGTCGTCGTCCTCGCGATACGTGATCACCGTGTATGCGTAAGTGAGCGGCAGGAACCGCATCGCCAGTGCGAGCGCATCGCGCGCGGTCGCGCTCGCGATCAGCCCGTAGCCCCACACGCCATACGCGGAGAAGTCGTAGCGCTGGCCGGCCTCGAAGCCGAGGCCGGGCGGATGCCCGAGCAGCCGCAGCAGGTTGGCGGTCAGCCGCAGTTCCTGCGCCGCCGTCACCTCCGCGTTCGGATCGTCGAGCTGCGCGGCCGACAGCCCCGTGCCCGCGAGCAGCTGCGCGCGCGGCACGCCGCGTTCGTCACCGAAATCGACCAGCAGCCGGGCGCCGGCCGGACTTCGCGTGTAGTCCCAAAAGCTCATGCGGAGAAACCCTCGAAGCGCCGAATTGGCCCAAATACTAAAACAATTGTCCCGTCGCAGCATTGGTGTTTTCCCACGCGGCACGCACCATCGGCGTCATTCAGTCGTCGCCTGAACGACTTCATCGACTGCCCGGAGGAGACACCATGCGGCTCAGCCCCCCGACCGATCTCGCGGCGCACTTCGAGCACCAGCGCGCCGCGTTCGCACGTGAACCCGACCCGTCGCTCGCCGTGCGTGTATCGCGGCTCGATCGCCTGCTCGCGCTGCTCGACACCCACGAAGCCGCGATCGTGCGTGCGATCGACGCCGACTTTGGCGGCCGTTCCGCGTACGAGACGCGGCTCGCCGAACTCTTCGTCGTCCGAACCGGCATCCGCCATGCGCGTGCGCACCTGAAGCAATGGATGCGCGCGCGCCGCGTGCCGACCGCGCTGCACTTCCGCCCCGGCTTCAACCGGCTCGCGCCGCAGCCGCTTGGCGTCGTCGGCGTGATGGCGCCGTGGAACTACCCGTTCCAGCTCGCGATCGGCCCCGCGCTCGCCGCACTCGCGGCCGGCAACCGCGTGCTGGTCAAGCCGTCCGAGCTGACGCCGCGGCTGTCGGCGCTGCTCGACACGCTCGTCGCCAACGCGTTCGATCCCGCCGAATTCGCGATCGTCACAGGTGACGTCGATACGGCCCGCGCGTTCGCGCGCCTGCCGTTCGATCACCTGTTCTTCACGGGCTCGACCGCGGTCGGCCGCGATGTCGCGCAGGCGGCGGCCGCGAACCTGACGCCCGTCACGCTCGAGCTCGGCGGCAAGTCGCCCGCGATCCTCGATCCGTCGTGCGACGTCGCGCAAGCCGTGCAGCGTATCGCGTTCGGCAAGCTGCTGAACGCGGGCCAGACCTGCATCGCGCCCGACTACCTGCTCGTGCCGGCCGGCAGTGCGGAGACAGTGGCCGCGCAACTGTCGGCGGCGGTCGCGCGGCGCTACCCGACGCTCGTCGCGAATCCCGACTACACGGCGATCGTCAGTGCGCGGCATCGCGCGCGGCTCGCGGCGCTGGTCGACGGCGCGCGCGACGGCGGCGCCCGCGTGATCGAGATCAACCCGGCCGGCGAACGCTTCGACGCGGCGTCGCGCAAGTTCCCGCCGACCGTCGTGATCGGCGCAACCGACACGATGCGGGTGATGCGCGAGGAGATCTTCGGCCCCGTGCTGCCGATCGTCGAATACGCGCACGTCGACGATGCGATCGCAACCGTCAATCGCCAGCCGCGCCCGCTCGCGCTGTACTGGTTCGGCCGCGACGCCGCGCGCCGCGATCGCGTGCTGCGCGAGACGGTGTCCGGCGGCGTCACCGTGAACGACTGCCTGTGGCATCTCGCGCAGGAGCATCAGCCGTTCGGCGGCGTCGGCCCGAGCGGGATCGGCGCCTATCACGGCAAATGGGGCTTCGACACGTTCAGCCACCTGAAGCCCGTGTTTCATCAGGCGCGCTGGAACGGCACCGCGCTGTTCCATCCGCCGTACGGCAAGACTTTCGACCTGCTGCTGCGCGTGCTGTCGCGCATCGCGTGATCCACCGATTCTCCGGGAATGACTTCATGAACAAGGTATTCGACTACATCGTCGTCGGCGGCGGTTCGGGCGGCTGCGTCGTCGCGGGACGCCTGTCCGAGGATCCGCACACGACCGTTTGCGTGCTCGAGGCCGGCAACCGCGGCGACGGCATGGTCGTCAACGTGCCGACCGGCGCCGTCGCGATGCTGCCGACCCGCGTGAACAACTGGGCGTTCGAGACCGAGCCGCAAGCGGGGCTCGCCGGACGCCGCGGCTACCAGCCGCGCGGCAAGGCGCTCGGCGGCTCGTCCGCGATCAATGCGATGGTCTACATCCGCGGCCACCGCAGCGACTACGACCACTGGGCCGCGCTCGGCAACGAAGGCTGGTCCTACGACGACGTGCTGCCGTACTTCCGGCTCAGCGAGCACAACGAACGATTCGACGATGCATGGCATGGCCGCGACGGCCCGCTGTGGGTCAGCGACCTGCGCACCGGCAACCCGTTTCACGCACGCTACCGCGAAGCGGCCCGCCAGGCCGGCCTGCCGCTGACCGACGATTTCAACGGCGCGCAGCAGGAAGGCATCGGCATCTACCAGGTCACGCAGAAGCACGGCGAACGCTGGAGCGCCGCGCGCGCTTACCTGCTGCCGCACATCGGGCGCCGCGACAATCTGACGGTCGAGACGCACGCGCAGGTGCTGCGCATCCTGTTCGACGGCACGCACGCGGTCGGCGTCGAGGTGCGGCAGCACGGCGAGGTCCGCACGCTGCGCGCGCGTCGCGAGGTCGTGCTGGCCGCGGGCGCGTTGCAGACGCCGCAATTGCTGATGCTGTCCGGCGTCGGCCCGGCCGCCGAACTCGGACGTTTCGGCATCCGTACGCTCGTCGACCTGCCCGGCGTCGGCCGCAACCTGCAGGATCACCCGGACTTCGTCTTCGGCTACCGGACGCGCAGCGTCGACACGATGGGCGTGTCGGCGCGCGGCGGCCTGCGGATGCTGCGCGAGCTGCTGCGCTTTCGCGGCGAGCGGCGCGGGATGCTGACGTCGAATTTCGCGGAAGGCGGCGGCTTCCTGAAGACACGCACCGAGCTCGACGCGCCGGACGTCCAGCTGCATTTCGTCGTCGCGCTCGTCGACGATCACGCGCGCCGGTTTCATCTCGGCCACGGACTGTCGTGCCACGTGTGCCTGCTGAGGCCGCGCAGCCGCGGCGCGGTCACGCTGCAAAGCGCCGATCCGCTCGCAGCGCCGCGCATCGATCCGGCGTTCTTCGACGATCCGCGCGATCTCGACGACATGGTCGCCGGCTTCAGGCTGACGCGCCGGCTGATGCAGGCGCCCGCGCTCGCGAGCTGGATCACGCGCGACATGTTCACCGCGAACGTGACGACCGACGACGAGATCCGCGACGCGCTGCGCCAGCGCACCGACACCGTCTATCACCCCGTCGGCACGTGCCGGATGGGCCACGACGCGCTCGCGGTCGTCGATCCGCAATTGCGCGTGCGCGGGCTGCAGGGGCTGCGGATCGTCGACGCGTCCGTGATGCCGACGCTGATCGGCGGCAACACCAATGCGCCAACGATCATGATCGCCGAGAAGGCGGTCGATCTGATGCGCGGCGTCAGCCGTGTGCAGATGCCGTCGCATGACGACACGGAGCGCGAAGCAAGCGCCCCCCATCCCGCGCAACCGAAGGAGACCCACCATGCGCTCGCCTGATTCCACCGTTCCCGACGACGCCACCCCGCCGCTCTCGGCGATCGTCATCGGTGCGGGCTTCGCCGGCATCGGCATGGCGGTCGCGCTGCAGCGCGCCGGCGTGCACGACTTCGTGATCCTCGAACGCGCGCACGACGTTGGCGGCGTGTGGCGCGACAACAGCTATCCGGGCGCCGCGTGCGATGTGCCGTCGCATCTGTACTCGTTCTCGTTCGAGCCGAACCCCCGCTGGTCGCGCACGTTCGCGCCGCAGCCGGAAATCCATGCGTACCTGCAGCACTGCGCGCGCAAGTACGGCCTCGCGCGGCACCTGCGCTTCGGCGCGGAAGTCGCGCACGCGCGCTACGACGAGCCGCACGCGCTGTGGCGCGTGACGCTGGCGGACGGCACGACGCTGAGCGCCGCGCTGCTCGTCAGCGGCACCGGGCAACTGAGCCGTCCCGCGCGGCCGAACCTGCCCGGCATCGACGCCTTCCGAGGCCATGCGTTCCATTCCGCGCACTGGGACCACGCGTATCCGCTCGCCGGCAAGCGCGTCGCGGTGATCGGCACGGGGGCGTCCGCGATCCAGTTCGTGCCGGCGATCGCCGATACCGTGAAGACGCTGACGGTGTTCCAGCGCTCGCCCGCATACCTGATGCCGCGCCTGGACCGCACGTACCGGCCGTGGCAGCAGGCGCTGTTCCGGCGGCTGCCGTGGGCGATGAAGCTGCATCGCGCGGCGATCTACGTCCGCTACGAATCGCGCGCGATCGCGTTCACGCGCTTCAACGGGCTGATGAAATTCGCGGTCGGCCGGCCGTTCCGCCAGCTGCTCGCGCGGCAGGTGCCCGACGCGGCGCTGCGCGAGCAGCTCACGCCCGACTACCCGATCGGCTGCAAGCGGATCCTGCTGTCGAGCAACTATCTGGCCGCGATGAGCAAGGGCAACGTCGAACTCGTCACGCAACGGATCCGCCGCGTGACCCAAAACGGCATCGAGACGGCCGACGGCACGCATCATCCGGTCGACGCGATCATCTATGGCACCGGCTTCGCGGCAACCGAATTCCTGTCGCCGATGCGCATCACGGGCCGCGGCGGGCTCGACCTGAACGACGCGTGGCGGCGCGGCGCGCAGGCGTATTTCGGGATGACGGTGCCGGGCTTTCCGAATTTCTTCATGCTGTACGGCCCGAACACCAACCTCGGCCACAACTCGATCGTCTACATGCTCGAGAGCCAGATCGCACACGTGATGCGCTGCATGCGCGCGATGCGGCGCGCCGGCGCGACCGCGATCGACGTCGACGCACGCCGCTACGGTCGTTTCAACCTGCATGTGCAGCAGCGCCTCGCGGGTTCGGTGTGGAGCGGCTGCAAGAGCTGGTATGTGGATGCGTCCGGCCACAACAGCACCAACTGGCCGGGCTTCACGCTGTCGTATCGCTGGCTCACGCGCTTCTCGGGGCTCGCCGCGTACCGCTTCTCGACCGTGCTGCCGGGCGCGGCCGGGCACGCGGGCGGGATTGCCGTCGCCGCGCCGGGCGGCGCGCTGGAAGCGCTGAACGCCGGCTTCCTGCGCGGCTTCCTGCGAATCGGCTTCCGCTCGCTGATCGGGCCGCCGTTCGGCGTCGGGCTCCAGCGTCGCGTGGTCGGGCTACTGTCGCCACTGATGCCCGGCATCGGCGGCATGATCCGCTATCGCACGTCGGCGGGCGGCGTGCCTGCGGAAGTCGTCGCGCCGAAACGCGGCGATGCGGGCGGCGCGATCCTGTACCTGCACGGCGGCGCGTTCTGCGTCGGCGGGCCCGGCACGCACCGCAGCGTGACGACGCGGCTCGCCGACGAATCGGGGATGGCGGTATGGACGCCCGATTACCGGCTCGCGCCCGAACACCCGTACCCTGCCGCGCTCGACGATGCACTGGCCGCGTACGCCGCGCTGCGCGCGCAGGGTCATGCGCCGGCACGCATCGTCGTCGCCGGCGATTCGGCGGGCGGCGCGCTCGCGCTGGCCCTCGCGATCGCGCTGCGCGACCGTGGCGAGCCCGCGCCGGCCGGACTGCTGCTGATCTCGCCCGTCACCGATCCGGCGCTGCGCGGCGACACGCTGAGCTCGCGCAGCAGCGACGACCCGATGATCCGGCGCGGCTGGCTCGAACAGGGGCTGCGCTGGTATCACGGCGCGGCTGCGGCCTCGATGCGCGGCCCGCTCGATACCGATCTGCGCGGCCTGCCGCCGATGCTGATCCAGGCCGGCGACCAGGAAGTGCTGCTGTCTGACGCGCAACGCCTCGCGGATCACGCGCTCGCATGCGGCGTGCCGTGCCGCCTCGAAGTGCACGCGGCGCGCTGGCACGTGTTCCATCTGCAGTCGTTCTACCTGCGCTCGGCGCGCGACGCGCTGCGCACGCTCGCGGGCTTCGCGCGGGAACAGGTGGTCGCGGTGCCGTGACGGACGCGCGGTCGGTCACGTTGGCCATTCGGCCAATTCGCGCGCTTTCGCCGAGCGGCAACCCGACACTGAAAACCCTGCTGGCCGTGCTGAAGACGGTCGGCCTGCGGCTGTCCGTCGAGCCGGCGCCGCACGCGGAAGCCGCGCACGCATAAGCCGCGCACGCGCGGCGCCGCTCACGGCTCGGCCACCGTCCACACCAGCAGCACGTCGGCCGGCGCCGACGGCGTGCCGGGCGGCGGCTGCACGACCGTCGCGTCGACCGCGAGCGCGTGCGCGATCTCCGCCGGGCCGTCGATCGTCCGGGTGCGCACGACGGTCATCAGCCGCGCCGGATGGTGCAGCGTTTCCCGGTACAGCGCGCCATACCACAGCCCGCGCGTGCCACGCGCGTCCTGCAGCACGTACGGATAGCGCCACAGCCGCAGCACGAGCCGGCGGTCCGGCTGCTGCGGATCGACGCGCACGAACACGCGCCGCGTTCCCTCGCCTTGCGAATAGCGCGGCAGCACCGGCAGGCTGTCGGCCGGCGTCTGCGGCAGCAGCCAGCGCAACGCGGTTTGCATCGACCACGGCGTCGCGCGCAACCAGCCGGCCTGCGCGAGATGCCGGTCGAGCGTGTCGGACGTCACGCTCCACTGCAGCGGCAGGTATTCCTCGCGATCGCCGCTGATCTCGGTGCGCCGCATCGGCACGCGCAGCCAGCCGCCACGCATCCACTGGTCGACGGTCATCGCAACCACGCGCGCCGCATGCGCATGCTGGTCGCGCTCGGCCTGCCACTGCGCGGGAACCGTCCAGACGCCCGCCGTCGCGAGCACCACGACGACGGCGACGAACGCGCCCTTCGGCTGGACCTCGTCACGCACGTGCGCATACGCGTAAGTGCCGGCCAGCACCGCGAACCACGCGAGCCCGAGGCTCCAGCCGCCGAGCAGCCCCGACAGCCAGGTCTCGCCGAGATAGAGCCGCGCGAAGCCGCCGAGCACGACCCACATCACGATCGCCGTCGCGACACCGCTGCGCCACAGTGCGGCGCGTCCGCGCGTCAGCACCCAGCCCATGAAACTGCTCGCGAGCATCTCGAACGCGGCATCGCCGCTCGGCAGCGACACGTGTGCGCCGCCGGGCAGCAAGGTCACGGTCGCCGCGCCGTTCTCTCCCGGGGCGAACGCCGGCACGAGCACGACCGAGACACCGACCGCCGCGAGCCACCACGCGGCCGTCAGCCAGCAGCGATGGATCAGCAGCCAGACGAGGAACGCGGCCGCGACGATCAGCCCGACGTCGCGGCCGCTCAGCACGGTGACCGCGCTCATCGCCGCATCGACGGGCGGCGTGCGCAGGTTCTGCAGGAACGTGTACAGCGCGGTGTCGGCCTGCATCAGCGGATCGTTCGCCACGACGTCCTGCACGATGCCGGCGAACAGCCACACGCTGCCGACGAACAGCAGCGCGAGCGCGGGCACCGCACCTGGCACGCGTCGACCGCGCGCGGCGAGCCGGCGCAGCGTCGCGCCGAGCCACGGCCAGCGCCGCGCGCACGCACGCGCTGCGGCCGACCATGCGCGGCGCAGCAGCGGCACGCCGCGCGTCAGCGCGACGCGCACGCCGAACCACACGGCCGCGACCAGCGCCGCGACGACCAGCAGGATCGCGGCGACCCGCGCGCTGACCGCCGCGGCGAGCGCCGCCGACGCGCCGAACACGATGCCCGGCGCGATGTGAACCGGCGCCCAGACGAGCGCCGATGCGATATTGACCGGATAGAACGACCGCCGCGGCAGGAAGGCGCAGCCGACGATCACCGGCACGACCGCGCGCACCGGCGCGAGGAAGCGCGCGAACGCGATGCTCTTCATGCCGTGGCGCAGCACGAACTGCTCGCCGCGCTCGTACGACTGCGCGTACCCGGCGCGGATCCACCAGGTCCGCACGTCGCTGCGATAGTGCCGGCCGAGTTCGAAGCTGATCCCGTCGCCGACGATCGCGCCGGCCGCCGCGATGCCGAGCGTCGCCCAGCCGTCGAGCGCGCCCGCGCCGATCAACGCGCCGGCCGCGAACATCACGGCGCCGGCCGGCACGAGCGTGCCGATCAGCGCGAGCGATTCCGCGCAGGCCGTCGCGAACACGATGGCGAGCGCGAGCGCCGGATGGGTGCCGATGACGCCGAGCCACGCATGGATCGTTTCGCTCATCGCGGGTCTCGTCGATTGGCGCGCTCGCGGCGTGCCGGATGCGGCGTCCGGCGCGAGTCTCTTCGATTGGCAGGCTCGCGGCGTGCCGGATACGGCGTCCGGCGCGCGGGCCGACGCAGCCGGACCTCCGGCGCCGGGGCGGCGGCCTGGCTGGGCGGCGTTCGCATGCCGTCGTGCGCAGCGCGGCCGTCAGCCGCGCTCGTGCTGCCGCGCGTCAGCTTCGAGCGGCGCGTCGACGTAGCCAAACGTCGCGATCTCGTGCAAGTAGCGCGCGAGAAACGCGCCGATCGAGCCGGCAGCCTCGTACTGATGCACGTGGCGGAACTCATGGGTCAGCAACCGGCGGGTGACATGTTCTTCGACGACGAATACCGCGTGGCCGAGCGTGAGGCCGATCGTGCCGGGCGACAGCAGCCCCGTGTCGCGCGCGATCGCGGCCAGCGACGGCGTATCGGGAAACGGCAGCACCGCGGTGGTCACGATCCGGATCCGCTCCGGCTGTGCGACGCCGACCGCCCGCGCATCGTCGGCCTGGCCGGGCGTCAGCGGCGCGCCCAGCGCTTGCCCGCGCGCCGCTTGCGCTTCGGCCCACGCGACTGCGGCAGGCAACGCGGCCGGCAGGATTTCGGCGAGATCGATCATCGCGGGGTCTCCTTGGATCGCGGGTTCGATGTGGGACCAGTTTATCCCCGAATCGGGCCGTCTCGTGAGGATCGCCGCCCGGCGGGGTCGGCGGGGTCGGCGGGGTCGGCGCGGCCGACGAGGCCGACGTGGCCGGCGAGGCGATATGCAAGCCGCCCTGGCGAAACCGAAAGCAGATCGCAAGCCGTTGCAGCACGAGCAAACGCACGCGCATGCCGTGCCAGCATCTCGCCCCGATTGTTTCGCCGCGTGACAGATTCCCCGTGTTGCGCCGCATAAAATTTCCCGCGCGTGTACCGTTTTGGGCCTCGGCGGAATATATTGTTCAGATGTTGAACCGCTCCGGCGACATCGCGCCGACCGGCGGTCCGGCATTGCCGTCTGACACGACACCCGCGCGTTACGCGCCGAAGCGCCATCCCGGAAGAGGAACGCTCCATGATCAAGGTGATACTGGCTGACGACCACGCAGTCATGCGCGACGGACTGCGTCACATTCTCGAGACGGCCGGCGGCTTTGAAATCGTCGGCGAAGCGAGCGACGGCTCGGCCACGCTCGCGCTGGCCGAGCGCCGCGCGGCCGACGTACTGCTGCTCGACCTGTCGATGCCGGCGCCGACCGGCATCGAACTCATCAAGCTGATCAAGACGCACGCACCGGCGTTGCGCACGCTCGTGCTGACGATGCATGCGGAAGAACAGTACGCGGCGCGCGCGTTCAAGGCCGGCGCGACCGGCTACCTGACGAAGGACAGCGCGACCGCCGAGCTGGTCGCGGCGGTCGGCAAGGTGGCGGCGGGCGGCATCTACGTCAGCCCGTCGGCCGCGGAAAGCCTTGCAAAAACCCTGCACGCACCCGCCGAGACGCTGCCGCACGATCGGCTGTCCGCGCGCGAATTCGACGTGATGCGCCGCATCGTCGCGGGCGAGACCATCACGCAGATCGCCGGCGCGCTCGGCCTCAGCGGAAAGACGGTCAGCACCTACAAGACGCGCATTCTCGAGAAGATGGACCTGCCGCACGAAGCCGCGCTGATCCGCTACGCGGTGCGCCACGATCTCGGCATCGGCCTGGACAGCGAATGAGCGTGACATGAATGATGCCCGCAACGATGCACCGTTCCGGCACCGCCTCCCGCCGCTCGGCACGCCGCCGCGCGAGCCGCGCCCATCGACGGAGAAGCCCATGAGCGAGCCGGCCGAACCCTCGCGGATGTTCATGTCGTCGCTGCCGCCCGAGCGGCCGGAGCGCCGGCTGGCGCTGGCCACCGTGATCGTGTCGGCCGTGATCTTCGCCGCGCTCGCGCCGTTCGCGACCGTGCAGCTTGCGCAGATGTGGGCGTTCATCCCCGTCTACGAAGCGGCGATCATGGTCAACGACATGGTGACCGCCGGCCTCCTGCTCGGCCAGTTCGCGATCCTGCGCGAGCGCGCGCTGCTGGTGCTTGCGGGAGGCTACCTGTTCACGAGCCTGATGGCCGGCGCGCACATGCTGAGCTTCCCCGGCCTGTTCGCGCCCACTGGCCTGCTGGGCGCGGGCGAGCAGACGACCGCGTGGCTGTACATGTTCTGGCATAGCGGCTTTCCGCTCGCCGTCGCGGGTTACGCGCTGCTGCGCGACGACACGCACGCGCGGCCGAAGGCGGCCCTTCCTGCGGTGATCCCGATCATCGCGTGCATCGCAGCCGCCTGCGCCGCGACGGTCGCGCTGACGCTCGTCGCAACCGCCGGCAGCCACCTGCTGCCGCGCATCATGCACGGCAACCGGACGATCGCGCCGATCTCGACCACGATCGTGACCGTCTGGGTATTGAACCTGATCGGGCTCGTGCTGATGTGGCGGCGGCGGCGGCGCCATTCGGTGCTCGACCTGTGGGTGATGATCGTGATGGTCGCGTGGCTGTTCGACATTGCGCTGTCCGCGATGCTGAACCACGGACGTTTCGATCTCGGCTTCTACGCGGGGCGCGCGTATGGGCTCGCCGCGTCGAGCGTCGTGCTGTTCGCGATGCTGTTCGAGAACGGCCGGCTCCATGCGCGAACGGTGCACGCGCTCGAAGGCGAGCGGCGCGAACATCAGCTCGTGCTGCAAAAGACTGCCGAGCTGAACGACGCGAACGAACGCCTCGAGCAGCGCGTCGCCGCGCGCACCGCGCAGCTGAGCGCGTCGAACCGCGACCTGCGTCGCGAGGTCGAGGAGCGCGTGCGGGCCGAGCGGGCGCTGAAGGCGTCGCGCGAGGAGCTGCGCGAGATCTCGGCGATCAGCGCGACCGCGCGCGAGGCGGAACAGCGCCGCATCGCGCGCGAACTGCACGACGAACTCGCGCAGACGCTTGCGACGCTGAAGAACGACCTCGAATGGCTGCTCGATCACGTTCCTCAGGACGACGCGCTGCTCGCGCGCAAGATCGCCGCGATGCACGGGCTCGCGCGCGGCGCGGTGGCCGCGACGCGACGCATCGCGTCGGACCTGCGACCGCTGATGCTCGACGATCTCGGCTTTGCCGCGGCGATGCAGTGGCTCGTTCAGGACTTCCGGCAGCGGCACGGGGTCGCGTGCACGCTGCGCGTCGATCCGCCCGAGCATCGTCTCGACGAGCCGTATGCGACGGCCGTGTTCAGGATCGCGCAGGAAGCGCTCGCGAACGTCGCGCGGCATGCGGCCGCGTCGCAGGCGGTGGTCGATCTGGTGTGTACCGACGACGCCATCGCGCTCGCGATCCGCGACGACGGTGCGGGCTTCGATCCCGGCGATCCGCGCAAGCCCGGCTCGTTCGGGCTCGTCGGGCTGCGCGAGCGGGCGTATCTGGTGGGTGGCGCGCTGACGATCGACACCGCGCCCGGCAAGGGCACGACCGTCGAGGTCCGGATTCCGCTACAGGCCGCACACGTGGCGTACGCGGCGAGCGGGCATCCGGCGGGACAGGTGGGTTAGCGAGAGGTGCGGTGGCTGGTGGGTGGTCGTGCGACGCGCGATGCGGGATCGGCGGTCAGCCGTCCGTTCGCCGTAGTTCTCCCCGGCCACCCCACCCTCAAGCCTGCACCTCCATCATCCCCCGCTCCGAGCGCGTCCACGCGACCAGCGCGCCGACGCCGAGCAGCGCGAGGCACACGATCGGCACGATCATCGGCCCGAACGCGGTGCCGGTCACTTTCCCCGCGAACGGCATCAGGTTCTGGCTGAAGAAGCCGCCGAGGTTGCCGATCGAATTGATCGCCGCGACGCTTGCAGCCGCGCGCGCGCCGGTGAAATACCGTGGCGGCATCGACCAGAAGCACGGATACAGCAGCGGGATGCACGCGCCGCCGAGCACGAGCGCGACGAAGCGCAGCGGCGTCGACGGCAGCATGAGGCTCAGCAGGAAACCGAGCGCGCCGAGCGCCGCGACGATCGCGATCGTGCGCAGGATGCTCTTCGCGCGGCGCAGTTTCGCCGGCAGCCAAAGCAGCAGCAGCACCGCGAGCGCCCACGGCAGCATGCTGAGGAAACCGTTCGTGCCGCTCGACACGCCAAACGACTTCACGAGCGTCGGCAGCCAATAGGTGACGCCGTACAGCGACGTCGACATCAGCATGTAGGTCGCCGCGAACAGCATCACACGCGGATCGAGCAGCGCCTTCCACGGCTGCGCGTGCTCGGCCTGCGCGGGCTGCTCGCGTTCGAGCGCGGCGGCGACAATCTGCTTCTCGCGCTCATTCAGGAACCGTGCATCGCGATACGACGCAGGCAGCACACGGAACACGACGATCGCGACCGCCACCGCCGGAATGCCCGTCGCGATGAACACCCACTGCCAGCCCGCGAGGCCCCAGACGCCGTTCAGGCTCAGCAGCCAGCCTCCGACGAGCGAACCGAGCATGTTCGCAAGCGCACTGCCGAGCGTGAAGATGCCGAGCACCTTCGCGCGATAGCTCTGCGGGAACCACAGCGTCAGGTAGTAGATCACGCCCGGATAGAACCCGGCCTCGGCGATGCCGAGTGCGAAGCGCAGCCCGCAGAACACCGGCATCGACGTCGTGAAGCCCATCGCCACGGTGATCGCGCCCCATGTCAGCATGATGCGCGCGAGCCACACGCGTGCGCCATAGCGATGCAGCGCGAGCGTGCTCGGCACCTCGAACAGCAGGTAGCCGATGAAGAACAGCGACGACGCGAGGCCGAACGCCGCCTCCGTCATGCCGAGGCTGTGCACCATCTGCAGTTTCGCGAAGCCGACATTCTGCCGGTCGATGAACGCGATCAGGAACATCACGACGAGGATCGGTAGCAGGCGCCGCGCGATCTTCGACATGATCTGCTGCTCTTCGGCGGGCGCGGGGCCCAGGGTTTCGGTGTGATTCACTGCATGCTCCTTCCGTGGTATCGGTTGTGTCGGGTGGGGCGCCGCGCATTCGGGCGCACGGCGCGGGTCGTTTGTCCGGTCTGCCGGCGCCTGCGCTCACGACGGCCGGAAGCCGTCGAGCATCGGCACGAACATGTCGGTCCATGTGTGCGGCTTCGATTCGATCGTGCCGGCCATGTAGAGAAAATCGACGTAGTCCATCAGCTGGTTCGGCTTCACCGAGAAACGTGTGTCGGGGGCGGCGAGCATCTGCATCACGTCTTCGCGCGACACGCCGACGCCCGACGCCGCGACGTAGATCGCCGCGGCCGCGCGCGGATCCTGCGCGATCAGCCGGTTCGCGTCGTCGAGCGCGCCGAGAAACGCAGCGGCGAGCGCCGGCTCGGTGTCGACGAGCCGCTTCGGCGCGAACACGACGTCGAGCGTCAACGGGCCCAGCACGTCGATCGAATTGACGACGCGATGGATGCCCGGCTGCCTGAGCTCGAGCGTCGAGAATGGCGGCGACGTGAAGTGCGCGGTGACGCCGTTCTCGTGCCGGATCAGCGCCTCCATCGCCTGCGGATGCGGCAGGTTCACAGTGATCGAATCGAGGTGCGCGAACTGCTGCTGGCCGAGCAGCCTGCCCGCGACCATCTGCAGCACGACCGCCGACAGCGACGTGCGGATGCCGGGCACCGCGATCCGGTCGGTTTGCGTGAAGTCGGCGAGCGTCCGCAGCCCGGCCCGGTTCGCGTTCAGCGACAGCGACGTCGTCGACAGCCCGCTGATGCCGATCACCTCGACGTTCGGAATCCCGCGAGCCCGCGCCCACAGCTCGATGAAGCCCGGCGCACCGGCGCCCGCGAAGTCGAGCGTGCCGGCCATCATCGCGTCGTTGACCGAGTTGCCGCCGTCGAGCAGCACCCAGTCGACGCTAACGTCGCGCACGCCGTGGCGCGCCGCATGCTGCTCGAACAGGCGCTGCTTCTCCATCACGAGCAGCGGCAGGTACAGCACGCCATAGCCCTTCGAGATCCTCACCGTGCGCGGCTTCGAAAGCACGAGCGACGGCGCGAGCGCCGCGCCGAGCCCGACGGCGACGATCGCGCGGCGGCGCAACGACGGCGTCACGCGCGTGCTCCCGCGACGCGCCGTGCGCCCGCTTCGCTCGTTGCCTGCTGCATGTCGCCGTCTCCTCTGGTATTAATCCCGTCTTTGCATTCCCGGGCTATGCACAGGTTATCGAGCGAGTCTGAGAAAATGCTGACATCCCCTCCCCGGGAAAACCCCTAACCGATTGGATCGACAGGACGGCACCATGCGCATTCTCGTCGTAGAGGACGACGCGGAAATCGGCGCGGCAATTCGCAGCCGCCTGACCCGGCTCGGCCACGCGGTGGACCTCGAGACGGACGGCGCGACCGCGAACAGCCTGCTCGGCGTCGAGCGTTTCGATCTCGTCGTGCTCGACGTGATGCTGCCCGCGATGGACGGTTTCGCGATCCTGCGCAACCTGCGCTCAGCCGGCAGCACGACGCCGGTGCTGCTCGTCACCGCGCGCTCCGCGATCGACGATCGCGTGAGCGGCCTCGGGCTCGGCGCGGACGACTACCTCGTAAAGCCGTTCGACTATCGCGAGCTCGACGCCCGCGTGCAGGCGCTCCTGCGCCGCAATAGCGGCCACGCGAACGACGTGCTGACGCTCGGCGGCCTCGTGATCGATCGCAGCAGCCGCCTCGCGGAACTCGACGGCAAGCCGCTGTCGCTGTCGCGCCAGGAATTCGCACTGCTAGAGATTCTCGCGAGCCGGGCGCAGCGAATCTTCTCGAAGGAAGAGCTGCTGAACCAGCTGTTCAGCTTCGGCAACGAGCCGACCGCGAATGCGGTCGAACAGTACGTGACGCGCGTGCGCAGGAAGCTCGCGGGCAGCTCGGTCGAGATCCGCACCGCGCGCGGGATGGGGTACCAGATTGCCACGCATTGACTGGTTTCCGAAGACGCTGTTTGGACGCACGCTGCTGTTCGTCGCGCTCGTCGTCGCGACGGGCGCGCTCGCGCTCGCGGCGATCGCGCGCTACTACGCGGGCGTCGCGGCAGAACGCGCGTACGACCAGCTGCTCGCCGGCGCCGCGATCCAGGTCGCGGAAAACCTCTACGTACAGGGCGGCGTGCTCGCGCTGAATCCTCCGGTCGCCGCGCTGTCGACGCTGTCACGCTACGACCTCGTCTACTACAAAGTCGTCGATTCGCGCGGCGTCGTCGTCGCCGGCTACAACGATCTCGCAAGCCGGACTACGCTCGCCGCCGCGAAACAGGGCCCCGCGTTCGCGAACGGCATCTACCAGCATGAACGCATCCGGATGGCGACCATCGCGCGCTACATGCCCGAGGAACGCACGCCCGGCTGGGCGCTCGTCACCGTCGCGCAGACGACGAACGCGCGGCAGCAGCTGACGAACGACATGAGCTTCAAGGTGTGGACGCTGATCCTGTTGATGAGCGTGCTCGCGATCGGCGCGAGCGGCCTCGCGATCCGGCGCGGGCTGCGCCCGCTCGCACAGATCGGGACGATCATCGCCGCGCGCGATCCGGCCGACCTGCGGCCCGTGGCCGTCGATACGCCGAACGAGATCGACGCGATCATCGGCGCGATCAACGGGCTGATGCGCCGCCTCGCGGAGCGGATCGTTGCGATGCAGCGCTTCATCGCCGACGCCGCGCATCAGATGCGCACGCCGCTCGCGCGGCTCGACGCACAGATCGAGCTGCTCGGCAGCGAAACCGACACGGCGCGCCAGGCCGCGCAGCTCGATGCGCTACGCGCGACCTGCGCGGATGTCGGGCGCCTCACCGGCCAACTGCTGAATCACGCGATGGTGATCCACCGCACCGAGGTCGTGCCGCTGCAGCCGGTCGAGCTGGTCGCGCTCGCGAAGGAGGTGCTCGGCCGCACGATCCCGCTCGCCGACGAGCGCGACGTCGCCGTTGCGTTCGACAGCGATGCGCCGAACGCGTGGATCGACGGTGACGCGATCAGCCTGCAGGAAGCGCTGTCAAACGTGCTGCACAACGCGCTGCTGCACGGGAACGCGGACGACATCGTTGTGTCGGTCGCGACATCCGGCGACGCGGTGACACTGCGCGTTGCCGACAACGGCTGCGGCATTCCGCGCGAGCACTGGGACGCGGCACTGCAACCGTTCGTGCGCATCGCGTCGGACGGCAGCGAACGGCGCACGGGCTCGGGGCTCGGGCTCGCGATCGTGCAGGAAGTGATGAAGGCGCACGGCGGGCGGGTCGGGTTCGCGTTTCCGGACGCGGGCGGATTCGCGGTCGTGCTGACGTTTCCGCGCGCGCGGGGTCGTGCGGGCGGCTCCGGAACCGGCGTGCCGCGCGAGCCCCCGACGGCCTGACCGCCTTTCGGCCGCGCTGCGTCGTGTTGCGCGATGACGGACAAGGGATCATGCGCGACGCAGGTCACGAGGCGAGTCCTGTCCGCGCTTCGTGCGGGCCCCGGCTCCGAAGCCCGCGCCACGCATCTGCGACGCCGAATTCGACAGTCGACGGGCACGTGGCGCCGCCGGTCCCGCCGCGCTCGCGCGGCGTCGCCCTCCCTCAGCGCCAACTCCCCACATAATCCGCAACGAACTGCTCGAACGAAATCGGCGCGCGCCCGAGCAGCGTCCGCACATCGGCACTGACCGCCGCCGTCTGGCCGGCCGCGATCATCCGGCTCAGGCTCATCAGCGCATCGATCGACCAAGCGTCGACGCCCGCGTCGCGCATCGACGCGATCGCCGCGTCGTCCGTCACCGGCACGTACCCGACGTCGCGTCCGAGCGCCGCGCCGATGCGCGCCGCCACGTCGGCGTTCGACAGCGCTTCGCCGCCGGTCAGGTCGTAGGTCCGGCCTGCATGATCGGCCGGGTGTTGCAGCACCCGCGCGTTGACCGCCGCGATGTCGCGCACGTCGACGAACGACACCTTGCCGTCGCCCTGCGGCAAATACAGCGCGCCCGCACGGATCATGTCCGCATAGAACGTCACGAAATTCTGCATGAAGCAGTTCGGCCGGGCAATCGTGTACGCGAGCCCCGATTCCGTCACGAGCCGGTCGATCTCGCCCTGCACGCGCGCGATCGCGGCCGGCGACGCCGGATCGGCGCCCGCGCCCGACGAACGGACGATGTGCGTGACCCCGGCCGCCTTGGCCACCGCGACCGCATGACCGGCAAGCGTCACCATGTCGGCCTGCAGCGGCAGCAGCAGGAACAGCGTGTCGACGCCGTCGAACGCGCTCGCGAGGCTGCCGGGGTCGGCAAAATCCGCACGGCGCGTTTCGATACCGTCGATCGCCTTGCCGCTCGCCGAACTGGCGATCGCGTGCGCGCCGGCCGCCTTCAGTTGCGCGACCAGTTCGCGGCCGATCGTCCCGGTCGCGCCGGTCACGAGAATGGTGTCGGACATGATGTGTCTCCTGAATTCAAAAGGAATGAGCGCCGCGACGCCGAACACGACACGACGAACCTCATCCTAGCCACCCCGATTCATGCCGGGTAGTCCATAATCTGTCGAATCAATTTCAACGTTCCGGATCGAATCGCGATGGACGATCTGCGTGTATTGGAAAGCTTCCTGAGAACCGTCGAAACCGGCAGTTTCTCCGCGGCGGCCGGCCGGCTGGGCGTGACGCCGGCCGCCGTCAGCAAGCATGTCGCGAAGCTGGAGCGCAGCCTCGGCACGCGGCTGTTCCGCCGCACGACGCGCAGCCTGACGCTGACGGAAGCCGGCGAGCGCCTGTACGCGGAAACGTCGACGGCCGCCCGTGCGCTGAGCCAGGCGATGGCGACGCTGACCGAGCGTGACACGCGTCCCGCCGGCACGCTGCGCTTGAGCGTCGCGCCCGGGTTCGGGCGCCAGTACGTGCTGCCGCTGATGCCGGCGTTTCTCGAGCGCTATCCGGACCTGCGGCTCGACTGGAGCTTCGAGAACCGCCATGTGGATCTGGTGAAGGAAGGTTTCGACGCGGCAATCGGCTCCGGCGTCGAGGACGACGCGAACGTCGTCGCGCGCGAACTGGTGCCGATCAGGCTGCTGACCGTCGCATCGCCCGCGTATCTGGCAAAGCACGGCACGCCGGCGACGCTCGCCGACCTGTCGCGCCACGATTGCATCCGGCTGCGCTCCGCGACCACGGGCCGCGTGCGCGATTGGGCGTTCACGGTGAACGGCGCAGTGACCGGCTCGGTGAATGGCGCGTCGAACGACGAAACGGTGACGGTGCCGGTCGACGGCCGGGTCGTGCTGACCGATCTGGACGCGATCTGCGACGCGGCCGTGGCCGGCATGGGGCTCGCGCGGCTCGGCGTGCATCACGTGCTGCCGCATCTCGACGCCGGCCGGCTCGTGTGCGTGCTCACCCAATATCCGGCGACGGTCGGCACGATCCACGTGTACTACGCGCACGCACGCCTGACTCCGCCGAAGGTCCGCGCGTTCGTCGAGTTCCTGACGGAGTCGTTTGCACAAAGTGCATGGCGGGCGCGCGTCGATACGTTCGGTTGAGGTTGACGCGAATCGACCGGCGCCGGCCCGTCACGCGCGCGGCCGCCACGTGTGCGACGTGCACCGCCTGTCGCCCCGGCGCACGCCCGCGCGTCACGCCTTGTGCGTCGACAACAAAATACTCGTCTCCGTATTCGCGATCCCGTCGATCAGCCGGATCGCGCCCAGCACGCGGTCGAAATGCTCGAGCGAATCCGCGTGCAGCTCCGCGATCAGATCCCAGCGCCCGTTGGTGCTGTGAATCGTCGCGACGTTCGGATGCCCGCGCAGCACCTTGACCACTTCAGCCCCGCGGTTGCCCTGCACCGCGATCGACATCAGCGCGCGAATCCGGTGCCGTTCGGCGGCCGGCTTCAGCCGCACCGTGTAGCCGACGATCACGCCGTGCTTTTCGAGCCGCGTCAGCCGGTTCTGCACGGTCGCGCGCGCGACGCGCAGCTGCTTCGCGAGCGCGACGACCGACAGCCGCGCGTTGTCGCGCAGCAGTGCAATGAGCTGACGGTCGACGTCGTCGAGGGTAATCATCAGACCTGCCTTTCCCGTAAGTGGCGAGCGAGCCGCAAGCGTGCCGCGTGCCGCCCCGCTTGACCAGCGGAAACCGGACACATTGCTTTATGTGGCTGTCATTTTGTGCAGTTTATCGATAAATTTGCCACTTCTGCTGGCTATTTGTTGGCCGGCGTCGCGGAAATAATGTCTCTATCGTGCGGCCCGCCGTGCCGCACCCACCACTTTGCACAGGACCAGTGCCGGCGCCGAAGCGCCAGCGCCGGTCGATATTCGATACAGGAGACAGCTTCATGACCCGCTTCCTCGATGTTCCCGCCACCGCCCGCCTGGTCGCGCAAACCGGCGTCGCGCGTTTCCTCGGCGAACTCGTCGACACGCTGCACGCCGACTATCTGCGCTGGGCCGAGTTCGACAAGTCGCCGCGCGTCGCCTGCCATTCGCGCGACGGCGTAATCGAGCTGATGCCGGTCGCGAATGCGTCGCTGTTCGCGTTCAAGTACGTGAACGGCCACCCCGTCAACGCCGCGCGCGGGATGCACACGGTGATGGCATTCGGCGCGCTCGCCGAAGTCGACACCGGCTATCCGCTGCTGCTCGCCGAGCTCACGCTGACCACCGCGCTGCGCACCGCCGCGACGTCGGTGCTCGCCGCACGTGCGCTCGCACGTCCGGACGCGCGCAAGATGGCGCTGATCGGCAACGGCGCACAGAGCGAATTCCAGGCGATCGCATTCCATACGCTGCTCGGCATCGACGAAATCCGCGTGTTCGACGTCGATCCGCACGCGACCGACAAGCTCGTGCGGAACCTCGCCGCGTATCCGGCGCTGCGCGTCGTGCGCGCCGCATCGACCGCCGACGCCGTGCGCGGCGCGGACATCGTGACGACCGTGACCGCCGACAAGGCGTACGCGACGATCATCACGCCCGACATGATCGAGCCCGGCATGCACCTGAACGCGGTGGGCGGCGATTGCCCGGGAAAGACCGAGCTGCATGCGGACGTGCTGCGCGCGGGCCGCGTGTTCGTCGAGTTCGAGCCGCAGTCGCGCATCGAGGGCGACATCCAGCAATTGCCGGCCGACTTCCCGGTGACCGAACTGTGGCGCGTGCTGCAGGGCGAGACGACGGGCCGCGACAGCGCGCAGCAGATCACCGTGTTCGATTCGGTCGGCTTCGCGCTCGAGGACTACTCTGCGCTGCGCTATCTGTTCACGCTCGCGCAGCATCACAACGCGGGCGTCGAGATCGCGCTGATCCCGCCGGCCGTCGATCCGAAGAACCTGTTCGCGCTGATCGACGATCCCGCCGCGATCGCGCAGGGCCAGACGGCCTTCGTCACCGACGCCGTCGCCGCGTTCGCACGCTGACCCGAGCCGGTGCGGCGTGCGCGCCGCACCGCCCTTTGCACTTTGCCCCTGCTTGCGATGAACCTCGTATCGATTCAGGCGCCGGCCGCCGTCGTGATGATCCGGCCGCACCACTTCCTGCCGAACCCCGAAACCGCCGCCGACAACGCGTTCCAGCGCACCGCCGGCGCGCGCGGCGAGCGCGGCGAATGCGACATGCACGCGGTGTCCGCTGCCGCGCGCGACGAAGTCAGCGCCGCCGCGCAGACGCTCGCCGACGCCGGCGTGCGCGTGCACGTGTTCGACGATCACGGCGAACGCGACACGCCCGACTCGGTGTTTCCGAACAACTGGTTTTCGACGCATCCGGGCGGACACGTCGCGCTGTATCCGATGTACAGCCCGAACCGCCGCCGCGAACGGCGCGCGGACGTGATCGAGATGCTGAAGGCCGAATACCGGGTGCAGGACGTGATCGACTATTCGGGTCTCGAATACGACGACGTGTTCCTCGAAGGAACCGGCGCGATGGTGCTCGACCATGTCGCGCGCATCGCGTACACCGCGCGCTCGCGCCGTGCCGACCCGGTCGCGCTCGAACGCTTCTGCACGCACTTCAATTTCGAGCCGATGTGCTTCGACACGGCCGACGGCGACGGCCAGCCGATCTATCACACGAACGTGATGATGAGCGTCGCGACCGAGTTCGCGCTGATCGGCCTCGACCTGATCCGCGATCAGGGCCGCCGTGGCGAGGTCGAGCGTCGCCTGACCGAAACGGGCCGCACGGTGGTCGCGCTCGAGCCGTCTCAGATCGCGAACTTCGCGGGCAATGCGCTCGAACTGTCGGGGCGCGACTCGCGCGTGCTCGCGCTGTCGCGGCGCGCATTCGACTGCCTGACGCCGCGCCAGCGCAACCTGATCGAGCGTTCGGCGCAACTGCTGCCGCTCGACGTGCCGACGATCGAACTGGCCGGCGGCTCGATGCGCTGCATGCTGGCCGGCATCCATCTCGCGCGCCGGCACGGCTGACACTTTCCCCCTGGTTGCGCCGGTGCCTGTCGTGGCCGGCGCGCGTCCGCTTCACAACGCGGCCGGGGTGTTCCGCCGAAAGCGGGCATCGCGTCGCGCGATGGCAGCCGCCGATTGACGGATCCCCGCCCGACGAATCCCCGCCCGCTCACTCCGCCAGCAGCTTCAACCCCGCCGGCAGCGACTCACCGAACACGCGCACCGTATCGGCCGCATCGAGCTCGATGACCTCGCGCACCATGCCGATCCACGTCGCCGGCGCATTGGCCGCCACGAGCCGCCGGATTACCGCGTCGCGCGTGTCGGGCGGCAGGTCGCGCGAGCGGTCGCCCGTCATTCGCGCGATCTGCGCGACCGCGAACGCAGCCGGCTCAACCTGCTTCCAGTCGAGCGCAAACAGCGCATCGAGCCAGCCGCCGGCAACCTCAGCCGGCACGACGCCGTGCGCGCTGCCGTAGAACGGCCGGCGCGCGCCGATGCGCCCGAGCGCCCATGCGCCGAGCGCGCGTTCCGCCGGCTTCTGCAGCAGCGCAATCAGCCGCCCGGCGAGTTCGATCTTGCGCTCGACCGGCAGCCGCTCGAGCGATGCGGACAGCCGCGTCATGTCCGCCGGGCCGACCTTGTCGGGATCGAACGGCAGCTTGCGCCGCTTGCCGTCGGCGGGTTCGAGAAATGCGATCGCGTCGCGCACCTGCCCTTGCGCATCGTCGTCGAGCCCGCCCGCCGCGCGCCGCCACAGCGTCCACCACTCGGACCACACCTGCGCGTCGTTCACGTACTGGATCCCGTCGTCGAACAGCGGCCACAGCTGCTCGATGCGCCACCCGTCGAGCGGATGCCCGAACCCCGGCCGCACGCAATAGCCGGCGAGATTCAGCCACGCGCGTTCGTGATCGGCCGAGCGCCGGCGCCGCCGTGCGCGCGCGAGCAGCGCGTCGAACAGCTCGCGCGCGAGCGCGACATCCCACTCGTCACGCGGGCCGAGCAACTGCTCGAGCTGCGCGCGCAGCCGGCGCGTGTCCTTCGGCGTGACGTCCGATGCGCGGCTGCCGAACGAGCGGTCGATCAGCTCGATCGCCTGATCGAGCCGCGGATGGCGCACCGGCGCGTCAGAGTCACCCTCGGTGGCCGCGTCGCCGCGCAGCTGGAATTCGAGCCGCCAGCGCTGCGCCGCATCGCCGGTCGCGATGCAGTGCATCTCGAGCGTGCCGACTTCGGTCAGCGACGCCGTCAGCTTCACGGGCGTCTCGCGCGCGCCGCGCGCATCCTGGCGTTCGACGACCGTCGCGATCGGCGGCAGGCGGACGAAATCGCCGTCGCCGAGCGTGACGAGGTCGCCGGGCCGGTAGGCGGTGTCGGCCACTGTCGATACGAGGTGGAAGCGCACCGGTGACCCAAGCTGCAGCGCGAACGTGCGCTCGTCGAGCCGGATCTCGTGCCCCTCTTCGGTGCCGCGCGGCAGCAGGCATACGCCACGCTCCTCGGAACCGCCGTCGTCGAGCACGAGGAAATAGCTGCGCGCCGAGCCGCCGCCGATGCGCGGCGCATGGCCCGCGCGCGCGAGACCGTACGCGACCGCGCCGCGCGCAACTGCGATGTCTGGCTGGTCGTTGTGCAGCACGTTGAGCGGCTGGCCGCGCCACGCGCCGAGCGTCTGCGCGAGACGGCCGGCGAGCACGCCCGCACGGAACACGCCGCCGTTGAGCAGCAGCGTGTCGGGCAGCGGGCCTTCCGCGTGCCGCGCGAGAAACGCCGCGACGTGCCGCGTCACGGCCGCGTCGCTCGCGTACGGCAGCCCGAATTCGACGATCGCGCTGCGCGCGCGGCGCGGCAGGTCGTCGGCCGCGACCTGCGGGAAGAAACCGTCGACGACGATCTGCTCGACTTCCTGCCGCGTCAGCTCCGCCGAGCGCGCGCCGCCGACGAGCCGGCTGCCCGCGCCGAGCAGCGTGACCGTGACCGCGTCGGGTGCGTCGTCGCCGAGCAGGCGCTCCTTCGCCGCGCGGCAACGCTCGACGAGCTGCGACAGGCTCGCGGCCGACAGCCGCGCGCCGAGCTCGGTCAGGCGCGGCTCGACGAGCCGCGCGAGCGCGAGGTCCATGTTGTCGCCGCCGAGCATCAGGTGATTGCCAACGCCGATCCGCGTCAGCGCGGGCTCGCCGCCGTCGCCGAGCGCGACGTCGACGAGCGTGAGGTCGGTCGTGCCGCCGCCGACGTCGCAGATCAGCACGCGCCGCGCGCCGGCGAGCGTGTCGCGCAGCGACGCGCGGTGGCGGTACAGCCAGTCGTAGAACGCGGCCTGCGGCTCTTCGAGCAGGCGCAGCGCGGGCAGGCGCGCGAGACGCGCGGCCTCGACGGTCAACGCGCGCGCACCGTCGTCGAACGATGCGGGCACGGTGAGGATCACGTCCTGCTCGGCAAGCGGCGCATCCGGGAAATGCGCGTCCCATGCATCGCGCACGTGCGCGAGATAGCTCGCGCTCGCGTCGACCGGCGACACCTTCGCGACGCCGTCGGCCGCGCCCCATGGCAGGATCGGCGCGAGCCGGTCGACCGACGCGTGCGACAGCCAGCTTTTCGCGCTCGTGACGAGCCGGCCCGGCACCTGCGCGCCGAGCGTGCGCGCGAACCGGCCGATCACGGCTGGCGGCGCGTTGGCCGAGTTGGCCGCATTGGCCGCGGCGGCCACGCCAGCCGCGCTGGCTGCGGCAGCCGGTTGCCACGGCAGCCGCAGCGCGTCCGGCGGCAGCTCGCCCGCCGCCGGGTGATAGCGCACCGACGGCAGCAGCGGCTGCGCGCCGATCGCGCCGGGCCCGACGAGCTGCTCGACATCGAACACGCGAATCGCGTCGGAGCCCGCTTCGACGTACGCGACGACCGTGTTGCTCGTGCCGAGGTCGATGCCGACCGTATAGCGCTTCATCGCGCTCAGGCGGCGCCGCGCACGTCGAACTCGACCTTCCAGCGCTCGTCGGTGCCGCTCGGGATCGCCTCGAGTTCGAGCGTGCCGGCCTCGGTCACGCGCGCATGCAGCTTCACGGGCACGATCTCGCCGACCGTGCGGCCGTCTGCCGGCAACGTCGCCTGGATCTCCTCGAGTTCCTGAAGCTCCTCCGGCGACCAGTAGTCGAGCAGCGTGCCGACCTGGTCCTGGCGGCGCACCGACGAACCGAAGAACCGGAAGTGCACGGGCTCGCCGACGACGAGGCCGAACTCCTGCGGCGGCAGCGCCGCGCTCGTGCCTTCCTCCATCCCGAACGGCGCGACGCACAGCGCCTGCACCGGCGGTTCGAGCCCCGGCACCGCGGGCATCGCCGATTCGACCGCGACGTAGTACGCGCGCGCCGTGCCGCCGCGGATCCGCACGCCACGACCGCGCTTTACGTAGCCGTAGTACGCGGCGCCGCGCGCGACCGCGAGGTCGAGATCCGCGCCGTCGAGCAGGCGCGCCGGCGCCGCGCCCTCGGCCGCGAGCCAGCCATTCAGCGTGTCGAGCATGCGCTGCGTCAGCAGCGACGACTTGAACACGCCGCCATTGAACAGCACCGCGGTCGGGTGCAGGAACGTCGCGCCTGCCGGCAGCGTGCGCTGCACGCCTTCCAGCGAGTCGAGCGCCGCGACCTGGCGGCCGAGGAACGCCGCGAGGTGGCGCGTGATGCCCGCATCCTGCGCATACGGCAGGCCGAGCTGCGTGAGGCCGACGCGCGCGCGGCTGATCGGGCGCGCAGCCGCGTCGGTCTGCGGGAAGAAGCCTTCGAGGATCGTCTGCGTGAGTTCCGCACGGGTCAGCTCGGTGCGGATCGAACCGCCGATCAGCTTCGAGCCGCGGCTCGGCACGACGAGCGGCACCGCGTCGACGGACGGGTCGGACAGCAGCGTTTCCTTCGCTGCGCGGCATGCGTAAGTCAGCGCGCGCAGCTGCCACGGATCGGCCTGCGTGCCCTGCTGCGCGAGCTTGCGCGCGACGACGTGCGCGAGCGCGAGGTCCATGTTGTCGCCGCCGAGCAGGATGTGCTCGCCGACCGCGACGCGATGCAGTTCGAGATTGCCGTCGCGCTCGACCACCGCGATCAGCGACAGGTCGGTCGTGCCGCCGCCGACGTCGACGCACAGGATCAGATCGCCAACCTGCACCTGCTTGCGCCAGCCGCCCTCGCTCTTCTGGATCCAGCTGTAGAGCGCGGCCTGCGGCTCTTCGAGCAGCGTCATCCGCGAATAGCCGGCGGCGCGTGCGGCCTCGGCCGTCAGCTCGCGCGCGGCCGGGTCGAACGACGCGGGGATCGTGACCGTCACGTCCTGGTCGGCGAACGGCGCGTCCGGGTGCGCGTGATCCCACGCTTCGCGCAGGTGCGTCAGGTAGCGGATCGAGCTTTCGAGCGGCGACACGCGCGACACCTCGGGCGGAGCGTCGCCCGGCAGGATCGCCGCGCGGCGGTCGACGCCCGGATGGCACAGCCAGCTCTTCGCGCTCGACACGAGGCGGATCGGCGTGCCGGCGCCGCGGCTGCGCGCCATCTCGCCGACCGCGAAATTGCGCGACGCGGTCCACGGCAGCGTCAGGTCGCCCTGCGTCAGCTCGCTTTCATGCGGCAGGTAAAGAAACGACGGCAGCAGGTCGCGCGACTCGAGCGCGCCGGGCGCGGTCAGCTGCGCGATCGGCAGCACCTGCTGCGCGATCGTCTCGCCGTCGCTGGCTGCCGTGTCGACATACGACAGCGCGCAGTGGGTCGTGCCAAGGTCGATACCGATCGAATAACGGGAATCGCTCACAGTTCCACCTCCGCCGGCGCGACTACGGATGCATCGTGGCTGCCGGTCAGCTTCGGCAGGCGTACGTCGGCGACCCGCCAGCCGCGATGGCTGACGGTGCCGGTGAACGGCGCCGCGCCGACCACGTTGCCGGTCACGCGCACGGCCGTCGCGTCGAAGCCGGCCGGCAGCGTCACGCGGCTGCCTTCGGCCTCGTCGCGCACCGGGACGATCGTGAAGTGCTCGCGCAGCGCCGCGCGGCAGCCGTCGTGCACGAGGCGCGCGGCCGCGCCGATGTCGGCGTCACCGTAGCCGGCGATGTCTTCCTCGACGAAGTCGATGAAGCGCGCATCGCGCTGCAGCAGGCCGAGCAGCTGCAGCGCGGCCTGCGGGCTCGCTTCGCGCAGCTCGGGCGCGGCGGCCTTCACGGGCGCTGCGGCCGGGGCCGGGGCAGGCGCCGGTGCGGGCGCGGCGGCAGGCGCCGGCTGCACGGGAACGGGCGCGCCATCGCGTACGCGCAGCACGCCGGCGGCGAACTCGCGATTGCCGAGCACGGAGAAGAACGTGCCGACGGCAAGCGACAGCCGGCCGAAGAAGGACAGGTTGGATTCGGGCATGTGGCTTGGACTCCTGTGGGCTCGCAACGCGGCGAGCAAGCTTGTTTGGGCGGCAGGCTCCGGGCGCGCGGACCACGCGCAGCGCCGGCCTCGCCTGCCATTCCGGCCCCCTCGCGGGAGCGCAAAACCCGTATTTTGCCCTGTGGCGGCCGACCGGTGCGGAAGTTGGGGGACAGAACAGCTTGCCGCGGCGAAAAATGTGTTCCCCGAACACTGCGGAGATGCGTCGGGGCTTAGTCTTACTGTGTCAATAAATTCATGCCATTATAGGAACTTCTTCATCCATGACGTGAGGAATGATGGACTGGGAGACGTCATTCGAGGCGTATCTGGAACATTTGTGTGAAGCGCTTGGGCATAGCGACCGCGAGTCAGGATTGAGAGGCTATTGCCAAGGGCTGATGCTGCCAATTCGGCGCAAGAGCGTCGAGCCGCTGGCGGCACATCTGGAACCGGAGCACGTGAGCGCGCGGCACCAGTCACTGCATCATTTCGTGGCGAAGTCGGAATGGTCCGATACGGCGCTGCTCGAGCAGGTGCGGCGCTGGGTGCTGCCGCACATGGACCCGGCTGGCGGGTTGTACTGGATCATTGACGACACGGGATTTCCCAAGAAGGGTAAGCATTCGGTTGGCGTGGCACGGCAATACTGCGGTCAACTGGGCAAGCAGGACAACTGCCAGGTTGCGGTGAGCCTGTCGGTGGCGACGGAAGACGCGAGCCTACCGGTGTCGTATCGACTGTATCTGCCGCGTGAATGGAGCGACGATCCCGTGCGACGACAGAAAGCCGGCGTGCCCGAGGAAATCGAGTTTGCAACCAAACCAGAGATTGCGACCGGGCAGTTGCGCGAAGCACGGCAAAGCGGCGCGCCCGACGGTATCGTGTTGGCCGATGCGGGCTATGGAGACGACACCTCGTTTCGGGAGACCGTCAGCGAGCTCGGGCTGCAGTATGCGGTGGGCATTCGCTCGAACACGCGCGTATGGGCGCCGGGCACGGCTCCTCTACCGCCCGAGCCCGCCGCGGGGAAATCGGGCCGGCCACGCAGCTTGTTACGGCGCGCACCGGGACATGAGCCGATCGGAGTCAAGGATCTGGCCTCGACGCTCGATGCCTCGCGCTATCGCAACGTGATATGGCGCGAAGGTACGTGCGCCGCGCTCAGTTCGCGCTTTGCTGCCGTGCGCGTGCGTGCTTCACACCGAGATTACTGGCGCTCCACCCTGCGAGATGAGGAATGGCTGCTGATCGAATGGCCCGAAGGTGATGCGGAGCCCCTCAAATACTGGCTTTCGACTTTACCCCCAGACACGACGCTCGAACGACTGGTTCATGTCGCCAAGATGCGCTGGCGTATCGAGCGGGACTATCAGGATCTCAAGCAGGAGTTCGGCCTGGGACACTTCGAAGGACGTGGCTGGCGTGGATTCCATCACCATGCATCGTTGTGTATTGCTGCCTATGGATTTCTTGTTGCTCAACGCCTCATTCAAGGCGACAGTAAAAAAAACTCCGCGATCCGCGACCCATTTGCCTTACCCTCGGATTACGTGCCACGCGGGTCCCCAGCGCGCACAGCGCCACGTGGCTGATTCCATCACCACGCTGCGCTGGCGTATCGCTGCATACATCGCGCGCCGGCTCGAGCGATGTCCGTTTTGTTCAGCATCCAATGCTGATTTATTGACACAGTAAGATTAGCAATCCGTAGCGAAATCCGACGCATGCTGCAGCGCGACGCAACCCCGATGCACCCGTGACGCACGGGACGGCTCGCGACCGGTTCTGGCCATTCGGCGGACTGGTCGCGGCCATCGCAGACGGGCAGAATCGAATCATCCGAACAAACCTGACGGCACCTGAAATGTTCGACGGAAAAACCCTGATGGGAGGCGTGATGCCCGATCCAGCCGCATCTTTGCGCCAGCACGCATCCGCGATTCGCGAGATCGTGTCGGCGCATCACTTTACGAATCCGCGTGTCGTGGACTACGACGACCCCGACTATGATCTGACGCTCCTGCTCGAGCCGGTCGGCGACGTGACGCTCTTCGACATGGGCGGCGTGATGGCCGACATCGAAGAGAAGCTCGCGCTGAAGGCGTTCGTCGTGACGGACGCCTGCTTCGATGCCACGGTGAAGCGCCGCAACTACCGCCCGCCGACAAGTCCGTTGCCGGAAAGCGAATGAGGGCTGGCGTCGACCTTTGCCATGACATCCGGTTCTCGATCGAATGCATCGCGCTGCACCTTGGAACGCTGGTGATATGCGGGTTTGCCTGCTTCAGGCAGAAAGAGCGGGACGCTGCGTGCTACCGGATCTTGATCATCGGCGAAGCCGCCAAGAGCCTGATCGCGCGTCACCGCGAGGGCATCGAACAGTCGTCGACCGGAGAATACGATCTGCTTGCCAACCTGACACAGGCGGCGAGGATGCGCGACATGATGATCCACCGCTTTTGGGACACGGATTACGATGTCGTGATTTTGACAATCCGCGACAATCTACCCGAGCTCAAGGACTCCATCCATCGTCTCGGCGCGACGCTCGCGCGGTGCTGACCGAGCGGCCGGCCTCCAACGAGGCCGGCCGCCCCACACCCCTAGCGCAACCGGATGACCGTCGACTTCAGCTCCGTATATTTCTCCAGCGCGTGCAGCGACTTGTCACGGCCGTTGCCCGACTGCTTGTAGCCGCCGAACGGGAAGCTCATGTCGTCGCCGCCGTCGCCATAGCAATTCACCCACACGGTCCCGGCCCGCAGCCGCCGCGCGACCTCGTGCGCCGTCGTCAGATCGCCTGACCACACCGCCGCCGCAAGCCCGTATTCGGTGTCGTTCGCGATCCGCACCGCTTCGTCGATGTCGTCGAACGCGATCACCGACAGCACGGGCCCGAAGATTTCCTCGCGGGCCACCTTCGCGTCCGGCGCGACCTCGAACACAGTCGGCTCGACGTAGAAGCCACCGGTTTCCTCCCGGACCCGCGCGCCGCCCGTCACGAGCCTGCCCTCCTCACGTCCCGCTTCGATATACCCCATCACGCGGTCGAGCTGGATGCGATCGACGATCGCCCCCATCGTCACCGACGGATCGAGCGGATGCCCGGGCGCATACGTACGCGCGGCCGCAACCAGCTTCTCGATGAACGCGTCCTTGATGCCGCGATGCACGAGCAGCCGCGAGCCCGCCGTACACACCTCGCCCATGTTGAAGAAAATCGCGTCGGCGGCCGCCTTCGCCGCGCGATCGAGATCGGCGCAATCGGGCAGCACGATGTTCGGCGACTTGCCGCCCAGCTCGAGCCATACGCGCTTCAGGTTCGATTGCGCGGCGCACGCCATGATCTGCTGCCCGGTGCGCGTCGAGCCCGTGAACGCGATGCAGTCGACATCGCGATGCAGCGCGAGCAGCCTGCCCGGCTCGGCACCGCCCGGCACGACGTTGAACACGCCGGGCGGCACGCCCGCGTCGTGCGCGAGCCGCGCGACCCGCAGCGCGGTCAGCGGCGATTTTTCCGACGGCTTGAGGATCACGCTGTTGCCGGCGGCAAGCGCCGGCGCGAATTTCCACGCGGCCATCAGCAGCGGGAAATTCCACGGCACCACCGCGACGACGACGCCGACCGGCTCGCGCGTCACGAGCCCGACCAGATGCCGATCGGCCGGCGCGACTTCGCCGCCGGTCTTGTCGATCGCCTCCGCATACCATTCGACGCAGTGCGCGGCGGCCGGAATGTCGATCGCCGTCGTGTCAGCGATCGGCTTGCCCGCATCGAGCGTCTCGAGCAGCGCCAGCTCGTCGCGGTGCTCGCGCATCAGCGCGGCCCAGCGCTGCAGCACGGCCTTGCGAGCGCGCGGGTTCATGCCGGCCCACACGCCGGCATCGAACGCGCGACGGGCGGCTGCCACCGCCGCGTCCACATCGGCCTCGTCGCAATCGGCGACCGGTGCGAGCACGCGGCCGTCGATCGGGCTCACGCACGCGAAGGTCCGCTCGTTTCGCGCGCCGCACGGCGCACCGTCGATAAAGGCGCGCCCGTCGATTTCGAGCGACGCGGCGCCGGCCTGCCAATCTGCAAACGTTCTGTCGTTCATCAGGATTCCTTCAAGACGTGTCGTATCACGACGCTGCGGTGACCGGATCCATCGGCGTCAGCGTGCCTGCGCGCGCCTCGATCGCCTCGCCCGCGGCGAGGCACAGCGCCTCCTGGAAGCGTCCGGCAACGAGCTGCACGCCCGTCGGCACGCCGTCGCACACGCCGGTCGGCACCGACAGCCCCGGCAACCCGAGCAGCGCGGTCGCGAGCAGCGGCCCCTGCATGTCGAGGATGTGACGCACCGCAGCGTCGCCGTGCTGGTCCGCGTCGATCGCGAACGGCTGCGCGCCCGACACGGGCATCAGCAGCAGCGGATAGCGCTCGAAGAACTGCTGCCAGTCCCGCAGCAATCCGGTCCGCCGCGCGAGACCGTCAATGTAGCCGGCCATGTCGAGCGGCGCGGCCAGGCGGCGCTGGCTCGCGAACGCAGTCTGGATCGTGGCGTCGCCGTGCTGCATGATCACGTCGCCGAGCCCGCTGCACGCTTCATTGGTCACGAGGTCCAGCCACAGCGCGCAAGCCTCGTCGAACCGCGGCGGCACCGCTTCCTCGACGATGCAGCCCGCGTCTTCGAGCCAGCGCGCGGCCTGCCGGATCGCGTCGACGACGACCGCGTTGGCACGGACGCCCGGCAGTTCCGTGCACACCGCGACGCGCGTGGGGAACGGCGCGGCATGGCCTACCGGCGCGACCGGCATCCACCATGCGTCGCGCGCGTCGCCGCCCGCCATCGCGCCCAGCGCGATCCGCAGGTCGCCGACCGTACGCGCGAGCGGCCCCTGCACCGACGCGAGCTGTACCGCGAGCGTCCGGTCCTTCGCCTGCGTCGGGTTGTACGCGGGCACGCGCCCGCTGCTCGGCCGCAGCCCCGCGACGCCGCACGCATAGGCCGGATAGCGGATCGAGCCGCCGAGATCGTTGCCGTGCGCGATCGCGCCGATCCCGGCGGCGACCGCCGCCGCCGCGCCGCCGCTCGAACCGCCCGGCGTCAGCAGCGGATTCCACGGATTCGCGGTGCGGCCATGCAGGTCGTTGTCGGTGAACCAGCGATACGAAAACGCCGGCGCATTGCTGCGCCCGATCACGACCGCGCCGGCCTTGCGCAGGTTCGCGACGACGGGGCTGTCGTCGTGCGCGAGCAGACCTCTGAACGCGGTCACGCCGTTCGTCGTCGCGCACCCAGCCGTGTCGACGTTGATCTTCACCGTCACCGGCACGCCGTGCAGCGGGCCGGCCGGCTCGCCACGCGCGAGCGCCGCGTCGGCTTCTTCGGCTTCCCGCAATGCGCTGTCGGCGAGCACGTCGACGATCGCGTTGATCGCAGGGTTCACCTGCTCGAGCCGCTGCAGGCAGCTCCGTGTGAGTTCCGTCGACGACACGTCGCGCCGCACGACGCGCTCGACCATTTCTACCGCGCTCAGCCGCCACAATTCCTGGGTCATGGGTTGTTCCTCATGGGTTGCTTCTCATTGATCTCGATGATTGACTTGCCGGGCCGAACCGACGTGCTACGCGTGCGATGGCGCGGCCTGCGGCGCATGCGACGCGTAGATCTTGCGGCACGCTTCGACGACTTCCCACGTGCCGCGAAAGCCCGGCGGAATCACGAAGCGATCGCCGGCGCGCAGCACGCGCTCGTTGCCGTCGCTGTCGCGCACGATCGCGACGCCGCTCAGCATTTCGCAGTATTCCGATTCGTCGTATTCGATGGTCCAGCGGCCGGGCGTGCATTCCCAGATGCCGCAGTTGAACTGTCCGCACGGGCTGATGTAGTGACGCGTGAGCGTCTGCAGCGGATTGCCGGCCAGCAGCAGCCCGCGCGGCACGCGGCTCTGGGTCAGCTCCGCCGGGTCCTCCATCAGGTCGACGAGATTCGTGATGTCCGTCATGTACGCCTCCAGCGTATGCAAGGTTCAATGTGATTCGGGTATCGCGCGGCCCGGGCACCCGGCCCGCACGGGTTCAACGCGCATCCATCAGCCGGTACCACGCCATCGCGAGCGTCAGCATCGGCGTGCGCAGCAGCGGCCCGCCCGGGAAATCGCGATGGCGGATCCTGCCGAACAGGTCGAAGCGGCCGGCCTGCGCATCGATCGCTTCCGCGATCAGCCGGCCCGCGAGCCCGGTCACGTTCACGCCGTGGCCGGAGAACCCTTGCGCGAAGTACACGGTCGGCTCGAGCCGGCCGAAATGCGGCGCGCGGTTCATCGTCGAATCGATGACGCCGCCCCATGCATGGTCGATCCGCGCGTCCGCGAGTTGCGGAAACGTCTTCAGCATGTCGCGCCGCATCGCGGCGGCGAGATCGCGCGGCGTGCGCGTCGAGCTGCCCGCCTTGCCGCCCCACAGCATCCGGCCGTCCTTCGACAGCCGGAAGTAGTCGAGCGCCGCGTTGCTGTCGCAGATCGCCGCGCCGGCCGGCATCGTGCCGGCCGCGCGCGCGTCGCCGAGCGGCTCGGTCGCGATCAGGAACGTCGTCACCGGCATGATCTTGCGTGCGAGCGATGGCGCGAGCCGGCCGAGATACGCGTTGCCGGCGAGCACGACATAGCGCGCATCGACATGCCCGCGCGCACACGCCACCTGATGACCGAGTGCGGTCTTGCGGATCGCGTGCGCACGCGTGTCCTCGTGGATCTTCACGCCCGCTTCGCGCGCCGCGCGCGCGACGCCGAGCGTGTAGTTGAGCGGATGCAGATGGCCGCTGCCCGCGTGGTAGAGACCGCCAAGGTAGCGGTCCGACGCGACGAAGCGGTGCATGTCCTGATGCTCGACGTACTCGTACCCGCGATAGCCGAAGCGCGACGCGGCCGTATCGCGCCACGCGCGCAGCGCGTCGACGTGGCGCGGCTTGTTCGCGGCGGTCAGGTAGCCGAACGTCAGGTCGCAGTCGATCCCGTGCGTGGCCACCCGCTCCCGGACGATGTCGACCGACTCGAGCCCCATCGCCCACACGCGCCGCACGTCCTCCTCGGGCATGTACGCCGAGAACGTATCGATGTCGCATGCATAGCCGGCGATCAGCTGGCCGCCGTTGCGGCCGCTCGCGCCCCAGCCGATCTTCGATGCCTCGACGAGCACGACCGACTGGCCGCGTTGCGCGAGCTCGAGCGCGGCGGACAGGCCCGTGAGCCCGCCGCCGATCACGCAGACGTCGGCGGAAACCGCCGCGTCGAGCGGCGGGTGATACGTGTGGTCGTTCGCGGTCGACGCGTAGTACGACGGAACATGTGGCTGGTTTTCGAACTTGAGCATGGTTAGGACTCGCGAGCGGCGCCGGTCCGGTTTTCACGGCCTGACACCCACATCGCATCAGAACGAGTAGATGAGTTGTGTCGCAAGCAGGTCGTTCGACTTCGCATACGACCCGTCGTGACGCAGGAAGACCTTGTTGTTCGCCCAGTCGTGGCGATACTCGACCTTCACCGTGACTTGCTGCGTCGGATAGAACAGCAGATCGAACGCAGCGGCCTGCCGGGTCGCCCCCTTGCATTCGAAGCCGACGCCGCCATTCGCTTTCGACATCGCGAGGCAGTCGGCGTCGATGCCGAAGCCGTTGAACGGATCCATCCCGTTGCCGTTCAGGCCGATCGACGAACCGCCGCCGCCGTTCTTGCGGTTGACGAGCAGGTCGTAGCGCAGCGTCGCGCCCATGCGCCCGACCACCGGCAGGTTGAACTTGCGATGTGCGAGCAGCGACAGCCCGAACCACTGCGCGAGCCCGCCGTTGAACGCGCCATGCTGCTGCTGGCCGTAGTCGAATTCCGCGTTGTACTGCGTGTCGGCGAGCGTATAGGTCGCGTCCGCTTCGCCGAAGAAGAATGCGCCGTACGCGCTCGGCGCATTGCCGCCGACGCCGTACCGGACGCTGCCGGTCGCCGGATCGATCGCGCTCGGCAGCGTCTGGCGGCCGATGCTCACCGATCCGCCGATATCGAGCGCGCTGCCGTGCAGATAGTCGACGCGCGCGGTGAAGGTCGGCACCTTGTTGCTCGTCGAGATCGGATCGCCGAACGCATTCACGCCGGTCTGCGTGACCGCGCCCGCGGAGCGGAACTGCTCGTTGCCGACGAAGAACTTCCACGCCCAGTGGCCGTCCGCGCTCTGGTAGTTGATGCCCGCGCCGATCGACGAGCCCGGATCGGAGAAGTCGTACAGCAGGTTGTGCGTCAGCGTGAGCATCTGGCTCGACTGCTGGTACTCGAAGCCGCCGAAGCCCGTCACGAGCCCGCCGACGAACGAGGTCGTGCCCGACAGCGGCACCGTGACGACCGCCGTGTTCACGATGTCGAGGCCACTCGCGCCGCTCCCCGTCATCATCGACAGGCCCGCGCCGCGATTCGGCATCAGCGTGATTTCCGCGGACGGCGCGGTCGGGCCGACGCCGAAGGTCTTCCTGATGTCGAGGAACACGTCGCCGAACGTGCTGTTGTAGTACGTGTATGCGTTCTCGTGGTTCACGAACTGGAACGACGACGTGCCGGCGCCGCGGTTATACAGGTAGGTCGGATCGAGATAGCCCGTAATCGACAGCCCTGCGATCGGGCCCGTGCGGGCCGCGTCGGTCAGCGCATCGACCTTCAGCTGCTGGTTCGCGACCTGCTGCTTCATCTCGGTGAGATCGTCGTTGGTCAGCACCGCCTGCGCCTGGCCGTAGCCCGGCGCAGACGGATCGGCAGCGGCGGCGGCCGGCACGCCGCCCGTGACCACGCTCGCCTGCGCGGTGACGGTCGCGCCCGGCTTCGCGGCCAGCTGCGCCTGCAGCGCCTTCATCTGCTTCTGCAGCGCGGCGACCTGCGCCTGCAGCGCGTTGATCTGCTCGCCGGTCGGGCTCGCCGCGGCCAAAGCGGGCAGCGTTCCGGCCACCAGCGCGCAGAGGAACCTCTTCTTCATGGAAAGTCTCCTGGTCGTTCGTCACGTCTTGTCGTTTTGTCACTTCGAGGGTTGCGGTGCGGGGTCGGGCCGAACGGCCGGGTTCGCACGGTGCGCATGCGCAGGCACGGTGGTGGCGGCGGCCGATTCAGCGGCCAATTCATCGACCGAATCGGACGATGCGAGCCACGCGCGCACGTCGCGCGCCTGCCGGCGCTCGCGGGCCAGCATCACGCGGTTCACCACGACGACGCCGATCGTCACGACGGTGATGAACATCGTTGCGAGTGCATTCATTTCAGGATTGAGGCCGAGACGCACGCGCGAGAACACGACGAGCGGCAGCGTGGTCGAGCCGGGGCCGGACAGAAACGCGGACAGGATCACGTCGTCGATCGACACTGTGAACGCGAGCAGCCAGCCCGATACGAGTGCCTGCGCGATCAGCGGCAGCGTGATCACGAAGAACACCTTCCACGGCTTTGCGCCGAGATCGAGCGCCGCTTCCTCGATCGAGCGGTCGAGCTCCTTCACGCGCGACTGCACGATCACCGCGACGAACGACAGGCACAGCATCACGTGGCCGATCCAGATCGTCGGCAAGCCACGCCCCGCGGGCCAGCCGAACAGCTGCTGCATCGCGACGAACAGGAGCAGCAGCGAGATCCCCTGGATCACTTCGGGAATCACGAGCGGCGCGTTGATCATCGCCGCATAGAACGTGAGGCCGCGAAAGCGCCCCATGCGGGCGAGCACGAAGCCGGCCCAGGTGCCGATCGCGACCGACGCGGTCGCGGTCAGCAGCGCGATCTTCAGCGACAGCCATGCGGCCGTCAGCAGCTCGTCGTCGTGCAGCAGCGCGCCGTACCAGCGCAGCGAGAAGCCCGACCACACCGTCACGAGTTTCGATGCGTTGAACGAGTACACGACGAGGCTGATGATCGGGATGTACAGGAACAGGAAACCCGCGGTCAGCACGGATGCGGACAGGATGCGATTCGCCCGGGTCATTTGCGGCCCTCCGCGTCGGTCTGGTAGTGATGGAGCGCCGCCATCGGCACAAGCAGCAGCAACACCATCGTCACCGTCACCGCGGACGCCATCGGCCAGTCCATGTTGTTGAAGAACTCGTCCCACATCACGCGGCCGAGCATCAGTGTGTTCGCGCCGCCTAGCAGCTCAGGGATCACGTATTCGCCAACCGCCGGGATGAACACCAGCAGGCTGCCCGCGATGATCCCGTTCTTCGACAGCGGCAGCGTGATGCGCCAGAACGCGGACCACGGCGTCGCGCCGAGGTCGTACGCGGCTTCGAGCAGCGTCAGGTCCATCTTCACGAGATGCGCGTAGAGCGGCATCACCATGAACGGCAGGTACGAATAGACCATCCCGATGTAGACGCCCGTGTCGGTGTGGTAGAGCCGCAGCGGCGCCGCGATCAGGCCGAGCGCCGACAACGCGTGGTTCAGCAGGCCGTCGTCCTTCATGATGCCGACCCACGCGTACACGCGGATCAGGAACGACGTCCAGAACGGCAGCATCACGCCCATCATCAGCAGGTTGCGGCGCGCCGGCGCCGAGCGCGCGATGAAGTACGCGATCGGATAGCCGAACAGCAGGCACAGCAGCGTCGAGCGCGACGCCATCTTCAGCGAGCTGACATAGGTGTTCAGGTAGAGGTCGTCGCTCAGCAGCAGCGCGTAGTGCTTCAGCGACAGCACGACCTGCACCATGCCGGCCTCCACCCTCGCCAGCGGCGTATACGGAGGAATGCCAAGCATCTGGTCGGCGAAGCTGATCTTCAGCACCAGCACGAACGGCAGCGCGAAGAAGACCGTCAGCCACATGAACGGCACGCCGATCGCGACGCTGCGGCCGGATGGCAGGAAGCGCGACAGCGACGCGAAGCGGCTTGCGCGCGCGCGGGCCGCGGTCGCGGCCACGGCGCCGGTCGATACTGACGTGGGTGGCGTG
>NZ_QTQP01000027.1 GCF_003854275.1 Burkholderia sp. Bp8963
CAGCGATCGCAGTTCCTGTCGTTCTTTATTCGCCAGCTTCACTGGCGTTGCATGTCGGCCTCGGCTCATCCAGACATGATAACCGAGGCAGTTATTTATTCAATCTATTTACGGGATGTTGTACTAGGCCGCACTGAAATCCGCTCCCGGCGCCTGTCGCGCGCCGGTCACCCATCCGGCTTACGTTCATGAAACTGAAAATCGACATCAACCAGCTCGCGGGTCGCGACGGCGACACGCGCTACAACCTCGAGCGCACGCTCGACGCCATTGCCACCTGCACGCCCGGCACCGACATCGTGATGTTTCCGGAGGCGCAGCTCACGGGCTTCCTCGATCCCGACAACCTCGCCGCCGTGGCCGAGCCGCTCGACGGCCCGAGCGTCAACGCCGTCGTGGCCGCCGCGCGGGCGCGCAATGTCGCGGTGGTCGTCGGCCTGATCGAGAACGATCGCGGCCGCTTCTACAACACGACGGTATTCGTCACGCCGGACGGCGTCGCGCTCAGCTATCGCAAGACCCACCTGTGGGTGAGCGAGCACGGCATCGTGCTACCCGGCGACCGCTATGCAACCGTCGCGTGGCGTGGCGTGCGCATCGGCATCCTGATCTGCTACGACAGCGAATTCCCGGAAAGCGGGCGCGCGCTCGCCGAACTCGGCGCCGAGCTGATCCTCGTGACCGACGGCAACATGGAGCCGTACCGCCACGTCCATCGCACGTCCGTCACCGCGCGTGCGATGGAAAACCAGGTGTTCGCGGTCGTCGCGAACCGTGTCGGCGACTGCACGCACGACGTCGTGTTTGCCGGCGGCAGCCTCGCGGCCGATCCGTTCGGACACCTGCTGTTCGAAGCCGGCAACACCGAGTCCCGCCACACGGTCGAACTCGATTTCGCGCAGCTCGCCGCCGCGCGCTCGGTCTACGACTATCGCGCAGACCAGCGCCTGCACATATCGGGCGAACGCATCGAGCATCCGGACGGACGCCGCGAGCTGTTGATCCCGTGAGCCGCGCCGAAGCGGGCGTCCGAAGTGGGCGTCCGAAGTGGGCATCGGCAACCCGGCGCGTTGACGGCGGCAAGGTTGTCGACAAGACCGCGAGACGTCGTGGCGGCGCACCGTCACAACGGATGCGTGCTGGCAGGTTGCCGGCGCGAACCGGCATCAGCCGGCCCGATGCGTCATTGCGCGTCGGCGTTGCTGGCGTCGACCGACAGCGATTCGCCGATCGCATAGAAATTGCCGCCCGCGATGTAGTGCAGGCTGCGCAATGCGGGATCCGCCGCTTCGAAATGCCAGTGGCCGTCCTTGAACACGCGCGTGTCCGACCACGCGCCGACGACCTCGCCGATGAACAGGTCGTAGGTCTGCTGGTTGTGCGGCTCCGGAATCAGCTTGCACGCGAGCCAGCCCGAGCAGCCGGCGACGAACGGCAGGTCGTGGCCGTCGACGCCGAACAGCGTCACGCCGGCTTCGCGCAGCTTCTCCGGACGGTCAGCAAGGCTGTGGCTGCCGACCGCATGCGTGAGCGCAAGCTGCGCGGCCGTCGGGATCTGGATCACGAACGTGCCGCTCTGCTCGACGAGTTCGCGCGTCTTCGCGCTCTTGTCGAGCACGACTGTCAGCTTCGGCGGCAGGAAGTCGAGCGCGCACGCCCACGCGGCAGCCATCACGTTGTCGGTGCCGCCATGACGCGCCGACACGAGCACCGTCGGGCCGTGATTGAGGAGTCGGTAGGCTTTCTTCAGCTCCACCGGAGCGATGTGACTATCCATACGGGTTCCTTGGAGAACGACGCGCACGGACGGATACCGTGCAACGCGGTGCCGGCCGGGCGGGATGCGCGCCGCCGGTGCGTGGCGCGCGCGTCAGTCGCGAACGCCGCCTGGCCGCGGCCCGCGCCAACCGAAGGCCACATTCTCGCATTCAATTTCAGTCAGCGCCGCCCCGCGGCCCAGTCGACCGCCGCGTCGAACAATGCGACACCGGCCGGCGACAGGTTCACGAACGTATCGTTGTCGAGGAAGAACATCACGCGCCGCGCTGGCGCAATCGCTTCGTAGTCCATCGTCGCGCCCTTCTCGTACGCGAAGATCGCGGCCTTGTCCGGCTGCCCGTACACCGTCGCGATGATGCTCGCGCCGAGCCCCGGCTTGCCCCAGCTCATCGGCGCCTGCTTGCCGTACACGTTCGTCGCGCCCGCCGGCAGCCCCGCCGCGATCGGATGCGGCGCATTGACGAGCCACACGTAGCGTTCCTTGCCGGTTTCGCCGAAGTCGACGTCGTGACGCTTGCCCGTCATCGCAAGATCGTCGAGCAGGTCGTTTTCCCAGGTCACGAGTGGCTTGTCGAGCGTACGCCAGCCCGCCGCGACGTGCTTCGACGACACGGTCGACGAGATCACGACCAGGTCCGCGTCGCGCGCAGCGTCCGGCGTTGCGGCCTGATCGACGAAACGCACCGCGTAACCGCGCGCTTCCAGATGGGCGCCGACGCGTTCGTCGACCTTCACGTTCGGCCCGCCGGGCTGCACGAGCATCGCGACGCGCGTGACGGCAGATTGCGCGTCGGCCGCGACGGCCGGCGCTATGCCAGCGATGCCCGTCGCCAGCGCGAACGCCGCGCCGGCGATCGCGCGCAATGCGCGGCGCCGCGCGCGCGTTAGCGCGCGTACCGGACCGTGGTTCTTCACGTTCGTGTTCATGTTCAAGTTCATTGCGATGATCTCCGTGGCCACGCTGCGGACCGCGCGGCCAATGTATGCGCGGTGCGTCGTCAGAACTGCAGCGTGGTCAGCAGCGACACCTGCCGCGCATCGCCGACCGCGACGAAGTAGCGGTTCGCACTCGACGGGTAGTAGGTGCGGTTGAAGAGGTTCTTCACGTTGAGCTGGAACGACACCTTCTGCTTGCCGATCCGCGTGTCGTACGTCGCGAACGCATCGGCAAGAACGTACGACGGCAGCGTGAAGCTGTTCGCCGAATCGCCGGGCCGTGCGCCGACGTAGCGCGCGGCCGCGCCGACGCGCAGGTCGTCGCCGCCCGCGAGCGTGCCGACGTCGTAGACAGCAGCAACCGATGCGGTATGGCGCGCGACGTTCCACAGCTGGTTGCCCGCATAGAGCGGATCGTCGATCGTCTTCGCGTCGATGTACGCATAGCTCGCGATCACGTTCAACCGTTCGCCGATCCTGCCCGACAGGTCGAGCTCGACGCCGCGCGAACGCGCCTTGCCCGAGGTCCGCCAGTCGGTGAGCTTCGTCGTGTCGTTGAACTGCGACACGAGCACGTTCTTCTTGTCGATGTTGAACAGCGCAAGCGTGCCGGTCAGGCCGCCCGGCAGGTCGAGCTTGCCGCCCACTTCCCACGCGGTCGACGCTTCCGGCGGCGTCGCGCCGTCGATCACGAAGCCGCCCGTCATCGGCGCGATCGACGACGACGGCTTCAGCGATTGCGAGTAGCTGCCGTACAGCGAGAACGCATCGGTCCACTTGTAGACGACGCCCGCGCGCGGCAGCCATTTCGATCCGCTCAGATCGGTATTTGCCTTGAACGGCCGTCCGCGGCCCGCGACCTGGTTGTACGTGATGAAGCGCAATCCGCCCGACACGATCCACTTGTCCGTCACGTGGATGCTGTCCTGGAAGAACGCCGACACGTCGTGCAGCGTGTCGGTCTGGTCGCTGTCGCTCGCGGACACGGTGCTCGACGGCGGCAACAAGCCATACACGGGATCCACGTAGCTGAACGGCGTTTTCACGGCCTCGCGCAGCATGTCCTTGCGGTAGATGCGCCGGTATTCGCTGTCGACGCCGAACTGCACATCGTGCCGCATCCCCGCAAGCGTCAGCTTGCCGTTCACGTACGCGATCCCGTAGCTGTCGGTGCTGAGCGAGCCGTGCGTCGCATCGTTGCTGCGCGCCAGCGTTCCCGTCGCGGGATCGACGCCCGTGATGCGGATCTGGTTCGCGTCGTAGGTCTCGCGGTTGTAGCTGTAGCCGAAATGCGCGTTCCAGTCCGCGTCGATCTGGTGATCGACCGACAGCTGCGCGAGATGCGACTCGCCGTCCATGTCGTTGAACGGCTCGTCGAGACGGCGCCGCGCCGGAATGTCGAGCGGTGCGTTGGTGCGCGGATCGAGCGCGGTGCCACGATCGAACGGCGAATGGAACTTGCGGTACTCGTACGACAGCACGACCTGCGTATCGCGCCCGTACCACGCGAGCGACGGCGCGACGAAGGTTTCGCGGTACTCGCCGAAGTTGCGCCAGTATTGTTCTTTCGACTGGTCGACGATCAGCCGGTACGCAAGCCGCGTATCGCCGATCGGCCCGGTCGAATCGAACGTCACGTTGCCGCCGTTCTTGCCGTGACCGTAGGTCGAGCCGCCAACCGACAGCGCGTTGTAGCGTGTCAGTTGCGGCACCTTGCTGACGACGTTGATCACGCCGCCCGGATCCATCAACCCGTACAACAGCGAGGTCGGGCCCTTGAGCACCTCGACGCGGTCGACCGCCGTATTGAACGCGCGTCCCTGCACGAGCGGCATGCCGTTCTGCATCACCGAGCCGTCGCGGTTGCCGCCGAAGCCACGCTTCATGATCGTGTCCTGCGTGCCGGCAAGCGTATTGCCCTGCGTGATGCCGCTCACGTTCGCGAGCGCGTCGTCGAGATTGCGCGGTCGCTGGTCGCGAAGCACCTGCGCAGGCACGATCGCGACGGCTTGTGCGGTGTCGAGCAGCGGCGCCTCCGAGCGCAGCACGCCGGCCTCCCGCGGCGGCCGGTAGCTGTCGGCGCGCACCGCGCTGCTGCGCACCGCGATTGCCGGCAGCTCGGCGCTCGCCCCACCCGCTGGCGCAGCCGTGTTGCCGGTCCGCAGCAGCGTATAGCCGCCGCTCGGCTGGCGGATCGCGACGAGCCCCGTGCCCGCGAGCACGCGGTCGAGCGCGCGTTCGACGTCGAAGCGGCCGTGCACGCCGCCGCTCGTCAGGCCGGCCGTCAGGTCGGCGGGAAACGCGAGCAGGATGCCCGCGTCACGCCCGAAACGGTTCAGCGATTCGTCGAGCGGCCCAGCCGGGATATCGTATTGACGGCGCGACGTGCGCTGTTCGGCTGCGGGCGCCGCGTTGGTGTTGGTGTTGGCGTTGGCATTGGCGCTGGCTTGCGCGGGCAGCGGCAACAATGCCGACAGCAGGACGGCGCCGGCCAGCCGGCACGCGAGACCGCCGGGCACCGGCAAGGCGGACGTGACCGCGCGCGGGCGCGGCGACAGGGGGCGGACCGGGGCCGGTCGGCGCGGGCGGATAGAACGGGTGGAAGCCATGATCGAAGAGTCGGTAGGCGATGGGTCAATGCTGCTTTCATGACCCTTGTCACGCGAAATCCGAAAACAGCTCACGCGCGCCGAAATATTTTTTTTGGGGATCCCTCAGGAACGGGCCGGCACGACCGTCGCCCAGTAGCGGGTGACGGTCGTGACATCGATCGGCAAGGTCGTCTTCAGCGTGTCGAGCACACGATCGGCGTCGTCGAGCGGGAACGTGCCGGATACGCGCAGGTCGGCCACCGACGCGTCGCAGCGGAGGCTGCCGCGGCGATAGCGGTCGAGCTCGGCGACGAGATCGGCGAGCCTCATCCGCGACGCAACGATCATCCCGTCGGTCCACGCAGCCGCGTATGCGTCGAGCGGCGCAGTCGCGCCGATCGCGTCGCGTGTGAAATCGGCGCCCTCGCCCGCGGCAATCACGCGCGTGCCCGCCGACGGGCGTATCGGCTGCACGCGCACCGCGCCGGCAAACACCTCGATGCGGGTCCTGCCGTCGCGCAGCCGCACCGAGAAGCGCGTGCCGAGCGGCCGGAGCTCGCCGTCGTCGGTCGCGACGACGAGCGGACGCGCCGGCGCGCGATCGTCGTGGCCGCTCGTCACCATGATCGTGCCGCGCAGCAAGCGCACGCGCCGTAGCGTCGCGTCGAAGCGCACGTCGATCGCCGTATCGGTATCGAGCACGACGACCGTGCGATCGGCGAGCGTCACCGTGCGGCGCTCGCCGACCGCGGTGCGCACGTCGGCCTGCCAGGCCGCCCAGCGCCGCGCCGGATCCGCGCTCCACGTCGCGCCGCCCGCGAACAACAGCACCGCAAGCGCTTTCGCGGCAGCACGGCGGCGCCCCGAACGCGGCGGCAGCAGTGCCGCGCGCGCGGCCTGCGTGTCGACGCCCGCGGCGAGCCGGTTCAGCCTGCCGTACACGGCTTCGATGTGACGCCATGCGGCATCGTGGCTCGCATCGGCCGCGCGCCAGCGCGCGAGCTCGGCCGTGAACGCGTCGCCCGTGCCGCCGGCCTGCAGGTCAACCCACCATTCGACCGCGCGCTGCGCGACCTGCGGTGGAATGGCCGGTTGTCCCGAGGCGGCCATCGGTCAGGTCGCCATCGCGAAGAAGCACTGCGTGCCGGCCTTGACGAGATGGCGCTTGACCGTCGCGAGCGATACACCGAGTTCGGCCGCGATCTCGGCCTGCGTCAGCCCGTCGAGCTGCGACAGCAGGAACGCGCGCTTGGCCGCGAGCGGCAGGCCGTCGAGCAGCCGGTCGATCTCGAGCAACGTCTCGAGCACGACAGCCCGCTCTTCCGGCGACGGCGCGTGTTCGTCCGGACGCAGCGCGAGCGCGTCGAGATACGCGCGTACGAGCTGCTCGCGGCGCCAGTGGTTGTACAGCACGCGCTGCGCGACCGTCGTCAGGAATGCGCGCGGCTCGGCCGCGCCGATCGGCTCGTCGCGCGCCAGCAACCGCATGAACGTGTCGTGTGCGAGATCGGCCGCGCGGTGCGCACAGCCGAGCTTCCGGCTCAGCCAGCCTCGCAGCCACGCATGATGGCCGACGTACAGCGAGTCGATTTCGCGATAGAGAGGGAGCTTGTCAACGGACATGGCCGGGTTCCGGACGTGGATGCGTGATCACATCCGTAAATGAGAATGATTATTATATACAAATGCGCAAACGGATCTGGCGCCTGTCTGCTGTGCCGGCAAGCTGCGGGGCCGGAGCGTATCCGGCTGCGTGACTGCGCCGCCGCTGCACCACGCGTCGACGCACGTCCGGCAGCCGGCGAAATGCAAAGGAAAGTTTGACGCGAGCCATTTGCGTGCGCGCTATGGCACACTTCGCGTTTGCGTGATTTCCTTGCACCGGGCGCCCGGATTTCGCCCCAACCTGCCATGCCGCGTCAGACTTACCGTTCGATCAGCCCCGCAACGCTGAAAATTGCCTCGACGATCGCGATGTCGTGCGCACTCTCCGGCCTTGCGCGGGCCGACTGCCTCGACGACGCGGCCACCTTCCAGCACGTGAGCGTCAGCCTGCTGCGCGGCATCGCACAGGTCGAATCGGGGATGAATCCGAACGCCGTCAACACCAATACGAACGGCACGATCGACATCGGCCTGATGCAGATCAACAGCACGTGGCTGCCCACGCTCGCGCGCGAGGGCATCACGCAGCAGAGCCTGTTCGACGCGTGCACAAACGCGTATGTCGGCGCGTGGATCCTGTCGCAGAACATCCGCCAGCTCGGTGCCAACTGGAATGCGATCGGCGCGTACAACTCCGCCTCGCCCGACAAACGCCTCGCGTATGCGCGCAAGGTCTATGATGCGATTCGGACCATGCCGGATTCGCCGGATACTCCCATGCCTATCCTTCCCCCCTCCTTCACGCCACCGCAACAGGCATACAACCCGTTCGCGAGCCTGAACGTCGCGACGCCGCAGGTCACACGCCCGCGCGCGGCCGCCCCCGCCGCAGCACCACCGCCCGGCGGGCCCGCCGGCCCGGCCGGCACGTACAACTTCGGGTGGACGGTTACGGGCGCGGACCAGGCCAGGCCGACCCAGGTTTTCGACGACGGCGCCCGGATCTACGTGCAGTTCAGCGACATGAAGCACGTGCCGGCGATCTTCACCGAAACGTCCTCCGGTCGCGTGCTGATGTCGTGGGAGCTGCAGTTTCCGTATGCCGTCCTGACGCGTCCCGCGCAAACGTTAATCTTCCAGCTGGGGCCGTTCGAGGCCCGCGCGCAACGCGGCGGCGCGGGGGCGGCCGGCGCGAGTGCGCAGGCCGGGGTGGCGCCGCAGCGTCCGGCCGCAGCGGGTACGACGACGGCTGCGCCCGCTGCTTCGAGGAAATCCGCCGAGGCGGCGGCAAATACCGCGACAAATACGGCGACGAAGCGCACGACGTCGACCGACGCGCTCTGGTATCTGAACACGCCGTCGACGTCGGGATCGGCGTCGACAGCGAACACCGCCAATACGGCAACCGCGGCGCCCCCGTCAAACCCGGGCGCCACGTGGCCGACTGCCGTGACCTCCGCCACGCCGCCCTCGGTGCCGGCTCAGGTGCCTGCCACGGCGACATCGCCTGCGCGCGTCAGCACGGACGCGCTCTGGTATATCTCCAAGTAAATCGCTCGCACGCGTTCCGCCGCGCGCCGGTTTCGCCATCCCCCACCGTCAGAACCGATAGCTCACGCCCGCGAACCCGTAGTAATTGCTTCGCGACTGCACGATCGGACTGCTGCCGTACCGCCCGAGCAGCCGCGTCACGCCCGCGGTCGCGAGGATCGACCAGTGCTCCGACACGGCCCGCGTCCACGCGACCGACATCGACACACTGTCGATTCCGCCGCCGGTCGAATACGGCCGGAACCGGCTCGTCGCGGCCTGCGCGTCCGTCACGCCGTAAAAGGTCTGCATGTAGCGGCCGGAGCCCGCGTGCACGCTACCCGTAAAGACGATTTCGCTTTTCGCGGTCCTGAACACCGGCACCGCCAGATCGACATGCCCGGACAGCCCGCGCGACGTGTGCGTGACCGGCACGTCGAGCGCGACGCTCAGCGCCGCATCGCCGTAGACCTTCATCCCGGCGCGCACGCCGACGAGCACCGAACCGGGAATCCGGCCCATCCCTTTCAGGTGATCCGAGCCGGGCAGATCGAAGCGGTTCTCGTCCGCGCGGCCCGGGTCGTAGTCCACCGCCGCCGACACGAACATGCCGTGCGGCAGGTCCAGCCGATAGCCTGCGCCGTCCGTTGCGTTGATGAAGAAGCCGTTGCCGAACATCGCCGAGAACGATGGCGCAACGACACCGCGATACTGGTTGCTGCCTTGATAGCGTGGCGCGAAGCCACCGCCGAGCGACAGCGTGTATTCGTTTTCCGCGTGGGCGGCAGCGGCAAGGGTCAGGCCGGCGAGCGGCATGCAATAGCGATAGCGGCGAAGGGTCGGGCGCACAATGTTCGGATGAGAGTCAGGGAGTCCGAAGTCTAGGAGCCGGCGTGCGCCGAAACTGTCCGGAAACTGACTCGAATCTGTGCACAATTGTGTTCGATTGTTGGCGATTGTCGTGGCGGCGCAACGGCCGCCGGCATGCCGGATAGAATGCCCGTGCTCCGACGTCACGTCCGGCCAGCCACGTGCGGGGGTATGCATTCCGAGGAGACCAATGAACGAAGACCCGCTCAAGTACCGCGTCCTGCTGATCGAGGACGACGACCGACTCGCGCAGCTGGTCCGCGAATATCTCGACGGCTACGAATTCGCGGTGACGGTCGTGCGGCGCGGCGACCTCGCGGTCGCGGCCGTGCGCGAACACCAGCCGGCGCTCGTGATACTTGACCTGATGCTGCCGAATCTCGACGGCATGGAAGTGTGCCGGCGACTCCGCGCGTTCTCGAACGTGCCGGTCCTGATCATGACCGCGCGCGCCGACGTGTACGACCAGGTTGCCGGCCTCGAGACGGGCGCCGACGATTACGTGACGAAGCCGATCGAGCCGCGCGTGCTCGTCGCGCGCGCCCGCGCGCTGCTGCGCCGCGCGCGGCCGGCGAACGCGGTCAACCATGCCGCCGGGCCGGAAACGCTCGTGTTCGGCGAACTGGCAATCTCGCCACCGAACCGCACGGTCACGTGGCGCGGCGAAGCCGTCGACCTGAAGACCGCCGAATTCAACCTGCTGCTGATACTCGCGCGCGCCGCCGGCACCGTGCTGAGCCGCGACGACATCCTGAAGCAGTTGCGCGGCATCGAATTCGACGGGCTCGACCGCTCGGTCGATTCCGGGATCTCGAAGCTGCGCCGCCGCTTCGAGGACGCATCGTCGGAGCCGCACAAGATCAAGACGATCTGGGGCCGCGGCTACCTGTTCAGCCCTTCCGCGTGGGACGAATAAATGCTGCGCCCGTTGCTCAGGCTGTATCTCATCGTGATCGTGTGCGTCGCCGCGTCGATCGCGTTCATTCAGGTGTCGTTCGACCGGATCTTCTACGAGCGGGTCGCGGATGCGCAGCGCGATTCGCTCACGACCTACGCGTTCGTGTTGAGCGACTACCTCGAACGCCATCCGGGCGCGCAGCGCAAGCTTGCGCTGCGCGAACTCGCGCTGCACGGCAACGAGGATTTCAGCTTCATGTCGATGGCCGACGCGCGCGCACAACTGAGCGGTGCGCCGCTGCGCGACCTCGATGCCGGCAAGATCGCGATCAGCTACAACGCAAAGGATTACTACATGCCGCTCTCGGACGGGTCCGTGCTGCACGCGCGCCCGATCGAGCCACCCGATCTCGACATCCGGATCTACGCGTACCTCGTGCTCGCGATTGCGACGCTGTTCGCGGTCGTGTTCTGGGTGCACTACCACTGGCGCGATCTGCGCAAGCTGCAGGCCGCCGCGCGCGCATTCGGCACGGGCAGGCTGTCGACACGCGTGCAGCTGTCGAGCAAGTCGAACATCTACGAGCTGTCGCGGCAGTTCAACGACATGGCGCAGCGGATCGAAGCGTCGATCCAGCAGCAGCGCGAGATGATGCACGGGATCTCCCACGAACTGAAGACGCCGCTCGCGCGGCTCGAATTCGGGCTTGCGCTGCTGGCCGCGCCCGACGAGACCGACCGGATGCGCACGCGCCGCGACGCGCTGCGCCGCGACGTGCGCGAGCTCGACGAACTCGTCACCGAGCTGCTGACGATCGGCCGGCTCGAACAGGGCGAAAGTCAGCTCGCGCCGATGCAGGTCGTGATCGGCGAGCTGGTCGACAGTGTCGCCGGCAATGTCGCGAACGACATCGCCGACCGGGGGCTCACGCTCGACGTGTCGACGCGCGGCGCCCCCGACATGCATGTCTGCGATCCGAAGCTCGTCGCGCGCGCGCTGCTGAACCTGATCCGCAACGGCGCGCGTTATGCCGCAAGCAAGGTATCGCTGGTTGCGGCCGCCGGGAACGACGGCGCGCTCGTGCTGACCGTCGACGACGACGGCCCCGGCATTCCGCTGGCCGATCGGCAGCGCGTGTTCGAGCCGTTCCAGCGGCTCGATTCGAGCCGCGACCGGCAGACGGGCGGGTTCGGGCTCGGGCTCGCGATCGTGCGACGCGTGGCGCTCGTGCATGGCGGCGACGTGCGGCTCGAGGATTCGCCGCTCGGCGGTGCGCGGTTCGTGATGTCGTTTCCGGTGCGCAGGTTGCCGGACCGTAACGGTGACTGTCGCGCGGTGCCGTGAATCGCGCATGGGGCATTTATCGAAACGTCCCTCTACTTCTGCTCGCTGCCAATCGCCTCAGGCCGATAGCGTTTGATCAGATTGAGTGCGTTCTACCGGTTCGATCGCATCGAGCCATGCAGTTTGCAAGGAAAGCCGCAATACCCACGATTAGCGGAAAACCCATGCCCGGACTGAAGCGATAAACTCCCACTCCGTGCCAACGCAACGCGGACGCTTCACCGCCGAGGAACCATGTACGTTTTGATCTATATCGCAGTGGTCGCTGCGGCCAACCTGACCGTTGCCCGCTTTGGCCCGGCAGTTACCCCGATCGTCGCCTTCCTGCTGATCGGGCTCGATCTTGCCATCCGTGATCGATTGCATCTGAGTTGGCGTGGCCGTGCGCTGTGGACTCGCATGTTCGGCCTGATCCTGGCAGCAGGTTTTGTCAGCTATGCGCTGAACCCGGCATCCAAAGCCATTTCGCTGGCGTCGCTCGTGGCATTCAGCGCGGCGGCCGTCGCAAGCGCCGTCGTGTTTCAAACCGCGCGTCACTACCCGATATTGACTCGCGCGAACGGCGCGAATGTTGCGGGCGCGGCGGTCGACTCGATCGTTTTCCCGCTGATTGCATTCGGCACCGTGTTCCCGCTCATCGCGGCACTGCAGTTTGTCGCCAAAGTCGCCGGCGGTGCGCTGTGGACGTGGGTCGTGTTTCGCAACGCGCGCACGGCTTGACTGATTTCGCGATTCCGCGCTGGCGGGATGCGCCCGGCGCCAACGTCTATAGACCCGTTTCGTCTTGAGACGCCTTGTATCGGGCATAGGCTTTCGCGGCTCCCATTGCTTCATGATGGGTCGCAAACTTGTCCTCGATCTTGTGCGTCATTCCGGGGATGTGCGCTTTCATCGCCGCGTGGTCGCTCTTGCGCTCGAACCGTACGAACGCACGCCACACGCCCGGTGGTTCTTCATAGGCCTCGCAGAAACAGAGATAGCCGTTCTCGTCGACAACTGCGCGCTCCGACATATCAGCCTCCGCATTGAATGATGAACAACCCCGGATTGGCACGTGGCCGATTGCCTATGTGCGCACCGCGGTGTCGAGCTGGCGACGAGCCTTGACCCGGCGGGACACGCGCGAAGCACCATTGGAAAATCGGGCCGCGTGAACCGCTCCAGCATAGATCACGCGCAGCGGCATAGCCACTCTTCCGGGCAATTCCTCAGGCAGTTGAAGCCACCGTGACAAGGCAAAAGTACGCGCACCTTGCGCGGAGCCACCTGGCCGAGGACGCCGGAACAGTCAAGTTTTGATCAATCTCGGGGAATCGCGAACAAGCAGGCGCGCGTGGATCTCGGAAGAATCATTCCGGTTATATCGTGAACTCCGAAGGTGATTATTGTTGCGGGCTCGGCTCCATAACGCCGGCAGTCCTTTCTTCATTCGAATTCTTTTCGGTAAGCGCTTTTCCGATTTTACGAAGCGGCGTTTCGATACATCGAAAATTGAACTCGGCGAAAATTACAATCAGACCTCCTGCGGCCCAGAAGCATACCGTACGATACTCAAGACCCCAATCGACCGCATACGGACCGACGCGGAACCAAAGTTCCCGGACAAGGAAGTATGCGATCCCGTGCACCACATAGATTGCATAGGATCTGGATCCGACCCACATGAAGACCGCGCGAATGAGGCGTCCAGGCATCACGTACTGACTATTAAATGTCGCGACAAATACAAGCATCGTACAGAAAACGGTTGTCAGTCCTTGCGCTATTGGCGCAACATCCAGCGCACCGATTCCGGCGATCAACGTGATCATCACAATCAGAAGTGCGACTCGCGCGAGCCCGCTTCTAGCCATGAACTTCGGTTGCACCTTGGCTACTTGAGCCAAAACAGGGGAATCCGAGCACGAGAAGAATTCCCGCAAACCCTGATTCGACTGGCCCGCCCTACACGATTCGAACGTGTGACCTACGGCTTAGAAGGCCGTTGCTCGTGGGTCGCCGCGCCTTGCTGGGCGCGGCTTGTATCCAACTGAGCCCTTCCTATTCACACTGCATTCACACCGAGCGACCTCTACCCGGAGGTTGCATGGCAACGATCAGCAAGATTCCAGCCGGATGGCTCTGCCAAGTCCGCAAGCGGGGATACCCGCACCAATCCAAGACATTCGCCGCCCGAGCCGACGCCGCCAAATGGGGCTACATGATCGAGTCCGAGATGGCCAGAGGACTGTTCGTCAGTTCGGATGAGGCTGAGCGAACCACCCTAGCCGACCTGCTCGACCGCTACACCCACGATGTGTCCCCGACAAAGCGCAGCGGCGGCAGCGATAAGGGGCGCGCAGAGAAGCTCAAGCGTCAGCTCGGCGCGTACAAGCTAACGGCCCTCACGTCCTCGCACCTCGTCGGCTACCGGGACGCTCGGCTCAAAGAGGTATCCTCGCAGACTGTCATCCACGAACTGAACCTACTGAACCGGGCGCTCACGCTGGCGACCCGTGAATGGGGCATTGTTCTGCCCGCTGGCGTCCCGAAGGTCATCAAGCCCCGCAAACCACAAGGCCGTGATCGGCGGCTGCACCCGGACGAAATACAAGCCATCATCGACGCCACTGAATCGCCCGACTTACGGGACTTCATTCGACTCGCAATCGCGACAGGGATGCGCCGGGGCGAGCTTGCGTCTCTGCGATGGGAGCACATTGACCTCACGCGACGGACAGCACACCTGCCGCTCACAAAGACTGACACGCCGCGCACCGTCCCGCTCTCCAGCATCGCGACCGCCGTGCTACAGGCCCGCAAGGACACTGGATACGCCGTACCCTTCGCCATCACTGCGAACGCCCTTACGCGGGCTTTCTGCCGTGCAGTGCAACGAGCGCGTGGACTGTACGAGTCCACATGTAGTGTGCTGGAGCGCCCTGCCGATCCCCGATGGCTCGTCGGCATCCGATTGCACGATCTGCGCCATGAGGCGACGAGCCGCTTCTTCGAACTGGGGCTGCAGACGGTGGAGGTCGCCAGCATCACCGGTCACAAGACGCTCGCGATGTTGAAGCGGTACACGCATCTGCGGGCGGAAGACCTCGCCCTGAAGCTGGGCTAACACCTGCCTCGGAACGGCAACATTCGTATGGCACACTGAGTGCCCCCGAGCGAAAGCAGCATGACTGCCCACGCCTGCACCCATCAACAATGGAGAACAGGCTTGGGCACTATCCAACCTCGCTCGAACGGTAAATTCACGGCACTCGTCCGCAAAGCTGGTTTCCCAACGCAGTCCCGAACCTTCCTAACCCAAGCGGATGCCCGCCGGTGGATCGTTGAGACTGAGGCAGACATGTCCCGCGCTTGCTTCGTTGACACCTCCGCAGCTCGCACTCTTCTACTCCGGGATGCCCTGCATCGATACGAGCGAGAGGTCACACCGACCAAGCGAGGCCACGAGTCCGAGTCCATTCGCCTACGGGCGTTAGCACGCGACTCGCTGTCAGCGTACTCTCTCGCAAACCTGACACCGGCAGTCATCGCGCAATGGCGGGACAGGCGACTCCGCGCCGTATCCGGCTCGACCGTGAACCGGGAGTTAAACTTGCTCCATCATGTGCTAGAGGTGGCGCGCAAAGACTGGGCCGTAGCGATGCCTGCTAACCCAGTGTCCGACGTACGCCGCCCTCGGTCAAACCCTGGGCGAACCCGGCGATTGTCACTCGCGGAGCAATCACTGCTGCTGCATGAATGTAAGCGCGCCCGCTCGTGGTGGCTCGCACCGCTGGTAGAACTAGCTCTGCATACCGGTATGAGGCAATCGGAGGCGCGGACGCTGGACTGGCGTAACATCGATCTAGAGCACCGTGTCATGGTTCTGGACGCTGCGGCGACTAAGACCATGACCATGCGCGGCGTGCCGCTCAGCAGCCGGTGCGTCTCATTGCTGGAATCGCTACCCGGCAACAGGTCCGGCCCGGTGTTTCCCGGCGTCACCCGGAACGCGGCCAAACTCGCGTTTGATCGAGCGCGGCGGCGCTGCGGGCTAACTGACTTCCGTTTTCATGACCTGCGCCATGAGGCGACCACTCGGCTTTTCGAGTTGGGGCTGTCCACGACTGAGGTTCAGTCCGTCACCGGCCACAAGACTACGGCCATGCTTGCACGGTACACGCATCTCCGAGCTGCTGACTTGGTTAAGAAGCTAGGCTAACCCGATCGCCCAAAGAAGAAGGCCCGCCAGCTTTCGCCGGTTGGGCCTTGATAGTTTGCTTACCGGTTCAGCTCGTTCGAGAGTGCGGAGCCGATGAGGGTGTTGGCACCCGGCAGCACACGCATGGCCTTACGGACGTTGCCCACGTAGTCCACTGGCTTGCCGGTCAGCGGGTTCGTGCCGCCATTGACCACGCCGAGTGCCGAACCGCCGATAGCACCAAGGGCGCGGCTCATCGACTGTAGCTGCCCGACTGCGACAATCGGGGAGCCGCTGGCACCGGTCTGCCCGCCCATCAGGACGTTCGCGGCGTCGAGACCGTCTCCAAGCATCCCTGACACGTTCGTCATCACTGCGACGCCGGTGGCGAGGTGGAGTCCGTGCATGTGCTTCTTCACGTACTCGTCCCGCTGGGCGTCCGTCATGCCGGCCGTCGAGGCCACCGTCTTAGCGTAGTACAGGGCTGCGCCCCATGCCGTACCCATGACAAATCCAGTCGCGGAGTTGCGGTCAGCAATAAACGCGTTCCGCATGAGCTGCTTCTCCTGCGCCGTGATGCCGTACTTCTTGAACTGCGCGGCGTACTTGCCGATGATGCCCTCGCTGAGCCAGCGTGGCACCTCACCGATGAAGGCACGCTGAAGCGCCTGCCCGGTGACGCGGTGAATAGCCGCGATCATGTCCTCGGCTGCGCCCGGATGGGTCTTGTCCCACTGATCCCACGAGAAGATGTCGCCGTCCTTGCGGCCCGCGTCGTGCGCCTCCAGTGCTGCCTTGATGCGGGCAACGTTGTCAGCAGTCAGGCCCGAGTCCACGAGGCGCGCCGGGTTCAGGTGTTCCGAGCCGGTCGAGACAATCACACCGTCATTGATCTCCGAGCCACGGATCGCCTTCGCCAAGTCCTCCGCGAACATCGGGACGAACCCACGGTGCAGCGTCTTGGCGACGTAGTGCGCGCCCGAGAGTTTGCCAACGATGTCCATGCCCTGATGGCTGACACGACGCCACACTGCCGAGTCCTCCAGCGCCGAGCCGGTACGGGTAAGCCGTGCGCCCGCCCGAGTCTCCCCGAAGTGCAGGCGGTGGTCGAGGCCCATAGCTGACGATGCCACTCGATTGAGCTGCGTCATCAGCGCCGTGTCCTTGCCCATCCCCTTGAAGATGGACTTGAACATTCCGTTCACGCCCGAGATAGACATGATCGAGGCTGCGTCGGCCAGCGCGTTGAATCCGAGCTTGCCCATCATGCTCATGTACGCCGTCTGCCCAAGGAACTGCGCCGCCGCGTTGTCCTTATTGTTGAGACGGTCGGTCAGGCTACGGTGCAGGAAGTCCAGCGCACCGACTTCCTCGTGGTTCGCACCACGGGATACCAGCGCATCCTTCATCGCCGTCCAGTGTTGGTCGTCCTTGAAGCCGACCTTCGCCAGAGCGATACGGCCTGCGAACTCGCTGGACTGGCCCTCGACCATGCGGCCCACGTCGGAGTCCATGTAGTCGAGCAGACGCACGCCGTCCGGCTGACGAGCGAGCAAGTCGAACTCCGTGCGCGTGCGATCCGAGATCACGTCCTTGAGGGCACGCTTGAACTCGTCCGCCATAGCGCCCGTGACCTTCTTGCCAGCGTACTCCGCCTTGAGCATGTCAGCCGCCACTGAGCCGAAGTGGTCATCCGCACCGCTGATACGCGACTCAGGGTCACGAATGATCTGAGTCAGGTAGCGGTCGGTCAGGTTCGCTGCACGCTCGCGCACGTCTCGCTGTAGCGCGAGCATCGCGTCCTGCGTCACCGGGCCGGACTTGTTCAGCTTCTCCAGCGCCGGGTCGATGACCTTCGCGACGTACTGCTGGCGTACCATGCCCTTGAACGAGTTCCACTCGTCGGCGCGCACCGGGTCGTTGTACATGGCTTGCAGCTCGCGCCAGTCCCACGCGTACGGCATGTAGCCCTGCCAGCCACGCTTGCCGATGGCCGTGGACTTCGACTCGCCGTACTTCTCGCCCATCGTGGTCACGTCCTTCCAGAAGCCGTCGATCACCGCCGCCATCTGCTTCACCATCGGGTGTGCCTGCGACGTGTACTCCTGCCCTGCCAGCCGAGCGTTTCGGTTAGCCAGCCGCTCCTCTTGCACCAGTCGCGAGATGCGCTTCTCAGCGTCGCCCGCGAAGATGCCCTGCGACCAGCGAACCCGCTCCTCCGCCGTCATCAGCTCCGGCAGGATGCGGTTCCACATCTCGGCCACGGGCTTGCGCCAGTTCGAGGCCAGGATCACCTTGTCGATTGCAGCCGACGACGCGTGCTGACGGTTCGCACCGGTAGGATCTTCGCCCAGCATGGACGCGATGTAGCGCACGTCCTTGTTCTGCGAGCGGCCCAGCGTCAGGCCAACCGAGTCGAGCTTGTCCAGTACCTTGCTGAGCCCAGCGCCCGCCTTGGTCTGCTTGCGCACCGAGTCGTACCACCATGCCGCATTGCGCCGCAGCTTCGCCGTCTCCTGCGGCAGCACCTCCTTCCAGTTCGCCAGTTGGTCGGCCATCTTCTGCGCGAGCGCGCCGAGCGGAACGTCCTCGCGGGAGACACCCGGCTTCGTGAGCACTGAGCGACCACTCGGGCGAGCGTACGGCATGTCCGCACGAAGCGGTGCCTGCACGAGATGATCGGACAGTCCCAGCGCCTTCGTGAGCATGTTCACTTCGCTAGGCTTGAGGCCCAGCAGTGCGCGCACTGCGTCCACGGTCTTGGACAGAATGTTCCCGTTCTTGACCTTGAGGGACTTGAGGTGGTTGATGAACTCGCCCTGTCCGCTGTACAGACCGGCCACGAACTCGTCCACGTTCTTGAGGTAGTACCGCGTGTTGTGGTCGGTTCCCTTGTACTCACGCAACGCACGCTGGCGCAGCTTGTCGAGCTGACCAACGAGCTGACCATGCGCCGTCATCGGGTTCTTCTTACCGTACGCGATCTTCTGCGCCGTGACGCTATGTGCGATCTCGTGCAGCATCATCTCGTCACGGTTCAGGCCACCTGCCGGAGTGCGGCCCGAAGCACGCTTCGAGTCGTGAACAGAGTGGTCATTGGCGTCGTGCGCCCACGTATGAATCTCGTGATTGCTCGGGTTGTAGTGGCTGCGTGCATCGCCGCCGCGCTGCGCGCTGCCCGGATGCTCAAAGATCGCTGCGGGCGAGCGGCCCTCCTGCGTCTCCAGCAGACGTTGCGCCAGAGCGCGGATCATCGGGTCTTTAGCCTCTGCCGACAGGCGGGCCAGTTCCTTGTGCGAGTCCGTTGACGCGCTACGAGCGCGCTCCGTTGCGCTCAGCCAGTCATCCTTGACCTTACCGGCACGCATGGCCTCGGCGGTCGCCCATTCGTCTTTGACCTTCTCCTCGGCACCCGAGGCAACGTCACGCTCCGTCGCGGCATCCGTCGCTGCGTCCTCGTGAGCGCGCTTGGCTTCCGGCTCCAGCTTGTCGGCTTCCTTGGCCTGAGCTTCCGCCTCGACCTTCTCTGCCTGTTGCGCCTCGAACTCCTCGATAGCGTCTGCGATCTTGGAGTCCCCCGCGCCGTGATCGCCCGCCCGCGTCTCTGCCTCGCTGATGATCTTGTGATCGGCTGCTACGTCCGAGTCACGAATGCCGGTGTTCGGTTCCTCGGATCGAACCTCCGACGCCTCACGAGCGATGATGTCGTTGATGTGCTCGTTCTGACCTTCGATGTGTGCGTCGAGCGCGTGTCCGTCGAGCTTCGCGCCCACCTCGGCGTCGGCCTTGGTGCGGAACTCGCCCATCAGACCCATCGAGTGCCCCATGCCGCCGAGCACCGCGCCGAGCACGCCCTGCCGGAACAGCTCGGGCCAGTTCGCTTCGCCGTTGTCCATGCGGTAGATGGCAGACGTCGCGAGCATGTTAGCCGCAGCGCCTTCCGCCATCGAGCTTGCTACGCCTGCCACGCCCTCCGCAGCGCGGACAGCGAACGCCGCCCGTGCAGCACTGGCGATGCCGCCTGCGCCGATAGTTGCAACAAGCATCACCGGGTCACCAGTGCCCGCCATGAGCTGCGCAGCCGTGGAGGTCAGCCCCGTCTGCGAAGCACGTCTTTGGTAATCCGCTTGCTGCCGAGCCATGCTGAGGCGGCGCAGGTAATCCTCCTGAGATACCGCCCCGCCCACGTAATCGCGAAGATGGTCATCTGCCCAAATCTCAGGCGTCTCGGTGGCGACGTACGATTTCTGAGCGTCGCTCATCTTCCAATTTGGATCGGGTGCACTTGCCTGCCATGCGTCTTGCAGACGGCCCAGCAAAGTATCCCAATGTGCGGCCTGTACGAACGACTCCACAAAGCCCGCCGTCTCACTGATCGCGCCGATTCCCGCAGCCGACTCCGCCGCCGCTACGTTCTCCAGCCCCATGTCGTCCATCGAGTCGCGGAGCGGCGTCGTGTCGAATGCGGAGTTGTCGATCGCCGCGCTCGCGCCCGCCTGCCCTGCCTCATGCATGTTCAGCGCACGCATAATTGGCGTCTGCATCGGGTCGATGCCTGCGCCCGGTGCAACGAACGGCACGCCCGAAGTCGATACACCAGCCTCGCCAGTGATAGCCGACACGTATGCGTTCGTCTCGTCGTTGTCCCACTTCTCCGGGTTCCAGCCTGAGTTGTACGCACGCAGCGCGTCGCTGTAGTTGCCGAACTTCTGCATGTTCTGCGTCATGACGTACCGCTGAATTTGAAGCGAGTCATCGAAGTTGCGCGGGTCGAGCTTGCGACCGAGCGCCTTCTCCACGTTCGTCAGGGTGTTCGGCATTACCTGAGCGTAGCCGAGCGCGCCTTGCGGCGACACTGCGTCCGGGTTATTCCGCGACTCCCGCCAAATCTGCACCGCACTCGCACCTGTCGGTGCTCCGATAGCCGCATCATTAGCGGAAAGCTTAGCCAGTTGGTCAGGCGTGAAAGGCGTTTGTTCCAAATCGAATAATCCTCCTTAGCTGAGTGAGAAGTTGAGTGAATTGTTGCCCGCCACGCGGCTTCGCATATTTCGCATTCTTATATGCATTCCTTAATTACTTTGTTGTCAAATTCCATCTAAGTGGGTCGTCACACGGCCCAGCCCGCCTGCCGCATCGCCTCCACTAAGTCAGGCTCCCTGCTGCCGATCTCGAAGATGCGGGCTGGCGGCACTTTGCGCCAATCCTCGGAGTGGACGTGCAACCGATCGCAGTCCAAGGCCAACCGGCCAGTCGGATACACCCGCGCCCGCCAGTCCCCGACCTCGAACGCCCAAACCTCACCTGCTGCCTCGCGGCGTCGTTCGGCTGCACGGGTGGCGTAGCCGTCTCTGCTCTGCTTTGGCACTCCGAGCGAGACGCAACGGTTACGTGCATCGAGTGCGAACCCCGTGCGCGCCTTCTGACAAGTCCAGCACGAGTTGTCGTAGACCCGCCGCCTCACGCTACCGCACTTCCCGCAAGGCTTGCCGCCATACCATGTCTGTCCAGCAATCAGAGCATCGACGCGCTGCGCGTACATGGTCTGCCTACGCAGCGCCGCCGCGAAATCCGGGTCACTCCTTGCCACCTCCCGATGCCGCCGCGTCAGCTTTCGGGCAGTCGGGGCGAGATGCCAACCTGTCCATGTAGCAGGTGACCGCTTCGCGCCTCGCGGTCTGCTCACCGCCGGAACCTCCAGCGGCCCCGGTAATCCATCACCGGCTCTTTCGGCGAGTTCGCGATGCCACGATCCAGCAAACTGTCGAGGTTCGCTCGGCCGACTATTCGCCGCGCTCGCTGCTCTAGCGTCTCCTCGCCGACGCCCTCGAAAAAGCCTGAGAACTCATCCCTCGTCATGTTCAACAGCTTCGCCGCCTGCTCAGTCACATCCGGCTTTGGTTCATCCGGCTGCACCATCGGCACGCCAAATTGAGCCAGTCTTGCTAGGCGCTCCTGATCTGCGTCGTCGGCGCAGCTATCTACGTAATTTATCATTTGCAATCCTTATCAAATAACGCGCAATGTTCGATGATTTCAATGTACCTACCGGGCCGAGCCTGCTTCGAGCAACTTCATACGCGTCTCTCGTTGCTCGCGAGCAGCACGTTGCACGGCCTGTGCGTCGCGCTCTATGAACTGGTTGATACCCACGCCCCGCATCGCAAGAACATGGGCGAGCGGCACCACCATCCCTGCAAGCCTGATGCCGAAACGATACCAAGGCCGATCATCGTACGAGCTGCACGAAACATAGGCGTAGAACTTCCGCTTCTCGCCGAACGTCACGCCGTCCACATGAAACGCCGTTTCGATAGTAGTCGCGGTAGATCGCACGGCATCTCGCCCCGCCCGCACCGAATCTCGTATGCTCAATCCGTTCGTCAGCTTCGAAACGGGGTAGCCTGAATCCGATAGCAAGGACGCAGCCACCTTCTTCGCCCTTTCAGACAGCGCCTTGCTCAATCGCGTAGGCGGGAATGGCGCTGGGTTTGCCAACTCTCGCTGGATAAGGTCCGCCATGTCTTGACGCGTGCCGCCTGCCTTCTCGGGAGAAGCGATCAGCGCCTTCGCCAACGCGCTGGGCCAATTCTTGTAACCATCCACAACGTACACACGAGCTTCGATCGCCAACTCGGTGCCGCCTTCTTTGAACATATGAACCTGCCGCTCTGCGTGTGTCTGCATATTCATTGCGGCAACAGCCTTGTGCCACCGTTTATCAGTCAATCAACCTCCATTCGTTAGGTAAGGTGCCAAAGGTGCCAGCTTTCCGGACAACCCAGCCCCGGATTTTGATTACGGTCTTTTAAGGCTTTCCGGGCGGTACAGGTGGCACATGTGCCTGATTTATGCACCAGCCCTACCGGCGTACCCGCCCAGCCATCTGCGATTAAAGCCCTCCGAGGCTGCCGCGGCTGGACACAGACCTACGGATAGACGAGCATCACCCTTCCGGGCATGGCTCACCGGTGAATATTCATTGCCGGGTGTCTCGGCCTGCCGTCAGTCCACCATGCAGACGGCAACCTCATCGCACATTGTTAAAGAGCGCTTCGCATCCGGCAGGCTCTCGCTAATCCGCTCGTGTGCCATGGCACCATCGCATCCTATGCGCCCCTACGTTCCGCCGAGCCAGCATCACCAATGCGACGCTCACTCGTTCGATGCACGCCAACGCGTTCATCTCGTACCGCCCGCCTGCAACCCGAAGGCCGTAAACGCAAAAAGGGCGCGTAGCGCACCGCCCAAGCTAGACCATCGGCCCAACTCAAACCATGCAACTACGCGCCCTTGGATTCCCGTGCGACGGAGGGTTATGTCCATCGCCGGAGCGGCCTCATGAGGCGGGCACGTTAGCTGAACCCTCGCGAATTAACCGCTGTTCAGCTCGGGGCTAAAAGCCACCATGACCTCACTACTACCGCGTCGGCATTTCTACCGATATTCGAATCCTACCCCCAAATCACGCTCATCGTCAACTATCAGAAAGCAGAAAATCAGTGAATTGTCAGCATGCCCGAACCAGCAATAACTTCAGCCATCGTGCGCGCCGCAATCTCCGCCTCCTCAGCGCGGTATCGCCTCGCCTTGTTGCCGCTCGCCTTGGCTCGCGCACGCCATACCATAGCGCCAGCATCAGCAGCGCGCAGTACACGCGCCGCACGCTCAGCTTCGCTCGCCCGCTTCGTCCACGGCAAGGACTGCAAGACCCATCCGTCTGTATCCGCCACGGTTCCGGCCTCGGCCAGCGTCTCATACCCGGCCACGCCCGCATTCGCCAGCTCGGTTGCCCGATCCTCATAGCCGACGAAGAACGCGCTACGCACATCGTCATTCCCAGCCCACTCCGAGCAGACCTCGCGAATCAGGAAGGCCCAGGTACGCTCGCGATGCTCGGCCATGCTGGCCGGCCCGTGAATGTCGCCGCGCACCCATTGCCAGTCCTTCTCTGCAAATTCCGCCCCTTGGTCGTACGCTTCGGCCTGCGCCACGCTGGTGTCGATGTTCGCGGTGCTGATGTTCGTTTGATTCATGATCGTTGTTTGCGGTACTCTGCGGGCGCGCTGGCCCGCGTCGGTTAGGTGATGCCCGGTCTATCCGCCAAGACTGAACCGAGCGTTACTGTGGTACGTGCGGTGCCAGCGCCCTAGTCGGCGGTGCCTCCTTCGGCCCCAGCCGAACCGGCAGCAATCGCGGATTGCGCCGCCTTCATGATGGTCACGTGCGTTGTGCCGTATTCCTTCGCCAGTGAGCGCGCCGACGCACCTCCATCTAGCCTCGCCCGAATCGTGCGCTTCTCGTCCGGCGTGAAGCGCTCGGGCCTGCCGCCGACGCGGCCCTCCGCCCGCGCTCGCTCAAGCCCCGCGTGCGTCCGCTCGACGATCAAGTCGCGCTCGAACTGCGCGAACGCAGCGAACATGCGCAGAATGAGATCGCCCGCCGCGCTCGTCACCTCCTGCACGGGCAAGTCCAGCACAACTACCCGGACACCTGCGGCGCGCAGCGCCTGCACCGTACTGTCAACGTCGGCAGCATTCCGGCCCAATCGGTCTAGCTTCGCGACAACAAGCACATCACCCGCCTCCAGCTTGTCCACCAATTTGCGGAAGATCGGGCGCTCCATTGCGGGCACCGTGCCGCTGATCGTCTCGGCATGCACGCGGCGCGGCTCTACCTCGTACCCTGCCTGCTTCGCGACAAGTTGCTGGTTCGTCGTGTCCTGATCCTGCGTCGATACGCGGCTGTACAGAAATGTTCGTGACATGGTTCGTGTGAGTCGTCATGGATAGATAACGTGGATAGAATCATCGGACGGATAGAAACCGATGTCAAGGACTTTCTATCCAACCATGACGTGCCGAATCCACTGGACACTTAACGAACGTTATCTATCCGCGTCTCAGCGGATGCTGCTTCCACGGTGTACACGCGTCAGAAGGTGAGGCCCGCGCTCGGAGTGTCGCGGGTCAGCGCGTGCGCATCGGCGAGATCATCGGCCCGCGACTCGGATCACCTCGCACTCGGCAGTCCGCCATTGAACACGGCGTGTGCCCGGGACCAATCCGGCTGGATAAAACGCGCACACCCGCGCACGGGGGCGTACGCGTGCGAGCGAGCGGCGTAAGTCCGCGCAGAAATCCCTATCGAATTTTGGCCCGGCAGTTGGGCAGCAGCAGTCGAATCATCTCCGCCCTTGCCTCTGACGCACACTTCAGCGCTAAATACGTGAATTAGGTTCTGAGTGGGGAAGAAATGCCACAAGTTCTCATTTCGTACGCGTGGGAGAGCGACGAACACAAAGCGTGGGTTCGAGGCTTTGCGAGCCGTTTGGTATTGAATGGTGTGGACACCCGTTTAGACCAGTGGCACATCGCGCCCGGTCAAAGCCTTACCCAATTTATGGAGAGCGAGATTCAAACGTGCGACCACATACTGGTGATCTGCACAAAGGTCTACGCTCAGAAATCGTTAGCTCGCCAAGGCGGCGTCGGATATGAGCAACAGGTCATTACCGGACACATCACAAGCGGTGTCGCCCGCGAAAAGTTCATCCCGATAATCCGCGACGGCGAGTTTGGCCCGGGAGTGAATTGTGCCATTCCGCCACAATTCGCCGGAATTTACACGATCGACATGCGATCCAACGACACCGACGAATCCAAGTTCGAGGAACTGCTGCGTGCGATCTACAAACGGCCCGAGCATCGCCCTCCGCCGCTAGGGAAGCCACCCGCGTTTGTCGACACGCCGGTAGCGGCCGTAGGCGTAGTGGAAGAATTCGCGAATCTGCGCCTAGCAACCATTGACCTCGACGGTTGGGAGTTGGTCAGCGGGGTCGCGCAGCACCACCGCTACCCTGAGACGTTCTGGATCCCCGGCGAACGCGAGCGGCAGTCAGTGAAAGCCGGTGACATCGTGAAGTTGATCTTCGAAATCGCCATTGATGACAGCCCCGATGGGGCAATCGACGTAAGCGGAGAACGCATGTGGGTAGTCGTCACGGGTAGATCGGGGCCATACATAATTGGCGAACTCAACAGTCATCCGGCTTGTTCGGATGAAACCGAGATTATCCAAGCGGGAGACAGAGTCGTGTTCCTCCCGGAGCACATTATCGACGTATGGACTGGTAGTCATCTTGATGACTGACACGTCTCCGCGCCCCACTCAACCAACTTAATGACTACGAGCGGCGCATGCGGATACGCCAGTCCACCATAATTGTCAGCTACCGATACTCGGCGCGTTGCAAACTCACGAACACGAAAATCTGATCGCCTAATGAACACCAGCCTCGCCGTTCTGCCGGTCATCCTCGCCGCCCTCGCATCCGGCGTGTTTGCACTCGCTGGCGTCATAGTCACGGCCCGCCTTACACAACACCGCGAACACGAGGCCGAGTGGCGACAAACCAAGATTGAGCACTATCAGGAATTCATCTCTGCGCTGTCCGGGATCGTCGCGGGCCGCTCCACTCCTGCCGCGCAGGAACGCTACGCCGATGCAGTGAACGCGCTGGCTTTGGTCGCCTCGCCCGCAGTGCTAGACGCGGTTCATGCATTTCAGGCAGAGATAACCTATCGCAACAGCGCCCGGAGCGACGAGCGGCACGACGTGCTGCTGAATGCGGCGATTCAAACTATGCGGGATGACATTCAGCCAAGCGGCAGCCGTGCGCCGATTCGCGAACTAAACTTTCTCGCGCCGCCGCCCGAAGAAGGCATTAGCGAATAGCGCCGCCTTGATGCTGACGTTCTGCTCAATGCTTCTACGTGGGCTACGTGGGAAGGTAGAATTCATTCACACTCCATTCACACCGAACACCGAATGGAGCCAACTTAACCGCAGTCGCTCTCGTGGATAAGTGCTTGAATAAGCGAAGAATTCTGGCCCGCCCTACACGATTCGAACGTGTGACCTACGGCTTAGAAGGCCGTTGCTCTATCCAACTGAGCTAAGGGCGGTCGAGGAAAGAAGACGCGGCCCCGACGCGGGCCTTGTTGCAAGCAGACGAAGCAAGCACAAACAAAACGGGCCCGGTGTGAACCGAGCCCAAAATTATACCCGATCACGGCGCCGAATCACCCGGAATCGGCGCACCGGCCGTCACACCGGTTGCGGATGCATCATGAACCAGCCCAGGAAGAACACCCCCGCGACCGCACAATACAGGCCGAACGACGCAAGCCGGCCGCGCCCTTCGAAATAGCGCATCAGGAAGCGCACGCTCAGATAGGCCGCGATCGCCGTCAGCACGCCGCCGAGCAGCGCGTCGGCGAGCTGGTCCGGCGCATGGAACAGCTTCGGCAGCTCGAGCACCCCAGCCGCGAAAATGATCGGCGTGCCAAGCAGGAACGAGAATTCCGCCGCCTTTTCCGCGGTCAGCCCCGCCGCATTGCCGGCGATCATCGTCAGGCCGCTGCGCGAGAAACCGGGAATCAGCGCGCCGATCTGCGCAAGCCCCACGAAAAACGCCTGCTTGAACGTCAGCTTCTCGGGCGCCTGGTGCGCGCGGCTGCGCTGGATGCGATCGCCGATCCACAGCAGCAAGCCGTTGACGATCAGTGCGAACGCGACGATGCGCAGATCGTGAAACACGCGTTCGAGACGCTTCTCGAGCAGCAGACCGACGAGCCCCGTCGGAATCGTGCCGATGATGAGCGCCCACATCAGGTGCCCGTCGTCGTTCTTGCGGCCGCCGAGCGACGCGAAGAAACCGCCGATCAGCGCGATCCAGCGCGCACGGAAATACCACAGCAGCGCGAACGCGGTGCCGAGGTGGAGCGCGACGAGAAACGGCAGCAACTGCGGTGCGTGCTTGTCGATATGCATGCCGAACAGCCCGGGCACGAGCAACGTATGGCCGAGACTGCTGACGGGGAAGAGTTCGGTCACGCCCTGCAGGACGCTCAGGAAAAACAGAAACCAGAGACTCACGCGTCGGTCCTCTAAACAGAGATAAAAACGGAAAGGGATTCCGGACGACGCGGTGCGCCGCCGGCAAGCGCGCCCCGATTATGCCCAGCCCACATTACCGAGCCAAGGCATTTGAGAGGATATTGCGGCGTTGCACACAAACGCTTGCAATATGTAAGGCGAAAGAAAGCAAAAAGCCCGCCATTTGCATGGCGGGCCTTGCGGATTCGGTAGCTTTTGCCGTCAGCGGCCGAGCTGGTAGAAAAACAGCACCGTGCTGCCGGTGAACATGCCAAACAGTGCGATTCCCATTGCCATTGCCAGATCCATGTCCGCTCCTCGAAGTGTCATGACCCGGCAACACGACCGGTTTAGTGCATTATCCCGACGCACGACCCTCGCCAAAACTCGCAATTTCCCGAGAAGGGTTTTCCCCGACCGATCCGCGGCCCGATAATAGGGCTCGTCACGCAACGGGCGCCAACAGCGCCCCCGCGCCAGCGACACTCCGTTCATCCGCCCATTCCCGATTCGCCATGCCGATCTTCCAGCAACACGAGATTCACGAACTCCACGCCGGCCCGTCGCTCGTCCGGATCGCCCCGCAATGCGGCGGACGCCTGCTGTCGTGGGACATCGACGGCGAGCCCGTCATCTTCTGGCCGGACACCGCCGACTGGACCCAGCTCGCGCGCGTGCGCGGCGGCAATCCGCTGCTGTTCCCGTTTCTCGGCCGTCATCGCGTCGACGGCGAAATCGGCCGCTGGCGCGACGCGGCGGGCGTGGTCCGCGATCTGCCGATGCACGGCTTTGCGCGCGACCTGCCGTTCGCGGCCCAGCCGTCGGCCGACGGCGCGGCACTCGCGATGACGCTCGACGCGAACGACGCACCGCAAGCCGGCTACCCGTTCGATTTCCGCTTCGAAGCGACCTATCGGCTCGCCGACGCACACACGCTCGACGTCGCGCTGACGACGACCAATCGCGGCGACACGCCGCTGCCCTACTACGCCGGCCACCACTTCTATTTCGCGCTACCGCACACGGAACGCGCGCAGACGACGCTCGAACTGCCGCCGACGCATCGGCGCGAACAGCTCGCCGACGGCACGATCAGCACGCCCGAGCCCGGCGCGCCGCGCTACACGCTCGACGAAGCGCGCATCCACGACCGCTTTCACTGCCTGGACGGCACATCGCCCGCACCGGTGCGGATCGTGATGCCGGGCCGGCGCCGCACGATCGAGATCGCGCTCGACGTGCCGGGTTCGATCCCGTGGTATGCGGTCACGACGTGGACGGAAAAGCCGGAATCCGACTTCTATTGCGTCGAGCCGTGGCTCGGCCTGCCGGACGCGATCCACAACGGCCTCGGGCTGCGGATGCTGGCGCCGGGCGCCACCGAAACGGCGGCATTGCGCATCCGCGTCAGCCCGTTTGCAGGCTGACGCATCGCCACCGGACAGGCCCGCGACAGCGCCAATCTGCGGCTCGCGGGTCGAACCCGTTAAAATCGGACGTTTTGTGTCACCTGCCGCGCGACGCGCGGCGGGGCTTTGCGAGGTTCAATGTTCGGAACAACAACGAAGCGATTCATCGCGGCATCGGTCGCCGCCCTGCTCGCCGCGTGCGGCGCCGCACCCGTCGGCCCCGGGTTTTACCGAGTCGAGCGCGGCGACACGCTCTCCAAAATCGCGCGCTCGAACCGCCAGTCGGTGCAGAACATCGTGCGCTGGAACCAGATCACGAACCCCGATGCGATCGAAGTCGGCCAGGTGCTGCGCGTCGAACCGCCGCCGGGCACGACGACGTCGTCGTCGAGCATCGGCACCGGCAGCGCCGGTCGCAGCCGCCCGGCGCCTGCCACGCCTGCCGCCCCAGCCGAGTCGGCGGCGAAACCAGCGACCAGCATTGCACTGATCTGGCCTGCACCCGGCAGCGTGGTCCGCCCCTTCGACGGCACGAAATCCAAGGGCATCGACATCGCGAACAGCGCCGGCACGCCGGTGATTGCCGCGGCGCCGGGCGTCGTCGTCTACGCGGGCAACGGGCTGCGCGGCTACGGCAACCTGATCATTCTCAAGCACAACGCCGACTACCTGACCGTGTATGCGCATAATCGCGCACTCGTCGTAAAGGAAGGCCAGCAGGTCACGCAGGGGCAGACGATCGCGGAGATGGGTAACATCGACAGCGACCGCGTCGCGCTGCATTTCGAGCTGCGCTACGGCGGACGTTCGATCGATCCGTCGCGCTACCTGCCAGCCCGCTGAGCGGCGGCATGCGGCATTCGGCACGCAACATGCGGTGCCGCCATGCACCGCATGCCGCGTCGCGAATGTGGTCGAATGTGGTCAGCGGGAAGTCAATCAGCGCTTGCGCAGACGGCCGGTCAAACGGCCGGACAACGGATCGACGTGACGCGCAAATGCGACCAGCGCACCGATCCCGATCAGGCTGAACCCCGCAGCTATCAGAAGCAAATCCATGGTCATTTCAGATATTTGTCACGATCTTATGCGTCATTTTGAAATCGTGCACTGAGGCGGCCCTCGCACACGAGTCGGAATATTCCCTAAGATTGCTTACAGTGCGATTCCAGTCGCATGAATAATCTGTGTAAGCGCGCGATCCGGCCATCGCGCCGCCGCCCTCCGGAGACTCTCGATGCTGCCTGCCGCCGACCGCTACGATGAGCTGCTCTCCCGCTTCAGATGGGCCGTTCCGGCACGCTACAACATCGCCGTCGACACGTGCGACAAGTGGGCCGACGGCAGCGGACGGCTCGCGCTGATCCACGAAACGGCGCAAGGCGACGTCACGCGATTGACCTTCGACGACCTGAGGAATGCCTCTAACCGGCTCGCGAACAGCTTCACACGTGCCGGCCTGCGTCGCGGCGACCGGATCGGCATCTTCCTCGCGCAGGGTCCGGAAACCGCCGTCGCACATCTCGCCGCATACAAGCTCGGCGCGATCGCGGTGCCCCTCTTCACGCTGTTCGGCGCGGACGCGCTCGAATACCGGCTCGCGAACAGCGAAGCGGCGGCGCTCGTCACCGACGCGGCCGGCTACGCGAAGATCGCCCCGCTGCTCGGCAAGCTACCCGCATTGCAGACGGTTTACTGCATCGGCGACGATGCACCCGATGCCCCACGTGTATTGCGCTACGACGCGGCGCTCGCCGCCGAATCCGCCGAATCCGCCGACTTCACCGCGGCCGACACGGCGGCCGACGATCCGGCGCTGATCATCTACACGTCCGGCACGACGGGCAAGCCGAAGGGCGCGCTGCATGCACACCGCGTGCTGCCTGGCCACCTGCCGGGCGTCGAGATGTCGCAGCAATGCTTCCCGCGCGACGCACGCCTGTTCTGGACACCCGCCGACTGGGCATGGATCGGCGGCCTGCTCGACGTGCTGCTGCCGTCGTGGCATCACGGCGTGCCGGTGCTCGCACGACGTTTCGAGAAATTCGACGGCGAAGCGGCATTCGACCTGATGGCGCGCCACGGCGTCACGCACAGCTTCCTGCCGCCCACCGCGCTGAAGCTGATGCGCGCCGTGCCGCGGCCGCGCGAACGCTTCGCGCTGGCGCTGAAATCGGTCGCGAGCGGCGGCGAATCGCTCGGCAGCGAACTGACGGCCTGGGGGCGTGACGCGCTCGGCGTGACGATCAACGAGTTCTACGGGCAGACCGAGTGCAATATGGTGCTGTCGTCGTGCGCGGCGCTGTTCGCCCCTCGGCCTGGCGCGATCGGCAAGGCCGTGCCCGGCCACGAGGTCGCGATCGTCGATGCGCAGGGCACGCCGCTGCCGCCGGGCGTCGAAGGCCGCATCGCGGTGCGCGGCCCCGACCCGGTGATGTTCATCGAATACTGGCGCAATCCCGACGCGACCCGCGACAAGTTCGCCGGCGACTATCTGCTGACGGGTGACACGGGCGTGCTCGACGCCGACGGCTTCGTGCGCTTCGTCGGCCGCGACGACGACGTGATCACGAGTGCGGGCTACCGGATCGGCCCCAGCCCGATCGAGGACTGCCTGCTCACGCATCCTGCGGTGCGGATGGCTGCCGTCGTCGGCGTGCCCGACGCGACGCGCACCGAGATCGTCAAGGCGTTCGTCGTGCTGAATCCCGGCTACGCGGGCGACGACACGCTTGTGCAGGCGCTGCAGGCCCACGTAAAGACGCGCCTTGCCGCGCATGAATATCCGCGCGCGATCGCGTTCGTCGACAGCCTGCCGATGACGGCGACCGGCAAGATCGTGCGGCGCGCGCTGCGCGACGCATAAGCGACACAGAAGCGGCGCACGGCCGGCAAGGCCGGATGGTTTATAGTGGCGCTCAGTTGCTCACTACTCGACCATGATGTCCTCCGATCACGAATCCGCCGCGGGCGCGTCGCACAGCCCGCTTTACGCCAAACTCCTCGGTGAAACCGCCAAGATCGACTGGTGCGATCTCGAGCGCTTCTTTGCGCAAGGCAAGCTGCTCGCGGTCGCGCGCGATCTCGATCTCGTGAGCGTCGCCGAGGCGATCGCCAGCGACGACAAGGAGCAGGTCACCCGCTGGCTCGCCGCCGGCCACGTCGCCCGCATGCAGGCCGACACCGCGCAGGACTACGCGGCACGCAATCCGGAACTATGGGCGGTCGTCGTATCGCCGTGGGTCTGCGTGCAGGAACGCGGCTGACGCGTCCGCAATGCCCGATTCCGCGTTATTCGGCACAGCGGCCGACACCCGGCCGGCCGCCGCCTCACACCGGCGCGTCCTCGCGCTCGCGTTCCCGATCGTCCTCGCGAACCTGACCCAGCCGATTCTCGGCGCGGTCGACACGGCGGTCGCCGGCCATCTCGACGGCGCGCAGTATCTCGGCGGGGTCGCGCTCGGCGGGCTGTTCTTCAATTTCGTGTTCTGGGGCTTCGGCTTCCTGCGGATGGGCACGACCGGCCTCGTCGCGCAGGCGCACGGCGCGCGCGACGACGACGGCATCCGGCTGAGCGTCCTGCGCGCGCTCGTCGTCGCGTTCGCGCTCGGCGCCGCGGTGCTGGCGCTGCAGACGCCGCTGCTGTCGTTCACGCTGGCCGCGCTCGGCGGCAGCGACGCGGTGCGCGCCACCGCGCTCGCCTACGGCCACGCACGGATCTGGGCCGCGCCGTTCGCGCTCGCGAATTACGTCGTGCTTGGCTATCTGCTCGGCGCGCAGCGCGTACGGCTCGCGCTCGTTGTGCAGGTGTTCATCAACGCGATCAACATCGGCGCGGTGCTGCTTTTCGTGTACGGCTTCGGTTGGGGAATCGCCGGCATCGGCGCGGCGACGGCCAGCGCGGACGCGTGCGGCTTCGCGCTCGGCGCGTGGCTGCTGTGGCAACTCCGGCCGCGCGGCCTGCCGCCGCTCGCGGCACGCATGCTCGTCGACCCTGCGGCGCTCAGGCGTCTGATCGCGCTCAATCGCGACATCTTCCTGCGCACGCTGTGTCTGCTGTCCGTGTTCGGGTGGTTCGCGCACCTCGGCGCGAAACAGGGCGACGCGACGCTCGCCGCGAACGCGCTGTTGCTGAACTTCCAGACTTTCATGGCGTACGGGCTCGACGGCTTCGCACACGCGGCGGAAGCACTCGTCGGCGCCGCCGCCGGTGCACGCGACCGCGTCGCGTTCCGGCAGGCGGTGCGCATCACGCTGTTCTGGTCCGCGCTCGGCGCGCTGGCGTTCGCGGTCGTGTACTGGGCGGCCGGCGGCTGGATCATCGGACGACTGACCGACCAGGCCGCGATCCGCGAGGTCGCGGTGCGCTATCTGCCGTGGGCGGCGATCTCGCCCGTCGTGTCCGTGTGGGGATTCCTGCTCGACGGCGTGTTCATCGGCGCGACTCAGACGCACTCGCTGATGCGTGCGATGGCGGCGTCGCTCGCGGTGTTCGTCGCGGCGACCTGCGCGCTCGTCGGCACGCTCGGCAACCACGGTCTCTGGCTCGCGCTGCTGCTGTTCATGGCGGCGCGCGGCGCAACGCTCGCGCGCTACCTGCCGGGACTGTCGGCGCAGATCGGCGACGCCGCGCCAGCCGCGCAGGCGCCCGCCGTCTGATTGCCGGCCTGATTTCCAGCCTGATTACCCACCGGATGCAGCGCCGGATTTACTGCGTGGCGGCCGGCGGCTCGGTCAACATCGACGGCGGCGTCATGTCGGTCGGCACGCCGTGATAATCGGCCGGATCCTGCGGCGGGTGGCCGCGACGCGCCTGGCGGGGATCGTCGGCGCAGCCGGCAAGGATCGATGCGGCCAGCACGGCCAGCATGAAGCGGGTCATCAAATCGGGCTCCGGAAAGGACAGCGCGCCCATCGCGCGCTCGGGTCGCGCCGAGTCTAACGGAATTCCGGTTTCGAAGTCGCGTCGCGCATGTCCTACTATGTACTCCATGGCGCTGTGCCGTAGAAAGGAGGCTGCCATGACGTCTGAAGAAATTGCCGGCCTGATTGGCCTGTTCATCGGCTTGATGGTGCTGATTGCGCTGTCGCTCTTCGAGGCGCGCGAATACAAGCGCTCACACGGCGGCGAAGGCATGATCCATCACTGGATGGCGGAGCACCACCTGCTCGACTGGCGTCGCAAGCACTAAGCCGGCTGCGCCGCCCTCCCCGCTCCGACCCGCGCCGAACCCGGGTCGCCTTCCGGCGTGCCGCCCGGGGCACGACGATCGGGCTGTATCCCGCGAATTAATGGGGCCTGGTTTCACACCTGCTGCAGAATGAAAAGCGCCGCTGCGCGGTTCGTCACCGTGCGGCGGCGTTCGCATGTGCGCCCGTTGCCGGGCGCACATCGCGTGCAGGCGTGCGCTCAGCCGAGGAAATGCCGTGCGTAGCGCGTGTTGATATCCGACAGGCGGAACAGCGTCAGGAAATCGGCGCAGTTGAAATCCGGATCCCACGCAGGCGCGCCGCAAATCTTCGCGCCGAGACGCAGATAACCCTTGATCAGTGGCGGCGGCGCAACGACCGTGCCGGTCTGCAGTTCGTCGACCGGCAGCGCCGTATGCGGGAACGCGCGATACTCGGGCGCGGTCAGCGAGTTCGCCGGCAACGACTGGTACAGGTTGGCCGCATAGTGGCCGCCATCGGCCATCGACACGCTCGCGCAGCCGAGCATCGTCTCGTAGCCGTTCTGCATCATGTACGCGCCGAGGCCGCCCCAGAGCGCCATGATGACGGCGCCGCTGCGGTAGTCGCTGTGCACGCACGAGCGGCCGACTTCGACCATCTTGCCGCGCAGGTGCGTGAGGCGCGACAGGTCGAATTCGCCTTCCGCGTACAGGCGCCCGACACGGGCGGCCTGGTGCGGCGGCAGCACGCGATACGTGCCGACGACCTTCAGGGTGTCGAGATCGCGCACCAGCAGGTGATCGCAATAGGCATCGAACGGATCCACGTCGAGACCGGCGGGACCGCTGACCTGCGCACCCATCTCTTCGGCAAACACGCTGTAGCGCAGGCGCTGGGCCTCGCGCAGTTCGTCTTCGGTGCGCGCCCACGCAGCGCGCAGACGGAATTCCGACGTGACGGTTTCAGCGGCGCGCGGCAGGTGACGCCGCGCCGAATCGAGGGGAAGCGAGGCAAAGGGGAGCGTAGGCGTCGGCAGTTCTCGCATTAGGCTTTCCTGGTCGTAAGGAATAAGACGACATGCCCGCCAATGTAGTAATCGGCCGTGACCGTTATGTGGCACGACCGTGTCCTTTCAATGACGTGTCGCCGAATTGACTTTAGCAGAAAGCCTGGCGATCCGTATGAGCAATGCCAATCAGACCAGATCCGGGGACAGCGCCGCGCGCAAAACCGCCTGCCGGTTGCCGTCCCGCGTGCGGCTCGCGAGCCACACGATTCCGCCTTTTTTTACGCTCCAGCTATCGTCGCTGTCGGCGATCAACCGCGCGGCCACGCTGCCGAGCGTCGGCTGGTGACCGACGATCACGACCGTCGGCGCGATCCCGTCCGGCCAGCCCGCCGCGGCCAGCACGTCGTCGACATCCGCGCCGGGCGCAAGCGCGTCGACGGTACGATACTGGTCGGTCAGCGCCTCGACCGTCTGCACGGTGCGCGCCGCCGGGCTCGCGAGAATCACGCTGTTGGTTTCGAGCCGGTTGCGCAGCCACTTCGCCATCGCCTGCGCCTCCTTGCGCCCGCGCACGGTCAGCTGACGCGCGAGGTCGCTCGCCGCATTGTCTTCCGCCTCGGCATGGCGCCACAGGATCAGGTTCATCATGATTGTCTCCGTTGTTTGTGACCGGCCTGCATCCGCCGCGTCAGGCGATTATCATCGCGCAGTTGACCGATCGCGCGATTAAAGGGTAGAATCTCGAATTCTTCGGAGCGTAGCGCAGCCTGGTAGCGCATCTGATTTGGGATCAGAGGGTCGTAGGTTCGAATCCTATCGCTCCGACCACGATATGCAAGGTTTCCACGGCACTGCCGTGGAAACCTCCCAATAGAAAGTCTAACCGGTGCCCGGCAAAAATTTGGCACCGGGACAGCAGGAAGCCCGCCATCGCGCGGGCTTTTGCGCATTCAGAGCCGGGCATCGCAACGCACCGCAGGTCTGGCTGCCCTGGAATCGGGCAAACCGGCATCACGACGGAAAATTGATCGGGGCTCAGTCCGTCGATCCTCCTGAAGCTCTGATCGAAGACATTCTTGCGATCCGAATAGAACGCCTTCGACAGAATCTTGAACTCTCCGTCGACCTTGTTCAGCCACTTCACGCCGTCGGTGTAGTCGACACTGAAAGCATTTTCGCCATCGATCGCCAGATCGCTGACACTCAGAATTCCGTCTTCGAAAACCTGAACCGGATAGCCGGCGGACATTCCCTTTGCTTCTCTTCCGTCAAAAACGACATGATTCGCATCGAGCGCCCATTTGTCATCTTTCGCGCCTTCGGGAACAAAGCATTTGAATGAATGGACGGCGCGATTGCATCCTGCCACGAGATCGAATTTCGGCGTGGACGTGACTTGGTGGTAGTAGCGGTTGCGATGCACTTAAAAGACTTTCAACCGTTTCAATTCATGAGAAAGCATGAGATATGGCTTCATCCGTTCTGACCAGATTCCGGGAAATTTGATATAGCGAATTGCGTCGGCGGATGGGTCTACCTGACAAATAAACTCACAAGATCGAGCCAGCTATAGGCATTGATAGGCTAAAGTACGGAATAGTCGTCTTACTCCGATCTCGCCAGTGAGCGATCAACAACAATCTACAGGAGAATTGTATGGCTACCTATCAGAAGCTGAAGGAGCAAGCCGCGGAACTATTGCGTCAAGCGGAAGAAGCTCGACTCGCCGAACTCGAGGTCGTGCTCCAGGAGGTCCGTGCACGCGTTGCGGAATACGGGCTGACACCCGAGCAAGTATTCGGGCGCAGACGTGGATCAAGCAAAAGTACTAGCGCAAAGCCGGCGCTCGCGCCGAAGTATCAAGACCCGAAGACCGGCGCGACCTGGTCCGGGCGAGGCCGCGAACCCGGCTGGATCAAAGGAAAACGTCGGGAGCGATTCCTGATCCAGGAATAACGCTCATCGCGCCGTTGGTTGCGCAACGACTGGCGAACGAGCCGCCCGACCTCCGGACGCACTCGTTCGCAGCGATTCACGCAATCCAGAGCCAGTCAGTGGAGAGCAAGCGGTTATGTCCCGTCGCCTTCAACGCGGCATTGATATCGGCGCGCGTGTTGATGTTACGACCGTCCACTGAGCAATCCGATTGCGCGTTTCGCTTTTCCAGCGCGAACATCATGATCCCGACCTGATCATCCGTCCTCTCGAGCTTGCCGTCCTTATCCGCGAGTGCCACGCACGCGAATGCGGCATCATGGCCTTTCACCAGATCGACCACGAAATAGTGATAGCCCTTCAGGTACGGATCCTTGTCGTTCAGCCGGTGGACGGCTGTCAGCATGTCGGCGCGGTCAGGGCCGCTCTTGTCCAGATCGCTGGCATACGACGCGATGTTGGCCATGGGTAACGGCAAGGACTACTGCACATGCGGCGAGTCCGGAGAACTTCATCATTGGCAATATTCGTGGAAGAAACGCGATAATATCCGCTACCGACCCTCACCACCGCATGAAAAACTTCTCGCAAGCCGCCCTCATCAGCGCGCTGCTGGCAATCGCGGCACCGGGCATCGCGTCCGCCAAAGCGCTCGACGCCGCGCTCGACTGCCATTCGAACGGCCATGCGTTCGTCGCGCCGCTGCTCGCCGCCGGCGACCTCCAGCCGGAGCCGATGCACGTCGAATCGAACTCGGTCAACGCGTTCCGCACCGAGCACGACCTGACGGCCTATGGCTTCGGCGTCTATGTCGTGCTCGGCTATCAGGCGAATGATCCGATCTTCCGCCAGGGCAGCGGCACGCCGATCGGCGACTGGGCTTACGGGGTCGTGGTCAAGGGCACGAAGGGCGCGGTCGAGGCCGCCGTGCGCAAGGCCGGCAGCGACGCAACCGTCAAGCAGGCATTCCCGTTCCTGACCGCGATCGTCTGCGCGTCGGACTGAGCGGTTTCACGCAGACAGGTCAGGCGCAGGCCGCGCCCGACCTGCCCCGCCGACCTGCTCCACCATCACGCGCCCGTATACACCACGCGATACGGAATGCCGACCTTCTCCCATTCCGCCGCCTCCTGGCTGAGGCTGTAATCGGTCAGCGGATTCTGCTCGACCCACGCGCCGGGCAGACGCACTTCGTACCCGCCCTTCTTCATCTGCGTCACGGAAATGTCCGGCAGCCCCGCATCGGTACGGCGGCGGCACAGCAGCGCGGCCAGACGCAGACAGAACAGCAGCGGCCACTCGACTTCGCGCGCCTGCGACAGCTTGCCAAGCTTGCCTGCATGGCCGAGCACGAGCGCCGCGAGGCGCGCCTGGTCGGTACGCGAGAAACCCGGCATGTCCGCATTGCTCGCGATGTACGCGGAATGCTTGTGATAGGAGCTGTGCGAAATCGACAGACCAATCTCGTGCAGTGCCGCCGCCCAGCCGAGGAACATCCGGCTTTCCTCGCGGAGTTCGTCGTCGGGCTCCTCAAGCTGGTCGTAGAAGCGCACCGCCAACGCGGCAATCCGCTCGGCCTGCGCGCGATCGACGCCATAGCGGCGCGTAAAGCCCTCGACGGTCACCGCGCGCATGTCCTCGTGCTGCGCTCGGCCGAGCAGGTCGTACAGCACGCCGAGGCGCAGCGCACCGTCGGTCGTGTCGACATAGTCGATGCCGAGCTCCTCGAACACCGCGAGCATGATCGCGAGCCCGCCGGCGAGCACCGGCACGCGGTCGGGCTTCAGCGCGACGAGCTTCAGCCGGTTGACGTTCTCGGACTTGATCAGCGCGCGCTTCAGGCGCTCGAGCCCGCCGCGCGAAATCCCGTGCGACACGCCGGGATCGTTGAAGCCGTTCGCCTCGACGAGTTCCGCGAGCGCGCGCGCGGTGCCCGACGAACCGATCGCCTGATCCCACCCCGCCTTCTTGTACTCGCCCGAAATGATCTGGATCTCGCGCTTCGCGGCGAGTTCGGCCTGCCGCATCGTGTACTCGTCGACGTTGCCGGCCGGGAAAAATGCGCGGCTATGGCTCACGCAACCGATGTACAGGCTCTCCATCACGAGCGGCGTGTAGTGCGAGCCGATGATGAACTCGGTCGAACCGCCGCCGATATCGACGACGAGCCGCTTGCCCGCGCTCGCCGGCACCGAATGCGCGGCACCCGCATAGATCAGACGGGCCTCTTCGCGGCCCGCGATCACTTCGATCGGAAACCCGAGCGCCGCTTCCGCCTCGACGAGGAACTCGCCCGCGTTCTTCGCGACGCGCAGCGTGTTGGTCGCCACCGCGCGCACGTGATCGGGATGAAAATCGCGCAGCCGTTCGCCGAACCGCTTGAGCGCCTCCCAGCCACGCTCCTGCGATGCGCGGTCGAGCATCTTGTCGAGCGACAGGCCAGCGGCCAGCCGCACCGGCTCGCGCAGCGCGTCGACAGGATAGATCTGGCTACCGGCCGGCGTCTCCTCGATGCGTCCGACGATCAGCCGGAAGCTGTTCGAGCCGAGATCCACTGCAGCCAGCAAGTGGGGGGTTGTAACCATCAGAAAGGGGCTCCGTGCGCGTTCGACCGCGGCTGTCAGTCACCGCGGGGCAGTCAATCAAAGGCGACATTTTAAGCGTGGAACGCCTGCCGGTGTCACGTTCGGCGGGCATGCACCCTGCAGCATTGTATATAGGTGAAACATTTATGCGACGAAACGTTTCCGGCGTAGAATTTGCCGATACATAACGATTCCTGTCATTTGCACGTCATCACATCGTGAGAGTTTCCGAGCGTCCTTTCGAGTCATTGACCGACCCATCCCCCACTCTGCCGATGTCCGTTCGATACCCGCTTCTCAATCGTGAACTCGGCATCCTTGGTTTCAATGAGCGCGTCCTCGCGCAAGCGGCCGACCCGCATGTCCCCCTGCTGGAACGCCTGCGCTTCGTCTGCATCACGAGCAGCAACCTCGACGAATTCTTCGAAGTCCGGATGGCTGGCATGCAGGAGCAGATCCGCGACAATCCCGGCGCGCTCACGCCCGACGGCATGTCGTTACAGCATGCTTACGATCTCGTCGTCGAGCGCGCGCAGCGTCTCGTGCACCGCCAGTACACGATGCTGCACGAAACGGTGCTGCCGGCGCTCGAACAGGAAGGCATCTACTTCCACAGCAGCGACACGTGGAACGACGAGCAGACCGAATGGGCGCGGCGCTATTTCTTCGACGAACTGCTGCCGGTGCTGACGCCGATCGGCCTCGATCCCGCCCACCCGTTCCCGCGCGTACTGAACAAGAGCCTGAACTTCGTCGTCGAGCTCGAGGGCCGCGACGCGTTCGGCCGCCAGGCCGTGATGGGCATCGTGCAGGCGCCGCGCGCGCTGCCGCGCGTCGTGCGCATGCCGCATGCGCTGTCCGGCTTCGAGCACGGCTTCGTGCTGCTGAGTTCGTTCATGCAGCGCTTCGTCGGCGAGCTGTTTCCGCAGCTCGTCGTGAAGAGCTGCAACCAGTTCCGCATTACGCGCAACAGCGAACTGTTCGTCGACGAAGACGAAATCACGAACCTGCGCGTCGCGCTGCAGGGCGAACTGCCCGCGCGCCATCTCGGCAATGCGGTGCGCCTCGAAGTGTCCGCCGATACGCCCGCGCATATCGTGCGGCGCCTGCTCGAAGAAAGCGGGCTCAGCGAGAAAGACTGCTATCGCGTGATCGGTTCGGTGAACCTCGTGCGGCTGATGCAGATCCCGGACCTCGTCGACCGTCCGGATCTGAAGTTCGCGCCGTTCACCGCATCGATTCCGCCCGTCATCGCGAATGCGGGCACGATGTTCGACGCGATCGACGACGGCGACATCCTGCTGCATCACCCGTACGAAAGCTTCCAGCCCGTGCTCGAGCTGCTGCAGCAGGCGGCGAAGGATCCGAGCGTCGTCGCGATCAAGCAGACGATCTATCGTACCGGCACCGACTCGCCGCTGATGGATGCACTGATGGAAGCCGCGCGCAACGGCAAGGAAGTGACGGTCGTCGTCGAGCTGCTCGCCCGCTTCGACGAGGAGACCAACATCAACTGGGCGTCGCAGCTCGAAGCGGTGGGCGCGCACGTCGTGTACGGCGTCGTCGGACACAAGTGCCACGCGAAGATGATGCTGATCGTGCGGCGCGTCGTGAAGGCCGGCAAGGCGTCGCTGCGCCGCTACGTGCACCTCGGTACCGGCAACTACCATCCGCGCACCGCCCGCCTCTATACGGACTTCGGGCTGATGACGGCCGACCAGAAGATCTGCGAGGACGTTCATCACGTATTCCAGCAACTGACCGGGATCGGCGGCGAGCTGACGCTGCATGAGCTGTGGCAGTCGCCGTTCACGCTGCATCCGCGCATCATCGACGCGATCCGCGCCGAAACCGAGAACGCGCGCGCAGGCAAGCGCGCACGCGTTGTCGCGAAGATGAACGCGCTGCTCGAGCCGTCGGTGATCGCGGCGCTGTACGAAGCGTCGCAGGCAGGCGTGAAGGTCGACCTGATCGTGCGCGGCGTCTGCGCGCTGCAGCCGGGCGTACCGGGGCTGTCGGACAACATCACGGTGCGCTCGATCGTCGGCCGCTTCCTCGAGCATCACCGGATCTACTACTTCCACGCGAACGGCGCCGAGGACGTGTACCTGTCAAGCGCAGACTTGATGGACCGCAACCTGTTCCGCCGCGTCGAGGTTGCGTTTCCGATTCGACAGCGCAAGCTCAAGCACCGCGTGATCGCCGAGGGTCTGTCGGTGTTCCTCGGCGACAACCAGTGCTCGTGGACGATGCACAGCGACGGTCACTACCGGCGCCGCCGCGCGGGCAAGGCAGTGCGCAATGCGCAGCTCGGCCTGCTCGCAAAATTCTGCTCGTGACGCGCATCGCGCGACCATGAAAAAAGCGCAGCCAGGCTGCGCTTTTTTCATGGTCGATGCCCGCTTACGTCACGCGCGGCATCCGAAGCGGCTACTTCATCATGCCTCGTAGGCCGCCGGCCTCACCGTCACGGTCCGCAGCGCCGGAAAGCGCGCGGTGAACGTGCTGCCGCGCCCCTCCTCGCTCTGGATGTACAGATGCGCATCGTGCCGCTGCAGCACGTGCTTGACGATTGCGAGCCCGAGCCCCGTGCCGCCCGTATCGCGCGAACGGCTGCGGTCGACGCGGTAGAAGCGCTCGGTCAGCCGCGGCAGATCGGTGGCCGGGATGCCAAACCCGCTGTCCGTCACCGAGAACACGGCCTGCGGGCCTTCGCGCCGCCACGATACGAGGATCTTGCCGCCTTCCGGCGTATAGCGGATCGCATTCGTCACGAGGTTCGCGAACGCGCTGAAGATTTCCGTCTGCGCGCCGGCAACCGCAAGCGTTTCGTCGATCGCGAACTCGATGTCGTGATGCCCGTTCGACAGCGTCTGCGCATCTTCCTTCAGATGGTCGAACACGGACCGCATGTCGACCGGCCGATCGGCGGCCGGCTTGCTCTCGCCTTCGAGCTTCGCAAGCACCAGCAGGTCGGTGACGATATGACGCATCCGCGAGGCCTGCTGCTCCATCAGGTCGAGATAGCGCGCGCGGTCCTCTTCGTTGAGCGGCAGCTCGCGCATCGTTTCGAGGAAACCCGACAGCACGGTGAGCGGCGTCTTCAGCTCGTGCGATACGTTCGCGACGAAGTCGCGCCGCATCGCGTCGGTGCGCTCGAGCTCGGTGATGTCCTGCGTCAGCAGCAGCTTGCGATTCTCGCCGTACGGGAACACCTGCACCGCGAGCACGTTCTGCCGCGCATCGCCCATTCCGTGCATCACGAGCATCTCGTCGTAGTGCTGGGAATTCAGGTAGCGGACGAAATCAGGATGCCGAACCAGGTTGGTGACGTGCTGGCGCAGGTCGCGCTTTGCGTCGAGGCCGAAATGCACTTCGGCGATCGCATTGCACCACTCGATCTGGTCGTGGTCGTCGAGCATCGCGACGCCGTTCGGCGACGCCTGGATCGCCTGGATGAAGCGCGAATGCTGCTGCTCGACCTGCCGCACCTGTGCGTGCCACTGCTTCGCGAGCTTGTGCAGCCGGTAATAAATCTCGCCCCAGATGCCCGGCGCGCTCGGCACTTCGCCATACACGGGCGCATCGAGCAGGCGCCAGAGGCGCTGAGTGTGGAAGGTACTGAAAAAGCCCTGGGCGACCAGCATCACGGCCGCGAACACGAGGCCCGCGGTCGGACCGGCAAGAAAGCCGACCAGTACGCTGATCAGCACGAGCAACACGAGCGACACGATGAAGCGCGCCCAGATGATGTTCATGATTCAGCGTCCGAAAAGTTGATATGCGTGCCGCGGCGCGCCACGCACCGCTCGTGCATTAGGCGTGTTTCGCAAGCCGGTAGCCGCTGCCGCGGACCGTCTCGATCATCGCGTCGCAACCGGCCGGCTTGAGCGCCGCGCGCAATCGTTTGATATGCACGTCCACGGTGCGTTCTTCGACGAACACGTGATCGCCCCACACCTGGTCGAGCAGCTGCGTGCGGCTGTGCACGCGCTCCGGATGCGTCATGAAGAAGTGCAGCAGGCGGAACTCGGTCGGGCCGAGATCGAGCTTGATCTCGCTGCCTTCCGCGTGGGCGGCGACCCGATGCGTCGCCGGGTCGAGACGCAGCCCGTTGATCGACACGACGTCCTCGGTCAGCTGCGGCGCGCGGCGGCGCAGCACCGCCTTGATGCGCGCCATCAGCTCCTTCGGCGAAAACGGCTTCGTCACGTAGTCGTCCGCGCCGATCTCGAGGCCGAGCACCTTGTCCTGCTCGTCGCCGCGCGCGGTCAGCATGATGATCGGGATGTGCTTGGTCCGCTCGTTGTTGCGCAGGTCGCGCGCGAACGCGATGCCGGACTTGCCCGGCAGCATCCAGTCGAGCAGCACGAGATCGGGCAGCACGTCGCTGATCAGGTTCGCCGCCTGCTCCGCGTTGTACGCGCGGATCGGGCAGTGTCCGGCATGCTGGAGATTCACCGAGATCAGCTCGGAAATCGCGGGTTCGTCTTCGATGACGAGAATGTTGCTGGGCATCGGCACCTCGTTGTCCGTCCTGAACGGAGACGTGTTAACTATTGGCTTCGCGATCGAGCGTGTCGCGCGGCTGGTGCCGCACGTCGGTGCCCTTCACGATGTAGATGATGAATTCGGCGAGGTTCTTCGCGTGGTCGCCGATCCGTTCGATCGCCTTCGCGATGAACAGGTACTCGAGGCCGACCGAGATCGTGCGCGGGTCTTCCTGCATGTACGACACGAGCTTGCGCACGAACGCGCGGAATTCCTGGTCGATTTCCTTGTCGTCCTTGACGATCTGCGCGGCGGCGACCGTGTCGAGACGCGCGAACGCATCGAGCGCGCGGCGCAGAATCGTCACGGCCATCTCGCCGGACACCTTGATCTCGGCGATGTTGACCGCGCGCGCGGCCGGCTCGTCGACCAGGCGGCGCACGCGCTTCGCGATCTTCTCCGCCTCGTCGCCGGCGCGCTCGAGGTTCGTAATCGTTTTCGAAATCGACATCAAAAGACGCAGGTCGCGCGCGGCAGGCTGGCGCAGCGCGATGATGTTGCCGCACTCCTGGTCGATGTCGACTTCCATCGCGTTCAGGATGTCTTCGTTCGCGATCACCTTCTCGGCCGCATCGCGGTCGAATTCGTTGAGCGCGTGCATCGCGCCGATGATCTGCGCCTCGACGAGCCCGCCCATCTCGAGCACCTTCGACGACACGGCATTGAGATCGGCGTCGAACTGGCTCGACAAATGTTTATCCGACATGGCTGTTGTTCTCCGTCATCAACCGAAGCGGCCGGTGATGTAGTCTTCCGTTTCCTTGCGTACCGGCTTGATGAAGATCTTCTCGGTCTCGCCGAATTCGATCAGTTCGCCCAGGTACATGTAGGCCGTGAAATCCGAGCAGCGCGCCGCCTGCTGCATGTTGTGCGTGACGATCACGACCGTATAGTCGCTCTTCAGCTCCGCGATCAGCTCTTCGATGCGGCCCGTCGAGATCGGGTCGAGCGCCGAGCACGGCTCGTCGAGCAGCAGCACTTCCGGACGGATCGCGATGCCGCGCGCGATGCACAGACGCTGCTGCTGGCCACCCGAGAGGCCGTAGCCGCTCTGGCCGAGCTTGTCCTTCACTTCGTTCCACAGCGCGGCCTTCGTCAGCGCCCACTCGACGCGGTCGTCCATTTCCGAACGCGTGAGCTTCTCGAACATCTTCACGCCGAACGCGATGTTGTCGTAGATCGACATCGGGAACGGCGTCGGCTTCTGGAACACCATGCCGATTCGCGCACGCAGCAGCGAGATGTCGCGCTTCGTCGTCAGCAGGTTCTCGCCGTCCATCAGGATCTCGCCTTCGGCGCGCTGCTCCGGATAGAGCGCAAACATCTTGTTGAACGTGCGCAGCAGCGTCGACTTGCCGCAACCCGACGGGCCGATGAACGCGGTCACCTTGCCTTCGGGAATGCGCATGTTGATGTTCTTCAGCGCGTGGAACTTGTTGTAGAAGAAGTTGAGGTTGTTGACTTCGATCTTCGCGTCCAGCGGCTCGAGCGGACGGCCGTCCGCGGCGCCCTGCGTACCAGCCGGTGCGGCGACGCGTTCGATGGGATTCAGGTGGCTCTCTGCCATATTCATCGGATTGCTCCGCCGTTACTGTTTCGAGAAGATCGAGCGCGCCAGGATGTTGAGTCCGAGCACCCCGAGCGTAATCAGGAACACGCCCGCCCATGCGAGCGACTGCCATTCCGCGAACGGGCTCATCGCGAACTTGAAGATCGTGACGGGCAGGTTGGCCATCGGCTGGCTCATGTCCCACGAGAAGAACTGGTTCGACAGCGCGGTAAACAGCAGCGGCGCCGTCTCGCCGGCGATCCGCGCGACTGCGAGCAGCACGCCCGTGATGATGCCGCCCATCGACGCGCGCAGCGTGATCTTCAGCACCATCCGCCACTTCGGCGTACCGAGCGCGAAGGCCGCTTCGCGCAGCGCGTTCGGCACGAGCTTCAGCATGTTCTCGGTCGTGCGGATCACGATCGGGATCTGCAGCAGTGCGAGTGCGATCACGCCGGCCCAGCCGGAGAAGCGGCCCGACTTCGCGACGACGATCGCGTAGACGAACAGGCCCACGACGATCGACGGCGCCGACAGCAGGATGTCGTTGATGAAACGAACCGTGCTCGCGAGCAGGTTCTTCTGCCCGTATTCGGCGAGGTACACGCCCGCGAGGACGCCGATCGGCGTACCGACCAGCGTGCCGAAGCCGACCAGCATCAGGCTGCCGACGATCGCGTTCGCGAGGCCGCCACCCGGTGTGTTCGGCGGCGGGGTCGATTCGGTGAACATTTGCAGCGACAGGCCGCCGATGCCGAGGTGCAGCGTCGTGTAGAGGATCCACACGAGCCACATCAGGCCGAACGCCATCGCGCCGAGCGATGCGGTAAGCGCGATCCCGTTGACGATCTTGCGCTTGCGCTGCAGGCGGCTGCGCATCGCGTCGAGCACGGCGCCGTCCGGTCCGGGGAAATTCATCACGGGCTCGCTCATTTCTTGCCCTCTCCTTTCTCGAGGCGCAGCAGCAGCAGTTTGGAAATGGCCAGCACGATGAACGTGATCACGAACAGGATCAGGCCCAGTTCCATCAGCGCGGACGTATGCAGGCCGGGCGACGCTTCGGCAAACTCGTTAGCGAGCGCCGACGTGATGCTGTTGCCCGGCGAGAACAGCGAAACGTTGTCGAGCAGGTTCGTGTTGCCGATCACGAACGTGACCGCCATCGTTTCGCCGAGTGCGCGGCCGAGGCCGAGCATCACGCCGCCGATCACGCCGGTCTTCGTATAGGGCAGCACGATCTTCCACATCACTTCCCAGGTCGTGCAGCCGATCCCGTATGCCGATTCCTTCAGCAGCACGGGGGTGACCTCGAACACGTCGCGCATCACCGAAGCGATGTACGGAATGATCATGATCGCGAGAATCACGCCGGCGGCGAGAATGCCGATGCCGATCGGCGGGCCGGCGAACAGCGTACCGAGCACCGGCACGCCGTCGAACAGGCGGCCGATCGGTTTCTGGAAATAGGTCGCGAAGATCGGCGCGAACACGAGCAGGCCCCACATCCCGTAGACGATCGACGGGATCGCAGCGAGCAGCTCGATCGCGATGCCGAGCGGACGACGCAGCCAGACGGGCGACAGCTCGGTGAGGAACAGCGCGATACCGAAGCTGACGGGCACGGCGATCACCAGTGCGATCACCGACGTCACGATCGTGCCGTAGATCGGCACGAGCGCGCCGTAGACATCCGAATTGGGGTCCCATTCGGACTGCCAGAGAAAGCCGAGGCCGAACTTCTGGATGGTCGGCATCGACGAGATGATCAGCGAGACGATGATGCCGCCGAGCAGCAACAGCGTCACGATCGCGGCGAGCCAGGCGAGGCCGCCGAACAGGATGTCCCCGATGCGGCTCGGCGCGCGTTGCTGCGCACCGTCACCGGAGCGGGAAGACACGTATGGGATGTCAGACATGGTTGCCTGTTTTTTGAATGCCGGACGCCGTGACGCCCGGCCTTACCGCACGCACTGCCCGGCCAGCTCGGCCGGGCAGCGAACCGCTGTAACGCTTACCTTACTCCGCGGCGACCGGCTTGCCCGCTGCGTCCGTCACCTTGGTCTTCCACTGCTTGCGGATTTCCGCTTCGACCGCCGGCGGCAGCGAGATGTAGTCGAGGCTGTCAGCCGCCTTCTCGCCGTTCTTGAACGCCCAGCCGAAGAACTTCAGCGTTTCCGCGCCCTGCTCCGGCTTGTCCTGCTTCGCATGCAGCAGCACGAACGTCGCGCCGACGACCGGCCATGCTTCCTTGCCCGGCTGGTTCGTCAGGATCTGGTAGAACGACTTCGACCAGTTCGCGCCGGCAGCAGCGGCCTTGAAGGTTTCCGTCTTCGGCTCGACCACCGTGCCCGTCGAATTCTTCAGCGCGGTGTAGACCATGCTGTTCTTCTTCGCGTACGCCCACTCGACGTAGCCGATCGCGCCCGGCAGGCGCTGCACGAATGCCGCGACGCCGTCGTTGCCCTTGCCGCCCGTGCCGGTCGGCCAGTTGACCGTCGTGCCTTCGCCGACCTTCGACTTCCACTCGTCGTTGACCTTCGACAGGTAGTTCGTCCAGATGAAGCTCGTACCCGAGCCGTCAGCACGGCGAACGACCGCGATGTCGGTATCCGGCAGCTTGACCTTCGGGTTCAGCGCGGCGATCGCCGGGTCGTTCCACTTCTTGATCTTGCCGAGGTAGATGTCGCCGAGCACCGGGCCCGACAGCGTCAGTTCACCTGCCTTCACGCCCGGCACGTTGACGACCGGCACCACGCCGCCGACCACCGTCGGGAACTGGAACAGGCCTTCCTTCGCGAGATCCTCGTCCTTCAGCGGTGCGTCCGAACCGGCAAAATCGACCGTCTTCGCGTTGATCTGCTTCAGGCCGCCCGACGAGCCGATGCCCTGGTAGTTGACCTTCGCACCGCCGGCCTGCTGGTAATCGGCAGCCCATTTCGTATAGATCGGCATGGCGAACGTGCTGCCTGCGCCCGTGATGTCGGCTGCATGTGCGGCGACGGCGAAAAGCGCGCCAGCCAGGCCGGCAATCGCGGTTTGCATCAATTTCATGAGACCTCCAGAGTGTGAGCGGATGACTACGGCACCGCGAAGGTTAGGGGGTGCTCATGACAGTACTGTGACAATCGATGAAACTGGCGTGACAGTAACATGACTGCCTGAAAGGTTACTGCGGACGGGGATCGGGTGTGCCGGGAACGCGCTGGCACAGCCAGAGTAGGCAAGAAATGCCGGAAAAGGAAAGGCGAAATGCGCGGGCGGCCTGGCGCCGCTGCGATGATCGCGGGCGGATTGTACCCCACCACCGCCGGCACGCCGGCACGCCGGCGGCGGGCACGGACGGCGCAGCAACAGGATGCGCGCCGCCCTGCCCGCGATTCGGGATCAGGGATCCGGGATCAGGCCGTCGCCGCGCGGACCACGTCGGCGATCGCCTCTGCATGACGGTTCGCGTCCGCAACCTGCTGGGCCTCGACCATCACGCGCAGCACGGGCTCCGTGCCCGACGCGCGAATCAGCACGCGGCCGCTGCCGGCCAGCGCCTTCTCCGCATCGTCGATCGCCGTGCGGATCGATACATTGCCCTTCCAGTCCGAACCCGGCTTCATCCGCACGTTGATCAGCTTCTGCGGGAACAGCGTCACGCCGTCGAGCAACTGGGCGAGCGTGAGGCCGCTGCGCTTCAGCGCGGCCAGCACCAGCAGCGCCGACACGATGCCGTCGCCGGTCGTATGCCGGTCGAGCGACAGGATGTGACCGGACCCTTCCGCCCCCAGTTGCCAGCCGCGTTCGCGCAGCTGCTCGAGCACGTAGCGGTCGCCGACCGCCGCGCGCACGAACTGCACGCCCTCGCGCTGCAGCGCGACTTCGACGGCGAGATTCGTCATCAGCGTTCCAACGGCCCCTTCGACTTGACCGTTAGTTGCAATACGGTCCTTGACCAGCACGTAGAGCAGCTCGTCGCCGTTGAACAGCCGGCCGGACGCATCGACGACCTGCAGGCGGTCCGCGTCGCCGTCGAGCGCAATGCCGAGATCGGCGTGGTTCGCACGCACCGCGCGTACCAGCGCGTCGGGTGCGGTCGCGCCGACACCGTCATTGATGTTGAAGCCGTTCGGCGCAACGCCGATCGGAATCACGTCCGCACCCAGCTCGTGGAACACGTGCGGCGCAATCTGGTATGCGGCGCCATGCGCGCAGTCGATCACGAGCTTCATCCCGCGCAGGTCGAACGCCGCCGGGAACGTGCTCTTGCAGAATTCGATGTAGCGGCCGGCCGCATCGTCGAGACGGCGCGCCTTGCCAAGCCCGTCGGACGGCGCGCATTCGAGCGGCTTCGCGAGCCATGCCTCGATCGCGGCTTCGGTCTCGTCGGGCAGCTTGTTGCCGTCCGCGGAGAAGAACTTGATGCCGTTGTCGTGATACGGGTTGTGCGACGCGCTGATCACGACGCCCGCCGCCAGGCGCAGCGCACGCGTCAGGTACGCGACGCCCGGTGTCGGCATCGGGCCGGCCAGCATCACGTCGACGCCCGCCGCGGAAAAGCCCGCCTCCAGCGCAGCCTCGAGCATGTAGCCCGACACGCGCGTGTCCTTGCCGATCAGTACCGTCGGGCGCGCGCCCGATGCGGCGTCGGCCGAGCCTGCCAGCACCTTGCCGGCCGCGTAGCCAAGCCGCAACACAAAATCGGGCGTGATCGGCGCTTCACCGACCGTGCCGCGAATGCCGTCCGTGCCGAAATATCGACGTCCCATAAAGCAGTTTCCTCCTCGTTCTGACTTATCTATGCCGCGCGGCTTCCCGCACGGCCTCCCAGATTTTCAGCGCGTCGACGGTCGGCGCGACGTCGTGCACGCGCACGATTGCGGCGCCCCGCTCCACTGCGCACAGCGCGGCCGCGACGCTCGCTGCGACGCGCTCCATCGGCGGCTTGCCGCCGATCACCGCGCCGAGCATCGATTTGCGCGACATGCCCGCGAGAATCGGATAGGGCCGACCGTCGGGCCGCGCAGGCGTCGTCTGCGGCAATGCGGCGAGCAGCGCATAGTTATGTTCGACGACGGCCTTGCCGAACCCGAAGCCCGGATCGACGCAGATCCGCTCCGGCGCGACGCCCGCGTCCATCAGTGCCTGCGCACGCGCGGCAAGGAAGTCCCGAACGTCGATGACCACATCGCGATAGTCGGGCTCGAGCACCTGCATCGTCTGCGGCTCGCCGAGCATGTGCATCGCGCACAGCCCGCTGTTGCCGTCGCGCACGGCCTCGATCGCACCCGGCTGGCGAAAGCCCCAGATGTCGTTGATCAGGTCCGCGCCGGCGGCCAGCGCCGCGCGCATCACGGCCGGCTTGTAGGTATCGATCGACAGCGGCACGTTCAGCGGCCGCAATGCTTCGATCAGCGGAATCACGCGCGCGAGCTCTTCGTCGAGCAGCACCGGCGGCGCGCCGGGCCGTGTCGATTCGCCGCCGATGTCGAGAATGTCGGCCCCTTCGGCAATCATCCGCTCGGCCTGCCGCAGCGCATCGTCGCGGGCAACGAAGCGGCCACCATCGGAAAACGAATCGGGCGTCGCGTTGAGGATGCCCATGACGAGCGGACGTTCGAACGTCAGCGTGAAGCGGCCGCACTGGAGCGGCGCGGGAATGAATGACGGGGAGGCGGAATCGGACACGAGCAACGAGCGTGAATGAATGCAAAACGGGCCGGTGTGAAGCCACACCAGCCCGTGAACGGCGGCAAGCGGAAATTATGCCGGCGAAGCAGGCGCCGTTGCGCTGCCCGGCTTGACCTCGGCCCCGGTACCGCCCGACGACGGATCGCTGCCGATGGTCGGCGAGCTCTTCGGCGAGCGCGGCGGACGGCCTTCCATGATGTCGTTGATCTGATCGGCGTCGATCGTTTCCCACTCCATCAGCGCGGCGGTCATCGCCTCGACCTTGTCGCGGTTCTCGTCGAGCAGGCGGCGAGCGAGGCTGTACTGCTCGTCGAGCACGCGGCGGATTTCCGAATCGACCTTCTGCTGCGTCGCCTCGGAGATCGTCCGCGTAAAGCCGCGGCCGAACGGGCCCGAGTCGTTCTCGTCGTCGACATAGACCATCGGCCCGAGCGCGTCGGTCATGCCGAAGCGGGCAACCATCGCGCGTGCGGTCTGCGTCGCCTTGTTGAAGTCGTCCGAAGCACCGGTGCTGATCAGGTCCAGGAACAGTTCCTCGGCCACGCGGCCACCGAACAGGATCGCCAGGCGGTCGAGCAGGTAATCCTTCGAATACGTCTCGTTGTCATGCTCGGGCAGTTGCCACGTAACGCCCAGCGCACGGCCGCGCGGGATGATCGTGACCTTGTGCACCGGATCGGCCTTCGGCAGCAGCTTCGCGATCACCGCGTGACCGGACTCGTGGTACGCGGTCGCGCGCTTCGCTTCCTCGCGGATCACGGCCGACTTGCGCTCCGGCCCCATGAAGATCTTGTCCTTCGCGTCCTCGAAGTCCTGCATCTCGACGATCCGCTTGCCGCGGCGCGCCGCGAACAGCGCGGCTTCGTTGACGAGGTTTGCGAGATCCGCACCCGAGAAGCCCGGCGTGCCGCGCGCAATGACTGCCGCGTCGACGTCGTTCGCGATCGGCACCTTGCGCAGGTGCACGCGCATGATCTGCTCGCGGCCGCGGATGTCCGGCAGGCCGACGTAGACCTGGCGGTCGAAACGGCCCGGACGCAGCAGCGCCTTGTCGAGCACGTCGGAACGGTTGGTCGCGGCGATCACGATCACGCCCGAATTCGCTTCGAAGCCGTCCATCTCGACGAGCATCTGGTTCAGCGTCTGCTCGCGCTCGTCGTTGCCGCCGCCCATGCCGGCGCCGCGATGGCGGCCGACCGCGTCGATTTCGTCGATGAACACGATGCACGGCGCGTGCTTCTTCGCCTGCTCGAACATGTCGCGCACGCGGGCCGCGCCGACGCCGACGAACATTTCGACGAAGTCGGAACCCGAGATGCTGAAGAACGGCACCTTCGCTTCACCCGCGATCGCGCGGGCGAGCAGCGTCTTGCCGGTACCCGGAGGGCCGACCAGCAGCACGCCGCGCGGAATGCGGCCGCCGAGTTTCTGGAATTTCTGCGGATCGCGCAGGAAGTCGACGAGCTCGGACACTTCTTCCTTCGCTTCGTCGCAGCCCGCGACGTCGGAGAAGTTGACCGCGTTGTTGTTCTCGTCGATCAGCCGCGCGCGCGACTTGCCGAACGAGAATGCGCCGCCTTTGCCGCCTCCCTGCATCTGCCGCATCATGTAGAACCAGAAGCCGATGATCAGGATCGTCGGCCCGAGGTAATACAGCGCGGACATCAGCGCGTTCGGCTCGTCGTCGGCCTTGCCGCTGACCTGCACGCCATACTTCATCAGATCGCCGACCATCCAGATGTCGCCGGGCGACACGATCTGGTATTTCTGGCCATCAGCCGGAGTGACGGTGAGGTTGCGCCCCTGCACGACGACATTCTTGACCTTGCCGTTCTTGGCGTCGTCCATGAACTGCGAATAGGACACGCCTTCCTGGACGCGGGGCTTGTCGAACTGCTTGAACACCGTAAACAGCACCAGTGCGATCACCAGCCACACTGCTGCCTTCGAAAACATATTGTTGTTCAAAGCACCACTCCTTCACTCGTAGACGAGCGCCTACATTTTCCTTGCGGCGCCCCTCAGGCATTCTAATCCAGTCCGACCACCCCCGCCATAAGCATTGACAACCGTTGCGATAGCGAACGGCTTGTCTGGCAAGGGCCGGAGCCCGTTTGCGGCCCCCGACTTCCGCGTCAGCGCGGATGCTTCAGGTGCCGCCCCAAGATGAACGTTTCGGACGATTTGTCGCGGGACGCCTTGGGCTTGCGCGGCGCGACAACCTTGAACTGCTGCTTGAATTTCTCGACGATCTGGCTATAGCCGCTGCCGTGAAAACATTTCACCAGCAGCGCGCCATCCGGCTTCAGATGATTCTGCGCGAATTCGAGCGCCAGATCGCACACGTGCTCGATGCGTGCCGCATCCGCAGACGCGACCCCCGACAGGTTGGGGGCCATGTCGGAAATTACAAGGTCCACCGGCCGGCCTTCGAGAACGTCCTCGAGTTGATGCAGCACCGCGTCCTCGCGAAAGTCGCCCTGGATGAAGTGCACGTCGGAGATCGGCTCCATCGGCAGCATGTCGAGCGCGACGATCGTGCCGTCGATGCCGCCTTCGCGCACCGTGTCGCGTTTCCTGCCCTGCGCGAGCTTGTTGCGCGCGTACTGGCTCCAGCTGCCGGGCGCGGCGCCCAGGTCGACGATCACCTGGCCGGGTCGGATCAGCTTGTCCTGTTCGTCGATTTCCTTCAGCTTGTACGCGGCGCGCGCGCGATAGCCCTCCCGTTGCGCCATTTTGACGTACGGGTCGTTGATGTGGTCGTGCAGCCAGTGCTGGTTGAAGCGGTTCTTTGCCATTCGAGAGAGAGATTACTGCCATTTGCTTCGTGAAGCCGCGCTTTTGGCGGATAATACGCGTCTTCTTCGCGCGGCTGCGGCCCCAACGGGCCCAAGCCGCGATTTTACGTGGTTTTCGGCGCGCGGCTGACGCGGTAGTTGTCCGTGTTGCGCGCCCTTATTTTGAATTCGACATTCCATGCCAGCCCTTTCGCTTACTCCCGCCGAGCGCTCCGCGCTGCGCTCCGAAGCCCATGCGCTCAAGCCCGTCGTGCTGATCGGCGCCGAAGGGCTCACCGACGCGGTCCTGAAGGAAATCAAGGTGCACCTCGATGCGCACCAGTTGATCAAGATCCGCGTGTTCGGCGACGAGCGCGACGCGCGCATCGCGATCTACGACGAGATCTGCGACCGGCTGAACGCCGCGCCGATCCAGCACATTGGCAAGCTGCTCGTGATCTGGAAGCCCGAGGCCGCCGCCGCAGCGCCGGCCCGTGGCCGCCGTGCCGCCGGCACGCTGCCGAGCGCGGCCGAAGCCGCCGACGACAAGAAAGGCCGCGCGCCGCGCGTCGTCAAGGTCGTCAAGGTGTCGCCGAACGCGAGCCCCGTGCGCCGGCCGCGGCCGCAAAAGGTGACGGTGCGCGGCAACGAGCGCGTGACCGCCGGCGGCAACGTCAAGCGCGCGAAAAAGCGCCAGGCGAGCACCAAGCGGCCGTTCCAGGACAAGTAAGCCCGTCCGGCGCCCGGCCCGCGCATCGCGGCCGGCGCCTGCCGGCCGCCGCGGCGTTCACGCGTCGCGCGCCGGCAACCGCCAGATCAGCATCAGCCCGAGCACGCTCTCGACCAGGTAGAACAGGCTCGAGACGCCGTGCAGCATCCCGAAGCGGCTCGCATACGGCGAGTTCGCGATATCGGTGCCCGCGTCCATCGCGGCCACGCGCAGCGCGTTCATGAACGGCTGCAGCGCGAAATACCCGATCAGCACGCAGCCGACCATCGTCGCGAGAATCCAGCGCACGCGGCGATACTCGTCGCAGCCGCGCCGCACCTGCTGGTTCGACAGCACGAGCAACAGCACGCCGCACACGACACCGAGAATCGCCTCGATGCGAAACAGCTGCGCCGCGACCGAGCCGGCCGTCATCCGCTCGAGCGTCCTGAACAGCACGGGCGCGACCGCATACCCGATCGTCAGCAGGCTGCCGACCCAGATGGTCGACAGCAACCGGAACACGCGGTGCGGCATCGTGTCGCCCCGCCTCAGATGTAGCTGACCGAGATGATTTCGTACTCGCGCACGCCGCTCGGTGCCTGCACGGCCGCGACGTCGCCTTCGGATTTGCCGATCAGCGCGCGTGCGATCGGCGAGCTGACCGAGATCAGGCCGTGATCGATGTTGGCTTCGTCATCGCCGACGATCTGGTACTTGACGGTGTCGCCCGACTCGAGATCCTCGAGTTCGACCGTCGCCGCGAAGACCACGCGGCCGTCGGCGTCGAGCACGGTCGGATCGATCACCTGCGCAGCCGACAGCTTCGACTCGAGTTCCGCGATGCGGCCCTCGATGAAGCCCTGCTTTTCCTTGGCGGCGTCGTATTCTGCGTTTTCGGACAGGTCGCCCTGCGCGCGAGCCTCCGCGATCGCGTTGATCACGGCCGGCCGCTCGACGGACTTGAGGCGCTGCAATTCATCGCGCAGGAGTTCTGCGCCACGCTTTGTCAACGGAATGGTGCTCATAAACGGTCAATCGCTAAAAACGGCTATAAAAAAAATCACCGCGATTAAGCGCATTCCCGAAACACCGGGAACGCCGCTTAATCGCGGCACGTATTGCTTCGACAGGTAACTGACTGCTTAGTTTAGGCGAGCGTGAAGACCTTGTAAATCATAGACTTCCAGATCCTTCAGGTAGCGCAAGCCTTCGACTGCCGCGCGCGCGCCCGACATCGTCGTGTAGTACGTGACCTTGTGCGCCTGCGCGCTCATCCGGATCGAACGCGAGTCGGCGATCGCCTGGCGCGTCTCGTCGACGGTCGTGAACACGAGCGCGATCTCGCCGTTCTTGATCATGTCGACGATGTGCGGACGGCCGTCCTTCACCTTGTTGACGACCTTCACCGGCACGCCGGCCGCTTCGATCGCGGCAGCCGTGCCCTTGGTCGCGACGATCGGGTAGCCGAGGTCGTGCAGCATGCGCGCGACTTCGACCGCCTTCGGCTTGTCCGCGTCCATCACGGTCAGCAACACCGTGCCCGACTCGGGCAGACGCGAGCCGGCCGCGAGCTGCGACTTGAACAGTGCCTCGCCAAACGTCTGGCCGACGCCCATCACTTCACCGGTCGAACGCATCTCCGGCCCGAGCACCGGGTCGACGCTCGGGAACTTCACGAACGGGAACACCGCTTCCTTCACGCTGAAGTACGGCGGCTCGACTTCCTTCGTCACGCCCTGCTGCGCGAGCTTCTGGCCGACCATCGCGCGCGCGGCGATCTTCGCGAGCGGCAGGCTCGTTGCCTTCGACACGTACGGCACCGTGCGCGACGCGCGCGGGTTCACTTCCAGCACGTAGATGATGTCTTCCTTCGAGCCATCGGCCTGCGGGACCTGCTGGATCGCGAACTGCACGTTCATCAGGCCCACCACGTTCAGCGCCTTCGCCATCGCGCCCGTCTGGCGCTTCAGCTCGGCGACGGTTTCCTTCGACAGCGAGTACGGCGGCAGCGAGCATGCCGAGTCGCCCGAGTGAACGCCCGCCTGCTCGATGTGCTCCATCACGCCGCCGATGAACACGGCTTCGCCGTCGCAGATGCAGTCGACGTCGCACTCGATCGCGTCGTTCAGGAAGCGGTCGAGCAGCACCGGCGAATCGTTCGACACCTTCACGGCCTCGCGCATGTAGCGCTCGAGGTCGCGCGGCTCGTGGACGATTTCCATCGCGCGGCCGCCCAGCACGTACGACGGACGCACGACGAGCGGATAGCCGATTTCGGCCGCCAGCGCGAGCGCTTCGTCTTCGGCGCGCGCGGTGCGGTTCGGCGGCTGGCGCAGGCCGAGGTCCTGCAGCAGCTTCTGGAAGCGCTCGCGGTCTTCGGCCGCGTCGATCATGTCCGGCGACGTGCCGACGATCGGCACGCCATGCGCCTCGAGATCGAGCGCAAGCTTCAGCGGCGTCTGGCCGCCGTACTGGACGATCACGCCGACCGGCTTTTCCTTGTCGACGATCTCGAGGACGTCCTCAAGCGTCAGCGGCTCGAAGTACAGGCGGTCGGACGTGTCATAGTCGGTCGACACCGTTTCCGGGTTGCAGTTGACCATGATGGTTTCATAACCGTCCTCGCGCATCGCGAGCGCCGCGTGCACGCAGCAGTAGTCGAACTCGATGCCCTGGCCGATCCGGTTCGGGCCGCCGCCCAGCACCATGATCTTCTTGTTGTCGGTCGGCTGCGCCTCGCACTCGTCCTCGTAGGTCGAGTACATGTAGGCCGTCTTCGTCGCGAACTCGGCCGCGCAGGTGTCGACGCGCTTGTAGACCGGGCGCACGTTCAGCTCGAGACGGCGCGCGCGCACGTCGGCCGGCGTCGCGCCGAGCAGCTTCGCGAGGCGGCGGTCGGAGAAGCCGCTCTGCTTCAGGTAGCGCAGCTCGTCGAACGACAGCGACGCGACCGTGCGGCCCGCGAGCGCCTTTTCCTTCAGGATGATCTGCTCGATCTGCGCGAGGAACCACGGGTCGATCGCGGTCTCCGCGAAGATTTCCTCGGCCGTCATGCCGATGCGGAACGCATCGCCGACATACCAGATGCGGTCCGGGCCCGGCTCGTGGATCTCGATCGCGATCTCGTCGCGGTCGGTCGACTTCTCGTCGAGACCGTCGACGCCGACTTCGAGGCCGCGCAGCGCCTTCTGGAACGACTCCTGGAACGTGCGGCCGATCGCCATCACTTCGCCAACCGACTTCATCTGCGTCGTCAGGCGCGAATCCGCTTCGCGGAATTTCTCGAACGCGAAGCGCGGGATCTTCGTGACGACGTAGTCGATCGTCGGCTCGAACGACGCCGGCGTCTGGCCGCCGGTGATCTCGTTCTTCAGCTCGTCGAGCGTGTAGCCGACGGCCAGCTTCGCCGCGACCTTCGCGATCGGGAAGCCGGTCGCCTTCGATGCGAGCGCCGACGAACGCGACACGCGCGGGTTCATCTCGATCACGACCATGCGGCCGTCCTTCGGGTTGATCGAGAACTGCACGTTCGAGCCGCCCGTGTCGACGCCGATCTCGCGCAGCACCGCGAGCGATGCGTTACGCAGGATCTGGTATTCCTTGTCGGTGAGCGTCTGCGCGGGCGCGACCGTGATCGAGTCGCCGGTGTGCACGCCCATCGGGTCGAGGTTCTCGATCGAGCAGACGATGATGCAGTTGTCGGCGCGGTCGCGCACGACTTCCATCTCGTATTCCTTCCAGCCGAGCAGCGACTCTTCGATCAGCAGCTCGCGCGTGGGCGACAGGTCGAGGCCGCGCCGGCAAATTTCTTCGAACTCCTCGCGGTTGTACGCGATGCCGCCGCCCGAGCCGCCGAGCGTGAACGACGGGCGGATCACGACCGGATAGCCGCTGCCGCCGGTGGCCGCCATGATTTCGGCGTGCACCTTCGTCGCTTCTTCCATCGAATGCGCGACGCCCGACTTCGCGGAGCCGAGACCGATCTTGGTCATCGCGTCCTTGAACTTCTGGCGGTCTTCCGCCTTGTCGATCGCTTCCGGCGACGCGCCGATCAGCTCGACGCCGAACTTCTCGAGCACGCCGTGGTGATGGAGGTCGAGCGCGCAGTTCAGCGCGGTCTGGCCGCCCATCGTCGGCAGGATCGCGTCCGGGCGCTCCTTCTCGATGATGCGCGCGACGACTTCCCACGTGATCGGCTCGATGTAGGTCACGTCGGCCGTGTTCGGGTCGGTCATGATCGTCGCCGGGTTGCTGTTGACGAGGACGACCTTGTAGCCCTCCTCACGCAACGCCTTGCATGCCTGCGCGCCCGAATAGTCGAACTCGCACGCCTGGCCGATGATGATCGGGCCGGCGCCGATGATGAGGATGCTCTTGATGTCTGTGCGTTTTGGCATGGCTGGTGAATTCAATAAGTAATCGTTGTCGTGTGGCGGCCGGCTGCGCTCAGCCCATCGTCGCGAGCGCAAGCTTCACGGAGAAGCCGATGAACAGGCCGCCCACGCTGCTCGCCGCACCTGCCGCGAGCTTGCGGCGGCGGCGAAAATGCTCGGCGAGCCGCGCACCCGCGAAGATCAGCGTGCTCAGGTACACGAAGCTCGCGCACTGCGCGATCGCCCCGAGCACGAAGAACGGCAGCGCGGGATGCGGGAACGCCGGGTCGACGAACTGGATGAAGAACGAGATGAAGAACAGGATCGCCTTCGGATTCAGGAGGCTCACGATCAGCGCCTTGCGGAACGGCTTGTCGAAAGACCGCTCGCCGTCGACCGCGCGCGGCGCACCGGCGGCTGCATCGACCACGCCGTCGGCCGGCGCGCGCAGCTTGCGCCACGCGCCGCGCAGCATGCCGGTGCCGATGTAGAGCAGATACGCGGCGCCGCCGTACTTGACGACGGAGAACAGCAGCGGATTCGCCTTCAGCAGCGATGCGACGCCGGCCGCGGACAGCACCATCAGCACGGTGTCGCCGAGGAACACGCCGCAGGCCGCGCGATAGCCGGCCTTCACGCCGCGCTGCGCCGCGAGCGACAGCACGTACATCGAATTCGGCCCCGGCAGCAGGATGATGAAGATCACGCCGAACACGTAGGTCCAGAGATCCGTGATGCCGAGTGCATGACCGAACATGATGCGAGCCTCCTGCGCTTCAGTGAGTTAGGCGCTGCGCTGCTTCGCCGCGTCCATCAGCGCGGTGAAGCGGTCGAACAGATAGCCGATGTCGTGCGGGCCCGGCGACGCTTCCGGGTGGCCCTGGAAGCAGAATGCCGGCTTGTCGGTCAGCTCGAAGCCCTGCAGCGTGCCGTCGAACAGCGACACGTGCGTCGCGCGCGCATTGGCCGGCAGCGAGTCGGCGTCGACCGCGAAGCCGTGGTTCTGCGACGTGATCACGACGCGGCCATCGCCGAGATCCTTGACCGGGTGGTTCGCGCCGTGGTGGCCCGTCTTCATCTTCAGCGTCTTCGCGCCGACCGCGAGACCCATGATCTGGTGGCCGAGGCAGATGCCGAAGGTCGGCACGCCGCGCTCGATGAATTCCTTCGCGGCCGCGATCGCGTAGTCGCACGGCTCCGGGTCGCCGGGGCCGTTCGACAGGAAGATGCCGTCCGGATTCAGCGCGAGCGCTTCCGCCGCGCTCGCCTGTGCGGGCAGCACCGTCACGTGGCAGCCGCGCTCGGCGAGCATGCGCAGGATGTTGTACTTGACGCCGAAGTCGTACGCGACGACGCGGTACTTCGGCGCTTCCTGCATCCCGTAGCCGCTGCCGAGCTTCCATTCGCTCTGCTTCCACTCGAACGGCTTCGTGGTGGACACGACCTTCGCGAGATCCATGCCGGCGAGGCCCGGGAACGAGCGCGCGAGCTCGATCGCCTTCGCTTCGTCATCCGAGCCCGCGAGAATGCAGCCGTTCTGCGCGCCCTTGTCGCGCAGGATGCGGGTCAGCTTGCGGGTATCGATGCCGGCGATCGCGACGACGCCTTCGTCGCGCAGGTAGTCGCCGAGCGTGCGGTCCATGCGGAAGTTCGACGCGAGCGTGGGCAGATCGCGAACGATCAGGCCGGCGGCATGGACTTTCGTGGCTTCGACGTCCTCGGCGTTGACGCCGACGTTGCCGATATGCGGATAGGTGAGCGTGACGATCTGGCGCGCGTAGCTCGGGTCAGTCAGGATTTCCTGATAACCGGTGATCGCGGTGTTGAACACGACTTCGCCGATCGTATGGCCGACGGCCCCGATCGAATGACCACGAAAGACCGTGCCGTCGGCAAGTGCGAGCAAAGCGGGAGAAAAAGACGGCAACACGGGAGGCTCCTTGGGGAACACCCTGCTGCCGACCTGTCTACCCGACCGCACAAGCGTCGCGCTGCGTGGACGCGCGCGGTGGCCTGCGTCACGCGCCCGGCGGTGTCGAGTCGCGAAACCGGCGCGCAGCGTGCGAGCGCAGGCGCAGGTTGTCGCGGCGTCGCCCGGCTGGCGGCGTGCGGCGGATGAACGGGGTGAGTGAGGTAGGCGCTAGGGTGCGAGGTTGATCTGCACAAACTTTCAAATTATAGCCCGAAAACGGCCCTATCTTCAATTCCTGCGACCGTTCGGCGCCGCGCGCCGCGGATTCCGGAGCGCGTCGCCCGTTGCTGCGGCCCCGATTCCGGCGCCGCCCCACCTGCCAGCGTACCGCTGTGTCAGTGCGCTTGGCCAGCGCCGCGCGCGGGCCACACGTACCACACCGCGCTCGCGAGCTGGAGTGCGTCGCGAACAATCCGAGCACCCTCACCTGCACCAGCGACATTGCCTCTCCTTCCAGTACCGCGCAGCCGACGCGACGCGCACAAACGAAAACGCCGTCACCTCGGTGACGGCGTTCGGCGAACACATTTGTCAGATGATAAAGCATTCAAGCGGCACGGGCGACCGCGTCGGGCGACTCGCTTACTTCTTCTTGCCCTTGTGCGTCGCGGCCTTCGCGGGCGCAGCCTTCGCCTTCGCGGCGCCGCGCTTCGCGCCGCGCGCCGCCTTGCCGCCGGAGGACAGGCTCGCGCGCTCGATGTGCGCGCCGCCGACCGACGTCGCGATCTTTTCCGGGCCCGGCTCGGCCGGCACCGCGCGGCCGACCGGCACGTGCAGCACGAGCGCCTGCCCCGGCATCACGAGATCGCGATGCGTGCGGTTCCATGCCTTCAGCTGGCCGACCGACACGCCATAGCGGCTCGCGACCGCCGCCATCGACTGCTTGCGGCGCACGCGGATCAGCATCTTGCGCGTGTCGGGCACGTCCGGCTCCATCGCCAGCACGCCGTTCTCAGCGACGTCCGCGCTGATGTCCTCGTCGTCGTCGTCGCCGCGCGGCACGACGATCGTCGAACCGGGCTTCAGGCGCATGCCGGCCGGAATCTTGTTCACCGACATCAGCGTATCCGCGTCGACGCCGATCTTCTCGGCGATCGCCGCCGGGCGCGCGCGCTCGGTGACGGTGTAGGTCGTCCAGGTCGACAGCTTGCCGTCGTACGACTTCAGGTTCTTCTCGAATGCCGACGCGTTGTCGAACGGCAGCAGGATCTGCGGCTCGGTCGAGCCGAGGATCACCGGCTTCGCGAACGACGGGTTCAGCGACTTGAATTCGTCGGACGATAGATTCGCGAGCTTCGCGGCGACCGTCACGTCGATATCGCGCGACGTCGTGACCGTCACGAAATACGGGTGGTTCGGGATATCCGGCAGCGTCAGGCCGAACTGCTGCGGGTTCGCGATGATGTTCTTCACCGCCTGCAGCTTCGGCACGTAGTTGCGCGTCTCGTTCGGCATCCGCAGGTTCAGGTAGTCGGTCGGCAGGCCGGCCGCCTGGTTGCGCGCGATCGCGCGCTGCACGTTGCCCTCGCCCCAGTTGTACGCGGCCAGCGCGAGATACCAGTCGCCGAACATGTCATGCAGGCGCGACAGGTAGTCGAGCGCCGCGCTCGTCGACGCGAGCACGTCGCGCCGTTCGTCCTGCCACATGTTCCGCTTCAGGTTGTAGGTGCGGCCCGTGCCCGGCATGAACTGCCACATGCCGGCCGCCTTCGCGACCGACAGCGCCTGCGGGTTGTACGCCGACTCGATGAACGGCAGCAGCGCGAGCTCGGTCGGCATGTGGCGCGCCTCGAGCTCCTCGACGATGTGATACAGGTACTTCTGCGAGCGCTCGGTCATGCGCTGCACGTAATCCGGGCGCTGCGTGTACCAGGTGGTCTGCATGTCGACGAGGTCGGTCTGCAGGTCGGGCATCTGGAAACCGCGGCGGATGCGCGCCCACAGATCGGAGTCGGCGCTGGTCAGATCGCCGACCGACTGCTTGTCGACGTCGACGGTTTCTTTGGCGGTGGCTGACTTGCGGAGGTAGGTGGATGCCGCCTCTGAATCGGCGGCGGAATTGGCGACAGGCCCCTGGCTCGCACACGCGGCGAGCAGCAGGACCAGCATCGCGCTCAATAAAAATCGCATGAAAATCTCGGCATCCGACAGCTGGAAATTGCTGGCGATACTACGGAAGTGCGTGCTTCACGTCAATAAAAACACCGAAAACTCTGCCAAATCTGATATTTGGAGCAATTTTTACAGATTCCGGATGAGCTTTGGAGTCCTCCCGAAAACTGTCATCGGAACCGGTTTTTCCACTCCCGCATCAGCGTGAATGCGGCAAGGCGATCCGGCACCGTTTCATGCAACTGCGCTTCGAGCGTCGCGTGAATCGCGGCGCTGTCGGAACGCATGAACGGATTCACCGCGCGCTCGTGCGCGATCGTCGTCGGCAGCGTCGGCACCCCGCGCGCACGGCGCGCGGCCGCTTCGTCGCGCCATGCGGCGAGCGCCGTGTTGCCCGGCTCGCAGGCGAGCGCGAAGCGGATGTTCGACAACGTGTATTCGTGCGCGCAGTGCACGCGCGTGTCGCCGGGCAGTGCCGCGAGCGCGTCGAGCGACGCGAGCATCTGCGCGGGCGTGCCTTCGAACAGGCGGCCGCAGCCGCACGAGAACAGCGTGTCGCCGCAGAACACGTGCGGCACCGCCGCCCCGCTGCCTGCGGCGCGTTGAACGTCCGCGCCCGAGCCGGCCCCGGAACCGGCCGCGCCTGCGCCGGCCGCACCTGAACCGGCCGTCTGAAAATACGCAATGTGGCCACGCGTATGGCCGGGCACGTCGAGCACGTCGAACGACAGCGCAGGCGCGTCGAGCGTCACGCGATCGCCGCCCGCGAGCGGATGCGTGACGACGCCGATCGCCTCGGCGGCGGGGCCGTATACTGCGAGCGGCGCGTCGTCCGGTTGGCTGTCGATCAGCGCGGCGACACCGCCGACATGGTCGGCATGGTGGTGCGTGAGTAAAATAGCGGTCAACCGCCAGCCTCTTTCGGAGAGAAACCGGCGCACCGGAGCGGCTTCGCCCGGATCGACGGCGATCGCTTCGCTGCCGTCCGACACGAGCCAGATGTAGTTGTCCTCGAATGCCGGTACCGGCACGTATTCCAGCTCGTTCATGGGCGCGCAATCATCGCTATGTCTGATCGACAAATTATAGACTGGCCCGCCTGGACCGACTCGCCTCCCGGCCGCTACGTGTTGGGCTGGGAGCAGGCGCAGCTCGACCGCATCGTGTCCGACGTGTTCGGATTCCACGCGCTGCAGCTCGGGCTGCCGCAGCTCGACGCGCTGCGCGAGAACCGCATGCCGTATCGCGGCCTCGTGCTCGACCCCGCGAGCGGCGCGAGCGCGCCCTTCCAGTATCCGTTGGCGCGCGAAGCGCATGCGCCGGAACACGCGCCGGCCGATCGCAGCACCACGTGGTGCGATCTGCTCGACCTGCCGTTCGAATCGCAGAGCGTCGACCTGATCGTGATGCCGCACACGCTCGAATTCACCTCCGACCCGCACCGCCTGCTGCGCGAGGCCGAACGCGTGCTGATGCCGGAGGGCCAGCTCGTGATCACCGGCTTCAATTCGCTCAGCCTGTGGGGGATGCGGCAGTCGTTCGGCAAAATGGCGAACCGGCCGTTCGTGCCGTCCGCGCGCGACCAGATCGCGTTCATCCGGCTGAAGGACTGGATCAAGCTGCTAGGCTTCGATCTCGAACGCGGCCGTTTCGGCTGTTACCGGCCGCCGCTCGTCTCCGATCAATGGCTCGCGCGCTTCGGCTTCATGGAAGCCGCAGGCGACCGCTGGTGGCCGATCTTCGGCGCCGTCTACATGGTGACGGCCGTCAAGCGCGTGCGCGGCATGCGGCTCGTCGGCCAGATCAGGATGAAGAAGCCCGTGCTCGCACCGGGCCTCGCGCCGGCGGCCTCCCCGACCACCCATCAAGAACGTTCATGACAACCGACACCATCGACATCTATACCGACGGCGCCTGCAAGGGCAATCCCGGCCCCGGCGGCTGGGGCGCACTGCTGCGCTACGGCGACCGCGAGAAGGAGCTGTTCGGCGGCGAGCCGAACACGACCAACAACCGCATGGAGCTGATGGGCGTGATCGCCGCGCTCGAAGCGCTGAAGCGCCCGTGCCGCGTGATCGTGCACACCGATTCGCAGTACGTGCAGAAAGGCATCAGCGAGTGGATCCACGGCTGGAAGAAGAAGGGCTGGATCACCGCGTCGAAAACGCCCGTGAAGAACGCCGACCTCTGGAAGCGCCTCGACGCGCTCGTCGCGCAGCACGAGGTCGAATGGCGCTGGGTCAAGGGCCACGCCGGCCACCCGGAGAACGAGCGCGCGGACGCGCTCGCGAACCGCGGCGTCGAATCGCTCGCGGCCTGACCGCCCTCCCGTTTCTGCTGATTTTTCCGATATGCGCCAGATCATTCTCGATACCGAAACCACCGGCCTGAACCCCCGCACGGGCGACCGTCTCATCGAAATCGGCTGCGTCGAGCTGCTGAACCGGCGGCTCACCGGCAACAACCTGCACATCTACGTGAACCCCGAGCGCGACAGCGATCCGGGCGCACTGGCCGTGCACGGCCTCACGACCGAGTTCCTCAGCGACAAGCCGAAGTTCGCGGAGGTCGTCGACCAGATCCGCGACTTCGTCAAGGATGCCGAGCTGATCATCCACAACGCGCCGTTCGACCTCGGCTTCCTCGACGCCGAATTCGCGCGGCTCGACCTGCCGCCGTTCACCGAGCACTGCGGCGGTGTGATCGACACGCTCGTCCAGGCGAAGCAGATGTTCCCCGGCAAGCGCAACTCGCTCGACGCGTTGTGCGACCGCTTCGGCATCAGCAACGCGCACCGGACGCTGCACGGCGCACTGCTCGACTCGGAACTGCTCGCCGAGGTCTACCTCGCGATGACGCGCGGCCAGGACAGCCTCGTGATCGACATGCTCGACGACGACGCGGCCGCCGGCGGCGCGGGGAACGGCCAGCGCGTGTCGCTCGCGTCGCTCGACCTGCCGGTGCTGGCCGCGAGCGACGACGAACTCGCTGCGCACCAGGCGCAGCTCGACGCTCTCGACAAGTCGGTCAAGGGCACCTGCGTGTGGCGCAAGGCGGCCGCGGCCGGCGAAGCGTCATAAGTCGTCACTCATGCCGGCGCGCCGCGGCCGTGCGCTCACGCGCGCGGCTGCAGCGCGATGACGGCCATCCCGGCCAGCGCGAGCGCCGCGCCGGCCGCGTCCCAGCGGGTCAGCGCGACACCGTCGACCGCGCGCAGCCACACGAGCGCGACCGCGATGTACATCCCGCCATAAGCCGCATAGGTGCGTCCGGCCGCACTCGGGTGCAGCGTCAGCAGCCACGCGAACAGCGCGAGCGACACCGCGGCGGGCGCCAGCAGCCAGACCGGCCTGCCGGACTTCAGCACGAGCCACGGCAGGTAGCAGCCGACGATTTCGGCCAGCGCGGTGGCGGCGAACAGCGCCGCGACCTTCATCAATTCGATCATCCCGGATCCTTCCTTCATCAGGCCGCGCGAAGGGGTCAGACCGCCCTGCCACGCGCTGCCGATTATGCCCGACGAAGCCCCGCCACACGGGGCTTTCGCGGCAATTTGCACGATCATCGCTCATCGTGCTATCATGTCGCCTGTTTCAACATTCAATCCCTGTCATTCCGATTTTGAGAGAAGTCCGTCCGCGTGATGCGGGGCCGTGCTTCGATCGAAATTGCATCCACAGGAAAGCGCGCCCGTCGGGCCTGCTTTTCTCGTTTCGTCGCCCTTCCGGGGCGTCTGCCGGAGCGCCGGACCCTGGTCCGCACCGGCTGCCGCACGCATCACGCGGCCCCTTCTTCATGAGCGCCATGTCGCGACGGCCCGCCGGGCCCGCGTCGAAGCAGCCCCTTTCGCAGTAAGCGCTTAATGGCCTGCCCCGACGCGCCGCGTGCGATACGGCGCTTGCCGGCAAACCGTGTCGGACGCCCGCCGTCCGGCGCAGTCAAAGGAGTGCAAGACCTTGACCGCAACACACGTCAGCCCGACCGCTGCCTCTTCCTCGTCGTCCGACGGCGCCCCGCTCGCCGCCGACGACATTACCGTCGTCGACCAGAGCCTCCTCAAGCGCGCGGTCAGCGCGATGGCCATCGGCAATGCGATGGAATGGTTCGACTTCGGCGTCTACAGCTACATCGCCGTCACGCTCGGCAAGGTGTTCTTCCCGTCGAGCAGCCCGTCCGCGCAGCTGCTCGCGACCTTCGGCACGTTCGCGGCCGCGTTCCTCGTGCGCCCGCTCGGCGGCATGGTGTTCGGCCCGCTCGGCGACCGCATCGGCCGCCAGCGCGTGCTCGCGATGACGATGATCATGATGGCCGTCGGCACGTTCGCGATCGGCCTGATCCCGAGCTATGCGTCGATCGGCATGATGGCGCCCGTGCTGCTGCTCGTCGCCCGCCTCGTGCAGGGCTTCTCGACCGGCGGCGAATATGGCGGCGCCGCAACCTTCATCGCCGAATTCTCGACCGACAAGCGCCGCGGCTTCATGGGCAGCTTCCTCGAGTTCGGCACGCTGATCGGCTACGTGATGGGCGCGGGCGTCGTCGCGCTGCTCACGGCGTCGATGTCGCAGGAAGCGCTGCTGTCGTGGGGCTGGCGCGTGCCGTTCCTGATCGCGGGCCCGCTCGGCCTGATCGGTCTCTACATCCGGATGAAGCTCGAGGAAACGCCGGCATTCAAGCGCCAGGCCGAGGAGCGCGAAGCGCAGGACAAGGCCGTGCCGAAGGCGCGCTTCCGCGAGACGCTCATCGCCAACTGGCGCGCGCTGCTGCTGTGCGTCGGCCTCGTGCTGATCTTCAACGTGACCGACTACATGGTGCTGTCGTACCTGCCGAGCTTCATGTCGTCGACGCTGCACTTCGACGAATCGCACAGCCTCGTGCTCGTGCTGCTCGTGATGGTGCTGATGATGCCGATGACGCTCGCCGCCGGCCGCCTGTCCGACCGGATCGGCCGCAAGCCGGTGATGCTCGCCGGCTGTGTCGGCCTGCTCGTGCTGTCGATCCCGGCGATGATGCTGATCCACGCGGGCACCACCGCGGCCGTGTTCGGCGGCCTGCTGATGCTCGGCGTGCTGCTGTCGTGCTTCACCGGCGTGATGCCGTCGGCACTGCCGGCGCTGTTCCCGACCGAAATCCGCTACGGCGCGCTCGCGATCGGCTTCAACGTGTCGGTGTCGCTGTTCGGCGGCACGACGCCGCTCGTCACCGCGTGGCTGGTCGACGTGACGGGCAACCTGATGATGCCCGCGTACTACATGATGGGTGCGGCCGTGATCGGGATCGTGTCGGTCGTCGCGCTCGCCGAAACCGCCCGCCAGCCGCTGAAGGGCTCGCCGCCCGCCGTTGCGACGCGCCGCGAGGCGCACCAGCTCGCGCGCCAGCTGCGCGACGAAGAGGACGACACGAGCGGCTACGCGACAATCGCCACCGCGCGTGCTTAAGTGTCACCCCAAGCGTCGCCCCAAGCGGCGCCGCCAATGAAAAGCCCCGGCAGCGCCGGGGCTCGATCGAAGGCCGGTCACCCGGCCCGACATGCCCGACCGGCTTGCGCCGGCCGGGCATTTTTCATGGTTGCCGCACTGCCGCGCTCATGCGTGTTCGCCGCTGTGCCGGCAGAAGATCAACGCGCGCGAGCGCGACACCGCCGCCTGCGCGCCGCGCGCCGCGACGATCAGGCCGATCTGGCCCAGATTGAAATCGCGCTCGACCATCAGCTGCGTCAGCGCGGCAAGCGGCAACACAACGGACGGGTGGTACAGGCTCGATTCGATCAGGGCTTTCATCATCGACTCCATCTGGCAATGCGGTATTCGATGGAGTGAATTCTAGGGATCGCCGGCTTCCGGATAAATCACGTGGAAGCGAAGTCACTTGTTGGCTGCGGTAAACAATCGCCGTCGGGCACGCGCTACGCGAGCGGCGTCTCGACAAAGGCCGGCAACGCCTCCGCCCGCGCGGAATGCGCGGCGAGCGCCGGATAACGGGCCGGATCGATGCGGGCCAGCGCCGGATAGTCGGCCGTCATGAACTGCGTGAAGCGCCACGCGACCGCTACCGTCACGTCGGCCTGCATCACGCGCGCGCCGCCGAGCCAGCCGTCCACGCCCGACAGTTGCCGTTCCAGCTCGCCGTACGCAGCCTCGAGCTGGCCGAGCACGCGCTCGAGCCACGGCTGGTGCAGCTTGTCGGCCGGACGCAGGCCGTGCTCATAGACGACCTGCACCGTCTTCTCGGCCGCTGCCAGCGCGAAACCGACCGGCACGAGCGCGCGCAGCCGCGCGTCGGGCGCCTCGGGCAGCAGGCGCCGCTCCGGCGCGACGAGATGGTCGAGGTAGTCGACGATCAGCGACGAATCGAGCAGCGTCGCGCCGTCGTCGGTGACGAGCGTCGGCGCCTTGACGACAGGGTTGATCGCCTTGAAGGTGTCGAATTGCCGAAACACCGACACCGACTGGTGTTCGAACGGCAGGTCGAGCAGCTTCGCCGAGATGGCGGCCCGCCGTACGAACGGGGAATCCAGCATGCCGATCAGCTTCATCGCAATACGCTCCGCTTGAGGGAATGGGACCGACGACTGTAGCAGCGTCGGGCACACGCGCATAGGGTCGGTTCGCGCGATCGGCGGGCTTGCGTACGTGCCGGCCAGGTCGCGGCAGATGCGCCCGCCGCGCGGGTTGCGCATCAAGCGTGCATCAAGCGCGCATCAAAACGCCTCCCCGCCGCGCGGCAACCGTGACCATAATGCAGACTCGCCCACCGACTTCCGAAGGTCAGCCATGTGGTATGCCCTCGTCGAACAGCAGCGCCAATGGCTGCGCGCGTGGCGCGCGACAACCCGGTACGCGTTCGACGCGTGGCCGGCGCTGACGCTGCCGCGCGCCGCGTCCGCGTGCTACGCGGACCTGTTCGAACCCCTGCTCGGCCCGGCGGCCACCCCGCCGCCGTTCGCGATCGAAGCGCTGTTGCGCGACGGCCGCCGCGACGAAGTCGTCGAAACGTGCATCGCGAGCACGCCGTTCTGCGACCTGCGCCGCTTTTCGCGGCCGCGCGCGCAACGCATGGTACTGCTGTGCGCGCCGCTCGCCGGCCACGCGGCCGTGATGATGCGGGAGACCGTCGAGACGCTGCTCGCCGACGGCGACGTATACGTGACCGACTGGACGAACGCCCGCGACGTGCCGCGCGACGCGGGCCGCTTCGGCCTCGACGAATACGTGGCGATGCTCGACGGCTTTATCGAGTTGCTTGCACGCGACGACCGCCCGCTGCACGTCGTCGCCGTCTGCCAGGCGACCTTCCCGGCGCTCGGCGCGCTCGCGCTGCGCGCGCAGCGCGGCCTCCCGCCGCCGGCGAGCGTGACCTTGATCGGCGGGCCGCTCGATGCGCGGCTCAATCCGAGCACGCTCGGCGTCGCGGCCAATTCTCATTCGCTCGACTGGTGCCGCCGCCATCTGATCGACGTGGTGCCGGCCGGCTTCGCCGGGCACGGCCGCTCAGTGTTTCCGACCTATCTGCAGCAGGCCGAGATCGCAATCGTCTATCCGCACCGCTATCTGTCGCTGATCGACGGCTACACTCAGGCGGCGCTGCAATTCGACCCCGGCGCGGTGGCGAATGCGCGGCGTGCGCTCCTCGAATACACGGCGCTGCTCGACATGCCGGCCGAATACTTCCTCGATACCGTCGACATCGTGTTCCAGCGCGCCTGCCTCGGGAACCACACGTGGCGCGTCGCGGGCGTGCGCGTCGAGCCGGATGCGCTGCGCGGCACCGCGCTGCTGACCGTCGAGGGAACATGCGATGCGGTCACGGGCGCCGGGCAGACGCATGCGGCGCACGCGCTCTGCAGCGGCCTCGCGGCGGACGAGCGGCATCGCATCGATGTGGACGGCTGCGATCACTACGGGCTGTTTACCGGCGTGCGCTGGCGCGACGACGTGCATCCGGTGCTCGAGGCCGTCTTCGCACACGCCGAAGCCGGTCGCACGCCCCGGCATTGATCGGGTGTCACCCCGGCGACCGGGCATCCGGGCATCCGGGCGACCGGGCGACCGGGCGACCGGGCAACCCGGCAATTACGCGGGCGACGCGCGTCCGTCCTGCATGCCGCGCGCAGCATCGAGCAGCACGCGCACCTCGTCGTCGCTCGTCTGCTCGAAATGCACGTAGAACTGGCTGATCCCGAAGAACGACAGCGGATGCGACACCGCGACGAACGCGTCGGCGAGATCGTCGAAGCGGCGCTGGACGCCGGCCGGCGCGACAGGCGCCGCCGCCACCACGCGCGCCGGGCGGCGCTCGCGCAATGCCTGCAATGCGACGCGCATCGTCGCACCCGTCGCGATGCCGTCGTCGACGACGATCACCGTACGCCCTTCGACCGGCACCGGCGGCCACGCGCCACGGTACAGCGCCTCTCGGCGCCGCAACTCGTCGGTTTCGCGCGCGATCACGTCGGCGAGCTGCGCGTCGGTCACATCCATCGAGCCGATCACGGAGCGCTGCAGATAGATCGCGCCGCCGGTTGCGATCGCGCCCATCGCGAGCTCGGGGTCGTATGGCACGCCGAGCTTGCGCACGACCAGCACGTCGAGCGGCGCGCCGAGCGCGCGCGCGACCGGAAACGCGACCGGCACGCCGCCGCGCGGCAACGCCAGCACGACGATGTCGGTTCGCCCCGTGAATTCCTGCAACGCGTCCGCGAGCTGGCGGCCCGCATCCGCGCGGTCGACGAAACGATCCATCACGCTCGCCCCCTTCGGTTCGCCGGCGTCGCCTCGTGCACGCGCGGCGGCCTCGCGCGCCGCGTTCACGCCGACGTTACGTCAATGAGCATGGTGCATGCGATCCGCCAATTCAAGCAGCACGGATCGCGTGTGCGATCGGCCGCCGTTACCGCCGTTACCGCGCGCATGCGTTGCGCGCGTGCCCGGACGGCTTCAGAACCCGCCTGCCTGCCGGTACAGTCGCCAGAACGACTGCGCATAGGATTGCGCGAGCTCCGGCGCGCGGTGAAACACGTCCACCGTCTCGGCATGCGCGGGCGCGCCTTCCGCGAGCGTCGTCAGCGCGACGCTGTCGTCGACGATCACGAAGCGCGGCGCGGGATCGCCATGCCGCGTGTCGATCGCAACGTCGATGCCGACGGATTTCAGATACCCGGCGCCGCTGTACTTGCCCGCGCGCACCGAACGGATCAGCACGACGCGCACGTCGACCCCGCGCGCACGCGCATCGCGCAGCGCGCCGACGACCGCCGGCGGCACGTACGCATAGCCGGCCAGCAGTACGCGGCGCTGCGCCTGCTGGATCAGGTCGACGGTGGCGTCGGACGCGGCGTTGTCGTATGAAAAATACGCGCCGACGGACGCGGCGTCGGACGGAATCGGGGTTGCGTGGGCGGTCGCCGCGCAGCACAGCGCGGCAAGGAGGAAGGCGGCGGGTCTCATGGCGGGCGCCATTGTAGCGACGCCAATTCGCGTGGCAAGTGCGCGCTGAGGCGCTGCTGCGCCGGCGCAACAATCGGGCCGCATACGGGGCCACATACGCGCCGGCGCGCGCGTTCAGCCGGGCGCGACGCGCGCGAGCCAGCTCGTCACGCCATCGATCGAGCGGAAGTCGGCGAGGCTGCGCGCGGGCAGCGCCGGGTAGGCGCCGGCCGCCATCTCCGCGAGCGCGCGGCCGGGGCCGAGTTCGAGAAACGCGGTCGCGCCCGCCTCGACACAGCCCGCGAGACAGGCCGCCCATTCGACGGGCTCGGCGATCTGGCGCGCGAGCTTGTCGAGGCCGTCGGCAACGTCGAGCACCGATGCGCCGTCGATGCCCGAGACCAGCCGCGAGCCCGGCAGCGGCCGCCGCACGCGCACCGCGCCCAGCGCCGCGCGAAACCCGGGCACCGCCGACGCGAGCCGGTGCGTATGCGACGCGATCCGCACGCACACGGGCGCGACCCGCAGTGCGCCGGCGCGCGATGCGTCCACGGCCGCCGCGTCGACGCCGTCGCGCCGGCCGGCGATCACGAACGCGTCGCCTGGGCTCGCAATCGCAATCGCCGCGTCGTGTTTCGCGCACAGCCGCGCCAGATGGTCGCGCGACAGGCCGCGCACGAACGCCATGCGTTCGTCGCCGCCGCTCGCGGCATCCATCGCGCACGCACGCGCAACGGCGAGATCGAGTGCGTCGTGCGGATCGATCAGGCCCGCGACGCTCCACGACGCGACTTCGCCGACGCTGTAGCCCGCGACGCAGCGCCGGCGCGGCCACGCGCGCTCGAGCAACGCCGTGGCCGCAAGCGCCTGCAGCGTGCACAGGATCTGCGCCGCGCGGTTCTCGCGCAGTGCATCGGGCGGGGCGTCGCGCACCCACGTGCGCGGATCCTCGCCGAGCAGCCTGCCTGCATGCGCGAACAGCGGCGCGATCAGCGCATCGGCCTGCGTCACGCTACCGATCAGGTCGAACATGCCGGCACGCTGGCTGCCCTGCCCCGAGCACAGGATCGCGAGCGTCATTGCGCGCCCTCCGGCGGTTCCAGCGCGTCGGCGAACACGCTCATCGCGAGCAGATCGGCCGCGCCGCCCGGACTCAGCCGCCGCGCGACGAACGCGCGATGCACGGCCGCTGCGCGGCTGCGCCAGTTGCGCGCCCGCACGCCGCCGCACGCGATGAACGCGCGTGCGGCAGCGTGCGCAAAATCGAGGCCCGCCGGTCCGCCGCGGTGCAGCAGGTTTGTATCGTCGAGCGCCGCGATCAGCGCGAAGCACGCGTCGACGCGCGCGGCCTCGGCGTCGCCCGGCACATCGCGCGCCGCGCGCCGCAGCGCGGGCAGGCCGACGCGATAGACAGTCGCGAAGCCGCCGGCCGCTTCGGCGCGCGCGCCGCCGACGCCGTAGCGGCGGCTCGCGCGCTCGCCGTGGCTGTCGGGCAGCCGTGGCCCGCCGAGAATGTCGGCGCCCCAGCGGCGCGCGACGAACGCGCCGAGCGTCAGGCCGGGCGCCACCGCGCCCGGCACGCCGCGCCGGCCCGCGGCCGCACACAGCAGCCCGAGCCCGAAGATCGCACCGCGGTGGGTGTTGATGCCGCCCGTCGCGGCGAGCATCGCGTGCTCGGCGCGCAGGCCGATCTTGCGCAGCACGGCCATCTCGGCATCGCGCGCCCCCGCGGCTGCCAGCTCCGCGAAATACGGTCGCAGCACGGCGGCGCTGCGCGCGAACGTGGACGCATCCATATCCGCGTGACTGCCGGCATCGACGTGACTGACGAGCCCCGGCTTCGGATAGGTGTCGATCTCGAGCAGCAGGCTGCGTTCGGCGAGCACCGCAATCGTCGTAGCAGTCTGTGCCGCGTCCGGTTGCGGCGTAAGCAACGGGCGCAGCATCGCCAGCGCGCTCATCGCACTTCTCCGGCAAGAAAAGCGGCGGGCGGACTGAGCACGACGCCACCTGCCGTCTTCACGGCGACCTCGGGCAATTGCGCATGCAGCTCGCGCCAATTGGCGCCCGCGCCGTCGTCGCGCAGCAGCTCGCCGTCGACGCGCATCGGCGCACGCGCGTCGATTGCCGCGAGACCGTCGAGCAGCGTCCGCGTGTGGACGGGATCCGGCAGCGGAAACACGATGTCGAGATCGGATGAATCGGTCAGATAGCGCTCGCCGGTCAACGCCTGCCACGCGAGGCTGCCGAACACACGGCCCGCGACGCCGCAGCGCGTGCCGAGCGCGTCCAGCTCGCGCAACGGCTGACGCCACGCGGCGGGCGCGGCATCGAGCACCGCGGCGAACGCCGGCGGCGCGCCGGCGGACGCGAGCGCGTCGGCATCGACGCTCACCGCGACACGGCGCTTGCCGGCCGACGGCGGCAAAGGGATGCCGAGCGGCACGCGGAATACACCGGATTCAGCGGATTCACCGGACTCGCCGGGCAGCGCGCGGCGCACGATGAGCGGCCAGCCGCACTCCGCCCATCTGCGCACGTGCGCATCGGCCGCGAGCACCGCGTCGCGCGCGAATAGCGCCGCCCACCCCGCCGGCGTCAGCGTGACGAGCGTGTGGCGGCGCAGCGGCGCGTCAGTGCGCGGCACGCGCGAGCTCATACACGCGCTGCGCGACGTCGGCCGCGACCGGACGGCCGCGCGCCGCGCGCCGGTCGACGCGATCGACCGGCCGGTCGAGCCATTCGGCGGCCTGGCTGTCGAGCCCGTGGGCCGGATCGAGCACCGCGTCGACCGCGCCCATCTTCACGAGGTTGTCGAGCCCCGGCGCGAACACCGGCGTCGAACGCGCCTTCTCCTTCAGCAGGTCGAGCGGCAGCTTGGTCACGCGCGACATCGACGGCAGGTCCATCACTTCGGGATCGGCGCCCGGCACCGCGAGCAGCGTGCGCGTCGCGAGCGCTGTCGCGATGAACGCGCCGGCCGCCGTGTGACCGTACAGCAGGCCGATCGTCCGGTGGCCCGCGAGATCCGCGTGCATCAGGCATTTTGCGAGGTGCGACAGGCCTTCGTTCAGGCCGAGCAGCTCGTCGCGCTTGCTCATCCGCTGGCTGTCGCTGTCGACCAGCACGAGGATCGGCGTCGCGCCGCCGCGTTCGAGCGTGGCGAGCACGTGCGATGCCAGCTTCAACGCTTCGTCGATGCCGAACGGCAGGCGGTCGCTGACGCCGATCACGTCGACGCGCGTGCCGGCCAGCTCCGCGTGACCGGACAGCAGGCCGCCATTGCGCGCGATCGCGTGACCGCGCGGAAACAGCGACGCAAGGACTTCATCGAGCGTCATGCGAGGACTCCTGGAGTTGGTCCGCGAGCGCGGCGAACGTGTCGTCGGGCATGCCGGGAATCGCTTCCGGCGCGGTCGCGCCGAGCGTGCGCCACACGTCGAGCGCGTCGGCGCATGCGCCGAACCGCGCGACACGCGCTTCGAGACGCGCCTGCTCGGCGCGCAGCATCGCCGCGCCGAACGCCGGCGCGCGCGCGATCAGCTCGAGCGCAGCCGCGCGGAACGCGTCGGGCGAATCGGCGACATAGCGGTCCGCGCCGCCCATCAGCCGCCGGTGCTTGCCGCCCATCGTGCGCCAGATCAGCGCGCGGTCCTTCGCGTCGAACTCGTCGACGCCGCGATTGGTTTCGATCACTTCCGGCCCCGACACGCTGATGCGGCCCTGCTCGGACACCGCGAGCGCCGAACAGCACGCGGCGAGCAACCCGCCGCCGCCGTAGCAGCCCGCTCGCCCGCCGATCAGGCCGATCACCGGCACGCCGGCCGCGCGCGCATCGACGAGCGCGCGCATGATCTCGGCAACCGCCAGTTCGCCCGCGTTCGCCTCCTGCAGCCGCACGCCGCCCGTGTCGAACAGGATCAGCACCGGCATCGAGCCGAGCTCGCGCGCGGCGCGCAGCAGGCCCGTGAGCTTCGCGCCGTGCACTTCGCCGAACGCGCCGCCCATGAAGCGGCCTTCCTGCGCGGCGACCAGCACCGGCTTGCCGTCGAGCAGGCCGCGCCCGACGACCATCCCGTCGTCGAATTGCTGCGGCAGGTCGAACAGCGGCAGATGCGGGCTCGTCACGCGCTCGGCCGGCCCGAGAAATTCGGTGAAACTGCCGGCATCGAGCAGGCCGTCGATGCGCTGCCGCGCCGACGCCTCATACCAGCTCGACGCATTCGCGACGAACGCGGGCGCGTGGTGGATCATGTCGTTCGGCGCGTTCCGCCGGGCCGCCCCGTCGGGGGGCAGCGCATGATCGTGAGCGTGACGGTCGTTCATGCTGCGTCTCCTTCGATCGCGCGCACGGCCTGCGCGAGCCGCAGCGACACCATGTCGGGCCGCGCGCCACCGTCGTTGACGGACAGCTTCAGGCCGCCCGGCGCGCGCCGCTCGACGAAATCGGTCAACACCGCCTGCCAGACCTCGCCGAAGCCGACCGCCGCCGTGCGGATGTCGATCTCGCATTCGTTGCCGGGCAGCACCCGTTCGACGAGCACCTCGAGATTGCCGGACGCGACCACGCCGACGAGCGCCGTGGCCAGTTCGCCCTTCGCGCGCGCACGCGCGGTGAAGCGATAGTTCAACTGTTCCATTGCCCTGTTCCTTACCAGTTGCGGAACCGCGCCGGCGGCGCATACAGCCCGCCCGACCAGTGCACGAGATCCTTGATCGAGCGCGCGGCGAGCCAGCGGCGGTCCGCGTCGAGCGGATCGATGCCGAGATCTTCCGGGCGCCGGATCACGCCGCGCTCGCGCAGCCGCTCGACCATCTTCCGGTCGCGGCCGCGGCCGACTTCCGTGTAGCCGGCGACGCCGCGGATCGCGTGCTCGCGCTCGTCCTTGTCGCGGCACATCAGCAGGTTCGCGATCCCTTCCTCGGTGACGATGTGCGTGACGTCGTCGCCGTACACCATGATCGGCGCGAGGTCGAGCTGCAGCTTGTCGGCGAGCTTCAGCGCGTCGAGCTTCTCGACGAACATCGGCACGTTCTTGTCGCCGAACGTCTCGCCAATCTGCACGACGAGCTTGCGGCCGCGCCTGAGCGCCGCCGGCGTTTCGGGATCGGCCTCCTCGCCGGCTTTCAGCCACGGTTCGCTCGGGTGGCGCCGGCCGCGCGCGTCGCTGCCCATGTTCGGCGCGCCGCCGAAGCCCGCGATGCGCTCGGCCGTGACCGTCGACGAGTGGCCGGACAGGTCGATCTGCAGCGTCGAGCCGATGAACATGTCGCACGCGTAGAGGCCGGCCGTCTGGCAGAACGCGCGGTTCGAGCGCAGCGAGCCGTCGGGGCCCGTGAACCACACGTCGGAGCGCGCGCGGATGTAGTCGTCCATCCCGACTTCGGAACCGAAGCAGTGGATCTGCTCGACCCAGCCCGATTCGATCGCGGGAATCAACGTCGGATGCGGATTCAGCGCCCAGTGCGTGCAGACCTTGCCCTTCATGCCGAGCTTCGCTCCATAGGTCGGCAGCAGCAGCTCGATCGCCGCGGTGTTGAAGCCGATCCCGTGGTTCAGCCGCTTGATCCCGTACGGCTGGTAGATGCCCTTGATCGCGAGCATCGCGGTCAGGATCTGGGTCTCGGTGATCGCGGCCGGGTCGCGCGTGAACAGCGGCTCGACGTAGAACGGCCGGCCGGCCTCGACGATGAAATGCACGCGGTCGCCGGGGATGTCGACGCGCGGCACCTTGTCGACGATGCGGTCGACCTGCGCGATCACGATGCCGTCCTTGAAGGCGGTGGCCTCGACGACGGTCGGCGTGTCCTCGGTGTTCGGGCCCGTGTACAGGTTGCCGTCGGCATCGGCGCTGACCGCGGCGATCAGCGCAACCTGCGGCGTGAGGTCGATGAAGTAGCGTGCGAACAGTTCGAGATACGTGTGCACCGCGCCGAGTGCGATCTTGCCGCCGAACAGCAGCTTCGCGATCCGCTGCGACTGCGGGCCCGAATACGCGAAATCGAGACGTTTCGCGATGCCGCGCTCGAACACGTCGAGATGCTCGGGCAGCACGACGCCCGACTGCACCATGTGCAGGTCGTGCACCTTCGCGCTGTCGACATCGGCGAGCGCGGTCGCGAGCAGGTCGGCCTGCTTCTGGTTGTCGCCCTCGAGGCAAACCCGGTCGCCGGGCCGCAGCACTGCTTCCAGCAATGCCACGGCGTCGCGCGCATCGACCCGCTTGCCTTGCGCGTAGTGCGCGCCGGCTGCGAGGCGTGCATCGCGCGCGAGTCGCGCGTGATTCCATCCCGTCATAGAGTTCTCCCGCTTCGATGGTTCAGCGGCATTCTAAGCCGGGCGCCGCCGCTGATTGATGATGATGTCCGATGCGACTCAGAGGTCGCCGCGATGGATGCCGTTCATGCGCCGACCAGCGCGCGCGTCGTGAAGAACAGCACGGACGGCCCGAGCAGGCAGCCGACGCCCGTATGGAACGTCGCGACGAGCGCACCGTACGGCACGAGCCGCCGGTCGGTCGCGGCGAGGCCCGCGCTCACGCCGCTCACGGTGCCCGCGAGGCCGCCGAAGATCATCGCGGCGCGCGGCGTCCTGAGCCCCATGAAGTTCGCGGCGAGTGGCGTGCCGACCATCACGATGATCGCCTTCACGAGCCCCGTCGCGATGCTGAGCGCGATCACGTCCGAACTCGCGCCGATCGCAGCACCCGTGACGGGCCCGACGATGTAGGTGACGGCGCCCGCGCCGATCGTCGTCATGCTGACCGCGTCGGTATAGCCGAACGCGCGCGCGACGCACGCGCCGACGATGAACGGCAGCACGGTGCCGAGCAACAGCGACAGCACGCCGACGAGCCCGGCCTTCCTCGCCTCGGTCGGCTGCACTTCGAATGCGGTCGCGACGATCGCGAAATCGCGCAGCATCGCGCCGCCCATCAGGCCGACGCCGGCGAACAGCGGCACATCGGCGATCCCTTTCTCGCCGCCGGTGAACGCGCCGCCGACATACGCGAGCGCAAGGCCGATCACGATCGCGATCGCCGAGCCGTGCACGCGGCCGAACGTCAGCTTGTGCGACACGATCGACGCGATCCACATGATCAGGCCGACGAGCGCGAACGACGCGACAAGGCCGTTATGGGCGACGGTTTTTTCGAGCATCTGCAGCATCGCGGCCTCCGGTCACTGTTCTTCGAATTGCGGCACGCCGGCGAACGCCGTGTCGTCGCGGCCGGTGCGTGCGAGCACCGCGATGCAGCCCGCGCAGATCACGGCCGCGCCGATCGCGGCGAGCAGCGCGACGGGCCCGCCCTTCAGCGCGGCGAGCACGTTCTGGTTCGCGGCCATCGCGACGACCACCGGGATATACATCGCGCCCCAGAAGCCGACGCCTGCTTCGGTTTCCTTCGGCAGCCAGCCGCGGCCGTGCAGCCACAGGCGCAGGCCGATCAGCAGCAGCATCGCGATGCCGACGCCGCCGACGTTGGTCTTCACACCGATCGCGGTGCCGAGCAGGTCGCCGAGAAACAGTCCGGCGAGATGGCAGAACGCGAGCAAGGCGGTTCCGTAGATGATCACGAGTCGTCTCCTGTGTCTACCGCGGCGGTGCGCCGCGGCCCCGGCGGCTCGTCGTGCGAGCGCATTCTCGGGCGGTCGATGGGATGATGCGGTTTCGGGTCCGCGCCCGGATGCCGTAGACTGCCCGAAGCAGCTGCCGGCGCGGTGCGGCGCGGGCTTCGAGTCGCGCGCGCCGCACCGGGGCGTGAGCCGATACTAGCGCCGCAAAATCCGGTCATTTATGAAGTTGTCGAAACCGATTCAGTGGGTTTAGCAATGCGTCCGTTACCGCCCGAGCTGCTGCGCAGCTTCGTCGCCGTCGCCCAGTCCGGCAGTTTCACCGCCGCGTCCGAGCGCGTGAACCTGTCGCAGTCCACCGTCAGCCAGCACATCCGCCGCCTCGAGGAGCTGCTCGACCGCCCGCTGTTCGAGCGCGACACCCGCAACGTGCGCCTGTCGCAGCACGGCGACGCGCTGTTCCGCTACGCGGTGCGCATCCTCGAGCTGATGGACGAGGCCGTCACGTCGGTATGCGGCCCGCCGCTGTCGGGCAAGGTGCGGCTCGCGATGTCGGAGGATTTCGCGTCGGCCCACCTGACGGCCGCGCTCGCGAGCTTCGTGCAGCGCAACCCGGAGGTCGAGCTCGCGATCGCGACCGGGCTGTCCGGCGACCTGTTCGACGCGCTCGACGAAGGCCGGCATGACCTCGTGTTCGCGAAGCGGATCGCCGGCAGCCGGCGCGGGCGCGTGATCCGCAGCGAGCCGCTTTACTGGTGCACGGGCCCCGATTCGCGGATCACCGGCCACGAGGCCGTGCTGCCGCTCGCGATGCATCCGGAGCCGAGCGTGTCGCGGCGCCGGGTGCTCGAAACGCTCGACGCGATCGGCCGGCCGTACCGGATCGCGGTGGTCAGCAGCAGCGTTGCTGTGCTGCGCGCGGCGGCCAGCGCGGGGCTCGGGGTCAGCGCGTTCGCGGGCTATGTGATCCCGGCCGGGCTCGCGCGGCTCGATGCGGGGCTGCCCGAGCTCGGCGAGCTCGAATACGTGATCGACCGCCCGGCCGCCGCGTCGCGCTCGACGCTCGCGCTGGAGGCGACACTGATTGCGGCGGCGGCGGATTTGTAAACGCGCCCGCGGGGTCGCATCGCGCTTGCCGGGTGGGATTCGCCGGGTGGGATTCGCCGGGTGGGATCGCAACAACATCACGCGTCGCGCCTGCATGCTGGCGGCGCTGCCCGAAACGCGTCAGCGTCCGCGCAGCACCCGCTCGCGACAATGGGACCCACGGAACACGCGGCACGCTGCCGCGCATGTCCGACCCCGTCCCATTCATCGGAGCGCACCATGAACGTCATGCGACTCGTCGTCGCGGCCGCCACAGCCGCGATGCTGTCCCCCGCCTTTGCACAGACCGACTCTGCACCGCCCGTGCAGGGCAAGACGCGCGCGGAAGTCGTCGCGGAACTGAACCAGGCTTATCTCGACGGCGACCTGCCGACGACCGACAGCGACTATCCGCCGAGCGACGCGACCCGCGCGCGCAACCGCGAGCTGCTGCACGCGGTGCAACCTGCGTGGGCCGCGCAGACGCAGCAGCCGTCGCCGCAACAGTAGACACGCCGGGCAAAGGCCAGCCCGGCGTGCCCGCGCCCGGTCAGGGCAGGAAGCTGCGCCGCCGCGCGTCGATCAGTGCGACGAGCAGCCGGTTGCGCTCGGCGGCGAGGTCGTGCATCGAATGCTCGCCCTGGATCGCGCGGAGTTCGTCGATCAGCTTGCGGTCGACGTCCGGATCGAACGACGGCGTGCCGAGATCGTTCCACCAGCTCGCCATCGGGCCCGACAGATGCTCGAGAAAGTGCGCGATCCCGCCCGCGCCGCCGCCGAGGTGATAGGTCAGGCACTGCCCCATCAGCGCCCAGCGCAAACCGGGGCCCCACGCGACTGCCTTGTCCGCATCGGCGACGCTCACGACGCCCTCGCCGACGAGGTGATACACCTCACGAAACAGCGCCGCCGCGAGCCGGTTCGCGACGTGGCCCGCCATCTCCTTGTTGAGGACGATGGTCTCCTTGCCGAGCCCGTCGTAGAACGCCTTCGCGCGCGCGATCGCGTCCTTGCCGGTCGCCGCGCCGCCGACCAGCTCGACAAGCGGAATCAGGTGCGGCGGATTGAACGGATGGGCGATCAGGCAGCGTTCCGGATGTTTTGCGCACGCGGTCTGGATATCGGACATCTTGAGGCCCGACGAGCTCGATGCGATCAGCACGTGCGCGGGCAGCACGTCGTCCATCTGCCGGTACAGTTCGCGCTTCAGGTCGAGCCGCTCGGGGCCGTTCTCCTGCACGAAATCGACGCCGTCGAGCGCACGCGCGAGATCGGCGTCGAATGTGAGACGCTGCGTCAGCGCCGCGGCTTCGTCGCCGAGGAACGCAGCGAGCGCGTCGCGCAATCGCGCGTCGGCCTGCGGCGCGGGGTCGGTCGCGACGACGTCGAATCCATTCGACAGGTAGAAGGCCGCCCAGCTCGCGCCGATCACGCCGGCGCCGACGATCGCGATACGTCGGATGTGCGTGCTTATGTCCGTGCTCATGTCCGCTTCATCTCCGTTTCTTCTCGTGAATGTCGCGGCGATTGTCGCATCGAATCACGCGGCGGCGGCGGCGCGCCGCCGACGTTCAGCGGCCTGCGCTCAGCGGCCCGACACATCGGCCGCACGCTTCACCTTCGCGCGCCGCGCCAGCATGTTCATGCCCTCGACGAACGCCGAGAACGCCATCGCCGCGTAGATATAGCCCTTCGGCACGTGCGTCCCGAAGCCTTCGGCGATCAGCGTCATGCCGATCACGACGAGGAACGACAGCGCGAGCATCACGACGGTCGGGTTGCGGTCGATGAAGCGCGCGAGCGGCTGCGCGGCGAACAGCATCACGGTCACGGCGGCGATCACCGCGACGAACATGATCGGAATGTGCTCGGTCATGCCGATCGCGGTCACGATGCTGTCGATCGAGAACACGATGTCGAGCATCAGGATCTGGCCGACCGCCGCCCACATCGTCAGGCCGCCTGCGCCGTTCGACGCGCCGGCGTCGCTGCCGTCGCGCAACACGTGATGATGCATTTCGGTGGTCGCCTTCCACACGAGGAACAGGCCGCCCGACAGCAGGATCATGTCGCGCCACGAGAACGCATGGTCGAACAGCGAGAACACGGGCTCGGTCAGGCGCGCGATCCACGCGACGGTGCCAAGCAGCGCGAGCCGCATCACGAGCGCGAGGCCGATGCCGAGCCGCTGCGTGCGCGCGCGCTGCGCTTCCGGCAGCTTGTTGCTGAGGATCGAGATGAAGATCAGGTTGTCGATGCCGAGCACGACTTCCATCACGACGAGCGTCAGGAGCGCCGCCCACACGGCGGGATCGGCAGCGAGCGTCAGCAGGTAGTCCATGAATTTTTGTGAACAGAGGTGGAAAGCCCGATGATCGCCTCACCTGTGCTTCGAAAAAATCAGTGACAATCTGATTTTTGGTTCGGTTTTTCCGAAGTGACGCGCCAATGCTGAATTTCCGACATCTGTTCTACTTCTGGGTCGTCGTGAAGGAAGGCGGCTTCGCGCGCGCGGCCGAGCGGCTCGACATGGCCGTGCAGACCATCAGCGCGCAGGTGCGCGAGCTCGAAAAAGCACTCGGGCACCAATTGCTGAAGCCGGCCGGCCGCGGTGTCGCGATGACCGACGCGGGCCAGGCTGCGTACGCGCGCGCAGAGGAGATCTTCGAGATCGGACGGCTGATTCCCGACGAGGTGCGCGCCGCCGCGAGCCAGCCGACGGTGCGGCTCGCGGTCGGCCTGTCGGACGGCATCTCGAAGCTGGCCGCCCATGCAATCCTCGCGCCAGTGCTCGACACGCCCGCGCTCAGGCTGCTATGTCACGAAGGCGAGCACGATGCGCTGCTCGCCGAGCTCGCGCTGCATCATCTCGATCTCGTGCTGGCGGGCCAGGGCGCGCCGCCCAACGCGAACCTGCGCGTGACGAGCGAGCGGCTCGTCGCGTCGCCCGTCGACTGGTACGGGCCGGCGGCGCTCGTCACGCAAGCCGCGCGGCAGCACTTTCCGCAGTGTCTCGCCGAGCTGCCGCTGTTGCTGCCGACCGCGCATTCCGCGCTGCGCGCGCGCCTCGACCGTTGGCTGGAATCGGCGCGCATCGTGCCCCGCATTGCCGGAGAATTCGAGGACAGTGCGCTGATGGCCGTGTTCGCGGCGCGCGGCCTCGGCGTGTTTCCGCTGAGCGAGCTGGGCGCGAACGACGCGTCGCTGCTGCGGGGCCTGCGGCGGCTCGGGCGCGCCGGCGACGTGACCGAGGAGATCCACGCGATCCGCTCGCGGCGCGGCGAACGTCATCCGCTGACCGCGCAATTGCTTGCGGTCGCGCGCGATTCGTCGGCCGGCTGAAAAGAACGCGCCATCAAACGAAACTATAATAACGCCCCGGCCTTGCGAGATTGCCTCGCGCCCACCCGCCGGCCGCGCCCATGCGCGGCGGCATCGATCCGACCTTCGCGCAACGCGCGCAGTCCAGGCGCGGCATCCAGCCGAGCCTATTGAAAGACGCCATGCACAACCGATTTCGCCTGTTTTCCGTTTCGTGCGCGCTCGCGGCCGCGACCGTGCTGGCGGCGTGCTCGTCGCCGCCCAAGCCGATCTACCAGCAGGAACAGTTCGACGCGACGAGCAGCCCGTACGCCCACTCGTTCCACGCGAAATCCGACGCGACCTGCGAGGCCGCGCGCCGCGCGCTGCTGAGCCAGGGCTACGTCGCGACGTCGTCCCGTTCCGATGCGGTCGACGGCAGCAAGAATTTCCAGCCGAACAACGACATGCACGTGGTGATCGAATTCCACGTCGTGTGCGCGGACGCGAACGCGGACGGCACGTCGAGCATCGCATACGTGAACGCGGTGCAGGATCGCTACACGCTGAAGAAGTCGAACACGTCGGCGAGCGTCGGTCTCAGCGTGTTCGGCTCGCTGTCGCTGCCGATCGGCTCCAGCGACGACGCGCTCGTCAAGACCGCGAGCGAGACGATTCCGGCCGGCGTGTTCTACGAACGCTTCTTCAACCTCGTCGACCACTTTCTCAAGATCGATCCGACCCACCGCGACCGCGCGACCGTGAAGGCCGCGGAGAAGGAGCCCGTCACGCCGCTGCCCGAGCCCGCGCCGACGCCGCAGGGCGAACCGATGAAGATGACGACGCCGATCGTGCCGACGCCGCCCGCACCGCCCGTGCCGAACCCCGTCACCGCGCCGGGGTCGGGTACGACGGTCGCGCCGGCGGCCGCGGCATCTGCCGTCGCCGTGCCGTCGGCACGGGCCGCTGCCGTACCGGCGCCGGCCTCGGGCGCCGCCGCGATTCCGGTCTCGGCGTCGGCACCGGCTGCCGTGGGGTCCGCGCCGGCGTCGGGTGCGAAGCCAGCCGCCAATCCGGCCGCTAATCCGGCCGCGAACTCGGCCCCAACCCCGGCCACCTCACCGGCCACCTCGCCGGCTGCCACCCCGGCGTCCACGCCGATCGCAGCGCCCGCAGCAGCGCCAACGACCGCGCCGGGTTCCGTTCATGCACCGGCGCCCCCGGCGGCAGCGCCTGCGTCCGCTCCTGCGCCGGCGGCTGCTCCCGCTCCGGCGCCGGCCTCGGCCGCCGCGCCCGCATCCGCCCCCGTTTCGGGGCCCGTTTCGGGGCCCGTTTCGGGGCCCGTTTCGGGGCCCGCGGCCGCTCCTGCTGCCGCTACTGCCGCTACTGCCCCTGCCACCACGCCCGCATCGGCCGGCGCGCCTGCACCCGCCACCGGAACCGCGGCCGCACCGGTATCGATCGCGCCAGCCGACATCGCGCCAGCCCCCGCGTCCGGCGACCTCATCCAGGCCGCCGCACCGATTCCGGCCGGCGCAAGCGCCGCATACTAAGCTTCATCCGACCGACGCCCTGCCACGAGCGAAACACCCGCCTTCAACGCAGCCGCTCGTGCCACGACTGCAGATTCCCGACCGTGGCCGTCACGCCGCCGCAGACGATCACCGCCATGCTCGACACGGCGGCCAGTGCCGGCACCGGTTCGTCGAGCGCGGCCAGCGCGGCGCCGCACGCGGGCTCGACGACGATCCGGTGCTCATCGAGAAACCGTAGCGACGCCGCCACCGCCGCTGCGTCGGACACGACGACGTTGTAGATCGCGTGCCGCGTCACCCACTCGACGGCCGCATCACACGGGCGCTTCGCGCCGAGCGACGTGGCGACACTCGTGATCTCCGGCAGCTCGACCGGCCGCCCCTGCGCGACCGACCGCGCGTAGCTGTCGGCCCCCACGGTCTCGACCGCGATGACGGGCACGTCGGCCCAGCCGTTGCGCGCCAGGCCTTCCAGCACGCCGCACAGCAGACCGCCACCGCCAACCGCGAGCACGATCGCGCCGGGCTTCGGTCTGGCCGCCGCCATCTCGTCGATCATCGTCGCGTGCCCGTGCCACAGCACCGGATCGTCGAACGGGTGTACGAACGCGTCGTGCGGACCGACGATCGATTGCGCGTAGGCGTTCGCTTCGGCCCACGACGCGCCGCGCACGACCAGTTCCGCACCCTCGCCAAGGATCAGGTCCCGTGCACGCGCGGACGTGCTCTCCGGCACGACGACGGTCACCGGCACGCCCAGTTCGCGCCCACACCACGCGACCGCGATGCCCGCATTGCCGCCCGACGACGACACGAAGCGTCGCGCGCCGGCTGCGCGCCGCGCGTCGCAAACCGCGCCGATGCCGCGCAGCTTGAACGAACCGGACGGCTGCATCGCCTCGATCTTGAGCAGGACATCCTTGCCGAGCCGGCGGGAAAGCGTCTGCGAACGGATATACGGAGTCTGGATGTGGAGTGGCATGGGACGACGCATGAAGGACAGGACGACCGGCCGCGGCTCGCGCGGGCCGGCAATGGAAGCGTTCATCGTACGCCGCGCCTACCATGCCTTCCAATACCATTGGATGCCGTTTGCTATGCTTTGTGGGTATATCAACCCGACAGGAATGGCCGCGCATGCGACAGGTCGAATTGCGTCATCTGCGGTACTTCGTGGCGGTCGCCGAGGCCGGCAGCGTAATGGCGGGCGCGCGAGCGGTCGGGATCGTCCAGCCCGCGCTGTCCCGCCAGATCCGCGAGCTCGAGGACGCGATCGGCACCCCGCTGCTGGTCCGCCGCGCGACCGGCGTCGCGCTCACGGCGGCCGGTGCGAGCTTCCTGCAGGATGCGCAGCGTATGCTCGCGGACCTGCACGACAGCCGCGAGCGCGCGTTGCGCAGCGCGGCCGGCGAACTCGGCGAGCTGCGTCTCGGCGTGCTGCCGAACTACCTGCCGTTACCGGTCGTATCGAACGTACTCAAGGCGTTCCGGGATGCGTGTCCGCACGTGAAGCTGACGATCGCACCGATGCTGTCGGCCGAGCAGGCGGCGGCCATCGCGCGCGGCCAGCTCGACGGCGGGATCATGGCATGGCGCCACGACGAGGCGCCGCATCTGTCGGGCGTGCGGCTGCTGCGCGATCGCTTCGTGCTCGCGATGCCCGCGACGCCGGGCAGCCGCTTCTACGTACCGAGCGAGCTAACAGCGCTCGCGGACGAACCGTTCGTCTGGTTCGATCCGCAGCGGTCCGCCGCACATCACCGGTTCCTGATCGATCAATGCAGGCGCGCGGGCTTCACGCCGCGCATCGCACAGGTCGGCAGCGACATCCCGACGCTGATCGGGCTGGTCGCGGCCGGCATGGGCTGCGCGTTCGTGCCGGAAAGCGCGTCGCCGGCGTGTCCGGACACGGTGCGGCTCGTCGCGCTCGACGCGCTGGCCGACCGCTTCGACGTCGAGTTCGTGTTCGACGGCGCCACGGTCTCGCCAGTGGTACGGCAGTTCCTCGCCGCGCTGCGCGCCGCGGGCCACGCGTGACGCGGCCGGACGCGCGGGGCCGCGCGTCCGCGGAGTCACCAGGACTGCCCGGTCCGCCCGCGCGATCGCACACCGACAAGCGCCGCCGTCAACTGACGAACATCATCATCAGGTGCCGCAGCATTTCGGGGATCTCCTGCACGACGTGCCGGACATCCACCCCCGACACGTAGAGCAGCACCGACATCGGGGCCAGCCACAACAGCGCAACCACGAATTCCCTCATTCTCGTTCTCCCGACGGCGAGGCGACGCCCCCGACATTGCGTCACCGCCGAAATTGCCCCGAATGCTGGTATCCGTTCTGTTCGATCGTGCCGGCGCCCGGACCTGCGCCGGCATGCGTGTCAATGTCTGTTGCTCGCTGCCGCGCTGCGCTGACGCGGTTGTGCCGTACCACGATTCGATGCCGCCCGATTGCGCCGTTCCGGGCCTGTGAGGCCTGTGCGGATTGCAAGGACGACCGCAGTCGCAACCGTCCGCTGTTCGGACACGCCGAACCGGCACATGCCATGGCATGCGCCGCTCGAACCTTTTTCATACACGTTGATCGTGAGCAGATTCCGTGCCATAGGGCCGGAACTCAGCATCGAAGCGCATCATCCGCCCCGCCCGCCCGGTGCCACTGATCGGCGCCGGCCATTCCGTTTCCTGCATGAAACAAATGACCGCTCGCGTCGTGACGGAACGCCCCGCGGCAGCACCCAACCGCGGCGGATGGCAGCGGACCGCGCACGCTCCCCCAATCCCGGCGGGCGTTCCTGACAAACCTGACATTGGCCGCGCACCATGACGGCGCGGACCGCGGATGCCGTAAGCTTTCCGAAACGTTGCATGAACGAAACGTAAGCGATCTCGACGCGGTCGGCCGCGTCCCGGCCGACGCCGTTCGCCATTCATGACAACTGGCCATCCAGCACCAGTCGAGTGGAATAGACGCCAAAAACTGCCGTTTAACGTCGTTTGAAATCGTGACAAGTCGAAATATACTTCGCGCGCATCCAACCCTCGTGCCAAAGAGCGGGTGCATTTTGCGCCTCGGTTACGACCCCCTCGTGACCGAGGCTTTTTTCGTCTGCGTCCTTACGGCGAACCACTCACCTCTCACCGCCGAAGCCGCCAAAGAACGCGCGCGCATTCGCGACGAGACTGTCGAGGTGATACCCGCCTTCCTGCACGATCACCGTCGGCAGCCCGAGCGCACCGATCGCGTCGCCGAGCCGTCGGAACCCGTCGGTCGTGACCGCGACCTGCGATTGCGGATCCTCCTTGTAGATGTCGAAGCCGAGCGCAAGCACGAGCGCATCGGGCTGGAACCGCGCGAGCGCGCGCAGCGCGTCGTCGAGCCGTTCGAAGAACGCCGCTTCCGGCGCGCCGTGCGGCATCGGCAGGTTCAGGTTGAAGCCGTCACCCGCGCCCGTGCCCGTCTCTTCCTCATAGCCCGCGACGACCGGATAGAAGTTGGTCGGGTCGCCGTGGATCGACACGTACAGCACGTCGTCACGGCCGTAGAAGATCTCCTGAACGCCCTGCCCGTGATGCATGTCGGTATCGAGGATCGCAACCCGCCGATGCCGGCCGCGCAGCGCCTGAGCGGCGATCGCCGCATTGTTCAGGTAACAGAAGCCGCCCGCCGCGTCGCGCCGTGCGTGGTGACCAGGCGGGCGGCACAGCGCGTATGCGGCGCGCGCGCCGTCGTTCACGTCCGCCGCAGCCGCCAGCGCGTCCTGCGCCGACCAGTACGCGGCCCGCCACGTGTTCGCGCCGACCGGGCAACTGCCGTCGGCCAGATAGCGCGCCGCCTTCGCGAGCACGCCGCGCAGCGGGTTCGGATCGCGCACGTAGATGTTCGACATCACTTCGTCGCCCCAATCATCGGGCATCCGCTTCCAGTCGCGATGCGCGTCCTCGAGAAAGCGCAGGTAGTTCATGTCGTGCACGGCCGCGATCGGCGCCGTGCCACGATCGGCCGGTTCGCACACGTCGAACTCGAGCGCGCGGACCGCCGCGACAAGACGCGCCGCGCGCTCGGGCACCTCCTGCGGCGCACGCATCCGGCCGCGCGACAGGTAGGTGCGCGGATGGTGCAGCAACTGTTCGGGGTGGAAATAGGTTTTCATCCGGGGTCCTCGGTCGGTTGTTCTGTCATGCGCTGTGTGCGGTGCCGACGGACCGCGCCGCACGGTGCGACACCCCTCCTTTATCGGCGAGCGCCAATCATTAGTCAAATTTCAAGTTATTATTCTCCGTATAAATTCAGCTAATGCACAGACCGACGTTCCGCCCGGAGACAAGATGCGCGCCGACCTCGCCCCCTTCCTGAACGACCGTCTCGACTGGAACCTGCTGCGCACCTACCTCGTGATCATGCAGGAGCGCAGCGTGAGCCGCGCGGCGGCGCGCCTGCACGTGACGCAGCCGGCGGTCAGCCAGGCGCTGCGGCGGCTCGAGGACGCGCTCGAGCGCCGGCTGATCGAGCGCCGCGGCCCGCATTTCGCGCCGACGCCAGCGGGCGAAGCGGTCTACCGGATCGCCAGCGATATCTACGGGGGCATCTCGCGCCTCGAGACCGAGCTCGACGACCGCACGGCCGACCTCACGGGCTCGATCCGCCTGTTGTCCGTGAGCCGCATCGAATCGCCCGTCTACGACGAATTCCTCGCCGAGTTCCATCGCGCGTATCCGCGCATCGACCTGCAGATCGAGGTGATGCGTTCGTCGGACATTCAGTCGTCGCTGCTGCAGAAGACCGCGACCGCGGGCCTCGGCCTGTGCCGCACGCGTCACGACAAGCTCGAGATGCGCTGCTTCCTGCGTCAGCGCTATGCGATCTATTGCGGCCGCCATCACCGGCTGTTCGGGCAGACGCAGTTGCGGATGGAAGACCTGCTTGCGGAGAACTTCGTGTCGTTCACGAGCGACCAGATCGGCGACAGCCTGTCGCCGCTGACCGTGTTCCGCGATCAGAAGGGATTTACCGGACGCATCGTTGCGTCGTCGCCGAGCCTCGACGAGGTGCGGCGGCTGATCTTCGCCGGCTACGGCATCGGCTGCCTGCCGGAGCACATCGTGCGCGACGACATCGCGCAGCAGCGGCTGTGGCGCCTGCCGCCGGACGACGGGCTCGTCGACGTCGACGTGTTCCTGCTGTGGCATCGCGACCGCAAGATGAACGCGGCCGAGCAGGCGTTTCTCGATGCGATGGAGCGGTGCATGCAGCGCTACGCGCTCGCGGAGCGGCTGGGGAAGTAATGCGGTTGCGCTCGCGTCGCGGGCGCGGCGCGCGACGGGACAGGATGGGACGGCTCCGGGCGCACAGCCCGGAGCCGCCGCACCATCAGAAGCGATGCACGATGCCAAGCTGCACGCCACGGGCATTCGCGCCCGGATAGGCGAGCGGCAAGCCCGGGTTCGCCGCACCGGCGAGGGTATAGCCGGCCTGGTTGCGGTTGCGCAGGTACGACAGCGCGCCGTAGAAGCTGGTGCGCTTCGACAGGTCGTACTCGTACATCAGGCCAACCTGATCTGCGTTGTTGCCCTGCGACGCCTGGTCGTGCAGATACGCGTAGCCAAGCGCCACGTAGTTCGCCGGGTTCAGCTGGTATTTCACCGACAGCCCGTAGACCCGCGAGTCGACGCCGAGGTCGTCCCACTTCACCGCCGAGAAGCCGCCATAAACGGTCGCCTTGCCGATCGCATAGGACGCGCCGGCCATGATCGTGCGGTCCGTCGTCGCGGTGGCGTTCTTCAGCCATTGGCCGGCGACGAACGCGGCGAACGGCCCGTGCTCGTAGGTCACGTCGAACTGCTGGCTCGATCCGGCGGAGCGCACGCCGCCCGCGTCGCCGAACCCGAAATACACGCCCGCCTGGAAGCCGGCGATCTCGGGGCTCTGGTACGACACGGTATTGCTCGTGCGGAACGCGAAGACCGTCAGGTTGTCCATGCCGGACGCCTGCGTGACGCCACCGAACGCGTCCTGCCCGCCCTGGTCGTTGAACAGCGGCGAGTTCTGGCGGCCCGCGCGCACCTTGCCCCACTGCCCCGCGATGCCGACCCACGCCTGCCTGCTGAACAGGCTTCCTGATTTCGCAAGCGAACCGTCGTTCGGGTTGAAGCCGTTTTCCAGCGCGAACTCGATCTTCTGTCCGCCGCCGATATCTTCCCCACCCTTCACGCCGAAGCGGCTGCCCCACTGCCCGCCCGAACCGATTGCCGCCGTGTAGCCGTTGCCGGTGTTCACATACTGCGCGAACTCGTCGATCACGCCGTACAGCGTGACGCCATCCTGCGCGCGCGCCGCGCCCGAGCACGCGAGGACGGCAGCCGCGCACGCGCAAGGAACGCCGATGCGCGCGAACGGCTGGCTGAACGACGGCACACGATTCATCATTAATTTAGTCATACTATTTATTTGAAGAGACAGCACTGCGCCGGGACGACACCGGTGTGCCGTCCTGCGGTCAGAGAAATATGGGAGAGCGGCCTATGCGCATTGCATTGCATCGCATCGAAGCGATGCAATGCGCACCGTCGCGCGGTGCGGCCGGCCGGATCGGGCTGCTCCGCGCGCGGCGCGGAGCGTGCATCGTCAGTTCTTGAGTTCGCCGCCCTCGAACGGCAGGATCAGCCGTTCGGGAATGCTCCGGCGCGACACGCGCGCACCAACGTAATACAGGATCGCCGGAACGACGAGGCCGAGGATCCACGAGATGTCGGTGCCGCCGAGCGCGTCGACGAGCGGCCCCGTGTAGATGTGGGTCGACATGAACGGCAGCTGCACGAGGATGCCGACCACGTAGATCGTGATCGCCATCACGTTCCAGCGGCCGTAGCGGCCGTCGGGATCGGACAGCGCCGGCACATCGTAGCGGGACTTCGTGAAGCAGTAGTAGTCGACGAGGTTGATCGCGCTCCACGGCGTGAAGAACGCGAGCAGGAACAGGATGAACGCGGTGAATTCCTTCAGGAACGAGTGGCGGCCTGCGAGCGCGATCAGCGTCGATACGCAGATCATCCCGAAGATGTACACGAGACGGCTCTTCGACGACACGGCGCCCTTGCCGCGGAAGCCGCTGATGATCGTCGCCATCGACATGAAGCTGCCGTACGCGTTGAGCGCCGTCACGGTCACCTTGCCGAACGCGATGCTGAAATACAGCAGCGCGGCCACGGCGCCCGTCGAGCCGAGCCCCACGATATAGGCGACTTCGTGATGCGCGAACTGCTTGCCAGCGAGCGCCGCGGCGAACACGCCGAACACCATCGCCGCCTGCGCGCCGATCACCGAACCGAGGCCCACCGCGACGAACGTCGCGAACGACGACGTCGAACGCGGCAGGTAGCGCGAGTAGTCGGCCACATACGGCCCGAACGCGATCTGCCACGACGCGGACAGCGACATCGACAGCAGGAAGCTCGCGAGCGAGAAGTGCCGGTTCGCGAGCAGCGCGCCGACGTCGTGGTTCGCGAACAGCTGCGAGAACATGTAGACGAACGCGACGATGCCGATCACGCTGGCGATGCGGCCGACAGCGTGGATCGCGCGATAGCCGAACACGGTCAGCACGACGATCACGGCGGCGAACAGCAGGATGCCGGCCGCGTCGTCGACGTGCAGCAACTGCGCGACGGCCTGCCCTGCCAGCACCGAGCCGCTCGCGGAGAAGCCGATGTACATCAGGCAGACGAGCACGATCGGGATCATCGCGCCATACACGCCGAACTGCACGCGGCTCGAGATCATCTGCGGCAGGCCGAGCTGAGGCCCCTGCGCGCCGTGCAGCGCCATCACGGCGCCGCCGATCAGTTGCCCGATCAGGAGCGCGAGCAGCGACCAGAACACGTCGCCGCCGAGCACGACCGCCAATGCGCCGGTCACGATCGCCGTGATCTGCATGTTGGCGGACAGCCACAGCGTGAACTGGCTGAGCAGCCCGCCGTGGCGTTCCGAATCGGGGATGAAATCGATCGAGCGGACCTCGATCAGGCCTCCGCCGGCTTTTCCACTGGAATTCGTTGACACGAGGAAATCTCCAAATTGCTTAGGATCACAAATGTATCCATCGATACGGGGCGCGTGCCGAGCCGCCTTTAGTGGCTCGTCGGAGTGGAATGCCGTGGATCGCCGGCAAGCGCCAGGCACGCACGGTCAGCACGCTGGCGCGCAATCGGCACGGCTCGTGCCGATATTGCCTGCGGATCATCTTGTATATACAACTTCGAGGATATTGGTGATTACCCGAGATCGGCTAATTTTCGAATTTGTCTGATTAATTCGCGCTACGAAGTTGGACATCGTCCGATGCTTAGGAATCCGCTTGCTGAAAGCCGGGAGCAATCCGGCCCGCTCGCCGCTACTTCGGATTCGGCTCGGCCGCCAGGTCGTCGGCCGGCAGCAGTTGCAGCATGAGGCGCGCGGCCTCGACGTTGGTCGTGTGCAGCCATTCGTCGTAGTCGTCGCCGCGCAGGATCACGACGCCCCGCTTCTCGTCGCCGGGCCGGTGCATCCGCGCAAACACGGGGTGCCCGTCCGCGTTGACCGTCAGCATCGACATGCCGATCAGCGGCCGGCCGTCGTCGCCTTCGTAGCGCCGCCAGATGCCGGCCACGCAGCAGGTGCCCCAATCGGCGAGGCCGATCCGGTGCCACACGTTACGGCCCGTCTCGTAGCACGGCTCGCAGATCCAGCGCGCCGGGATCAGGCAGCGCTGCCCGTCGCGCCACGCCTTGCCGTACAGCCGCGAGGTGCCGACCGTCTCGGCGCGCGCGTTCATCGTGTCGAGCTTCTTCTTTTTCCTGCCGTTTTCGTCGACCCGCTCGGGCTGCATGAACTTCGGCCAGAAACCGAACACGGCCTTGACCACCGCAAGGCCGTCGCCCTGCGCGCATGCGATCGGCGCCGCGTAGTCCGGATACACGTCCGGCTCCCACGGATCGCGGCGAAACAGGTCGCCGATGCCGATCTTCAGTTCGCTGATGCCCGGATCTTCGTCCGGCGCGCGGTAGTTGGTGCACACGGCGGCAACCTGCGATGAGACGGGATCCTTTCATCGTAGGACATGGCGCGTCGGTGGTTGGCGCAAAAAACCGGATCGAGGCAGCGCCAGGCAAGCAACCGAACCGGCGGACATCGGCTACACACGCAAACGTGTCGGCAAGCTTTCACGGCAATCGCCGTGCTCGACGCCTGGCGGCTTCCCCGACGCAGCGATGGCGGAGCCGCCGGCCGGCGCCGCGCTATCGGCCGCCCGGCACGTCGTCGGCTTCGTCCGCGTCGGCCGGAAACCGGTGCTGGCCGAAACGCAGGATCAGCACGCCGACGGCGAGCAGCACGATGCCGAGCGTCGTCATCAGCATGTGCTCGGGGCTGTCCGTCACGCCACGCAGGATCAGGTCCCGCGCGAGCGACGTCATCGCGATGTACAGCGGGAAACGCACGGGCAACCGCCCGAGGCGCAGGTAGCGCACCGTCATCGCGAGCACTTCCAGATACAGGAACATCAGCAGCAGATCGGTCAGCGACACCTGCCCCGCGACGACGACCTTCCATGCCTCCTGAGCCATCGCGAACGTCGTCGCGAGGCCGATCAGCACGAGCCCGGCGAGTTCAGCCGCGTGCAGGAAGCCGTCGAAGCGCCGGCGCAGGCGCTCCGCCGCGTTGAGCATGGAACGGGAGGTGTTCACTGTATTCAAGGTGATCGGCTGCGTGAAAGTGGAATCTGGAAATTGAATCGGTCGGCGCGGAACGCGGCTGCGGCCCCACGCGTATCCGGACGACGTCGAAGCGCTTGAACGGATGCCGTGACGTGGCGCCCGCCCACCGCTAATCTATTCGTTGTCCAAATAATCTGACAGTGCATCACGCGTGGTTTCGTCGATCGCCTGCTCGACCGCGCCGACATGAACACCCATCGCTTCAAGCAGCTTGATCGTGATGCCTCTCGTCGGATGGCCGGGCGGTCCTAATCTAATGCACGCGGCGCGGTCGCATCAAGAGCACAGATCAGGAGCACAGCTGTTGCCAGCGGGTGGGGTCGGCCATTGACGGAGCGCAGAATCGGATAACAGATCGGCCCGACGTGTTCCAAAGACGCACCGAAGCTGCTAGATTGCTTGCGCAACGATGTATTTCGGCAGGCGCCGCGCGCAGCGTGGCGACGCGCGACGTACTGTGCCGCTGCGGCATCGCGACGCAGCAGCGGGCCACGGCGGCGCACACGCGACGGACCGCACGCGCTGTGCGACGGCCGCGCCTGTCACAAGAGAGCACGGCAACCCATGACACACTCGTCCGATCCGTTTTCGCGATGCATCGTTTCGATGACTCGCGTATCGAATCGGCGTAACCAACCGGCATGCCCCGATGCAGACCAACCCACCGTCCCCGCAGAACGTCCATAGTCCCCCTACCCGCAACGCGATCTTCCTCGTTGCGACCATCAACCCCGGCGTCGACCACGCGGACATGGTCCGCGCATGGTGCGGCGACATCGCCGCGCTCGTCCGCTCGGTCGGCAAGCGCGTGCCGGCCGGCAATCTGTCGTGCGTGTGCGGCTTCGGCGCCGACGCGTGGGATGCGCTGTTCGGTACGCCGCGGCCCGCGGCGCTGCACCCGTTCCGCGAATTCGGCACGGGCCAGCGCGTCGCGGTCGCGACGCCCGGCGACATCCTGCTGCACATCCGCGCCGACGCGACGGATCTGTGCTTCGAACTCGCGACCCAGCTCGTCGGCCGCCTCGGCGACGCGGTGAAGATCGTCGACGAAGTACACGGCTTTCGCTATTTCGACCAGCGCGCGATGATCGGCTTCGTCGACGGCACCGAGAACCCGTCCGGGCGCGAAGCGGCCGACTTCACGGTGATCGGTGACGAGGATGCCGAATTCGCGGGCGGCAGCTACGTGATCGTGCAGAAATACCTGCACGACATGGCCGGCTGGAACGCGCTGTCGGTCGAGACGCAGGAACGCATCATCGGCCGCACCAAGCTGTCCGACATCGAGCTCGACGCGGCGGTCAAGCCGTCGTCGTCGCACAGCTCGCTGACGACGCTCGTCGAGAACGGCGAGGAAGTGAAAATCTTGCGCGACAACATGCCGTTCGGCCGCCCCGGCGCGGGCGAATTCGGCACCTACTTCATCGGCTACGCGCGCTCGCCCGCACCGATCGAACAGATGCTCGAGAACATGTTCGTCGGCCGTCCGCCCGGCAATTACGACCGCCTGCTCGATTACAGCCGCGCGGTGACGGGCTCGCTGTTCTTCGTGCCGTCGGCCGACCTGCTCGATGCGCTTGCGACACGCGCCGCGCCGGCCGCCAATGCCGACAATCTCGCCCCGGCGGCCTCCCCGTCGACCGAGCCGCCTGTGGACGGCTCGCTGAAAATCGGCTCGCTCAAAGGAACCCACTCGTATGAATAACCTGCATCGCGAACTCGCTCCGATCTCGACCGCCGCGTGGTCGCAGATCGAAGAGGAAGTAGCCCGCACCTTCAAGCGCTCGGTTGCGGGCCGGCGCGTCGTCGACGTCGTCGGGCCGGACGGCATCGAGCTGTCTGGCGTCGGCACGGGCCACTTGCGCGACATCGCCGCGCCGCGCGAGCACGTCGGCGCAAAGCTGCGCGAGGTCAAGGCGCTCGTCGAGTTCACCGTGCCATTCGAGCTGCGGCGCGAGGCGATCGACGCGGTCGAGCGCGGCGCGCGCGACGCCGACTGGCAGCCGGCGAAGGACGCCGCGCAGCGGCTCGCGTTCGTCGAGGACAGCGCGATCTTCGACGGCTATGCGGCCGCCGGCATCGTCGGGATTCGCGAAGCGACATCGAACCGCAAGATCGCGCTGCCCGCCGATGTGCGCGCCTATCCGGGCGCGATCGGCGAAGCACTGGAGGCACTGCGGCTCGCGGGCGTCGACGGCCCCTATTCCGTGCTGCTTGGCGCGGATGCTTACACGGCGCTCGGCGAAGCACGCGAACAGGGCTATCCGGTCATCGACCACCTGAAGCGCATCGTCAACGGCGAGATCGTCTGGGCGCCCGCGATCAGCGGCGGCTGCGTGCTGTCGACGCGCGGCGGCGACTTCGCATTGCACCTTGGCGAAGACGTGTCGATCGGCTATCACAGTCATACCGGCGACGTCGTTCGGCTGTACCTGCGCGAAACGCTCACGTTCCTGATGCTGACGAGCGAGGCATCGGTCGCGGTGGCCGCTCAGCCGCCGGCAGCCTGACGCAACGGTCCGGCGCCGCGGCGCCGGCCTCCCTCACCCCGCCACGCCCTCATCCTCCACCCCGCCCCCGCGTCGCCCATAAGCGCGCGCCTGCCTGAATCCGTTCGTCTGACGACGTGACGCAAGTCGCGCACGTCGCGCACGTCCCGCATGTCCTTCACGCGTGCATGACAAACGCATGTCCGTCTGTACTCCTCGCATTCGCGCGACACGCGCGCGCAGGGGTGCAATTCCTCGTCGCGATGGCATCGAACTGTGCCTTGGACAGCGCCTGTCGATCCGCTATTTTTGGATGCAGTCAACGTGATGCGAAGGGCGCCTCGAAGCATCAGCGCTCCCGTCGGACATCGACCTCTTTACTGACAGGAGTCATCCACAATGCCCGCACTTTGCGATATCTGCCATGCCCGCCCCGCCGTGGCGCGCGCCACGGTGACGCAGAACGGCGAGCGCAAGTCGATTTCGATCTGCGACTACCACTACCGTCAGCTGATGCGGCACCAGAGCATGCTCAATCCGTTCGACACGCTGCTCGGTGGAGGAAGCGACCTGTCGCACTTCTTCGGCGGCTTCGGCGACGAAGGTCACGACGACGGCCATCTCGCGGCGGAACTGCCGCGCGAATCGGTCGACGCGACCGACGCGTTCAGCGAACAGACCCTCGAACTGCTGCAGCGCGCGGCCGAAAAGGCGCACGAACTGCGCCGCACGGAGCTCGATACCGAGCACCTGCTGTACGTGCTCGCCGATACCGACGTCTGCGCCGCGCTGCTGAAAGAGCTGAAGCTGTCGCCGGACGACATCAGGCGCTACATCGACGAACACGCGCAGACCGGCACCGCGGACCCCGACGCACCCGTCGACCGGATGACGATCTCGCCGCGCGTGAAGAAGGCGATCCAGTTCGCGTTCCAGGCGTCGCGCGATCTCGGTCACTCGTATATCGGGCCCGAGCATCTGCTGATCGGCCTCGCGGCCGTGCCCGACAGCATCGCGGGCGCGCTGCTGAAGAAATACGGCGTGACGCCCGAGGCGCTGCGCCAGAAGGTCGTGAAGGTCGTCGGCAAGGGTGCGGAAGACGGCCGCATCGATACGCCGACCGGCACGCCCAATCTCGACAAGTTCGGCCGCGATCTCACCGCGCTCGCGCGCCAGGGCAAGCTCGACCCGGTGCTCGGCCGCGCGCAGGAAATCGAGAGCACGATCGAGGTGCTCGCGCGGCGCAAGAAGAACAATCCGGTGCTGATCGGCGAACCGGGCGTCGGCAAGACGGCGATCGTCGAAGGCCTCGCGCAGCGGATCGTCAACGGCGACGTGCCCGAAGTGCTGCGCAACAAGCGGCTCGTCGAGGTGAACATCAACTCGATGGTGGCCGGCGCGAAATACCGCGGCGAATTCGAGGAACGCGCGAAGCAGTTGATCGACGAAGTGACCGCGAAGCAGGACGAGCTGGTGCTGTTCATCGACGAACTGCACACGATCGTCGGCGCGGGACAAGGCGGCGGCGAAGGCGGCCTCGATATCGCGAACGTGCTGAAGCCGGCGCTCGCGCGCGGCGAGCTGAGCCTGATCGGCGCGACGACGCTCAACGAATACCAGAAGTACATCGAAAAGGACGCAGCGCTCGAGCGGCGCTTCCAGCCGGTGCTCGTGCCCGAGCCGAGCGTCGAGCAGACGATCGTGATCCTGCGCGGGCTGCGCGACAAGCTCGAAGCGCATCACCAGGTGACCTTCACCGACGACGCGTTCGTCGCGGCCGCCGAATTCGCGGACCGCTACATCACGTCGCGCTTCCTGCCCGACAAGGCGATCGACCTGATCGACCAGGCCGCCGCGCGCGTGCGGATCGGCTCGACGTCGCGGCCGGCCGCGATCCAGGAGCTCGAGGCAGAGCTCGCGCAACTGAAGCGCGAACAGGACTACGCATCGTCGCGCAAGCGCTTCGACGAGGCGAAGCGCTTCGAGGAACGCATCGCCGACAAGCAGACGCAGCTCGACGAGCAGATGGAAGCATGGCAGCGCAAGACCGGCTCGGAAACCCTCGAGGTGACGGTCGCGTCGGTCGCCGACGTGGTGTCGCGCCTGACCGGCATTCCCGTCTCCGAGCTGACGCAGGAAGAGCGTCAGAAGCTGCTGCAGATGGAAGCGCGGCTGCGCGAGCGCGTCGTCGGCCAGGCTGACGCGGTGGTTGCGGTCAGCGACGCGGTGCGGCTGTCGCGCGCGGGCCTCGGCCACACGCACCGGCCGATCGCGACGTTCCTGTTCCTCGGGCCGACCGGCGTCGGCAAGACCGAGCTCGCGAAGGCGCTCGCCGAAACCGTGTTCGGCGACGAACAGGCGATCGTCCGCATCGACATGTCCGAATACATGGAACGGCACGCGGTCGCGCGGCTGATCGGCGCGCCGCCCGGCTACGTCGGCTACGACGAAGGCGGCCAGCTCACCGAGCGCGTGCGGCGGCGGCCGTACAGCGTGATCCTGCTCGACGAGATCGAGAAGGCGCACCCGGACGTCTACAACGTCCTGCTGCAGGTGTTCGACGATGGCCGGCTCACCGACGGCAAGGGCCGCGTCGTCGACTTCAGCAACACGATCCTGATCGCGACCAGCAACCTCGGCGCGGCGATCATCATGGACAACCTGACGCAGCCCGACGCCGCGCGCAAGACCGACAAGGCGATCAAGGGCGAACTGATGCAGGTGCTCAAGGGCCACTTCCGCCCCGAGTTCCTGAACCGGATCGACGAGATCATCGTGTTCGACGCGCTGTCGAAGGACGACATCCGCGCGATCGTGAAGATCCAGCTCGACCGCGTGATCCGCACCGCGGCCGCGCAGGACATCACGCTCACGTTCGGCGATGCACTCGTCGATCATCTCGCCGACGTCGGCCACCAGCCCGAATTCGGCGCACGCGAATTGAAGCGCCAGATCCGCCAGATCATCGAGACGCGCCTTGCGAAGGAGATTCTCGGCGACACGCTGAAATCGGGCGACCGCGTCGAGATCGACTACGACAAGGCCAGCGACGTCGTCACATTCAACAAGCTGTCGCCGGCGCAGGATGCGTCGAAGGACGGCAAGGCCGCCGACGACGCCAACGCATCGGGTGACACGTCGGGCGACGGTCATGTAGCGGCCGAAGCGGCCGGCGATCTGCCGTCAGACATCAGGGACGCGGCCGCGAAAGCGCCGGCCCGCAAGACGTCGCGCGCGAAATCGTCCGGCGACAAGAAGGAAGCGCGGTAGCGCGACCGTCCGCAACCCGGACGGCCGCGCATACCGCGCGCCACCGGCGCCGCCCTGCTCGCGCGGGACGGCGCCGCATGCAGCCGCGACGCGGCATAACCCGAGCCCGGATCCGGCGTGTCCGGCACGGCTCACGGAGCATTAACATGACAAATCGACGCGAAGTGCCAGGTATCAGGAAGTACGACGGGCCCGCCGGCGGTTGGGGCGCGCTTCGCGCCACGGCCGATGCCGTCAGGACCCAGATGGACACCTTCGAGGCGCCCGTCATCCTGATGCGAACGAACCAGCCCGACGGTTTCGACTGTCCCGGCTGCGCATGGCCCGACAAGGAGCACAAGTCCACGTTCCAGTTCTGCGAAAACGGCGCGAAGGCCGTCACGTGGGAAGCGACGACCAAGCGCGTGCCGCCCGAGTTCTTCGCGGCGAACACGGTGTCGTCGCTGTTGCGCATGTCGGACTACGAACTGGAGAACATGGGCCGGCTCACGCACCCGCTCGTCTACGATCGCGCGACCGACACGTTCCGCGCGGTCGAATGGGACGACGCATTCGCGCGCATCGGCGAGGTGCTGCGCAGCCTTTCACCGGAGCAGGTCGAGTTCTATACGTCAGGGCGCGCGTCGAACGAGGCCGCGTACCTGTACCAGCTGTTCGCGCGCGAATACGGCACCAACAACTTCCCCGACTGCTCGAACATGTGCCACGAGCCGACCAGCGTCGGGCTGCCGCAATCGATCGGGATCGGCAAGGGCACGGTGTCGCTGGAGGACTTCGACAAGTGCGAGCTGATCATCGCGATCGGCCACAATCCCGGCACCAACCACCCGCGGATGATGGGCACGCTGCACGAGTGCTCGCGGCGCAACGTGCCGATCATCGTGTTCAATCCGCTGCGCGAACGCGCGCTCGAACGCTTCGCGGACCCGCAGGACATGATCGAGATGGCGTCGTTCGGCTCGACCCGGATCGCGTCGACGTACTTCCAGGTCGACGCGGGCGGCGACGCGGCCGCGCTCAAGGGGATCATGAAGGCGCTGCTCGCGCTGGATGCCGAACAGGGCAACGTGCTGGATCGCGCGTTCATTGCGGCGCACACCGAAGGCTTCGACGCGTTCGCGGCGGACCTGGAAGCGACGCCGTGGGACGACATCGAGCGGGCCAGCGGCCTCAGCCAGGCGCAGCTCGAACAGGTCGCGCTCGCGTATGCGAAATCGAACGCGACCATCATCACGTACGGGATGGGCGTCACCCAGCACAACAAGGGCACGGCCAACGTGCGCCTGATCGCCGACCTGCTGCTGATGCGCGGCAATTTCGGCAAGCCCGGCGCGGGCATCTGCCCGCTGCGCGGCCACTCGAACGTGCAGGGCAACCGCACCGTCGGCATCACCGAAAAGCCGTCCGCGGATTTCCTGAAGAAGCTCGAGGACGTGTTCGGCTTCACCCCGCCGCAACACCACGGGCACGACGCGGTCCAGACGATGCAGGCGATGATCGACGGCACCGCCAAGGCGCTGCTGTGCCTCGGCGGCAATTTCGCGGTGGCGCTGCCCGATCCCGAGCAGTCGTTCCCCGCGATGGGCAAGCTCGACCTGAGCGTGCATCTCGGCACCAAGCTCAACCGCTCGCACCTGCTGGTCGCAAAGGAGACCTACATTCTCCCGGTGCTCGGCCGCACCGAGCTCGACGTGCAGGCGGGCGGCCCGCAATCGGTGACGGTCGAGGATTCGATGTCGATGGTCCACGCGTCGGCCGGCAAGCTGAAGCCCGCGTCCGAGTTCCTGCGCTCGGAGCCGGCGATCGTCGCGGGAATCGCGCACGCGACGCTGCCGAACAGCAAGGTGCAGTGGCTCGACGCGATTGCCGACTACGACCGCATCCGCGACATGATCGACCGGACGATTCCGGGCTTCGAGGCGTTCAACGAACGCATCCGCACGCCGGGCGGCTTCCGCCTGCCGCTGCCGCCGACCGAGCGCGTATGGCCGACGCCGACCGGCAAGGCGATGTTCTCGGTGTACACGGGCGTGAAGGAAGACGCGGACGTGCTCGGCGCCGAGCAGGTGCTGCGGCTGATCACGCTGCGCAGCCACGACCAGTACAACACGACGATCTACGGGCTGGATGACCGCTATCGCGGCGTGTTCGGGCGTCGCGACGTGCTGTTCATGAACCCGGCGGACTTCGCGAAGTACGGGCTCGAGCACGGCGACCTGGTCGACATCGAGACGGTCACGCCGTCGGGCCGCACGCGGCGCCTCGAGAAGATCACCGCGATCGAGTACGACATCGCGCCGGGGTCGGTCGGCGCGTACTATCCGGAAGCGAACGTGCTGGTGCCTCTCGACTACATCGACAAGGAAAGCGGCACGCCGTCGTACAAGTCGGTGCCGGTTCGGGTGACGCGCTCGGCTATCGTCTGACGGTGGGTGGCTCGCGGCAGTCGTTCATGCCGCGAGCCGCCGATAGCAAAATGCCCGGGCCGCGGTCAGTATGGCCCAGCGCATACGGGCTAGACGGGTGAGCGATCTGCAAGAGCCAGCAGCGCTTCACCCTTGGCGATAGCCCTTTGAAAGGCATCTCGCTGCGTAACCCTGCCGACATACTCCAGGAAGGCGTCACGCTTAGGCAGCGTCTCGAGCCCCAGACCCCAGCCGATATGCGAACCGACGTAGACGTCAGCAGCAGTGAATCGCTCTCCGGCAATGAAAGTGCTTGAACGCACCGCGCGTTCGAGTTGATCCACCGTGCGCTCATAGCTGCCGTGGCCGAAAAAGAACTCCTGCTCCGCAGCCGGCACGAACCCGGCTCGATGGTTGGTGATAGCCTGCTCGACCGGCCCCGCCGCGAAAAACATCCACCGGTAATAATCAGCCCGCTCCTCCGCCGTGGGCGCCAGCCCCGCATCCGGGAAGGTTTCGGCCAGGTACGCGCAGATTGCCGCACTCTCGGATATCACCCGGCCGTCATGCACAATCGCCGGCACCTTGCCCATCGGGTTCACTTCCGTGAAAAAGCGACTGCGCTCGTCGAGAATGCCGTACGAACGCGCGAGCGCTGCGCCGCCCCATCGATCCGCCTCGCTGGAGCGTTCGTAATCGAGCACAACCGTTTCGTACTCGCACCCTACCTCTTCGAGCATCCAGTGCACAATGCGGCCGCGGGAGTTGGGGTTGGTATAAAACGTCAGTGGCAATGTCCCGCTCTTCCGAACCAGATCTTCTGCTTCGTTACTCTTTCTCGCCTGCATGGTTACGCTCCTCCGGACATTCCGCCCGCTACATGGATGACGAGAGAAAGATAAAACAATGGTCGCATGGTCGCATCGACTTGACACGCCAGATAACTTGCGGAGTACGCCAATCGCGAATACAGTGCGATCCATTGCGCGATTGCAGGCGAAGGTTGCTCTCAAATCCTTCCTGAGCGGACGGCCTCCTCTATCCTGCACAGGCGCAGCGAAGGATTCCTTCGCGTTCGCCAGGAATCTTCGATGTGGGTGGGGACCAGGCAGTCGAAGCCCTTGATTGCACATGGCGCCATCGAATGGAAACTCAATGAAAGATGTTCGTGGGGACCGCTGCAAAGTGCCAGAATCCTTCTGGCGAGCCGTCGAGCTGCAAGGATTGCGTTCTGAGGCGGTCCTGAGGGCGGCCGATCTTCCTGTCGTGCTCCGCCACGATGCAGCGGCAAGCATCAGCACCACCCAGCTTTTCGCAATCTGGCGTGCCATCGAATCACTGTCAGGTGATGCAAGCTTCGGCATCAAGATGGTCCGTGACACCAGCACCGCAACGCATAAGCTTGCGTTCCTCGCCGCGACCTATGCCGAAAATTATCGTGATGGTCTGGCGAGGGTGATACGATTCAAGCGGCTTTGCAGCCCCGATAAGCTCCATTGCGACGAGAAGAACGGCCGGGTCTCAATCACGATCGAATGGCCGCCGGGCTCTGAGCCGGAGCCTGATCTTTCAGTCGATGCCAGCTTTGCAATGCTGATTGAGTTGGGGCGGCGCGGAACGGGTCAAAATCTAAGCCCAGTCGCGGTTGAGTTCAAGCGGGCTCGCCCCGTTACGGACTTCCACGGCGCCTACTTCAACTGCCCGATCCGCTTCGGCGCGGCACAAAACCGGTTCGTTCTGGCTTCCGCCGATCTTGACCGCCCGTTTATCAATCACAACCCGGAGCTCTTGCATATGCTTGCACCCGCGCTGGCGCAAGCGATGGGTGAACTGGAAGCGGAAAGCACCTTGGTTGAGCAAATCAAAACGGTGCTCAAGCGGGTTATGCCGAGTGGCCGTCCCGAGATCGCCAGTGTCGGGCGAGAGCTCGGCATGAGCGAACGCACTTTACAGCGTCGGATCACAGCGGAAGGCACGACGTTCCGTGCGCTCCTCGGCGATGCTCGTCAGGAGCTTGGCATGCAACTGCTGTCGGACCCTGCTTTAGCTATCCAGGAAGTGGCTTGGCTCTTAGGGTACCAGGATACAAACTCGTTCTACCGTGCCTTCCGGGAATGGGCGGATACCACGCCAGGGAGATGGCGTCAATTGAAACGACGATCAGCAAATAGCGGAAAGCACCTCGGTTGAGCAAATCATAAGCGATGGCTCTGGCTACCTCGTGCTGCACTGAGCAGATGACTTTCGAACGCAGGTAATTTGGAATGACGACTACATTCGACGAGGCGACAACGGCGGCGATCGCCGCGTTTGCCCAATTGGATTTCTACACGGCTGTGCAAGCGATGCGCGCCGAGGCCGATTACGACCGCGAACGAGATCAGTGGATCTCGCGCTATATCGACGAGCACGGCGACGGCGCGGACGATGCAACATACGATGCGTTGCACGCGCAGGCCCAGGCAACCCCGGAATACGCGCAGTTCGTCGATGCGGTTCGCCGGGAAATCCTGGAGTACTTCGGCGTGACCGACGATCAACTGGACTGGATGGTCCTGCTGCGCAATGACGACAGCGATGAGCTTTGGGCGGAAGTCAACCGGCGGCGGAGCGCGCTGGGAACCGGTGAAGTGCGCGGAGATCTCTGACCGTTGCTTGCCATTGGGGTCTCAAGTCGTGCCGGGTGCGGGGATCTGGGCGCCCTTACTGCCATTCACCCGGATGACAGATCACCCAACCCGGATGGTAGCTATCCATGTCCGTATGACCCCAGCACCAGCCGTGCTGGTGAATGGTCTTCATCAGTTGTTCGCGTTGTGCGCAGGCGCTTCCCGGAGCATATTGCCCGTCAGGCAATAGTCCCGGTGCCGGGCCGTTCCGGCATTTGTCATCGACCGCTTCTTCCTGATGCATCAGTGCCTGGACGGCGGGTGGAATGGTGCGCGCCAACGTGGCCTTGTAGTCGATGCAGGCTGGCGCCTTGGGATCGTTGGACTTGCGGGCACATTTGGACTGGAGTTTGTCGATGTTTCTCGATACTTCTGGCGGGTACGTCTCGGCGTGCGCTGTAGCAATACATCCAGCCAGCAACAGGCAGGCGGCGGCAAGTGATCTGATCAAAATCATTTCGCGTAGGGCACGATGCGTTCGGTAGCTCAGGAACGGGCGAATTATGGCATGCGCGCGTTTTCAACGGCCCGGCCAGCGCCGCGCGTCAGGTCAACTGGTAGGTGTCGCTCGGCGCGACTTCCTTCGGAATCTCGTTGCCGCACAGTTCGAGCACCGAGCGCTCGATCGTCCGCGTGATCGCGTCGAGCGCCAGCGCATTCGGCGCGAGGCCGAACGGTTCGGCGACTTCGTTGGCGATCGCCTCGAGCGCGATCAGCGTATACGAGATGAACACGCAGATCAGCGGCGTGAAGAATTCCGTCGAATCGACGAGACCGAACGGCAACATCACGCAGTACGCATAGACGGTGCGATGCAGCAGCACGCTGTACGCGAACGGAATCGGCGTCGACGCGATCCGTTCGCAGCCGCCGACCGCGTTGCCGAGATGATTGAGCTGCGCGTCGAACATCCAGCGCGTCGTGCCTGCGTCCGGCGCGCGCGCCAGCAGCCGCGTCAGGTTGCCGCGAATCTCGTCGAGCAGCGCGACCGGCTTGTAGCTTTTGCGGGCGAGCGCGTCGGTGCGCTCCCGCCCGAGGATGCGCGTCAGGTCTTCGGCCGGATCGGTGTGGCGCAACTGATGCTTCAATGCGTAGACGAACGCGATCAGCAGGTCGGTCGTCTGGTTGCGCATGGCATCGTCGACGTGCTCGGGCAGATAGTGCCGCATCTGCGACGTCAACGCGCGTGACGCGATCAGCACGTCGCCCCACAGGTGCCGCGCCTCCTTGAAGCGTTCGAAGCTCGCGTTGTTGCGAAACGCGAGGAAGATCGCGAGCGCGAGCCCGAACAGCGTGAACGGCGCGGTGTTGAGCGGAATCTTCTCCCCGAAGATCCGGCCGTTCGTGAAGACGGCGGTCGTGCTGACGATCGCCATGAAAACCAGCTGCGGAATGATCGATTGCAATACCGAGCCGTTCCATACGAACAGCATCTGCAACCAGTTTTGTTTCGGTCTGACGATCATGATGTGTCTCTGCGGGCCGCGTTGCCCCTGCATAACGAAACCGGCCCCGCAGGGCGGGGCCGGATTGATGGCGTCGCGGAACCCGCCGCTTCTGCGCAGGTCCCGCCACGATGCCTGCGCCCGCCGGCGTCAGTGGTGGTAACCCTCCCCTTCCCGCACCTTGCCGCGAAACACGCGGTATTGCAGCCCGTTGTAGACGAGGATGATCGGCAGCACGATCACCGTGCCGACCAGCGCGAACAGCTGGCTCGACGGGCTCGACGACGCATCCCAGATCGTCAGCGACGGCGGCACGATGTTCGGCCAGATGCTGATGATGAGGCCCGTGTAGCCGAGGAAGCACAGCGCGAGCGTCAGCAGGAACGGCGTCGCCTCGTGCTGGCGCCGCACCGTATGGAAAATCCCCCACACGCAGACGAGCACCAGCACCGGCACCGGCAGGAACCACACGAGGTCGCCGCTGCCGAACCAGCGATGCGCGACGGCCGGCAGGCCGATCACGGTCCACAGACTGACGACGCCCATCACGC
>NZ_QTQP01000028.1 GCF_003854275.1 Burkholderia sp. Bp8963
CCGCCTGTTCCGTGTTGAACGGCTCGAGCATCCCGATCAGCACCGAGCCGCGTTTCAGCGACGCCATTTCGGCATCCGTCGGCGCTTGCACCTTCAGCACGATGTCGGCGGCAAACGCAGCCGACTGGTCGGTCAACTCGGCGCCGGCGGCCGCGTACGCGTCGTCCGGGTAGCTGGCTGCGACGCCCGCCCCTTTCGCCACGCTCACTCGGTGGCCGGCGGCCATGTATTTCTTGATGGTTTCCGGCGTCGCGGCAACCCGAGTTTCGCCCGGCCTCGTTTCGACAGGCACACCTATCAAATTGGCACATCGTCACTCGCAACCAACGCATCGTGAATCAGCGACGCTGAAGCGCATTACACGCGCCCCGACGCCATCGGCCCGATCAAAATCGACCAACTTTTGTCGCCGGGCCGCCATTCACATTCTCAGGACGTCAATTCTTTCGATCTGCACCGGTACGCCCGACAACCACGACATGTGGCTCAACGGCTCAATCGTATTCGCGTCTGTCGGCATCAACGAATTACAGTTGGCACCGGCCTTGCGCGACGCGACCGACAAGCCATACGCGTGCGTATTGCCGTGCCCGTGCGTCATCGCAACCGCACCAGGTCTCAAATCGTTGTTGACCAGCACCCGCGTTTCAATGCTTCCGTATTCGTTGAATACGCGCACCGCGTCGCCATTGTGAAGACCTCGCGTCGACGCATCTTCTTCACAAATATTCAGCGGATTGATGCTCTGACGCCCCTGCCGGAATCGCTCCACATTCGCGAGCCAACTGTTTTGCATGTAAGGCGTGCGCAGCGAAATGAGTCTCAGCGTGTCGCCCGGTTCCAATAGACGCTCGACGAAAATCGCATGACAGCGTGCGATGAGTCCCGCTTCGGCGAATGCCGTTGGAAAGCAATCGATCTTCCGGTCCTCGTGCTGAAGACACCGATCAAACAGCACTGCAAAATCTTCCTGCTCAAAGAGCGCCGTCTGCGCAGGCATCGCCCGAAGCACGTCTATCGAAAGCCCCTTCATCGCCAACATCGCGTCGATCTCGTGCGCGCCGTCGCTCAGATCGGGGTTGTCGTCGAGCGATGACGACACGCCCATCGCCTGAGCGATACGGGCAAGGATCCACCAGCCGCTGCGCCGGCCTGCCGCCGGCTGCTCGACCTCATCCGTGTACTGGACGTACGGAACGGACTGCATGCCACTCGCCAGCAGGTTGATGTCCTTGCGCTCGAGCGAGTCCGTTGCCGGCAGCACGTAGTCGGCCATCTCCCCCGTCGCATTGCGAAAGATGTCGACGCTCACCATGATGTCCAGCTTTTCGCATGCTTCGCGCAAGCGATCGCCGCCGCCTACCGTGAGCAGCGGGTTGCCGCCGAGCACGATTAGCGCGCGCACGTCCCCACTTTCGATGAACGCAGGCAACGACACAGCAGGCATGACAGCGTGCCCCATCGGCTCCGGCACATCGAACGTCCCGACAGACGTTTTCATGGGTCGAGACAGCGCGCGCGGCGGGAAATAGCTCAGCAGTCCGCTCGGCTTGTAGGTGCCACCCCGCCGCCCCAGGTTTCCGGTGACGAAGTTGATCATTTCCACCAGCCAGTAGCACAGGATGCCCTGCTGGCTCTGATTGAGTCCAGTTGCCATGTAGACGGCCGCGGATCGGGCCGCAAGCATCTCATCGGCCACTTCGATCACGACCTTCGCCTCGAGCCCGATCACTGGCGCGACCTTGTGTACCGGGTATTCGCGGCAAAAGCGCCTCAGCGCGTCAACGTGCTTGCCGTAACGGTTTACCAGCGCCTCGTCGATGCCGCCGCGCCGATCGATCTCGTGCAACAGCGCCGCGAGAAAATAGACATCCGTCCCGGGTTTGATACGTAACGTTGGCCCGGTTTCGACAGTGGAAGACTCGATCGCCCGCGGATTGACAAAGCGCACCTTGCCACCGCGCCGGACAATCTGCTTCAGCGTGTCGCCACCGTCGTTCGGTGTCGAGAACAACACCCATCTCGAGACTTTCGGGTTCGAGCCGAGGCAGAGCAGATAGTCGGTATGGCCGACGTCGGGCACCATCAACGACATCGGTGAACCATATATCTCACCGGCCGCGACGAACTTGTTGGCCGTATCCTGCGTATTCGCGCTGAAGCGCATCCGGGTGCCGATTGCGTCCTGGAACTGCCCGAGCGTAAGGAATGCCGGTGCGTCGAACGACCACGGGTTCCCCATATACACAGCGATCGAATCCGGCCCATATCGGTCGCGAACCGCTTGCAATCTATGGCCGATGTCGGTCATTGCAACATCCCAATCCGTCGCCGCGAATTCGCCACGCACTTCCGCGCGTGGATTCATGCGTTTTTGCGGCCAGTTCAGCCGATCGCGATGGTGATGCACGTCGAGATAGGACAGCCCCTTGTGGCACGCCATGCCGCCGCTCGGATGGTCTCGATCAGGTATCAAGCGGATCAATTTCCCATAGTCGTCGAATTCGGCCTGCAACGGGCAATGAGGATCGCATATGCGGCAAAAGGTCGATTTCGTATGCGCCAAGACATCTTCTCCTTGTCGAGTGCGAAATCAGCGCGCCGCCGCAGCGCACGCCAGCATGCTTGTGACGTCGGTCATCTTGACGCGCGGTCTGTCCGTTTGACGCCCCGCGTCTCTTTCCGCACGATCGATCGCAATCCAGTCACGGCGGAGGACGAATTCCGGCTTTCTCTTTGTGACAAGTGCCAATATCGCTTCCTTGTCGACGCTCACCCGAGGCAATCGTCCGTTTCTCGCATCTTCGATCAAACAGTCCACAGTCTCTCGCGCACACTTCTTGTTGCTGCCGATGATTCCTCGGCAGCCGCGTTTGGACCAGCCCGTGACATAGGTGCCCGGAATCCATCCTTGCGCGTCGACTACGCGTCCGGCGATGTTCCGGATAACGCCGCGGCGGTCGTCGAATGGAAGTCCGGGGAAAGGGCTACCTCGATAGCCGATCGCACGCAATACGAGCCCCGCGCTCAACACCGACCGTTCCTCCGTGGGTTGTGCAGTCAACGTACCGCAAGCGTCCTGCACAAGACGATTACGCACGACCACCGCCTGTTCGACTTTGCCGCTCCCGCGCAACTCGACGGGCGACGTGAGAAAACGCAACACGATGCGTTTGTTCGACGGACGGGATGGTCGGGTTGCGAGCCGCTTCAGCGTCGCCACTTTGCGCCGGACGTCCCAGTCCAGCTCTGGATTCCCGCCATCCTCATCGGCCAGCGACACGCCGTCGACGTGCACGTCCACGTCGTCCAAATGCTCGAGTTCTTCGAGTTCTGGATTGTGGAACGCGCCCTGCAAATGACCGCGTCGACCCAACACGACCACCTCGCGAATGGCACTGCGACGCAATGCGTCGAGTGCATGGTCAGCAATGTCCGTGCGTTCGAGTGTCTTCACCGGCATTGTCAGCATGCGTGCGACGTCCAGCGCGACATTACCGTTGCCGGCAATCACCGCCCGTTCGCACGACAGATCGAAGCCGAGATGCCGGTAGTCCGGATGACCGTTGTAAAACCCGACGAATTCTCGCGCCGCCCAGCAACCCGGCAAGGTTTCGCCCGGAATGTCCATGCGAGTGTCGCTGCTCGCACCGACGGCGTAGAGGATCGCGTCGTACCACGCGGCAAGCTCTGCGTGGCCGATATCGGTGCCGATTTCGACGTTGCCGAAAAAACGCACGCGCGGATCGTTCAGGTGATATTCGAAAAGCCGGCCGACCACCGATTTCTTTTCCGGGTGATCCGGGGCGACGCCTGCGCGTACGAGCCCCCAAGGGTTTGGCACGCGTTCGAAAATGTCGATGCCGGCCACAAGCCCGTATGTTTCGAGCAGATGCCCGGCCGCATACATTGCAGCAGGACCCGCACCGACGATCGCGACTCTCAGCATCATGCGGATTCGCCCCTCGCCGAAAAGTATTCCCTGTTGACCTGCGCGTAATGCCGCCATTTGTCGGGCAGGCAACCCGCTTCGAAGATCGCCGATACCGGGCAGACTTCGACGCACGCGCCGCAATCGATGCAAATGTCCGGGTCAATGTACAACTGCTCGGCGTCGTCGAAATCCCCGTCGGTCGGGCGCGGACCGATGCAGCCGACCGGGCAGATCTCCACGCATGAATAGTCCGCCACGCACGGCGCGGCGATCACATGAGCCATCGTTACTCCCGAGTTTCGGTCCTTCCCGCGCCCGCCGCGCGGGCGATCATCCGCGTCGAACGCCCGTTGCCTCCGGGCGCCGCGCAATCCAGTCAAGCCGAATCAGGCAGCGACGAGCCCGGCGATTGCCTGACGCCCCCGCGTCAGCGCGGCATCGACAGACGGCACGCCCATGGCCAGACCTTCAGCGCGCACCACCGTGATGTCGGTCAGACCGATGAAGCCCAGTACTGCGCGTAGATAGGTCTCCTGGAAATTCATTGCCTGTGCCGACCCTTCGCTATAGACGCCGCCGCTCGCCGTGAACAGGTAGACCTTCTTGCCCGTCACGAGACCGACAGGCCCCGTCTCGGTGTAGTTAAATGTCAGGCCGGCACGCGTCACGTGATCGATCCACGCCTTGAGCGCCGAGCTGATCGAGAAGTTGTACATCGGCGCGCCAAGCACGATTACGTCGGCGCGCAACAACTCTTCGGCGAGCCCATCGGCCAGTTCGATGGTGCGGGCCTGCTCCGCTGAACGCTGGTCGGCCGGCGTGAAGAAAGCCCCCATCATCTGCTCGGTCAGATGCGGCACCGGATTGCTCGCCAGGTCGCGCTCGATCACGACGTCGCCAGGATTGGCCACCTTCCATTTGCTCATGAATTCGGACGAAAGCTGGCGGGAAACGGAACCTGCATTGCGAATGCTGCTATTGATGTGAAGAATAGTCATCATGACTGGAGACCCTGAAAGGTTGAGTGACCCGCTGCACGCTACTTCGCCCTAATCCACTGCCCGGCGGTCGCGCGCCTCGCTCGGCACACTCCCGGCGATGCATTGCATGCATGGCGCGTAGAGGCATCCTAGCCAACACGTCGCCCGACTATTAGCGGGTGAACGCGGATTTCACTCGTCCATGAGCGAGGCCAATCGATCGCGCGTCGATGCTTGTGTCAGGCAACGCAAGCGCGAGCGACAGGATTGCTTTCCTTTGCGTCACTCCCGGGACTCCTCCAATTTCTGGATGAGTGCCCCCCGATTTCAACACCTAGTCAACGACCCGAGTTGGTGCATAAATTTCACGCATGTCCCGCCGACATTTCGTCGGCTGACGCGCGGTGAAATCCAAACCCATGGTGCTATCGATGAACGCGCTCACCTCGCTTCCTCCGTTGTCCGCCACGACTGCTCCGACCTCGGCCATTGCGCTCGACAAACCGTCCGATCGCGAGGTGGGGCGCGCCGATGTCTGCCAGCGCATCGCCAGTTCGCGTGCGAGGCTGGTGCTCGTCCATGCCCCGGCCGGCTTCGGCAAGACGACTGCCATGACGCAGGCGCGAAGCCGCCTTGACCAGGCCAACGTTCATACCGTGTGGGTCTCGCTCGACCGCGCAGACAACGACGTGCCCCGCTTCATCCGGTGCCTGCGCGCGGCGATCGCACAATCCGGCGTCGACGACATCCCGTTGGGTACGCCGCTGGAAACCCTGCAGGTGCTGTCGCACGATGTGACAGCGTTCACGGTATTCTTCGACGACTTCGAGAAGCTGGTCGAGCCAGCCGTCATCGGACTCATCCGGGAAGCGATCGAACATCTGCCGCGCAACGGTCAGATCCTCATCGGCACACGCGTGCAACCCGATCTCGGTATCGCGCGTCTGCGCGTACAGGGCGAATTGCTCGAAATCGACGAAGAGAATCTTCGATTTACGCCGCAGGAAGCACAGACGCTCTTTAACCTGCGAATGCCGCATCCTCCGTCCACCGACGACGTGATGCGCCTGCATCGAAAAACCGAGGGTTGGGCCGCGGCGCTGTCGCTGGCGGCGCTGTCGCTCGCACGACGCAACGCCGACAGCGACTTCATCGAGCGCTTCTCGGGTGCGCATGGGGATGTTGCCGCGTATCTGGCCGAGGACGTGCTCGCACAACAGCCGGCTGACATCCGCGAGTTCCTGCTGCGCACCAGCATACTGCGACAGCTCGAGCCTTCGTTATGCCAGGCGCTCAATCCGGGGCTCGACGCGAACGACATTCTGGGCAGGCTTGTCGCCACGCACCTCTTTCTCACGCCGGTCGACGGCAAAGACGCCACGTGGCGATACCACAGCATGTTCGCCGACTATCTGAGCACGCAATTGCGTGTCGAACGACCGGACGAAATTGTGCGCCTACATCTGGCGGCGGCTGGCTGGCACGAGGAGCAGCAGCGCCCCGAGGCCGCAATCGAGCATGCGCTCGAAGGCGGCGATACGCCGTATGCTTTGTCGCTGCTCGCGCAGCACGCCGACCGCTTCCTCGAGCAAGGCCGCATGCGCCTGCTCGCGCGCTGGTTCGGCTCGCTGAAGCCGCACGACCTGGCCGCGCATCCGCGCCTGCAAGTCATCTCGATCTGGGCAACGGCTTTCACCCTTGGCCCGCGCCAGGCGATGGCGTTGCTCGAACACTCGGGCTATGCGGACAGCGTGGATCCGCTGGTACGCGCGCACATCAACGGCCTGCGCCCGATGCTGCTCGCGATGATGGATAGATTCGACGAAGCCTATGCGCTCGGTAAGCAATGCCTGGATCATCTGCCCACGCTGAGCGCATTCGCCGACGGCGTTCTGTGCAATGCAATGGGGCATATCGCATCGGTGCTCGGCCAGTGCGAGGAAGCGCATCGTCTGCTCGACACCGCGCGCCACATGCATAACGCCGGCGTCTTCATTCGCATGCACACGGAATCGACCGAAGGTCTCATCGACCTGCAACTGGGACACATGCGCAAGGCCGCCGCGCGCTTCCGCCTCGCGGCGGGTTCGGCGCGCGCGCATTCGTACAACCTGACGAAAGGCAACGCGTGGGCCGGCGTGCTGTATGCCGGCTCGGTCTACGAAGCGGATAACATCGAACAGGCCGAGCATCTGCTCAACGTCTACCTGCCGCTCGCATGCGACGCGGGCCTGCCGGACCATATCATCGTCGGCTGCCGAATCCGCTCGCGGATCGCATTCCAGCGCGGTGACGTCGATCAGTCGCAGCGCTTCCTGACCGAACTCGAATACCTCGGCATCGAGCGCCAGCTACCACGCGCCATCGCGACTGCGCGCATCGAGCGCGCGCGACTTCTGCTGCTGCAGGGACATGCGGCGTTGTCGCACGAGGAGCTGAAGCATGCCGACGACGCCGATCTGTGGCGCAACATCGCGCGAAGGAGCCTGCCCGCCAATGACGTCGACGACATCGTGATCGGGCGTGCACGCTGGGACATCGCCTTTGGCGATCCCGACGACGCGCTGGCGCTGCTCGAGCCGGCGCTCGTCGACGCGCAGCAGACGTCGCGCCATACCCGCGCATTGAAGTTGCGCCTGCTGACCGCGCTCGCGTTGCATTGCAAAAGCGACATGCACGCTGCCGTCGAGATGGTCGCGCCGGTGCTGCACCACGCTTGCCAGGAGGGCTTCGTCCGCCTGATTCTCGACGAAGGCCCACGGATCGCTCCGCTGCTGGAACAATGCCGCGCACTGGCGGACGGAGGCGGCTCGCACCTGGACGATCCCATTCTCAGCGAGTATCTGCATCGACTGCTGCAGGTGTTGGCGCCGACGCACGTTTCCGGCGCCACGCACGCGGTGACGTGCTGCCACGGCACGCTGCTCGACCCGCTGACCCGCAAGGAGCTGCGCGTGCTCAAGCTGCTCGCCGAAGGGTATTCCAACGCCGCGATGGCTGAAAACCTCTTCGTGTCCGACAGCACGGTTCGCACCCACCTGCGCAACATCAACAGCAAGTTGAACGCGAACAGCCGCACACAAGCCGTCGCAATCGCGCGCAAGCTCGGGCTGATGCCCTGAGCACATCGACAGCACACCGAATCGCCAGCACAAGCGATCGAAGCGGAATCGACGCAGGGGCCGTATCGACGCCCGTATGATCGCCGCTTCGGGTAGACATTACTGAAGCCGCTCGACGATTGTCACGTTAGCCAAACCGCCACCCTCGCACATCGTCTGAAGGCCATAGCGCATTCCACGCTGCGCGAGCGCGTGAATCAGCGTCGTCATCAACTTGGTGCCGGATGCGCCCAGCGGATGCCCGAGCGCAATCGCGCCGCCGTTGACATTCAACCGGGCCGGATCCGCGTCGAGCACCTTTTGCCATGCGAGCGGTATCGGCGCGAACGCTTCGTTGACCTCGTACAGGTCGATATCCTGAATGGTCAGCCCAGCCAGTTTCAGCGCGCGCTGCGTAGCCGGAATCGGGGCTTCCAGCATGATCACCGGATCGTGTCCGAGCACCGAGATATGATGTACGCGGGCGAGTGGCTTCGCGCCGAGCATCTTCAATCCGCGCTCGCTCACCACCATCACGCCCGACGCACCGTCGCACACCTGGCTCGACGCCGCCGCGGATATCATCCCCCCTTCCTGCAGCGTCTTCACGCTGCGAATGCCGTCGAGCGATGCATCGAAGCGGATGCCTTCGTCGATCGTGTGCATCTCGCTGCCGACGGCACCATCGAGGCCGATCGCAGCCACGGGAACGATCTCGTCGACAAAGCGCTGCTCCCGCGTCGCGTCGATCGCTCGGTGATGGCTTTCGAGCGCGAACAGGTCGAGTCGTTCGCGCGTCAGCGCGTACTTCTTCGCGATCGCTTCCGCGCCTGAGAACTGGCTGAATTCGACGTGGTCGTAACGCTCGCCGACACGCGGGCTGATATAGCCGCCCATGCCGTTCTTGATCGCCAGCGAATTCGCCGACGCGAGCGGCACGCGCGACATGACTTCGACGCCGGCTGCAATGACGATGTCCATCGTACCGGACATCACCGCCTGGGCGGCGAAGTGCAACGCCTGCTGCGACGATCCGCACTGCCGGTCAATCGTGGTGCCCGGCACCGAGATCGGCAGCTTCGACGCAAGTATCGCGGTGCGCGCGACGTTCATCGATTGCTCGCCTAGTTGACTGACGCAACCCATGATCACATCGTCGACCACCGCAGGATCGGCACCAGCGCGATCGATCAGCGCGTCCAGCACCTCTGCGGCAAGGTCGGCCGGATGCCAGCCCGATAGACGACCACTGCGCCGGCCGCCCGCGGTACGCGCGGCAGCGACGATATAAGCTTCAGCCATGTTGACCTCACGAATGCATGAAACGGAACGGGGTTGTCCAGCCTCGCGACAAGTCGACGGCGAGGCGATCGTGAGTAGTGTACGAACGAGGAATCGATGCGGTCATCGTCAGATACGACGATCTTGCTGCGCGGAACCGAGACTGCAGTTCGTCATTGAAAACAGCATCGGCACGCCAGCTCTACGCTTTCGACGCGAGCGGCACGACGAGCTTCGTTTCGAGCAGTTTCACCGCCGTGAACTCGATGAACGCGCTGACCGCGCGCGGCAGTTGCCGGCGGTTCAGATAGACGAGATAGACGCCGACGCGATGCAATCCGTATTCCGGCAATACCATCGACAGACGGCCGGCGGCGACATCGCCGGCAACCATCGCGGTCGGCAGCAATGCGATGCCGAGGCCACTGCGCGCGGCGTCGAGCTGCACTTGCATGCTGTTCACGTGGAATCGTCCTCTGACTGCGACTTCGATAGGGCCGTCCGGGCCGTCGAGCCGCCAAATCGTGTATCCGGTCGGATTGGACGGCGCGGCGATGCAATCGTGATCGGACAGGTCGGGCGGCGCGTCCGGCTCGCCATGGACTTCGAGGTAGGCGGGGCTCGCCACCAGTCCGGCAGATGTCCAGCCGATCTGGCGAGCAATCAGGTTCGGCTCGATTGCTTTTCCGACACGAAACGCAACGTCGATGTTCTCGCCGAGCAAATCGGCGCGTGCATCGCTGAGAACGAACTCCAGCCGTACCCGAGGGTATGCTGCGAGAAATTCGCTCATGATCGCCGCGGGGACGACATGGAAGAAATCGGCGGGAAGCGCGACGCGCACGCGGCCGCTCGGCGTCGCGGTCCCCTCGGCGATTTCCTGCGTCGAGCGCTCCACCGATTCGATCTGATCCGCACACTGGGAAAAGAGCCGTTGGCCGGCGTCGGTCAGAACGAGCCGTCTAGTCGAGCGCTGCATCAGACGCACGCCGAGTTCCCGCTCGAGCTCCTGCACGCGCCGGCTCGCGGTGTTGGCGGGCAGACCGAGGCGCCGTGCCGCTTCCGCGAAGCTGCCGGCGCTCGCCACGCAGACGAAAAGCGCAACGTCGTTCAGATCGACCATCGAATGTCTCCCGGATTGGATGCGTGAAGTCCGACCTGGGCACTAGTCTACTAGAGGCTAGCCATTTGGCATCTGTTGAGTGTGGATTTGCACTCAACGGAAGAAGCCCGACTTAACGACAGGGCTCCGATCGCCGGTACCAAACGCATCGTCGGGTGCGGCGAACGCGCCCGACGAGGCACCGATGCGATTACGCGGCGCGAACCTCCACCGGCTGACGTCGGCCATCGAGGCTGAACGCGCTGGCGCGGAATGCCAGAACCTGAATCAGACCGCCGGCCATCGCGACATTCTTCAGGAAGTGGAACGCCTGGTTCTGATCGCCGAATGCATGATGAAACACCAGCGCCGTCGCGATCGAATACACGGCCAGCAACGCGGCGACGAGCCGTGTCTGGAACCCGACGATCAGCAGCAGGCCGCCGACGAGCTCGAGCGCCGTCGCGACGACGAAGGCGGTCGTCGGCGCGGGAAACCCAACGAACGTGATGTATCCGATGGTCGCCGCCGGTGCGGCCAGCTTGCCGACTCCGCTGAAAAGGAAAACGGTCGCGATGAGGATTCGACCGATCAGTGCGAGTGCATCTCGAGATTTGATGTTTGAGTTCATGGCGATGGCTAATGAAGGTGAGTTTCGGAAACGAACCGCGCAGCGACAGTGTTGGCCGATGCGACGGACGGCGGCAGCATGATTGATGCCGCGGACCTTCGACAGCCCGCCACCGAAGGTGGTTACCGCTCGGAGGCTGATCGAGGCCCGTGGAATGCATCGTAGGCATTGCCGAATCCGATGACTAGACGGACAACACGGATTGCACTCGTCCAGAATCAACGCGAATTCGCCGATCGATCACGCACGCAGCGCTGTGGAATTCAGGTCGGATGGCGACATGCCCGAAGCGCCGACGCTCGGGCGACGCGCGCCGGCGCCCGGCTCAAAGGCTGCTGACCAGATGCCCGCCGTCGACCGCGACGACCGACCCGGTCATGTAGGCGCCGGCGTCCGATGCCAGCAGCAGCAACGGGCCGAGCAGATCCTCCGGCCGGCCGAACGCGCGCCCCGGAATGCGGCTCATGAGTTTTTGCCCCGCGTCACTGGCCAGGAACCCGGCGTTGAGTTCGGTCGACACGTAGCCGGGCGCGATCGCATTGACACGGATTCGATGGCGCGCAAGCTCCAGTGCCATCGAGCGTGTCAGATGGATCAGGCCAGCCTTCGATGCGCAGTAAGGCGCGACACCGCCGGCGACGCGAAGGCCCGTGATCGAAGCAATGTTGATCACGGCACCGCCGACGCCAGCGGCCACCATGCGCCGGGCCGCCTCGGTGGCGACCAGATACGCGCCCTTCAAATTCGTGTCGATCGCTTCGTCCCAGGTCTGCTCGCTATGCTCCAGCAACGGATGCGTCGATGCCACGCCCGCATTGTTGATGACCAGGTCGACGACGCCCACGTCCGCCTGGATAGCGTCGAAAGCCAGGCGAACGCTGTCGGCAGACGTGACGTCGATCGAAGCAGCGATCGCCATTCCGCCGGCCTGCTCGATTTCGGCGACCACGTTGTTTAGGCGGTCGACGCGGCGAGCCGCGACGACGACGGTCGCCCCCGCCTGCGCGAGCGCGCGCGCGAAATAGCGCCCCAGGCCGCTCGACGCGCCGGTCACGAACGGCCGCCGCCCGCACAGCGAGAACAGCGCGTCGATGTCAAGGCGCATGGCGACCATCCGTGTCGTCAAAATAGCGGCCGTTGCGATCCGCAAGCGCGAGCAGGCCTGGCGGCGGCTCATAGAGCCGCCCGAGCGACGCGAAACGCTCGCACGCCGCCACGACCTGCTGCGCGCCGAGCGCATCCGCGTACCGCAGTGCGCCGCCCAGATGGCGAGGAAAACCGATCCCGAGGACGAGACTCATGTCAATGTCGCCGGCGGATTCCGCGATCTGCTCGTCGAGGCAGCGCGCGGCCTCGACGATCATCGGCAACATCATGCGAAGAACGATGTCGTCAGCCGCCATCTCACGGACGCCGTACGGTTGCACGGAAGCGAGCAGCTCATGCGTATCGTCCGCCTCGAGCTTCTGCGGACGGCCTTTCGCATCCGGCGCATAACGATAAAACCCAAGCCCGCTTTTCTGGCCCAGGCGACCGTGCGTAGCCATCAGCACGACCGCGTGTTGACCGTCGACATTCATGCGCGGCGCATACCCGGCGCTGACGACGTCGATCACGTGCGAAGCCGTATCCATGCCGACGACGTCCTGCAGATACGCAGGCCCCATTGGCCAGCCCAAGGCCTCCATGGCCGCATCGATTGCGATGAAGTCCACGCCGTCCCGCACCAGCATCAGGAACGCCACGATGTAGGCGGTCAGGATGCGATTGACGAGGAAGCCCGGGCAATCAGCGACGACGATGGGCACCTTGCCCATCGACCGCGCATAATCGACGACGGTCGCAACGGCTTCGGCCGACGTCCGCGGCCCCCGCACGACTTCGACGAGCGGCATCACGGGAACGGGATTGAAGAAATGCATTCCGACGAAGTTCTCCGGGCGCGTCAGCGCAGACGACAAATCCGCGATAGACAGCGACGACGTGTTGGAGGCCAGAACCGCATCGCCGGTAATCCGGCGTTCGACGTCGGCCAGCACGCTGCGCTTGATGCCAAGATTCTCGACGACGGCCTCGATGACGACGTCCGCGCTGTCGAAGCCGGTGAATTCGAGCGTTGGAACAATGCTTTCCCCAACCCGCCGCGCCCGCTCCTCCGGCATCTTTCCGCTGCCGACCTGTTTGTCGAGCAATTTCGCCGCTTCGCGCATGCCGAGATTGAGCGCCGCCTGCGCGATGTCCTTCATCACGATCGGGATGCCACGTAGCGCGCTCTGATACGCGATTCCGCCGCCCATGATGCCGGCGCCGAGCACGGCGGCCCGACGCACCGGCCTCGCGATGCGAGCTGCATCGCGGCTCTTCCGTTTCAGCGCCTGCTCGTTGATGAAAATCCCCACCAATGACGCGGCCGCCTGACTCTTCGCGAGTTTCGTAAACGTATCGGCCTCGAGAGCGAGCGCCCCGTCACGCCCGAGCGACGCCGCTTCGCCGATCAGATCGACCGCCGCGGAAGCTGCCGGAAAGTGCGGACCGTAGCGGCGCGCGGCCGCCCTCGCGTCGCCGAGCGCCTTCGCCGGCACGTCGAACGGCCCCAATCGCGCGCGTCGCCGTGTATTCCAGCTATCCGGCTGCCGGATCGCGTCGTGCAGGCAAGCGAGCGCAGTCATTCGCAGCGCGTCCGGTTCGCAGACCACATCGACCACGCCGGATGCCGCCGCGGCTTCGGCGGTCCTCGGCGTCGCGCTGACGATCCAGTCGAGCGCGACGGCCGCACCGGCAATTCGCGGCAAGCGGACTGTCCCGCCGTACCCCGGCACGATTCCGAGCCCGATCTCGGGCAACCCCAGCCGCGCCGCGGTCGCGGCCACCCGGAAGTCGCTCGTCAGCGCCAGCTCCAGACCGCCGCCGAGCGCCATTCCGTTGATCGCGGACACGGTCGGATACGGCACGTCCTCGAGTCGCGTGAAAAGAGCACTGCATCTCACATCCCACTCGCGCAACTGAGTGTCGGATAGTCGAAACGTGCTTGCGAATTCGAAAATGTCCGCACCGACGACGAACGATTCCTTGCCGCTCGTCACGAGCAGCCCCCGGACACCGTCGCGTCCGGCGAGCGCATCGAGCGCAGTCTCGAATTCGGCAAGCGTGTGGCGATCGAACACATTGACCGCCTGGTCGCGACGATCGAAACACAATTCCGCCACGCCGCCTTCGACGTGCCGCAGACGCAAAGCCGTTCCTTCAAAGATCATGAGTGGCTCCTTTGATCGATTAATGCGTAGCGCTGCGAGCGATCTGTTTCGCGATGCTCCACCGATGGACTTCCGACGGGCCGTCGTAGATGCGAAACGCTCGCATGTCGGCAAAGATTCGCGCGACGATGGTTTCCGCCGTGACACCCGGCCCGCCGAGAATCTGCACGCAGCGATCGACTACGCGCCACTGCGCTTCCGAGCAGATCACCTTCGCGACGCTGGACTCGTGGCGCCCTTTCTCTCCCTGGTCCAGCAGCCATGCGCAATGCCAGATCACGAGGCGCGCGGTGTGAAGATCCATTTCGTTATCGGCGAGCATGAAGCCGACGCCTTCATCTGTGGCTGCAGCCAGCGGGCTTTCTGTGACGCGGTGGCGACGGCCTCCATCAGGTGAATGTTGCCTTCGTCGGGCGCGGCAATATTGAGCGCCGTGGGCCCCAGCGTCGAATAGCCTGCTTCCTCGAAGACGATCGCCTTCGCGAAGTGAGAGAGCCCTAGCCCGCCCGCCTCGACCAATGCATGCGGTGTCAGCAGACCGGCCCGCCGCGCCTTATCGATCAGCTCATGGCGTAGCGCCTCGCTCGGGCCGTGGGCCGTCTGACGCAAATCGCGCTCCATCGGGATGACCTCCTCCGCGATGAAGCGACGGGTACGAAGCTGAAGTTCCTTCAGGTTGTCGGGGATGTCGAAATTCAATTCGCGGCTCCTCGATGCGCGGCTTCATCGCGGGCGCCGTCGGCGACATCGAACCGCGCCAATGCCCGCTGCAGCCGTTCGTGACAATCGGCGACGATGCGCTCGATCAGCACTTCGCACGTCGGCACGTCGTGAATCAGCGCAACGACCTGGCCGGCGGTGATGATCCCGCCGTCGATCTCGCCCTGCGCCAGCGCGGCCTTGCCTCGCGCGCCCGCGACGAGCGGATGGATGTCCTTGAACTCGCAGCCGCCGGGACGCCGCTCGGTCGCGACCACCTCGTCCGCAATCGCGTTCTTGAACACGCGCGCGGTATTTTTCAGCGTCCGGAAGATGAGTTGCGTATCGCGTTCCGTCGCGTTGACGAGCGCGTCCTTGATCCGTTGATGAATCGGCGCTTCGACCGTCGCGCAAAAACGCGTGCCCATGTTGATCCCCTCCGCGCCGAGCGCCAGCGCGGCGGCCATGCCCCGGCCATCCCCGATGCCGCCTGACGCGACCACCGGGATGTCAAGCGCCTGCACCGCGCGCGGAATCAGGATCAGCCCCGGGACGTCGTCCTCCCCCGGATGCCCCGCGCATTCAAAGCCGTCGATGCTGACGATATCGACGCCGTTTCGCTGAGCCGACAGCGCGTGTCTCACCGTCGTGCACTTGTGGACGATCACGCCGCCGGCCGCCTTGATCTTGTCGATGAATTTCGTCGGGCTGTTGCCGGCGGTTTCAATGATCGTCACCCCGGCTTCCAGCGCGGCATCGAGGTATGCCTCGTAAGGTGGCGGGCTCGCTGCCGGCAGAATCGTCAGATTCACCGCGAAAGGCCGCGACGTCATCGCGCGGCAACGTTCGATTTCCGCCGACAAGGCGTCGGGTGTGGGCTGGGTCAACGCGGTCAGTGTCCCGAGTCCGCCCGCGTTGGATACCGCGGAGGCCATTTCCGCGGTGCCCACCCACATCATGCCGCCCTGAATGATCGGGTAACGAATCCCGAGAATATCCGTGACGCGCGTCTTCATGCGTTGAGTTTCCTGTCGTCGAGCCCGAGGTCGCGGCCAATGATCTCCTTCATGATTTCATTGGCCCCCGCAAAAATTCTCGATACGCGCGCGTCGGTAAACATCCGCGCGATCCGGTATTCCTCCATGTAACCGGCGCCGCCATGCAGTTGCACGCAGGCGTCGATCACCTTGTTCTCGAGCTCCGTCGCAAGCAGCTTCGCCTCCGACGCCACCGCGGCCGTCAATTGCCGCTCATTCGCCTCCATCACGCAGTGATCGACGAGCGCCTGCACCGCGTCGAGTTGCGCGCGCATCGAAGCCATCTCGAATCGCACGTGTTGAAACGATCCGATCGGCTTGCCGAACGCCATCCGTTCCTTCACGTAATCGAGCGTAATGTCGAATGCCGCCTGTGCATGCGCGATCGATCCGATCGCGACCTGCAGGCGCTCCTCGGCCAGCAGCGACGACATGTAGAAGAACCCTTTCGCCGGATCGCCCAGCACGTGACTCTTCGGCACCTTCACGTCGTCGAAGAACAGTTCCACCGTATCCTGCGCATGCAGTCCGATCTTGCGCAGCTTGTTGCCGCGCTTGAATCCGGGCATATCGGCTTCGACGATGAAAAGCCCGATGCCGTGACGGCTTCCTGGCACCGTTCTCGCCGCGACGACGATGACGTCGGCCTGACTGCCGTTCGAGATGAACGTCTTCGCGCCGTTGAGCAGCCAGTGGTCGCCCATGTCGATGGCGGACGTCTTCATGCTGGCGAGATCGCTTCCCGCCCCCGGCTCCGTCATCGCGATCGCGAGAATCTTCTCGCCGCGCATCGCCGGCGGCAGGAAGCGGGCCTTCTGCTCGTGCGAGCCGAACGCACCGAGATACGGCGCGACGACGCGCGAATGCAGATTCATGTAGAAACCGATCTCGCCATGACGGACGTTCTCTTCGTACAGGATCTGCTCGAAACGCAGATCGGCGATCCCGAGTCCGCCATATTCCTCCGGCGTCCAGATCAGCAGATAACCCTGCTCACCGGCCTTCAGGAAGGCTTCGCGATCCACGAAGCCCTGTTGACGCCAGCGCTCGGCGTGCGGACCGATTTCGCCGCGAAAGAAGCGGCTAACCGTGTCGCGGAATGCGAGGTGCTCGGCGTCGAAATGAGTGCGTCGCATATTCAGATTTCCTTGTGCATCGCGTCACGCATGCCGGGGATGGAATGGCTCGTCGGCGCCGGCGCGCGCGCGCAGCCATGCCGAAGGCCGGAAGCGCTCACCGAATTGCGACGCCAATGCATCGCAATCGGCCACGAACGCACGAAGCCCCACGGTATCGATCAGCGACAGCGTGCCGCCCGTCCAGGTCGGAAAGCCGAGCCCCAGCACGGCGCCGAGGTCGGCGTCCGCCGGCGCGGTAATCACGCCCTCCTCGACGCAACGGGCGGCCTCGAGCGCCTGGATGTAAAGCAGCCGGCGCTTCGCGTCTTCGACGGACGGCTGTCGCTCCTGCAGCGGATGGCGCTCCGCCAGGCCATCCCACAGATGCTTTTTGCCGCCCGCCGGATAGCTGTAGAAACCCATCCCGGCCCTGCGGCCGAGCCGGCCGAGCGCATTCATGCTCTCGATGACCTGCGCCGCGTGCTGTCGCAGGAAACGGCTCGGCAAATCGTCCGCGCGCGCCTGATCCAGTACCTTCTTCTGCAAGTCGAGCGTGACTTCGTCGGTCACCGCCAGCGGCCCCGTCGCCATCCCCGCCTGCTTTGCGGCGTTTTCGATGAGGCTCGGCGCGACGCCTTCCGCGAGCATCGCCATCCCCTCGTCGATATACGCACAGAAGATTCGGCTCGTATAGAACCCGGGGCTGTCGTTCACGGCGATGGGCGTCTTGCGCAACTGCCTCACGAACGCTAACGCGAACGCGATGGTCGCCTCCGACGTGTCGCGTCCGACGATGATCTCGACGAGCGGCATCCGCTCGACGGGTGAAAAGAAATGAAGGCCGATGAACTGCGCCGGACGCGCGCTGTGCTTTGCAAGCCCCGTGATCGGCAGTGTCGACGTATTGCTCGCGAAGATGGCCGATACCGGCAACGCCGCCTCGGCTTTCCGGATCACATCGGCCTTGATCTCGCGATTCTCGAAGACCGCCTCGACGACGAGGTCGCACCCGCCAAGCGCGCCGAAATCGTCGGAAGGCGTGATGCGGTCGAGGATCGCGGTGGCGGCCTGCTCGCTGCGGCGACCTGCGGCCACCTCCCTTTCCAGCGACGCGGCGCAACGCGCCTTGCCCTGCTCGGCGGCCGCGCGGTTCGTGTCGAGCAGTACGACGTCAATGCCGGCGGCGGCGGACACGAACGCGATCCCGCTTCCCATCATGCCCGCGCCCAGCACGCCGAGCTTCGTAACTTTCGCATCCGGCAGCCTGGGCCGTCCGATGCCCTTGTCGGCAGCCAGCTTGTTGACGAACAGCGTGCGGATCATGTTGCGGGCGACCGGCCCGGCCAGCAGCGGACCGAAATAATTGGCTTCGACGCGTAGCGCCGTATCGATCGGCAACTGCGTTCCCTCGTACACGCAGGACAGGATCGCCGCGGGAGCGGGATAGTTGTCCTGCGTCCCCTTGCGCACCGCGGCGACGCCGCGGCCAAACGTGCTCGCCGCGTGTGGCGCGAGCGCACCCGCGCCGCCGGGCACACGAAAGCCCTTCACGTCCCACGGCTGGCACGCATCCGGATGTTGCAGCACCCACGCGCGCGCCGTTTCGTAGACGAGATCCGCATGCACGACGCTGTCGACCATGCCGAGCGTCAGCGCCTCCGCCGGCTTGACCTTCCGCCCGCTGAGCAGCAACGGCATCGCACGCTCGATTCCGATCAGACGCGGCAGGCGCTGGGTGCCCCCCGCGCCGGGCAACAGGCCGATCGTCACTTCGGGCAGGCCGATCACCGCGGCCGGATCGTCCGCGAGCACGCGGTAGTGGCAAGCGAGGCAGAGCTCGTAGCCGCCACCAAGCGCCAGCCCGTTGATCGCGGCCGCCACGGGCTTGCCGCAGGTTTCAAGACGGCGGTAGATCATCGACGCTTCCAGCGTCAGGTCGCGCGCCGCCGATGCGCTCATCTTGCGATCGTATGCGGTCACGAAATCCTTCAGGTCCGCCCCGGCGACGAACGCCCCCGGCTTCGCCGACGTCACGACTGCACCCCTGACGTCGCTTCGCGTGCGAATCAGCTCCGTGACGTGCGCCAGCTCCGCGAGCAGTTCAGGCGCCAGCACGTTGACCGTTCGCCCCGGTACGTTGATCGCCACTCGCGCGATGCCGTCGGCGTCGACCTCGAAATCGATGTTGTTCATGTTGTTCGCTTTCTCAGATGCGTTCGATGATCGTTGCGGTCGCTTGTCCGGCCGCCGCGCACAGCGTCACGAGGCCGCGACCGAGATCGCGTCGCTCCAGTTCGTCGAGCAGCGTGCCGAGCAGCATGGCCCCCGTCGCGCCAAGCGGATGGCCGAGTGCGATCGCGCCGCCGTTGACGTTGACGCGGTCGTGCGGGATGCCGAGCGCCTGCATATAGAACATCGGCACCACGGCGAACGCCTCATTGATTTCGAACAGATCGATGTCCGACACACGCATGCCCGCCCGCGCCAGCAGCTTCTCGGTCGCCGGCACCGGCCCGCCGAGGCTCAGCAGCGGCTCCGATGCGAGCGACACGTGATCGCGGATGCGCGCGCGCGGCACAAGACCGTTACGCTCGCCGAACGCCCGGCTGCCGACGAGGACGACGCTCGCGCCGTCGACGATCCCGCTCGAATTGCCGCCGGTATGGATATGGTCGATCGTCTCGAGATGCGGATAGCGCTGCTGAACGATCGCGTCGTAACCCGCGTCGCCGAGATCGGTGAACACCGGCTTCAGTTTCGCGAGATCGTCCAGCGTCGTTCCCGGGCGGATCGCATCGTCGCGCTCGAGCACGGGCTCGCCGAGCAGGTCGCGCACTGCGATCAGCGATTTGTCGAAATATCCGGCGCTGCTCGCCTGTGCCGCACGACGCTGGCTCTCCACTGCGTACGCATCGACGTCGTTGCGCGTGAATCCACCGAGCGCGGCCATCAAATCCGCGGCGACGCCGTTGGGTACGTACGGATACCGGCTCGCGAGACGCGGGTCCGAGTAGCACGCGCCACCATCCGATCCGATCGGCACGCGTGACATCGATTCCACTCCGCCGCCAATGGCCGCGTCCGCGAGCCCGCTCCGAACCAGGCTCGCGGCCTGGTTGACGGCGTCGAGCGCGGACGTGCAGAAGCGGTTGATCTGATAACCGGCGATGTGCTCGCCGTAGCCCGCATTGAGCAGCGCGAAGCGCGTCAGGTCGGCGCCCTGCTCGCCGACCGGCATCACGATGCCCAGACCGACGTCGGCGATCTGGCGCGTATCCAGCCGGTTTCGATCTTTCAACGCGATCAGCGCCTGGCTCGCCAGCTCCACCGGCGTAATGGCATGCAGCGCGCCGTCGGCGCGACCGCGGCCGCGCGGCGTGCGGACGTGGTCATAGATGAAGGCATCGGTCATGTGTGGTCCCATCTGTACTGTCGACATGGCTTCGACTCGTGCGGGTCGAAGCGAAAACGCGTAGTGCGCGTAGTTCCCGGTGGCGCAATGCGTCCGCTAGGACGAGATCCGTCACGACCGGGCGCGCGTTTATCGGCTACGCAACTCGTGGTTTATCCTAGGCAACGCGACGTAAGGGGGAATCGTCCGAACCGACGTTTTTCATGTTCTCGCGCACGTCTGCCAGAAAATGCGACGACTGCGATCCGCATGCCACGCACGGCACGGTAGACAGCAAGCTGTCGGCCAGTCCTGCTCGACCGTATCGGCAAGAGCAAGCAGCGTGGCACGAGCATCGGTCACTGCGCCTCCTCACCGGCCCACGAATTTCGGCGTGCGTTTTTCGATAAACGCGTTGACGCCTTCGGCGAAATCCTCACTGCGGACCAGAACCGACTGCGTGTCGGCCTCCCACGCGAGCAGCGCATCGAGCGGCATCGGAGCGCGCGCCAGCGCGGCCTTGGTCGTCGCGATCGTGCCCGGCGGCGCCGCCGCCAGGCGTTCGGCAAGATCGAGCGCACTCGGAAGCACGGCAGACGGCGCGCAAAGCCGGTCGACCAGCCCGAGCTGCTTCGCGTCGACGCCGCCGATCGGTTCGCAGAGCATCAGCATCTCTCTTGCAACCCCGATGCCGACGCGCTGCGGCAGCGTCCACATCAGCCCGTAATCCGGCGTCAGCCCGACGCGTCCGAACGCGGCGCAAAAACGCGTGTTCTCGTCAGCGACCACAAAATCGCACGCGAGCGCCAGCGAGAAGCCCGCGCCGTACGCGTTCCCCTCCACGGCGGCGACAACCGGCCACGGGCCGCCCGTCAGCGCGCGGACGATCCGGTGGCCGTGAAGCATCGCCCGCCGCATGTCCAGCGTGGACTCATCGAGGCCACCGAGGTCGCCGCCCGCGCAAAAATGGCTGCCGCCATACAGCACGACCGCGCGCACGCTGGTGTCGTCCTGCAGATGCGCCAGCGTTTCGGCCAGCCCCGTGTAAAGGGGCGCCGACAGCGCATTGCGCTTGTGCGGCAGATTCATCGTGATCTGCACGACGCTCCCGTGACGGGCGACAAGCAGGGCTTCGCTCATGGGTAATCCTGAAATCCGTTCGGACGACGATCGGTCAACGCGATGCGAGCGCCGCGTAGACGGCGTCGATCAGCCCGCGGCGACGCGGATTCAAATCCATCTGGTCGCTCATCAGGTTCATCGCATAACCGACGGCGACACCCGCGACCGGATCGGCGAAACCGAACGAACCGCCCCATCCGCCATGGCCGAACGCTTCGTTGTTCGGCCCCCACACGTGTTCTTCGTTGAGGAGAAAGCCGGCCGCCCAGGGGCGGCGCACGCCACGGACCAGGTCGATGCCGTCGAAGCGCAGCTTCCTCGATTCCGCCAGTGCGGCGTCGCCGACCAGCCTGCGGCCCAACGCGTCCCGGTGCAGCAGCAGGCCGTACATCGATGCGAGCGCCCGCGCGTTCGTGAACCCGTTGGCCGCGACGATGTCGGCGGACTGGAAGTCCGCGTTGTTCGGCATGTCGCCGCGCATCGGCGGGTTGTGCACCGCGCGTTGCGCGTCGTTGCTCGCCGGGATCGTGTTGAGCGCGTCCATTTTGTCGCCGCCGAGCAGATCGGCCACGCGCGGCTTGTCGCGCGCATCGAGGCCCACCGACAGATCGAGGCCGAACACGCCCTTCAGCTCCTCCGCGACGAACTTCCGGATCGATCGTCCTTCGATGCGCTTGAACAGCGCGGTCTCCAGAATGCCGACCACGTTGCTGTAGCCCGATGCCGTGCCGAGCGGCCAGAGCGGCGCCTGGGCCGCGAGACGCTGCGCGGCGGCCTCGCCGGCGAACAGGTCCGCCAGCGTCGCCGGCGTCGAGAAGCCCGTGATGCCGGACTGATGCGACACGAGCATCCCGATCGTCACGTCGCCCTTCCCCTCCGCCGCGAATTCCGGCCAGTATTCGCTGACCTTGTCTTCGTAGGAAGCCAGGCCGCGATCGACGAGCATCGCGAAACACACGGCGCCGATCCCCTTCGACGTGGACCAGACGCACGAGATCGTGTCCCGCTCCCACGGCGCGGTTTTTTCGACATTCTTCCAGCCGCCCCACAGGTCGGCGACCAGCTTGCCATCGACCATCACCGCGAAGCTGCCGCCAATCTCGCCGAGCTCGCTGAAATTCTTCAGAAATGCGTCGTGCAACCCTTCGTATCCCTCTACAACGTAACCTTGCAGCACGGTTTCGCCGGCTGCCATAGCATTCGTCTCGCTCATTTTCGGTACTCCTTGCCTGGTGCCGCGCGCTCCCGCGCAGCGCATGTTCGTCAATGAAATCGCTTCGACGCGGCCGCCGGCCGCCGAACGCCGCTCAGTTCGCGGTCCATCCGCCGTCGATCGGCACCATATGGCCGGTAATCGACGATGCCTCGTCCGAGCAGAGGAACAGGAACGCGTCCGCGCACTCCTCCGGCGTCACAGCCCGGCCCGTCGGATGCACCGTCGCGAGCTGATCGAATTCCTCGCGTGTCCACCGGCTCAGCACGCGCTCGGTGACGGTCGCGCCCGGCGCCACGACGTTGACGCGAATGTTGTCGCGCGCGTACTGGATCGCGGCCTTGCGCGTCAGATGGATGACGGCCGCCTTGGCCGCGTGGTAGCTCGGCGAGCCCGCGCTCGACACACGCACGCCGGCCATCGATGCGGTGTTGCAGATCACGCCGCCGCCCTGCCGCAACATCGCCGCGATCTCGTGCTTCATGCTCAGAAAGGTGCTTGTGAGATTCCGGTGCAGCGTGTCCTCGAACGCCTCCAGCGGGGTCTCGTGCACCTTGCCGAGCGCCGAGTCCGTCGGCGCGGTGTTGCCGACGTTGTTCACCGCAATGTCGAGGCGCCCGTACGTTTGCACGACGCGCTCGATCACGCCGCTAATCTGCTTTTCATCGCGGCTGTCGCATTGCATGAACTTCACCTCGTGGCCCTGCTCGGTCAGCTGCTGTTCAAGCGCGGGGCCGTCGCCGGACGTCGAGCCGGTGAAGACGACCGCCGCGCCTTCCTGCAGGAATTTGAGGACGATGGCTTTGCCGATACCTTTCGTGCCGCCTGTCACCAGTGCGACTTTCGATTGCACGCGTAGTTTGGATGTATCCATGATGTTCGGTTGACTCTCTTCAAATGAACTGCATTGCCGGAACCCGCCCGCGCCTTTAATCGGCCTGCCGCCGGACCGCCCGAATGGCTTCGGCGACCCGCATCAGACGCACCGCATCGCCGTAATGCATGTGCTCGACCCAATGTCCGTCGACTTTGAGCACCGATTGCCCCGCGTTTTCCGGCGCGTCGAAAGCCGCGACGATGGCGCGCGCCCGGGCGAGCGCCGCGTCACCCGGCGAAAACGCGCGGTTCGTCGCGTCGATCTGGTTCGGGTGAATCACCGTCTTGCCGTCGAAGCCGAGTGCGGCGGCCTGATCGCACTGGATCGCGAGGCCGTCCGGATTCGTCAGATCGTTGAACACGCCGTCCAGAATCGCCAATCCATACGCCCTTGCCGCCATCACGCTCATCGACAACGCGGTCCGCAGCCCCGGCCGTTCGACGTCATGTGCGCAACGAATGTCGCTCGCGAGATCGTTCGAGCCGATGACCCACGCGCCGACGCCGTTCGCTGCGCTGGCCGCCCCGATCGCGTCGAGCCGTACGATCGCGATGGCCGTTTCGATCATTGCCCACAGCGGAATCGTTTCGCCGAGCACCGCGCGAGCCGTCTCCAGATCGACCGGCGACGAAATCTTCGGGACGAGTACCGCGTCCGGCCGGGCGAGCGCCGCCGCGGCCAGATCCTGCATGCCCCATTGCGTATTCAGGCCGTTGACGCGAATCACCACTTCGCGGCGCCCGAAATCGCCTTGGCGCACCGCGTCGACCGCCGCCGCGCGCGCGTCGGGCTTCGCATCCGGTCCGACCATGTCTTCGAGGTCGAGGATCACGACATCGCACGGCAACGAGCGCGCCTTGTCCAGCAAGCGGGCGTTGTTCGCCGGGAGATAGATCGCGCTGCGTCGCGGCCTGGCGGATGACATCATGTGAGATTGACTCCTTGTGACACGATCGGGACGCGCTGATGGTGCGCGCGCTCAGGCTTCCGTCTCGAAGACCGCGTCGAGCGCGCCGAGCTCGTCGATTTCGCAGCGCACGCGATCGCCCGCCTTCAGAAAGACCGGCGGCTTCATCGCGGCGCCGATGCCGCCGGGCGTGCCGCTGAATACGATGTCGCCGGGCTCGAGCGTCATCGCCTCGGACAGATATTCGATCTGTTCGAACACGTTGAAGATGAGCTCGCGTGTATTCGATTGCTGCCGGACTTCGTCATTCACGATCGAACGGATCCCCAGGCGATGCGGGTCGCCGATTTCATCGGCCGTCGTGATCCACGGCCCGAACGGCCCGTGCGTATCGAACGACTTGCCGAGCACCCATTGCGGCGTGCGCATCTGCCAGTCGCGCACCGTCACGTCATTGCCGACGCAGTAGCCGAATACGTAGCCCGACGCTTCGCCCTTCGGTATATGGCGGCCCCGCTTGCCGACGATGAAAACCAGTTCAACCTCGTAATCGATCGCCGTGGACGCCTTCGGAATCTGAATCGGCTCGTAAGGCGGATGAACCGTATTCGGCTGCTTGCAGAACCACACCTGATGTTTCGGTACCTCGAGACCCGCTTCGGCGACATGGTCCGCATAGTTCAGGCCCATCGCCATGATCTTGCCGGGCCGTTCGATCGGCGCGAGAAAGCGGACGCTTCGGTCCAGATCGACGACGTCGGCGGATTGCGCAACGGCCCGCTGCACCACGGCGCGCGCCGTATCCCATGCTGCGATCAGCCCGATCATCGTCGTCGGCAATTCGGGCTGCGCAGCCTTGAGCCGCACGAGGCGTCCGTCGTCGACGACGACGATTTCGGGGGACCCGCCGCGGATGCTGACTGTGGCAAGCTTCATTCAACAGACTCCCAATGCTGCTCTTCGGTCGATTTCAATCCGGCATCGCCGATCGGTCGCGTTGCAACCGAAATCGGCGTGCCGGTCTACGCCACGCATCACCAGGCTTGCGCGGCGCCGCGATTCCATCGAAAACCCGCGGCGTGATCGCCGGCGAAATCGGGATCGAGATAGATGTACATCCGCGCGATCAGACCATCGGCGTTGAAGTGGAACAAGCTGGCGAAGCGTCCGCCGGGCGTGCTGCCGCCGCGCCATTCGACGCCGGTTCCGGTGACGCCTTCTGTCGTCCCTTCGACGGCTACGCTGCGGCCGTCCTCGATCATCAGCATCTCGCCGATCGCATGCTTGAACTGCGCGACGCTCGCACCTGACGCCATTGTTTCGAACTCCTTGAGGCCTCGACCGACGCCGAACTTCGGTACATAGAACTCGAAGTCCTCAGTGAAGAGATCCGCTGGAAACTGCCCGGCATCCGTCTGCTCGTAGTAACGGACGATCGCGGCTTTCTGGGTGGACGATGCACTGGAACTCATGTTGTCGCTCTCCATTCAAGCTTCGTTGAGGTGATTCGGATCGTGTGCGATGTGCAGGTCGCTCTGGAACCCGCCTTCTCGCCAATCGCGGAGCAGATCGATGTATTCGAACGGCCCGCCGCCGTATGCCGTCGTGAACGTCTGCTTGCCCAGTTCTTCCAGATGGCCTTCCGCGTTCAGGATGCTCGGCGTGCATTCGCGCATGTACTCGAGATTGACCGTCGATTTCTCGATGATGATGTTGCCCCAGCGCTCTTCGGCCTGCTGCTTGACCTCCATCACCGCGACCTTGTCGTCGAGCATGCGCTTGACCACGCCCGCCGCATGAATCGCCTGCTCGTCCATCATGTACGGGAAGTTCAGCGTCGGCGCGCCCTGACGCAAGCCGGCGACGAAGAACAGATTCGGGAAGCCGTGCGTGTAGATACCGTGCAGCGACCGCACTGCCTTCGCCCACTTTTTGTCGATCGTTTCTCCGTCGCGCCCGATGATTTCGAAGCCGCCGGTCTTGTGCGACGTCGTCACGGCCTCGAAACCGGTTGCGTAGATGATGCAGTCGACCTCGTAGGACTGATCTTCGAAGACGATCTCGTTCTCGGTCACGCGCGTCAGCCCCTTGCCCTTCGTGTCGACGAGCGTCACGTTCGGCAGGTTGAAGGCCGGTAGATATTCGTCGTTGAACGTCGGCCGCTTGCAGTAGCGGTTGTAGTACGGCTTCAGCGATTCCGCTGTGGCCTGATCCTTGACGGTCGAATCGATCCGCGCGCGCACGCCGTCCATCTTTTCGATGTCCATCTTCTGAGCCGCTGCAGCCGCTTCGCGCGGATCGGCGCCGGCGTCCGGCGCATGCGGCGGCTCCCAGAAGCTGGTCCATTCGTCGCCGACGAGGTCTTTGTCACGCACGGTGCCGGCCAGGACCGATTCGAAGTTCGCCATGCGCGCGCGGTGCCATCCGGGCTCCAGCGACTGCGCCCAGTCGTAGTCGGTGGGCTGGTTGCCGCGATAGGCGACGACGGCGGGCGTGCGCTGCACGACGTACAGTTCCTTCGCGGATTCACCGAGCGCCGGCATGCACTGAATCGCCGAGCAGCCGGTGCCGATCAGTGCGACGCGCTTGTCCTTCAGATTCTCCAGGTTCCCGTTCGAGTCGCCGCCCGTGTACGCGTAGTCCCAGCGACACGTGTGGAACGAATGCCCCTTGAAGTCCTCGATGCCGGGAATCGCCGGCAGCTTCGGATAGTTCAGCGGACCGTTACCGACATAGACGAACCGCGCATGGATCGCATCGCCCCGGTTCGTGCTGACGATCCACCGGGCCTTCGCGTCATCCCAGCGCAGCTCGCTCACCCGGGTCTGGAACACCGCATGCCGGTACAGATCGAAATGCCGTGCGACGGCCTGCGCGTATTCGCGGATTTCGTCGGACGTCGCATATTTCTCGGTCGGCATGTAGCCGGTTTCCTCGAGCAGCGGCAGATAGATATACGATTCGACGTCGCAGCGCGCGCCGGGATAGCGGTTCCAGTACCACACGCCGCCGTAGTCGCCACCCGACTCGATGATGCGAAAGTTGTCGACGCCGGCCTGGCGAAGACGCGACCCGGCCAGCAGGCCCGACCAGCCGCCACCGATGATCACGACGTCGACTTCGTCGTTCATCGGCGCGCGGTCGGCCGGCTCGGCCGAGTAAGGATCGTCGAGGAAGCGTGCAAACTCCCCTTCGGTTTTGCGGAATTGCGCAAGGCCATCGGTGCGAATACGTTTTGCGCGCTCTTCCTTGTACTTCTCCAGTAGCGCGGCCTCACGCTCCGACAAAAGCTCAGTGTTCATCGTGTCTCCTTCATTGGCATCGGACGGGCTCGGTCTAGCATGCGACGTCCGGCGTTTTTCGCATTGAATCCGGTCGCTCGCCGCATTCGGTCACGGTCGAATTGCATGACACCGCAGAGCGACCATGTGTCGAATCCTAGGCAGCGAGAACTTCAGTGACTAGCCGGCGCAACCGGAGTGCACTCATCCAGGAACCGGAGTAATCAGCCGAAATCGTCGCAACCGACGATGCCCGCCATCGGGCCCGCGCCTACCATGCATCTCACTTGATACTGTGGCCGCTGCGTTCGCCATCGGCGGCCCGATGACAAAGGAGACGCCCATGTTCGCGAAGTTCGAAGGCAAGTCGGCAATCGTCACGGGGGGCGGCAGCGGCATCGGCGAAGCCGTCGCGCATGAATTGGCGCGCAACGGCGCTCGCGTTCTCGTCGTCGATCTCAACGGCGAGCATGCCGAATCGGTCGCACGCTCGATTCGCGACGAAGGCGGCGGCGCGCTCGCCTTTCGCGCCGACGTATCGGTCGAAGCGCAGTGCAGGGCCGCAGTCGACAAGGCGCTCGACGCGTATGGCGCGCTCCATCTGGCCGTCAACAATGCCGGCGTCAGCGGCAGATTCGCCGCGATCGAAGCGCTCGACGCCAACGACTGGCGCAAGGTGATGAGTGTCAACGCCGACGGCCTCTTCTTCGGCCTCAAATATCAGCTGCCGGCGATCGAGCGATCGGGCGGCGGCGCCGTCGTGAACACCGCGTCCATCTACGCAAACCTGGGCCTGCCCGGGTTCGATGCCTATACCGCGAGCAAGCATGCGGTCCTCGGATTGACCCGCTCGACCGCGATCGAATACGGAACGCGGGGCGTGCGGCTCAATGCGGTTTCGCCGGGCCCGATCCTGACGCCGCTCACGCGCGGCGAGAAAGAGCAAACCGATGCCGTGGCCGCGATGACAGCGATGAAACGGATGGGACAACCCACCGAAATAGCGAAAGTCGTCGCGTTTCTGCTGTCGTCGGATGCGTCGTTCATGACGGGCGCCGAAATCGTCGTCGACGGCGGCGTCATGCTGTCCTGAGCAAAGCGCCGCACGACGCTTCGCGCGTGCTTGCGCCGGTGGATCGCTCTGCCCATCGATAACGTCCGAGCCAGGTGCGGCCAACGGGACGCATATGTCCGAACAGCCTTTGGAGAAACACTATGAATCTGCAATGGAGTGACGCCGACCTCGCGTTCCGTGACGAAGTACGCGCGTTCTTCGCCGAGCATCTGACCGACGAGTTGCGCGCGGCCGGCCGCTTGATGACGAGCGTCTACGCCGATCACGATGCTGCGATGCGATGGCAGCGCATCCTGGCAGCCAAAGGATGGGCCGCGCCGGCTTGGCCGGTCGAATACGGTGGTTGCGGCTGGAGTGCATCGCAACGCTATCTGTTCTCGCGGGAACGCGTCGCGGCGGGCGCGCCGCCGCTGTCGCCTATGGGCATCCAGATGTGCGCGCCAGCATTGATCAAGTTCGGAACCGCCGAGCAAAAGGCGTTCTTCCTGCCTCGCATGCTGAGCGGCGAGCACGTGTGGTGTCAGGGGTACTCTGAACCGCAATCCGGCTCGGATCTCGCGTCGCTTCAGCTCAGTGCGCGCGACGATGGCGACCATCTGGTCTGTAACGGTTCCAAGATCTGGGTCACGCACGCGCAGGATGCGAACTGGATCTTCTGTCTCGTGCGGACGTCGCGACAACACAAGCCGCAGCTCGGCATCACCTTCCTGCTGATCGAGATGAACACGCCGGGCCTGACGTTCCAGCCGATCGTGATGTCGTCGGGCGAGCATATCCAGAATCAAGTGTTCTTCGACGACGTGCGCGTACCCAAAAGCAACGTTATCGGCACCATCGACGCCGGCTGGACCGTCGCCAAATATCTGCTCGAATTCGAGCGCGGCGGCGTCGCGTATACGCCGGAACTGCACGCGATGCTCGACGAGGTGTACCGGTTCGCGCAAGCGGTTCCCGGTGACACGACCGAATCGCTCGCCAGCGATCCGTTTTTTGCGAACAAGCTGGCCGCCGCGCGCATCCGCATCTCGACGCTCGAGGTTTATGAGCTCAGGACGATGTCGGCGATGTCGACTGGTGAATCGCCCGGCGCGAGCGCGTCGGCCATGAAGATCCTCGGCACCGAGCTCAGTCAGCACATCACGGAGCTATGGCTCGAAGCCGCCGGCCGATACGGACGCGCATTCCAGCCGCAGGGCACGCGCCCGGGCGGCCCGGTAAAGCTCTGGCACGCCTCGGGGCCTCACGCCGGGCCACTCTCGGCTGCGCTCGCGCCGCTGCGTTACCTGAACGACCGAGCCGGCTCGATCTACGCAGGCTCGAACGAAATCCAGCGCAACATCCTGGCCAAGGCCGCATTGGGCTTCCATTGACGCGATCGCGCGGAATGCATGCGCCCAACCATCCACGAAGACGCGGAGCCAAGTCATGAATTTTGACTTTACCGAAGAGCAGAATCTGTTGCGAAGCACGTTGCAGGCCTTTCTGCACGACCACTACACGTTCGAGGCACGGCGTACCGCGATTGTGTCCGATGCCGGCTGGCGCCGCGACATCTGGCGCGCATTGGCCAGCGATCTCGGCCTGCTGTCCGTGACCGTGCCGGAGCGCATGGGCGGTTTTGGCGGCGGGGCCGTCGAAACGATGATCGTGATGGAGGAGCTCGGCTCCGCCCTCTTCGTCGAGCCGTTTCTCGAAACGTGCGTGATGGCCTCCGGCGTGCTGACACGCGTCGGCGGATCGGCGGCGGACGCACTGATCGCCGATATCGCAGCGGGCGAAACGGTCGTCGCGTGCGCATGGCTGGAAGACGGCAGCGGTCCTCGCCTCGGTGGAAGCGGTTATCGTCTGTCGAACGTCGCGACGCGAGCACAACGCCAGGCAGGCGGCAGCTGGCGGCTCGACGGACGCAAGACCGTCGTGATGGCCGCGCCGTGGGCATCGAAGCTGCTCGTGAGCGCGCGGACGTCCGGCGCCGCCGGTGACGAGGCCGGCATCTCGCTCTTCGTCGTGGACAAGTCCGCCGCCGGCGTATCGACGATCGACTACGCGACCATCGACGGCCGGCGCGCGGCCGACGTCGTATTCGAGAACGTCGCGCTGCCTGCCGATGCGCTGCTCGGCAACGACGACGACGCTCTGCCCATGCTCGAGCAAATCGTCGACGAAGCAATCGCGGCCATCTGCGCGGAAGGCGTCGGCGTGCTGAAGAAGATGCATGCGGACACCGCCGACTACATGCGGCAGCGCCGGCAATTCGGTCAGCCGCTGGCGAGCTTCCAGGCGTTGCAGCATCGGATGGTCGACATGTATCTGCAGCTCGAGATGGCGGGCTCGTCGATGTATCTGGCGACCTTGTCGCTGGCGGACTCGGCGCCGGACCGCGCGCGCGCCGTGTCGGCCGCGAAGGTGACGGTCGCCAACGCATGCCGATTCATCGGGCAGAACGCGGTGCAGTTGCATGGCGCGATGGGAATGACCGACGAGCTGCCGCTTTCGCACTACTTCAAGCGAACGACGACGCTCGAACACGAGTTCGGCAACGTCGATTTCCATCTGGTGCGATACGCGAGCCTGGAGTCGTCCCGACACTGAGCGGGATCGCCGAAGAACCGGCGACTTTTTTCACCTCGTCACGCGCAATGCCCGGTTCGATCGAGGGTTCCCCCTCCCGACCGGGCATTTGAATTGCTGGGCATTCAAAGGCCGAGTCCAGTGCCTCACCGGACTCGGTCCTTTCCGTTTTGGCTTGATGCGCTCGCGGCTGCAGAAAGCGTCCGCAGTCGCCGTTCGATGTGACGAGACGGAATCGCGGCTTATCAATCTCAAGAACTCCGCTGCGTCGGATCGGGCTTGCTCGACAAGCGGGACGGTGCAAATATGTGTGCCGCCGCAGTGATTCTCTGACAGGCCGTCCCGTGACACTAACCCGATCTCGGCTGCGACATGCTCCACGGCACGACCTGGCGAACACTCGTCGAACTCCCCGTCCTCAGCGCCCGATCCCGCCTCTGCAAGAAAATGCCCCAAGCGTCGGATCGGCGTCCAACCCTTGGGGTCTAGTTCAATCGAAAGCGAGGATCGGCGATAGCAAGCGTATTGCAGCACCGTCAATGTCATCGATCTGCCGGATAACCGGCCCACTGCCGCCTCACCGCATTTCGCGCCGCGGCCTCCCGCCTACAGATCTTCCGATACCACCACGCTCGTCGAGGCCGTCACGTACGCGCTGCGCCTGGCATCCCCGACACGCTTCAGCAGGAAATGAGACAGCGCCGGAATGAGGACGAGCGCGCCCACCATGTTCCAGAGGAACATGAATGTCAGCAGGATGCCCATGTCGGCCTGGAACTTGATCGGCGACCATGCCCAGGTAATCACGCCGGCCGACATGGTGAGGCCGACCAGCGCGACCACGCGCCCGGTGAACTGCAGCGAGTGCATATAGGCTTCGCGCAGCGGCATGCCGGTACGCTGAAACGCCAGCTGAATACTGAGCAGGTAAAGCGCGTAATCGATGCCGGCGCCCACGCCCAGCGCGATCACCGGCAGCGTGGCCACCTTCGCGCCGATGCCCAGCTGGACCATCAGCGCCTCGCACAGCACCGATGTGATCAGCAGCGGCACCAGCGCGACGACGACAGCCCGCCAGCTCCGGAATGCGATGAAGCAGAGTACGACGACCGCTGCATAGAGCAGCAGCAGCATGCGATGCTGCGCTTCCTTGACGACGATGTTCGTCGCGGCTTCGATCCCCGCCGAGCCGGCGGCCAGCTGGAACCGGCGCTCGGGCGTATCGTGCTGGCGGCCGAAGGCCTCGGCGGCGTTGACGACGCGCGTCAGCGTGTCGGCCTTGTGGTCGTTCAGATAGGCGATCAGCGGCGACACCGCGCAATTCGGTTCCGCGAGTTCGGGATGATCCGTCATGACCTGCTCGAGCGCCGTGTTGAGAACAGAGGTATTGCGCGGGATCGTCATCCACTTCGGATTGCCTTCGAACTGCCCTGACGTACTTTGACGCACCATGTCGGCCGCCGATGCCGTCGCCTTCACGCCGTCGACCTGCCGAAGATAAGCGCCGAGCCGGTCGAGCTCGGTCAGCGTCCCGAAATCCTTGCAATGCCCGGGCGGCGTCGCCAGCATCACCACGAACTGGTCGCTGGACAGTGCGTAATGCGCATTCACGAATGCGCTGTCCCGGTTATAGCGCGAGTGAGCACGAAGTTCCGGCGCGCCGGGATCGAGATCGCCCGTCTTGAGCTGCTGGCTGGCTTCGAACGCGCCGAGCCCGAGCACGAACGCCGTCGCGATCGCGGCAACCGCCCAGCGCCGGTCGGTGAAATGCAACAGACCGGCCCAGACGTGCGCGCTCGATGCATTGGTACTGCCTGACCGCTCGGCTTCGACAAAGCGTTCCGCTGCCTTTTTGCCGACGCCGACATACGACAGCAGGACAGGAACGAGGAGCAGCTTGGTGAAGATCAGCACGGCCACGCCGATGCTGGTCGTCAATGCTAGATCGCGGATCACCGGCACGTCGATCACCATCAGCACCGCGAATCCGACGACGTTGGTCAGGAGTGCGGCGAACCCTGTCACGAAGAGCCGCCTGAACGTGTAGCGCGCGGCCACGTAACGATGCGCGCCGCGCGCCACGTCCTGCACGATGCCGTTCATCTTCTGCGTGCCGTGCGACAGGCCGATCGCGAAAACGAGAAACGGCACGAGAATCGAATAGGGATTGAGCACATAGCCGAGCAGTTGCATCAGTCCGAGCAGCCACACCACGGCCAGCGCGGACACGCCAACCAGCAGCAGCGTGCTGCGCAGATCGCGCATGAACGCATAGACGAACAACGCGGCGATCGCGGCGGACAGGCCGAAGAACACCATCACGTGGCTCAGGCCGTCGATCAGATCGCCGACGATCTTCGCGAACCCCACGATGTGGATCTTGACGGTCGCGCTTTCGAGCGGCCCTAGCTTCGCGTTCAACTCCCGGGAGAATGCCGTGTAGTCGAGCGGCTCGTGCGTCTCCGGATTGGTATCCAGCAGCGGCACGACGATCATGCTCGAACGCATGTCGTCGGCCACGTAGCTTCCCGCGATGCCCGCGCGCGCTATATTGACCTTGAGCCGGTCCAGCATCGCGCGTGAGCCGTCGAAGTTGTCGGGCATGACCGGACCGCCTCGGTAACCCTCCTCCGTCACCTGGGTCCAGCGAAGACTGGTGGTCCACAGGCCACGCATCGCCGCACGATCGACGCCGGGAATCAGATACACGGCGTCGTTGACCTTCTGCAGCGTCGACAGGTAATTCTTGTCAAAGATGTCGCCATCCTTGTTTTCGACCACGATACGCACGACATTGCCGAGGCCGCGCAGCGCTTCCTTGTGGCTAAGGAAGTTCTGTACGTACGGATGCCGGCTCGGGATCATCTTCTCGAAGCTCGCATTGACTCGCAGATAGAGCGCATGCCAGCCCAGGAAGAGCGTGACGACGAGCGACAGCAGCAGCACCACCGCGCGGTTGTTGAAGACGACGCGTTCGAGCCACATGCCGCTTGCGCGATCGAAATCCTCGATGTTGCGCACGATCGGGCTCTCATTACGATTGTCGGTTTCCACCTTCATGACGAGTGACTCACTGGAAGGTTGCGCTACTCGCACCGCTCACGCCGGTCAGCGCGACCCGGTTGCGTCCCGCGGGCGCGATGCCGGTGAAGAGGTCCGGCCGTGAAATGGCGATGGTCTGGAACGTGTCGCCCTGGTCGCGGCTCATGATCAGATGACCATCCTGGGTCGCGAACAGCAGCCTGCCATCGTCGAGAACGCATCCACTCGTGATGCTGCCCTGCACGCCGGTGGACAGCCGCTGCCAGGTCGCGCCGTTGTCGCGGGAACGGTAGGCCGAGCCGCCGATCCCGTATGCGACCACGTATTCGCGCGTGCCGACGACACCGAAAAAGCTCCCGTTGTAGCCGGTCGCAATCCGGACGAAGCGGCCACTGGCCCGGTCGAGCCGGAACAGCGCGCCCTGTTCGGACGCAAGATAGACGTTGCCGCCGACGTTCGCGATCGCGCTGAAGTGGAGCATCCGGTCGTTGTCGACCTTCTCCATCCACGACGTCCAGGTTTTGCCGCCGTCGCTCGTGCCGATGATCGTGCCGAACGAGCCGATCGCCCAGCCGGTCTGCTCGTCCTCGAACCACAGGTCGAGCATCGGCACTTCCGGGCCATCCTGGTAGTTAAGCGCGACGCCCTTTTGCAACCGGGCGGCGCGGGCATCGCCGCCCGCCGCCAGCGCGCCCAGATGCGCGTTGAGCAGATCGGCCGTCATACGGCCGTCGATCTGCTTGACCCAGTGCTCGCCACCATCGGCGGTGGCGAGTATCGCGCCGTCATGCCCCGACGCCCATCCCCGTCGGGCCGAGATGAAGCGCACGGACACGAGATCCGAACTGACCGGGCTTGCAACCTGGCGCCAGGTCTGCCCATCGTTGTCCGAAAGAACGATCAGACCTCGCACACCGACAGCGACGAGCCTCGCGCCCGCTCTCGCAATCGCGCTCAACTGAGTCTGGGACGCGAATCGCGTCACCTGCTCGGGCGTATCCAGAGGGTCCTGAAATTTGCCGTCGCTCGCGGTGGAGGCGACCGCGGACACGCTCGCGATCGCCAGCAACGCCACCCAGTTCGCGACCCTGCCCGCGCGCGCGGCCCGAACCCCGCGGCCGCACCCGGGCTCATGTGCGCGGGCGAACACTATTGGACCCCTCGTCCGGACATCGCGTCGGCAGTAAAGTAATTCGCCGGCAGCGGATTGCCTTTGTGGAATCCTCCGTCGACAGGAATGGAGCCCAACGCCCAGATCTGCTTGACGAAGTCATAGGCTATCTCGTTGATGTTGACGGCGGCCGGTACGTCATAAGCCTGCCAGAGCGGGAACTGCAGGTAGCGAACGAGCTTGCCGGCATGATCGTAGCCCTCGTATCCGACAATGTTCCAGCTGTCTTCGTCGAGATAAAACACCTTCTTGCTATTGACGTGGCGCGCACCGTTCTTGAGCGTGGCTTCGACCACCCAGACACGATGGAGCTCATAGCGCACCGCATCGGGATTGACGTGAGTCTTCCCGAGCAGATCGTCGACCGGCGCGTTCAGGTATTTGTAGACGTTGTATGGAACGAACATCTCCTTCTTGCCGGCGAGCTTGAAGTCGAAGCGGTCCATTTTGCCGTCGAAGCCGTTAAGCTCATCCCACAGAAACAGGCCGCTGTTCTCCGACACGACCGTGTCGTAGGTGAACTCAGGCGCGAGTCGTACGCGCCGCTGGCCCGGGGTATAGAACCAGGCCGTCGGATCGCGCTGGTCCATACGCCGCCATTGGACGCGCATGTCCATTTCACCGGCCTGGGACGGCGGCCCGACATGAATGTTGGATACCGCTGAAATCTGGTCGGCTTTGGTCTTGCGGTTATCCCAGTAATCAAACCGGTAATTCGCGGAACCGTGCGTGCTGAGCGTCTTGTTGCCTGCCGCATCGACCAGCCACCACGCGTAGTTGCCGGCGAAATACACCGGGAAATATCGCGTGAAGAAGTTGTAGATCGCTTCCTGCCCGTTCGCGGGGACCGGGAACGGGAACTGGGCATGCGCGTCATCGAGCCCGGGCCCGTCTCCGACGAGCTTCGGCGACATCACGCGCTTGATCGTATTGTCATACACCCAGTCGGGGAAGCACGCGGTGCGGTGCGTCGGGTATACATCGATGCGATAGGTCTTCGGATTCCGCTTGAACAGATCCTTCTGACCGTCGTCGAGCTTGCTCGCATACTGAGCCAGGTTGGATGCCGTGATCGAATGCAACGGCTTCTCATCGGCGAACGGGTCAACGTAAGGCGTGCCGCCCAGCGAGTTGAGTGGCTTGTACTTCGCCGGCGCCTTGCACAGGCCGCCCGTCCATTCGGGGATCGTGCCATCCTTGTTGCCCGCCCGCTCGGCCCCCAGGGGCGTGAGTTCCTTGCCGAGACGCGCCGCGTCGGCAGCCGAAGGCGCCGCCAACGCGTGCGTACCAATGATAGCCGTGACACCTGCGGCCGCCAAAGTCGCCAGATAGTTCATACCGCCTCCTCCAGTTCAACGTCTAGTTCAACGAATAGATGCATGACTCCGAAACCGCCGCTGCCGGGCCTGGATCGGAATCCCGGTGCCGTTCGACTATCGGCGGGGCGTGACGTGACTTGTTGTGTGGTGCCCATTGTGGGCGTCGCCCATTGCACGTGCGTCGTCGAAAACGACGAAATTTCGCAAACGGATCGACGAGCGCCGAAGGCGCAGGCGCAGGCGCAGGCGCAGGCGCTCCGAAATCGAAATCGAAGCCGAAGCTGAAGTCAAAACCGAAGCCGCACGCATCCTGCGAGCTCGCGGCGACGTGGCTGGCGATGCGTGACGACGTGACACGCACACGGCTTGCCGTCGCGCATTGTGTCCGATGCGCCGGGAGAAATTCTTAAGGGAAAGTCGTGGACATGCGCGACAGGCGCAAGACGGGAAATCAGTCGCAGCCGCCGCGTGCCAGTGCGGCACGCGGCGGCTGCAGCCCGATGGGCGTTGCGGTAACCGCGATCACCCGAGCAGTGACGGATTCAGCAACTCGTGACCCCAACTGTCGCCTCGGGGGTTGTATTCGGACTGCTCGAGCGCAGGCGTGCCGCCCCAGCCATATTCACAAAAGAAGCCGGATGGCGTCTGCATGTAGAACGACACCATGTTGTCGTTCTGATGGCGGCCGAGCCCCATCAGAATCGGCACCTTGTTCTCCTTCGCCAGCTCATAGGTCAGGCCGACGTCATCAATCGAGTCCGCCTCGACCATGAAATGCTGAACGCGCTTCGTGAAGCCCGGAATGCCGAACGCGACGGAGTGGCCGCGCGAATTGCAATGCATGAACATCGGCGCGATTTTATGCCCCGCCATCGACATCCTCGCCTCGATGCTGCCTCGCATTCCGAGCGCCTCCCGATAGAAGCGCTCGGATGCCTCGACACCCCGCTCGCGGATGATCATATGCCCCAGCCCGCTCGCGCCCAGCACGAATTTTCCGTGCATCGCGCGCGCCGGATGGAACGGTGCATGACGATCCACCTGCGGTCCATGGAAGAGCTCGATCGGCAGGCCGGCGGGATCCTCGAGACGAAGCAGTTCGAGTACGTGGCGCTCCTCGGCTTCGGCCGTCGACGCCACCTCGAACCGCACGCCCAGCGCCGTCAGTTGCCGCTGCATCGCCCAGAAATCTTCCGGACCGGAGAGGCGGTATCCGGCATACCGCAAATCGTCCGACGCGCCTTCGTGCAACACGATCCGCTGATGCCAGTAATCCATTCTGAGGCGCACGTCGGCACCGTCCGTGATGCATTCCATGCCGAGAATCTGCGTCGCAAAATCACGCCAGGCTCCCAGGTCGCTCACATCGAAGCCGATGTAGCCTAGTTCGGTGACGCCCACCTTGTTCATTCCGCCTCCTCCGTCGATTACGTCTGCGAAGGGTGAGTCGATCTCACCCGCTCCGCACCCATTGCGTTGCCGCCCGTTCGCCGACCGGCGGCCATTAATTGATCCGCCGCTCGAACCCGGCCCAGTACGGCTCCCGCAGCGTGCGGCGAACCACCTTGCCGGACGCATTGCGCGGCAGCGACTCGACGAAGTCGATGCTCTTCGGAACCTTGTACGCGGCGATGCGCTCGCGCGCGAACGACAGGATGTCCGGCGCGTCCGCGCGGACGCCTGGCTTGAGCACGACGACGGCCTTGACCGCCTCGCCCCATTTCGGATCGGGCACGCCGATCACCGCGACCTCAGCGACGCCCGGATGGCCGTAAATCGCGTTCTCGACCTCCGCCGGATAGATGTTTTCCGCGCCCGAAATGATCATGTCCTTCACACGGTCGTGGATGTACAGATAGCCGTCCTCGTCGAGGTAGCCGGCGTCTCCCGTCCGCAGCCAGCCGTCCGGATCGACGGTATCCTGCGTCGCTTCGGGCATGCGCCAGTAGCCCGCCATGTTGCTGCTCGACCGGATCAGCACTTCGCCGACGGTATTCGGCGGCAGGATCACGCCCGCGCCGTCGACAATCCGGATTTCGACGCCGGGCATCGGAATGCCGGCGGCGCGCAGCCTTTTGCTGCCCGGATAGTGATCGTCCGGCGGCAGGTAGACGATCACGCCACTCGTCTCCGTCATTCCGTACTGCTGGCAGAAACCGCAGCCAAAGATGTCCATGCACTCGCGAAGCAGATCGACCGGCATCGGCGACGCACCGTAGACGATGCACTTCAGCCTCCGGTAATCGACCTCGCGACTACGCGGCTGACGCACGATGATCTGCAGCGCAGATGGCACCATGAACATCTTCGAGATGCGATCGCGTTCGACGAAGTCCAGCACCTTCAACGGATCGAACTCCGGGACGACGATCCCCTTCGCGCCGAACAGTAGTCCCAGCATGCCCCACAGGCTGCCGGCGGCATGTGCGACGGGCATCGCCACCAGGCTCACGTCGTCGGCTGTCCATTGATACCAGCCCATCTCGGCATTGGATGCATGCCGCTGCTTCGACAGGATGTTCTCGTGCGTCAGCATCACGCCCTTGGGCCGGCCGGTCGTCCCGGACGTGTAGAGCTGCAGGACGACATCCGACGGATCGACTGCGATGTCGGGACTATCCGGGCTCTGGGCAGCAAGCCAAGCATCGAACGACGTCGCACCGTTGACCGGAATGCCGTCGATCGCGATCACCAACGGGCGGCTGGCAATCCGCTCGAGAACCGCATTGGCCTGCGCGGCGACATCGGGTCCGACAAACACCACATGCGCTTCGCAGTCTTCGAGGATGGCCGCCGCCTCGGCGGGAGCCAGACGCCAGCCGATCGGCGTCGTCACGACGCCGGCCTTCGCCGCGCCGAAAAACACCTCGAAATAGCGATCGCTGTTCTTGCCCAGATATGCGATGCGATGGCCGGGCGCCAACCCTTCGGCAATCAGCGCATTGGCCACCTGATTCGAGCGGGAATGGAATTGCCCATAGGTCGTGTCGCGCCCGTCGAACGAGAGCGCGACCGCGTGCGGCCGATGAAGCGCGTGCAGCCGCGCAATCTCGGCGAGCGTCGTCATCTGTTCAATGTTGGTCGGACTCGCAGTTGCGTTCACATCATCCTCCAGAGAATTACGGAATTTCGCCCGGCCTTCGCCGTGTGCGAACTCGGCCGGCCCGGCTAGTCCACCCGATACTTCTGCACGACGTCCTCGAGCAGCGTGAGTCCATGACCGGGGCGTTCGCTGAGATGCAGCGAGCCATCTGCAAGAACTGGCAATCCGTCGAACAGAATCGACGACCAGTCCATCCATTCGGCAATGAGGCCGTTCGGAACGGCGGCGATGCAGTGCGCGAAAATCTCGGGAATCAGATGGCTCGCGACCGGAACGCCGAACGATTCGGCCAGCGCAGCCGCTTTCCGGAACTGCGTGATGCCGCCCATCCGGCACATGTCGACCATCAGGTAATCCACTGCGCGGGCCTTCAGCAGGCGCAGCAGGGACACCGGGTCATAGTGGTATTCGCCGGCGCAGATCGGCACGTCCAGCGCCTGAGCCACCGCGGCCTGGCCCTCGATGTCGTGCATCGCGGTCGGATCTTCCAGCCAGAAAAGCTCGAACTCCTCCAGCGCGCGGCCCACTCTGATCGCGCGAGACGGCGTCCAGGTCTGGTTGACGTCGTACAGCAGGTCAACGTCGTAGCCGATCGCTTCGCGCACTGCCCGCACGCGCGCCACCACATCCTCCACGCGCGCGTCACGCTCCGCGTGCGGCCGAATCTTGACGGCACGATGGCCTTTCGCGACGAGTTCCGCCGCCTGGCGCTGCAGGACATCAGGCCGGTTTCCCATTGCGGCGTTGCTCTGGTAAGTCCTCACGTGATTCGCGTGCCCGCCGAGCAGGCGCCACAGCGGCTGGCCGGTTTCCTTGCCCCAGACGTCCCACAACGCGATGTCGATCGCCGCCGCCGCGATGTTCAGCAGCCCGCCCGGGCCCACGAAGTTGGACGGATAGATCATCCGTGCGAACACGTGCTCGATCTGCCGCGGATCCTCGCCGATGATCAGGTCGCCCAGATCGCGCACCATCGCCGATAGCGATCGCTGAAATTCCGGGTTCAGGCTGAAGGTATGCCCGATGCCGTCTATGCCGGCGTCGGTGCGAATCCGCGCGACGACCACCGGCAGGCGGCCTTGATAGCGGCCGAAATTCTGCGGAACGACTGTGGAAATGACGTCGACATGGGTAATCTTCATGGGTGCTCTCTTGTTCCGATAGCGCTCGCGTGACCATTGCCATGCGAATCGATCGATACGCCAGCCATTCGCGGTGACACACGCGGCGAACGACTCAGCGGCGCAGTCGCCCTTCCTTGCGGAGCTGCATGCCGATCTTCTGAATGCGAGACTCGCCTTCCCGCAGCGCATCCTCGCTCGTGTGCACCGAGTAGTAGCCGAGCACCAGATCGTGCGGATGCTTCACCGCCGAGCCGACGACGAACTCCGCGTCCGTCTCGGCCTCGAATTCGATTGCGTCGTCCGACTCTGCAAAGACCACGAGCTCGCCGGCGGCCAGGGCGTCCAGGGCGTCCGGCGCGACGAGCGCACCCCGGCTGATTGCCGTCCATCCGACGGTCTGCCCCTTCGGGGGCTGGAACCGCCAGCGTTCGCCGGCCTTCAGCGAGACCGACAGATAGGTGATCGGGGACGGCACGTCGATCGCGCTCTTTGCTGAACCGTAGCGACCCAGCAGCACCGTCACGGGACCATCGTGCTCAATCGCGTCTCCTTGCAGATAAATGCTCTCGGCCTTGCCCAGCTCCGTTTCAGCCGGGAGTGCGATCCACAGTTGAAATGCACGAACCGGACCGCCATCGCCGAAATCACCGCCGTGCCACGCGCCGCCGCCTGCATGCATCCATTCGAGGCCGCCCTTCGAGATTTGCCCGGTGCGGCCCATCGTGTCTTCGTAGCCCACGCTGCCCTCGAGCATCCACGTGATCGTCGCGATGCCCGAATGCGGATGAAGCCCGAAGCCCTGCGCCGAAATGCCGTTGACGTCGACCAGGTCGAGAAAAACGAACGGGCGCAGCATCTGTCCCACGTCCGAAGGACTCATCAGCCGCGTGACGGGCCCGTGCCGGCGGCCACGGGTGCGGAATACGACGTGGCGCTTGGTGGCTGCGTCGGCAATCGGCATGGAATAGGACATCGGTTGCTCCTTCGATACGGAAGTTCACATGACGAATCCATCATATGGAGCACTCGATGCGGCGACTAGACCGTGCCGCCGGACGACATTCATCCAATAATCGACGCTATGACCATTGCGCGTCGCATGCGCCCAGGCAGCCCCAACGCGTGCGGCGGCATCGGGCATGTCTGAACCGCCGCGCGCGTGTCGAAGCGAAGCCAGACGTTCGCGAAACGTCAGAACGTCGTCTGCAGCGTCAGCGATACCCACGGCTTGTCGTTCCACATGAACGGGCCGTTCCCACCCGCGTAAAAGGACGGCCCGCCGGGCGCGAAGCGTGTCGTGCCGCCCGTGTGGCTGTGGTAGCCGTTGTATTGCAGCGTGACGTTGTACTTGTTGTGAATGAGCGAGTGGAGCCCGATCGTGTAGATCAGCGAACCCTGATTCGCGACGGCAGTGGATAACGACGGCGTGTTGCCATAGATCCCGTACATCACGAACATCGGCATGTCGATATCGACGCCAGGAAAAACCTGCAGCCATTTCGGATCGAACTGCATCGCGGCGACGATCGAGTTGTTCGTCGCGCAGCCATCCCATTTGCTACCCGTCGGGCACGCGAGCCCGTTGCCGGTGCCGTGGTAGAGATCGGCATTCTTGATCGAACCCACTCGCTGCGTGAAGGCGAGTTCGGCGATCAGCGTCGCCGATTCATAGAGCGGCGTCTTTTTCAGCGGCACGAGCGCGTTCGCGATCAGGTTGATCGTGTCGCCGCGGGCGCCCGCCCTGCCGGACGGATCGGCTAGCGAAGGGCCGGCCACCGAATTGAGCGCCGTGTTATGCCGATACGAGAGCTCGAAACCCGTGCTGAGGTTGCCGAGGCCCGCTTCCGCACTGACGCCGAATAGCTGCGCGTTCTGGTTGTAGGACAGGTGATAATTGGTCGCCCCCGTGGCCGGATCGCGGCCGAAGAGCAACCACGGCTGTGCCTCGTCGAGCCGGCGATAGTAAAAGCTGAGATTGCCGCCCGCCATGAAATCCGGGCTCCACGTTGCCCGAATGCCGAAGTTGTTGTGAACGTTCCTCGGCTTGAAATCGGTGCCGCGCGGGATCGCGCCCAGCAACTGGGTCGGTCCGTAGAACAGGAAATCCGACAACCCGAGATAAGTCCCACCCTCCGGCAACAGGTTGTGCTCGAACTCGAAGAAGTACTGCGCAGCCAGCGACAACTGGGGCGTGACGTCGGTCTGCATGTAGATCTGGCCACGCGGCAGCGCCAGTTCCTTCAGCGTGGAGCCCGGCGCGGCAGACCCCTTGATGCCGTCCACCGGATTCTGCGCGTAGCTGATGCTCTGGTCGCCGAAGAAGAATGCCGTGCCCCAGACCGCCGCCAGACGACCGAGCTTGACCGACGTCGAATGCCCGCCAACCTCGAAGTTGCCGTAGGCGAATGCGTCGAGCAATTGCGTACCGCTCTCGTAGTAACTGCGCGTATATGACGAATACCGGTTACCCGCGTACGAGCCGAGCGCCGAATACGGCAACCCGGGCGCGACGAAACCGGGATTGGATTTCACGGTATCGTTGTACGCAAAATCCTTGAAAAGCGATGCGCTGACGCGGAATCCATAATTCTGACGATATGAGACTGTCAGTTCCGTGAGATCGGATAGTCGATTGGTCACGAGGCTGCCGGCGTGATCGAATTTGTATTCGGATTCGTTGAAAACGGGGTTGTTTCCAATACCCGAATTCACGCCATGCACGCGCATGCCGCCGACGTATTGAAACGTGTTGTCCCAGCGCCCGTCGATATCGTCGCCCAGCGTAAATTGAAAGGCCTGCGCCGACATGGGGCCGGCAAGCAGGATCCCTCCACACGCCATCGCGCCGATGCCGGTGCACACGCGGGTCGCACATCTTCTGCTCTTCTGTCTCACGTCAATCTCCTCACGTCTCGTTGAAATATGAAATGTCGTCGCGCGGTCATGCGATGGCGTCGTCTCTCACGACGAGAGTCGATCATTCAGGGAAACAGACGAAACGACACCCCGGAAAATGTGCTCGGGGTGATGCAGCTGCCGCCATAGTATGTGCATGCGACCGGATTGGCCTGCTCGCTGGCCGGACCTTCACTGACACAGACAGGAATCAGGACTGCCATCGCAATGGCACATAACAGCAACCCGATTGCATACGTCGATCGTTTCATTGCCGTCTCCCATTCGATTATTCGATGCCGTCCGCATGAACCGGACGCCGGCCTACTTCGACTGACCAATCGATTGATGAAACGTCACGGCCCATCTTCCACAACAGCACGGACGATGTTTGTCGCCTTCGGCATCGAGCCTCCCCTGGAATCAGCCATCCCTGGCTGCCCTAATCAGGTTCTCGATGGAGTCGTCAAAGCATGGGGGCAATTATGAAACCTGGCGTCATACGGTCATCGTCGGAAGAGACGAATTTTCCCTACGAGAATCGGTGATGGGAAATCGGACAGCGTGACGCCCCATCCGAGCAAGTTGCTTCACGAAGCCCGACACAAAAATCGTCCATTCCGACGAAGACTGAATGCCGCGGTGCTTCACAATGATCAATCACCAATGGCGCGGCGCGACCACAGTTCCTCTGATGGTCCGGTCGGAATTTTATATTGCGTCACGAACTTCAATAAAAAAACAGACAAATCCGATGATTTATGGCCACCATCATTTCGATGAAATTTCGTATTTCATAATTCCATACCCATAAAAACTATTACCCAACCGCCTTATATAACCGACACCCTGGACAAGCTCGCCATTGAATACGAGGTTCACTCCAGCAAGTGGAACCGAAACCAAATTCATTTAACCGACAAAGGAAAATCATGGGACTTCTGGAAGGGAAAGTTGTCGTCATCACAGGGGCTGCCCAAGGACAGGGGGCAATGGAGGCGCGCATATTCGGCTCGGAAGGAGCGCAACTCGTACTGACCGATATCGCGCCCGCCGGCGCGGCGGTGGCCGAGGAAATCGGCAGCCAGGCGGTATTCCGGCAGCATGACGTCGCCGATCCGGCCGCGTGGAAGAGCGTAGTCGACCTGGCGATGGACCGATACGGTCGGATCGACGTGCTTGTCAACAACGCTGGCGTATATAAGCCCTGTACATTGCAAGATACCGATGTCGCGCTGCTGGACTTGCACTATCGGATCAATCAGCTAGGCGTTTTCCTCGGGATGAAGTCGGTCATCGGCCCAATGACTGCCGGGGGCGGAGGTTCCATCGTTAACATCTCGTCCCAGGCCGCCCTCAGCAGCGTCCCAGGCGCTTTTGCTTATGCGGCGACGAAGTGGGCAGTGCGGGGGATGACCAAATCGGCAGCGCTGGATCTTGCGCGTTACGGAATTCGCGTCAATTCGGTCCATCCGGGCGGGATCGACACGCCCATGATTGCCGAGAATAGCGCCGAGGCAATGGAAGGCTTCAAAGCCATGATTCCAATGGGACGCCTTGGGACGCCGGCAGAAGTCGGCCAGGTCGTACTTTTTCTCGCCTCAAGCGCGTCCAGTTACATGACCGGAGCGGAAATCGCGGTAGCCGGGGGCTTTGGAGTCTAGCTGAAAGGGTTGCCAACGAGATCGATTCAACCACAGACAGCACAGCCGTGCGCAGTAGCCGATGTTCCGTTATCGTCCGGCATTTTTGCGTATACATATGCGTACACGCCATCAATTGCTCTCAAAAAACCTATTTATATTCAAATAACTATGCGATAAATTCGAGTCCTCTCCTGGGCACCATCTGTTTTGAAAAGGTCGGCTTTATGCCGGCCTTTTTTCATTTCCAGCCCAAACATCGCGCCATGACGTTCGTCGATTACACCGCGCCCTTTAACCGCACGCTGTGACGGATACCTGCCCTCGCCATCTTCGCGTACGGGCAGATCTTCTCGGTTTCGGCGACCAGCATCGCCGCGTCCTCGGCGGCAACGCCAGGCAGTGCCACGTCCAGGTCGAGCGTGAGCGCAAACAGCCCATCGGCCGGATCTCGCCCGAACGTCGCGCTCGCCGTGACAGCCAGGTCACGCGGTAGACGCACCCTCCGTTTCATCGCGACCAGCGTCAGAGCGCCGTGGAAGCACGCGGCGAATCCGGCCGCAAACAGTTGCTCCGGATTCGTTCCACCGCCGCTCCCGCCAAGCTCGACCGGCAGTCGCAATTGCAGGTCCAGTTCGCGATCGGCCGATCGCGCGTGCCCCGACGACCGACCATGCGCCGCGTCGCCTCCAGTGACTGTGACGGTCGTCGTGTAGAGCGGCAACAGTTCACTGCCAGTGTACGGGTCGAGCAGGGATACAGAAGGCGGTGCCGTGTTTCTCATTAGAATCTCCATTTAAGGCTGTACGCGTCACGCCGGCGCTTGCGCAGCAATGCGCCGTCTGATCGGTGATGTTGACGGCCGCCCCGACCGGCGTCCATAGGACGTGTTCGAAACTTCCGGCCCCATCCCATAGTTCGGCGGCCAACTCCTCTCCAGCAACGCGCCCCGACCGCAGGCCGGTCATTACCGCCCCGCCCGACACCCACTCACCGCGTTCAATCCCGGGATTTCCCTAGGCTGACATTCCGGCCGCCACGCGGTTAAATAAATCAACGTGATTTATTTAATGCGCCGCCGCCCGGCGCCCCATGGAAGGAGACACCATGCGAAGCCCGCACATCGGCCAGGGAAGCAATTCGGCCAACGTGCGCCGTTACAACGAGCGCCTGTTGCTGAAAGCCTTGCGCCGCGCGGGCAGCGCGTCGAAAGCCGATCTCGCGCGCCTCGCGAACATGACTGGCACGGCCGTCGGCAGCATCATCACGTCGCTCGCCGACGCGAAGCTGATCGAGTTCACCGGCCGTCGCGTCGAAGGCCAGCGCGGCCAGCCCGCTTCGCTGATCCGTCTCGACCCGCGCGGCGCGTTCGGCATCGGCGTCCACCTCGACCGGATGCGGATCGAGACGGCGCTCGTCAATTTCGACGGCGACGTGCTCGGCCGCGTCACCCACGACACGCTGCTGCCGCCGCCCGCCGACGTGCTCGAGATCGTCCGGCGCGATATCGACGCGATGCAGGCCCTCCTGCCCGCGCACGAGCGGGAACGGCTGACCGGCGTCGGCGTTGCGCAGCCGTACAACCTCCGCAGCTGGATGCGCGAACTCGGCCTTGCCCCCGACACGTTCCGTCCGTGGGAAGACGTCGATTTCGCGAGCGAACTCGGGCGCGCGCTGTCGCTGCCGGTGTTCGGCGAAAACGACGGCAACGCCGCCGCGATCGCCGAACTGTTCTACGGCTTCGGCCGGCAGCAGGACGATTTCATCTACCTGTTCATCGGCCCGGCGATCGGCGGCGGCATCGCGATCGACGGCGACTGCCTGCGCGGCGTCACCGGCAACGCGGGCGACATCGGCGTGATGCCCGTGCCGCCGAGCCGCCTGCCGTCAGCGCCGCCGCCGCGCGGCCCGTGGGACATCCTGCTTGCGCGCGCATCGCTCCACGCACTCGTGCGCCACCTGCGCTACAGCGGCGAGACGGTCAACAACCGCGCGGATCTCGAAGTGTGCATCGCACGCGGCCTGCCCGCCGTCGACGAATGGATCGACGACTGCGTCGACGCGCTCGCCCCCGCGCTGCGCGCGGTGCTTTGCGTGATCGACGCACCGGTGGTCGTGCTCGATGCCGACACCGACGCCGGCCTGATCGACACGATCGCGAAGCGTCTGCACACCGCGCTCGTCGCGACCGCGCCGGAAGCGCGCGGCACGCCGACGCTCGTGCGCGGCACCTTCGGCGCGGACGCCGGCGCGATCGGCGCGGCGACGCTGCCGATGTTCTTCAACTTCTCCCCGCGGGCCGGCATCCTCAAGGGTGCGAGCGCGGAATCGCAGGAGGTCAACCATGTCGCAATCTGAGTCGCCCCGTCCGCTGCTCGAGATGCGCGGGATCAGCAAGACGTTCCCGGCCGTGCGCGCGCTCGACAACGTCAGCCTGACCGTCTATCCGGGCGAGATCCATTCGCTGATGGGCGAGAACGGCGCGGGCAAGTCGACGCTGATGAAGATCCTGTCGGGCGCGTACCAGGCCGACGCGGGCGGTGAGATCCTGATCGACGGCGCGCGCATCGACGTCGACGGCCCGCTCGCCGCGCGCGACGCGGGCGTCGCGGTGATCTACCAGGAGCTGTGCCTCGCGCCGAACCTGACGGTCGCGGAAAACATCTACGTCGGCCGCGAACTGCGGCGCGGCAACCGCCGCTGGGGCACGATCGACCGCGCGGCGATGGCGCGCGGCTGCCAGGACGTGCTCGCGCGTCTCGGCGCGCCGTTCGGGCCCGAGACCCTCGTCGGCACGCTGTCGATCGCCGAGCAGCAGCTCGTCGAGATCGCGCGTGCCGTCCACACGCGTGCGCGCATCCTCGTGATGGACGAGCCGACGACGCCGCTGTCGTCGCGCGAAACGGAACACCTGTTCCGGCTGATCCGCCAGCTGCGCGAGGAAGGTCTCGCGATCATCTACATCAGTCACCGGATGGCGGAAATCTACGAACTGTCCGACCGCGTGTCGGTGCTGCGCGACGGCACTTACGTCGGCACGCTGGACCGCGCGTCGCTGTCGGCCGAGCGGCTCGTCGGGATGATGGTCGGCCGCGACATCTCCGGTTTCTACAAGAAGGAACATGCGCCGTACGACCGCGGCCACCTGCTGCTGTCGGTGCGCGACGTCGCCGATGGCGGCCGCGTGCGCGGCTGCAGCCTCGACCTGCACGCGGGCGAAGTGCTCGGCATCGCGGGGCTCGTCGGCGCAGGCCGCACGGAACTCGCGCGGCTCATCTTCGGCGCGGAGCCGCGCACGCGCGGCGACGTGACGATCGGCGAGCGGACCTTCGGCACGCATTCGCCGCGCGACGCGATCGACGCGGGCCTCGTCTACCTGACCGAAGACCGCAAGCGCCAGGGCCTGTTCCTCGACATGAGCGTGCGCGACAACATCAACATCTCGGTGTGCAACCGCGACGCACGGCTCGGCGCGCTCGATCTCGCGCGCGGCGCCGCACGCGCACGCGACGCGATCACCGCGCTGTCGATCCGCGTGCCGCACGCGAACGTCAACGTCGGCGCGCTGTCGGGCGGCAATCAGCAGAAGGTGCTGTTGTCGCGGCTGCTCGAAACGAAGCCGCGCGTGCTGATCCTCGACGAGCCGACCCGCGGTGTCGACATCGGCGCGAAATCCGAGATCTACCGGATCATCAACGACCTCGCCCGCGCGGGTGTGGGCGTGATCGTGATCTCGAGCGAACTGCCGGAGATCATCGGCGTCGCCGACCGCGTGCTGGTGATGCGCGAAGGCGAGATCGCGGGCGAACTCGGCGGCTACAGCGGCACGCCGATCACGCAGGAAGCGATCATCGCGCTCGCGACCGGCTCGCAAACGGAACTGGCGGACGCGCACTGAGCGCCGCCGCTCATTTTTTACCTTCCATTTAGGCTACCGAAATGATCAACCCGACCAAGCAGCGGAACCTCGCTTCCGCGCCGGCCCATCCGGTACAAGACCGCGCGCCGCAGACGCGCGTCGCCGACCGCCGCGCGCGCATGCAGTCGCTGATGCGCACCGCCGGCATGCTGCCGGTCCTGCTGCTCCTGTGCATCGGATTTGGCTTCCTGACCGACGGCTTCCTCACGCTGCAGAACCTGTCGATCGTCACCCAGCAGGCATCGATCAACATCGTGCTAGCGGCCGGGATGACGTTCGTGATCCTGACCGGCGGCATCGACCTGTCGGTCGGCTCGGTGCTCGCCGCCGCGGCGGTCGCCGCGCTGCTCGCGTCGAACATCCCGAACTGGGGCTGGCTCGGCGTGCCGGCCGCGCTCGCGGTCGGCCTCGTGTTCGGCGTGATCAACGGCGGGCTGATCGCGCTGCTGCGCCTGCCGCCGTTCATCGTCACGCTCGGCGCGCTGACCGCCGTGCGCGGCGTCTCGCGGCTGATGGGCAACGACACGACGATCTTCAACCCGCAGCTGCCGTTCGCGTTCATCGGCAACGGCTCGATCCTCGGCGTGCCGTGGCTCGTCGTGATCGCCGGCGCGGTGATCGTCGCTTCGTGGTTCATCCTGCGCCGCACGGTGCTCGGCATGCGGATCTACTCGGTCGGCGGCAACCCGGAAGCGGCACGCCTGTCGGGCATCAACGTGCGGGCGATCCAGCTGTTCGTCTATGCGGCGTCGGGCCTCCTTGCCGGCCTCGGCGCGGTGATGTCGGCCGCGCGGCTCTATGCGGCCAACGGCCTGCAGCTCGGCCAGTCGTACGAACTCGACGCGATCGCCGCGGTGATCCTCGGCGGCACCAGCTTCGTCGGCGGCGTCGGCTCGATCGTCGGCACGCTGATCGGCGCGCTGATCATCGCCGTGCTGACCAACGGGCTCGTGCTGCTCGGCGTATCCGACATCTGGCAATACATCATCAAGGGGCTCGTGATCATCGGCGCGGTCGCGCTCGACCGCTACCGCCAGCGCGACTCGGCCCGCACCTGACGTTCCCCCTTTCACCCATCGGGGCGCAGGCAGGTCCACCTGCGTCCGCCGCCTGACGAACCTCACGGACCTCACGGAGACAACGACATGTTCAAGCACAAAGCTGTCCTGACCGGCATCGCCTGCGCGTTCGCCTTCGCGGCATCCGCCGCCCACGCGGACAGCAAGCCGCTGAAGTCGATCGGCATCACCGTCGGCTCGCTCGGCAACCCGTATTTCGTCACGATCGCGAAAGGCGCCGAGGCGCGCGCGAAGCAGATCAACCCGAATGCGAAGGTCACGGCCGTGTCGGCCGACTACGACTTGAACAAGCAGTTCACGCAGATCGACAACTTCATCTCCGCGCACGTCGACATCATCCTGCTCAACGCCGCCGATCCGAAGGCGATCGAGCCCGCGGTGAAGAAGGCGCAGGCGGCCGGCATCACGGTCGTCGCAGTCGACGTCGCGGCCGCCGGCGCGAATGCGACCGTGCAGACCAACAACGTGAAGGCCGGCGAACTCGCGTGCGACTTCCTCGCGAAGAAGCTGAACGGCAAAGGCAACGTGATCATCGAGAACGGCCCGCAGGTGTCGGCGGTGATCGACCGCGTGAACGGCTGCAAATCGGTGCTCGCGAAGAACCCGGGCATCAAGCTGCTGTCGAGCGACCAGGACGGCAAGGGCTCGCGCGAAGGCGGGATGAACACGATGCAGGGCTACCTGACGCGCTTTCCGAAGCTCGACGGCGTGTTCACGATCAACGATCCGCAGGCCGTCGGCAGCGATCTCGCCGCGAAGCAGCTGAACCGCACCGGCATCGTGATCACGTCGGTCGACGGCGCGCCCGACATCGAGACCGCGCTCAAGACGAACACGCTCGTGCAGGCGTCGTCAAGCCAGGACCCGTGGGCGATGGCACAACAGGCCATCAATGTCGGCTACGGGATCATGAACGGCCAGAAGCCCGCCAATCCGATGATCCTGATCGAACCGACGCTCATCACGCGCGACAACGTGAAGGGCTACAAGGGCTGGAGCGCCCCGCACTGATCCTTCATAACCCGAACGACGCCAGCCCATCATGACTCCGTTGACCCAGACGCCCGCGTGGCGCGCCCTCGCCGACCATCGCGACACGCTGGCCGGCATCCCGCTGCCCGAGCTGTTCGCGCGCGACTCCGATCGCGCCGCGCGCTTCTCGCTCGAGGCAGCCGGCCTCTTCGTCGACTTCTCGAAACATCCGGTCGTCGACGAGACGATTGCGCGTCTCGTCGCGCTCGCCCGCGCGACCGGCGTCGAAGCGCAGCGCGACGCGATGTTTGCCGGCGAGCGGATCAACCGCACCGAGCAGCGCGCAGTGCTGCACGTCGCGCTGCGCGACCGCTCGGGTGCGCCGCGCATCGTCGACGGCACCGACGTTGCCCCGCAGGTCGCGGCCGTCCTCGCGAAGATGCGCGGCTTCGCCGACGCGGTGCGCGACGGCGCGTGGCGCGGCCATACGGGCCGCCCGATCACGGACGTCGTCAACATCGGCATCGGCGGATCGGACCTCGGCCCGAAAATGGTCTGCGAAGCGTTGAAGCCCTACGCGCACCCGCGCCTGACGATGCATTTCGTGTCGAACGTCGACGGCGCGGACATCACCGAGGTGCTGAAGCACGCGAATCCCGACACGACGCTGTTCGTCGTGTCGTCGAAGACCTTCACGACGCGCGAGACGCTCGTCAACGCGCACACCGCGCGCGCGTGGCTGCTTGCGAGCGGCGCGCCGGAGGCCGCGGTCGCGCAGCACTTCGTCGCCGTGTCGACGAATGCGGACGCGGTGGCCGCGTTCGGCATCGATCCGGCCAACATGTTCGGGTTCTGGGACTGGGTCGGCGGCCGCTATTCGCTGTGGTCGGCGATCGGCCTGCCGATCGCGCTGCAGACCGGGATGGATGCGTTCGAAGCGCTGCTCGACGGCGCGCATGCGATGGACCGGCACTTTGCCACTGCGCCGCTCGAGCACAACCTGCCGGTGCTGCTCGCGCTGATCGGCATCTGGCATCAGAACTTCCTCGGCGCGACGAGCCACCTGATCGCACCGTACGACCGCTACCTGCACCGGCTGCCTGCGTACCTGCAGCAGCTCGACATGGAAAGCAACGGCAAATCGGTGACGCTCGCGGGCGAACGCGTCGACTACGCAACCGGCCCCGTGATCTGGGGCGAGCCGGGCACCAACGGTCAGCATGCGTTCTTCCAGCTGCTGCACCAGGGCACGGCCGTGATTCCTGCCGACATGATCGTCTGCATGCGGCCGCAGCACGCGCTCGACGAACACCACGACATCCTCGTCGCGAACTGCTTCGCGCAATCCGAGGCGCTGATGAACGGTGCGCGTTCGGCCGACGAGCCGCACCGCCATTTCGAAGGCAACCGCCCGACCAGCACGATCTGTCTCGACCGGCTCGACCCCGCGTCGCTCGGCGCGCTGATCGCGCTGTACGAGCACAAGGTGTTCGTGCAGGGCGCGGTCTGGCAGATCAATTCGTTCGACCAGTGGGGCGTCGAGCTCGGCAAGCGACTCGCGGTGGCGATCGAGCGCGAGCTCGGCGAACCGGGCCCCGTCGCTTCGCACGACGGCTCCACCAACCAGTTGATCAACCGCTACAAGGCACGGCGCGACACAGCGGCGTGATCTGACATGACGACGAACCTCCCCCGACTGGTCGTATTCGGCGAAGCGCTGACCGACTTCATCCGCGACGACGCGCAACACTGGCACAGCGTCGCCGGCGGCTCGTGCTGGAACGTGGCCCGCGTCGGCGCCCGCCTCGGGGTGCCGACCGGCTTTGCCGGCACGGTCAGCCGCGACATCTTCGGCGACGAGCTGATCCGCAAGAGCGAGGAAGCCGGGCTCGACATGCGCTTCATGCGGCAGGTCGACCGCGCGCCGTTCCTCGCGATGGTCGTGTCGAAGCAGCCGCCACACTATTTCTTCATCGGCGAGAACAGCGCCGATCTCGCGTTCGATCCGGCCGCGCTGCCCACCGGCGCGCTGGACGCCGCCGAGATCGTGCACGTCGGCTCGCTCGGCGTCGTGCGCGAGCCGCTCGCGTCGCGCCTGATCGACATCGCGCAGGCCGCGCGCGCAGCCGGCAAGCGGATCTCGTTCGATCCGAACTTCCGTGCGCCGATGGCCGAGCCGTCGTATCGCGCGACGCTGCGCCGGCTCGCCGGCCTCGCCGATTACATCAAGGTGTCCGACGAAGACCTGACCGGCCTGTTCCCCGAACTCGACGAAACCGCCGCGCTCGCACAACTGCGCACGTGGGCGCCCGATGCGGCCGTGCTCGTCACGCGCGGCGCTTCCGGCATGCACCTGTTCCATCGCAACGACACGCTGTTCCAGCCGGCGTTCCCGACCGATGTCGCCGACACCGTCGGCTGTGGCGACGCAAGCGTCGGCGGCTGGATGGCGAGCCTCCTCACGCGGCCCGATGCGCCGGCCGCCGAGCATCTGCGCTACGCAGCCGCGTGCGCGTCGGTCGCCTGTGCGCATCCGGGCGCCTACGCGCCGACGGCCGCCGAGGTCGCCGCGCGGCTCGACGCGTCGAGCGTCGCGGCGGAGCTGTCGCGATGAAGCCGGCCCAAGCATCAGTCGCGCGCGATCCGTCGGCGTTCGCCTTCGTGCTGTTCGGCGGCACCGGCGATCTCGCGATGCGCAAGATCCTGCCGGCGCTGTATGCCGCGCATCGAGACGGCCTGCTCGCACCGTCCGGACGCATCGTCGCGGTCGCGCAGAACCCGTTCGACGATGCGGGCTACCTGCGCTGGGTCGATGCGTCGGTGCGTCCGCACGTCGAGCGCGCATCATTCGACGACGCGTCATGGCGCAGCTTCGTCGAGCGGCTCGCGTATGTCGAGCTCGACGCGAGCCGGCCCGACGCGTTCGCGCGCCTGCGCGATGCGCTCGAGCCGATGCCCGGCCGCCGCATCTTCTACCTCGCGACGGGACCGTCGCTGTTCGTGCCGATCTGCCGCTCGCTCGCGGGTGCGGGCCTCGCGCCATCGTCGTCGCGCATCGTGCTCGAGAAGCCGCTCGGCTACGATCTCGCGTCGTCGGCCGCGATCAACGACGCGGTCGGCACGATCTTCGCCGAGGAGCAGATCTACCGGATCGATCACTACCTCGGCAAGGAAGCGGTGCAGAACCTGTTCGCGCTGCGTTTCGGCAACGTGATGTTCGAGCCTCTGTGGCGCCGCGAATGGATCGAGAACATCCAGATCACCGTCGCGGAGGAACTCGGCGTCGGCGGTCGCGGCCCGTTCTACGACCAGACCGGCGCGCTGCGCGACATGGTGCAGAATCACCTGCTGCAACTGCTCGCGATCATCGCGATGGAGCCGCCGCAATCGATGGAAGCGGACGCGGTGCGCGACGAGAAGCTGCGCGTGCTGCGCGCGTTGAAGCCGCTCACGGCCGACGACATTCCTCGCAGCGTCGTGCGCGGCCAGTATCGCGCGGGCGCCGTGCGCGGCAGCGCGGTGCCTGCGTATCAGGACGAACCGGGCGTGACGCCTGGCAGTGCGACCGAAACCTTCATCGCGCTGAAGGCCGAGGTCGACAACTGGCGCTGGGCCGGCGTGCCGTTCTTCCTGCGCACCGGCAAGCGGCTGGCGGACCGCGTGGCCGAGATCGTCGTCAACTTCCGGCCAGTCCCGCATTCGGCGCTCGGCGCCGCCGCGCTGCGGCCCGGCTCGAACCGGCTGACGATCCGCCTGCAGCCCGACGAATCGATCCGGCTCAGCACGCTGGCGAAGCAGCCGGGGCTCGGGATGTCGCTGCAGGGCGTGCACCTCGATCTCGCGTTCGACCGCTTCTTCCAGCAGAACCGGATGGAGGCCTACCAGCGGCTGCTGCTCGACGTGATCGCCGGACGTCTTGCGCTGTTCGTCCGCCGCGACGAACAGGAAGCCGCGTGGCGCTGGGTCGCGCCGATTCTCGACGGCGCCGCGCATCACTCGCCCGCACCGAAGCCTTATGCAGCCGGCAGCTGGGGGCCCGCGCCGGCGAGCGCGCTGCTCGCGCGGCACGGCACCTGCTGGCGCGAGGAAGAAAACTGACCGGCAATTTGCCACATTAAGAAGCCACACCACGCTGCACCACTACCGCACTTACGCATCGACTTCATGGACACAGTCTGGCATCTCGAATGGGCGCACGGCGCGTTCGACGTACACGCCCGCGGCGGCATGCTCGGCGGCGTCGCCTTTTTCAGCGGCGCACGCGTCATCCGGCCGTTCTACGAACCGCCGTGGCTCGGCGAACCCGCCGCCCGGCCCGACGGCCTGCTCGGCGTGATGCGCAGCGAATTCGCGTGCGTGCCGTTCGGCGTGCCATATGCGCCGGACGGTCTCGCCGAGGGCTGGCGCGACGCGGTCGCGACGCCGGCTGCCGCGCATGACGCGCACAACGCGCATGACGCGCCGCTCGACGCGAGCGACGATCTGCAGCACGGCTATGGCTGTATCGCCGACTGGACCTGCGTGCGGCGTACGTCGCACGAGATCGAGATCGCGCTCGACTATCCGGCCGGCTCGCCGATCGCGCGGGTCACGCGCACGATCCGCGCCGATCCGCAGCGCGCGGCGCTTGAATTCGTGCTGCGGATCGACGCGCGCACGGCTGCGCGCCGCCCCGCCGGCCTGCACCCGAATCTCGCGCTGCCGTCACTCGCCGGTGCGTTCCGCATCGAACCCGGCGCGTTCCGGTTCGGTGTCGTCCACCCTGGCGGCCCCGAACCCGGCGTGTCGCATGGCCGGCCCGGCGCGACGTTCGAGACGCTCGACCGCGTGCCGCTGGCCGACGGCGAATATCGCGCGTTCGACCGGTTGCCGTTCGCGGACGCCACCGAGGAAATCGTGCAGCTTTGCGGGATCGATGGCAGCGTGACGCTGCACGACGACGTCGCCGGCACTGCGTACCGGTTGACGTGGGATGCGGCCGTGCTGCCATCGCTGCTGCTGTGGATCAGCAATCGCGGCCGCGCCTATGCGCCGTGGAATGGCCGCAACCTGTGCGTCGGCGTCGAGCCGGTCGCGAGCGCGTTCGAGCTCGGCTGCCACGCGTCGCTCGCGCCAAACCCGATCAATGCGCGCGGCGTCGCGACCGCGCTAACGCTCGACCCCGCGCGACCGCTCGAGATCGCGTACCGCTTCGACGTGCTTGACGCACTTGACGCGCGCTAAAGTACGCTGAAGCCCGTCAGCCCCCCGCGGGCGCCACGCCGACAGACGCCTGCAGTTGCTGCAGGCTCTCGTCGACGCTCAGCTCGGACATCGCGTCCGCGCGCAGCGTGCCGTCCGCCGCGCGATGCAGCGCATTCAATGCGTGCAGCTTGAGCCGCACCATCGCGAAACGCTGACCGCGCGCCGCACATTCCGCGGCGAACGTGCGCAGCGATTCGATCGTCGTGCCGTCGACGTCGGGCGTTTCCTCGAGGCTCAGCATTACCGTGTGCGTATCGGGCGCCGCCTTCACGAGCGCGCGCACGCGGTTCAGCATCCGGTCGGCGTTCGCGAAGAAGAGCTGCGCCTCCGGCCGCGCGATCAGCACGCCAGGCACCGGCTTCGCATCCTCATGGATCGACACGTCGACGAAGTCGTGGCTGTCGCGCAGCCGGCCGAGCACGCTGACGTTCGGCTCCGACAGCTTGCGCAGCGTCAGCAGCAGGCTCACGCCGATCGCGGCGAGCAACCCGTGCAGCACGCCGAGCACCAGCACCGCGAGCAGCGCGGCAATCACGACGAGCCGGTCGCGATGCCAGACCCAGTAGGGCTTGAACACCGACGGATGCAGCGAATGGCTGACCGCGAAGATCACGATCGCCGCGAGCACGGGCTCGGGCGTGCGCGCCAGTTGCGGCAGCAGCAACCAGACGATCAGCGCGATCACGCCGGCCGCCCACAGCCCGGCAAAGCGCGACTGCGCGCCGGCCGCCTCGTTCGCGGAGGTCGCCGAATAGCCGGCACCGACCGGCATCCCGTGCAACAGCCCCGACACGAGATTCGCGCAGCCGAGCGCGACGAGGTCGCGGTTCGGCAACACGGCATCGCCGTGCTTCAGCGCGAAATTGCGGATCGAGCCATACGATTCCGCGTAGAGGATCAGCATCAGCGCGAACGCCAGCTCGGTGGTCTGCATCCACGCGTTGCGGTCGAGCTGCGGCAGGCCGAACGCGACGTTCTGGAAATCAATGTGCCCGACGATCGCGATCCCGTAGCGCTGCCAGTCAACCAGGTAGCCGGCCGCGATCGACAACACGATCACGACGAGCGTCGCCGGCACGCGCGAGCGGCGCCCGAGCAGGAACAGCAGTGCGAGCGCGGCGCCGCCGAGCGCGACGCTCGCGAGATTCGCGTGCGGCGCGCCGACGATCAGGTCGAACGCGACGCGCGGCGCGTCGCTGTGCTGCACCTTGACCGCGAGGATCTTCGGTAGTTGCTTGACGACGATCGTCAGCGCGAGCCCGAACGTAAAGCCGCGCAGCACGGGCCGCGCGACGAAGTCCGACATGCCGCCGAGCCGCGCGACGCCCGCGAGGATGAACAGCACGCCCGTCATCGCGACGAGCGCCGCCGCGAGCGCGAGCTGCGCAGCGAGGCCCAGGCCCGACTCGGCGAACACGGTCGCCGCGAGCACCGCGGCCGACGACGACGTCGACGACACGATCGCGAAGCGGCTGCTGCCGGTGAGCGCGTAGACGACGAGCCCGGACAGCAACGCGATCAGGCCGGCCTGCGGCGGCAGGTTCGCCAGCCCCGCATACGCGACGGCTTCCGGAATCAGCAGGCCCGCGATCGACACGCCGGCCAGCGCGTCGCGGCCGATGCGCTGCGCACGTGGCGGCACCGCCGCGTCGAGCGGCGCGAAGTGATCCACATGCTGCGGACCGGCGTCAGGACGGGGTTGCGGAGTCTGCGTGCGGTCGGTCGGCATGGCGCTGCTGTCAGCTCTTCGCGACGATCACGCCCGACCAGCCGGGCAGGTAGCGCGCATCCTGTTCGTGCGCGCGCTTCAGCGCGGCGTCGAGCGCCTTGTCGAAGTTCTTGCGGATCTGGTCGGGCGTCACGTGCAGCCGCAGGTAGTCGGCCCACAGGAATTCGCTGAACGGCGTCGCGTCCTTCGCATAGCCGCCCGCCGTGCGCAATTCGCCCGCGAGGCTCCGGTACGGATCGTCCTCGAGCCCCGTGAGCACCTTCGGCAGATGCTCGTAGTCGCGGCGCGCGCCGTCCGGGCCGAACGGATGCACCCACTGGTTGTGCTCCATCATCCGCCAGAAGATCGTCTCGTCGAGCCAGGACAGGTCCTTCAGCAGCATCGCCTTCACGTTCGTCTCCCCTTCCTCGATCAGCGCGAGGCCGAGATGGTGGTGATCGGTGATGAAGTGATGGCCGCCGGGACCGACGACGGCAGGAAACCAGTGCGAATCGATCGCGGCCTTGCGCTCGCCCTTGCCAAGCGTCTTCCAGTGCTTGCGCTTCGCTTTCACTTCGCGATAGCCGACGGTCATCTGCGTCGGGCGCAGCGCCTCGAGCTTGACGGGAATGAGATGAACGTCGCGGCCGAGTGTCATGGTCGTACCCTTTCTAGACAAATTCCGGCAACGATACTCCTGATCGCGCGCGCCGTTAATACCGCGCATCCCTCAACGGCACCCGTTTGACGATTTCCGAAGCCTCGGCGCAGGCACCCGCGCCCGGCTCTATTGGCCGAAATTGCACGCCACTCGAGTTGCGCATCGGGTGCGGTGTCGGGTGCCGAATCGAATGCCGAATCGGGTTCACGACACGCGCAGATCGTCGCGCTCGAGGCGGTGACGCACATACGGAATACCGTCCTGCACGACGCCGACGCGTCGCATCCCGAGCTTGCGCGCGACGTTCAGCGAAGCGGCGTTGGCCGCCGCGATGTCGGCGATCACGCGCGGCAGGCGCACGGTGTCGAACGCATGACGCACGACGGCCGCCGCGGCTTCGCTCGCGATGCCTCGCCCCCATGCGCTCCGGACGAGCCGCCAGCCGATCTCGACGTCGTGCCCGCCGCCAGCGTAATCGGGAATCAGCAACACCCAGCCGACGAACGTGTGCGGCGCAGCCTTCTCGAAGATCGACCAGTAGCCGAGGCCCGACGGATAGTCGCGCGTGATCCGGTGCGTGACGAAGCGGCGATGCTCGACGGGGTCGTGCCACGGCCCCGCGATATGCCGCGTGACTTCGGGATCGCGATCCATCGCGACACATGCGTCGAGGTCGGCGAGCACGCGCGGGCGCAGTTGCAGACGCGCGGTGTCGAGCACCGGCAGCGCGGCAGCGGAACGTGCAGTCATCTGATCCGGACTCCTGATTCGGTGCGCATTCGCGCAATCACATTACAAAAACGATACACCCGCCATTCCAACGCACGACACCTCGGGTGCGCGTGCGCGGCGCATGCGTACTTCGCTTCCGGAAACAATTCATTTCGTAGGGATTATTCCCGATTCGACCGTATCGCGGGCCACATCGCGCGATGCCGCGACCTACACTCGATGAATGCCCCCGCTCCGCGCGCCTGCCGGGCGGCACGCGCATGCGATCCGTCAGGGCGCACGCCAACGAGGAGACCTCGGCCATGAGCTGGACCCCCGAGCAACGCAACGTCACGATCGCCGCCTATCTCGGCTGGACGCTCGATGCGTTCGACTTTTTCCTGATGGTGTTCGTGCTGAAGGACATCGCGACCGAATTCAATTCGACCATTCCGGCCGTCGCGTTCGCGCTCACGCTGACGCTCGCGATGCGTCCGCTCGGCGCGCTGATCTTCGGCCGGCTCGCCGATCGCTACGGGCGTCGGCCAACGCTGATGGTCAACATCGCGTGCTATTCGCTGATCGAGCTGGCTTCGGGCTTCGCGCCGAGTCTCACGTCGCTGCTCGTGCTGCGCGCGCTGTTCGGCGTCGCGATGGGCGGCGAATGGGGCGTCGGATCCGCACTGACGATGGAAACCGTGCCGACCCACTCGCGCGGCGTCGTGTCGGGCCTGCTGCAGGCCGGCTATCCGAGCGGCTACCTGGTCGCGTCGATCGTGTTCGGCGTGCTGTACCAGTACATCGGCTGGCGCGGCATGTTCATGGTCGGCGTGCTGCCCGCACTGCTCGTGCTGTACGTGCGCGCGAAGGTGCCCGAATCGCCGGCGTGGACGCAGATGGAGAAGCGCCCGCGTCCGAGCCTCGGCAGCACGCTGCGCAACAACTGGGTGCTTGCGATCTATGCAGTCGTGCTGATGACCGCGTTCAACTTCTTTTCGCACGGCACGCAGGACCTCTATCCGACCTTCCTGCGCGAACAGCATCACTTCGATCCGCATACGGTGTCGTGGATCACGATCGTGCTCAACGTCGGCGCGATCGTCGGCGGCCTCACGTTCGGCACGATTTCGGAGAAGATCGGTCGCCGCCGCGCGATCTTCATCGCCGCGCTGATCGCGCTGCCGGTGCTGCCGCTGTGGGCGTTCTCGAGCGGCCCGCTCGCGCTGGCCGCAGGCGCATTCCTGATGCAGATCTCGGTGCAGGGCGCATGGGGGATCATTCCCGTCCACCTGAACGAGATCTCGCCAGCCGAGATCCGCGCGACCTTTCCCGGTTTCGTGTACCAGCTCGGCAACCTGCTCGCGTCCGGCAATGCGACGATGCAGGCGTCATTCGCGGTTTCGCGCGGCAACAACTACTCGCTCGCGCTCGCGCTCGTGTGCGGCACCGTCGCCGTCGTGATCGCGATCCTGATCCTGTTCAGCCCGGAACGGCGCGGGATCGACATGACGCAATCGGTCAATACGCGTAGCACCGTCGGCTGAGCATGCCGGTTGATGCAGCGCATCATGCCGCGCGGCCCGGCCTTGGCGGGCCACGCGGCGATCTTTCCGCGTTCGCACATCGATCTAGAGGATTCCGACCAGATTCAGCGCTTGCCCGCGCCGTGCGCGTTTTTTTATCTTAATAAAAACGGTTGTTTGAATTACAAATCTGAATCGATTGTTCGCGGCCGGGCGACCGGCATGGGAGGCGGAACATGGCAGTGGGTCAGGTGGGGCGGCCGCCGGGCAGCCGGCAAGCCGGCGGGACGAAGGCACGCATCCTTGACGCGGCCGAAGACCTGTTCATCGAACATGGCTTCGAGGCGATGTCGATGCGGCAGATCACGTCGCGCGCGGCGGTCAATCTCGCAGCGGTCAACTATCACTTCGGCAGCAAGGAAGCGCTGATCCACGCGATGCTGTCGCGCCGGCTCGATCAGCTCAACCAGGAGCGCCTGCACATCCTCGACCGCTTCGATGCGCAACTCGGCACGCACGTCACCTGCGAACACGTGCTCGGCGCGATGTTCATTCCCGCGCTGAAGGCGTCGCGCGACCCCGAGCGCGGCGGGCGCGCATTCCTGCGGCTGATTGGCCGCGCGTACACCGATCCGTCGCCGTTCGTGCGCAACTTCCTGACCGCGCACTATGCGAGCGTCGCAGGCCGCTTCTTCGACGCGTTCCAGCGCGCGCTGCCGGGCCTGCCACGCACGGAGCTCGGCTGGCGGCTGCACTTCGCGATCGGTGCGCTGTCCGGCGCGCTGGCGGGCGCCGAGACCGAGGGCCTGATCGACGAGTTCTCGCAGGGCCGCACGATGAACGACGTGCAGATGATCGCGCGGCTGTCGTCGCTGATTGTCGCCGCGCTGAAGGCGCCGATGCCCGACAGCGCGCAGCTGTCGATCTTCGCGGCGGTGCTCGACGATGCGGAGGCGAACGATTCGGTGCCTGGTCCGCCCGATTCAGCGGCCGATTCATCGTCTGCTACGCCGGCCGAGGCGCCGGTCGACGACGCGACGCTGCATCACGCGAACTGATGCGCGCTGTGCATCCGGCGTCGCGATGTGTGGCGACGCCGCGTGCTGTCGCAGCAGTACGAACTCAGCGTACTCCGCATGGGACCGAACCCGGCGCTATGGCACCAGGTTCGGTCGATATCCGATCGACTGTAGAGCGTGGAATCAGAGCAGGCGCTGAAGCGCTCATTCTGATCGACCGCAATGCATGCGACCAGGGCAAGCGCCAAAGCGCCAACGCTGGTCGACAGGAGACAACAATGTCCGCTTCCGCCCCCACCGAAGCCGCTCAGCTGCCGCCGAACACCGACGGCATCTGGTACGCGTCATATCCGCCCGGCGTGCCGCGCGAGATCGACGTCACGCAGTACGCATCGCTCGTCCAGTTCTTCGACGAATGCACGACGCAGTTCGCGGACCGCGTCGCGTACGTGAGCGCCGGTGCGTCGATGACCTATCGCGCGCTCGCGCAGAAAGTCGCGGCGTTCGCGTCGTATCTGCAGAGCCTCGGCGTGAAGCCGGGCGACCGCGTCGCGATCATGCTGCCGAACACGTTCCAGTATCCGGTCGCGCTGTTCGGCACGCTGAAGGCCGGCGCAATCGTCGTCAACGTGAACCCGCTCTACACCCCGCGCGAACTTGCGCATCAGCTGAAGGACAGCGGCGCGCAGACGATCGTCGTGTTCGAGAACTTCGCGCGCACACTGCAGGACGCGCTGCCCGAGACGCAGGTCAGGAACGTCGTCGTCACCGCGCTCGGCGACCTGCTCGCAGACGGCTTCAACGCGAAGGGCCGACTGATCAACTTCGTGCTGAAGCACGTGAAGAAGCTCGTCCCGGCATACCACTTGCCGCAGGCCGTGCAGCTGCGCTCGGCACTCGCGCTCGGCGCGCGCGGCAAGCCGCAGCCCGTGCCGCTCACGCGCGACGATCTCGCGTTCCTGCAGTACACCGGCGGCACGACGGGCGTCGCGAAAGGCGCGATGCTCACGCACGGCAACCTGCTCGCGAACCTGCTGCAGGCGAAGGCATGGATCGCCGACCAGGTCTCGGGTGACACCGAGACGGTGCTCACGCCGCTGCCGCTTTATCACATCTATTCGCTGACCGTGAACGCGTTCATCTTCATGGGGCTCGGCGGGCGCAACATCCTGATCGCGAACCCGCGCGACACGAAGATGGTGATGAAGATCATCCGCCACGAAACCTTCACGGGCATCACCGGCATCAACACGCTGTACAACGCGTTCCTCGACAACGAGGAATTCCGCAACCGCGACTTCTCGAAGCTCAAGCTCGCGATGGCGGGCGGCATGGCGATGCAGCGTGCAGTTGCCGAGCGCTTCCAGCAGGTGACGGGCCGGCCGATCGTCGAGGGCTACGGGCTCACCGAATGTTCGCCGATCGTCACGATGAACCCCGTGAACCTGCAGGACATGGCCGCGTTCAGCGGCTCGATCGGCCTGCCTGCCCCGTCGACCGTCGTGCGCTTCCGGCGCGAGGACGGCACCTGGGCCGGCATCGGCGAACCGGGCGAGCTGTGCGTGCACGGCCCGCAGGTGATGCGCGGCTACTGGCAGCGCCCCGATGAAACCGCGAAGGTGATCGACGCCGACGGCTGGCTCGGCACCGGCGACATCGGCGTGATGGACGAACACGGCTTCGTGCGGCTGATCGACCGCAAGAAGGACATGATTCTCGTGTCGGGCTTCAACGTGTATCCGAACGAGATCGAGGAAGTGCTCGTCATGCATCCGGGCATCAGTGAAGCGGCGGCGATCGGGATCCCTGACGACGTGCAGGGCGAGCGGATCAAGGTGTTCGTCGTGCGGCGCGACCCGACGCTCTCGGCGGACGACGTGCTCGCGCATTGCCGCAAGAACCTGACCGGCTACAAGATGCCGAAGCTCGTCGAGTTCCGCGACGCGCTGCCGCAGACCAACGTCGGCAAGATCCTGCGTCGCGCGCTGCGCGACGAGGAACTCGCGAAGCGCAAGCCGGCATCGCATGGCTGAATCCGCCGCATCTGGAGACACAAGTCGATGAACGAAGGAACGAAGCGGCCGCTGCGCCGGAATACGGCCCGCACAAGCACGTCGGCCACTTCGGCCACTTCGGCCGCCTCTGCCGCCGCGGCCATCGCCGGCGCGCTCGCGTTCGCGCTGGCACTGGCGCCGACAGGCGTCCATGCGCAGGAAGCCACCGCACCGGCAAGCGCCACGCACGACGCCGCGCCGTTACCGGCCGACCTCGCGAAGGTCGCGCGCGAGCCCGCCACGCAGCAGGCGCGCTGGCTGCGCAGCGCCGCGCAGCAAGGCACGCTCGCGAAGCTCGACGACGCGACGCTCACCGCGCTGTTCACGGCGCTCGACCCGCTCGCGGTGCCCGAGTACATCCGCACCGGGCCGAGCGGCTATTCGTCGTATCAGTTCACGATGCGCCGCCAGGAACGCATCAGCGGGAAGTGGTCGGACACACCCGATCACATGATCGTCAAGACCATGCGCGACCCGCTGCGGGTTTATGCGAAATGGCTGCCGGACGGCGCGCACGCGGGCCAGGAAATCATCTACGACGCGACGCTGCGCAAGGACGAGATGGTCGGCCACCTCGGCGGGCTGCTCGGCAAGCTGCCGCTGTGGACGGCGATCGACGGCGCACTCGCGCGCGCGCAGTCGAATCATCAGGTGAGGGATCTCGGCACCGAGTTCATCGCGAACCTGTACCTGAGCGAGGGGAAGAAATACCGCGAGGCGGGCGTCGAGCGCCCGACCCATGTGGAGGCGAAGACGGTCGACGGCGTGCGTGTCGTCGCCCTCACCTACGAGACGCCGACCGGCCGGCCGCAGTTCTACGCGAAGAAGGAAATCCTGGGGCTCGACCTGCACGCGCCCTATTTCCGGACGGTCGAATCCTACGACAACGACGGACGGATCTTCGAGCGGATCGTCATTGAGAAGATCGCGCCGGCGACGCTCGACGACACGGCGTTCGACCCGAAGAACCCGGACTACCGGTTCTGATGCGCGCCGCCGGCGGGCGCTTGCGCACGCCGCCGGCAGGTGCACCGCATTCAATCGTCATCGTCATCGTGATGCTTGTGCCAATGCTTGTAGTAGTGCTTGCGCCACTTGCGATAGCGGTCGTCATCGTCATCGCCTTCGTAGCCGTACCCGTAGCCCGGATACGCGACCACCGCCGGCTGCGGCGCCACATAGACCGGCGCCGGCTCGGCATAGACCGGCGCGGGTTCGACATAGGCAGGCACGCCGATGCCGACCGCAACGTCGACGTGCCCCGCCATCGCACTGCCGGAAGCCAGCCACGCCAGGCCCCCGACCCACACTGCCATTCGCCTCTTGTTCATGTTCTCGATCTCTGATAAGTCGGCCCTGCCGACGCGCGCGACGACTGTATCCGAGCGGCACGAAGCGAGGTGCAACGGCGCTGCGAGAGTCGTAACCCGACGTAACAAAACACGGCTGGCCGTTTGGCCGAATCGCCGAAATGCGTGGAACCGTCTATAGTGGGTTACGGTTCGACACAATCACGACCGCACGCAGGCGGATCGAACAAGGTAAAATCCCGCTCAAACATCCTGTGGATTCGACGCCACACACACGCACAACATATTTTCTGACGCAGGCTCCTGCCGCATCTCAATGGCCAATCCCGCAGAATCCCATCCGCAAAACGACTTCATCAATTCCGCGCGCAAGGAACGTAAGCGCGTTGAAATCTATCTCGTCAACGGCATCCGCCTGACGGGTTGCATCGAGTCGTTCGACCAGTATCTGGTGATGCTGCGCACCCCCGTGGGTCTGCAAGGCATCTACAAGCGTGCGATTTCCACGATCCAGCTCGATACGGGCGGTTCACGCCCGGGCGGCGGCGGTCCGCGCGGCCCGCGCCCGGGCGGCGGCGGCCGTCCCGGCGGCCGTGAAGGCGGTGGCCACAGCCCGTACGGCTCGCACGGCGGCTCCCGCGAATCGCGCGGCGACAGTTACGGTTCGCGCGAACCACGCGAAGGCTATACGCCGCGTGAACCTCGTGAAGGCTATACGCCGCGCGAACCTCGTGAAGGCTATGCCCCGCGCGAACCGCGCGAAGGTTACGGCGCGCCGCGCGATGCCGGCGACCAGTCGGCCGGTTCCGCACCGTCGGAGTCGCGCAACAGCAACGGGCCGGTGATCGTCACCCGGCGCCGGCGTATCGTGCCGGACGGCCAGTAACGCCAATAGCGCAAAAGGGCAAGCCCACGGGCTTGCCCTTTTTTTGTGCCGCATCCGGGCGCCAGCGCGGCATGTCGCCGCAGGCGTCCGGTCCGCGCCGTGCGCTCAGTGCACGTTCGGCAAGCCGGCGTCGGCCTCCCGCTGCAGCGAACGCACCTGCTGCTGCAACGCACGCAATTGCGACTGCAGTTCCGCCTGCTGCGCCTGCAGCGCCACAGTTTCGCTGCGCACCGTTTTCTGACGGTCCGCGACGGCCGTCTGCTGTTCGCGCGCGATCGAAATGTCCGCCTGCAGACGCCGCGCGCGTTCCTGTGCCGCATCGATCTGGCGATCCATCTGCGCCTTCTGCGATTCCAGCCGCGCCGCGCGCAATTCGTTGACGGACAGTCGCTCGGCCTGGCGCGAGAAATCGCGGTAGATCGCTTCCGCGCGCGCGTCGTCGTAGGACTTGATCACGCGCCAGAACGCCTTCTGCTGAAACAGCGCGATGTAGTACGCGCCGTCCTTCACATTGAACAACTGGCTCGCGCCGTAGCTGCCGCTGTAGCTGGTGCGCATTTCCGTCAGCGAATGCGCCTGGATCTGGCGTTGCAGTTCGTCGACCGTGCTCTGGCCAGTCGCGTCGCCCGCCTGCATCGGCGTCTGTGCCTGCGAATCGATCGACGGAATCGCGACGACGGGCGCCGCCGCCGGTTGCACCGCCGCCGATGCATCACCCGCCAACCCTTGCGCGCACGCGTGCTGCACGCCTCCCAACATGGCGAGCAACAAGCATGCTCGCCCCATCCCCGTAATCTGGCTCATGTAATGTGATTCCCGCACCGACTCGTTGTAATTTTGCGCTGCATTATCTCATTAATTAATCGCTTTCGCGGGTCTCGGGCTCCTCGTCGAAGATCTGGTATTTGCGCATTTTTTCCCACAGCACCTTGCGGCTGATGCCGAGCTGCTGCGCGGTGTCCTGGCGGCGCCAGCCATTCGCGTCGAGCGCCGCGATCACGCGGCTGCGTTCGCCCATGTCCCACTTGCTGCGATCGACGAAGACCTCGGCCGCGCTCTCCGCCGGCACCGGCTGCGCGGCGCTGCGCGCATGCGCGACCAGACGCTGCAGCCGCGCGGCATCCCAGCCGCCCGTCTGCCGGACCGTCACGCCGACACGTTCGGCCAGATTGCGCAATTCGCGCACATTGCCGGGGAAATAGCTGTCGGCAACGGCATCCGCGAGCCAGTACGGCAGGTCCGGCAGTTGCGCGAGCTTCTCGTCGCCGACGACTTGCGCGACGAACGACTTGAACAGTGCGATCTTGTCGACCGCGCCGCGCTCCTCGAGCGACGGGATGCTCAGCTCGATCACCGCGAGCCGGTAATAGAGATCGGCGCGGAACTGGCCGTCCTTCACGAGCTGCGGCAGCTTCTTGTTGCTCGCGGCGACGAGCCGGAAATCGACCTTGACCGGCGACGTCGCGCCGACCCGCAGCACCGCGCCATCCTCGAGCACGCGCAGCAGCTTGACCTGCTGGTAGAGCGGCAGGTCGCCGACTTCGTCGAGGAACAGCGTGCCGCCGGCGGCCTGTTCGAAATAGCCTTTATGCGCAACAACCGCGCCGGTGAACGATCCTTTTGCATGCCCGAAGAACAGCGATTCGAACAGGCCGTCAGGAATCGCACCGCAGTTGACCGGCACGAATTCGCCGAGCCGGTAGCGCGTGTGCTTGTCGTGGAGCAACTGCGCGATGCGCTCCTTGCCGACGCCGGTTTCGCCGTGCAGCAGCACGTTGGTGTCGCAGTCGGCGAACATATCGACTTCGTGCAGCAGCGCCTGCATCGATTCCGAATGCGCGACGAGCTCGGACGGGCGCAGCGTCTCCGCGGCGTGCGCGTGCAACTGCGTGACGAGCTTGCCGACCATCCCGCGCAGTTCCGCGCAGGTGAAATCGAGCGGCAGGATGTGCGAATACTCGGGCGGATACTGTGACGAGCCGTGGTCGCGCGCGGCGCCGACCCAGACGACCGGCATGCCGATATTGGCTTGCCAGTCGCGCAGGAACGCTGCGCCGCTTTCGATCATCGTCACGCTGATGATCGCGAGCGACGGACGCAGCGCGGCGCGTTCGGGCGAGATTTCCGCGTTGTCGGCGCGGATCACTTCGACGTCGAAGCTCGCCATGCAGCGGGCGACGCGGTCGACGATGTCCGCCTTGCCTTCCCAGACGTACAGGTCGAGCTCTTCGATTGCGGGCGTGGTTCTCATCGGATTGATCTGACTTCTCTAATTACTTACCGTTTGCGCGACGCCGCAGGTCAGCGCCTGATTGTGTACCGTCGAGACACCGACCTGGGCGCCAAGCAGATTCAGCAGCGGAACGATGATCTGGTCGAGGGCGGAAAGCAAGGGGGCCAACGCACCCGTCAGCACGGAGATCAGCGGATCCAGCATCGTGCCGAGCTGAACCGAGGCTCCACCGATATACAGTGCCAGTCCGTTCGTCGATGCGAGGCTGTTCGCAACCCCCGACAACGCGTTGGTCAGCACCGAACCCACTGCGTTGGCGTTCGTCGTCTGGTAATCGTCGGAATCGCCGGCCACACCGTTGAACGTCAGCGTTGCCGAACTGCTGGACGGCACGGACGCGGGCAATGCGAGGTTTGCCTTCACCTGGACGGCAGTCGTGCCCAGCACGCTAGCCGACAGGATCGTCGCAGGAACGGTGCAACTGAACGGCTGCTGGGCGCTCATGTTCGGCGGCGTATCGCCGATGCAGAGGTTGGCGACACCCGTCTGCACACCGACAACCGCACGGCTCGCCGCCTGGGTCGGCGCGCAATTGGTCGACACCAGCCACGCGGTGCCGGGCGCGACTTCGAGATAGATCGGCAGATGGACGTCCGCACTGACGATCTTGTTGAGGAACGTGTTCAACCAGCCGAGTCCGAGCAGGTTCAGGATCGTTATGTTGGTCGTACCCAGATCGGCATTCAGATACAGCCGGACTTGAGCCGTACTCGCCTGGGTGCGCCACGTGCCCGTGGTCGGATCGATGCCGCCCTCGCCCACGGCCAGCACCGGCGGCTTGATGATCTGCACCTGCAACGTCGCGTTCACGAGACCGAGATTCACGCCGGTGTTGACGTTGACGGCCGGCTGCCCTGCAGCCGCCACCTCGGCCGCGACCATCAGCGCATCGAGCAGCGTGACGCGCGCATCCGCGGCCGCCTGCTTGTTCGCCAGCCCCACCGCCAGCACGCCGGGCGTCGAGCCGTTGCTCAGCACATTCACCGTCGTCGTGCCCACCGCGACTTTCGCGATCGCCTGCAACGCGCTCGTCGCGACACCCGCGTTCACGTTGGCCACCTGCGTCTTCGACAGTGCCGTGACCAGCAACTGCGCGAAGCCGCCCGCCGTCACCGACACGTTCGCGAGCTGGTCCACCGTCCCGACGTTGGCCGCCACGACGAGATCCTTCAGCGCGATCTGCGTCGTCGCGAGCCCTTGGTACGACACGGCGCTCAGGTTGAGATTCGCGCCGAGCAACGCACCAAGCACGTTGTTCACCAGGCCGCCTTGCAGCGTCACGAGCGATGTCCCGAGCGTGAAGGAATCCGGATTGACCTCCTTGCCAATCGACGTCGCGGTGACGGTGCGCTTCGGCCCGAGGAAAAAGAACGGCACCGGCTTCGACAGCGTGACCTGGACCGCATTGAGCTGGCTCGACGCACTGCCGAAGTACGGCGGATTCGGAAACGCCGCCACGTCCCAGCGGCCGCAGACGATCGACATCGAATTGCCCGATGCCTGCGGGTCGAATCCGTTCGCCGACGCATTCTGCGTGGCGGTCGTGGTCGGCTGCGCACACTTGTCGTCCATGCGCTGCGCGGCGGCGAGCGCGGACATGTCCGCGATCCGCTGCAGGTCGCGGCGCTGAAAGAACAGATTGCCGATATCGATCGCGCCCAGCACCACCACCGCCAGGAGCACCCACACGGCCGCCAGAACCGCCACGGCGCCGCGCTGGCCGCCCATCCGCCGCCGGTCGCGCGGGCGGGCGCAGGAACCGGTCGATCGAGCCGAACGCATCACGGCCTCAGTACGACGATTGCGACGCGCCCTGTCCGCCCGGCATGCCCCCGCCGGCCCCGTTCGCGTTCAGCGGCGAGCCCATCGAATCCGGAATCTTGTTCTTGAACGAATCGAGATAGCGCTGGTACGCAAGCGACGCGGCGTCGCCGAGCATCGGCTGCGCCGGGCCCGCTGCCTGGTTGTCCCGCTGCAACGCGAGCCATGCGTCGGTCGAATGGCCGACTTCCGCGGCGTTCGGCGCGGGTTGCTGCTGTGCATGCGCGGCAGCGGCCGCGCCGGCGAGCACGAGCAGCGCGACACCCCGGCGTACGCGTGCCGGGCGCTCGAGATTCCTGTTGTTGTCGTTCATGCTTGTTCTCCCCGATTGTCTTGTCATTGTGCGAACCGCTGCAGCAGCGGCGCGGTTTGATCGAATCCCTGAACGCTCGCCACCGGCGACGTGCGTTTCGCGCCGCCGCTTCCGGCGACATCGACGACGCTGCCCGACCCGACGGCCGTCGCGACCGGCGCGAGCGCCGTGCGCCGCGATGCATGCGATGCCGCGATGATCTTCGTCGCATCGCCGCGAATGTCGTTGCGAACCTCCGGCGCCAGCTTCTGCTGGTTCATCAGCTTCTGCGCGTCGCGCGTGCGGCCGGACGCGAGCAGGTACAGCGTCAGGTTGCTGATGATCTTCGGATTGTTCTGGTCGAGCTCGGCAGCCTTCATCAGCGGCACGCGCGCCCCCTGCACGTCTCCGCAGCGCAGCTTCGCGTAAGCCAGATCGGACAGCATCGACGCATCGGTCGGCGCGAGCACCGATGCCTGCGACAGTGCCTGCGCGGCGTGCTCGAAATCGCCCGCGCCGCCGGCGATCAGCCCGAGCCCGCGATAGCCGCGCGCAGCGAGCGGCGTGTTCAGCAATTGCGTGTAGACGGCCGCGCTCGCGGCCGGCTGGTCGGTCATGCGCAGCGCGTCGGCGCGCAGCAGGATCGATTCGGGCGACGCGCCGTACTGCTTCTCGTATGCGTCGATATGCGCGAGCGACGCGTAATACAGCCCCTGCGCCTGCATCCGCTCGATCAGGCCGAGGTACATGCCGGGCGTGTCGGGCGCGGCCTGCTTCTGGCCGGCCGCATCCATCAGCGCCGCACGCTCGGCCTGCGCACCGACGCCATACCCGCTCTCCTTGAACGCCGAACATGCACCGAGCAGGCCGACCATCGCCGCCACGCCCGCCAGTTTCACGATTCCACCGATCCCGTTCATCTTCGTTCCTTCCATCCGCCGCATCAGTGGCGCGCCTGGGCAAGCGCGTGCAACACCGAGATCACGCCAGGGCCAGCCGTCACGATCAGCAATGCTGGCAGCAGCGTTATGATCATGACGCCCGTCATCTTCACCGTCAGGCGGCCGATGCGCTCGCGCAGCATCGCGCGGCGCGTCTCGCGCAGCCGGTCGCCGAACTGCTTGAGCGGCTCCTGCACCGCGCCGCCGTGCTTGTCGACCTGGATCATCAGCCGCACGATCGCGCGCAGGTCCTCGTTCTCGAAACCCGACGACAGCCGCTGCAGCGACTGCTCGCGGGTGCGGCCGGCCGCGAACTGGCGCTGCGCGATACCCATCTCCGACGACAGGACCGGCATCATCCCCTTGAAGTCATTGGTCACGACCTGGATGCTCTGGTCGAGCGACAGCCCGACGCCCTGCAGCAGGCGCAGCATGTCGACGAGGAGCGGCAGTTCGTCGACGACGCACTGCCGGCGCGCCGCCGCCTTGCGGCGCAGGTAGACCTTGGGCAGCATGAAGCCGACGACGAGTGCCAGCGCGATGCCGAACAGCCAGCGCCCGCCCGCCAGGCCGGCGCCGAAGAACGCCGCGAACAGGAACGGCACGACCAGTGCGCAGGCGACCCGCGCACTCAGGAACAGTCCGCGCGAGCGCGTGTCGACGTAACCGCACTGCTCGAGCAGCCGCCGGTCTTCTTCGGCAACCGCATGCTGGCCGATGCCCGTTTCGAGCCAGCGCATGCCGATCGCCGACATCCGCTCGAGCAGCTGCGCGACCTTCGTATGCCGATTGGCGGCCGGCGCTTGTTCCGGCTGGCGTGGCGGCGCAGTGCCGTCCGCCGCGGTCCGCGCGCGCGCCGCGTCGAGCGCCGCCGCGCGCCGGTCGAGCGCGTCGGCGAGCGCCCGCCGGCTGCGCGTTTCCGCGCCGGCGCGACGCAGTGCGAGAATGGCCAGAAGCACGACGCCGAGCGCGCCGAGCGCCAGTGCAATCGATCCGAGTTGATTGGGAGTCATTGCGTCACCTGAGCCGGGCCATCCTGTACAGCCATGCGCCACCCGCGACCTGCATCATGAAGGCCAGGTACAGGAGCTGGCGACCACCGCGATCGGACCACATCGCCTGGACATAGTCGGGGCTGGTCGCGACCACGAAACTGCCGATCCCGATCGGCAGCAGCACGAGCACCCAGGCCGACAGCCGCGTTTCCGACGACATCGCCATCAGCTCGCGCTCCGCCTGCTCGAGATCGCGCATGAACATCGACATGCGATCGAGCATCACGTCGGCCCGTCCGCCATAGCGCACCGACAGCCGCAGCACCGATCCGACCAGTTCGAACTCCTTCGTGTGATAGACCTTCGCGACGTGCATCATCGCGCGATCGATCTCGACCCCGGTGCGCAGCATTCTCGACACCTGATCGAGACAGCCGCGCAGCGGCGCCTCGGTGGTCTGCAGCGCGGCCTGAAACGCGGCCGGCACGCTGTTGCCGAGCGTCACGAGCCGCACGATGCCGTCGAGGAACGACGGCAGCTGCCGGACGATCTGCAGCCGGCGGCGCTGGATCCGCGACACGAGCCAGAACGCGAGCAGCGCGGTGCAGCCCACCAGGGCCGCAATGCATGCGAGCCAGCCGCCGCGGCCGGCGACGAGCGCCACCGCAACGAGCGCCGCCACCGCGGCGAATGCCTTGCCGCGCGCGCCTTCGATGCCTGCCCGGCTGAGCAGGTGATCGACGTATTCGTCCGCTGCCGCCCGCCAGCGGGCCCACTGCGTCGACGGCGCGTCCGGCGATGCGGGACGGGCGCCGGCGCCGGGCGTCATCGGCGCCGCCGGCGCGGGCCCGCCTTTCGCCGCCGCGCCCGCGCGCGCGGCCGGCTCGATCCGGCTGTCGATGAAGCGCTGCGCATGCGCACGCCCGCGCTTGAGTTCGCCGTGCCGCCACAGCATCAGCGCGGCGGCCACGCAGACGAGCGCGAGCGCAAGCGCGCCGGCCATCAGGCTATACATTGAAGCCTCCGCCGCGGCCGAAGCCGCCGAAGCCGCCACCACCGCCACCACCAAACCCGCCGCCGCCACCGCCGAATCCACCGCCCGTCAGCGTCTGGCGGAAGCGCGCGAGCTTCGGCGAATGCGGATGGATGCCGAGCGATTCCCAGTTGTCGATCTCCTCGCCGTCATGCGTCACGCGCGCCTCGTAGCGGTACAGCTCCTGCGTCGCGATGATGTTGTCCGACAGCCCCGTGACTTCGGTGATCGACAGGATCCGCCGCCGGCCGTTGGACAGCCGGCCGATCTGCACGATGAAGTCGATCGCGTTCGCGATCTGGCGGCGCAGGCTCGACTCGGTGCCCTGGAAGCCGGCAAAGCCGGCCAGCATCTCGAGACGGTACAGGCACTCGCGCGGCGAGCTCGCATGCACGGTGCCCATCGAGCCGTCGTGACCGGTGTTCATCGCCTGCAGCATCTCGAGCACCTCGCCGCCGCGCACTTCGCCGACGATGATGCGGTCAGGACGCATCCGCAGCGTGTTGCGCAGCAGGTCGCGAATCGACACGACGCCGGTGCCGTCGAAACCGCCCGGCCGGCTCTCGAGCCGCACGACGTGCGGGTGGTTCAGCGACAGCTCGGCCGTGTCCTCGATCGTCACGACGCGCTCCGGCTCGGGAATGTGGAACGCGAGCGCATTGAGCAGCGACGTCTTGCCCGAGCTCGTGCCGCCCGACACGAGCACATTGCAGCGCGCTTCCACCGCGGCCTCGAGCAGTGCGCCGATCTCGTCGTTGTAGGTGCCGTTGCCGAGCAGGTCGGACGGCTTCAGCGGATCCTTGCGGAACTTGCGGATCGACACGACCGGCCCGTCGAGCGACAGCGGCTCGATGACGACGTTCACGCGCCCGCCGTCCGGCAGCCGCGCATCGACCATCGGATTCGATTCGTCGAGGCGCCGGCCGATCGGCGCGAGAATCCGCCGCACGATCCGCAGCAGATGCGCGTTGTCGGTAAAGCGCACCGGCAGCTTCGACAGGATCCCGTGGCGCGACACGTAGATGTCGTTGTAGCCGTTGATCAGGATGTCCTCGACGTGCGGATCCGCGAGCAGGTCCTCGATCGGCCCGAATCCCGCGAGTTCCTTCGTCAGCGCCTCCGCGATCGCGCGCACCTCGTTCTCGTTCAGCGGAATGCGGCGCAGGCGCACGAAGCTGTCGATCTCCAGGTCGACGAACTGGTTGATCGCCTGTCGCGACCAGCGGCCGAACTCGGCGCCCAGTTCCTCGATGCGCGTCAGCAGGTGCTCGTGCGCAGCATTCTTGATGTCGTGGAATTGCTGCGTCTGGGAGAACGGCGCGGCGCCGTCGGCAAATTGAATGTCGTGTGCCATCGCTTACGATCGCTTGGACGAGGGTTGAATGAAGCGCTTGAGCGCGGAGAGCCCCGATGCCGCGCGCGGCGCGGCGGTGACGCCCGTCAGCCGCTCGGCGAGTGGTTCGAGCGCCCGCACGTACGGATCGCGCTCGGCGGCATCGACGATCAGCCGGCCCTGGTTGGCCGCATCGCCGATCGGCACGCGGCGCGCGGGCAGTGTCGCCAGCAGCGCGACGCCGAGACGGTCGGCGATCTGGGCCGGCGTCAGGTTGAGCGCCGGATCGTACTGGTTGACGACGAGCCGTACCTTGCCGATGTCGATGCCTGTATCGCGCATCTCCTCGAGCAGGTCGACTGCGGACACGATCGACGCGACGCCCTGGTCGCAGACGAGCCACGCCTCGTCGGCAGCCGCGGCGATCTGCGTGACGAATTCCCGGTTCGAGAAACCGCCGAGATCGACGATCTGCTGGTCGAAGAACGCGCGCAGCCGGTTCAGCAGGCCGACGCACGACGCGTACGACACGTCGCGCAGGTCGGCCAGGTTCGGCGGCAGCGTGGTCAGCGCGACGCCGCTCGCGTGGCGCGTCAGCGCGGTGTTGACGAACGTGCGGTCGATGCGGCGCAGGTTGCGCACGGCCTCGACGAAATGGAACTCGCAACGCGTGTTGAGGAACAGCGCGCCGTCCCCGGCGGGCAGGCCGAGATCGACGAGCGCGGTCTGCCGGCCGTGCGGCGCGGCCGCGCCGAACGCGGTCGCGCCGCTGTCTGCCGCGGGTGCCGTGCGCCTTTGCAGCAGCACCGACAGATTCGCGGCGAGCGTGCTCACGCCCATTCCCGCGCGCGCGCCGAGCAGCGCGACGAGCTTGCCGTGACGGTTCGCCGGCTCGCCGCCGATGTGCTCGAGCAGCCCGCGCGTGATGCGCAGCGCGTCGTCCGCGTTTCCCGACACGTCGATAAAGTCACGCACGCCCGCCCGCAGCGCGGCAAGCGCGCTTTCGGGTTCGCTCAGCATGCCGAGCGCGACGACCGGCAGGTTCGGATGCGCGAGCCGCACCGCCGCGGCGGCCGCGCTCGCGGCTGCCGGCGCGCCGGAAAAGTCGATGAAGACGATCGCCGGATTGAGCCCCGCGATACGCTGCGCGAGCGCGCCCGGCTCGAGCAGCGCGGCTTCGACCGCGCCCGCGGACACGAGCGTCTCGCGCAGCCAGCCGACGTGCTTGTCCTGCTGCGACGCGCACACGAAATAGTCGGTCACGGCGGGCTCAGCCAAGGAAAGGGTTCTCGCGTTCATGTTGAACATCCCCGGTTGCATTGCGCGCGACGGCACGCGCCGCGTTCATTTCGAAAACCCCGGCGCCGCGTCGGGCGACGCAATGCCACCGAGGTACGAGCGCCACACCGGGCCATCGCGCTGCTCGGACTGCTCGCCCGGCGTCGCCGGCAACGATGCGCCCTTCGCGATCGGCGCGACGAGGTGCGGCGTCACGATGATCACCAGTTCCTTGTCGTTCTGCTGATAGTTGAGGGACTTGAAGAACGCGCCAATGATCGGCAGGTCGCCGAGGACCGGCACCTTGTTGACGTTCGACATCGTCTCGCGATCGATCAGGCCGCCGATCACGAAGCTCTCGCCGTCGCCAAGCTCGACCGTCGTGTCGGCCCGGCGCGTCGTAATCGCCGGCACGGACACGCTGTTGATCGTCACGCCATGCAGGAAATCGAGCTGGCTCGACTCCGGCGCGACCTTGAGCGCGATGCGGCGCGGGCTCAGCACCGTCGGCGTCAGCGTGAGCCCGACGCCGTACTGCTTCCACTGGATCGCCGTCGAACCGAGCGCCTGCGGCACCGGCACCGGAATCTCGCCGCCCGCGAGGAAGCTTGCGCTCTGCCCGGACAGCGCGACCAGGGTCGGCTGCGCGAGCACGCGTGCGAGATTGTTCGCCTCGAGAATCGACAGATTCCCGAAAATGCCGCGGCTGGCCGAATTCACGACGAGGTTGAACGCAGACGCGATCGGGATGCCGCCCGTCGCCTGGAACGCCGACGTCGCACCGCCGGTCACCGACTGCAGCCCGCCCGGCGTGAATGCGCCGAACGCGAAGCCATTGCTCTGCTTGAAGAAGTTGAGGCCCACCTCCTTCAGCACCGAGCGGCTGAACTCGACGACCCGCACGTCGACCTGCACGGTGTTCTTGCCGCCGACCGTCGACGTGTCGATCACCGTGCCGTCCTTGCCGCTCATGCGCTTGCCGACGGCTGCCGCACGCTCGTGCGCGTCGAGCGATGCCGCCGAACCGGACAGCACCGACGTGCCGCCGTACGCCTTCACGCCCGGCGTCGAACTGTCGAGCACCGCCTGTGCGGCCGCATCGACGACATTGACGTTCCACACCATCGGCTCGTCGTGGCCGCGCTCCCACAGCATCACGTTGGTCGAACCGGGCGCCTTCGCGACCAGCAGCACCGTGCCGGCACGGCCGCCCTTCATCACGAGCACGTCGGCGACCGACGGATCGCCGACCGCGACGCGCTGCAGCGTGTGTCCGGCGGCGATCTGCCGCTGCGTGCCGACCGCGAGATCGATCGAACCGTTCACGCCGGTGGCCCCCGCCAGCGCTGCGAACGTGATGGCCCAGAGGGTAATTGCGAAAGCAATCAGTTTATTTGTCATTGTGTCGGAGACCGTCGAGCGGCCATCTCCCTTCCGTTACTGCTGTCGATGATCGTGCGTTTCGTTGTTCTTAATAGGTAACCGTCTCGGTCCGCCCCCCGCGAATCACTTCGATGTTCGCACCGCCCGATCGCGCGACGACCGGCGCACGCGGCGCGGCCGGCGCGCGCGGTGCGCTGCGCGCACGCCCCGCCGACAATTCGTCGAGCGACATGCCGGCGGCAGCGGCAGCCGACGGCGCGAGGTTGCCCGTCGTACGCAGCGCCACGGTCTGTGCGGCGACTTCGTCGTCGAGCGGATTGCGCAACGCAAGCGTCAGGTGGCCGCTCGCTTCGCCGAGCGTCAGCGCGTCGACCTGCGCAGTCGGCACCGCGAGCACGGCGGTACGCACGGCACCTGTCGCGGTCCCGCCACCGTCCTTGTCCGGCGTTGCATCGCCGAATGACAGCACACGCACCTTCGACAGCAGCAGACGCGCCTGCGTATTGGGGATCTCCGCGCCCATCGGACCGCCCGCGGCGCCGTCACGCCTAAGGTTCACGAATACATCGACATAGTTGCCGGGCCGCAGCCGGTTGCCGACCGCATTGGTTTCGTCGACCTTGACCGCTACGGCCCGCTCGCCCGGCGCAACCTGATCCGCGAGCCCCGACGTCAACGCGCCCTCGAGCACCGGCGACGCGGCGAGGATGTTGCTGGCCGGCACGCGGCCGACGAGTGCGGCCGGATCGCTGAACCCGCCCGTCGGCATGGCCGGCGCCTGGCCCACTTTCAGCGCGTCGGCGGGAATCGGCTGGCCGGCGGTCAGCACGCGTGCCGCCACCACGATCGGCACCGTCTTCACGGCCGCGGCCTGCGGCTGCGCTTCGGCCGGGCGGGCCGTGTGGCGTCCGAGCATCCACGCATAGAGCCCGAGGAGAATCGCGATTGCGATCAGCAGCCCGGCGATGATCTTCGTCAAGTGGTTAGCCATGGTTGGATATCGGTGCCCCGGTAAGTGTCGTTATTGATATGGACTGCATGTCAAATGCGGAACGCGGTCGTTCGCTCCGTTCCGTCATAGATAGGTATCCGGGATCTGCACGGTCGCCGAACTCGTCAGCGTATTGGGCAGCACCATGCCGAGTAGCGGGATGTTCGGCACCAGCGGCGAATCCTTGTACCGGTACGTCACGGTCACCGTCACGCAATGCAGGTTGGCGTTGCTCGGGTCATAGCTGCACGACGCAGGCGTCGGGACCGGAACGTCCACATACTGCTTGAGCCCCGGAGCGATATACGCGAGCGCCATGCCCCGCGCGTTTTGTGCTCGTGCGGTCAGTGCGGACGTCGTCGAGGTTCCCGGCACGTAGTTCAACGCCGCCCGCGCGCCCTCGCTCGCCGCCAGCGTGAGGTTCTGCTGAACGGCGAAGATCAGGCCGAAGGTGACGATCGCGTAAAAAATCAGGAAGAACATCGGAAACACGAGCGCGAATTCGACCGCGGTCGCACCGCGCTGGCGCCGCCGGGCGCGCGGGGAAAAATGTCGTCTCATCGTACGCCCCCCGAAACCACGAGATAACCGAGCCACGCGGCCGCAGGCAACGTCAGGCACGCCGCATACGGCGTCGCGCGCCGTCCGCCGAGTACGAGCGCAGGTGCGCCGCGCTGCCAGAGCGCACCGAACGAGGTCCCCGACAGCAGCACGAGCGCCAGCGCATGAATGCCCGCGGCAAGACTCGCAACGATCCAGAGCCCGAGCAGTGCGTGTACGCCACACCACGCGCCGAGCACGGCGAACACCTTCACGTCCGCCGCGCCCATCACGCGAAATGCGAAAAACGGGAAAAGGCCAATCAGGCCGACCAGCATGCCGACCCATGCCTGCATGACGGACATGCCGAACGGATTCGCGTGAACCAGCGTCGCACCGAATGCGCCGACGAGGCCAAACACGACGAGCACGTTCGGCACGCGGCGAAAGCGGATATCACCCAAGGCAACAAGCATCGCCCAGGCAAAGAAAACCCCGGTACAGAATAGGAGTGCCATATGAAAACCGCTCGCAGACGCGGAAGCGGGCGAATCGCCATGACGATTCGCCCGTTATTGCGACAAATCGCGAAGCTCAGCCTGCAGCGGTAGTCAGCTGTGAACCGATCGAATTGAACAGGCCGACAATGTCGGTCTTGAGAGACGTGAGTGCCCCCACGATACCGACGGCCACCAGACCCGCGATCAGACCATACTCGATCGCGGTAACCCCGTCTTCTTCCCGAAGGAAGCGAATCATCATTGCTTTCATATTTTTTTCCTCGTGCCTGAATCTATGTCTCTTTGGCCGCTTATACGTTGTCGTGTCCCGCATATTTGGCCTTGCCCCGCGTCGTTCGCCACATCAGCCGTGACGACAACCAGGTGCGCTTTCTTTATAACTCACCCCGAAGTGGGTGTATCACAATTTGATGCAAGTTAACATTCGCGATAGGAACCCTCCTCGAACGTCGTGTACCAATTCGTACAATCCTTACACCCGTCTCGAATCTTATATCCGATCCCCATTCATTTCCAACCCCTTTCAACGGCGGATCGAAAAAAATGACTCGAAACACGACGTATTTGTACGGTGTCCCGGTACGTCTTACACATAAGGATTAACGATAGGTTAGATGTGCACATCTAATCCATCAGTAAAACAGACGGGCCCTCCTCCCCGGCTTTCGCACACCCACGTTACGTCGCGCCGTAACGCCATTGATGTGACGTTACGTTACGGAGCCGCAGAAATCGTTCTCACTCGAGGGCGCTTGAACAATTTCAACAATCTTTCAATTCGTATAAGTCCTTTTACCGAAAGGAATTGTCCCGTTTAAAGCATTTCATCGAACTGCCGGCCATCGAAATGGCACGACAGTTGCAGAGTAGTCCGCGCATCACTCAACACAACACAGGTTTAATGCGAGGACGAAATGGACATTCAGGTATTCCCTCATGGCGCGCTCCGGACGACTCTGATCACGGCCACCGTGGCAGCCATGCTCTCCCTCTCCGCATGCGGCGGTTCCGGTTCGATCAGCAAGGGCCTCGGCGGCTCGAGCGCGGGCGGCAGCGGTGCGCTTTCCACGTCCGGCGGCGGCACTTCCGACTCGACGAGCGGCACGTCGGGCGGTACGAGCGGCTCGTCGAGTGGCAGCACCAGCGGCTCCACGAGCGGTAGCACGAGCGGCAGCACCAGTGGCTCGACGAGCGGGACCACGAGCGGGACGACCAGCGGCACGAGCGGTACGTCGGGCGTGTCGTCGAACGCGGTGGGGAATGTCCTCGCAGGCAGCAGCAACCTCGTTACGAACGTCGGCTCGACCGTGTCGGGCCTCGGCACCGTCGTCGGCAGCCAGACGCTGCCGGGCGTCAACCCGCAGACGACGCAAGCCGCTGGTGGCGTCCTGCAAAGCGTGGGCGGCGCGGTGTCGGCGCTCGGCAACGGCATCGGCAACGGTCTCGGCCAGCTCGGCGCGGCCAAGGATCCGGTCGGCACCACGGTCGCCAGCACGGGCGGCGTGGTCAATCAGCTCGGCGGCGCCGTCACGCAGACCGGCAATCTCGTCACGAGCCTCGGCAGCGGTCCGCTGTCGCCGCTCGCGCCCGTCACCGGCGCCGTCGGCGGTCTCGTGTCGACGGTCGGCAACGCCGTCGCGAACGGCGGCAACACGCTCACCAACGCGCTGTCGACGGGCCCGGTCCAGCAAGTCACGCAGGCCGTCAGCTCCGCGATCACGCCGATCACGACGATGGTCGGCACGACGACCCAGACGATCGGCACCGCAACGGGCCTCGGCGCACCGGTCAACACCGTGCTCGGCACGCTCGGTAATGGCCTGAACCAGGCCGGCACGCTGATCGCATCGACGGGCGGCAACCCGGTCACGACCGGCCTCGGCAACACCGTGTCGTCGACGGGTGGCACCGTAAAGGCAGTCGGCGGATTGCTGACCGGCGGCAGCGGCGCCACCAACCCGCTCGCGCCGCTCACGGGCATCGTTTCGACCGTCACCGGTGCACTTGGCGGCGCGACCGGCGGCAGCAGCAGCCCGCTTGCACCCGTCACCGGCCTTGTCTCGACCGTGACCGGCGCACTCGGCGGTGCGACCGGCGGCGCTGGCGGCAGCAACCCGCTCGCCCCTGTCACCGGCCTCGTCTCGACCGTGACCGGCGCACTCGGCGGTGCAACGGGCGGCGCTGGCGGCAGCAGCTCGCTGGCTCCCGTCACGGGCGCCCTGTCCACCGTCACCGGCGCGGTCAGCGGCGTGACGTCCGGGCTGTCGGGCGGCACCGGCGCCGTCACGAACTCGGGCACGTCGTCGAATCCGCTCGCACCCGTCACGTCGCTGATCGGCGGCCTGCTCGGTGGCGTGCACGGCAAGTAAATCCGCTCGTTCCATTCATCGACAAGACAGCGAGGAGTCAATCATGTCCCAGCAACGTTCTTTTACGTCAGCCGCGCTGCGTCAGTGGCGCATCCCCGTCACCGCATTCGCGGCCGCCTGCGTGCTGGCCGCCTGCGGCGGCGGCGGCGTGAGCGCGCCGCAGACGACCAGCAGCAACAACGGCGGCAGCACGAGCGGCCCGAACCCGGCGCCGCCCACCCCGACGCAGACGGGCACCACCGGTGTCGTCAACACGACCGGCCAGACCGCCACGGATCTCGGCAGCACGATCGGCAGCGTGAGCCTGCCGGGTCTCGGCAACGGCGTGACGCAAGGCCTCGGCAAAACCGTCTCCGGCACCGGCACGATTCTCGGCGCGGCCGCTGACGCAGCGAGCAACGGACTGGGACAGACCGGCTCCACGCAGAACCCGGTCGGCACGACGGTTGCCGGCCTCGGCAACGTCGTCGGCGCGACGGGCAACACCGTGTCCGGCTTGAGCCAGACCGTCAAGGCGCTCGGCTCCGGCCCGCTGTCGCCGCTCGCGCCCGTCACGACACCGGTCGGCACCGTGCTCGACACGGTTGCCAACGGTCTGGGCGCCGCAGGCAACACGGTCGGCTCCGCGCTGTCGTCGGGCCCCGTTCAGCAGATCACGCAACCGATCAGCTCGACGATCACGCCGCTCGTGATCACCGCCGGCCAGGTCACGCAGCAGGTCGGCACGACGACCGGCCTCGGCCAACCCGTGTCCGGCCTGCTCGGCCAGATCGGCGGCGCAATCAGCTCGGCCGGCCAACAGGTTGCGGGCACATCGAAGCAGCCGCTCGTCGGCGACGTCGGCCAGCTCGTCAGCACGGTCGGCAACACCGTGACCAACGCAGGCGGTCTCGTCAATCCGAACGGCCCGAACGGCGCGGCACCGATTCCCGGTCTGATCACGAGCCTCGTCGGCGGCTCGACCGCGACGGTGCAGAACGGCTCGCCGAACGGCACGACGTCGGGCTCCGGCTTGACCAACCCGCTCGGCGGCCTGCTGTCGGGTCTCGGCCCGACGCCGCTCGGCACGCCCGGCGGCAGCGCAACCTCGGGCGGCGCAAGCAATTCGGTGTCGCCGGTCACGGGTCTACTGGGCAATGCCGGCGGCAGCAATCCGCTTGCTCCGGTGACCGGCCTCGTCTCCACGGTGACCGGCGCATTGAGCAGCGCGGCGGGCGGTACAAGCGGGGCAAACCCTCTCGCGCCCGTTAGCGGTTTGCTGAATACTGTCACCGGCACTGTGAGCGGCGCAGCGAGCACCGGGGGTACGTCGAGCCCGCTCGCGCCGGTCACCGGCCTGCTCGGCACGCTGGGCAGCATTGGCAAGTAAGCACGACGGCCGCGCGTTCCCAGCCGGAGCGAACGCGCGGCCGACGACATCACAACCGGCATAGCGGCACACGACGCGCGGCACCTCGAATGCCGCGCGCGAGCATTAGAAGACGATAAGCAAGGCCAACGAGGAAGAACAATGAAATCCAGACTCGATACATGGATGATGCTGCTCGCCATCACGGCGGCGGCAGGCACAGTGCATGCGCAGACACGCGTCGCCGGCAACCCGCTCGATTCCCTCCCCCAGATCAACGCGCCCAAGCAAGGGCCGAACGTGACCGTGCAGGTCGCGCCTCAGGCGCCTCAGCTTCAGGAACTGCTGTCGCGCCACCTGACGCCTTCCACGTTCCAGGTCGAGGGCGTCAAATCGGTGCCGTTCGAGGAGATCTCGCGCCGCTTCACGCCGCTCGTCGGCAAGGACATTACGATAGGACAACTGATCGAGACCGCGAACGGCGTGACGAAGCTTTACCAGGACCGCGGCTACGCGTTGTCGTTCGCGTTCATTCCCGCGCAGACCTTCGAGAACGGCGTCGTGCGCGTGACGGTCGTCGAAGGCTATGTATCGGACGTGAAGGTGACCGGCAAGCCCGGCGCGATGGATGCGAAGATTCGCGCGATCGCCGCGCACATCACGGCCGACCGCCCGCTGCGCCGTGCGACGTTCGAGCGCTACGTCAACACGTTCGGCCTGCTGCCCGGCGTGTCCGTGAAGGCCAACGTGCCGCCGCCGCAAACCACCGACGGCGCGACGACGCTCGAGCTGAACGTCGACCGCAAGCCGTTCAACGTCAGCACCGGGATCGACTTCAACCATCCGGGCGTGCAAGGCCTCATCACCGCGACCGAAAGCGGCCTCACGTCGTTCGGCGAGCAACTGAGCATCTCCGCGCTCGTGCCGCCGGGGCGCGACAAGCAGACCTACGTCGCGTTCAGCGGCGCGGTGCCGGTCGGCAGCAGCGGCCTCATCACGCGGCTCGACGCCAGCACGTACCGCGGCAAGCCGACCGACAACCCGGGACTGCCGTCGTATGTCGAGCGCACCGTGAAAAACGAGAAACTCGGCCTTTCGGCATCCTATCCGCTTCTGCTGAACAACCAGCGCAGCCTGCTCGGCACGGTGTCCGGGTATGCATCGCACAACGAGGATCGCTACCAGAACCGGATCAACGGCGTCACGCTCGACAACCGGTCGCAGGTGCGCGTGCTGCAGCTGCAGCTCGACTACACGAGCGTCGACCCCAAACAGGTTCGCAAGCTGAGCGTCAATGTCGCGAAGGGCTTCGACATTCTCGGCGCATCGAAGTCGCAGGACATCACGTCGGGCACTACGACGGTGTCGGTGCCGAGTCCGATCTCGCTGACGTTCGTGCGCACCGGCGCAACCTTCACGCAGACCAACGAATGGCCGTTCCGGATCGGCACGTCGATCTCGCTGACGGGCCAGTACAGCCCCGATTCGCTGCCGACGTCCGAGCAGATCTCGTTCGGCGCGCAACGCTATGCGCTCGGCTACCAGCCGGGTGAGACTTCCGGCGATTCGGGATGGGGAATGTCGCTGGAGCTCAACCGTGCGTTCTCGCCCGGCTGGACGTACCTGAAGTCGATCACGCCGTACATTGCGTACGACATGGCGCGCGTCTACCTGCATGCGGGCACGCCGGCGCCGAACCGGCTGTCGTCGGTCGGCCTCGGCGTGCGGCTGAGCGACAGCCGCTACTACAACCTCGACCTGTCCGTCGCGAAGCCGGTCGGCGACGCGCCGGTCGAAAGCGCGTCACGCAGCCCGCGCATCAACGCCGCGTTCTCTTACCAGCTCAACTGATCGCGCCCCGTACAGCCCGCTCCCGCGGGCTGTTTCGATTAGAGCCCCCTCTATCAAACGCGACGCGTGGTTTCACGTATTCTGCAGGGAGCTCGCAACATGCCACCGCCCGATGCAGACGGTCGTGCGAGCCGCTCGAAAACGACATGCAAAACAAGGAGGAAGACGATGATTCAATTGACCCGCCCGTTGCGTTCGATGGCCCTGGCCGGCGCGCTGCTCGCCTGTGCCGCTCACGCATTTGCGCAGGCCGACAGCCCGGTCGGCATGTGGCAGACGATCGACGACAGCACCGGCAAGCCGAAGGCGCTCGTGCAGATTGCAGAAGACTCGGATGGTTCGCTGTCGGGCAAGGTCGTGAAGGGCCTCGGTGCGAACGACACGCCCGATCGCCGCTGTACTGCATGCACGGATGAGCGCAAGGATCAGCTGATCAAGGGCATGACGATCATCAAGGCGATGAAGAAGGATGGCGACCACTGGGATAGCGGCAACATCCTCGACCCGGAGAACGGCAAGGTCTACAAGTGCAAGATGACGCTCGACGACGGCGGCCAGAAGCTGGTCGTGCGCGGCTATATCGGCGTATCGCTGCTCGGACGCTCGCAAACCTGGGTCCGTCAGCCGTAACGAGATGCGCGCAACGGCGCGCCCGTTAAAAATCATCGGCCTGCGACTCAGTCGTCAGGCCGATTTCATTTTGGGCAAGCGAAGCGGGTGCGTTCACTGAGGAAGATCATGTCGCCTGTTTCAATGCAGCCGACGCATACGCGCTACGTGTGGTGGCGTGGGCCGGCATCGCGGCGCCACGCGCCTGTGCTGCCTGCGACTGAGTGTGCTTGCGCATTCGCGTCGCCAGCGCATTGCACAGAGTCACGCCCGCATCGCCGTACAACGTGCGCATCACCTGCATCAGCGCGCCCGTCTCGTGCCAGACCTTGAAGCGGCGGTGGCAAGTCTGGTACGAAGGATAGCGGCGCGGCATCGCCGACCACGTCGCGCCGCTGTAGATCACCCACATTACGCCGTTCAGCACGGCGCGCGTGTTGGCAAGCGGCCGGCCGCGCAATTCGGTGCGGGGTTGCATTTCGGGCAGCAGCGGCGCGACGCGGCGCCACTCGTTGTCGGTCAGATCGCGATACGGTGTCATGGACATCTCCAGCCTCAGGAACCATGGCACAACGATATCGGCTCGCCCCGACGTTGAATATAAGACACGTCCGAAATTGCAGCAAGATCGCGCCGACTTGACCGAAATTGAACATTGAATGCGGTCAGTTGGCGCGGCGCGCGGTCAGGTGAGCGAAGTATCGACGATGCGCCGCGGCGTCTCGAGATACTCCTTCGACTGCATCTCGACGATGCGCGACACCGTTCGCGTGAACTCGTTGGCCATCGGCCCTTCGACGTACAACTGCTCGGCCGGCACCGCCGCGGACATCAGCAGCTTGACCTTGTGGTCGTACAGCACGTCGATCAGCCAGGTGAAGCGGCGCGCCTCCGACGCCATCCGCGGCGACATCTGCGGGACCTCCGACAGCACGATCGCGTGGAAGCGGCTCGCGAGTTCGAGATAGTCGTTCTGCGAGCGCGGCCCGCCGCACAGCGTCGAGAAATCGAACCATACGACGCCGTCGGCCTTGCGCAGCGCCTTCAGCTCGCGCTTCTCGATATGCAGGATCGGGCTCTCATCCGGCACCGCCGCGAGTTGCGCGAACGCATGGCGCAGCGCGCGGTCCGCGTCCGCGCCGAGCGGCGTGTGGTACATCTGCACCTGCGCGAGCGTGCGCTGGCGATAGTCGACGCCCGCGTCGACGTTCAGCACGTCGAGCTTCTCCTTGATCAGCGCGATCGCGGGCAGCATCCGGTCGCGATGCAGGCCGTCCGGATACAGGTCGTCGGGATCGTAGTTGGACGTCATCACGAACTGCACGCCGTTCATGAACAGGCGGTCGAGCAGCCGGTACAGGATCATCGCGTCGGCGATGTCCGACACGTGGAATTCGTCGAAGCAGATCAGCCGGTAGCGCTTCGCGATGCGTCGCGCGAGCTCGTCGAGCGGATCGGCCTGCCCCTTCAGTTCCTCGAGCTCGCGGTGCACTTCGCGCATGAACTCGTGGAAATGAAGGCGCGTCTTGCGCTGCACGGGCACGACCGCATAGAAGCTGTCCATCAGGAAGCTCTTGCCGCGCCCGACGCCGCCCCACATGTAGACGCCGCGCGGCAGGTCCGGATGGATGATGAGTTTCTTGAACGCGTTCGAGCGGCGCGCCTTGTACGCGACCCACTCGTCGTAACAGCGCTGCAGGCGGTCGATGGCCGCGCGCTGCGCGGAGTCGGACTGGTAGCCGCGCGTGGTCAGCTCCCGCGCGTAGTATTCGGTGACGTTCATCAGGCAAACCGGAAAAGACGAAGGCGAGCAGGAAACCCCGCCCGCCTTCGTCGTAGAACCGCAGCGCCGGCCGCGACAACGGGCCGGCGCGTCACTGCGCGTTAGCTGTTCAGCGAGCGCTTGTCGACGGCGAGCGCCGCTTCGCGCATCACTTCCGACATCGACGGGTGCGGATGGCAGATGCGGGCGATGTCTTCCGACGCCGCCTTGAATTCCATCGCCACCACGGCTTCCGCGATCAGGTCCGACGCGTTCGCCGCGATCACGTGCACGCCGAGCAGTTCGTCCGTCTTGGCGTCCGCGATCATCTTCACGAAGCCGTCCGGCGCGTTCATGCCGAGCGCGCGGCCGTTGATCGAGAACGGGAACTTGCCCGACTTGATCTCGCGGCCTTCCGCCTTCAGCTGCTGCTCCGTCTTGCCGACCCACGCGATTTCCGGGTACGTGTAGATCACCCACGGAATGCAGTTGTAGTCGATGTGCGGCTTCTGGCCGTCGATCACTTCCGCGACCAGCACGCCTTCGTCTTCCGCCTTGTGCGCGAGCATCGGGCCGCGCACCACGTCGCCGATCGCGTACACGTTCGGCACCGCCGTGCGGCAGTGGTCGTCGACGTCGATGAAGCCGCGCTCGTTCGCCTTCAGGCCGATCGCCTCGAGGCCGAGGTTGTCGGTGTTCGGCACGCGGCCGACCGACACGATCAGGCGGTCGGCGTCGAGCGTCTGCGCATTGCCGTCCTTGTCCGTGTACGCGATCGACACGCCGTCCGGGGTCGCCTTCACTTCGCCGATCTTCACGCCGAGGTGAATATCGAGGCCCTGCTTCTTGAACAGCTTCGCCGCTTCCTTCGCGAGCGCGTCGTCAGCCGCGCCGAGGAACGCCGGCAGCGCTTCGAGCACCGTCACTTCGGCGCCGAGGCGGCGCCACACCGAGCCGAGCTCGAGGCCGATCACGCCCGCGCCGATCACGGCGAGCTTCTTCGGCACCGTGTCGAACGTCAGCGCGCCTTCGTTATCCGAAACGATCTTGTTGTCGACCGGGATGCCCGGCAGGTGACGCGCCTTCGAGCCCGTCGCGATGATCACGTTCTTCGCGGTGACGACTTCGGTTTCGCCTTCGCCGCTCACTTCGATCTGCACGCCGGCGTCGGTCTTGCCGGTGAACTTGCCGTGGCCCTTCAGCCAGGTGATCTTGTTCTTCTTGAACAGGAACTCGATACCGGACGTCATCTTCTCGACGATCGCGTCCTTGCGGCCGATCATCTTCGCGATGTCGATCTTCACGCCGTCAGCCGTGATGCCGTGGTCGGCCAGGTGGTGCGACGCGTTCTCGAACTCTTCCGACGATGCGAGCAGCGCCTTCGACGGGATGCAGCCGACGTTCAGGCAGGTGCCGCCGAGCTTGAGCGCGCCGGCCGGGTTCTTCCACTTTTCGATACAGGCAACGGTCTTGCCCAGTTGAGCGGCGCGGATCGCGGCGATGTAGCCGCCGGGGCCGGCGCCGATCACGACGACGTCAAATTCCTTGGACATGGCAATCCTTTCTTCTTGTGCGTCCGCGCGGGCGCGCGATGTCGCGCGCCCGCGGGAGCGGGTCAATGCAGGTGGCTTGGCTTACAGGTCGAGCAGCAGACGTGCCGGATCTTCGAGCGCGTCCTTCATTGCGACGAGCGACAGCACCGCTTCGCGGCCGTCGATGATCCGGTGGTCGTACGACAGCGCCAGGTAGTTGATCGGACGGATCACGATCTGGCCGTTCTCGACGACCGCGCGATCCTTCGTTGCGTGCACGCCGAGGATTGCCGACTGCGGCGGGTTGATGATCGGGGTCGACAGCATCGAGCCGAACACGCCGCCGTTCGAGATCGAGAACGTACCGCCCGTCATTTCCTCGATCGACAGCTTGCCGTCCTTCGCCTTCTGGCCGAACTCGGCGATCTTCTTCTCGATCTCCGCGAGGCTCAGCTGGTCCGCGTTGCGCAGGATCGGCACCACGAGGCCGCGCGGCGAGCCGACGGCGATACCGATGTCGAAGTAGCCGTGATAGACGATGTCGTTACCGTCGATCGACGCGTTCACGAGCGGGAACTTCTTCAGCGCGTGCACCGCGGCCTTCACGAAGAACGACATGAAGCCGAGCTTCACGCCGTGTTCCTTCTCGAACTTGTCCTTGTACTTCGCGCGCAGGTCCATGACCGGCTGCATGTTGACTTCGTTGAACGTCGTCAGGATCGCGTTGGTCTGCTGCGACTCGAGCAGACGCTCGGCGATACGCGCGCGCAGACGCGACATCGGCACGCGCTGTTCCGGACGGTCGTTCAGCCACGTCGTCGCCGATGCCGGCACCTTCACTTCCGGCAGCGCCGGCTTCGCAGCAGCCTTCGCCGGTGCGGCAGCCGGAGCAGCCTTCGGTGCGCTGCCAGCCGACAGCACGTCGCCCTTCGTGATGCGGCCGTCGCGGCCCGAGCCTGCGACGTCGCCTGCAGCGAGGCTCTTCTCGGCCATCAGCTTTGCAGCAGCCGGCGATGCCGATGCCGAGCTCGATGCCACGGCAGCGGCCGGCTGTGCAGCCGGTGCCGGTGCAGCAGCGGGCGCAGCCGCCGGCTGGACTTCCGCTTCGCCAGCAGCAGCCGCCACGGCACCTGCCTTCGCTTCCGTGTCGATCGTTGCGATCAGCTGGTCGGCGACCACCGTGTCACCGTCGTTCTGCAGCACTTGCGCGAGCACGCCCGCCGCCGGTGCCGGCACTTCGAGCACGACCTTGTCGGTCTCGAGTTCGATCAGGATTTCGTCCTGCGCAACCGCTTCGCCGGGCTTCTTCTTCCACTGCAGCATGGTGGCTTCCGAAACCGACTCCGAAAGCTGGGGGACTTTGACTTCTACGATAGCCATGTGATTTTCCTGGATGCTTAATCTGGGTAATGACGAGCTGGCGATTCTTCCGGCCGGTGCGGCGCGATGCGCGTCCTGCAGGCCAAAAGAGCCGGGAAAGCGCCGTGCGCTTTCCCGTTACGCTTCGTCGGTTATTTCGCGATCGATGCGCTCTTCAGGCGGCCGAATGCCCCTTCGATCAGGGCCTTCTGCTGCTCGTAGTGCTTCGCGTAGTAGCCGACCGCCGGCGAGGCCGAAGCCGGACGGCCGCTGTATGCCAGCTTCTGCCCTTCCTTCATGCCTTCCTTCAGGTGGTGCTCGACGTAGAACCACGGGCCCTGGTTCTGCGGCTCGTCCTGCACCCAGACCACTTCAGTCGCGTTCTCGTACTTCTTCATTTCGGCTTCGAACTGCTTGTGCGCGAACGGATACAGCTGTTCGATACGGATGATCGCGACGTCGTTCGCCTTCGTTTCGCGGCGGTGCGCGACGAGGTCGTAATACACGCGGCCCGAGCATGCCAGCACGCGCTTGACCTTCTTCGCATCGATGCCGCCGTCGATTTCGCCCAGCACCGGCTGGAACGAACCCTTCGCCAGTTCCGACAGGTCCGACACCGCTTCCTTGTGGCGCAGCAGCGACTTCGGCGTGGCGACGATCAGCGGCTTGCGGAACAGGCGGATCATCTGACGGCGCAGCAGGTGGAAAATCTGTGCCGGCGTCGTCGGCTGGACCACTTGCATGTTGTGATCCGCGCACAGTTGCAGGAAACGCTCGATACGCGTCGACGAGTGTTCCGGGCCCTGGCCTTCATAGCCGTGCGGCAGCAGCATCGTGAGACCCGACACGCGGCCCCACTTCACTTCGCCCGACGAGATGAACTGGTCGATCACGACCTGCGCGCCGTTGACGAAGTCGCCGAACTGCGCTTCCCACAGCACGAGCGTGTTCGGCTCGGCGGTCGAGTAGCCGTATTCGAAGCCCAGCACGGCCTCTTCCGACAGCACCGAGTCGATCACCGTGAACTTCGCCTGGCTCTCGGCGATGTTCTGCAGCGGCACATACGTGCCGTCGTTCCAGCGCTCGCGGTTCTGGTCGTGCAGCACCGCGTGACGGTGCGTGAACGTGCCGCGGCCCGAGTCCTGGCCGGTCAGGCGCACTGCGTAGCCCGACGCGACGAGCGATGCGAACGCGAGGTGTTCGCCCATGCCCCAGTCGAGCGGCTGGTCGCCACGCGCCATGTTGCGGCGGTCGTTGATCACGCGCTCGACGAGCGGGTGAACCTTGAAGTTTTCCGGCACGGTCGTGATGCGTTCGCCGAGACGCTTCAGTTCAGCGAGCGGCACGGCCGTATCGGCGGCGTCGGTCCACTTGCGGTTCAGAAACGGAACCCAGTCGACCGCGTACTTGCTCTTGTAGTTCGACAGGACCGGATCGACCGTGTGATGGCCATCGTCCATCGCCTTGCGGTACGCCTTCACGTAACCGTCAATGTCTGCCGCGGCGATCACGCCCTGCTGCACGAGCTTCTCGGCGTACAGCGCACGGGTGCCCGGGTGCTGCGCGATCTTCTTGTACATCAGCGGCTGCGTGACGGCCGGCGTGTCCTGCTCGTTGTGACCCAGCTTGCGGAAGCAGACGATGTCGATCACGACATCCTTGTGGAACTGCATCCGGTAGTCGATCGCGATCTGCGTCGCGAGCACGACGGCTTCCGGATCGTCGCCGTTCACGTGCAGCACCGGCGCCTCGATCATCTTGACGACGTCGGTACAGTACAGCGTCGAGCGCGCGTCGCGCGGGTCGGACGTCGTGAAGCCGATCTGGTTGTTGATGACGATGTGCAGCGTGCCGTGCGTGCCGTAACCGCGCGTCTGCGCGAGGTTCAGCGTTTCCATCACGACGCCCTGGCCCGCGAAGGCCGCGTCACCGTGGATCTGCACCGGCAGCACCTGCAGGCCGTCGTCGTCGCCGCGGCGGTCCATCCGCGCCTTCGCGGAACCTTCGACCACCGGGTTGACGATTTCGAGGTGCGACGGGTTGAACGCGAGCGACAGGTGAACCGGGCCGCCTTCCGTCGACACGTCCGACGAGAAACCCTTGTGGTACTTCACGTCGCCTGCCGGCAGGTCGTCGACGTGCTTGCCTTCGAATTCGGCGAACAGGTCCGCCGGCATCTTGCCGAGCGTGTTGACCAGCACGTTCAGACGGCCGCGGTGGGCCATGCCGATCACGATTTCCTGCACGCCCTTCTTGCCCGCGTGCTGGACGACTTCGTCCATCGACGCGATGAAGCTTTCGCCGCCTTCGAGCGAGAAGCGCTTCTGGCCGACGTACTTGGTGTGCAGATAGCGCTCGAGGCCTTCCGCTGCCGTCAGGCGGTTCAGGATGTGCTTCTTCTTGTCAGCCGTGAAATTCGGCGTCGCGCGGGTCGATTCCAGGCGCTCCTGCCACCAGCGCTTCTGTTCAGGATCGCTGATGTACATGAATTCGGCGCCGATCGTGCCGCAGTACGTGTCGCGCAGACCCTTGACGATGTCGCGCAGCGACGCCTGGTCGAAACCGAAATACAGGTTGCTCGCGCTGAACGTCTGGTCGAGGTCGCCCTCGGAGAAGTCGTAGAACGCGGGTTCGAGTTCAGGGATGGCGGGACGTTCGCGACGCTTCAGGGGATCGAGATTGGCCCATTGCGAGCCAAGGAAGCGATATGCGCTGATCAGGGACTGGACGTGGACCTGCTTGCGCGCGGTGGCCAGATTGCTGGTGCTTTCGCGCGGGATGAAGGCATTGGCCTTCGCACGCTCTGCGAACGATTCGACGATCGGGAAATGCGCCACGTCGTTGGCGTTCGAGCCGTCCGCTGCAGGAACGTTCTGCAACGCGTCGAAATACTCTCGCCAGTTCTCGGGCACTGACGCCGGATTATCGAGATATGCTTCGTACAATTCTTCTACGTACGAAGCATTGCCGCCGAACAGATAGGAGTTCAGCTGGAACTGCTTCATGACATCTGACATTTTACGCTCACCTTTCTTCGAGCTTCTCGAGAAATAGCGGGTTGCTCAACCTTCCGCGACACGGCCTGACCGTTTAGCGGATTGCGAATCAAGTCTTGCTTGGAAGGACCTAAAACTTGCGTGCGCGCAGCATATCACAGAACCGATACCGGGATTCACGCGGGAAAGCACGATAGCACAAGGCGCGACGGGGATCCGGCCGGATTGAAGCGACCCCGTGAAACATTGTTTTGCACGCGTGCCGCTTGCCGGCCGCCGAGGTGCAAAAAAGGCCGCCCGAAGGCGGCCTTTTCATCGTGCCGGAATCGCTCCGGCGCGCGAAACGCGGATCAGTCGACCGCACCTTCGCGGCTCGCGCGGCGACGCTCGTGCTCCTTCAGGTGGCGCTTGCGCAGGCGGATCGACTGCGGCGTCACCTCGACGAGTTCGTCGTCGTCGATGAATTCGACTGCGTATTCGAGCGACATCTGGATCGGCGGCACGAGACGCACTGCTTCGTCGGTACCCGATGCACGCACGTTGGTCAGCTGCTTGCCCTTGATCGGGTTCACGACGAGGTCGTTGTCGCGGCTGTGGATGCCGATGATCATGCCCTCATACAGCGCGTCGCCCGGCTTCACGAACATGCGGCCGCGGTCCTGCAGCTTCCACAGTGCGTAGGCCACGGCGGCGCCGTCGTCCTGCGAGATCAGCACGCCGTTGCGGCGCTCGAAGACCGAGCCGTCCTTGACCGGCGCGTACGAGTCGAAGATGTGGCTCATCAGGCCCGTGCCGCGCGTGAGCGTCAGGAATTCGCTCTGGAAGCCGATCAGGCCACGTGCCGAGATCTTGTATTCCAGACGCGTGCGGCCGCGGCCGTCCGACGCCATGTCGAGCATTTCGCCCTTGCGGCGGCCGAGTTCTTCCATCACACCACCCTGGTGCTCGTCTTCGAGGTCGACCGTCAGCAGCTCGTACGGCTCGTGCCGCACGCCGTCGATTTCCTGCATCACGACGCGCGGACGCGACACGGCCATTTCGTAGCCCTCACGACGCATGTTCTCGACGAGAATCGTCAGGTGCAGTTCGCCGCGGCCCGACACTTCGAACACCGTTTCGTCGCCCGTGTCGCGCACGCGCAGCGCGACGTTGTGGTTCAGTTCCTTCATCAGGCGGTCGCGGATCTGGCGGCTCGTCACGAACTTGCCTTCACGGCCCGCGAGCGGCGACGAGTTGACGAGGAAGTTCATCGTCAGCGTCGGCTCGTCGACGGTGATCATCGGCAGCGCTTCCGGCGTATCCACCGCGCAGATCGTCGCGCCGATGCCGACGTCTTCAATGCCGTTGATCAGCACGATGTCGCCCGCTTCGGCCGACTCGACCTGCACGCGCTCGAGGCCCTTGAACGACAGCACCTGGTTGATCTTGCGGTTCAGCACGTCGCCTTCCGGGCCGAAGCGCATCACGACCGGCTGGCCGGGCTTGATGCGACCGCGCGTGATGCGGCCCACGCCGATCCGGCCGACGTACGTCGAATAGTCGAGCGACGTGATCTGCAGTTGCAGCGGCGCTTCCGGGTCGGCCGGGCGAACCGGCACGTGCGCGAGGATCGCCTCGAACAGCGGGCGCATGTCGCCTTCGCGCGCGGCCGGGTCGAGCGACGCATAGCCGTTCAGGCCCGACGCGTAGACGATCGGGAAGTCGAGCTGCTCTTCGGTGGCGCCGAGCTTGTCGAACAGGTCGAAGGTCTGGTTGATGACCCAGTCGATGCGTGCACCCGGGCGGTCGATCTTGTTGACGACGACGATCGGCTTCAGGCCGAGCGCGAGCGCCTTCTTCGTGACGAAGCGAGTCTGCGGCATCGGGCCCTCGACGGCGTCGACCAGCAGCAGCACCGAGTCGACCATCGACAGCACACGCTCCACTTCGCCGCCGAAGTCGGCGTGCCCCGGGGTGTCGACGATGTTGATGTGCGTGCCTTCATATTCGACCGCGCAGTTCTTCGCGAGAATCGTGATCCCGCGCTCCTTTTCGATGTCGTTCGAGTCCATCACCCGTTCGGCAATCTGCTGGTTCTCGCGGAAGGTGCCGGACTGGCGGAGCAGTTGGTCGACGAGCGTCGTCTTGCCGTGGTCGACGTGGGCGATGATGGCGATATTGCGAAGGGCGCGGGTCATAGAAACCTGAAAATCGATTGAACGCGCAAACGCGCACGGACGTATTTCACGTGCGTGCGCACTGCAGCTTGGGAAGCGACGGATTATAGCACGCGCGAATGTCGCAAGCTGACAGAGCGTTGCGCCGCAGCAAGATGGATACGGCCCCGTTCATCGCCAGGAGCGCCGCACGCCCCACCGCCCTCGCCTGCGCCGTCATCGTTAGGTAAAGACCCTCATTCGTCAGGGGTATTACTCCGCGCCGAGCAAGTCCTCTGTGGTTCGATTAACATTTGCCGAGGCAAGCAATTGTGCCTATACTGCTGCCTAGTCAACTATTGCAGCTTCAGGGTTTTATGTCGGATCCGTCCTCTTCCAATTCTCAGTCCCTATCGCTTCTGACGTACCAGATGAACGACAGCGTCGGTTATCTGATGTCGCGCGTGAAATCGCTGATGACCAACCTGGTCACGCAGCGCACGCAGGAAGAGCTCGGCATCACCGGTACGCAGGCGAGCATGCTGTTCATGATCGCGGTCGGCAAATGTTCGACCGCCGCGGAGCTCGCGCGCGAATACGCGATCGACGCGAGCGCGGTGACGCGCCTGCTCGACCGCGTCGAGAAACGCGGCCTGCTGTGCCGCGTGCGCAGCATCGAGGACCGTCGCGTCGTGCGGCTCGAACTGACCGACGAAGGCCGCGCGCTCGCCGAGCAGCTGCCACCGATCTTCCGCAGCGTGCTCGACCAGTTGCTGGACGGCTTTACGCCGGAAGAAGTCGGTTTCCTGAAGAGCATGCTGCGCCGGATTCTCAGCAATTACTGCGAAGCGGCCGGCAGCAGCAACTCGCAATAGTTGCCATAACAATCAACATCGACAGATTAATGTAAGGAAATCCTTGCAGTGTCCATCATCCATTCCGAGTCAGGGATTCGCGCGATGAAATCCTCCCCGTTGTCCGTGCGTGCCGGGTCGTGCCGGGCTGCCGTCGCTGCCGCGGTCGCCGCGCTGGCACTGGCGGGCTGCGCGAACTACATCGGCATCAGGAGCGACAAGCAGATCGCCCCCGCGTCGCAATTCGACACCGCCCAGAGCCTGCCGGCCGAAGGCGGCAAGTGGCCGTCGCTCGACTGGGCCGCCCAGTTCGGCGATCCGCAGCTGCCGAAGCTGATCGACGAGGCGCTCGCCGACAATCCGTCGATCGCGCAGGCGCAGGCGCGAATCGCGAAGGCGTCGTCGTATATCGAGTCGTCGCGCTCGAACCTGCTGCCGAAGGCCGAAGCAAGCTACTCGTGGACGCGCGAGCTGTATTCGGGCAACGCGCTCTTCCCTCCTCCGTACGGCGGCGCGTGGTACAGCGAGAACAACGCGCTTGCGAGCGCGTCGTGGGATCTCGACCTGTGGGGCAAGAACCGCGAGCGCCTGCATACTGCCGTGTCGCAGGAAAAGGCCGCCGAGGCCGACCTGCAGCAGGCGCGCGTCACGCTCGCATCGTCGATCGCCCGCACCTACAACTCGCTCGCGCAACTGTATGCACTGCGTGACATCGCGCAGCGCGAGATCGTCAACCGCCAGACGGTCGGCAAGATCACCGACGGCCGCGTGTCGGCCGGCCTCGACACGAACGTCGAACGCCAGACCGCGCGCGGCAACGTCGCGACCACCCAGGCGTCGCTGTCCGACCTCGAAGGCCAGATCACGACGGTCCGCTATCAGCTCGCCGCGCTGCTCGGCAAGGGGCCGGACCGCGGGCTGAAGATCGCGGCACCGGTGCTGAATCCGGGCGGCGCCGTCACGCTGCCCGACAACCTGCCGGCCGACCTCGTGTCACGCCGCCCCGACATCATCGCCGCGCGCTGGCAGGTCGAAGCCGCGATGCACGACGTGAAGGAAGCCAAGGCCGAGTTCTACCCCGACGTGAACCTCGCGGCGAGCTTCGGCTTCGATGCGTTCGGCTGGGGCAAATTCCTGAATTTCGCGAGCCGCCAGGCCCAGTTCGGCCCGGCGATTCACCTGCCGATCTTCGACGCCGGCGCGCTGCGCGCGCAGCTCAAGGGCCGCTATGCGGACTTCGACCTGACGGTCGCGAACTACAACCAGACGCTGATCGGCGCGATGAACGACGTCGCGACGCAGGTCGCATCGATCCGCGCGATCGACAGGCAGATGGACGACGCGCAGCGCGCGCTCGACGCATCGACGCGCGCATACGACCTGGCCGTGATCCGCTACAAGGCCGGCCTGTCACCGCAACTGCAGGTGCTGAACGCGGACAGCAACCGCCTCGCGTCGGAGCAGACCGTGACCAACCTGAAGATGCGGCGGCGCGACATGCAGTTCGCGCTGATCAAGGCGCTCGGCGGCGGCTTCGACGCCACCGGCACCCGCCTCGCCGCACCCGATGCCGATCGCGCCGCGCAGGCCAGAGCCGCGCAGCAGGCCGCACAACAGGCCGCGAACTGAATCGGCACGACCACTACGCAGACACTCGAAATAATCGGACGGAGAACATCGCCATGAGCGACCCCCAACAAAACGCCGCCAGCACCCAGGCGCAGGGCAACGGCAAGCGCAAACGGATGATGACGCTGCTCGTCGCGGTCATCGTGATCGCGGCTATCGCCTACGGGCTGTACTACTTCCTCGTCGCGCGCTTCCACGAGAGCACCGACGATGCATACGTGAACGGCAACGTCGTGCAGATCACGCCGCAAGTGACAGGCACCGTGATCGCGGTGAAGGCCGACGACACGCAGACCGTGAAGGCGGGCGATCCGCTGGTCGTGCTCGATCCGGCCGACTCGCAGGTCTCGCTGCAGCAGGCCGAGGCGAACCTCGCGCAGACGGTGCGCCAGGTGCGCGGCCTGTTCGTCAACGACGACCAGTACCGCGCGCAGGTCGCGCTGCGCCAGTCTGACCTGTCGAAGGCCGACGACGATTTGCGCCGCCGCGTCGCGGTCGCGCAGACGGGCGCCGTGTCGCAGGAAGAAATCTCGCACGCGCGTGACGCGGTGCGCGCCGCGCAGGCGTCGCTCGACGCCGCACAACAGCAGCTCGCATCGAACCGTGCGCTGACCGCGAATACGACGATCGCATCGCACCCGAACGTGCTCGCCGCGGCCGCGAAAGTCCGCGACGCGTATCTTGCGAACGCGCGCAACATGCTGCCCGCGCCAGTCACCGGCTACGTCGCGAAACGCTCGGTGCAGGTCGGCCAGCGCGTGTCGCCGGGCACGCCGCTGATGTCGGTCGTGCCGCTGAACGCCGTGTGGATCGATGCGAACTTCAAGGAAGTCCAGCTGAAGCACATGCGCATCGGCCAGCCGGTCGAGCTGACCGCCGACATCTACGGCTCGTCGGTCGTCTATCACGGCAAGGTCGTCGGCTTCTCGGCCGGTACCGGCTCGGCGTTCTCGCTGCTGCCCGCGCAGAACGCGACCGGCAACTGGATCAAGGTCGTGCAGCGCCTGCCGGTGCGTATCGAGATCGATCCGCAGGATCTCGAAAAGCATCCGCTGCGCATCGGCCTGTCGATGCAGGTCGACGTCAACATCAAGGACGAGAGCGGCAACCAGCTCGGCAACGTACAGAACACGGTCTACCAGACCGACGTGTTCGCGAAGTACGGTGACGAAGCCAACGCCGAAATCGCGCGCATCGTCGCGGAGAACGCGGGTGGCAACGCGTCGGCTGCGGCGCCGGCCCCGGCGAAGCAGAGCAGCATCGCGAAGATGATGTAATCCGTTCCGATCCCGGAAAACCACCGACATGGCACAGCCTCCTGTCTCTCACCCGCCCTTGCAGGGCGGGCAGCTCGTGATCGGGACGATCGCGGTGTCGCTCGCCGTGTTCATGAACGTGCTCGACACGTCGATCGCGAACGTCGCAATCCCGACGATCTCGGGCGATCTCGGCGTATCGGCCGACCAGGGCACCTGGGTCATCACGTCGTTCGCGGTCGCGAACGCGATCTCCGTCCCGCTGACGGGCTGGCTCACCGATCGCTTCGGACAGGTTCGCCTGTTCCTCGCGTCGATCATCCTGTTCGTGATTTCGTCGTGGATGTGCGGGCTCTCCCCCAACCTGCCGTTCCTGCTCGCATCGCGCGTGCTGCAAGGCGCGGTTGCCGGCCCGATGATTCCGTTGTCGCAAGCGCTGCTGCTCTCGAGCTATCCGCGTGCGAAGGCGCCGATGGCGCTCGCGCTGTGGGCGATGACGACGCTGATCGCGCCCGTCGCCGGCCCGATCCTCGGCGGCTGGATCTCTGACAACTACTCGTGGCCTTGGATCTTCTACGTCAACATCCCGGTCGGCATCGCCGCCGCGGCCGCGACGTGGATGATCTACCGCCAGCGCGAGTCGGCGGTGCGGCGCGCGCCGATCGATGGCGTTGGCCTCGCGCTGCTGGTCGTCTGGGTCGGCTCGCTGCAGATCATGCTCGACAAGGGCAAGGATCTCGACTGGTTCGCGTCGACGACCATCATCGTGCTCGCGCTGACCGCCGTCATCGCGTTCGCGTTCTTCGTCATCTGGGAGCTCACCGCCGAGCACCCGGTCGTCGATCTGTCGCTGTTCCGCATGCGGAACTTCACCGGCGGCACGGTCGCGCTGTCGATCGGGTACGGCCTGTACTTCGGCAACCTCGTGCTGTTGCCGCTGTGGCTGCAGACGCAGATCGGCTATACCGCGACCGACGCCGGTCTCGTGATGGCGCCGGTCGGCCTGTTCGCGATCCTGCTGTCGCCGCTCACCGGGAAGTATCTGCCGCGCACCGATCCGCGCTATATCTCGACAGCGTCGTTCCTGACCTTTGCGCTGTGCTTCTGGATGCGTTCCCGCTACACGACGGGCGTCGACGAATGGTCGCTGACGCTGCCGACGCTCGTGCAGGGCATCGCGATGGCCGGCTTCTTCATTCCGCTCGTGTCGATCACGCTGTCCGGCCTGCCGGGCCACCGCATTCCCGCGGCGTCGGGCCTGTCGAACTTCGTGCGGATCATGTGCGGCGGCATCGGCACGTCGATCTTCCAGACCGCCTGGGATCACCGGAACAACTTCCACCACGCGCAACTGGTCGAGCAGGCGAACGCGTACAACCCGACGTTCAACCAGGCCGTCACGCAGATGGGCAATCTCGGCCTGACCCAGCAGCAGGCGCATGGCCTGATCAACAACATGGCCACGCAGCAGGCCGCGCAGCTCGGCGTGAACGACCTGTTCTACATCTCGGCCGCGATCTTCGTGCTGCTGATCGCGCTGATCTGGATCACGAAGCCCGAGCGTGCGGGAGGCGGCGATGCGGGCGCGGCGGCATCGGCCGCACACTGAACGCAGCACCGGTCGGCGCAAATTGGGATAGGGGCAGGCCTCGCGGCCCGACCCCTCCCGCACCACCGTGCGTACGGGTCCGTACACGGCGGTTCGGATCAGTTGATCGGCGATGGACCCAGCGACGGAAGGCCCAACGAGCGGAAG